>NZ_JBIAPV010000001.1:0-1288468 GCF_042888445.1 Streptomyces sp. NPDC002886
CCTAGGCCGTCTCTTTCGGATCTTGCCGGGCCCGCGACGCCTGGCACCGCGCCTGGCCGCACTGCCGAGGCGACCACGTACGCCCAGTACGCGAGCGCCCCGACAGCACGCCCAGGCACGGCACCAGACGACGCGGACTCGGCCGACAAGATCCGAAAGAGACGACCTAGGACTCGGGCGGCTTGCGCCACACGGAGATGTGCTTCGCGGAGTCCTGGGTGAACGGCGCCCCGTCCCAGTCCGCGACGCGATGTTCCTTCTCCAGCCCGGCGATCCGTGCCATCAGGTCGAGTTCCGCCGGCCAGGCGTAGCGGTGCCGGGAGTTGTCGCGGCGGTAGCGGGCGTCTTCGCCGCCGCCTTCGCGGGTGAAGTGGTGCGATACGAGGATCTGCTCGACCAGGTCGAAGGTGTCGAAGCCGAGGTACTGCTCGGAGACGTCGAACGGCACCGCGACCTGGCCGGGCGGCAGGAGCCGCAGCGGCGGCACGCCCAGCTCGATGACGAACCGGCCGCCGGGCTCCAGATGGCGTGCGGCGTTGCGGAAGCACTCGACCTGCTCGTCCTGCGTGAGCAGGTTCGTGATCGTGTTGTAGACGAGATAGACCAGGGTGAACGTGCCGGGGACGACCGTGGTGGCCATGTCGCCGATGACCACCGGGAGCGTGTCCTCGTCGACCTTTCGGCGCAGCACCGCCGCCATGTGCCCGGACAGCTCGATGCCCACCACCGGCACGCCGCGCTCCCGCAGCGGGACGCCCACACGTCCGGTCCCGATGGCGAACTCCAGGGCCCGGCCGTCTCCGGCGAGCTCCGCGAGGAAGGCGAGGGTCGGCCCGAGGGCGGCGGCCGAGGACGTCTCGGCCTCCTCGGCGTCGTAGCGGTCGGCGGTCGCGCGGGTCCACAGTTCACTGCTCGTCACGGGCGGCCACTTTGCCCGGCGCCGAGGGGCGCTGTCGACGCATTTTCCTCCCACCGGCTCCGGCCCGCGGCCGGCGCATCCTCAGGGTGTACAGATTTATAAGTTTAGCGGTTGCACTTATTGAGCGGTGATGGTTTTCTGGAAGAGTGAGCGAGCCGGGGCTTCTTCCTCGCCTCCTCCTCGTCCTTCTCCTTCCTTCACGCCCGAAAGGGGTGATCAGCCATGTCCACGACCACTTCCCTCCCCTCAGCCGGCCCCGCGGCCGTACCGAAGAACGTGCGCTGGGTACTGCTCGGCGTCATGCTCGCGATGCTGTTGTCGATGCTCGACAACATGGTCGTCAGTACGGCGATGCCCACGATCGTCGGCGATCTGGGCGGCCTGGAGCACATCTCCTGGGTCGTCACCGCCTACACCCTGGTCACCGCCGTCACCACGCCGATCTGGGGCAAGTTCGGCGACCTCTTCGGCCGCAAGCCCATGTACCTGGCCTCGATCGCCGTCTTCATCCTCGGGTCCGCCCTGTGCGGGACCTCCGGCTCGATGGGCGAGCTGATCGCCTACCGCGTCGTGCAGGGCATCGGCGCCGGTGGCATCGGTGCGGGCGCCTTCGCACTGATCGGAGCCCTCGTACCGCCGCGCGAGCGGGGCAAGTACCAGGGCATGACCGCCTCCGTGATGGCGATCGGCACCATCGGCGGACCGCTCTTGGGCGGCTTCGTCACCGGCCACTTCGACTGGCGCTGGGCCTTCTACATCAACCTCCCCATCGGGCTCCTCGCCCTGGTCTGGCTGTGGCGCAAGCTCCGGATCCCCGCCACGCGCATCCGGGCGAAGATCGACTGGGCGGGCATCGCCCTGCTGACCCTGTCCATCACCGCGATCGTCCTGGCCGCCACCTGGGCCGGCAGCACGTACGCGTGGGGGTCCTGGCAGATCCTGTCGCTGGGCGCCGCCGCGATGGTGGGCCTGGTCCTGTTCATCCAGGTGGAGAAGCGGGTCAGTGAGCCGCTGCTGCCGCTGAGCGTGTTCACGGGGCACCGGAACTACCCGCTCGCGATGGTCCTGATCCTGGCCGCCGGTGTGGTCATGTTCGGCGCGGGCCTCTACCTGCCGCTGTTCCAGCAGACCGTCCAGGGCGCCTCGGCCACCAACTCCGGACTGCTGATGCTCCCGATGATGATCCCCGTCGTGATCGTCTCGGCCATCGCCGGAAAGGTCATGTCCGCCACCGGCACGTACAAGATGTTCCCCGTCGTCGGCACCCTGTTCCTCACTGCCGGGCTCGGCCTGCTGGCCACCATGGACGCCCACACCTCGTCCCTGCTGACCAGCCTCTACATGGTCCTCGTCGGCATCGGCCTCGGCTTCACCCTGCAGATGGCCGGCACCATCGCCCAGAACAGCGTCTCGCTGCGCGACATGGGCGCGGCCATGAGTTCGGTCAACCTCTTCCGCACCCTGGGCGGTTCGCTCGGCGTCGCCGTCTTCGGCTCGCTGTTCACCCGCGCCGTCCAGCCCACCTTGCCGGCCGGCGGGGACACCGGCCCGGACACCCTGCGCGATCTGCCCGCCGGAGCCAAGGACGCCTACCTCACCGCGGTCACGGACGGCACCGGCCACATCTTCCTCACCGCCGCGATCGTCTGCGCACTCGGCTTCGTCGCCGCGCTCTTCGTCATCGAGGTCCCCCTGAAGAAGGCGGGTCCGCCGGTGTCCACCGGCACGCCCCGGAATGCCGCCACGGCCGAAGGACGCTGACCGCCCACGTGGTCCTTCCCTCCCCCGGGCGCCATCGCCCCCGCCCCGGCGTCCCCCTGCCGCTCTTCGGGGGCTTCGTCTTCGTACTGTTCGGGGGTTCGGACACTGTGTTGAGCACCGAGTCGGCCCCGGGCCGCAGCGATCGCCACCTGGTGGTGGTGGCACGGAGCGGAAACCTCGACCCGGTGTGGTGCGTCTATCTGCACCAGGGGAACCCGCCGCGGGAACGCCGATGGACCGTCGGCTGTTTCAACGGCGACGACGAGGACAACTCGCTCAGGGAGACCGTGTGGGCGGCTCCCGACCGGATTCGTATGACCACCGAGGAAGGCATGGTCCACGAAGTGACCATCGCCCCGGGCGGGCGGCCCGATCGGTACGTCTCCGTCCGTTAGGGGTGCGCGCCCGCGTGCTGGTGTGTGCCGGGGGCGGGCGGGAGCTTGGCGGGCGGCGGCGGGCCGCCCGGATCCGTCACGGTGAACTGGCCCATCATGCCCTCGTCCTCGTGGTAGAGGAGGTGGCAGTGGTACATGTACGGGGTGTCCGGGTCGGCGGGGCCCTCGAACCGCATGGCTATGCGGACCGTCGTGCCGGACGGGATGAAGACGGTGTCCTTCGGTCCGCGCAACGACGGTGGAGGGGCCGCGCCGTTGATGTCGAGCACGCGGAACCGGACGTCGTGGACGTGGAAGTTGTGCGGCATGCCGTCGTCGTTGCGCAGGGTCCAGGTCTCGGCCGTGCCGCGGGTGACCGTCTCGTCCACCCGGAACATGTCCATCTTCCGGCCGTTGATGCCGGACATCTTGAGGTCGAAGAAGCGGCCGCGTACGGAGTCCTCGCCGGTGGGGAGCGTCGAGGGTGGTGTCAGCGTCCGCGGCAGCTCGGCCGACGGCCGCAGGGTGGGGGCTCCGCGCAGCTGCATCACGTCGAAGGAGTCGTCGCCGCCCCCGAAGCGCTGGTTCCAGAAGTCCAGCCCGGCGTCCAGGGGATGGGAGCGCAGGACCGTCCGCTCGCCCGGCCGTATGCGGACCACGATCTCCGCACGCTCCCCCGGCGACAGCCGCAAGCGGTCGGTCGCGTGCGGGGCCTCGAGGAGGCCGCCGTCCGAGGCGATCTGCCGGAACTCCCGGCCGTCGTCGAAGCCGAAGGTGTAGACGCGGGCGGTGGAGGCGTTGAGCAGGCGCAGCCGGACCAGCTCGTCCCGGACGGTGACATACGGGTCCAGCGTGCCGTTGACCATCGTCCGGTCGCCGAGGAAGCCCACGTTGCGCATCAGCTTGTGGCCGTGGTCGAACTTCGCGCCGTCGAAGGACACATCCTGGACGATGACCGGGATGTCGTCGACCCCGTAGGTCTTGGGCAGCGGCAGGACCGCCGACCGCGCGTCGTCCAGGAGGAACAGGCCCGCGAGGCCGCGCTGCACGTGCGACTCGGTCGCGCCGTGCGGGTGCGGGTGGTACCAGAGGGTCGAGGCCGGCTGCTCGACCGTCCACTCGGGGGTCCAACTGCCGCCCGCCGGAACCGCCTGGTGCGGGCCGCCGTCCATCGCGGCGGGCAGGTGCATGCCGTGCCAGTGGACGGACGAGGCCTCGGGCAGGGCGTTGGCCACCTTCACCCGGACCTTCTCCCCCTTCGCCGCGCGGAGGGTGGGACCGAGGTAACTCCCGTTGAACCCCCAGGTGGGGGTCTTGCTCCCCGGGGTGAACTCGGTTTCTCCCGCCTGCATCCGCAGGTCGAAGACGCGTGTTCCGTCGGCCTCCACCGTGGACGCCGCGAGAGGCGGCACGGCGAGGGCGTTGCGGAAGTCCACCGCCCCGAAGGTGGACACCTTGGCTCCGGTGTAGAGCCAGGTGAAGAGCACCCCGATGACCAGCGCGAAGGCCGCGGCCAGCGAACAGAGGATCAGCAGCACCCGCTTCCAGGGCGACATCCGGCGCCTGCCGCCGGTCCCGTTCTTCCCGTTTCTCCACATGGGAACGACGCTACGGACGGCGCTCGCGCCGGACATCGGGGAGCGACCCGGGTCCGACCCCGACACCGCCCCCCAGATCGTTCAGGGGCGCCGTAGGGGTCGGGGAGCGGGCCCGGCGAGCGCGAACGATGCCCGTACCCGCCACTTCGCGCCGTCGTGGACCATCAGCTCGACCGACGAGACGCGGGAGGTGAGGGGGAGCCTGTCGCCGAGGTCGGCCTCGATCTCCTCGAGGACCGCGTCCTGCTGCCCTTGGGCGACGGTCAGGTGCGGCACGATCTCGGCGAACCGGCCGCCGTACGGCGGAGCCTCGGGCCAGCGCTCGGCGATCGCCTCCGTGAGCCGGATCAGCGGCGCGGCGGGTTCCGGCACGAGGTACGAGACCTCCGGAAGTCGTCCGCACCGCTCGAAGCGCAGGTCGAAGGCCTGGTGGCGGCCCAGAACCTCCGCCAGGTCGGTGTGGACGAGCGGATCGATCCGGCTCTCCTCCAGGAACGGGAAGAGCACGGTGACGTGTGCGGGAACCCCGGCGCGGGCCGACGGGTCCAGCCGTTCACGCCACGCGCGGACGGCCGGCTCCGCCTCCGGGATCCTGACGATCAAGCCCGTCTGACCTGCCTGGAAGGTGCTGCTGCTGTCATCTGCCATGACACGGGATGGTGCCATCGGAAGATCGGTTCGCGCCCCCGGATTTCGTCTCGGACCTCTTCAGTTGATCCGGTGTTCCGCCCAGAACGGGGTGAGGTCCCGGGCCGTCGCCGCCTGGGCCGCGCGCTTGAAGTCCGAGGTGGTGGAGACCCCCAGCCAGTGGTCGCGGACGTAGCCACGCAGCATGGCCGCCATCGCCGGGGCGCCCAGAGCGCGTTCCAGGTCGTGCAGGGCGCAGGAGCCGCGGTGATAGACGACCCGGACGTACTCCGAGCGGTGGCCGTCCGCGTAGTAGGACATGGGGCGGGTCAGGGCGGCCGTGTCGCTGGGCCAGGCGCCCCTGTCCTCCCAGCAGGTGGTGGTGTCGATGCCGTAGTACGACTCGTTCGCGTACTGGGCGAAGCTTTCGTCCAACCAGGGATCGGCGAACTGGTCGTTGCCGACGATGC
Organism: Streptomyces sp. NPDC002886; assembly: GCF_042888445.1. NCBI lineage: Bacteria > Bacillati > Actinomycetota > Actinomycetes > Kitasatosporales > Streptomycetaceae > Streptomyces > Streptomyces sp. NPDC002886. The sequence goes on from NZ_JBIAPV010000001.1 coordinate 5,750, forward strand.
CGTAGAACCACTGGTGGGCGATCTCGTGGACGGCGCCGGACTCGTCCGATTCGGTCCACAGCAGGACGAGGCCCGGGAACTCCATGCTGCCGAAGTCGTCGAGGTTCTCGCTCATGACGAGGTCGAGCTCGCCGTACGGGTAGCGTCCGAACCGCTTCCCGAACTCGTCGACGGAGCCGGTGCCGTCCTTCAGGGCCAGGGCGACGCCCTCGGGCGGGGTGGCCGCGGTCCAGTACGCGTTCAGCCGTACTCCGCCGGGCGTGGTCACCGTCTTCGACAGGAAGGGGCCCGCCGCCCACGCGAAGTCCCGTACCCCGTGCGCGACGCTGGTGGTGACCGTGCGGCCGGGCGCGCCCGCGCGGCGGGTGGTCGTGCCCGTCGCGGGGACGACGAGCGCGCTGGGATGGTCGAGGACGACGCGGAAGTCGCCGGTCAGGGTGTGGAAGCTCTCGCCGAAGCCGACGTCCGGGTCGAGGTGGCGGCCCTGGGCGTCGCGAACGGACAGCAGGGGCAGCGCGTTGCCGAGGTAGCGGTGCGCGCCGTCCTTGCCGATGCGGTGGACGCGGTCCGGGACGGTGATGGCCACATCGAAGGAGATGCTGGTCCGGGCCCCGTACGGGAGCGGCGCGGGCAGGTCGATCCGCAGGGCGGTGCAGTCCACGGTCAGTGGTCGCGGGGTGCCTCCGGTGACCGCGCCGACCCGGACCGGGGACGGCGCCTCGGGGGTTCCGCAGCCGTCGGCGCCGTTGCCCCACAGCCGGACGTCGGCCGAACGCAGCGGAGTATGGGCGGAGTTGCGGAAGGACACCGTCTGGCGGCCGGTCCAGTGCGAGCCGTCGGCGTCGCCGCGCAGCGACACCTCGTAGGAGGGACGGTCGGGCGTCGCCGCCGACGCGGGCGCGGGGCCCGCGGGCGCCGTGGGGCTCTGGGCGGCGGCCGTTTGGGGGACGCAGAGCATGACGGATGCGAGGGCGAGCAGCAGGGCCCGCCGAATCCTGAGCGAGATCATGACCGGCACGCTAGAACGTCCGTACGGGCGGACGGGCGTGTTCCAGGGCAACCGACCTCGGTACGGCTGCTCGCCGCGATCCGTCAGGTCTCGCCCAGCCCGATGCACTTCGACTGCTGGGGGAGGTCCCGTACGGCCTTGTCGACGACGGCCAGGGCGTCCCCGGCGAGCTGGTCGTCCTCGGTGAACGCCACCTCCACCGCGGGGATCCGTCCGTACGTGGTGAGCACCCGCGGCCCCGCGCGCCCGGCTCGCTCTTCGTCGAGGACCCAATCGGTGCCGTTGACGTTCATGCAGGCGTTGACGGTAGGGGCAAGGGGCTCGACACCGCAGCGCAGCACGATGGCGCCACCGCCCCAGCTCGCGGCGCCGGCTCCCTCGACCGAGTCGCGCTCCTCCCCGAGCAGTTCATCGGGAAGCCCCGCCAGGACCCGGCGGCACTGGGGATCGGCGGCGAAGGGACCCGGCTCCACGGATCGTGCGCCGGTCAGGGCGTAGATCCCGACGGCCACGAGCCCCAGCGCCCCGAGACCGGCCAGGAGGGCCCGCTGCTTCCGGTCCACTTCGCTCTCCCCCGAACTGGCCGCGCTCCGCTCGCGACGGCTCCCGATGACCCTACCCACTCGCGCCGGCGAGCCCGGACAGTGCGGTCTGCCAGGCCGAGGTGACCGCCCCGTAGGCCGCGGCCGTTGCCTCGGGTACGCCGTCCGGCAGGAACAGGGGCGCGCCCACGTGGACGTGTACGCGTGGCCGGCGGACCGGGGCCGTGAGGACTCCGGCGAGCTGTTTGGCCGTCGTCCCGGAGCTCACGCGGCGCACGCCCGCCTGACCGACGGGTCGGACGGGTGCCCCGGTGGCCAGGGCGAGGCGGGCCAAGCCGCTACGGAAGGGCAGGGGCGCGGCTTCCCCGGAGTCGCGGCGGGCGGGAATCCCGCCTTCCCCGTACATCAGCACGCACCGCCCCGCCGCCAGTGCCCCGGCGGCGTCGGCGAGCGAACCCGCCGCGTCGGCCGTTCCCCGGCGGACCGGTACGTGCCCTTCCCGGGCGAGCGCCCCACCCAGCACCGGGATCCGCCACAGCCCCGCCGTGGCCATGATCACGGGGTCGACGCCGAGCCGGCGCAGGGCGGCGACCACGATGACGGGGTCGGCCAGGCTGGTGTGGTTGGCGGCCAGGATGGTCCCGCCCGCTACGGGGCCCGACGCGTCTTCGGACACGGTCATCCGCCCGAACACCGGGGCCAGGACGGCGGCGAGGTGGCTGATCATGGAATGGAACCTCCGGGACGGGGTGTGCGTCTTCGTGGCCTCAGCGTGTCGGCCGTGGGCCGGTCCGTCATGAGTCGCGCTACTCAAGCGGCCTGGGTACGTGGTCCGCTCCGCCCTCCGCCGCGCGACGGAGGCGGGAGCCGGGCCCGGAGGCGGGAGCCGGGCCCGGAGGCGGGAGCCGGGCCCGGAGGCGGGAGCCGGGCCCGGAGCCGGTGGGCGACGCGCGTCTGGCAGGGTGGTCCCGTGACCACCTCCGTGCCCGCAAGCCGTGCCCGGGCCCTGTCGGGCCGCACCCGCACCCGTCTCGCGGCGGCCGGGGCGGTGATCGTGACCGTCGGCGCGGGGCTGGGGCTACGGGTCGTGGCCACGGGGAGCCTCGCCAAGTACGGCGGAGACGCGCTGTACACCGTGCTGGTCTTCGCCCTCGTGGTGGCGGCCATGCCCCGGGTGACGGCACGGCGGGCCGCCGCGGGCGCTCTCGCGGTGAGTTGGGCGGTGGAGTTCCTCCAGCTCACCGGGGTACCGGCGGAGCTCTCCCGGCACAGCGTGCTCGCCCGCCTCGTCCTCGGGTCCACCTTCAATGCGCCCGACCTGTTCTGGTACGCGGTCGGCGCAGCGGCCGGCTGGCTCGGCCACGGCGCGGCGGGCCGTCTGTCCGCACGGCCCGGTCGGCGGTTCGGCGTCGGTCAGGTCTGAGCGTTCGGGCCGACGGCGGCCGCGTTCCCCTCCACGGCCTAGCGGCTGCGGGTCAGTGTCCCGGGGGCGCCGGCCGACTGGGCTCCTTCGGCCTCCAGGGTCAGCCGGTCGGGCTCCGTCAGGGTCAGCACGTAGAGGTTGCCCTTGGGGCAGTCGAAGGTGGCCGCGGGGTCGGTCGGATGGCTGGTCACCGCGGCGAAGACCGACCTGTCCCCGCTCGTCTGCCGTAGTTCCAGGGCCTCCGTGCACCCCAGGTTGCGCCCCGAGGCGACCTCCTTCACGTCGCTGACCTGCCGTCCCACGAGGTCTCCGACGGAACCCGGGTTCAGCGTGACCGTGACCGAGAACGCGCCCGTCCTGGCCCGCGTGAATCCGTCGGCGTCGGGGGTGCCGGGTCCGGTACCGGTCCACGTGCCGACCCACGACGGGGGGATCGCCGTGGACGGAGCGGACGGTGGCGCCGAGCTCGCCCCGGCTCCCGCGCCACCTCCGTTCGCAGCTCCGTTCGCAGCTCCGTTCCCGCCTTCGTTCCCGTCTCCGGTTCCGTTCCACGGCATCTTGATCACGAGGGTGGCCGCGACGACGAGGACGGCCGCGACAGCCGCCCCTGCCGCCCAGGGCACGCGTCGTGGCGCGCCGGGAAGGGCAGCGGCCGTCGACGGCGTCGACACGGCGAACGCCGGGGGCGGCGTCGGCGGAACCGGCGGCATGGGGGCGGGCACGGGGAGCGGCTGGGACGCCGCCAGGGCGCGGGCGAGTCCGGCCTCGCGGTGGGCGGCGTCCGCCGCCAGCGACGGCGGTACCGCCGCGCTCCACTCCTCCCCCGCCGCGCCGACCCGGGCCAGTACCTCCTCGGCGGTCGGGCGCTCCCGCGGGGCCTTGGCCAGGCACTCCCCCAGAAGGGGACGGAGCCCGTCCGGAACGCCGTCGAGGGCGGGCTCGTCGTGCACGATCCGGTAGAGGAGGCCGGGGAGTTCCAGCTCCTCGCCGTCGGCCAGGAAGGGGCTGCGGCCGGTGGCCGCGTAGACGAGCACCGCGGCGAGCGAGAACACGTCCGCCGGGGCCTCGGCCACGGCCCCGGTCGCCTGCTCCGGCGCGAGGAAGCCGGGAGTGCCGATGACCGCTCCCGTACGGGTGTGGCGCGGGTCGTGCACGGCGCGCGCGATGCCGAAGTCGATGAGGAAGGGCCGCTCCCGGCCGAGCAGCACGTTCCCCGGCTTGATGTCACGGTGCACCACACCGGCCGCCCGTACGGCCGCGAGCGCGGCGAGGAGTTCCCGGGTCAGGCTCCACAGGGCCGGCCCGGTCAGCGGTCCGTGCCGGTGCACCCACTCGCCCAGGGAGGGCGCGGGGACGTACTCGGTGGCGAGCCACTGGGGGGACGCCCCGGGGGCGCTGAAGTCCACCACCGAGACCGTCCAGGCGGACCGTACGCGGTCGTTGGCGCGGATCTCCCGCGCGAAGCGGTCGACGAAGTCGGGATCCCGGCTCAGTTCCCGGTGGACGGTCTTCAGGGCCAGCGGCCGGCCGGACGCCGTACGGGCCAGGAAGACCTCGCCCATGCCTCCCTCGCCGAGCCGTGCCAGCAGGCGGTACCCGCCGATCTCCGGCGGGTCGCCGGGCCGCAGTGACTCCACCGACTCCCCCTGTCCACAAGGCCTTTGTCCGCGCGCACGGGCGCACGGACGGCCGGTGGGGCCACTTTAGAGGACTGCGGCGACCGCTCGGGGGGCCGGATCGTCAGGACGACATGATGAAGCGCAGGGCCAGACCCTGGGCGGTCATCCAGTGGGTGACCTTGGCGAAGTCGTTGTAGTACACCGTGTCGACGCCGGGGAAGGAGACCTTGATCGGTGCACCCAGCTTGCTCCCGGGCTTGGTGTCCTGCAGCTGGACGGTCATGGTCTTCGCCGGGGCTTCGTCCATGGGGCCGTTCAGGAGCAGTGCGGCGTGCGTCTGCTTGCCCGGCTCGATGGTGTCGTACGGCGTCCCGGGCATCGAGGCGCTCTCCTTGATGTCGGGAACCAGGCGCTGGGCGTCGCCGAGCTGGATGAGGGGGTAGTGGTAGACCCTGCACGGCTTCTTGCTGGTGTTGGTGAGGGTGAGGAGGATGTGCCGCACGGCCTTGCCGACCTCGTCCTCGGTGCTGGAAGTGATCGTGACGTCGCCCGGGGCACACAGGGCGACGGAGCCGCCGCTGCCACCGGTGCCGGTCGGCGCCGGGGTCGGCTTCGTCGAGGGCGTGGCGCTGGGCTTCGGCGTGCTCGGGGAGGCGGTCGCGCTCGGGGCCCCGGAGGTGCTCGGTGTGCCCGGGGCGCTGGGCCGGGCCGTGGGCTTGCCGTCGCCCCCGTCGTCCCCGCTGGGCGAGCACGCCGTGGTGGCGAGCAGGGCGGTGACCGTCGCGGCCCCGAGGACGCAGTACTTCCAGCCCCGGCGACTCGTGCGGGCGGCAGTGTTCATGGTGTTCCCCCGTTTTCGGCCGTGTGGGGCCGCTGTCGACTCTCGATGACGAATGCAGACCGCGGTGGCCACGAAGGGTCCGGCAGCGGGCCGCCGTCGCCTCCGTCGTGCACCGTACCGGCGCCCCGGCCGGCCTGCATGAACGGGTTTCCCGCATCCGCGGCGTCTCAGACGCCTGTTACGAAGCAGGGACGAGACCGGCACGCTTCGGTCCAGAAGTCCGGCCGCCCGGGCTACGGGACGACGCCGGCCGGGGGCGCCGCTCCGTGGCCGGCCCGGTGGAAGTGCGGGAACCGCCCGGGGAAGATGCGGCGGGCCGTGGTCACCGCGGTCGGGCCGGCCACTTATCCGCTGACGAGGAACGCCACGTGCGGGGCGTCCTCCGAGCCGGAACCCGGCACCAAGAAGGCGAGCGCGAGCGGATCGCCACAGCGAAAACGGGCGCCGCGGGTGAGCCGCGTGCTCCGGATCCGGACGCGCCTGGACGCGGCCGCTCGCGAGATCCGGCGGACGGCCGGTGCCGATAAATACCGATCCGTCCCATATCTCACCCAGGTGACGGCGGGTGACCCCCGTCACTTCCAGTGACGGATGGGACATGGCTTCCATGAACCGGGGCAAGGGGGCACGAGCACCACCACCGCGGGTAAGCCGCGGTGCCGGAATCGGAGGTACAACGAGTCGTGTCCGAGCAGACGACCATCCACATCGCCGGGACCTGGCGTTCCGCGGTAACAGGAGCCACCCGGGAGGTCCTCGACCCGGCGGATGCCACGGTCCTCGCCGTCGTCGCCGAGGGCGGCGCCGCGGACACCGACGCGGCCGTCAGCGCCGCCCGCGCGGCCTTCGACGGTGGGGAGTGGCCCCGGACCCCCGTCCTGGAGCGCGCCGCCCTGCTGCGCCGCACCGCCGACCTGCTCCACCGCGACCGCGAAAGCCTCGGGCTGCTGGAAAGCCGCGACGCGGGCAAGACCCTGGAAGAGGGCCGGGTGGACGTGGACTGCGTCGCCGACGCCTTCCGCTACTTCGCCGACCTAGTCGCCGGCGAGAGCGCGGGCCGCGTGATCGACGCCGGCACCCCCGACGTCCACAGCGTCGTCGTCCACGAGCCCGTCGGGGTCTGTGCCCTGATCACCCCGTGGAACTATCCCCTCCTCCAGGCCTCCTGGAAGATCGCTCCCGCCCTCGCCGCGGGCAACACGTTCGTGCTCAAGCCCAGCGAGATCACCCCGCTGTCCACGGTCGCCCTCATCGGCCTGCTGGCGGAGGCCGGTCTGCCGGCCGGCGTCGCGAACCTGGTCACCGGGCCCGGCGAGCCCGTCGGCGCGCGCCTCGCCGCCCACCCCGACGTCGACCTCATCTCCTTCACCGGCGGTCTCACCAGCGGTAAGAAGGTGATGCGCGCGGCCGCGGACTCCGTCAAGAAGGTCGCGCTCGAGCTCGGCGGCAAGAACCCCAACGTCGTCTTCGCCGACGCCTGCGCCACCGAGGAAGGCTTCGACACCGCCGTCGACCAGGCCCTCAACGCCGCCTTCATGCACAGCGGCCAGGTCTGCTCCGCCGGCTCCCGGCTCATCGTCGAGGAGAGCGTCGCCGAGCGGTTCGTCGCGGAACTCGCCCGCCGGGCCGACCGGATCCGCCTCGGGCGCGGCACCGACCCGGGCGTGGAATGCGGGCCGCTGGTGTCCGCCGCCCAGCGCGAACGCACCGAGGAGTACGTGGCCTCCGCCCTCGCCGAGGGAGCCGTACTCCGCTCCGGTGGCGAACGCCCCGACGGGCCGGGCTACTTCTACCGGCCGACGGTCCTGGACCGCTGCCACCGCGGGATGCGCGTCGTACGGGAGGAGGTCTTCGGGCCGGTCCTGACCGTCGAGACCTTCCGCACCGAGGCCGAAGCCGTCGCGCTCGCCAACGACACCGAGTACGGGCTCGCCGGCGCGGTGTGGACCTCCGACCCGGGCCGCGGCCGCCGCGTGGCCGGCCGGCTGCGCCACGGCACCGTCTGGATCAACGACTTCCACCCCTACCTCCCGCAGGCGGAGTGGGGCGGCTTCGGCAAGTCCGGCATCGGACGCGAACTGGGCCCGTCCGGCCTGGCCGAGTACCGCGAGTCCAAGCACGTGTACCAGAACCTCGCCCCGCGCCCCGTGCGCTGGTTCGCGGGCTGAAGGAGGAACAGCGCATGACGACCCCCACGCACAGCCCCGCCCACACCCCCACGGAGCAGGAGTACGACTACGTCGTCGTCGGCGGCGGCACCGCCGGCTCCGTGATCGCCTCCCGCCTCACCGAGGACCCGGCCGTCACCGTCGCCGTCATCGAGGGCGGCCCCAGCGACGTCGACCGCCCCGAAGTCCTCACCCTGCGCCGCTGGATGGGCCTGCTCGGCGGCGAGCTCGACTACGACTACCCCACCACCGAGCAGCCCCGCGGCAACTCGCACATCCGCCACAGCCGCGCCCGCGTCCTCGGCGGCTGCTCTTCGCACAACACCCTCATCGCCTTCAAGCCGCTCCCGTCCGACTGGGACGAGTGGGCGGAGTCCGGAGCCGAGGGCTGGCACGCGGCCGCCATGGACCCGTACTTCGACCGGCTCCTCAACCACATCGTCCCGGTGGACGAGAAAGACCGCAACGCCATCGCGCGCGACTTCGTGGACTCCGCGCAGAGCGCCCTGGGCGTCCCGCGCGTCGAGGGCTTCAACCGCAAGCCCTTCCACGAGGGAGCCGGCTTCTTCGACCTCGCCTACCACCCCGAGGACAACAAGCGCTCCTCCGCGTCGGTGGCCTACCTCCACCCCGTCATGGACGAGCGCCCCAACCTCACGATCCTCCTGGAGACCTGGGCCCACCGCCTGGAACTCGACGGCACCCGGGCGCGCGGGGTCCGCGTACGCGCCTCGGACGGTACGGAGTCCCTGGTCACCGCCCGCCGCGAGGTACTGGTGTGCGCCGGTGCGGTGGACACGCCCCGGCTGCTGCTGCACTCGGGCATCGGCCCGCGCGCGGACCTGGAAGCCCTCGGCATCCCCCCGGTGCACGACCTGCCCGGCGTGGGCGAGAACCTGCTCGACCACCCCGAGTCGGTGATCGTCTGGGAGACCGACGGCCCGATACCGGAGAACTCCGCGATGGACAGCGACGCGGGGCTGTTCGTCCGGCGCGACCCCGAATCCGCCGGACCCGACCTGATGTTCCACTTTTACCAGGTCCCCTTCACCGACAACCCCGAGCGCATCGGCTACGAACGGCCCGCGCACGGCGTCTCGATGACCCCCAACATCCCCAAGCCCCGCAGCCGCGGCCGCCTTTACCTGACCAGCGCGGACCCCGAGGTGAAACCGGCCCTGGACTTCCGCTACTTCACGGACGAGGACGACTACGACGGCCGGACCCTGGTGGACGGCATCAAGCTCGCCCGTGAGATAGCCGCGACCCAGCCGCTCGCCGGCTGGCTCAAGCGAGAAGTGTGCCCCGGCCCGGAGATCACCGGCGACGAAGAGCTGAGCGCCTACGCCCGCTCCGTCGCGCACACCGTCTACCACCCGGCCGGCACCTGCCGGATGGGCGCCGCCGACGACCCCGGCGCCGTCGTGGACCCGGACCTCAAGATCCGCGGGCTCGAGGGCATCCGCATCGCGGACGCCTCCGTCTTCCCCACGATGCCCGCGGTCAACCCGATGATCGGAGTGCTCATGGTCGGCGAGAAGGCAGCCGAACTGCTCGCCCGCGAAGGCGGTACCCGGTGAACACGACCCCTGCCACCCCCGCCGCACCCCCCGTCTTCGCCGTGGACGGCCTGTGGAAGGTCTTCGGCCCCGAGAAGGCTGCCGCGAAGGTCCCCGGCTCCGCCGACGCCGACCTGTCCGCCGCCGAACTGCGCGAGCGCACCGGCTGCACCGCCGCCGTCCGCGACGTCAGCTTCGACGTCCGCAAGGGCGAGGTCTTCGTCGTGATGGGCCTGTCCGGCTCCGGCAAGTCCACCCTCGTACGCTGCCTCACCCGGCTCATCGAGCCCACCGCCGGAAGCCTGGCCATCGACGGCGAGGACGTCCTCGCCATGGACGCCTCCCGGCTGCGCGACCTGCGGCGCCGCCGCGCCGCCATGGTCTTCCAGCACTTCGGCCTGCTGCCGCACCGCTCCGTACTCGACAACGTGGCGTACGGACTGGAGATCCAGGGCGTCGGCCGCGGCGACCGCCGGGACAAGGCCGCCGAACTCATCGCCAAGGTCGGCCTCGAAGGACTCGAGGAGCGCCGCCCCGCCCAGCTCTCCGGCGGCCAGCAGCAGCGCGTCGGCCTGGCCCGCGCCCTCGCCGCCGACCCCGAAGTGCTCCTGTTCGACGAACCGTTCAGCGCACTGGACCCCCTCATCCGCCGCGAGATGCAGGAGGAGGTCGCCCGGCTCCACCACGAAGAGGGCCGCACCATGGTCTTCATCACCCACGACCTCGCCGAGGCCCTGCGCCTGGGCGACCGGATCGCGCTGATGCGCGACGGCCGCATCGTGCAGCTCGGCACGCCCGAGGAGATCGTCGGCTCGCCCGCCGACGACTACGTACGGGACTTCGTCCGCGACGTCCCCCGCGAACAGGTGCTCACCGTCCGCACCGCGATGCGCCCCGCCAACGCGGGCGAGGCCGAACAGGGACCCGCGCTGAACCCCGCCACCACCGTGGTCGAGGCCATCCAGGCCGTGGCCCGCAGCGGCGGCCCGGCCCGCGTGGTCGACCACGGCCGCTGCCTGGGCGTCGTGGACGACGCGGGGCTGCTCGCCGTCGTCGCCGGCCTCCCGGCCCCCACCGGACGGGGGGTGGCGGCATGACCCGCCCCGCCCGCCCCGCGCCCCCCGTCCCCGATGCCCGGAGGTGGTGCGCATGACCGCGACCCCGACCCATACCCCGACCGACGCCCGCACCGACGCCCGCGACGACGCCCCTTCGGAAGCCCCGCAGTCCGCCGAAGGGACCGCCGGCCCGCGTCACTCGCGTACCGCGTCCGCGCAGCAGGACCGCCCCCGCAGAGCCCTGCCCGGCCGCGCCGGGCGTCGCGGAGTCCTCCTCCCGATGGGCGTCGCCGTCGCCCTGCTGATCCCGCTCGCCGTGGCCTTCCCGGGCGCCGGCAGCTGGCCCGCGGCCCTGGCCGTCGACCTGTCCGGCCCGCTCGGCCGCGCCGGCGACTGGATCATCGACCACCGCGACAACCACCCGCTGTTCCTCTACTTCTTCGGCCACATCAGCAACGCCGTCGTGGTGTCCGTCCGCGCCGTGTACGTGCTCCTGCTCGCCGCCGGCTGGACCGGGGTCACCGCCCTGGCCGCCCTGGTCGCCTGGCGCCTCGCCGGCATCCGGCTGGCCCTGACCTGCGCCGCCGCCTTCGCCGCCTGCGGACTGCTCGGCATGTGGGTGCCGACCATGCAGACCCTGGCACTGATGGCCGTCGCCGTCGCCGCCTCCGTCGCACTCGGCGCCCTGCTGGGCCTCGCCGCGGGGCTCTCTCCGCGCGCCGACCGCGCCCTGCGCCCCGTACTCGACACCATGCAGATCCTGCCGGCCTTCGCGTACCTGCTGCCGATGGTGCTGGTCTTCGGCATCGGCGTGCCCGCCGCCGTCCTCGCCACCGTGGTCTACGCCGCCCCGCCCATGGCCCGCCTCACCGCCCTCGGCCTGCGCGAGGCCGACGCGGGAGTCATGGAAGCCGCCGCCTCGCTCGGCGCCACCGGACGCCAGCGACTGCTGACCGCCCGCCTTCCGCTCGCGCGCCGACAGCTCCTGCTCGGCGTCAACCAGGCCATCATGACGGGCCTGTCCATGGCCGTCATCGCCTCCGTGATCGGCGCGGGGGGTCTGGGCGACCGCGTCTACCAGGCCCTCGCCTCCGTGGACGTCGGAGCCGCCCTGGCCGCGGGCATCCCGATCGTGCTGCTCGCCGTGGTGCTGGACCGCACCGCCGACGCCGCGGGCCGCCGGATCGGCGCCACCGTGCCCGTCGGCGAGCAGGACCTGCTGCGCCGGGTGTTCTCGGGCTGGTACGGCCGCCTCCTCACCCTCCTCGCGGCGGTCGCCGCCGCCGTCGCCGGGCGCATCGCCGGCAGCGGCCTGTGGCCCGAGTCCTGGACCGTTTCCCTCGCCGCCCCGGTGAACTCGGCCGTTGCGTGGATGACCGACCACCTCTACTCCGGCGTCCCCGTCGTCGGCGGCACCGCCGACTGGGCCGCCCGCTTCACCGGCTGGATCCTCGACCCGCTGCGCAGCGGACTGCAGGCCGCCCCCTGGTGGCTGCTCCTGCTCGTGGCCGCCGCTCTCGCCCTGCTCGCGGGCACGTGGCGCACCGCACTCACCGCGGTCCTCGCCCTGGGCGCCGTCGGAGTGCTCGGCGTGTGGGAAGCCTCCCTGGACACGCTCTCCCAGGTCCTGGCCGCCGTGGCGGTCACCCTCGTACTGGGCTTCGCGATCGCCGTGGGAGCAGCCCGCAGCGCCCGCGCCGAGCGGCTGCTGCGGCCCGTCCTCGACGTGTGCCAGACCCTGCCGCAGTTCGTCTACCTCATCCCCGTGGTCGCGCTGTTCGGCGTCGGCCGCGCACCGGCCGCCGCGGCCGCCGTCGTGTACGCGCTGCCGGCCGTCGTCCGGATCACCGTCCAGGGCCTGCGCGAGGTGGACCCGACCGTTGTCGAATCCGCCCGCTCGCTCGGCGCGACCCGCTCGCAGCTGCTCCGTCAGGTCCAACTGCCCCTGGCCCGGCCGGCGCTGCTGCTGGCCGTCAACCAGGCCGTGGTCCTGGTCCTGGCCGTCGTCATCATCGGCGGCCTCGTCGGCGGCGGCGCACTCGGCTACGACGTCGTCCTCGGCCTCGCCCAGGGCGACCTGGCCACGGGCCTGGTGGCCGGCGCCGCGATCGTCTGTCTCGGCCTGCTCCTCGACCGCGTCACCCAGCCCGTGAAGGAGGCCTGACATGCGCGACGCAACCCCCCTCATCCCGCGCGGCCGACGCGGCGCGGCCGTCCTCGCCGCCGCGACCGGACTCGCCGTCCTCACCGGCTGCGGGGCCGCCGACATGACCCGCCAGTCGTCCCCGTACGCCGCCGCACAAGGCGCGAAGACCGTCACCCTCTCCGTCCAGTCGTGGGTCGGCGCCCAGGCGAACACCGCCGTCGCCTCCTACCTCCTCGAACACGAGCTGGGCTACCGCGTGGACACCGTCCAGGTCGACGAAGTCCCCGCCTGGGACGCCCTCAGCCAGGGCCGCGTCGACGCGATCCTGGAGGACTGGGGCCACCCCGAGCAGGAGAAGCGCTACGTAGAGGGCAAGAAGACCATCACCCCCGGCGGGGACCTGGGCGTGACGGGCCACATCGGCTGGTTCGTCCCCACGTACTTCGCCGAGGCCCATCCCGACGTCACCGACTGGAAGAACCTCGACAAGTACGCCGACCAGCTGCGCACCCCCGAGAGCCGCGGCAAGGGCCAGCTGATGGACGGCTCCCCGTCCTACGTCACGAACGACAAGGCACTGGTGAAGAACCTGGGCCTGGACTTCGAAGTGGTCTTCGCCGGCTCCGAGGCGGCCCAGATCACCCAGATCAAGCAGTTCGCCAAGGAGCACAAGCCCTTCCTGACGTACTGGTACGAGCCGCAGTGGCTCTTCGAGCGTGTCCCGATGACCGAGGTGAAGCTCCCCGAGTACACCGAAGGCTGCGCGGACGATCCGCAGAAGGTGGCCTGCGCCTACCCGAACACACCGCTGCAGAAGTACCTGAACACGCGCTTCGCGGAGTCGGACGGAAAGGCGGCCGGCTTCCTGAAGAAGTTCCACTGGACCAAGGCGCAGCAGAACGAGGTGTCCCTGATGATCGCCGAGGAGAAGCTGCCTCCGGAGCAGGCGGCGAAGAAGTGGGTGGAGCGCAACGAGAACGTGTGGAAGCCCTGGGTGGAGTGACCGACCCGGCCCCTCGCGACCGGCTCCGCACGACCATCTCGCCGGATCGGGAGCCCCCCACCCCCGTGGGGGGACTCCGCTCCAACCACCTTCTTCGTGACGCCCGTTCGCCGCGGGAACGGTCGTCACGCTAGCGCCGGGAGGATCACCTCCCCCAGGGCCGTACGTGCCGGCAAGGGGACCGACCGCGCCACGGGGGGGGACCCTGCGGCGCCGCGTTGGGGTCAGCAGGTCGCCAACCCCCGGGATGACCTGGTATTTCACGCTGGACTACGCTCTGCCCCTGTGGTTTCGCACGCACATCAGGGGACGACCTCCTCCGCCCTCGCCCGTCTGACCGTCACCGTCGCGCGGCTGGTCGGCATAGGGCCGCACGGATACGCGCACCTGCTGGGCATGGCGCCCCACCACCTCAACGACGATCTGTGCCGCACCCCTTCGGCCACGGCCATCCGGATCGCGGAGCTCACCACGGCCCACGCTCCCTGGACCGAGATGTCGGTGCTGCTGGCGCGGGAGTCGGACATCGGCACCCTCGGGGTCTGGGACTACCTGATCACCTCCGCGCCCACTCCGCTCGAAGGGATCCGGGACGCCGCGGCCTACTTCGCCACCGTCGCCGACCCCTTGACGGACGGCATGCGGATCACCGAGGACGGCGAGTACGTCACCATCGGACACGACAATCGGGCCGACATCGCCCACGAAGCGGCCTGCGGCATCCGCGGCTACGCCCTCGGCCTGTACCGGCGCCGGCTCGGCGAAGCCGCGGGGCGGCGCCTCGTTCCCCTGCGCGTCCGCCTCGCCGCCAAGGCACCCGCGCGGCACGAGGCCCTGGTCGAGCTCTACGGCACCCGGCGCATCGAGTTCGAGGCCCCGGCCAGTTCGATCACCTTCCGCACCGCCGACCTGGACTCCCCGGCCCCGCACGCCCAGCCCGGGCTGTCGGCCGTGCTCCGCCGGCACGCCGAGCAGAACCTCGCGAGCGCGATCCCGTTGCACGACTGGCCGGCCCTGTTCCGTACCGCCCTGGCCTCCGCCCACGACGAGGGCGCGCCGACACTGTCCTCGGTGGCCCGGCGGATGGCCCTCAGCGTGCGCACCCTCCAGCGCCGCCTCGAGGAGCACGGCACGACCTGGAGCGAGGAGGTCGAGGCCCTGCGGCGGGAGCACATCGCCCGGCTGCTGCACGACACCGACCTCAGTGTCGACTCGATCGCCGCCCGGAGCGGTTACGCGGATGCCCGCGCCCTGCGCCGGGCCGTCAAGCGCTGGTACGGCACGACGCCCGGCGCCCTGCGCCGCACCGGGCGCGGCGTCGACGCTCAGGCCGGGGTGTAGCCGCGGGTCCGGACGTGGTCGTGTGCGAGCCGGGTGAACGCACGGGCGGCCGCGCTCCGGTAGGCGTTCTCGCGTCCGAGGAGGGCCACCGTGCGGGTGGGCAGGGGCGGTTCGAGGGGGACCGGGGCGAGGTGGGGGTGGTCCTCCGTGACCGCGTCGGGCAGGACGGTCGCGAGGTCCGTGCGCCGGACGATTTCGGTGAGGGTCTGGACCGAGTTGGCCTCCACCGCGATGCGCGGACGCACCCGGTACCCGGCCAGGTAGGTGTCGATGTGCCCGCGGGTGGCGAAGTCACCGCTGAGCAGTACTAGTTGACGGTCCGCCAGGGCGGCCACGGGCAGGGGGCGGAGTGCCTGCGGGCCCTCGGCGGGGCGGGCGGCGGTGACGAGGCCGAGGGTCTCGGCGTACAGCGGGGTCGCGGTGATGCCGGGCAGGTGCGGGCCGTCGAAGCCGATCCCCAGGTCGAGCTCGTCGGCGAGCAGGCCGGTTTCGATGCGGTCCTGGGCCATGTCCTTGACGTCCAGGGTGATGCCGGGATGGCGGGTGTGGAGCTCCGCCGCCAGTGGCCCGACGAGGTAGGCGGTGAAGGTCGGCGTCACGGCCAGCCGGAGATGGCCCCGGGAGAGGTCGGCGACGTCGTGGACGGCACGTTCGGCGGCGGCGAGGTCGCGCAGGGCCCGGCGGGCGTGGTGGACGTAGGTTTCGCCGGCGTCGGTGAGGCGGACTCCGGCGCGGCCGGTGCGGTCCAGGAGCTGGACGCCGAGGGTGCTTTCGAGCTGCTTGACCTGCTGGGACAGGGTCGGCTGGGAGATCCGCAGCTCTTCGGCGGCGCGGGTGAAGCTGGCGTGTTCGGCGACGGCGAGCAGATAGCGCAGGTGACGGATTTCCAGGGCCATGACACCGAGTATAGATCCCATCTATAGCAAACATGGACAATGCGTCTTGGACGCTATAGGTGCAGGTCGTGCATGGTGGATCTCGTCGGCCCCACGGGTCGGCAGTCATCGAAGGGAGTGACCATGCACGACCTCATCGAGGGCGTCGCCCAGTTCCGGCGGGAGGTCTACCCGGGCAAGGCGGAGCTCTTCGCCCGGCTCGCGACGACCCACCGCCCGCGCACCCTGTTCATCAGCTGCTCCGACGCCCGTGTGGTGCCGGAGCTGATCACCCAGAGCGAGCCGGGTGAGCTGTTCGTCATCCGTACCGCCGGCAACCTCGTCCCCGCGCACGCCCCCGGTACGGACGGGGTGGCGGCCAGCATCGAGTACGCCGTCGCGGTCCTGGGCGTGAGCGACATCGTGGTGTGCGGGCACTCCGCCTGCGGCGCGATGACCGCCCTGGCCGAGCGGCACGACCTCAGCGGTGCGCCGGCGGTCGCCGGATGGCTGCGCCACGCGGACGCCTCGCTCGCCCGTACCGGCGACGGGGAGGACCCCCGAAGGGTCGAGGCGCTGGTACGGGAGAACGTACGGGCACAGCTGGCGAACCTGGCCACCCACCCCTCGGTGGCCCGCGCCCTGGCCGCGGGGTCCGTGACCCTGCGCGGCTGGGTCTACGACATCCGGGCGGGGGGCGTCGAGGAGCTCGGCTCCTCCGTACCCGTCTCCTCCGTACCCGCCTCCCCCGCGGCCTGACCGGCCGCCACCCCGCGGGCCCCGGGCCCGCGTCTGCCCACTTCATCCGCCGCTCGCCCCCACCCCCGGTGCGCGGCTCACCCGAAAGGAAGCCCTCTCATGGTGCACGCCCAGTTCGACAACACCGCCCGTCAGGCCCTGGCCGTCAAGGCGGTGGACGCCAAGATCCGCGAGGACCTGACCTGGCAGCGGATCGCTGACGCCGCGGGCCTGTCCGTCGCCTTCGTCACCGCGGCCGTGCTCGGCCAGCACCCGCTGCCCCGGGCCTCGGCCGAGGCCGTTGCCGCCCTGCTCGGCCTGGACGCCGACGACGCGATGCTGCTGCAGACCATCCCGACCCGCGGCTCGGTCCCCGGCGGCGCCCCCACCGACCCGACGATCTACCGCTTCTACGAGATGCTGCAGGTCTACGGCACCACGCTGAAGGCACTGGTCCACGAGCAGCTCGGCGACGGGATCGTCTCCGCGATCAACTTCAAGCTCGACGTGAAGAAGGTCGCCGACCCCGACGGCGGCGAGCGCGCGGTCATCACCCTGGACGGCAAGTACCTGCCGACGAAGCCCTTCTGAGCCGCCCGGATCAGCGGTGGAGCCGTCGGCTCCAGTCCTCGGGGAGCCGGTCGGACGGGCCCGGGGCCGACTGGTCCGCCGGATGGCCGGAGGGCGGGGTCAGCTCAGGGCCGGACTCGTACAGCTCGTTCGCGGCGTAGTCCCAGAACCAGTCCTCACCCGGTTCGTAGCTCTGCACCAGGGGATGTCCGGTGGACTTCCAGTGGGCGGTGGCGTGCTGGGCCGGCGAGGAGTCGCAGCAGCCGATGTGGCCGCACTGGGCGCAGCGCCGCAGATGGAACCACCAGCCGCCCAGCGCGTCGCATTCGACGCAGCCGGCACCGCTGGGCGGGACGTTCGGGTCGACTCCGTCGATGGCGGTCATGCGGGCTCCTCTGAACGCTCGGGATCGGGCTCGGACTCGGAATCGGGTTCCGGTGGGGTCAGCGGGAGCAGCACCTGGAAGCGGGTGTCCCCCGGCGCGGACTCGACCTGGAGGCTTCCGTGGTGCTTGTTGACCACGATCCGCCAGGAGATGTCCAGGCCGAGGCCGGTGCCCTCGCCGACGGGTTTGGTGGTGAAGAACGGGTCGAAGATGCGGCTGCGGATCTCGGCCGGGATGCCGGGCCCCGTGTCGCGGAACTCCACGAGCAGCCGGTCGCCCGATCGAGCCGTGCGGACCGTCAGCGTGCCCTCGCGGCCGGTGCTCCCGATGGCGAAGACGGCGTTGTCGATGAGGTTCGTCCACACCTGGTTGAGTTCCGCGGGGTAGGCCGGTACGTCCGGCACGGAGCGGTCGTACTCCTTGACCACCCGGATCCGGGGCCCGATCTTGCCCGAGAGCATCAGCAGGGTGCTGTCGAGGAGTTCGTGGACGTCGACGACGCGGTGCGGGGCGCGGTCGAGCTGCGAGTACTGCTTCGCGGCGTCGACGAGGTGGGAGATGCGGGTGGTGGAGTCGTCGATCTCGTCCATCAACAGCTCTGTTTCCACCGTGTAGTTCAGCCAGCCGATGGCGCTCGGCAGGAGGTCCTCGGCCACGCTCGCCGCGACGTGCTCCAGCCAGTCCGTGTCCAGGCCCGCCTGGACGAAGACCGGCGCGATCCGCCAGCCCTCGGGGACTCCGTGGTCCTCCAGCCAGTCGGCGAGCTCGTCCTCCCGGTCGGAGGCTTCCAGAGGGCTCAGTACCGGGGCTTTCGCGACCCGTTCGACGGTGCGTTCCTGGATTTCGATGAGTTCGGCGATCGCCTCGCGGGGGTAGTTCCCCTGGGAGATATGGGCCAGCTTGTGCCGCATCTTGCCCACGCGTTCGCGCAGGGTGGCCGTGGCCCGGACGGCCGCCGCGGCCGGGTTGTTGAGCTCGTGGGTGAGTCCGGCGGACAAGGAGCCGAGGGCGAGGAGCCGTTCGCGCTGGCCGATGGCCTGCTGGGTGCTCCTGGAGCCGAAGAAGAGCCCCTCCAGCAGGTGCGCGGCCATCGGGAACCATTCCCGCATGACGTCCGAGAAGGACTGGGCGGGCAGGACGAAGAACCGCGTCGGCTCGGTCACCCGCATCGAGTTGTTGTACGTCTGCGGGACGCGGTCGCCCAGGTAGGCCTGCATGGCTCCCGCGTACACCCCGCGCTGGGAGGTCCGGCCGACCTCCACCTCGTCGCCGCCGACCCGGCGGGACAGCACCACGGTGCCCTCGATCATCACGTAGAAGCAGGTCGCGGGGTCGCCCTCGGTGTACACGGGGCCGGTGTCGAACCGCTCCACGCAGCCCTCGGCGCACAGGCGCCCGAGCTGCTCCGGGGTGAGCTTCTCGAACAGGAAGAGCGAGCCGATCTCCTGCGGGGAGCAGGGCATCGCCTGCCCGCTCACGACTCCTCCAGGTACCGGTGGACGAGCATCACGGCCATGGCTCCTTCTCCGACGGCGGACGCGACCCGTTTGGCCGACCGGGCGCGCGCGTCGCCCGCCACGAACACGCCGGGCACGCTGGTCTCCAGGTGGTAGGGCGGCCGGTCCAGCTCCCACTCGGCCGGCGGCCGTCCGTCCGGGGTGAGGTCGGGCCCGGCCAGGATGAAGCCGTGGTCGTCGCGCAGCACCGTACCGTCCAGCCAGTCGGTGAGCGGGGCGGCGCCGATGAAGACGAACATCCACTGGGTGTCGACGAGTTCGGACGCGCCGGTGTCCACGTCGCGCAGGGTGAGCTGCTCCAGGTGGCCTTCGCCGTGCGCCGATTCGACGGTGGTGCGGGTGCGTACGGTGATGTTGGGCGTCTGCTCGATCTGCTGGATCAGGTAGTACGACATCGAGGCGGCCAGGGACGGCCCGCGCACCAGGAGGGTGACCGATTTCGCGCCGCGGGCGAGGTACATGGCCGCCTGTCCGGCGGAATTGGCGCCGCCGACGATGTACACGTCCTGTTCCAGGCAGGAGGAGGCCTCGGTGAGCGAGGAGCCGTAGTACACCCCGCGGCCGGTGAGGCCGTCGCAGCCCGGAGCGGCGAGCTGGCGGTAGGAGACGCCGGTCGCCAGGATGATGCTCCGCGCGCCGATCGCCGAGCCGTCGGAGAAGCGGACGACGCGGGCCGCGCCGTTCACCTCCAGTGCGGTGACCTCGCGCGCGGTGAGGATCTCGGCGCCGAACCGGCCGGCCTGGCGGCGGGCCCGTTCGGTGAGCTGTGCGCCGGACACCCCGTCCGGGAAGCCGAGGTAGTTCTCGATGCGGGAGCTCTGTCCGGCCTGGCCGCCGGTCGCGGACCGCTCGACCAGTACGGTGCGCAGCCCCTCGGAGGCCCCGTACAGCGCGGAGCCGAGCCCGGCCGGGCCTCCGCCGATCACGACGAGGTCGTAGAAGTCGGCGGTCGGCGTGGTCGCGAGGCCCACGTGCGCGGCGAGATCGGGGGCGTCCGGCTCGATCAGCACGGTGCCCCCGGGGGTGATCACCACGGGCAGCCGCTGCCCGTCGGATCCGGCCGCCCGCAGGAGGCGCTGTCCCTCCGGCTCCTCGCAGGAGTACCAGCGGTACGGGACCTGGTTGCGGGCCAGGAACTCCCGCACGGTCGACGAGGGTGCGGACCAGCGGTGTCCGACCACCTTGGTGGCGGGCACGGGCCGGTGGTCGCCGGTGCGCCAGGCGGTGAGGAGGTCGTCCACGACGGGGTAGAGCTTCTCCTCGGGCGGGTCCCAGGGCTTGAGGAGGTAGTGGTCCAGGTCGACCACGTTGATCGCGTCGATCGCCGCGTTGGTGTCGGCGTAGGCGGTCAGCAGGACGCGGCGCGCGCCCGGGTACACGGTGAGGGCCTGTTCGAGGAATTCGATGCCGTTCATCTGCGGCATGCGGTAGTCGGCGAGGATCACCGCCACCAGGTCACCGCGGAGCTTGAGCTCGCGCAGCGCCTCCAGGGCGGATTCGCCGGACTCGGCGCGCACGATCCGGTACCCGGAACCGTAGCGCCGGCGCAGGTCGCGGGCGATGGCACGGGACACTCCCGGATCGTCGTCCACGGTCAGGATGACGGTCCTCGCCGTATCGGCGGCCTCTGTCATGGCTCTCCCACCCCGAGCGGCCTGGACTGGCGGCGTCGCGGCGAGCCGCCCCCACCCGGTTCCCGTCCATCCTAGGGTCGATCGTCCGGGTCCGCGCGGACGGGCGGAGCGGGCCGGACGGCCGGGGCCGCTCGGGGCGGGATCCGGGGCGGGATCCGGGGCGGTCGGGTTCCAGGGCGTCGGGATCCGGGGCGGTCGGGATCCCTGACGGTCGAGATCCAGGGCGGTCCCGGGGGCCCGGCGGACCCGCCGGCGGAAATTGCGTACCGCCGGGCCGGGAAGTCGATCAGACTCCCCCCATGGCTGACATGGCGGCGTTCGGGGATGCGGTGACCGCGTGGGCGGCCGGTGACGCCGGTGGGCTCGGTGACGTGGGGGACGCCGCGGAGGCGGCGGACGCGGCGCGCGGGCTCGCCGCGCGGCTGCCCGTACGCACCGTCGTGCTCCTCGAAGGGGCGAGCGACGCCGAAGCGGTCGGCGCCCTGGCCGAGGCGCGGGGCCGGAACCTGGCCGCCGAAGGGATCTGCGTCCTCCCGATGGGCGGGGCGATGAGCGTCGCGCGCTTCGCCCGGTTCCTCGGCCCGCGGGGCCTGGGCCTGCGCCTGACGGGCCTGTGCGACGAGAGGGAGCGCGACTTCTACGCGCGCGGCTGGGAGCGGGCCGGCGCCGGACCGGAGGGCTTCTTCGTCTGCGCGGCGGACCTGGAGGACGAGCTCATCCGCGCGCTGGGCGTGCCCCGGGTGGAGGAGCTCGTCCGGGAGGAGGGGGACCACCGCGCCCTGCGGACCTTCCTGCGCCAGCCCGCGCAGCAGGGCCGCGCGGCGGAGCAGCAGGTGCGGCGCTTCCTCGGCACGAAGAAGGGGCGCAAGATCCGCTACGGGCGCGTGCTGGTCGAGGCCCTGGGCCCCGACCGCGTACCGGCGCCCCTCGACGACCTGTTCGCGATCCTGTGACCCGCCGCCGCCCGCGGATCGGAGGCGGGTCGGTGGCGGGTCGGGTCAGCCCAGTCGCTCCAGGAAGAACGCGGCCGCGTCCTCGCCGGCCCGGACCCGGGCGGTCGGGTCGGCGGGCTCCGGGGCGAAGAAGTCGTCGTGCCGGACCGCGGGTCCGACCGAGCGGCCGCTCGCGGTGGGGATGTGATCCAGGTAGGGCCTCGTGTCGCTCTCGTACGGAGTGATCGTGTCGGCTCCGGCCCATCGGATGGCGACCGGTACCCGTACGGCTTCCAGGCTCTCCCGGGTGACCATGGCGCCGACTCCCGGGGACACCAGGAAGACCGCCCGCACCCGGGGGTCGGAGAGGTCGTCGCCGGCGGGAGCCAGCGTGCCCTCCGGCACCTCGTCCTGCGGGTACTTCGCGCGCAGCGCCTCCAGTACGCCGGGGAACTCGGGGATCTCCGGCAGGGGCACCTCGCCCTTGGCCACGGCCAGCAGGATGCCCGGATCGATGCGGGCCCCGGCGAGCGCCGCGGCCGTGTAGCCGCCGATGGAGAAGCCCGCCACGCCGACCGGGCCGAGGGGCTGTTCCTTGGCGAGCGCGTCGAGGGCGAAGGAGACGTCCCGGGGGCGTTCCCAGGGGTGCAGGAAGCCCTCCGGCTCGTAGCCGCCGACGAAGTCGTTGCCGTGGTGGTCGAGGGCCACCACCCGGAAGCCCGCCGCGTGCAGCGGGTCCACCAGCCACCGCATGTCGCTGCCCGAGCCTCCGGTGCCGTGCGAGACGACGACGAGCGGGGCGGGCGCTTCCCCGGCACGGATCGGCTCCCACACGTAGAGGCGGACCGGACGCGGACGCGCCGGTTCCCGCAGGTCAGGGCGGGATTCGTCGTGCAGGACGCGTATCAGCGGTTCCGCGGCGAAGGCGATCATGGCGGGATCGTACAGAACGGGATCGGGCGGACGGAGGGTCCGGGTCAGCGCATCTTCAGTACGTGTCCGGGGGCAAGGGCCGCGGAGACGCGCTCGGCTATGGTCTGGGCCGAATTGCCCGCGGGGCTCTTGGGGCCCTGGGTCACGGTGACCGAGATGGCGAGCTTCTCCGCCGGCAAGTAGGCCTGGATCGCCGCGTAGCCGGAGAAGGACGGGTTCGTCAGGATCCAGTCGTCGACGACGATCACGCCCAGGCCGAAGTGGTGGGCCGCCGTATTGGTCAGGAGGCAGACGGTGTCCGGGCACGAGGCCGTCGGGTGGCCGAGGCCGAGGGTGCCCGGGTCGAGCTGGGTCTTGAAGGACTTCGCGGACAGCAGCTCCCCGGTCCCGATGCCGCGTGCGGACCGGTCGAGGTCACAGATGGTCTGGACGAGGACCGCGCCGGGAGTGGTGGTCCACGAGGGGTTCCAGAAGGTGGACTCCTCGTAGGTGCCGCGCTCGGACGTGAAGGCGTGCAGGACCGGTTCCGGGATCTGCGGGGTGGACTGGTTGCTGGTCCCGGTCAGTCCGAACGGTTCGTACACGCGCTCCGTCAGCAGCCGGTCCAGCGGGAGGCCGCTGATCTTCTCCAGCGCCTCGCCGAGCAGGTTGAAGTTGGCGTGTGAATAGCTCCAGTTGGTGCCCGGCTCGTAGAGCAGCGGTTTGTCCGTCGCGATGTCGATGACCTCGGCCGAGGTCCACGCGCGGAACGGCTTGGCCTCCAACTCGGCGAGGAACGCGGGGTCGGTGACGTAGTCGTGCAGGCCGGAGGTCGAACTGCCCAGCATGCGCAGGGTGATCTCCGAGCCGTGGGGCACGTCCGGCAGCCAGCGCGAGACGGGGTCGTCGAGCGATGCCTTGCCCTCGTCCACGAGTTGGAGCAGTACGGCGCCCATGTAGACGATGGCCACGGACCCCGTACGGAATTTCATGGACGGCTCGGCCGGGACCCCGGTCATCGATTCCCCGAGGGCCGTGGTGAGCACCTCGCGGCCGTCGGAGGAGACCCGCAGCACCACCGAGTTCAGGCCGAACTCCTTCTGGGCCTGCTGCGCGATGGTGCGGACCTCGAGCGCGTCGCCCTGGGCGGGGCCGGGTGAGTTCACGCATGTCCCCGGCGCCGGAGCGGCCGGCTGAACCCCGGCGGCCGCCGTCCCCGCCGGAAGGGCCGCGCCCAGCAGACCGGCGATGCACAGCAAGACCGTACGAGTACGCCTCACGCTGCCCAGTATGACGGCGGCCGGAGTGCGCCGCACGCGGTGCGACGCGGCGTGGCCGGGCGCGGGGGCTTGCGCGGAGGAAGGGCCCGGGGATGCTCTCCTGATACTCGGAAAACATCAGAATTCATCGGTAATCATCAGGAAAGGACGAGGTTCCATGACCAAGCCCCTGGTCGCCATCACCGGTGCCAGCTCCGGCATCGGCGCCGCCACCGCACGCCTGCTCTCCTCCGAGGGCCACCCCCTGCTGCTGCTCGCACGCCGCTTGGAGCTCCTGGAAGAGCTCGGACTGCCGGACACCCTGTGCCGGAAGGTCGACGTCACCGACCGGGCGGCGATCGAGGCGGCGGTCCGCGACGGCGAGGAGCGGTTCGGCCCCGTGGACGGCCTGGTGAACAACGCCGGCTCCATGCTGCTCGGCCGGATCGCGGACCAGCCCGTGGAGGAGTGGGAGCGGATGATCGATCTGAACGTCAAGGGGGTGCTCTACGCCACCCGGGCCGTCCTGCCCGGCATGATCGCCCGGGGCGGGGGCACCATCGTCAACGTCAGCTCGGTGGCCGGACGCAAGACCTTCCCGAACCACGTCGCCTACGTGGGCACGAAGTTCGCCGTGCACGCCATGTCGGAGAACCTCCGCGAGGAAGTGGCCTCCTCCGGCGTGCGCGTGGTGACCATCGCCCCGGGGGCCGTGGAGACCGAGCTGCTCTCCCACACCAGCGACGAGCGGATCAAGAGCGACTACGAGGCCTGGAAGAAGTCCGCCGGCGGGGCCCTGGATCCCCGCGCCGTGGCCGAGGCCGTCGCCTACGCCTACCGGCAGCCGCCGAACGTGACCATCCGCGAGATCGTCCTCGCCTCGACGGGCCAGGAGGCCTGACTCCAGCGCGCGCGACAGCCGCGCGCGCACCAACACCGGCCCGCCTCGCCCCATCCCGCCCCGACCGCCCCGGCCGCCCCTTCCGCTCCCACGCCCGCCCGCGCTCCGGCTCCGCCGCACGTCTCGCGGCCGCGTCAGGAGCCGGGACGGCCCCCGCGGTCGGGGCGGCCCCGGCCCGCTCCGGCCGCCGCGCCACCGCCGGGCAAGCGGGACGAGTTCGGGCCAAGCGGGCGGGCGCTCCCTCGCATCCCCGCATGACGGTCAGTCAAATAGCGGTTAGTGCCCCCTGGGGACTTCCAGAGCCATGTGATGTGTGCCATGTTACATCGCACACTGCATAGCCGTGTACACGACAGAGGTGGCATCCCCACCAACTCCCGTCGACGTCACGGCCCGCATTCCCCATCCGCCGCGTCGCCAGCGCGGCCGCAGACCGGCTCGGAGGCCCACCCCTCATGCGCAGTTCCCCCACCACGAAGGGCCGTGCCCGGCCCCTGATAGCCGCCCTGGCCTGCTGTCTGGGCCTGACGATGCTCGCCCCCGCCGGCCAGGCCTTCGCGCGCGAGGTGAAGCCCGCCGCGCCCGCTCCGGCCGTGAAGTCCGGCGCCGCCCCGCAGCCCTCGACCCCGGCCGCCGCGGCGGCCTCGCTCAGGGCCGAGCACGCCGCACATCCCGACGCGGACCTGTCCGAGCGCGCACCGCTCCGGGCCACCAAAGAGGCCGCGCGCACCGAACAGCGCTCGTCCAAGGCGATGTTGGCGCCCGGCGCCGCGGCCGCCGCCGAGGCCCTCGCCGCGGCCTGCAACGTCGCGGACTTCACCTCGAAGACCGGGGCCGCGCTGGTCCAGCAGATCAAGGCCTCCGAGATGGACTGCGTGAACTCGCTGTTCCTGCTCAAGGGCAACGACGCGAAGGCCGCCTTCCGCGAGGCACAGATGGTCTCGGTGGCCGACGCCCTGCGCACGGCCTCCGCCACCTACCCGGGCGACAACAGCACCAAGACCGGGCAGCTCGTGCTCTTCCTGCGGGCCGGCTACTACGTGCAGTGGTACAACGAGTCCACCGTCGGGACCTACGGGCCGGCTCTGAAGAGCTCGATCCGGGGCGCCCTGGACACCTTCTTCGCCGCTCCCCGCGCGGCCGACGTGACGGACGCCAACGGCCCGACCCTGGGCGAGAGCGTCATCCTGATCGACAGTGCCCAGGAGAACGCGCGCTACCTCGGCGTGGCCAAGCGGCTGCTGACCGGCTACAACTCCTCGTACAACAGCAGCCCGTCGATGGTCGCGGCCGTCAACAACGCCTACACGGTGCTCTTCCGCGGACACCAGACCGCCGAGTTCCTGCCGGCCGTCCAGGCCGACCCGAGCATCCTCACGGTCCTGCGCGACTTCGCCGTCACCCATGACGCGCTCCTGGGCACGGACAAGAGCTACCTGGCGGCCAACGCCGGCCGCGAGCTGGGCCGTTTCCTCCAGCACTCCGCGCTCCAGGCGACCGTACGGCCGTTCGTCAAGCAGCTGCTGGACCGCACCTCGATCACCGGCCGGACCTCCTCGCTGTGGGTGCCGCTCGCCGAGATGACCACCTCGTACGACGCGGCCAACTGCTCCTACTACGGGACCTGCGACCTGCCGGCCCGGGTGCGCGCCGCCGTCCTGACGGTCAACCACACCTGCAGCCCCAGCCTGCGGATCGTCGCGCAGCAGATGACCGCCGCCGAGCTCGCCGCGAGCTGCACCAGCCTGGCCAACCAGGACGCCTTCTTCCACAACGTGGTCAAGGACGGCGCCCCGGTCGCCAACGACAAGAACACCACGCTCGAGGTGGTGGCCTTCGACTCCAGCGCCGACTACGCGTCCTACGCCGGTGTCATCTTCGGGATCAGCACCGACAACGGCGGCATGTACCTGGAGGGTGACCCCTCGGTCACCGGGAACCAGCCGCGCTTCATCGCCTACGAGGCGGAGTGGGTCCGGCCGGAGTTCCAGATCTGGAACCTCAACCACGAGTACACCCACTACCTCGACGGCCGCTTCGACATGTACGGCGACTTCGACCTGGGCATGACCACCCCGACCGTGATGTGGGTCGAGGGCCTGGCCGAGTACATCTCCTACTCGTACCGCGGCGTCACCTACGACCAGGCCGCCGTCGAGGCGGGCAAGAACACCTACAAGCTCAGCACGCTCTTCGACACCACCTACGACAACTCCGACTCCACCCGCGTCTACCGGTGGGGCTACCTGGCGGTGCGCTACCTGATCCAGTCGCACCCGCAGGACGTGGCCACGCTCCTCGGCCACTACCGCGCCGGCAACTGGGCGGCCGCCCGCACCCTGCTCACCTCCACCATCGGCACCCGCTACGACGCGGACTTCGCCGCCTGGCTGGTCAAGTGCGCGGCCGGAGACTGCGGCGGCGGCACCAACCCGCCGGCCAACCAGGCCCCGGTGGCCGGATTCACGGCCGCGGTGAACGCCCTGGCGGTCTCCTTCACCGACACCTCCACGGACGCGGACGGCACCATCGCCTCCCGGGCCTGGACCTTCGGCGACGGCACCACCTCCACCTCCGCCAACCCGGCCAAGACCTACGCGGCGGCCGGTACGTACACCGTCAAGCTCACGGTCACCGACAACAAGGGCGCCACCGCCACCACCAGCAAGGCGGTCACGGTCGGCAGCGCCGGGCCCGGTGAGTGCACCAACCCCGACGTGCGGGTGCTCGGTGACAACTGCCAGCGCTCCAACGTCTCCGCGACGACCGGCAACTACGGCTACTTCTACCTGGACGTCCCGGCCGGCACCGGCTCCCTGAAGATCTCGGTCTCGGGCGGCACCGGCAACGCCGACCTCTACTACAGCCCCACCGGCTGGGCCACCACCAGCACCTACACGGCCCGCTCGGCGCAGAGCGGCAACAGCGAGTCCCTGACCGTCAACAACCCCGCGGCCGGCCGCGTCTACATCAGCCTGCACGCCGTCCAGGGCTTCGCGGGCGTCACCGTCTCGACCCGGTTCGGGACGGCCCAGGTCGAGTGCCCGGAGGCCGACGTCCGGATACTGGGCGCCGACTGCAGCCGCTCCAACGTCTCGGCCACCGCCGGGAACTACCGCTACTTCTACGTGAACGTCCCGGCCGGCACCGCCTCCCTGAAGATCTCGGTCTCGGGCGGCACCGGCAACGCCGACCTCTACTACAGCCCCACCACGTGGGCCACCACGGGCAACTACACCGCCCGCTCCGCCCAGGCCGGCAACACCGAAACCCTGACCATCACCAACCCGCCGGCCGGCTACCTCTACGTCAGCCTGCACGCCGCGCAGGACTTCGCCGGAGCCACCGTCTCCAGCCGTTTCTGAGCCCGTCGTCCGGCACACCGGCCCCCACCCCTCCGCACAGGGGTGGGGGCCGGTCCGCGTGCCCGCCCGTCAGGAGTAGGCCTCCACCTCCCACAGCGAGTAGCCGTACCCGGTCGCCCGCTGGGTGCCGGTCACCCGGAGGTGGCGTCCGCTGCCGTTAAGCCCGGACAGTTCGTCCGTCCCGCCGTCGCTCGTGGTGGTGGAGTACACGTCCCTCCAGGTGGCGCCGTCGTCCGACAGCTGCACCTTGTAGGCGCGGCCGTAGGCGACCTCCCAGTTCAGGACCACCCGGTTGACGTTCTTCACGGATCCCAGGTCGATCTGGATCCATTGCGGGTCGGCGGCGAAGGCCGAGGACCAGCGGCTGGTGGCGCTGCCGTCGGTGGCGGCCGTCGCCGGGTAGTCCGCCGACTGGGCCGAGGAGGCCGTGGTCGGCCTGTTCAGGGCCAGGTTGGGCGAGGTCGTGGACCCGAGGTCGTCCACGGCCAGGTCGTCGAGGACCAGGTCCCGGTCGGAGCCGGAGGTCTCCGCCGTGAGCTTGCGCATGCCGATCCAGGCGTCCACCCCGGCCGTGAAGGTCTTGGTGAAGGTGTTCGTGGTGCGGGCCTGCGGCAGCGTGTCGGAGGACACCTGGGCCGTGCCGGCGCCCAGGGTGAAGGCGTAGTCCCCGGCCACGGACTGCTGGTACGTGAAGGTCACCTTGTATTGGTGGCCGGGCTCGAAGCGCAGGGTCTGCGGGATGGTCTGGTAGAGCAGCCCGGGGCGTTCCTCGTGGGATTTCAGGGAGTTGGCGCCGGCGAGCACGTCATCGATCAGCTTGCCGTTCCAGCCGGCCTGCGTGTACGGGGCATTGAGCTGGGCCAGGTGTGTGCGCGGGTCGGCCGTACTGCCGCCCGCCGGGCCGACGACGAAGGGGTACCAGCCGGAGTCGACGTTCTCGAAGTCCTCCGCGAAGGTGTGGCCGCCCTGCGGACCGCGGGCCGTGCGCACCACGCGCACGTCGTCGAAGCCGGCCGTTCCCGTCGCCGCGTCGGCGCGCAGGGCCAGGGTGGCGGTGGACTGGCCCGCCGGGACGTCGAACAGCACCCGCATCCGCTGCATGGTGCTGCCGTTCTTCTCGTCCGCGCCGACGTTGTTCCGGTACGGGGAACTCGTGGCGTACGCGCTCTGCTCGGCGCCGCCCGCCGGGGTGACGGCCAGGGTGGCCTTGCGGCCGGTGGCGGTGGAGACGTACACGCTCGCCGCGTAGGTGCCCGGGGTCAGGCCCGTGAGCTGCTGCGAGACGGAGGTGGCGCCCTGGCCGACGGTCAGCTGCGACTGGCCCACCGCGTTGCGGGTGACGGACGCGGAGCCGGTGACCGTCCACTTCGACAGGTCGCCGGAGGTGAAGCCGGGGTCCCGGACCGGGCCGCCCTCGCCGAATCCGGCGTCCGCCTGGGCGGGCGCGGCCGAGGGGTAGACGACGTACGGGGTCTTCGCGGCGGCGGTGACGGTGACCTTGCCGCCGGTCACCGGGAGGTCGGAGACCGGGACCCGGCCCTGGTCGGTGAGCTTGTACAGCTTGGCCGTGCCGTTCTGGGCCCAGGAGGCGGGCACGTTCCAGGTGGAGGCGCCGCCCGCGCCGCTCCAGTGGTACAGCTTCGACTCGCCGCCCTGGTTCCAGGGCAGGAGGTAGCTGTCGCCGATCAGGACGGGGTGGCCGTCCTTGCTGATGGTGCGGGTGGCGCCGCTGAGGGTGGCGCTGACCCCGCCGTCGAAGTCGATGCGGTTCGCGGCCCATTTGCGGATGGTGAAGCCCTGGAGGTACTTGGTGGGCAGATTGGTGGTGAAGGTGGTGGAGATGAAGTTCGTGAAGTCCTTCGTGCCCTGCCAGCCCTCGTAGGCGGTCAGCGTGCCGCCGCCGAGCAGCGGGTCTCCGGCGATCCAGTCGTCGCGCTGCTGGTTGCGGATGAAGCGCACCACCTGGGAGTTGACCCCCTTGTAGTTGCTGCCTCCGTAGTTGAGGTCGTTGGCCCAGTGCGACCAGAGGGACTGGTCCTCGAACTTGTCGGGGAACTCGGTGGTGAGCTGGTAGCCGAGGCCGTTGATCTCGCGGGCCAGGGCCTGGGAGGTGTAGCCGTCCCCGTACCAGGTGTCCACGTAGAGGAACTTGAGGTCCGGGGAGACCGCTTTGAGCTCCTGGAGGCGGGCCAGGCGCTTGCCGCTGGTGCCGTCCAGCCGGTAGTCGAGGTGGTAGGACTGATCGAGGTAGTCCCATCCCTTGTCCGCGCCCCCGTTGTTGAGGAGCGTCGGATCGAAGCCGCGGGCGACCGGGTAGGCCTCGGTGTCGTTGATGTGCACGCCGATGTCGGCGTTGTAGCCGGCGCCCGCCGCGATCAGGGTGTTCAGGTCGGCGGCACCGCCCTGCCGGGCGCCGACCAGGCCGTAGTCGGGGTGGGCCGAGTCGTGGCCCTCGGAGCCGTAGCCCTTGAGCAGGACGAACTGGCCCAGCCCGTCCGTGGCCCGGGCCACGCGCTTGGTCTCGTCCAGGGTCTGGAGGAAGGGGTGCGTGGCCTGGGAGGCGAAGTTGTACGGGATGCGCTGCACGACCCGGCGGGCGGTGTCCTGCCAGCCCTGGGGGCTGGTCATGATCGAGCGGAAGGCGATGGCCCCGTCCTGCCAGTCGACGGTGGCGTCGGCGTTGCGGTCGCCGGTCACCACCACCTTGGCGTACGGCAGCGGTTCGGTGCCCGGTGCTCCGGCCGCCCGGTGCAGCCAGTCGCCGCTCCACAGACCGGCCCGCCGGTAGCCCGACTTGGCCACCGTCTGCTTCTGGATCCGGCCGCTGTCCGCCGCGTTCTGGCCGGACGGACTGTCGTAGTACGAGTTGGTGGCGATCGACGCCGCGAGGGAACCGGAGTTGAGGATCGCGTACATGGCGCCTTGCGGGGCGGCGTCCGCGGTCGTCCCGGAGGTGAGCGGGGTGAAGGTGTCCCCCGTGCCGGTGGTGTGGGTGTTCATCCGGGTGGTTTCGACGGCGGCGCCGGGCTGGGAGCTGCGCACCGAGACCAGGTTGTGCTGCGGGATCGAGAGCGAGGTGATCGGTACGGCGCCGTCGGCGATCGAGGTGACGGCGAAGGTGAGGGCGCTGCCGCTGACGGACAGGGTGGCCTTGACCGTGTCCCCGTTGGCGAAGGCCATCGTGTAGTCGACGTGGTCGGCGGCGACGCTGCTGGTCACGGTCGGGGTCTGCGCGGAGCCGTTGAGGTTCACCTGGGTGAGGGGGTCCTCGTTGCCGTGCAGGACGGCGCCGGTGGCCTGGTCGGTGTACTGGACGACCCGGGGGAAGGCGGTGTCGACCTGGACCGCGAGGGCGGGTGAGACGATGGTGACGGTCCCGGCGGCGGTGGCGGGCGCGATCCCGGCCACCAGCGTGGTGCCGAGGCCGAGGACGGCGGCGCAGAGGAGGGACGTGGGGCGGAGCTGTCTCATGGGGCTCCCTGGTGGCGGGTCCGGTACGGGGTCCTTGTGGGGCGGGGCGGTACGGGGCCTTGCGGGGGCGGGGCCTTGCGGGGCTGGCGGTACGGGGCCTTGCGGGCCGGGGCGTCCCGTCCGGTGGGTCACCAGCGCAGGACGGCCCAGCCCCGGTGGGGCAGTTCGGTGTCCGGCCGCAGGGTCCGGCCCTGCCGGCCGGTGTGCGCGGGGCGGGGTTCGGCGAGGGGGGCCAGGAGGGTCGCCCCGACCGCTGCCGCGTCCGGGAGGGCGGGCAGGTCCACCACGGGCCGGGCGGGGTCCTGGCAGCCGTTGGCCACGGTCAGGGTGGTGACCCCGTCGGCGTGGGAGAGGTGCGGGATGAGGTGGGGGCCGCCGCTGACCAGCGGGAGACGGGCGTCCTCCCCCTCCAGGAAGCGCACCGTGCGGTGCAGCAGCAGCTGCGCGTGGTCGTCGGCCGGCAGGGTGTGGGGCTCGGTCGCGGCGAGTACGGCGACCCGTCCGCCGAGGGCGTTGGTGAAGGCGGTGCGGCCCGCCCCCCAGGCGCGGCCGTCCGGGGTGCGGACCTCGCTCCACCGCTGCGCCCCGGGTGCTTCCCGGAGCCGGGCCAGGGCGGGTTGGGTGTTGACGCTGAGGAGCAGCCCCGCCAGGTCCTCGCCCGCCGCGGCGCACAGCCGCTCGGTGGCGTACGGGCCCGGCCCGCCGGTGGCGGCGGGGGCCTCGCGGTCCACCGGTTCGGCCCCGGTCAGCCCGATGAGGGGGCCGAAGCCGCGCCGGTGCAGGATCACCGCGGCGGTCCCGTCGAGCAGCAGGCCGCCGGCGAGCATGGCCCGTACCGCCGGATCGTCGAAGGCCCAGGCCGACGGGCCGAACAGGGCCCGCACCGGGGCGGGTTCGGCCGTCACGGGCACTCCGTAGCGCAGCAGGAACTCGGCCGCCGGGCCCGGATCGACGGCCAGCTCGGTCAGGTCTCCGCCGTGTGCCCGTACGTGGGCCGCGGCGTCCTGGGCGAAGGGAAGGCCGACGCCGAGCGTGCGCTGCCCGCGCGGATGCTGGCGGCTGACGAGGTCCAGCGCGGGGCGGGCCCGGCGCAGGAGTTCCGCGGTCCGCGGGTGGTGGCCGGGGCGCGCTCCGTGCAGGGGGTAGAGGTTGAGCAGGAGGGCGTCCGCCCCGGAGAGCTGGGCGGCGACCATCTCCGACCAGGTCTGGACATCGGATTTCGACCAGGCGGTGTGCGGCCAGTTCTCGATCTCGGGTTCGCTGTCCACGCACTCCGGCCGCAGGGAGCGCTGCAGTTCCGGCATCCACACCTGCCGGGCGAGCTCGTGTCCGGGGGCGTCCGCGTACGGGGCGAAGTGCGGGCGGTGCACGGCGCCTCCCCCGGGCGCCAGCGCCCCGAAGAGCGCGCTCCAGTCCCGGCCCTCCACGGAGGCGACGTCCAGTCCGGAGCTCATGAGCCCGGTGCGGGAGCGGCCGGCCGAGCGCCGGTGCACCTCGCCGGCCACCTGCGCGGCCACCTCCTGCTGCGCGGTCCGCCACACCCGCTGCCAGAGCTGGCGCAGCGGGTGCGGGGGGCCGGGGGCGGTGAGTGCGGCGACCAGTTCGGGGCGCGGGACCGGGCGTCCGGCGAGGGCGGCCAGCCGGTCCAGCATGAGGGGTTCGAAGCCGCCGCCCCAGTCCAGCGGGGCGTGGTTGTGGAAGCGGAAGTCGTCCTCCAGCCACAGCACGCGGAAACCCAGCTCGGCGAAGCGCCCGTAGTGTCCGGTCAGCCAGGCCCGCCAGCGCGGGCAGGCGAAGGAGGCCTGGGCCGCGGCCACTTGTCCGGTCGGGGACACCATCGGGGCGAAGCCGTGGGTGTCGCACCGGCCGCGGTCGGCGTGGCCGGTGGTCACCCAGGGGTTGAGGCTCACGTCGAGTCCGGCGCCGAGGAGGACCTCCTGGGCGGTGGCCGCCGCTTCGTACCAGAGGTCCTCGCCGGGTCCGGAGAGGTGGCCGGTGAAGTGTTCCTCGGCCCCGAGGAGGAGCACCACTTCGGCAACGCCCGCGTCGGTGCAGGTCTTGGCCAGTTCGGCCGCCGTGGCCCTGACGGCGTCCGGGCCTTCGTACGGATGGATCTGGAACCGCAGGTGGTACCGGGCACTCACGCCGTCGGCCTCCTCGCCGTCAGCTCGCGGTCGCGCTCACCGTCGAGCAATTAGTTTGGTTAGGATCTGAACTAATGAGAGCCGCGTCAACCCCGCGTGCCACATCCGCTCCGGAAGGGAAGCCGGGGCGGGACGGGTGGGGCCCGGGTCCACGGGTGGCAGACTCTCGGTGGACGGCAGTGAGGAGTACCGGTGAGGACAGATCCGCGAAGCGTGCGGCACGGCGGCGACGAGGGCGGGCAGGGCGAAGCCGGCATCGGCCCCGTCGTGATCAACGGCCCGGCCAGACCCGCCGGCCGGGCCTCCATCCGCCGCGCCAACCTCGGTCTCGTGCTGCGCCTCCTGCGCGACACCGGACCGCGTTCCCGGGCCCGGATCGCCGATGACGCGGGGCTGCCGCGGCCCACGGTCACCGGGCTGGTCACCGAGCTCATCGAACTCGGCCTGGTCCGCGAGGGGGACGCCGAGCGGGACGGCTCGGTCGGGCGCCCCGGCCAGAGCGTCCGGATCGACGGCCGCGCGCTGTGCGGGATCGGCCTGGAGATCAACGTCGACTACCTGGCGGCCGTGGCCCTGACCCTGGGCGGGGACACCGTCTTCGAGCGGCGGGTCGCCCTGGACGTCCGCGCCGCCGGGCCCGAGGCCGTACTGGACTGCGCCGCCGGGCTGGTCCGCGAAGCCCTCGCCACCCTCGACGCGGCCGCGATCGCCACGGCCGGGGTCACCGTCGCCGCTCCCGGAGTCGTGGACATCGCGTCGGGCACCGTCGTCTACGCCGCGAACATCGGCTGGCGCGACATCGGCGCGGTCAGCGGGATCCGCGCCCGCCTGGGGCGCGGGGCGCCCCCGCTGCGGCTGGAGAACGACGCCAAACTCGGGGCGGTGGCCGAGTACTTGGAGGCCTCCGCGGCCGGCATCCACGACCTCATCTACGTCACCGGCGAGACGGGCGTGGGCGGCGGGATCATCAGCGGCGGCCGGCTGCACCGCGGAGCCGCCGGGTTCGCGGGGGAGATCGGGCACATGCCGCTCGACCCGGGGGGCGCGCTCTGCGCCTGCGGGCGCCGGGGCTGCTGGGAGACCATGGTCGGGCTCACGGCCCTGTTGCGGCACGCCGCCGGCCCGGAGGATCCCGTACACGACCCCTCCCTGGACCTGGAGGCCCGGCTGACGGACCTCCAGGCGCGGGCGGCCGCCGGGGACTCCCGCACGCTGGAGGCCCTGGACCGGATCGCCGACGGCCTCGGCCTGGGGCTGGCGCTGCTGGCCGACGTCCTGAACCCGCGCGCCGTGGTGCTCGGCGGCTACTTCACCTACTTCGGCGACCGGCTGGCCCCACGGGTGGAGCGGCTGATGGCCGAACGGGTCATGGCACCGGACACGGGCGGCTGCCGCCTCCTGCTGTCCACGCTGGGCTTCACCGCTCCGGCCCGCGGCGGGGCGCTGCTCGCCCTCGACCCGGTGTACGAGGACCCGGGCCGGACGGTGGCGGCGGCGACGGGGGCCTGAGGGCCCGGGACCCGGACGGCGCCGGCGACCGGGGCTCGAGAGCCCGACACCCGAGCCCCGCCCCGTGCGGCGGGGCCGGGATTGCACGGCGCCGGCAGCAGCCACGGACCGCCTCGGGCTTCCGAGGCCCATCCGCGCCTCAGGCGCCCGAGGCCCCTCCGGTCCAGAACGGCCGAGCCCGGAGGGCCGCGGCGCGCACCGCGGCTCCGTCCAGGACCAGGGCCGCGTCCCGCAGTCCGCGTTCCGGCCAGGCACACGAGACCGTGAGCGGGCCCGGCGGCGGCAGCGGCCACGCCCACAGCGTCATGCGCAGGTCCGCGCCGCCCTCCGGGCCGCCCCAGGCCGCCTCGTACCCACTGACGACCATCGCCGGTCCGCGCCCGCGCCGCGGTCCGGTCTCGTCGTCCTGCTCCACGACGCCGCCGTCGCCGAGCCGGAGGCGGAAGGCCGGCCGGGCGGGTTCGGGGAGATCCATCGGATCGGACACCGGTCCGCCGGGAGCCGAGGACGGATCGGAGGGTGAGGAGGCGCCGCGCGCGTGGGCCTCCACCTCGATCTCCAGCCCGGCCGGGTAGGCCAGGACGTGCCGGGCCACCACCACGACCCCGTCCGTCCGGCCGATCACGACCGGTCCCGCGACGTGTCCACCGACCATCCGGGGCGGCGCGTGCCACTCGGGCGGGTCATACGCACTTCCCCTGTCCGGATCCTCAAGCACGTTCAGAGCGTAGCCGGTTGGGGCCGCGCGAGTGAGGCCGGAGGAGAGGACGACCGCGCGGCGGCCCGGCCACGCAAGTCTTCGGTGTCTGTTCACTCCCCCGTGACCTGCATCTTCCCGGCGGTAGGCGGCACTGCCGATGGAATGACCGAGGCAAAGGTCTAGACCGCTTGAGATGCGCCAATCCCGTGGCCGATTACCCGTGTTGGCCGTGCGGAAACAATTGGTCTATACCTCTGGCGCTATGGTGGCCATGGTCAGGCCATCCGAAACGGGCGCATAGACAGCCGTGGGGGGCTTTATGAGTTTTCATCATCTTCCGCAACCACCTTCCGACGAGGAGCTCTACTGGTACTTCGGCCCGCAACGACGCTGGGTCCTCATCAGCACGAGCCTCGCCTTCGTCTTCACCGCGGCGACCATGTTCACCTTCGCGCTGCGCACTCCGGCCCTGTGGGCCTTCCTCGCCGTCCTCGGGCTCAACCTCGTCGCCCTCGTCCTCTCCTCGGTGAACAGCCTGCGCCAGCGCAGGCTGACCCGGCCCTCGCACGAGGTGCTCGTGCGCGCCTGGCAGCCCGCCCGACTGCCGGGCGTGGACCTGTACTTGCCGACCTGCGGCGAGCCCCTCCCCGTTCTGGACAACGCCTACCGCGCCGTGGCAACCGTCGACTGGCCCGGTGCGCTGACCACATGGGTCCTGGACGACGCCGACCGGCCCGAAGTCGCCGCGCTGGCCGCCTCGTACGGGTACGAGTACGTCGTACGGCCCGACCGGGGCCACCTGAAGAAGGCCGGGAACCTCAATCACGCGCTGACCCTGAGCAGCGCCGAGTTCATCGCCATCCTCGACGCCGACTTCGCACCCCGGCCGGACTTCCTGCGCCATCTCGTGCCCTATCTGGCCGACCCGGCCGTCGGGATCGTGCAGAGCCCGCAGTGCTTCGACACCGACGGGTCCATGGGGTGGATCCAGCGCGCCGCGGGCTCCGCCCAGGAGTGGTTCTTCCGCTGGATCCAGCCGTCCCGGGACGCGAGCGACGCCGCCATCTGCTGCGGCAGCAACGCCGTCTACCGGCGCGCCGCCATCGACCTGGCCGGCGGCTTCGCCCGCCTCGACCACAGTGAGGACCTGTACACCGGCCTCGCCCTGCACGCCCGGGGGTTCCGCACCCTGTACGTTCCGGTGCTGGTCGCCAAGGGCACCTCCCCCGACGAGGTCACCTCCTTCGTCAACCAGCAATACCGGTGGGCGATGGGCAACCTCCACCTCCTCACCTCGCCCGTCCTGCGCACGATGGGCGCGCCCTGGCGGATGCGCCTGTGCTTCTACGAGGGCGTCGTCGGCTACCTGGCCGCCGCCGTGAACACCTTCGCGGCGCCGCTGCCGCCCCTGGTGATGATGTTCTGGTACCCCGACGACATCCGGCCCTGGCACGTCCTGCCGCTGCTCGCCCCGCTGTGGCTCTGGCACGTGCTGCTGCCGCGGATCAGCAGGACCCGCTGGCGCGTGGAGGTCATCCGGGCGAACGTCCTGACGAGCGTGGCCGCCGCCACCGCCTTCCTGCACACGCTGCGCGGCCGCAGCGCCGACTGGGTGCCGACCGGCACCCGGGGCCCCGCCCGCTCCGGCGGGATGGCCCGCCGAGTGGTGGGCGTCTCCCTGCTCTGGCTGGTCCTCTCCAACGGCGCGGCCGCGGCGGGTCTGGCGCTGGCCGTGGCCCGCAACGGCTGGGAGCCCAACTGGGGCCTGCTCCTCTACTTCCTGGTGCAGTGCCAGATCAACGGCCCGCTGGTCCGGGACCTGATCTCCGAGCTACGGCCGGCGAAGGCCGCGGGGAAATCCGCCGGGGACGCCACCGCCGGGCCCGGACCGGAGCCGCGCGGCGGCCGTCGCCGCAGCCTCGTACGCGCCTTCGGCGGCCACTCCCCCAG
Source organism: Streptomyces sp. NPDC002886 (assembly GCF_042888445.1). NCBI lineage: Bacteria > Bacillati > Actinomycetota > Actinomycetes > Kitasatosporales > Streptomycetaceae > Streptomyces > Streptomyces sp. NPDC002886. Next base: position 43,321 of record NZ_JBIAPV010000001.1, read on the forward strand.
TGGCGTGCTGCCGCGCCGCTGGCCCGAGACCCTCGCCGCCTCGGCGGTGCTCCTGCTCACCGGCCTGCTGGCATCCGGGTGGGTCAACCCCATGCTTCCCTGGCTGAGTTGAAAGGCTCCACGACCACCATGCACTCCCCCGTCCCCTCCTCCCCTCCCGTTCCCGTACCGCCCCCCGAACCCCTCGAAGCCCCCGGAGCCGCGGCGCCGTCCGCCCCGTCGGCGCGCTCCGGGGGCGAGTCCGGGCCCAGTCCGCACCGGTCCGCGTTCCGGCCCGACATCGAGGGGCTGCGCGCCGTCGCCGTCCTCGCGGTCCTCGCCTTCCACGCGGGGGTGCCGGGGCTCGCGGGCGGATTCGTCGGCGTGGACGTCTTCTTCGTCGTGTCCGGCTACCTCATCACCGGCCTGCTCGTCCGCGAGGCGATCACCACCGGCCGGATCCGGCTCCTGGACTTCTTCTCCCGGCGGGCCCGCCGGCTCCTGCCCTCCGCGGCCGTCGTCCTCGGCGCGGTGGCGCTGGCCGGCGCCTGGCTGACCGTGCCGCTGCGCCGCGCCGACCTGGAGCACGACGTGGTCGCGGCGGCGCTCTCCGTCGCCAACTGGCGGTTCGTCGCCCAGCGGACCGACTACCTCGCCGCCGGGCACGAGCAGAGCCCGCTGCTGCACTTCTGGTCCCTCGCCGTCGAGGAGCAGTTCTACCTCCTCTGGGCGCCGCTGCTCGCCCTGATCGTGCTCGCCGCGACCCGGGCCGTACGCCGTGGCCGCGCCGTGCGCGCCACCGTGGCACTGGCCGCCGTACCGCTGGTGCTCGCTTCGTTCGCGCTGTCGCTGCGCTGGACGGACCACTCCCCCTCGCTCGCGTACCTCGCCACGCCCTCGCGGGTCTGGCAGTTCGGGGTCGGGGCGCTGGTGGCCCTGCTGCCCTGGCACCTCCTGCGCGGCCCGCGCCCGCTGCGGCTGCTGTGCGGCTGGGCCGGGGGCACGGCGATCGTCTGGAGCGCGCTCGCGTACGACGCGTCCACGCCCTACCCCGGCTACCCGGCCCTGGTCCCGACCCTGGGGGCCGCTGCCGTGATCCTCGCCGCGATACCCGGCCGGGGCGAGCGCAGCGTGCCGGGCCACTACGGAATCGGCCGGCTCCTCGCGGGGCGGGCGCCCCGGGCGGTGGGACGGCTCTCCTACACCCTCTACCTGTGGCACTGGCCGGTGCTCGTCCTCGCCGAGGCACGCTTCGGCCCCCAGGACTGGCCGGTGAAGGCTGCCCTCACCCTGGCCGCCGCACTGCCCGCCTACGCCACCATGCGCTGGGTCGAGCAGCCGCTGCGCCGCAGCCGTACCGTCTCCGAACTCCCGCGCCGGGGGCTGTCGGTGGGCATCACGGCCGTGGTCCTGCCGCTGGTCCTCGCGCTCGTGGTGGGGACGACCACGCTGAACCTGCTGGGCCCGGCGACACCCGTCCGGTCGGCCGGACTGCCCCCGGGCGCCGTCTCCGGCCCGCACCTGCTCGCCCGTACGGGCTCCGCGCCGCTGGAGGCGGGCCCGGTCGTGCCCGCCCCCGCGCAGGCGCGGGCCGACTTCCCCCCGGACGGCGCCTGCGAGGTGGCGCCGGCCGTGACCCGCAGCCCGGACTGCCTGTTCGGTGCGGTGGACAGCCCGGACCGGATCGTGCTGCTCGGCGATTCGCACGCCGGCCAGTGGTTCTCCGCGATGCTCGCCATGGCCTCCCAACGCGGCTGGGCGCTGCAGGAGTTGGTGAAGCAGGGCTGCCCACTGCCACAGCTCGCGGTGGACAACCCCCAGCTCGGCCGCGCCTACCGGGAGTGCGACACCTGGCGGGCCGACGCCCTGGAGCGGCTGCGGCGGCAGCCTAAGCCGCGGCTCATCGTGATCTCCTCGCTCAACCGCTACACCGCCGATTCCGGACTGCTCTCCGAGGCCTGGGAGAAGACCCTCGAACCCCTGCGGGCCATCGGTGCGCCGATCGTCTACGTCGAAGACACCCCGGTGCCCGGTACGGACGTCCCCGCGTGCGTGTCCGGCAGCCCCGAGGACCCCGCCGCCTGCGCGTTCAGCCGTACGGACGCCCGGCAGCCCGACCCGCTGGCCCGGCGGATCGCCGCCGGCGCCCTGCCCGGCGTACGCGCCGTGAGCGTGAACCCGGTGCTGTGCCCGGGTGACGGGCCGACCTGCCCGGCCGTACTGGACCGCATCATGCTCTACCGGGACGACACCCACCTGACCAACGCGGCGGTCGTCGTCCTGACCCCCCGGCTCGAGCGGCTGCTCACTGACTCGGGGGCACTGCCCGCCGTGGGCGCGTCCGCCACCGCACCCGGACAGGCCCGGCCTGCGGGGCCGACGGGGTGGACCGAGGTCTTCCGGGAGGAGTTCGACGGCCCCGCGGGCAGCCCGCCGTCCTCCGCGAACTGGCTGCACGACACCGGCACGTGCTACCCGGGCTGCCCCGCGGCCCAGTGGGGCACGGGGGAGATCGAGACGATGACCGACTCCACCGACAACGTCCGCCTCGACGGCAAGGGCGCGCTGGAGATCGTCCCCACCCGCACGGACGGCGCGTGGAAGTCGGGCCGCATCGAGACCCGGCGCTCCGACTTCGCGCCCCCGGCCGGCGGGACCCTGCGGATCGAGGCCGCGATCGCCCTGCCCGGGGTGACCGGCGCCGGGGCGGCGGGCTACTGGCCGGCGTTCTGGACGCTCGGGGCGCCGCTGCGCGACGGGTACACGGGCTGGCCGGGCGTCGGGGAGCTCGACATCATGGAATCGGTCAACGGCCGGGACAGCGTCTTCGCCACCATGCACTGCGGAACCCTGGAAGGCGGCCCGTGCCGGGAACCGGCGGGCCTGAGCTCGGGCCCGCGGCCGTGCGGGGACTGCCGTACGGGCTTCCACACGTACGCCGTCGAGGTCGACCTCTCCCCCGGCGCCGAGGAGGTGCGCTGGTACCTGGACGGCCGCGTGCACCACCGGGTGGCCGCCTCCGCGATGGACCCGGACACCTGGAAGCGGGCGGTGGACCACGGCCTCTTCCTGATCCTCAACGTGGCCATCGGCGGCAACCTCCCCCTGGCCGACGGCGCGACCCCCGGCCCGGCCACCGAACCGGGCCACCCGATGCGGGTCGACCGGGTAACGGTCTCCACCCGGTCCCGGCCCGCCTGAGCGCGCCGGTCGGCCCATAGGCCCATAGGCCTGTCGGCCTGGCAACCCCTCGGCTCGGGGGGTGAGGGCCGACGGGCCGGGTGACGCGCCACAGTCTGCGCGGGAGGTCGCCTTCGTCGAACAGGGCGACCTCCTCCAGGATCCAGCTCTCGGCGAGGGCGTCGACCAGCCTGAGCCTCGGCCAGTTCATACGCCGACGCCGAGGCCGACTCCCGCTCCCGCCCGGCTCGGACTCCGGCTCCCGCTCCGACACCCGGTGCCTCCTCGGCGGGCCGGCATCGGGCCACCTGCCCCGTCGGCCGTCGGCGTGCCGTCCCGAACCGGCGAGCTCCGCCCCGCTCGCCCGGGAAGGGTGGGACAGTGGAGGCATGTGTGGTCGATATGCCTCCTCCCGCGCGCCGGAAGACCTCTCGGGACTCTTCGATGCCCGGCTCGATCCCGGACGGGAACTCGGGCCCTCCTGGAACGTCGCGCCCACCGACGAGGTGTGGGCGGTGCTGGAGCGCGCCGACCGGGACACCGGGGAGATCGGGCGGCAGTTGCGTCCGGTGCGGTGGGGGCTCGTGCCTTCCTGGGCCAAGGACCCCGCCGTGGGATCGCGGATGATCAACGCGCGGGTGGAGACCGTCCACGAGAAGCCGGCCTACCGCAAGGCCCTGGCCAAACGGCGCTGCCTGCTGCCCGCGGACGGGTTCTTCGAGTGGGTCGCCGTACCCGCCACCGGGTCGGCCAAGGCCTACAAGCAGCCCTATTTCATCCGCCCCGAGACGGGCTCCGTCATGGCCATGGCCGGTCTGTACGAGTTCTGGCGCGACCCCGCCGTCGAGGACCGGGACGATCCGGCCGCCTGGCTCACCACGGCCACGATCATCACCACGGAGGCCACCGACGCGGCCGGCCGCATCCACCCCCGGATGCCGCTCGCCCTCGATCCAGGAGACTACGAGGCCTGGCTCGATCCCTCCCACGAGGACACGACGGATCTCCGTGCCCTGCTCCACACCCCCGCCGGCGGGCGGCTCGCGGTGACTCCGGTCTCCACCGCCGTCAACAGCGTCCGCAACAACGGCCCCCACCTCGTCGATCCCGCCGGCTGACCCCAGCACGACACCGCGGCATCACGACGACACCGACGCACCGCTGGATCACGACGCGGCAACCCCCCATCTTGTCGGACATCCATACGAGTTCGGTGGCTGATTTCGGGGTTTCCAACGGTTTGGCGGGACGATCCGGCATTTGGTGCCCGCGGCGCCCCGGCCGCTGCGATGCTTCCGCCGGTATCACTGGGCGCCGTCCTTCCAACGCGCCCCGGAATACCGGCGAACGGGCGGCACCGCCGGACGAAACCGCGTTCCGGTTCGTCGTACGGGAGCGTCCGGCCGCGGCTTCTCGGGAGTATGCGACTCCGGCCGCTGCCGGGCGGAGGCGAGAGGGGGAGACTTCGATGTCTTCGACTGCTGTGTTACATGGTCCGCGTGCCCAGTGGCGGCGACGCCTGCTGGCGGCGGCCGCGTCCTCGGCACTGGCCGCGGGTGGCCTGACGGTTCTGGCGCCCCCGGCTTCGGCCGAAGGGGTGTGCGCCGCCCCGGTCCTGGCGGGTGCCACGACCACGATCACCTGCTCCGCCGGCGGTTCCGGAAGCGTCACGGTGCCCGAAGGCGTCGTGAGCGGTGTGGTGACCCTGGACGGCGCCGGGGGCGGGAACGCCGCCGACGGCACCGCGGGCGGCAAGGGCGCGCACCTTGTCGCGACCGTTCCCGCAACGCCCGGCCAGACCTTCAACGTGACGGTCGGCCGGCGCGGTGCCAACGGCGCCCCGAGCGCGCAGTTCGGTGTGCCGGGATTCGGAGGCGCACTCGTCGCGGTGACCACGGCCGCCAACGCACCCCTCCTCACGGCCGGTTCGGGCGGCGGAGCAGGAGGAGCGGGCATCGGTTCACCCGCCTTCCGGGGCGCTGCCGGAGGTGACAGCGGCAGCGCCGGAGCCCACGGCAACGGCCTGGTCCCCGACGCCGAGGGCGGTACGGGCGGCGGCCCGGGCAGCGACACCGCCGGCGGGGCCGCCGGCGTCGGAGGGCCCGGCGCGGACAACGAGGGCCCGAACGGCTCCCCGGGCGCCTACCCGAACGGCTCCGGCGGCGCCGCCGCCCAGGGCGTGTTCAACCCGACGGGCGCGGGCGGCCGCGGCGGCGCCGGGTACGGCGGCGGAGGCCGGGGCGGGGCCGGCGGCAGATACGGCTCGACCGGTGGGGGCGGAGGAGGAGGCGGCGGCGGGTCCAGCCTGGTCTCCGGGACGGTTCCCGACTCGGCCGTCACCCTGACGGAGGGAGTCAACTCCGGTGACGGGCGGATCGTGTTCGCCTTCACCCTCCCGCCCACGGTCACGTCCGTCGACCCGGCCGCCGGACCCACGGCAGGCGGTACGCCCGTGACGGTCACCGGCACCAACCTGACAGGCGCCGTACTCACCTTCGGCGCGGGCAACCCGGCCACCGACGTCACGTGCACGGCGAGCTCCTGCACCGCCACCGCTCCCGCCGGGACCGGCGCGGTGGACGTCCGGGCCACCACCGCCGGCGGCACCAGCGCCCCGTCGCCCGGCGGCCGGTACACCTACGTCCCCGTCCCCGTGGTGACCTCCCTCAGCCCGTCCACCGGCACGACGGCCGGCGGTACGGTCGTCACCGTCACCGGCACCGGCCTGGACGGCGCCACCGCCATCGCCTTCGGCCCCGGCAACCCGGGCACCGGCCTCTCCTGCACCGCCACGAGCTGCACGGCCACCGCCCCCGCCCACGCCGCCGGTTCCGTGGACGTCCAGGTCACCACGCCCGGCGGCACCAGCGCGGTGACCGGCGCGGGCCGGTACACCTATCAGCTCCCGCCCGCCGACATCGACGTGGACCTGACGGCGCAGCCCGGCCTCAGCCTGCTGGTCCCTTACCTCACCTACACCCTGACCACCCGCAACACCGGTCCGGGCACGGTCACTTCGGCCACGGTCACCGCGAGCCTGCCGCCGGGCGCGTCCGCCAACACCCTGTCTCCGGGCTGCACGGCCGCCGGGTCCACCGTGACCTGCGCCTACGGAACCATCGCCAACGGGGCCGCCGTCACCAAGACGTTCCGGGTACCGCTGGGGCTGCTCTCACTGGGACGTGTCTCGGTCACCGCCACCCGTACGGCATCCTCGCCGACCGACCCCAACCCGCTCAACGACAGCGCGACCGCGAGCTGCACGGTCGTCTCCGTCCTCCTGGCCACCTGCCCCTGACCCGTAACCTCCCTCCCGCGCCAGCGGGAGTCCATACCGCCCGAACGCCGCCGGCCCGCCTCCTCACGAGGCGGGCCGGCGGTGCGTCCGGGCCGGGTCCGCCCGCGGTCAGGAGCCTTCCGCCGACTCGCCGTCGGTCAGTTCGTGGCCCGTGACCGCCCGGGCGTACGAGCGCAGGGCGGTGATCACCTCGGGGCGCGTGCGCCGTCCCGCGAGGACCTCCATCTGGTAGCCGTCCTCCATGGCGACGAAGTTCGCGGCGAGCAGCCGGGGCGGGTCCTGGAGCAGGAAGTGCCCCTGGGCCTGGCCCAGCACCAAGATGCCCGAGTACACGGCGATCTGGCGCTCTGTCAGAGCACTGTCGAGCGCCGCCGCGCGGGCATCGCGCAGGCAGCGGGGCCAGTACTCGAAGAGCAGCCGGGTCAGTGCGTCGTCGGGGCCGCCGGCGACTCCGTGGTCGATGCAGGCCCGCAGTTTGTCGCGGGCGTCGGCGAAGCGGTCGGCGGCCTCCTCGCGCTCCTGGCTGTAGCGCTCGATGGCTTGCTGGTAGGTGGCGTGGACCAGGGCGTCGAGATCGCCGTAGTAGAGCACGGCGGCGGGGGTGACCCCGGCCTGGTCGGCGACATCGCGCAGCCGCAGGCCCTCCAGTCCGCGTACCAGCACGGCACGCTCCACCGCCTTGCCCAGCTCGGTCCGGCGGTTCTCCTTGCCGGTCCCCTTCCTGGCTGCCACGCCATCCCCTCCACAGGTTGATCATCTAAATCTGCGTTTAACAATATCGCTTTGCCTATTGACGGTCCAGGACCCCGGGTCTTAAATCTCGGTTTAACGCAGGGGCTCCTCCCCACGCCCTGCGGGCTCCGCCCCACGCTCCGGGCACCACACCTGCGGCCTCCAGGAGGCATCATGACCAACCCGACCGACACCGGGGCCAGAACCGGGCCCGCGCCGGCGCCCGCCCCCGTCGGCAAGGGGCTGCGCGGCGGCTCCGTGGGCCTGCTCGCCTCGGTCACCCTCGGGCTCTCGTCCGTGGCCCCGGCCTACAGCATCGCGGTCACCCTGGGCTTCGTGACGCTCGCCGTGGGAGACCTGGCTCCGGCCGCCCTGCTCCTGGGCTTCGTACCGATCCTGCTCACGGCGTTCGCGTTCCGCGAGCTGAACCGCGAGATGCCGGACTGCGGCACCAACTTCGTCTGGACCACCCGCGCCTTCGGGCCGGTGGCCGGCTGGTTCACCGGGGGCTGGGTCGTGATCGTCGCCACCCTGATCGCGATGACCGCCCTGTCCCAGGTCGGCGCCGTGTACCTGCTGAACCTGCTCGGTCTGCACTCCCTCGCCGGGAACGACGCCGCCGTCACGGCGACCGCCCTCCTCCTGCTGGCCGCGTGCACCCTGGTCTCCGTCCGCGGGCTGCACCTGGCGGCCTCCGTGCAGTACGTGCTCCTCGGCCTGCAGATGGCGGCCCTGGTCGGTTTCGGCGTGGCCGCCTTCGCCCGCGACGGCGCCGCCACCCCCTCTCTGGAGTGGCTCGACCCCAGTGCCTTCGACGGATTCGGGCCCTTCGCCGAAGCCGTCCTGCTCTGCCTGTTCATCTACTGGGGGTGGGACTCGCTGCTCGCCGCGAACGAGGAGACCCGCGACGGCGAGCGCGTGGCCGGGCAGGCCGCCGTCCTCTCGACCCTCCTGCTCCTGGGCACCTACCTGTTCACCGCGTTCGCGGCGATCAGCTTCGCCGGCACCGGAACCGCGGGCCTGGGCCTCGGCAACCCGGACAACGCCGCCGACGTCCTGACGACCCTCGCGCCGCCCGTGCTCGGCGGGCCGCTCGCCAAGGTGATGGAGCTCGCCGTCTGCGTCTCGGCGGTCTCGGCCCTGCTCACCTGTCTCGTCGGCAACTCCCGCGGCACCTTGTCCATGGCCTCCCACGGCGCCCTGCCCCGCGCCTTCGCCCGGGTCCACCCCCGGCACCGCACGCCCGCCTTCGGAACCCTGGCCTGCGGAGCGGCGGCGGCCGGCACGCTGATCCTGCTCCGGCTCGTCTCCGCGGACATCCTCGGCGACGCCGTCCTCTGCGTCGGGCTGCTCATCGCCTGCTACTACGGCACCACCGCCCTCAGCTGCGTCTGGTACTTCCGGCGCAGCCTGCGCGACTCCCCGCGCGACCTCCTGCTGCGCGGGCTCCTGCCCCTGCTGGGCGGTCTGCTGATGCTGGCGGCCTTCGCCCGCAGCGCCTACGACATGTACGACCCCGCCTACGGCAGCACCTCCTTCCACGGCGTCGGCGGGGTCTTCCTGCTCGGCGCCGGATCCCTCGCCGCGGGCGCCCTGGCCCTGCTGATCGCCCGCACCCGCTTCCGCCGCTTCTTCCGCGAAGGCCGTACCTCGGTCGCCGCGCTCACCGTCACCGAGGACTGACCCCACCATGCGCACTCTCGCCATCGCCGCCCTGCAGACCACTCCCGTGGCCCACGACCTCGAAGCGAGCTGGCAGCGCTTCAGCGACCAGGTCCGCGCCGCGCACGAGCTCTTCCCCCACGTCCAGCTCGTCGTCGCCCCCGAACTGCTGCTCGCCGCCGAGGGCCCCCTGCTGCGTCCCGCGCCCGACGACTGGATGGAGCGGGCGGCCGTCACGATCCCCGGACCGCTCACCGACCGGATCTGCGCCCTCGCCAGGGAGACCGAGCTGTGGCTGGTCCCCGGCAGCCTCTACGAGCGCGCGGAGGACGGCCACGTCTACAACACCGCCATCGCGGTCTCGCCCGAGGGCGAGATCGTCGCCCGCTACCGCAAGGTCTTCCCCTGGCAGCCGTACGAAAGGGCGCGGCCCGGCCACGAGTTCACCGTCTTCGACCTCCCCGGCATCGGCCGGGCGGGCCTCGCCATCTGCTACGACGGCTCCTTCCCCGAGACGGTCCGCCAACTCGCCTGGCTGGGAGCGGAGATCGTCATCCAGCCCACCCTGACGCCCACCCGGGACCGGGAGATGGAACTCGTCTGCGCCCGGGCCAACGCCTGGACGAACCAGGTGTACGTGGTCAACGTCAACGCCGCCGACCCGGCGGGGGTCGGCGCCAGCACGATCGTCGACCCCGAAGGCCTCGTACGCCAGCAGGCCGGCCCCGGCGAGGAGGTGCTCGTCGACGTCCTGGACCTCGACGCCGTCACCCGGGTGCGCCGCTACGGCTCCACCGGGATCAACCGGCCCTGGAACCAGCTGGCCCGGTACGGGGAATCGATCGCGCTCCCGATGTACGGCGGCGCGTCCTTCCGCACACCGCACTGGCTGCCGGAAGAGGAGGACGCCCCGGTCTCGTAGCCCACGGGAGGGGGGACGGGGCCGGAAACCGGTCGACAGCCGGGCCCCGGCACGGTGGGATGGATCCGAACGCCCGCCGTCCGGAGCGGGCCGGGCACGGGAGCCGTTCCTTGGCGATCGAGACGACCACCGGCACGGCGGCAGCGACCCAGGGGGCGGCGCCGGACGGGGAAGCCCGCCCCGTCATCGACGCGGCGCTGGTCAGGCGCCTGGTCGACGCGCAGTTCCCGCACTGGGCGGGGCTTCCCCTCCGTCTCCTCGACCCGGCCGGATCCGACCACGTGATCTACCGGCTGGGCCGGGAGCTGTCCGTCCGGCTCCCCCGCGGGCCCGGGGTCGCCGGGCAGGCCGCGAAGGAGGCCGAGTGGCTGCCCCGGCTCGCCCCGCACCTGCCGCTGGCCGTCCCCGTACCGGTGGCCGTGGGCCGGCCCGGCTTCGGGTACCCATGGCCGTGGTCGGTGTCCCGCTGGCTGGACGGCGAGGTGGCGACCGCCGCGGCACTGGCCGACTCCCCCGCGGCCGCGCTCGCGCTGGCCCGGTTCCTGACCGACCTGCAGCGGTTCGCGGCCCCGGACCTCCCGGCCGGGACCGTCCCCGCGAACCTGACCGGCGCTCCGCTGGCCGACCGGGACCGGGCGACGCGGGCCGCCATCGCGCAGGTCTCCGGCGTGTTCGACGCGGCGGCCATGACCGCACTGTGGGAGGCGGCTCTCGCCGCCCCCGCCTGGGACCGGCCACCGGTCTGGTTCCACGGCGACTTCCACACCGGCAACCTACTGACCGCCGACGGCGGCCTCAGCGCGGTCATCGACTTCGGCGGGCTGGGCATCGGGGACCCGGCGTGTGATCTGACCATCGCCTTCACCCTGATGTCCGCCTCCAGCCGGGCCGTCTTCCGCGCCGCCCTGGACGTGGACGAGGCCACGTGGACGCGCGGCCGCGGCTGGGCCCTGGCCACCGGCCTGAACGCCTACACCTTCCACGCCGCGACCGACCCCCGCGTCGCGGCGCAGACCACCCGGCAGATCACCGAGGCGCTCATCGGCTGATCCGCTCACGTGTACTCGGCCGGATTGATCTGCGAGGTGTCGATCGCGGAGGGCGCGGTGCCCCACTTCTTCAGGATCCGTGCGTAGGTGCCGTCCTTGATCAGCTCGTTGACCGCGGCCTGGAAGGCCGGGGTCAGCGCGGAGCCCTTCTTGAAGGCGAAGCCGACGTCGAGGCGGTGGTACTCCCCGAGGAAAGTGGTCCGCGCGGCGGGCTGCGCCGCCTGGTGGCGCAGCCCGTTGATCGTCGACATGACGACGTCGATCCGGCCCTGCTGGAGGGCCGTGGTGACGGCCCCGCTCTCGGAGAAGACCTTGACCTCGTACGGCTTCTTGCCCGCGTCGGCGCAGACCTCCTTCTTGGCGGTGAGCGTCTTCTCGAAGGTCGTGCCGGCGCCGGTGCCGATGGTCAGTCCGCACAGCTGGGTGAGGTCGGAGACCTGCCCGGTCAGCACGGTGCTGCCCGTCTTGACCGCGAATCCCTGGCCGTCGTTGATGTAGGTGACGAAGTCGACGGACTTCAGGCGTTCGGTGGTGACGCCGAAGTTGCCCGTGCCGACGTCGTACTTGCCGCTGCCGAGGGCGGGGAGGATCGTCTCGAAGGAGGCGTCCTGCCTCTCCAGCTTCACCCCGAGGACCTTCGCCACCGCGGCGGCGATGTCGATGTCCAGGCCGGCCGGCGGCTTGTCCTGCCCGTCGGGGTAGTACGCCGACGGCGGCGCTCCGACGGAGCCGCCGAGCCGCAGGCTGCCCGCCTTGCGGACGTCGGCGGGGAGCAGGGCGGCGATCGGCTCCACGGCCCGTACGCCCGCGACCGGATCGTCGGCCGGCGCCGGAGAGGCGAGGGCTCCCGCCACCGGAGGGGATCCGTCACCGGATCCGCAGGCCGTCAGGGCCGCCAGCAGGGGAACGGGCAGGAGGACGAGTGCGGTGCGCAGCCGCCCGCGGCGCAGTCGCGCGCGCAGGCTCATCCGCGGACCGCCGTCAGGGTCTGACGGGCGGACCCGGCCCCGGGCCCGGCGGCGCCGCTCGCGGCTTCCCCTTCGGTGTCCTGTTCGGTGTCCCGTGCCGCGTCTCTCGCCGCGTCCCTCGCGGCGTCCCGCTTCGCGACCTCCTCGCGGACGAGCGGGATCACGTACCGGCCGAAGTCGACGGCGTCGCCGAGCAGGTCGTAGCCGCGGGCCGACAGGATGTCCACGCCGAGGTCGTAGTAGTCCAGCAGTGCCTGCGCCACCGTCTCCGGGGTGCCGACCAGCGCGTTGGAGTTGCCCGCGCCCCCGGTGGCGGCGGCGGTCGGGGTCCACAGCGCCCGGTCGTAGCGCTCCCCCGCCTCGGCGATGGCGATCAGGCGCTGCGATCCGGTGTTCTGGGGCGCCGCGGCCTCCGTCACCCCGTTGTTGCGGTGGCGCTGGACGTCCCCCGCCCGCCTGCGCTCCTTGATGGCTCCCACCGTGCGGTGGGCCTTCTCCCAGGCCAGCTCCTCGGTCGGGGCGATGATCGGCCGGAACGCGACCTGGATGCGGGGAGCCTCGGTGCGTCCCGCGGCCCGCGCGGCGGCCTGTACGGCCTCGATCTGCTGGGCCGTCTGCTCCAGGGGTTCGCCCCACAGGCAGTAGATGTCTGCCTCGGCGGCGCCGGCCGCGTAGGCCGCGGGCGAGGATCCGCCGAACGAGACGTTCGGGTGCGGCTGCTGGACGGGGAAGACGTCGCTGACGAAGTCGTGGAAGCGGTAGTGCTCGCCTTCGTGGTCGAAGGCCTCGTGGGTGGTCCAGATCTTCTTGACGATGCGGATGTACTCGAGGGTCCGGGCGTAGCGCTCGTCCTTGCCGAGGACGTCGCCCTCGCGGCCCTGATCGTGGTCGTTGCCGCCGGTGATGAAGTGCACGGCCAGCCGGCCGCCGCTGATCTGGTCGAGGGTCGCGAAGGTCTTCGCGGCGAAGGTGGGGTACGACACGTTGGGCCGGTGGGCCAGCAGGATCTGCAGCCGGTCCAGCTTGCTCGCGATGTACGCGGCGGCCGGCGCGGGGTCCGGAGTACCGGAGCCGTAGGCGAACAGCACCCGGTCCCAGCCGTGTTCCTCGTGCGCCCTGGCGAGGCGGAGCGTGTACTCCCTGTCGAAGGCGGTGCCGGATCGTGCGGTGGTTTCGGAGCCGTTGTTCGTGGCGGCTATGCCGAGGAACTCCACGGGCATGGGTGTGGCCTTTCGGAAGGTGCGGCGGATCGCCTCAGGGCAGGGTGAACCACCCCCGGAACGGCGGTGCGTGATGATCCGTCGGTCGTGTGGTCGCGGGACGGCACGGGACAGGGGTGGGCAGAGGCGCGATGGTGCGGGCGTGACGACGCCGGACGTGACGACGCCGGGCGTCGGAGGCGGGGTGCGGCGGCAGCGCGCGTCCGGGTTCGGAGCAGTCCGGCCTAGCGGCGGTCGTGGCCCGCAGGACGGTTGCGCGAGGGGAGATCTCGGCCCGCGACGGGGTCACCGAGGGAGGGAAGGGCCGGTCGGACAGCCCGCTGCCGCGTCAGGCGCAACAGGCCGCGGACCACACCCGACCGAAGTCGATGTAGTCGCGCGAGACCAGGCGCTGATGGGCGTTCATGCGACTACTTGAACAGTACGAAGCGCCCTTCGTCAAGCAACGGCCCGGATGCCGGACGGTCCCGACCTCCGCCGGACCGCGCGCTGTTGACACGTTCGTGTGGTGCACGCATACGATCGGCGGCGTTCCGGCTCCGCCCCGCGCGGGCGGCCGGTCCGGCCGTGTTGAGGGACACGGCGAGCGTGACGGCGCCCGTACCCGCGTCCGGCAGCCCATGCCGCGCCCGCGATCCCTCCCACCCCCGGAGCACCTCCATGACCTCCGCTTCCGACGTCTCCGACGCGCCCCGCGCGCCCGACGCCTCTCCCGTGGCCGATGCCCCTCCCGCCTACGCCCCCGGCGCCTCGCCGCCGCCGATCGTGCCGCGCCGGCGCCTCGGCCGTCAGGTGTCCGCTGCCGCCGCCCTGCTGGTCTTCGCGATGGTGCTGGCCTCCGTCGTCCGCAACGAGGCCTTCCAATGGGGCCTGGTGGCCCGGTACTTCACCACCTCCGCCGTGCTCGACGGTCTCCTGCTGACCCTCTGGCTGACCGGCGTGGTGATGGTGCTGGGGTTCCTGTTCGGCACCGTCCTGGCCGTGATGCGACTGTCGGGCAACCCGGTGCTGCGCACCCTGAGCTGGGGGTACGTGTGGATCTTCCGGTCCACACCGCTGCTGGTGCAACTGCTGTTCTGGTTCAACATCGGCGCCCTGTACCCGACGCTCGGCCTGGGCATCCCCTACGGCCCCCAGCTGTTCACCGTCAGCACGGTCGACCTGCTCGGCCCGACCCTCACCGCCGTCATCGGCCTCACCCTGCACGAGAGCGCGTACGCCGCCGAGGTGGTGCGCGGCGGCATCCTCTCCGTGGACCCCGGCCAGACCGAGGCCGCGCAGGCGCTCGGGCTGAGCAGGCGCTGGACGCTGCACCGGATCGTGGTCCCCCAGGCGATGCGCTCGATCGTGCCGACCGCCGGGAACATGCTCATCGGCACGCTCAAGGGCACCAGCATCGTCAGCGTGCTGGCCGTGCACGACCTGCTGTACTCGGTCCAGTTGACCTACAACCAGAACTACCAGGTCATCCCGCTGCTGATGGTGGCCACCCTCTGGTACATCGCCGTCACCACCGTGCTGAGCGCGGGCCAGTACCACGTCGAGCGGTACTACGCGCGCGGCAGTTCGCGAAGCCTTCCGCCCACGCCGCTGCGGCTGCTGCGCATCCGGCTCGCCGCCCTGCGCGGCCGCCTGAACTCGGCGACGGCGCCCGACGGCCGCTGAGTTTCATTTCACGAAGAGGCGTTGTGTGTACGGCGGATGAAATCGGAACACGATTTCGCGCATCCCGATATCCAGGCCGTTGACACCACTTCTCCGGGCTGCCTAGCTTACGCCGCAGATAAAGAGATATCGGCGGCCTCTCCAGTCCTGTTTGACGGCTGCTTTTCGATTCTGCGCCTATTCGAAGCCGTGGAGTGTCCTTGACCGAATCACTGCTCCTCTCCGCGCCCGCCGGCCCCTCCGGGCCGCCCGGGCCTCCCGGGCCGGCCGAGCGGGTCCTCCCGCTGCGCCGGCCCGGGCGGTGGGTCGCCGGCATCGTCGTCCTGGTGCTGGTCTCGCAGGCCGCCCACGGGCTGATCACCAATCCCTTCTACCAATGGGACCGGTTCGCGTACTGGTTCGCCCGCCCGGTGATCCTGGACGGGCTGCTCATCACCCTCCAGGTGGCCGCGTACAGCGCGGTCCTCGGCCTGGCCGGCGGCGTCCTGCTGGCCCTCGGACGGCTCTCGGGCAGCCCGGTGCTGCGGTCGGTGAGCTGGACCTACGTCTGGCTGCTGCGCTCCGTGCCGCTGATCGTCGTCCTGCTCTTCCTGTACAACCTCAGCGCCCTGTACCCCACGCTCAGCATCGGCGTGCCGTTCGGCCCCGCCTTCGTGACCTTCGACGAGTCGCGGCTCGCCACCGACATGGCGGTCGCCGTGGTCGGCCTGAGCCTGAGCGAGGCCGCGTACGCCGCCGAGATCGTCCGGGCCGGCGTGCTCTCCGTCGACCAGGGCCAGCACGAGGCGGCCGCGGCCCTGGGACTGCCCAAGCGGTACCAGTTCGCCCGGATCGTCTTCCCGCAGGCGCTCCGCTCGATCGTGCCCTCCTACGTCAACCAACTGATCGGCCTCCTCAAGGCCACCTCACTGGTCTTCTACGTGTCCCTGCTCGACCTGTTCGGCTCGGTGCAGAGCCTGGGCAGCACCTATCCCGGGGACGTGGTGCCGCTGCTGCTGGTGGCGACCGTCTGGTACGTGGTCCTGACCAGTTTGGTCTCCGTCGTGCAGTACTACGTCGAGCGCCACTACGCCCGTGGAGCGCTGCGCACCCCGGTGCCCACTCCCCTCCAGCGGGCCCGGACGGGCCTGCGCGACCTGCGGATCCGCTACCGGAAGGAGACGGCCCGATGACCGGCAGCACGAACACCGCGACCGACACGAGCGCGCGGCCCGCCGCCATCGAGGTGCACGAGGTGCACAAGTGGTTCGGTGGCCGGCGGGTCCTGGACGGGGTGAGCCTGACCGTCGCTCCGGGCACGGTCACCGTCATCCTGGGCCGCTCCGGATCCGGCAAGTCGACCCTGCTGCGGGTGCTCAACCACCTGGAGAGGCCCGAGGCCGGTCACGTCAGCATCGGCGGCGAGCTGATCGGCGTCGAACGGCACGGAGGCCGGCTCAAGGAGCTGCGGGAACGCGCGATCCTCGCCCAGCGCGGCCGGATCGGCTTCGTCTTCCAGAACTTCAACCTCTTCCCGCACCTGACGGTCCTGGACAACATCGCCGCGGCCCCGGTGGCCACCGGCAGGCTGTCCCGGCCGCAGGCACAGGCCCTGGCGCAGGATCTGCTGCGCCGCGTAGGACTCGGGGACCGCGGCGGCGCCTACCCGCGGCAGCTGTCCGGAGGCCAGCAGCAGCGGGTGGCCATAGCCCGGGCCCTGGCCCTGCGGCCGGGGGTCATCCTCTTCGACGAACCCACCTCGGCGCTCGACCCCGAGCTGGTCGGCGAGGTGCTCTCCGTGATCAAGGACCTGGCCACCGGCGGCACCACCCTCGTGATCGTGACCCACGAGATCGGCTTCGCCCGCGAGGTCGCCGACGAGGTCGTCTTCCTCCACGAGGGCCGGATCGTCGAACAGGGCCCGCCCGCACAGGTGCTGGACCACCCCGCGCACCCGCGCACCCGGGAGTTCCTCAGCAAGGTGCTCTGAGCACCCTGCCCCGGCCTGTCCCGGCCTGACCCGTTCAGGCCTTCTCCGCATCACCGAACATCCGAAAGGCAACACCATGCAGCGCCCGCCCCTCCTTCGCAACAGACTCCTCCGCGGCCTCGGCGCCACGACCGCCGCCGTCGCCCTCGCCGCCGGACTCACCGCGTGCGGCGGTGACGCGAAGGCCACCGGCACCTCCTCGGGCTCGGGCTCCGGCTCGGACAAGGTGACCATCGGCGCCGTCTCCAACGGGGCCGCCCAGCAGGCGGAACTGTCCGTCCCGGTCGTCGAGTCCCTGCGCGCGAAGCTCCCGAAGGAGGTGCGCGACCGCGGTGAGCTGGTCATCGGCGTCGGCGCCCTGCCCGCCGGCTTCCCGCCGCTCGCCTACGTCGGCACCGACCAGAAGACCCTCACCGGCGCGGAGCCCGACCTCGGCCGACTCGTCGCCGCGACCCTGGGCCTGAAGCCCGTGGTGAAGAACTCCACGTGGGAGAACCTCTTCGTCGGCATCGACAGCGGCAAGGTCGACGTGGCCTTCTCCAACGTCACGGTCACCGAGGAGCGCAAGAAGAAGTACGACTTCGCCTCCTACCGGCAGGACAACCTGGCCTTCGAGGCCCTGAAGGAGAACACCTGGGAGTTCGGCGGCGACTACCGCAAGCTGGCGGGCAAGACGGTGTCGGTCAGCAAGGGCACCAACCAGGAGAAGATCCTCCTGGAGTGGCAGAAGAAGCTCCAGTCCGAGGGCAAGGACATCACCGTCAAGTACTTCCCCGACGCCAACAGCGTCTACCTGGCGCTGAGCGGCAAGAAGATCGACCTCAACTTCGGCCCGAACCCCTCGATCGCCTACCACATCACCCAGACCGCGAGCGGCAACGCCCCGACGCGCAACGCCGGTTCGTTCTCCGGCGCCGGTGAGACCCTCCAGGGGCTGATCGCCGCGACCGCGAAGAAGGACAGCGGGCTGGCCGCGCCCGTGGCCGAGGCCATCAACCACCTCGCCAAGAGCGGCCAGTACCCGAAGCTCCTGACCGCCTGGAACCTCTCCAACGAGGCCGTGCCCACCTCCCTGGTGAACCCGCCCGGGCTGCCCACGACCAACTCCTGACCCCGCGGGCCGGCCGTCCCCGGCCCGTTCAGGCATCCCACGGAAGGAGGGCTCCGCTCCCATGCCCATCACCAGCACCACCAGCCCCGGTCCGGCTCCCGGCCACGTGACCCCGGCGATCCCGGCGGGCCCGGCGATCCCGGTGCCCCCGCACGTGCTCGACAACCCCGCCTGGGCCTCGCTGTCCGGCGCGCACGCGGCCTTCGCCGTGCGGGCCGGCGCCCACGCCGCCCGCTACGACCCGGAGGTAGCCGTCTTCTCCGCGATCGCGGATCCGGCCGACGCCCGCTCCTGGGACGGGCTGCGCTCCCTGGTCGGCCCCGGCGGGACCGTCTCGCTCTCCGGGGTCCTGACCCCGCCCCCCGGCTGGGAGACCCTCTGGTCGGGGCGCGGGGTCCAGCTCGTCGACACCTCGCTGCGCGCCGAGCCCGCCCCCGAGGCGGTGCGGCTCGGGGCGGCGGACGTGCCCGAGGTCCTGGAGCTGATCGAGCTGACGAAGCCGGGGCCCTTCCTGCCCCGCACCATCGAGCTGGGCACGTACCTGGGCATCCGCCACCGGGGCCGGCTGGTCGCCATGGCCGGGGAGCGGCTGCGCCCGCCCGGCTGGACGGAGATCAGCGCGGTCTGCACCCATCCCGGCTTCCGCGGCAGGGGCCTGGCCACGCGCCTGGTCCGTGCCGTCGCGGCGGGCATCCAGGACCGGGGCGACGTCCCGTTCCTGCACACCGCCGCCGAGAACACCGATGCGGTCCGCCTCTACGAGTCGATCGGTTTCACCGTGCGCCACAGGCCTTTCTTCCTGTCCTTCCGGGCGCCCGGCGATGCTGATTCCCTTGCCGCCACACGCTTTTAACAATTCCGAGTTCCTTTTCACACTCCCGTCATTTCCCCATCCCGCATTCCGGGCATGCACTTTCCCAGGAGAGCCGACGTGAAATTCCTGGCCATCACCCTGATCACGGACGGCACCGATCCGGTGACGGGCGCCCCCACCCCCACGCGCGAACGGTTCCGGCAGGTGGTCGCCGCCGCACTGCAGGCGGAGGAGCTCGGCTTCGACGGGTTCGGGGTCGGGGAGCGCCACGAACGGCCGTTCCTGTCGTCCTCGCCGCCCGTGGTGCTCTCCCACATCGCGGCCCTGACCCGGCGCATCCGGCTGTACACCGCCGTGACCACCCTGAGCCTGCTCGACCCGGTGCGGGCGTACGAGGACTACGCGACGCTCGACCACCTCAGCGACGGCAGGCTCGAGCTGATGATCGGCAAGGGGAACGGCACCGCGCAGCGCGAGCTGTTCGACGTCAGCTCCGAGGACCAGTGGGAGCGCAACTCGGAGGGCTACGAGCTGTTCCGCCGGATCTGGAGCGAGGACAAGGTGACGGCGCGGCCCCGCTTCCGGCCCGCGCTGACCGGCGCCGAGGTGCTGCCCCGGCCGTACCAGCGGACGCTGCGCGTGTGGCACGGCAGCGCCACGAGCCGGGAGTCCGTGGATCTCGCGGCGCGCTACGGCGACCCGCTGTTCTCCGCCAACGTCACCCACCCGATCGGCCCGTACGCCGAGCTGATCCGCCACTACCGCGAGCGCTGGGAGCACTACGGACACGATCCGGCCCATGCGGTCGTGGGCGCCGGCTCGGCGGGCTTCCATACGGCGCCCACCTCACAGGGCGCGGTGGCCGCTTATCGGCCGGCCTTCGCGCGCTACCTCGCCGCCCATGCCGCGCAGGGCCTGGATCCGGTGTTCCCGACCCTGGAGGACTTCGTCGAGCGGAGCTCGGCCCTGATCGGCAGCCCCGGGCAGGTGATCGAGAAGGTGCACCGCTACCACGAGGAGTTCGGCCACACGGTCCTGCACCTCCAGGCCGAGCCGGGCGGGCTGACCGAGACCCAGCACCGCGACTCCCTCGCGCTGTTCCAGTCGGACATCGCGCCGACGCTGCGCCGCTCGATTCCGGACCCCGCCTTCGCCTGATCCGGCGAAGGAGAGTTGACAGAAGCACTCCCCTGCACCACCCTTCCACTACTTGCCTAGTGAAAGGGTGGTGTTTGTCGTGCTGGAGTACCGCATCGATCGTCGCAGCGGCATCGCCACGTACCTGCAGATCGTCCAGCAGACCAAACAGGCCCTGCGCCTGGGCCTGTTGGAGCCGGGCGACAAACTGCCGACCGCACGCGAGGTCGTCGAGGCCACCGCCATCAACCCGAACACCGTCCTCAAGGCCTACCGCGAACTGGAACGCGAAGGGCTCGTCGAGGCGAAGCGGGGCCTGGGCACCTTCATCCGCAAGTCCCTGGGCGGCGCTCCGGCGGAATCCCCGCTGCGCACCGAACTCGCCGACTGGGCACGGCGGGCACGGGAGGCGGGGATGGAGCGGGACGACGCGGCCGCGCTCTTCTCGGCCGTACTGGAAGAGCACTTCAAGGGGGACGAAGACGTATGACGCACACCGTGATCGAGGCGGACGGCCTCGGCCTGCGCTACGGACGCCGGGGGAAGTGGGCGCTGCAAGACTGCTCCTTCCGGCTGCCCGAGGGCCGGGTCTGTGCACTGGTGGGACCCAACGGGGCTGGAAAGTCGACCCTGTTGACCATCGCCGCCGGGCTCGTTTCCCCGACGGAGGGTCATCTCCGCTCGGTGCCGCGCGAGGAACTGGCCTACGTGGCCCAGGACAAGCCGCTCTACCCGCAGCTCACCGTCGGCGACACGCTGCGCATGGGCGCCGAACTCAACCCCGGCCGCTGGGACGCGAACAGGGCGGAGCAGATCGTGGAGGCGGGCGACCTCGACCCGCACGCGAAGGTCCGCACCCTCTCCGGCGGCCAGCGCACCCGGGTCGCCCTGGCCTTGGCCCTCGGCAAACGCCCCAGCCTGCTCCTGCTCGACGAGCCCATGGCCGATCTCGACCCGCTCGCCCGGCACCGGCTCATGGGCACGCTGATGGCCGACGCCGCCGAGAACGGCACCTCCGTGGTGATGTCCTCGCACATCCTCACCGAGCTGGAGGGCGCCTGCGACCACCTGCTCCTGGTGGACGGCGGCCGCGTCCGCCTCGCCGGCCCCCTCGACGAGATCGTCGCGGCGCACCTGCTGCTCACCGGCCCCGCCGCCGCCCGCGACTCGCTCGACGTGCACACCCTCGTCGAGGCCCGCACGACGGGCCGCCAGCTCACGGCGCTCGTCCGGCCGCGGGGTCCCGTCGACAGCGGCACCTGGGAAACCACCCACCCGTCCCTGGAGGAACTCTTGCTCGCCCATCTGCGCGCGCCCGAAGCCCCGGCGTTCGCCGTGGACGCCGCCGTCACCGAGGGGGTGCCGGCATGAGCACGCTGACGCTGAAGGGGCCGTACTGGGTGACGGTCCGGCAGCACCGGAGGGTGCTGTGGGCGGTGCCCGCGCTGGTGGGCTTGGGGCTCGTCGTGGTGGTCGCGCTGCGCGTGTGGAGCGACTACCCGACTTACGACGCGCTGCACCGGCCGATCCATGAGTACGGATACGACCTGCTCCGGAGTCTCATGCACTCCGCGAGCGATACCCTGCCTTTCCTCCCGCTGCTGGTGGGAGCCTTCGTCGCCGGCCCGATGGTCGCCCGCGAGCTGGAGAGCGGGACCTGGCGGCTCGCCCTCACCCAGTCGACGACGGCGAAGGCCTGGCTCGGCTCGAAGGTCCTGGTAGCGGCCGCGGTCTCGGTGCTCGGTTCCCTCGCCCTGATCGGGATCTACCGCCTCGGATGGTCCCGGGTCACCGACACGTACTCGCTCTACTGGTACGACCGCGGGGTATACGAGGCCACCGGCCCGGTGCTCGTCGGCTACTGCCTCCTCGGCGTGGCCTTCGGTGCCCTGGTCGGACAGCTGATCCGGCGCACCCTGCCCGCCATGGCGGTCACCGGCATCCTGACGGGTCTGGTGCTGCTCATCCTCGGCGCGCTGCGGTGGTCGTTCCTTCCCGTGGTGGGGGTTACCGCCCCTTACACCGTGGACGCGGAGTCGCTGTTGCCGCCCTCCTCCAAGCGGATGGGCACAGGACTCGTCAGCACCTCGGGCGAGCGCTTTTCCGGGTACTACTGTCCCCCGGAACCCGGGACCCGGGGGATCTGCCGCGACGACGTGGACGTCACCGCCTCGTACGCCGATTTCCACCCGGCCTCCCACTACTGGCCGACCCAGCTCATCGAAACGTCCATCCTTCTCGCCTTGGCCGCCGCGGTCTTCTACGCCGCCTTCCGCCTGGTGCAGGCCCGGCATCCCTGAGCCGCCCCTCGCGGGCCGTACGACCCGGCCGGTTCCGGGGCCGAAAGGCCCTGGCCGGCCGGGACATCCGCGTCCCCGGTCAAGACCATCGCCGCTGGTGAGCGCCCTGCCACGGACTGTCCAATGGAAGGAGGTCCACAAAGCAGGAGGCGGCCATGTCCGAAGAGAAGAGGGGTTTCTGCACCCTCTGCAAGTCGCGCTGCGGCGCGATCTTCACCATCGAGGACGGCCGCCTGACCGGCGTGCGACCGGACCCCGACCATCCCACCGGCGCGGCGATGTGCCCCAAGGGCCGCTCCGCCCCCGAGCTCGCGCACAGTACGAACCGGCTGACCACCCCGCTGCGCCGGACCAACCCGAAGTCCGACCCGGACCCGGGCTGGGTGCCCGTCTCCTGGGACGAGGCGATGGCCGAGATAGCCGAGAAGATCGGGACGATCGCCGCCGAGAGCGGCCCCGAATCGGTCGCGTTCGCCGTGGCCACGCCTTCGGGGACCATGGTGTCGGACGCCACCGAGTGGATCGAGCGCTTCGTACGCCTCTTCGGCAGCCCGAACACGGTGTACAGCGCGGAGATCTGCAACTGGCACAAGGACTTCGCGCACGCCTTCACCTTCGGCTCCCCGATCCCGCCGCCCGACTACGCGCACGCCGACCTCGCCCTCCTCTGGGGCTTCAACCCGGCCAAGACCTGGCTCGCCCAGTCCGCCGCCCTCTCCGCCGCCCAGGCGACCGGCACCAAGCTCGCCGTCGTGGACCCGCGCCGCTCCACCAGCGCGCTGCGGGCCGACCACTGGCTGCGGGTCCGGCCCGGCACCGATGCCGCGCTCGCCCTGGGCCTGGCCCACCTCCTCATCGCCGACGAGGGCTACGACGCGGCCTTCGTGCGTGCCTGGACCAACGGCCCCCTCCTCGTCCGCGCCGACACCGGACACTTCCTGCGCGCGGCGGAACTCCCCGGCACACCCCTCGCGGCCCCCACGGCCTTCGCCGTCTTCGACGAGGAGACCGGCCGGCCGGAGGCGTACGACACCGCGCGCTCCGCCCACCGCCCCGAGCGCTTCGCGCTGCGCGGCACCCGGCCGATCACCCTGCGCGACGGATCCGTCGTCGACTGCGCGCCCGCCTTCGAGCGGTACGCCGCCGCCTGCGCGGCCTGGACTCCGGACCGGGTCGCGGCCACCACCTGGATCCCCGAGCGGGAGATCCGCGCCCTCGCCGCGGAGATCGCCGCCGCGCCCTCGGTCACCTACTACGGGTGGACCGGAGTGGGGCAGAGCGCGAACGCCGCACAGACCGAGCGGGCGCTGGCCACCCTGTACGCGCTGACCGGCTCCTACGACGCACCCGGCGGCAACCACGTGGTCTCCGCCCCGCCCTACAACCCTGCCGCTTCCTTCGGCCAGTTCGCCCCGGAACAGCGCGCCAAGGCTCTCGGCCTCGACAAGCACCCGCTGGGCCCGCCGGCCTTCGGCTACATCAACTCCGGCGACCTGTGCACCGCCATCGAGACGGGCGACCCGTACCCCGTCCGCGCCCTCATCGGCTTCGGGTCGAACCTCGTCGTGGCCCAGCCCGACTCGGACCGCACGGCGCGGGCGCTGGGCACGCTCGACTTCCAGGTCCACCTGGACCTCTTCCACAACCCCACCAGCAGCAGCGCCGACATCGTCCTGCCGGTCAACAGCTCCTACGAGCACGAGGCCCTGCGCTTCGGCTTCGAGGTCAGCCACCGGGCCCAGGAGCAGGTCCAGCTCCGGCCCCGGATGGTCGAGCCGCAGGGCGAGTCCCGCAGCGACACCGAGTTCGTCTTCGATCTCGCCTGCCGACTGGGCATGGGCGGGGAGTTCTTCGACGGGGACATCGAGGCCGCCTGGAACTGGCAGCTCGAACCCCTGGGCCTGACCGTCGAGGAGCTGCGCCGGCGCCCGGGCGGCGTCCGGGTGCCCCGCGAGGAGTCGTACCGCAAGTACGCCGCCCCCGTAGCGGGCGACGGGTCCGGGGCCGATGACGCCGTGACCGGCTTCGCCACGCCCACCCGGCGCGTGGAGCTGTACTCCGAGCGGCTGCTGGAGCACGGCTACCCGGCGGTGCCCGAGCACCACGACCCCGCGCCCACGGACGCCGCGTACCCGCTCGTGCTGACCTGCGCCAAGCACGGGTACTTCGTCCACAGCCAGCAGCGGTCCCTGACCTCGCTGCGCCGCCGGGCGACAGACCCCTCGGTCGACCTGCATCCGCGGACGGCCGCCGCCCACGGCATCGGCGAGGGCCAATGGGTCGAGCTCGCCACGCGCCGCGGCTCCATCCGGCTGCGCGCCCGCTTCGACGACTCCCTCCACCCCTCCGTCGTCGTCGGCGAGTACGGCTGGTGGCAGGAGGCCGCCGACCTCGCCCTCCCGGGCTCCGACCCGACCGCGGCCACGGGCAGCAACTTCAACCGGCTCGTCGACCACGCCGAGACCGACCCGCTCAGCGGTTCCGCACCGATGCGGGCGGCCGCCTGCCGGATCGGCCCCGTGCGGAGCGACGGCACCTGGACGGGGACCCGCCCCTTCACCGTCACGGCCCTCACCGAGGTGAGCACCGGCATCCGCGCCCTGCGCCTGGCCCCCGAGGACGGCGGGGCCCTCCCCGACTACCGGCCCGGCCAGCACCTGACCGTGCGCGCCGAACACCCGGACGGCACCCTCCAGGACCCTTCGGACGGCCGCAGCTACTCCCTGACCGGACCCGCCCTGGCGGCCGGCCGCACCGATTATGGGCTCGCCGTACGCCACATCCCCGGCGGAGCCTTCTCCACCCGGGTCCACGAGGAGCTCCGGGTGGGCGACCGGCTCCACCTGGCGAGCCCGGGAGGTGTCTTCGCCATCCCGACGCACACCGGCAACCCGGTCGTGCTCTTGGCGGGCGGCATCGGCATCACGCCGTTCCTGAGCTACCTCGAAACCCTCGCGGCCACCGGCGGCACGGTCCCCGAGGTCGTCCTGCACTACGGCAACAACAACGCGGCCGACCACCCCTTCCGCGATCGGCTGCGCGAACTGGCCTCCCGCATACCGGCGTTGACGATCGTCGACCACTACGCCGCGCCCGGGCCGGACGACGTGCTCGGCCGGGACCACGACCGCACCGGGTTCATCACCGCCGACGACATCGACCCCGGCCTCATCGCCCGCCGCGCCCGCTTCTACCTGTGCGGACCGCAGCCCATGCTCGACGCCCTCACCACTGCCCTGATCGCTCGGGGTGTCCCCCGCTTCGAGGTGTTCAGCGAGAAGTTCCGCCCGGCCCGGCGGGAGGTGACCGTGCCCGACGACGCCGAGTACACCGTCACCTTCGCCCGGTCCGGACGCAGCGCCGTCTGGCGCAAGAACGACGGCCCGCTCCTCGCCCTCGGCGAGGCGGCCGGGGTCGCGATGCCGAGCGGCTGCCGGGTCGGGCAGTGCGAGAGCTGTGCGTGCGGCGTGCTCAAGGGCACGGCGGCGCACCTGGTGACCCCCTCGGAGGACCTGCCCGACACCGACGTCCTGACCTGCCAGTCCCTGCCCACCTCGGACCTGGTGCTCGACATCTGAGCGGGACCCGTCAGGTGGCGGGACCCGTCAGCTGGTGGTCTCCTCCTTCTGCTCCAGCCCCTCCAGGCTGTCCATGAAGGAGGAGACGGAGAACACCGCGCGCCCGGGGCCGGCCGGGCCGTAGCCGGGCGGGGAGCTCAGGCCGAACTCCTCCAGCGTCGCGCGGTAGGTCTCCAGCAGGCGGACGTGGTACTCCAGGGGCGCGCCCAGCGGGTTGGCCTTGCCCAGCGGGGTCGTCGGCTCCGGGCACCAGGTGGTGAAGCGCGGGACGACTCCGTGCGACATGAAGAACCGCAGGCCCTCCTGGGTCGACGCGATCGCCTCGCTCACCTTGGTGAACCCGAAGGGCTCGGCCATCTCGATGCCCGCCACGAAGTTCGGGATCACGTTGCGCGGGCCGAACACCTCGGTGGAGTCCAGGATCCTGCGGTGCCATTCGTCGCGGCCGACGTAGCGCTCCTTGCCGGGGCAGTGGAGCTTGAACAGGTACTCGTCCCACACCTCGAAGTTGGGGTGGTAGATCTTGACGCCGTGGTCGTGGAAGCGCTGCACGGCATCACGGGGCAGGGCCTGCGCGACGACCTTGCCGGTCCAGCGGCCGGGGAAGCGCTCCTCGATGGCCTGGGCGTACTGGCCGTAGAAGTCGGCCTCGTCGCGGCCGCCGACCTGGGAGGTGATCGATCCGCCCGTGAGGGTGTAGGCCCGGGAGATGCCCGCCGTGTCGTACTTGTCGATGATCTCCAGCGCCTCCAGCACCTCCTCGACCGGCTTCACACCGGTGTAGGGGCGGCCGGCCGCCTTGTGCTGGCGCCAGTTGTGGTTGATGTCGCAGAACTGGCACTCCTCCTTGGCGCCGAAGTACTGGCACACCCGGAAGACCGTCAGGTAGATGAGGTAGCCCCACTGGATGGTCGGCGCGACCTCCATCACGGACTTGCCGTTCGACAGCTTGTGCTTGTAGTACTCCGGCATCGGCGGCAGGCCGACGTCCGAGATCCGTACGCCGTCCAGGTACAGGCCGAGCGAGCCGTCCTCGCCGCCGCGCACCACGTACGGGGAGTCCGGGTTGACCCGTACGGAGACCACGGTGCGGCGCAGCTCGTACGGGCCGCCCGTCAGCACGATCTCCTCCGGGGGCCGGTTCAGCGCGGCGGCGCCGAGCTCGGGGAGGGTGCGGTGGTCGAAGGAGAAGATGAAGTAGGACTTCGGCTTGACGTCGCCCGAAGTCCCGTCGGCGCCCCCGCTGAGCGCGGACTCGTCGAAGGCCATGCCGCCCCGCAGGAGGTCTTCCTTGATCACGGCTTCCCGGGGCACGTGCGGGAAGCGCCCCATAAGGTCCTCGATCAGCGCGGTACGGCTGGGACTCTCCATCTGCGGCTCCATTCCAGGCTCTAGCCGGACCGCGGCGGCCCGCCCCCTTGGCGTTCCGCGCGGCACGGCGGTGACCTCACTGTAATCAGACCGCCCGGGCCCCGGCGCATCGCCTCCTCGGCGCCTGCTCCGCGCCCAGTCAGGGCATGAGCTGGTACTCCGGGAAGTTGCCCGGGAGCCGTTCGTCCGCTGGCCCGAGGGTGACCGCGCGGACGAGGAGCTCGCCGCCGACGAAGGCGCCCCGCCAGGAGGCGCCGAACCCGCCGAAGAGCTCCTCCCGGTCCCCGCGCGAGCGGGGCCTGCCGTGGCCGGTCTTGAAGGCGCGGATCTGGGGTGCGAGGCGGTCGAAGGTGGCGGGGTCGTCGGTGGAGAGGGTGGCGACCAGGGCTCCGTTGGAGGCGTTCATGGCCGCCAGCAGCTCGGCCTCGGTGTCGACGAGCACGATCGTGTCGACCGGCCCGAAGGGCTCCGCGTGGTAGAGGGGCGAGGAGGCCGGCGGGCTGAGGAGGGTCAGCGGGGCCACGTAGGCGGAGGTGTCCTGGCCGGGCAGGAAGCGGGCCGGGTCCAGCGTGCCGCGGAAGAGGGGGACGGCGCCGCGGTCCACGGCCTCCGCGGCGTGGGCGGTGAGCTCCGCGGCCTTGGAGGCGTTGATGAGGGGGCCGAAGTCGAGCTCGGGCAGCGGGTCCCCGGGGTGCGCGACCGCGAGGGGGTGTCCGGTGCGGACGGCGGAGACGGCGGGGAGGTAGGCGGCGAGGAAGGCGGCGAAGGCGGTGCGCTGGACGACGAACCGGGGGTACGCGGTGCAGCGCTGTTTGCCGTAGTCGAAGAGCTTGGGGATGGCGGTGCCCAGGGCGGTCCAGTCGGTGTGTTCCCAGATGCCCCAGGTGTTGAGTCCCTCCTGTTCGAGGATGTGGCGCTTGCCCAGGTCGGTGAGGGAGGTGGCGATGCGGGCCCCGGTGTCGCGGCCGCCGACGAAGGAGACGCAGCCGATCTCCGGGGAGCGGACGAGCGCCTCGGAGAGTTCGCCGCCGCTGCCGCTGACCAGGGTCACCGGGATGTTCTCGCGGTGGATGAGCGCACAGGCGAGGGTGAGGCAGGCCAGGCCCCCGTCGGTGGGGGTCTTGGCGATGACGGCGTTGCCCGCGAGGGCCTGCACCAGCATCGCGTGGACCAGGACGGACATGGGGTAGTTCCAGCTGGCGATGTTGGACACCGGGCCGTCCAGCGGCTTCCGGCCCACCAGCATGGCGTCGATGTGGTCCACGTACCAGCGCACGCCCTCGATGGCCCGGTCCACGTCGGCGCACGCGAGGCGCCAGGGCTTGCCGATCTCCCACACCAGGAGCAGGGCGAGCAGATCGCGGTGTTCGGTGAGGGCGTCGAGGGCGGCGCTGACCCGGGCACCGCGCTCCGCGGGCGGAACCTGCCGCCAGGCGCGGTGCTGGTCGAGGGAGGCCCGTACCGCCTTGGCCGCGGTGCCCGCGTCGAGCCGGGGTGGGCCCGCGATCGGACTGCCGTCCACGGGGCTGGTGGCGGGCAGGGCCCGGCCGTCGCTCTGCCAGTCGCCGGCCCAGAGGTTCAGGACGCGGTCCTCCCGGAAGGCCTCCGGGGCAGCGGCGAGCGCGCGGCGCCAGGCATCGGCCCAGGCCGTACCGGGCTTCAGGGCGAGGGGGGTGGGCTGTGCCATCTGTGAGTCTCCGCTCAACGACGGGCGGGGCGAGGGGGCTCGCGCGCACGGGTTCGGCAGCGCGGCGGCCGTGCGCGCGGGTCGGGGTGCTGCCGTGGCGTGGG
This sequence comes from Streptomyces sp. NPDC002886, assembly GCF_042888445.1. Classification (NCBI taxonomy): domain Bacteria; kingdom Bacillati; phylum Actinomycetota; class Actinomycetes; order Kitasatosporales; family Streptomycetaceae; genus Streptomyces; species Streptomyces sp. NPDC002886. The sequence goes on from NZ_JBIAPV010000001.1 coordinate 72,067, forward strand.
GGTGGGGGCGTGGGAGTGACGGGGCGTGGACGAGTGCTCCGACGGTACGTACCTCGCGTGCGGCATCCGTGTTCTGCGGCGTCGGCGGCGCGTCGCGCCCCCGTTCCGCCCCTCGGTGACGGCCGACTGTTGCGCGGGTACTGCGGGGGCATGAACATGGCATGCGGTGTGGCGGGGAGGCCTGGTCCGGCGGTGGGCGCGCCGTTAGCGTCGCTGCTGGAGCCGTACCGGTGAGCCACGCCGTACGGAGCACGGCCCGGGCCACCACGACTGGCTGCAGCCGCGTCAGCTGACCGCACCTCCCTCCCCCTCGTCTCCTTTCCCCCTCGGCTCTAGGACTTCCCCATGCCGTTTTCCCTACCCGCGGGCGGGCGCTTTGCCGCGCTCGCCCTCACCTTCGCCGTGGCGCTGAGCACACTGGGCGGTACGGCCGCCACCGCCTCCGCCGATGCCACGGTGTTCGGTCCGCTGCCGCCCCGGAACCCCGCCACCGCGGGCAACGGCACCGCAGGCATGCACGGGGACAGCGCGTCCAGCGACACCACGCCCTACCCGGGCCCCGGCACGGGGAAGATCGCCTATTCCCGGACCGCGCTGGCCTCCGCCTGCCCGACGATCGTGGTCGGCGCCGACGGCTACGTGGTCACCCTCTGCACGACCATCTTCGGGCAGACCCCGACCGTGCACCTGCTGGATCCCGCGAGCGGGGCCGACCTGGCCTCCTTGGCCCTGCCCAAGGGCAGCCTGTTCGGCGGTGTCTACTCCTACCTCGACAACAACGACCGGCTGGTCGCCGTGGACGGCAACAGCAACCTCGTCCGCGTCGGCCACCACCGCACCGCGAGCGGCGGCTGGGCGTTGACGGTCGATCAGTCCACCTCGCTCACGGGCGCCGTGCCGGCCGGTGACAACATCGTGGGCCTGGCCCCCGCCTGGAACGGCAAGGTCTGGTTCGCCACCGCCGGCGGCGTGATCGGCACCGCGGACACCGACACGGGGACGGTCCGTACCCTCGCCACCGGCGAAGGCGTGCAGAACAGCATCTCCACCGTTCCGGGCCACACCGCCGTCGCCACCGACCACGCGCTGTACCTCCTCTCCGAGGCGCCCGACGGGAGCCCCGTCATCGACTGGCGCGCCCCGTACGACCGCGGCCCGGGCCGCAAGCCCGGCCAGCTCAGCTGGGGCACCGGCGCCACCCCGAGCTTCTTCGGGCCGGGCGACGGCACCGAGTACGTCACCATCACGGACAACGCCGCCCCGCACGAGAACCTGCTCGTCTACCGGGTGGACGGCGGGCCGGCGCCGATCTGCTCCACTCCGGTACTCACCCAGTACGCCAACAGCGGGACCGAGGACGCCGTCATCGCCTCGGGCCGCAGCGTCTTCGTCACCAACACCTACGGCTACCCCTACCCGGCCCTGCCCGCCGGCGCTCCGGCGAGCAGCCCGTCGTCCGCGAACTTCGACGGCGGCCTCAGCCGGGTCGACGTCAACGCCGCGGGAACGGGCTGCACCCTGGTGTGGAACAGCTCGGTGAAGTCCGCTGCCCTGCCCCGGCTTTCGGTGGCCGACGGCAAGATCTACACCGTCTCCGTCACCGGGCCCACGGGCAGCGCGGGCCTCAACACCTTCGCCTCGTACCATCACGCGGTGCTCGACCCGGCGACCGGAGCGCAGCTCACCAGCTCGTTCCTGGGCATCGGGCTGGTCTACAACCCGCTGCAGATGACCGGCACCACGGGCCCGGACGGCACCCTCTACCAGGGCACCGAGACCGGCGTGGTCAGGATCACCAAGGGGTGAGCGCCGGCGCCGTGGGTGTGCTCGGGGGCCGAGTCCAGGGTTCCGCCGAGGCGGTCCCGGGCCGGGGTCAGGGCGTCCGCCGAGGGCGCCGTGATGATCCAGCGCTCGCCCACGAGGTACGTGCCCCCGTACTGACGTGACTCCGACAGCCAGGCGGCGCGGCCCTGCTCGGTGCTGAAGGTGGCGAGCCGGAAGGCCTGCGCGCCCACCGCGCAGGCGCCCTCACGGACCTCCTGCGCGTCGACCGTCACCTCGGGGCTGCCGCAGCCCAGGGCGGCCGCGATCCGGTCCAGCGGCTCGGGGGCGGGGCCGGGGGCGGGCGGCGGGGAGGCCGCCCGCCCCCTGTCCACCCCGTCCGCGCCGCCGGCGCCTGCCGTGCACCCCGCGCCTACCGCGCCGAGGAGGGCGGCGAGCAGGGCGATCGCGCGGGTCGCCCGGCGTGCTCGGGGTGGTCGGGGTGCTCGGGGAGGTCGGAGTGCTCGGGGTGGTCGGGGCAGCCGCTTTCCCGTGTCGGGCACGGCCGGTCAGCCCTTCGCCGGAATCTTCTTGCCCGCGTCGTTCACCGCGAACCAGAGGCCCTGCAGGCCGTGCCCGTTGGTCTGGCCCGGTGCGGTGTCGCCGGTGAAGAGATAGACCGGCCAGCAGTCGATCGTCAATTGGCGCGTTCCGTCGGGGCGTTCGACGGAACCGACCAGCTTTGCGGGAATTCCGACGGCCTTTTCCGCTTCCACGGGTGCGGCGGGCTTCCACGTGTCCAAGCAGGCGTCGAGGCAGCCGAATTTCATCGGCCAGGCGCTGTCCTTTCCGAACCGGTAGAGGGTGCGCCCCTCTCCGTCCACCAGGATTTTTCCGAGTTTCGCGTCGTCCACGGCCGAGAGCGGCGCAGAATCCTTTTCGGCACCACCCTTTCCGGCACCGCCCTTTCCGGCATCCACCGCCTTCTTGCCGTCCGCCGCCAGCGCGTGCCACGTGCCGCCGACCCCCTCGCCCTTCGCCTCGCCCGGCAGGGTGTCCTTCGCGTAGCGGTACACGGGCCACCCCCCGAGCGTGAGCTGACGGGTGCCGTCGGGCCGCTCGACCGAGCCGAGCAGCCCCGCGTTCGCGCCGGCCGGGGCCTGGGCCCCGTCCGCCGGTACCGCGGGCCAGAGGTCGGCGCAGGCTCCCTCGCAGTTCGAGCGGGGCGGTTGAGCGGTGTCCTTGTCGAACCGGTAGAGGGTGATTCCGGCCGCGTCCGTGGCCACGCTGCCGACCTCGGGGATCTCCCGGACCGCCAGCGTGCCGGCCGGAGTCCGGTCCGCGCCCGCATCCGTGCCGGCGTCCCCGTCCGCCTCCGACCCCGCGTCGTACTCCTCGCCCGCTTCCTCGCCGTACCCGGCTCCGGCTCCGGGCGCGGCGTCGTGGCCCACCGCCCGTTCCGCTCCCGCCGCCTGGACCGTCACCGTACGGGGTCCGTCATCACCGCTACCGCATCCCGACGCGAGCAGAAGTACCGTCAGCACCGATCCCGCGGCGGCCGTGGTCGCCCGGTTCCTGTTGCCCATGGTTCTCTCCTTCGGTTTCCATCCGGAGCAATTCCGTCGGGATATTCATAAGGGCTGCGGAGGCCTCAGCATTCAAGGGAGCGGGAATTTGTCAGATCACGCCAAAGAGTGAACTCATTCCTGGATGCGGAGCGCGAGTGCCGGGCAACGGCGCACCGCGCGCAGCGCCTTCGGCCGCAGCGGACCGGGCACCGGCATCACTCCTCGTGCCGGATAGCCGTCCTCGTCGAGCCGCACCACATCAGGCAGGAGGTCCACGCACAGGCCGTGGCCCTTGCACAACGTCCAGTCCACGACGAGCCGTTCTGGGCTCTCGTCCGCGGGCAGCGGCAGGGCGCCCAGGACGCGGCGTCCGCAACCGCTGCCGAGCGCGTGATCGCGGAACTCGTCGGGGAAGACGGCGAGCGCGGAGGCCACGAACGAGGAGGTGCCGTCCGGGTGCGAGCAGGCTCCCCGGCCGCGCACCCCGCGCATCCGGGCCTGTACCGCGTCGAGGGCCGCGCCGCCTCCGCCGGCCACGAGCCGTTCCACCGCGTCGGCGAGCGAGGGCAGGCCCCTCACGCACGGGCCGCACTGGCCCGCCGACTCCCGCGCCATCCAGCGCGCGACCCGGGCCACCTCGCCCGCCGGGCAGGTGTCCTCGGGCAGCGGCAGCACCGCGCCCGCGCCCAGCACCGCGTCGTACGCCGCCAGCGACTTCCGCGAGATCAGTGCCTCGCGCGCCGCCCCCGGGTCCAGCCAGCGGCCGTGGAAGCCGCCGACCAGCACGCCCTGTCCGGGCACCGTGCCGCACAGGTCCAGGACGTACGCCAGGGAGGTGCCCAGCGGTACCTCGACGACGGTCCTCCCGGCGACGGTCAGCAGGGTGGTGCCGGGCTCGTCGGGCAGCCCTGCGGTGCCGTACGCGGGCGCGCCGAGGCGGGCGCCGACCGCGAGTTGGGCGTACGTCTCCGCGTTGGACAGCAGGGTGGGCAGGCCGCCGAGGCCCCGTTCGCTGGTCCGGGTCCGGTGCCCGGAGGGTACGGCGGGCCCGCCGTCCAGGCCGTTCACGAGGGCGCTGCCCTCGCCCGTGACGAAGCGTTCGGGGAGCCGCACGACGCGCACGCGCCGCCCGGACGGGCCCCGTTCCGCGACGGCCTCGGTGAGCGAGCGTTCCACGTCGGGCCGGGTGACGCCGACGACCACGTCCTCGGCGCCCAGGGCGGCGGCGGCCACCAGCGCGCCGTCGAGCACGAGGTGCGGAACGTAGAGGAGCAGGGCGGCGTCCTTGAGACAACTCGGCTCGCCCTCCGTCCCGTTGACGACCACCGCGGTGCGCCCGTCCTGGCCCCGGGCGGACCGGGTGACGGCCCGGAGTTTGCGGGCGAAGGGGAAGCCCGCTCCCCCGCGCCCGCCGAGGGCCATGCCCTCGGCGAGTTCGACGAGCCCTTCGGCGGGGTAGCGGGGCAGCGGGCCGTGCACGCTCAGATGGCCGGCCCGGTCGAGTCGCTCGGAGGTGTCGAGTCCGGCCAGCAGGCGCGGTCCTCCGACGCAGCCGAGCGCGGGCCGCGTCCCGGAGCCGCTCACCGTCCGCTCCGTACGCCGTCGAGCGGTTCGGCGGAGGGCCCTGCGGACGGGTCCGCGGCCCTTCCCGGGGGTCCGGGGAACACCGTGGCGCCGGGCTGCCGGGTCAGGCGCGCGGTCAGCAGCTCCGCCGCCCACTCCGCCGGCCTGCGCACGAAGGGCGCCGGCCGGTGCGGCGGCGCCTGCCCCGGTGCCCGGGAGGGTACGGAGGGCACGCGCGGCGGGGACTGCGCGGGCGGCGCCGCCGGTGCGGCCGGTCCGCCCGAGGGCCGCCCGGGGTCCGGGCGCAGCGGCGTACCGGGCCGCGTGCGCGGCCCCGCGCCGGCGAGCGTACGGAGCTTCGCGCGCAGCCGCAGCGCCAGCAGACCGGCGACGCCGAGCAGGCACAGGGCGTACCCGGCGGTCACCCAACCACTGGCGGGGCGCCCGGACTTGAGCCCGTGCACCAGCGAGGCACCCCAGGCCGGATACGCGGCCATGTGCAGGGCCCGCCACCAGAGCGAGCGCCCCCGGGTGGCGAAGGCACCGCGGACGGCGCCGGAGACGGCCACGGCGACGAACCCGTAGCCGGCCAGGCTGCCGAGGCCGATGAGCAGGGGCTGCCGGCCGTCGGTGAAGGGCAGGACCACGGCGCCGGCGTCGGTCCGGGACCGCCCGACCTTGATCCACACGTGCAGCAGGAGGAAGCCCAGTCCGGCGACGGCCAGGCCCCGGTGCACGGCTTGGGCGACGAGCCGGTGCCCGGAGGCGAGCAGTCTGCGGTCGGTGGCCGCCAGGCCCCACAGGACGGCGCCGGTGAGGCAGACCAGCGAGAGCACCCCGGCGCCGTAGTCGAGGAAGTCCCACAGGCGGGTCAGTGCGCCGGCGCGGGCCGCCACCAGCAGGGAGGCCGCGGCCGCGAGGGCCGCCGCTCCCAGGGCGGCCGGGTGTGGCCCCCCGGCGGCGGACAGCAGCGGCGGACGCCGCACCGCCCGCCGCCCGGAGGCGCTCGCCGTCGCCGGCTTCGACGCCGCCGGGGACACCGCCCAGGACTCCGGGCCGGATGGTGCGGGAGCCGGCGCTCCGGCGTGGCGCCGGGTGCGGCCTCTCGTACGGCGGGCCCGGTGCGAGCGGCCGGACAGGCGGGGCTGGAGCAGGGGCATGTGGTCTCCCATACGTCCGGACCCGAGCACTTCCACCTCGCGCTCGGCGCCCGGGGGTCGACGTCGTAACCGCTCCTCGGCGGGCGGGAGATGGGCAACTGACCCACCGGGCCGGCCGGGAGCGGGGGCCGGAGTGCAGAAGCATCGTGGAGGTATGCAAGCCGTCCACGAGATTTATCGAAACGTGATAATTTCTGGCCCTCGCACAGCCATCGCATCGAACATCCCCGGAAGATTCCCTTCCAGTGGTGCGGTTGCGACGGGGTTGACGCCTGATCCGCCGCCGCACCTCCCCGACGGCGATCGAGCCGATGCCGCGGGACTGCGGGCTTGCCACCGTCCCACGGTGCAGGCCATACCCCGGCTTGAACGAGGTAACAATGTGCGAACTTCTGAACCGCATCTGGTCCCGCCCCCGCGGCGAGTGGACCCGGGTCCTGCGCAAAGAACTGCCCACGGTGGCTGCGGGGTTGGTGGAAGAACTACGGGAGACCGTCCCCGGATTCTCGGCGCTCGTCGAGGACATCGGCGACGAGGTGGTCAGACGGAGGATGGAAGGGGCCCTGCTCACCGTCCTCGGCTACCGCGAGGGCGCTGCCGGCGTCGGCTGCCCGGGCATCGAAGGGGCCGCCGAGACGGAGGCAGCCGGCGGAGCCGGCACGCGCCACGAACTGGAGCCTTCGGACCACCACGGGCAGCCCCGGCCCGGATCCGGCCCCGGACCGGCCACCCCGACGGCCGCCGACCTCGAGGCCGAGCACGCCCGGCCCCACCCACACGCCCACACGCACCCGCACACCGTTTTCCGGGGCGGGGAGGCGCCACCGCTCCAAGCCGTCCCCTTACAGCGCTTCGGCTCGGTCCGCGAGCACGCCCGGCGCGAGATCTTCGCCCTGCTCACGGGTGACGCCCCACACCGCGAACTCGCCCTCGCCGAGCTGGCCGGTCCGGCCGGCTGGCCCCTGCCCGTCGCCGTACGGGCCGTCGCCCTGGCCTCGCCCGGCGAGACCCAGCAGCTCGCGGCCCTCCTCGACGACTGCCTCGGCGGAATGGTCGCGGGCCAGCCCTGCCTGCTCGTTCCCACCGCCGACCCGGAGGACCGTACCGCCCTGGACGGCGCGCTGCGCGGCCGGCTCGCGGTGGTCGGCCACCCGGTGGCCCCCGGCGACACCGCTTCTTCCCTGCGCTGGGCGGTCCGCCTGCTCGCGCTGGTCCCTGCCCAGGTCCGGTCCGGCCCGGACGCCCGTACGGTCTATGTGGACGACCACCTCTCGACCCTGCTGCTGCTCCAGGACGAGCCGCTGGCCCACGCGCTCGCCGCGCGCTGGCTGCGGCCGCTGGCCGACCTCACCCCGCGCCAGAGCGAGCGCCTCGAAGTGACCCTGCTCGCCTGGCTGGAGGGCGGTGGAGCGCCCGAGGCGGCCAAGGCGCTGAGCGTGCACCCGCAGACGGTCCGCTACCGGATGCGCCAGCTGGAGAAGCTCTTCGGACCCGGCCTGCGGGACCCGCGCACCCGCTTCGAGCTGGAACTCGCGCTGCGCAGCCGCCGGTTGATGGCCCAGGTCCGACTGCGTCCGGTCCGTGGCGGCCGCCGGGCGCGCCTGGTGGCAGCCGATTTCCGCCCGACCCCGGGCGACGACCGCATCGCCCGCGTGAACGGCCTGTAGGGAAGCGGCACACGAGGCGGTGCCGGCCGGGAGCACGCTCCCGGCCGGCACCGCCTCCTCGTCTGCTCAGCGGCAGGTGCGTCCGCCGTTGACGCACCGCACCGCCCGGGCCATCAGCTCGTCGGGCATGACGTTGATGAAGTCCCCGTGGTCGGTCACCGGCTTGTGGAGCTGCTCGGGGAAGCTGTCCACCGCGAAGCGAGCTCCGGGGGGCGTCGCGTAGACGATCCGCTGCACCAGCTGGGGCACGGCCTTGAAGCCCGCCGGGCAGGAGCCGTCACGGCCGGCGAAGGCCACGTGCGTGCGGTGGTTGGCGCTGTCGGTGTTCTTTCCGTCCCAGCAGCTCTGGAAGGCGAACGTCCGCACCACGTCCGTCCCCTTGGGACAGATCGGGTACTTGTCCTTCAGCTGCCGGTTCTCGAAGCCGGTGCAGCTCCACGAGGCGTTGGCGTTGGCAGGGCCGTTGGTGAAGGCCTTCGCGTCGCCCGTGATGATCCGCAGGAAGCGGGGCATGGCGGTGACGCGGGAGACGGGGCTCCCCTTGAACTCGATGGTCACCTGCTTCGGTCGCAGGATCGTGCCCACGTTGGCGTCCTGGCCGCCGCCGGGGGATCCCGCGTCCTTCTCGGCCTTGCCGTCGCGCAGCCTCAGCACCGGCCAGTAGTAGGTGGACAGGTCGCCGTTCGTGCAGGTGGTCCCGGAAGCGGCGAGGCTGTTGTTGGTGGAGAAGGCGTCCGTGGTTTTGTTGCCGACGTAATCGTGCATGTGGTGGGCGCCGTTGCTCACGCCAGGGGCGACGATCACGTTGTCGGGGTTGAGGTGGCGCTCTTCGTTGCGGCCGCACTGCACCGAGAGGGACCCCTTGGAGGCACCGGCCTTGGGGGCCGGGCGCCGCACGTTCGGCTTGACCGAGCCGATGGGGACGAAGTCGGCGCGGGCCGGGCCCCCCTTCAGGGCGGCGTCGCCCGCGCCGCCCCGGGCCGTTTCCTCCTCGGCGGCCGGCGCCTCCCGCATCGCGCAGGCGCTCAGCTCCGCCAGCCCGTCGGGGCGGGCGGCGGTGCGCCCGATCGCCTCGGAGACCCGGCCGATCGAGACGTCGCGCCGCTCCTTCAGTTCCCCGAGCAGCGCGTCCGCCGGAGCCTTGCCGGTGGCGAGCCGCTGGTAGGCCTCGGCGATCTGGGTATCGAGCCCGGCGAGCTCCCGGTCCACATCTCCGCGCGCCTGAACGGGGACCTCGCGCAGCCGGTCACCCACGTCGGGGCAGTCGATGGTGGCCGTCACCGGTGCCCGGCGCGGTGAGTCCTGGCCCGCGGAGGCGGCCTGGCTCGCGATCACGACCCCGCCGCCGCCCAGGACCAGTGCGGAGGCGGCGGCGAGCGCCTTGTACAGGGGACGCGTCCTGCGTTTGTGTCCTCCGGCCCGGTCCCGGCGTGCCGGGCCTTCCGTGGAGTCGTTGTCGCGCATGTGATCACTTCACTTCCTCGGTCGGGTATCGCTGGGAGAGGGGCCTGCGGGAGGGACGGCGGCGGGCGGGCTGTCCGCGAGGCCTTCGAAATCGACCAGGCCGCTCGCTTCGAGGACCGCGATGTGGTCCAGGACCGTGGTGTTGGCGTCCGTGGCGAGCTCGCGGACCACGGAGTTGCGCGTCTGCGCCCGCACTTGGGCGACGAGCGTGAACACCTTGCCGTGCGCCCGCCGCAGCAGCTGCACGAACAGCTTCTCGTACGTGGCACCTTGGGCCCGGTCGAGCTGGTCGAGCCAGGCCTGCTGCTGGCCTGACGGCCGGTCCGGCAGTTCCACGCCGAGCGCCTCGCCGACCTCGACGACCCGCCGGTCCAGTTCGGTGTGTCCTTCCACGAGGTGCTCGCCGGCCGTCCGCACCGACCTGCGGGTCCCCCGCTCCTGGGCCTGCCGGCCCGCGGGGAGTTCCCACAGGCCGGCGAGTCGGACCTTGCGCACGAACTCGCGGTCCTGTGGGGTCAGCGGCCCGAAGGCCGTGTTCATCACCCCGGCGCCGTCGTCGTCCGCGGGAGCGGAGGCGGAGCCGGGGGCCGCGGCGGGCGGGCCGCTGGGGGCGGGCGACGGACCCGGGGCGGCCGCGGCGCTCGTGCCGCCGAAGCTCCGCACCGGGATCAGCAGCGCGATCAGCGTGAGGGCGAGGGCGCCGATGACGATGCCCGTGCCCATCACGTGCCGCGAAGCGACCGACATGCCGCCGAGGTTCGTCCGACGGATTGACAGCACTGTGCCTCCTTGACTCCCGGGACGGCCCGGGTGCCAAGGGACGCTAGCGCCGTCTCCGGCTCCCCCGCCGAAGGCCCATCCGGACCGGACAAACATCGGGGCGGGCCCCCGAAAGACTGCTACGGTGCCGCGCGCCCGGCCCGCGCCCGGCCCCCGCCCGGCCCCCGTGCGGCCCACGCCCCCGGGTCTGACACGACGGCAAAAACTCCGGCGCGTCGGCCAGTTGTCCGGTTTTCCGGTCATTCGCGAGGAGTAGAGGGCGCCGCCCCTCAGGTGGATTCGCCCGGACCGCGGGGTGACCCAGGGTGGGTGCGGACCACCGCCCACCCGAAAGGAACGGCCCCCGTGCGCAAGAAACGACTGGCGTCCCTCCTGGCCGCCGCAGGCCTCCTCGCGAGCACCGTGCCACTGCTCGCCGCCGCCCAGGCCTCCGCCACCGACACGACCACCGCCGTCGACACGGCCGCCGTCCAGGCGGACGCCACGTACCTGAGGCAGAAGCCCGCCTGGCACCGGTGCAGCGCCGAACAGCCGGCCTCGTTCGAGTGCGCCACCATCAAGGTGCCGCTCGACTACCGGCGGCCCGCGGGCCGCACCCTCGACCTGGCGATATCCCGGGTGCGGAGCACGAACCCGGCCAAACGCCACGGGGTTCTCCTGATGAATCCGGGCGGACCGGGCGGGCCCGGGCTCGATCTGCCCCTGGCCCTCGGTGAGGTGGTCCCGCCGGAGGTGGGCGAGCGGTACGACCTGATCGGCTTCGATCCGCGCGGAGTCGGCGCCAGCAGCCCCATCAGCTGCGGGCTCACCGACGCCGAGCTGGGCATCGACCGGCCGTACCGGCCCGGTTCCTTCCCCTCCGACGTGACCTGGGCGCGCACCATCGCCGAGAAGTGCCGGCAGAAGGCCGGCTCGGTGCTCCCGTACATCACGACCCGCAACACCGCCCGCGACATGGACGTCATCCGGGCCGTCCTGGGCGAGCGGAAGCTCTCCTACCTGGGCTACTCCTACGGGACGTACCTCGGCGCGGTGTACGCGCAGATGTTCCCCGGCCGGACCGACCGCTTCGTGCTCGACAGCGGCGTCGACCCGGAGCTGATCTGGCGGGGCATGTTCCAGACCTGGGCCACGGAGGCCGAGCCGGCCTTCGCCCGGTGGACGCGATGGGCGGCGGAACGCTCGGGCGAGTACCACCTCGGCGAGAGCCCGGCCGCCGTGTCCAAGACCTTCTGGGACCTGGTCGCGCGCGCCGACCGGGATCCGATCGTCTTCCAGGGCGAGAAGATCAACGGAGACGACATCCGGGGCGCACGCGCCCTGTTCTTCTATCCGGCGACGGTCACCCCGCTGGTGGTGGCCCTGAAAGACGCCGCCGACGGGAAGCCCGCCGTCGCTCCCGGCGCCTCCGGGCCGGACTTCTCCATGAAGCGGGCGCTCGCCGGCCGGTCCGGGGCCGCGGCGGAGCCCGCCTCCGACAACGACGTGGCCGTCCTCTGGAGCGTGGTCTGCGGGGACACGGACAGCTGGCCGCGCGATCCCGAGCGCTACCGGCGCGACGCGATCCGGGACAAGGCCGCGTACCCCCTGTACGGGGACTTCGCCTCGAACATCAAGCCCTGCGCCTTCTGGCCGCGGCCCCTCGAGGCACAGACCCCGATGAAGACGCCGGCCCGCGTGCTGACCGTGCAGAACGAGTGGGACTCGCAGACCCCGCTGGCCAGCGGCCTGGCCCTGCACCGGGCGCTGAAGGGCTCGCGGATGGTGCTGGCCCTGGGCGGTGAGGGCCACGGCGTGTACCTGGCCGATCCCTCCTCCTGCGCCGCCGCGCCGGTCACCGCGTACCTGGCCACGGGGCGGCTGCCGGCCAAGGACATCAGCTGCCGTACGCCGTCACCGGGCGCGGAGCGAAAGGGGGCGTCGCCGTCCCCGGTGAAGTCGCTGCCGGTTCCGTCCGGACCCGGACGCTTCTGACCGCGTGACCCCGGGGACCGGGGACCGGGCGGCCCCGCCCGGTCCCCGGTCCTCACTCCGGCCGTGGGGACGCCTCCGCCGCCGCCTTGATCCGGCGGCCGAAGGCGGGGGCGTCCTTGCGCGCCGCGCTCAAGGCCAGGCCGACCAGGAGGCGGCCGAACCCGTGCCCGGTCAGGGTGTTGAAGACGCGCAACCGCGTCCGTCCGCCGGGGAGTTCGGCCAGGTCGTAGCCGCCCTCGGCGGTGACCAGGTTGTGGCTCAGCTCCGTCCAGCGGATCCGCCCCGGCGCGTCGAGCTCGGTGATCCGGAACTCCCTGCCGGTCTTCATCCCGGCGTCCTTCACCGTGCTGCGGAAGACCGTGCCGATGGCGGTGGGGCCGTCCGGGGTCCGGGTGATCCGCTGGACTCGCGGGCTGAACTCCGGGTCGTTGCGCCCGTCCGCGAGGTACGCGAACACCTCGGCGACGGGCCGGTCGATCTCGACGCTCGCCTCGAACAGTCCGGACATCACCGCTCCTCACCACACGCCCCTGCCGGCGGAGCCGGTACCCCTGCTTCCACGATCGCAGAGCCCCGCCCCGGCCGCACCGCCGCGCGCTCAGGCCCGACCGGAGACCGAGGGCCCACCACTGGGCCCACCACCGGCACCGGCACCACCACCGGCCCCCCGGTCGAGCAGCGCCAGGTCCACGGTCAGCGCGTCCAGCCAGGCCATCGCGGTGTAGAACACCGGCGGCGCGCCCTCGGGCCCGGCCCGCCCCGGGGCCGGGCCGACGGGACCGGGATCCGTGGGCCCCGCGCGGTGCACGGGATCGGAGGCCGCCGCCGCCCGGCGCAGGCCGGCCGCCACCCAGGCCCCGTACTCCCGGACCACCGCCTCCTCGCGCGGGCCGGGCGGCGCGCCGGGCGGTCTGCGGCCGCCCCAGAGGACGTGGTGGCCGGTCATCATGGCGGCCTGCCAGTCCTCGCCCGCGGCGGCGGCCGGATGCGGGCGCTCCGACTGGTACTGGGCGTACGCGCTCTCCGCCAGGGCCAGCGCGTGGCGCACCCGCTGGTCGGGCTCCACCGCACGGGGCCGCCCGAAGGCGGCCGTGGCCGCCTGGACGTCGTCGGCCGCGGCGCGCAGCAGTTCGGCGACGGCGCGCCCCAGTTCGTCGTGGGCGCCGCGCGGCCAGGCCAGCAGCCCGCACACCATCCCGATCGCACTGCCGACCAGTACGTCCAAGAACCGGACCTCCGCCAACTCCCAGGTCACGGGTGCGAGCTGGGCGAAGGCCATGGCCACCACCAGCGTGAACATGGCCTGCGCCCAGCCCACACCACGCACGGGCCCCACGCAGAACGCGAACAGCATCAGCGGCGGCAGCACGATCGCGTACACCGTGCTCGCTTCCCCGGCCAGCGCGAGGACCCCGCCGGCGGCGACCGCGCCCACCAGGGTGCCGATCAGCGCCAGCCGGACGGTGGCCCGGGTCTGCTCGGCGTTGGTGCGGGTCAGGCTGAGGACGGCGAGCATCGCCCAGAAGCCGTGCGGCAGCGAGTCCACCCCGGCGACGGCCCGGGCGACGGCGAGGGCCACGCCGATCCGGACCGCGTTCTGGAAGTGAACGGACCGGGGCCCGGAGTTCCCGGCCAGCCGGTACCACCACAGGCGCAGCGGCCCCTCCCCGGCGTACCAGAACCGGTCGGCGGGCCCGGCGACGGGCCCCGCCCCCGGCCCGGCCGCGTCCACGGCCCCCGCACGCCCCCCTACGGCGATCCCGGCGGCGCCGCGCAGGACGAGCGCGGCGTCCGCCAGCTCCACCAAGGCGGCGTTGCGGTATCCGGGCCCGGGTCCGGCCACGGGGGTCCGGGCCAGGGAAACCTGGAGGTTCCGCAGCCCGGTGGAGTCCGTCGCGGGCGGGGTCCCGGCCCCGAGCAGCCCGGCCGTCCCGGCGGCCGACTCGCGCACGGCCCGTACGAGCTCGGGCCCGCCCGGCGCTCCGGCCGGCATGCCGGACTCCGGCGGGGGCAGGGACCGGAGCCGGGCCAACAGGGTGCGGGCCGCCAGCCCGGTGTGGGCCAGCGCGCGTTCCCGTACGCCGGGTCCCGAGGGCCGCTGCGCCTCGTCGACGTGGGACGGCCGCAGGGCCTGCGCCCGCTCCGTCGCCCGGGCGGTCTCCGCCGCGGGGAGGGCGTAGGGCGGCCGCTCCAGCACCTCGGCGCAGCGGGCCGCCTCGGCGGCGGCCGAAGCCGCCAGGTCCCGGTAACCGGGGACGGCCGGGTCGGGCAGCACGGTGGCCTCGGCGACGATCAGCAGCAGGACCCCCGCGACGGTGCCCGTCAGCCGCTGGCCCAGGGTGTCGGGGGCGTACGGCGGGAAGCTGGGCAGGATGTACAGCAGCTGGAGCCCTGGCGCGGCGCCCCCCAGGCGGGGTCCCGCCGCCGAGGAGAAGGCCACGCAGAAGCCGATGACCAGCATGCCCGCCACGGCCGCCCAGGTCCGCACGGACAGGTAGGTGCCCAGGACCACCAGTGCGCACGCCACGGGGAGCACGCGGGCGACCATCCTGGCCCGGAGGTGTCCGCTGCCCGGGATCCGGGAGAGCCCGGCCAGCGCGACGGCCGCGAAGAGCGCGTAGGTGGCCTCGACGGGCCGGTCCAGCCCGTACAGGAACGCGTAGAAGCCGATCCCGGCGGCGAGGGTGACCCGGACGGCCCGCCGGGCGGCCGCCGGCCAGGGGCCGGTGCCCGTACGGAGCTCCTTCAGTACGGCGCGCACCCTCTCAGCGTCCCACCGGGCGCCCGGTCGGTCCTGCGGTACCGCTTGACACTTCGTCAGGGAGGGCGCAACTTATATCGGCGACCCGATATAAGAGACCAGCGCCCAGGACCCAGGAGGCCCGGTGGAGCCGTCCCCCCAGGAGCCCGCGCGGCGCCGTGTCCCGCAGGCGCAGCGCAAGTCCGAGAGCCGCGCCCGCCTCATCGACGCGGCGGCCGACCTCTTCGCCCGCAAGGGGTTCCACGGCGTCTCCGCCGAAGCCGTCGCCGAGGCGGCCGGGCGCACCACGGGCGCGCTCTACAGCCACTTCGGCGGCAAGGAGGGCCTGCTGCTGGCGCTCCTGGAGGTCTGGAAGGAGCGCACCGGCGAGGAGCTCGCCGCCGAGATCGCGGCCGGGGACCCGGCCGACCCCGCCGTGCACTTCTCCGCGATGTGGGGCAGCCTCACCCGCCCGCACCCCGAGCACGGCGACTCCTGGCTGCTCCTGGAGACGGAGCTGTGGCTGCACGCCGCCCGCGGCCCCCTCATCGGAGACCGGCTCGCCCAGCGGTACACCGAGATCCGCGCCCAGCTCGGCGAGGGGCTGGCCGACTGGGCCGAGGCCACCGGCACTCCCCTGACCCGTACGCCGGAGGAGACCGGCGCCCTCGTCCTCGGCATCCTCCTGGGACTCGCCATGCAGCACCACCTCGAATCGGCCGCCGTCCCCGACGGGCTCGTCGTCGGGGCCCTGAGCGCCGTCCTGGGCCTCGGCGGAGCCCGCTGAGCCGCGTACGCGGAACCCGCCGAGCCGCGCACCACGGCTCCGACCCGCACCACCCCCAACCATCGCCCCGGCGACCCGGCGCCCCGCACCACCCCGAACCGTCCGACCCGACGATCCGCACCACCCCGAACCGTCCGACGAAGGGAACCGCCCCGTGCTGCCCACCGGCGAGATAGACCTCCTCGAGGACACCTGGGCCCGTGAGGTCCCGCACGCCCAGTTCGCCCGGCTGCGCCGGGAGGACCCGGTCCACTGGCACGAGGTGCCGGGCCCGCACGCCGGCTTCTACGCCGTCACCCGCCACGCCGACGTCAAGGCCGTCAGCCGCGACCCCGAGCTGTGGTCCACCGAACTCGGCTCGTTCATGATCCGGGACCAGAACCCGGAGTCCCTCGAGACCCTGCGCCTGGTCCTGCTGGGCATGGACGCCCCGCGCCACTCCCGGTACCGCTCGCTGGTCAGCGCGGGGTTCACGCCCCGGGTCGTACGAAGGCTCGCGGCCCGGATCCAGGAGCGGGCGGTCGCCCTGGTGGAGCGGGCGGTCACCCCGGGGCGGGACATGGACTTCGTCGCGGAGGTCGCCGCCTGGCTGCCGATCCAGACGATCTGCGAGATGGTCGGCGTCCCCGAGGGGGACGAGCGGCTGATCTTCGATTGGAGCAACCGGATGGCCGGCTCCCAGGACCCCGAGCTGTCGGCCGGCAAACACGACAGCGATCTCGCGGCCGCCGAGATCTACGCGTACTGCGACGCACTGGCCGACGAGCGGCGGGCCCGCCCGCGGGAGGACATCCTCTCGACGCTGGTGCACGCCGAGGTCGACGGGGACCGGCTGTCGCCGGACGAGATCAACATGTTCTTCGTCCTGCTCTGCGTCGCCGGGAACGAGACCACTCGCAATCTCCTCTCCGGCGCCCTGATCGCCCTGATCGACCACCCCGCGGCGCGCGCCGAACTGGCCGCGGCCCCCGCGGACGAGGCCCTGTGGACCTCGGCGACGGGGGAGTTCCTGCGCTGGGGCGGCTCGATCCACAACTTCCGGCGCACCGCCACCCGTGACACCGTCCTGCACGGCCGGCCCGTCGCCCAGGGGCAGAAGGTGGTCACCTACTACACCTCCGCCAACCGGGACGAGGAGGTCTTCGCCGACCCCTTCGCCTTCGACATCCGCCGCACCCCGAACGACCACCTCACCTTCGGAGGCGGCGGCCCCCACTTCTGCCTGGGGGCCGGCCTCGCCCGCACCCAGATCAAGGCCCTGGTCCGGGAGCTCCTGCGCCGCCATCCGGAGGTCTCCCTCACGGGGGAGGTCCGCCGCCTGCGCTCGGACTTCATCAACGGGGTCAAGTACCTCCCGGTGCGTTTCGGATAACCACGGGCCGGGAGCCGCCGGACGCGAGCCGCTGGCCGCTCCCGGGCCCTTCGCCCCTGCCGGGGCACTCGCCGGCGCTGTTACAGTTGTGGGCAGCGAAGGGGAGTAGTCCCGAAAACCGCTGGTCGACATACTGGACGCCCCGACGGGTCCCGGCCACCGGGCCACCGCGCTTCAGGCGCGGGGCGGACGAGACCTTCGGCCAAGGCATGACCCGTCCCACATCACCGTGTGGGCCGCTTCGTCGTGCCGGGCCGAGTGGTTCTTCCCGTCGCCTCCCGCTGGGTGCCGATCCGAGCCATCAGAGCCCGGCTCCAGCAGAAAGCAGCACCCGGAATGGCTCTCGACCCCGTGGCGATCTTCACCGCCTTCGGTCTGATCTTCCTTGCCGAGCTCCCCGACAAGACCATGTTCGCCTCGCTGGCCATGGGCACCCGGATGCGGCCGCTGTACGTATGGTTCGGCACCTCCACCGCGTTCATCGTGCACGTGGCCATCGCGGTCGGCGCCGGAAGTCTGCTGAGCATGCTGCCGAACATGGCCGTCAAGCTCACCTCCGCCGCCCTGTTCGCCTTCGGCGCCATCGTCATGATGCGCTCCGGCGGAGACGACGACGAGGCGGACTCCGCGGCCAAGGCCGTCACCGGCTTCTGGCCCGTCTTCACCACGGCGTTCATGGCCGTCTTCATCGGCGAATGGGGCGACCTGACGCAGATCACCACCGCGAACCTCGCCGCGACCAACGGCTGGCTGCCGACCGCCATCGGCTCCGCGGCAGCCCTCATGTCGGTGTCCGCCCTCGCCCTGATCGTGGGCCGGTTCATCGCCAAGCGGGTCCCGCTCAAGACCGTTCAGCGCTTCGGCGCCCTGTGCATGGCAGCGCTGGCCGTCTGGACGCTCATCGAAGCCTTCACCGGCTGACGCCGACCGTCCGGTCCGGCGTCAGCCCGCCTGCTGCCGCGCCGCTTCGAGCAGGGCGAACACCGCCCCGCTCGGGTCCGCCAGCCAGGCGATCCGCCCGACGTCGGGCACGTCCGCGCCCGGCAACAGCACCGCGCCGCCGCTGGTCCGCGCGGTGCTGACCACGGCGTCCACGTCCGCGACCGCGAAGTACGGCACCCAGCGCGCGTCCGTCTCCCCCTCCCGCAGGGGCGCCACCCCGCCGAAGGACGCGTCCTCCTGGTCCCCGTCGGCCGTGCTGAGGACCTGGTAGGTCATGCCGGGCGCGTCCATCGCCCGTGAGCGCGTCCCGAAGAGGGCTCCGTAGAACGCGAGCGCCGCCATCGGGTCCGGCACGTGCAGTTCGACCCAGCACAGCGCGTTGTCGACGGAGGTCAGCTCCAGTCCCGGTGTCCGGCCCGGCTGCCAGACGGCGAAGTCGGCGCCCTGCTGGTCGGTGTACTGCGCGAGCCATCCCTCCCCCATGACGTCCATCGGCTCGACGCGGACGGCGCCCCCGCCGTCGCGTACGCCGCGGGTGGTGGCCTCCGCGTCGCCGGTCCGGAAGTACACGGTCCACGCGGAGGTGGCCCCGGGGTCGAGCTGCCCGACCGCGGCGACGGTCTTCCCGTCCGCCTGGAAGAACCCGTACCCGCCGGTCTCGGGGCCGAGGAGGTGGAACTCCCAGCCGAAGACGGCCCGGTAGAAGGCCGCGGCCCGGGGGATGTCGGGGCTCCCGAGGTCGATCCAGTTGGGCGAGCCGGGGCGGTAGTCGGTACCGAGCACGGGTTCCTCCTGCGTTGGGGTTCGGATGCGAGGTACCCGCGTCGCGACCCCGCACCCCGGCTTCCCCTCCCACCGCCACACGTACGGTCCCCCGGCGCACCGCATTCGGCCGGTGGCCGCGGCTGTCCACCCCGCCGGGCCGGCCACCCCGCCGGGCCGGCCGCGGCCCGCGCCACGGGGCCGCGTCTAGTAGGGGCCGCCGCGGAACAGCACGCTGCCCTGGTGGCGAGGGCGGTCGCCCCGTTCGTGGGCCGCGTCGGAACGGTCGGCGGGGGCCGCGAGTCCGGCGAGGGTCCGCAAGGTCTCCAGACCGGCCATGACCTCGTCACGGCGTGCCGCGGACTTCATCCAGGCGGGCATCCTGGCGAACATCGACAGGGTCGGAGAGGTGTGCCGCTCGCGCAGCCGGGCGCCCACGTAGGCGGCGAGGGCGTCGACGTGCTCCTCGTCGTAGGCCCACAGGATCCGTCCCGCACAGCGGGTCTGCAGCCAGAGCGGACGCCGGAAGAAGGGGTCCTCGGTGCCTCCGACCGAGACCCCGACCAGCCCGGCGCCCCGCTCCTGGGCCGACCAGTCGGCCGTCGCTCCGCATGCCGCGCAGGCGAGCCTGCGGGGCTGGAAGAGCAGGGAGCTGAAGTACTTCGGCTTCGCGAGGCCGGGCCGCGGCAGGACGAGCGCACGGCCGCCGCACCGCGGACAGACCACGAGCACCCGGCCGGTGAACTGGACCAGCCACGTGCCGTGGTCCTGGTGCCGGACGGGTCCGGCGGGATCGGCGGGCACGGCCGGTACGGATTCGGCCGGCAGGGGTACGGGTGCGGCGGGATCGGAGCCCATGGAGGGGAGGGACGGCATGGACGCCATGCTGCCAGCCCTCCCCCGCCGGGCGCCCACCACCCGGCAACCACCCACCCCTCACCGCAGGGTGGGTGTGGTCTCCGTGTCGACGTGGGACAGCTTCTCCGGGTTGCGGACGAAGTAGAGGCCCGTGACGCGGGTGTCCTCGACGCGGACGGCGATGACTCCGTCGAGTTCTCCGTCCACGTGGACGGCCAGGGCCGGAGTGCCGTTGACCATCGTGTGGACGAAGGAGAGCCCGATCCCGGCCTTCCCGGCCTTGCCCGTCATGCCGGTGAACAGGCGGGCCACATGCAGGGCGCCCACGACCGGCCGCAGTGCGGCGTGCTTGATGCCGCCGCCGTCGCCCATGTAGACGACCTCGGGGGCGAGCACGTCGAGGAGGCCCTGCAGGTCCCCGGTCTCGAACGCCCGCTGGAACAGTTCCACGGCCACCCGCGCCTCGCTCGCGGAGACGGCCTGGCGGGGGCGGCGCGCGTCGACGTGCTTGCGGGACCGGTGCGCGATCTGCCGGACGGCCGCCGGCGTCTTGTCGACGGCTGCCGCGATCTCCTCGTAGTCGAGGCCGAACACCTCGCGGAGCACGAACACGGCCCGCTCGGTCGGCCCGAGCGTCTCCAGGACCAGCATCATCGCCATCGACATGCTCTCGGCCAGTTCCACGTCCTCGGCCACGTCCGGGGTGGTGAGCAGCGGCTCCGGCAGCCACTGGCCGACGTAGGCCTCCTTGCGGCGGCTCATGGTGCGCAGCCGGTTCAGCGCCTGACGGGTGGTGATCCGCACCAGGTAGGCGCGCAGGTCGCTCACCGTGTCCAGGTCGACTCCCGCCCAGCGCAGCCAGGTCTCCTGCAGCACGTCCTCGGCGTCGGCGGCCGAGCCGAGCATCTCGTAGGCGACGGTGAAGAGCAGGTTGCGGTGGGCGACGAAGGTCTCGGTCGCGGTATCGGGGGCCTGCGGGGGTATGTCCACAGCTGATTCTCTTCCGTCACATGCCGTCATGTTCCATCGGGTTCCGTCGGTACCGCTTCGGGTACCGCTCGTCTCAAGCCTTCTGTTCGGCGGCGCGATGCCCTCGCACACCGGCTCCTTGAGCTGCGCGTCCGGTCCGTCGGTGATGTGGAACCCGGGTGTTCTCGGCCATGGGTCCGTCTCCTTCGTTTCGAGGTTCCGGACACAAGACACCCGACGGCTATGAGGGGTTGTACTCGGAGTTCCTCTTCCGTCGTTCCCGGCGACCGGGGCCGCGCCGGTCAGCCGGCCTTCCCGGGGGCGGCGGCCGTGGCCCGCAGCAGGTCCCTCAGGAGGGCGAAGTCGATCTTCTCCGGTGTACGGAAGCGCAGGCAGACCTTGCCCACGTCGTGGTCCGCGAGCCGCTCCCCGAAGGCCTCGCGAACCTCCTCGCGCATCAGGTAGAAGGAGACGTACTGCTTCTGGCTCGCGAAGGCGATCTCCCCGACGCCGTCCCGCTCGTACACGGGCATCCCGTACGCCATCGCTTCGGTGAATCCGCGAAGCTCCGTACGGCACAGCTCGCGCAGGCGCACCAGCGCCTCCCTGCGCCCTTCGGGAACCTCCGCGAGGTACGCGTCCACGTCTTCAGCCCGGCTCTGCACCATGGGTCCGAGCCTAGGCGAACCCGCGCGACCCCTCCTGGCGCAACTCCACGGTTGCAGGACGACAGAGGACGTGCAACCCTGGAGTTGCACCGAATCACTCGATGGCTTGCGACGAAGGAGTCCCTGATGAACGCGGACCGGATCGAACGCGACACCCTGATCGAAGCGTCCCTGGAGCGGGTCTGGTCCCTGGTGGCCGAGCCGGGCTTCTGGGTGGCCGACGAAGGGAGCCTGGCCGGCACGGTGGCCCGGGAGGGCGAGTCGGTCGTGGCGAAGAACAGCGAGTACGGCGAGTTCCCGGTACGGGTGGAGAAGGTGGACCCCCCGACCTACCTGGCGTACCGGTGGGCCAGCGCCTTCCCCGGACAGGAGCTGCGCGCTGACAACAGCACCCTGGTGGAGTTCACGCTGAGCCGCGAGGGCGACAAGACGCGGCTGCGCGTCGTGGAGAGCGGGTTCGCGGCCCTGGCCGGGTCCGAGGAACTGCGCGACAAGGCGCTCAAGGACAACACCGGCGGCTGGCCGCAGGTGCTCGACGCCTTCAAGAAGCGCGTCGAACAACCGGCCGCGTGAGCGAGGAACCCCCCTCGGCCGACGAGGCGGTCGACCAGGTCCTCGTCGCACTGGCCGACCCGACCCGCCGCAGGCTGCTCGGCCTGCTCGCCGCTCACGGCGAGGTCACCGCGACCACCCTCGCCGAGGGGCTGCCCGTCTCCCGGCAGGCCGTGGTCAAGCACCTCGCCGTCCTGGACGCGGCCGGGCTGGTCTCCGGCAGCCGGGTCGGACGCGAGGTCCGGTACACCGTGCGGCCCGCGGCGCTGGACTCGACGGCACGGTGGATGGCCACCCTCGCAGCCGACTGGGACCGGCGGCTGGCAGCCGTCAAACGGATCGCCGAGGCGGCGGAACGGGATGCGGACCGGGGCGCCACGGACCGATAGTGGGAACTGTGAGCGACTGGCCGGAGGGAACCGGACGAGCCGAAGGACCCGGGGGAACCGGGTCCGGCGGCGCGGACCACGGCGACGGGCAGGAGCCCGTCGCCTGGTCCGGGCCGGAGGGCGCGCGGGCCTTCGCCTCCGTGGAGGCGGCCACGGACTGGCTGCTCGGGTATCCCTTCGTCTTCCGGGCCCTGGCCCGGTGGGTCGGCGACGGATCCGTCCTCGTGGACTACGGATGCGGGCCCGGCAAGGTCGCCGACCACGGAGCCCGGCTGCTCGGAGCGAAGGTGCTGGGCGTGGACACCTCCCCCGAGATGCTCGCACTGGCCCGCGGCGCGGGGACGGCGGTCGCCGAGTTCCACCTGGTCACGGACGGGCGCGCCGCCTGCCTGGCGGACGGCGGCGCCGACGCCGTCATGTGCAACCACGTCCTGGCCTCGCTCCCCACCGAGGAAGCGGTGCTCTCGGTGTTCCGGGAGATCCGCCGGATCCTGCGCCCGGGCGGCCCGTTCGTGCTGCTGGCCACCGATCCCGCGTGCAGCGGGACGGAGTACGCCTCGCTGAGCATCGGCGAGGCGGGTGCCGCGTACGGCCCGGGCGACGAGCTGCCCGTCCGGCTCCGGCGTACGGACGGCAGCTGGCAGGTGATGCCCAACCACGCCTGGCCCGTGGACTTCTACCCGGCCCTGCTCGAGCGGGCCGGATTCACCCTCCTCGTCCAGCACCGCCCGACGGTGGAGGAGGCCCTCGGCATCCCCGGGCTCGTCGACCCGGACCTCGCCGCCGGCCGCGGCTGGGCGGCCGAACGGGCCGGACCCCCGCTGGTGATCACCACGGCGCTGGCCGTCTGAGGGCGGGGGCCTCCCCAGGAACGGGGCCCTCCCAGGACACGGGCCCCTCCGAGGACACGGGCCCCTCCGAGGACACCAGCGCTTCCCGGAACACGGGCCCTTCCCGGAAACCGGACCGCGCGGCGGTCAGCAGGCGCAGGAGATGCCCGAGCGCGGGGCGGTCAGATCGTCGATCGCCCGCTGGTCGGTGCCCTGAGCCGTCTCGAAGGCGAAGCCCTCGCGGACCCAGTATTCGAATCCGCCGAGCATCTCCTTGACCTGGTAGCCCAGGCGGGCGAAGGCCAGCGCCGCCCGCGTGGCACCGTTGCAGCCGGGTCCCCAGCAGTACGTGACCACCGTCAGCGCCGGATCGATCAGCGAAGGCGCCAGCTCCGCGATCCGCGCGGTCGGAAGGTGCAGCGCCCCCGGGATGTGGCCCTGGTCCCAGGCGGCCTCGCTGCGGGAGTCGACCACCACCAGGCCGGGGACACCGGAGAGCAGGTCGGCCCGTACGTCCGAGACGTCCGCCTCGAAGGCGAGCCGGGCCGCGTAGTGGGCGGCCGCGACACCCGGAGCGGCGGCCGGGACGGAGAGGACGGCGCTGCTGATCTCGGACTGGGCGGTCTCGGACGGGGCGATCTCGGCGGCGATCTCGGCGGAGACGGTGGGCAGGACGGTCGCGGACATCGGGGAACTCCTCGTACGGGGTGAAGGGCGGGGCTCGCCGGCCGGGTGGACCCCCTTGCGGCGATGACTCCATCCTCTGCGCCCGCCACTCCCGCTACGAGTGGCGTAAACGCCTTCACTCGTCAAGATCCCGCCAGGTGTCCCGCCGGCGCCTCGGTGACCCTGACGAACGCCTTCCGGTAGGCCGTCGGCGTCGTCCGCATCTGCCGGGTGAAGTGGTGGCGGTACGTGGCGGTGGAATCGAAGCCGACCGCCGCGGCCACCTCGTCCACCGTCCCCTCGCCCGACTCCAGCAACGGCAGGCTCGCCGAGATCCGCTGGGAGACCACCCAGCGGATCGGGCTCACGCCGTTGCGACGGGTGAAGTGGCGGAGGAAGGAACGCTCCGACATGTTCGCCGCGCGGGCCAGGGCCGGGACGGAGAGCGGACCGTACAGCCGCTGGAGGGCCCAGGCCATGCTCCGGGAGATCCCGTCGTCGGCGCCGTCGGGGCCCATCTCCCCGACCGCCGCCTCGATGAACTGGGCCTGCCCGCCCTCCCGATGGGGCGGTACCACGAAGCGGCGGGCCACGGTGTTGGCGACGGCGGCGCCGTGATCGGCGCGGACCAGGTAGAGACAGAGGTCGATGCCGGCGGCGCTGCCCGCGCTGGTCAGTACGTCGCCGTTGTCGACGTAGAGGACGTCCGCGTCGACCTCCACCTCGGGGTGCTGTTCGGCGAGGGTGCGGGCGTAGCGCCAGTGGGTGGTGGCCCGGCGGCCGTCGAGGAGACCGGTCGCGGCGAGTGCGAAGGCACCGGAGCAGATGGAGACCAGGCGCGCACCCCTGGCATGGGCCTTGAGGAGGGCGTCGACCAGCGCGGGCGCGATGGCGCCCCCCGCCGGGGAGACTCCGGGGACGATCACGGTGTCCGCGGCGGAGAGGGCGTCGAGCCCGTGCTCGGCGCGGAGCGTGAACCCGCCCACCACGCGCAGGTCCCGGCCGGGTTCCGCCGAGCAGACCCGCAGCTCGTACCAGGGCAGGTCCCCCAGCTCGGGGCGGGCGAGGCCGAACACCTCGACCACCACGCCCAGTTCGAAGGGGGCCATGCCGTCGAAGGCGAGTACGGCCACCACATGGGCCGGAGCGGGCTTCGCGAGGTGAAGGGGTATGGCCTGGGACGTCATGGCCGTACTGTAACCAGCCGTCCCCGCCGGGCCTCATGGCGCCGAATCGGGCCGCACCGGGCCGCTGGAGGAGGGGCAACGGGTGGGAAGAGAGGGGCGAGGAGGAATTCACACTCCTTGCCACTTACAACATATAGCGCACTGGGGGGCTTGCGGCAAGGCCCCCGGCCTGGGGCAAAATCGCGGATCGAGGCCAGAACTTGCCGAAAAATGGGAGATTCGATCAGTGCGTGCTGATATGTCAGCTTTTGGAGTACACGGTTCCGTCGAGGCGATGGCGACCGCCACCAGTGCGTTCGAACTTCCCGACCACCTCTCCCCCAAGGCCGACCCGGCTCTCATCGAGGGCGACGAACGGCATTTCGCGGCCATCGCGCACTGCCTGGAGCAGACGATCGCCGAACTCTCCGACCGCCTGGAGGCCACGCGCAAGGCGCCCGGCGGCGTCGGCCGGGGCGCGATGGACCGCGATGCGGAGATCCACCGCCTGACCAGCCGGCTGCGCACCCTGCGCCGCTTCGGGCTGGACCTGTGCCTGGGGCACATCGTCCCCGCCGACGGCTCCGAGCCCGTGTACATCGGACGCCTCGGCCTCACCGACAGCGCGGGCGACCGACTGCTGCTGGACTGGCGCTCCCCCGCCGCCGAGCCCTTCTTCGCGGCGACGCACGCCGTCCCGATGGGTCTGGCGAGCCGTCGCAGGTACCGCTGGACCCGCGGGCGGATCAGCGACTACTGGGACGAGGTGTTCCGCGCGGACGGGCTCGAAGGGCGCGTCGCGCTCGACGACCAGTCCGCGTTCATCGCGAGCCTGGGCGGCAACCGGTCCGACCGCATGCGCGACGTGCTCGCCACCATCCAGACCGACCAGGACGCCATCATCCGGGCCGGATCCCGGGGTGCCCTGGTCGTCGACGGCGGACCGGGTACGGGCAAGACCGTCGTCGCCCTGCACCGCACCGCCCACTTGCTCTACTCCGACCCCCGGCTCGGCCACCGGCGCGGCGGCGTGCTCTTCGTCGGTCCCAGCCGGCCCTACCTGGCCTACGTCTCGGACGTGCTGCCCAGCCTCGGCGAAGAGGGCGTACAGACCTGCACCCTGCACGACCTCGTCACCGAGGGAGCCGCCGCGACGGTCGAGCCCGATCCGCGGGTGGCCCTCCTCAAATCGTCCGCCGGCCTGGTGAGGGCGATCGAGGCGGCGGTGCGCATCTACGAGGAGCCCCCCACCGAGGGGATCACCGTCTCCAGCCACTGGTCCGACCTCTGGCTGAGCGCCGAGGACTGGGCGGCCGCGTTCGAGGCGGTGGAACCGGGCACCCCGCACAACGAGGCGCGCGACCAGATCCTGGAGGAGCTGCTCACGATCCTGATGGAGCAGGACGACAGCGACGTCTCGCCCCAACTGCTGCGCCGTTCGCTGCTCCAGGACCGGGACCTGATCACCACCCTCGACCGCGCGTGGCCGATGCTCGACGCGGCCGAGCTCGTCGGAGACCTCTGGTCGGTGCCCGCCTACCTGCGCAAGTGCGCTCCGTGGCTCGGGCCCGAAGACGTGTCCCTCCTCCAGCGCGCCGACGCCCAGGCCTGGACGGTGTCGGACCTGCCGCTCCTGGACGCGGCCCGCCGGCGGCTCGGCGACGCCGAGGCCTCCGTGCGCAAGCGCCGCCACGAAGCCGCGGTGGCCGCCGAGCGGGCGCGCCGGTCCGAGGTCATCGACCGGCTGCTCCAGGACTCCGATATCGACGAGAGCCAGGGCGCGGTGGGGATGCTGCGGGGACGGGACCTGCAGGACGCCCTGATCGACGGGGACGCGCTGCCCGGCGCCGAACCCGACCTGCTCGCGGGCCCGTTCGCCCACATCGTCGTGGACGAGGCGCAGGAACTGACCGACGCCGAATGGCAGATGCTGCTGGCCCGCTGCCCTTCTCGGAGCTTCACGATCGTCGGGGACCGCGCGCAGGCCCGGCACGGGTTCACCGAGTCCTGGCGGGAGCGGCTCGAACGCGCCGGGCTCGACCGGATCGCCATGGCCTCCCTCGGCGTCAACTACCGCACGCCGGAAGAGGTCATGGCCGTGGCCGAGCCGGCCATCCGCGCCGCGCTCCCCGACGCGAACGTGCCCGCCTCCGTCCGCAGCAGCGGCATCCCGGTCACGCACGGCCGCGTCGCGGAGCTGTCCGCGGTCCTCGACGGCTGGCTCGGCTCCCAGGCCGACGGGGTCGCCTGCGTCATCGCCGGCGACGTCGGCGCCGTCACGCTCCCGGCGGCGACCTCGGAGGACGCCCGGGTCCGCGTGCTGACGCCGACGCTGTCGAAGGGACTCGAATTCGACCTGGTCGTCCTCGTCGACCCGGACACCTTCGGCGAGGGTGTCGAAGGCGCCGTCGACCGCTACGTCGCGATGACCCGGGCGACCCAGCGCCTGGTCATCCTCACCAGCTCCTGAACCGGCTGCCGGAGCGGCGGGCGGCCGTAAGCCCGGCCCGCCGCTCTCGGTGGCCCGCCGTGCTAGCGGAAGGCTCCGAAGGCCTTCGTGAAGGCCAGCGGCTGCTGGAGGATCGAGCTGCACGTCGCGTCCGCGTAGTTCACGACCCCGGCCGGGCACTGCCGGTCGCGGGTCGCGGACCACATCGCGAGCCTGCCGATTCCCTTCTCGCTCGCGAAGTCCACGAGCTGGGTGGCGTCGGCGACGGTGAAGATCTCCGTCGTGACGTCGTTGACACCGATCATCGGGGTGACGGCGACCGCCTTCCAGGCCGCCGCGTCGGAGAGGCCCAGTACGCCCTTGATCTGGGCCTGCGTGGCCGTGGCGGCCTGGATCGCGTACTGGCCCATGTCGCCGCTGTAGGCAGGGCCGTAGTCCATGGCCATGATGTTGACGCCGTGGATCCGCACGCCCTCCTTCTTCGCGTCCGCCAACAGGGCCACGCCGGGCTGGGTGAGGCCCTCGGGCATCACGGGCAGGGTGAAGGCCACGTCGAGTCCGGGGTGGGAGCCCTGGAGCAGGGCGATGGCCTGTGCGCGGCGGGTGTTGGCCGCGGTGTCGGGCAGGGCCGCGCCCTCGATGTCGAAGTCGACCTTGGTCAGCCGGTACTGGTCGACGACCTTGCCGTAGGCGGCGGCCAGTTCCTGGGCGGAGCGGCAGTTCAGGGCCAGCTCGTGCCCGGCGGCGCCGCCGAAGGAGACGCGCACGTCCCCGCCCTTCGCCCGCAGGGCCCCGATCTGCGCGGCGACCTTGTCGTCGCCGAGCCCGGTGACCCCGCCCCACAGCGGGGCGCAGCCGCCGCCGGAGGTGATGAAGGCGAGGTGGAACTCCTTGACGCCGGTCCGGGCCGCCGTGTCGACGAGGTCGTAGGCCGGGTACAGGGAGGTGTCCACGTACGGCGCGAAGCGTGCGCCGCCTGCCGGGTTCCCGGTCGGCGGCGGGGTCGTGGCGGTGGCCGTCGCGGTGGGCGGGGCGGGCGTGGTCGGCCGCCCGGAGGGCGCCGGGGGCCTGGGGCTCGCGGGAGCGCTCGTACCGGGCGTCGGCGCCGCCGTCGGCGCGGTGGTGGGGGCGCCCGTGGGGGCGGTGGTGGGGCGGCCGCCCGGAGGGGGTGTCGGGCCCTGGTCCGCCGAGCACTTCGCTCCGTTGATCCGGCAGGCCTTCGGGTTGCCCGGGGTGCCGCTCGCGCTCGTGACGAAGCCGATCGTGACGGAGGAACCCGCGGCCAGCTCCTTGTTCCAGGCCGCCGGCTTCACGGTGACGTGGCGGCCGGTGACCGTGTGCGAGGCGTTCCACAGGGAGTCGATCGTCGTGCCCGCGGGCAGGTCGAACTCCAGGGTCCAACCAGTCTGCGTCCGGGCCTTGTTGTTGGTGATCACGTACGTGCCGGTGTAACCGCCGCTCCAGGAGCTCGACTTCGTGTACACCGCGCCGACCGAGGAGGCCTGGGCCGTTCCGGTGAAGGCGAAGGCGGCGGCAGCGATCAGCACGGCCACCGCCGTCCCGCCCGCGGCCTTGGCCTTCTTGCTCGCTCTGCGCCGGTGACCGGTCGTGCTGCCCATGGCGTGCCTGCCTCTGCGTTGCTGGGGAGTTCGGGGTGCGGCAGCACGCTAGCCGTCCCGAAACGGACATTTGATCGATTCGGGGTGGTGGTGGCGAACCTTAGGTTCCACTTAAGGAAGCGATCGGGCGACCTTAAGGCGGCCGCCTCGAGACCGCGGGCCCGCTCCGGCCGAGGCTCCGTCAAGTCCACTCCGTGAACAGTCGGTTGATCTTCGGGGCGCGCGCGGCCGCTGCCGCATATGCTCCCTCCGTACCTCAATGCGACGTACATCCGTCCGACCCGCATCCGACCGCCTCGCGAGCCGTAAGGGGACCGCCCCGTGAGTGTCCGAATTCAACCCTCCTCCCAGGTCGACGAGACGGCCGAGCTCGGGGAGGGGACCACCATCTGGGATCTGGCACAGGTGCGGGAGGACGCCACGCTCGGCCGCGACTGCATCGTGGGACGCGGTGCGTACGTCGGTCCCGGCGTGCGGATCGGGGACAACGTCAAACTGCAGAACTACGCACTGGTCTACGAGCCCGCCGAACTCGGCGACGGGGTGTTCATCGGCCCGGCCGCGGTGCTCACCAACGACTTCTACCCGCGGGCCGTCGACCCCGACGGCCGGCAGAAGCGCGGCGGCGACTGGGAGGCGGCCGGGGTCGTCGTGGCCGAGGGAGCCTCCCTGGGGGCCCGGTCGGTGTGCGTCGCGGGGGTACGGATCGGGCGGTGGGCGCTGGTCGCGGCGGGCGCGGTCGTATCCCGGGACGTAGCGGACTTCGCGCTCGTGGCCGGGGTGCCGGCCCGGCGCATCGGCTGGGTGGGCCGGGCCGGGGTCCGCCTCGTGGAACGGAATGGCGAGCCGGGCGTCTGGGAGTGCCCGCGCACCGGCGCCCTGCACGACGAGATCGACGGAAGCCTGGCCGAGCGCAGCTGACGCAACGTCGGCGATTTGGGTCAATGGCATTTCCTCAAAACCACAATCAACGAACATCCTTGGGCATACCTTGTCCCTGTACACGGGATCTGAGCAGGCAACAGGCTGTGTTCAGTGGGGGGTTGTACACGACGAGGGCAACCACGGACGAGGTGACGGCCGGCGCGGGACCATGCGCCCATCCGCCGCCGCCGTCCGCGCGCGCCGATCCGGAATCCGTTGGAGGGGGATCCAGCGGACCCGGACGCTCGTGCCATCGGGGGGATCACACCGTAGGCACGCGCAGCGTCATGCGCAGTCCCCTCCACCGGACGACGACCGCCGGGTCTGTCCTAGGAACGACTTTTCAGAGGGGGTAGGTGTGTTGGAGCAGTACGGCTACAGCTCGGACATACACGGCGAGCAGGACGTACGCGGAACCGGGGTGGGATCCCGGTGACCGCCAGACGATTAGCAGCACTGGCCCACGAGGACCCGTCGCTGCACGCCCTTGCCGAGCGGCTGCTCGCACTGGCAGAGGCGGGGCTGCCCGAGATGTACCTGCCGGGCGCGGAGACCTTCGTCTTCACCCGCGTGGGGACCGTCTCCCCCGACGGCGCGAGGCGCGTGGAGCGGCGCGGTACCAGCACCCGGTACGCGGCCATCACCGCGCTCGGCGCGCGGTTCCTCCCCGAGGAGCGGCAGCGCCCCCTCTTCGGCGGCCTCAGCGCCGGGGAGTTCACGGCGCTCCTGGTGGAGCGGCTGCCCGCGGTGACGAACCTCGGCGACGCCGCGCTCATCGCCTGGGCCGCGGCCGAGACCGGCCATCCCAAGCTCGCGGACGCCGTGGCGAGGGTGGCCGAACTGGACGTCCCCGGGCGTCCGCAGTACACGGTGGAAGCCGCCTGGGTGCTGTCCGCCCTCACCGCGGCCCGCACCGCGGTGGACGTCGAGTACCGGCTGACCGCCGCCCGTGACCGCCTGCTGGCGGCCCGGGTCGGGGACGGCCCGCTGTTCCCGCACGCCACCGGGCCCGGGCTGGTCCCCGGATACCGCTCCCACGTGGCCTGCTTCGCGGACCAGACCTATCCGCTCCAGGCCCTGGCCCGGCTGCACGCCAGTAGCCCGGACCCTCAGGCCCTGGCCGCGGCCGACGCCTGCGCCGCCCGGATCTGCGCCCTGCAGGGGGACGGCGGACAGTGGTGGTGGCACTACGACGCCCGCACGGGCGGCGTGGTGGAGGGCTACCCCGTCTACAGCGTGCACCAGCACGCCATGGCCCCGACGGCCCTCTTCGACCTGGCCGAAGCGGGTGGCACCGACTTCGGCGCGGAGATCCGCCGGGGTCTGCGCTGGATGACGGAGGTGCCCGAGATCAGCGGGCCCGACGGCACCCCGCGCGAATCCATGATCCGCGAGGAATTCGGGGTCACCTGGCGCAAGGTCTACCGCGGCGACCCCGCGAAGGCCGTGCGCGCCGCCCGCGGACTCACCACCCGGGTCGCCCCGCGGGCCCGGCTGGCCCCGCTCGACCGGATCTTCCGCCCCCTGGCGGTGGACCGCGAGTGCAGGCCCTACGAGTTCGGCTGGCTGCTCCACGCCTGGCTCGGGGGGCTCGGCGGATGAAGCACAGACAGTCGCTCTTCGGAGTGTCGCTCGACCCCCTGACCATGGACGAGACGGTCCAGCGCTGCCTCGACGCCGTCGAGCGCGGTGAGCAGATCGAGATCGGCATGGTCAACGCCGCCAAACTGGTCAACATGCGCCGCGACCCCCGCCTCGCCGCGGCGGTCGCCGGCTGCGACCTCGTCCTGGCCGACGGCCAGGCCGTGGTCTGGGCCGGCCGCGTGCTGGGCGTCCGGCTGCCCGAACGGGTCGCGGGAATCGATCTGTTCATGCGGCTGCTGGCCGCGGCGGAGACCGCCTCGATCCCCGTCTACCTGCTCGGCGCGCGGCAGGACGTCATGGACCTCATGCTCGGCCGGATCGCCGAGCGGTTCCCCGCACTGAACGTGGCGGGCAGCCGCAACGGCTACTTCGAGGACTCCCAACAGGGCGGGATCGCCGACGCGGTGGCCGAGAGCGGGGCCCGCATGCTGTTCCTCGGCATGACCTCGCCCAAGAAGGAGATCTTCACCGCCGGCTACGGCAAGCGCACCGGATCCGACGTGGTGCACGGCGTCGGCGGCTCCTTCGACATCCTGGCCGGCATCACCAAGCGCGCCCCCCTGGTCTGGCAGCGGATGGGGCTCGAATGGTTCTACCGGGCCCTCCAGGAACCGCGCCGCCTGGGCAAGCGCTACCTCACCACCAATGCTGCCTTCCTCCTCATGACGGTCCGGGAACTCATCCGCCGCACACCGTCCACACCGTCTTCCACACCGCCTTCCGGTTCCGCGAAGAGGAGTCACTGATGCGCGTCGTCGTCGTGGGACAGGGATACGTCGGCCTTCCGCTGGCCATCAGGGCCGCCGAGGTCGGACACCAGGTGGTCGGCTACGACGTGGACGCGCGGCGGGTCAAGAGCCTCGCCTCCGGCGAGTCGTACGTGGAGGACGTCACCTCCGCGCGGCTGGCCAAGGCCCTGGAGCTGGGCACGTACCAGGCCAGTGACCAAGCCCGGGACTGCGGCGGCTTCGACGTCGCGGTCGTCACCGTCCCGACCCCCTTGCAGGACGGTGCCCCCGACCTGCGCTACATCGAGGAGTCGGCGCACACGCTGGCCCGGTTCCTGCGGCCGGGAGCCACCGTCGTCCTGGAGTCGACCACCTACCCCGGCACCACCGAGGAGCTGTTCGGCCCGATCCTGGAGGACGGT
The DNA here is from genome assembly GCF_042888445.1 of Streptomyces sp. NPDC002886. Taxonomy (NCBI): domain Bacteria; kingdom Bacillati; phylum Actinomycetota; class Actinomycetes; order Kitasatosporales; family Streptomycetaceae; genus Streptomyces; species Streptomyces sp. NPDC002886. Next base: position 104,491 of record NZ_JBIAPV010000001.1, read on the forward strand.
TCGGGTCTCACGGCCGGTGTGGACTTCCACCTCGGCTACAGCCCGGAACGCATCGACCCCGGCAACAAGGTGTGGGGCTTCCAGCAGACGCCGAAGGTGGTATCCGGCGTCAACCCCCTCTCGCTCAAGGCCGTGGAGACCTTCTACGCGGGACTCGTCGACACCACGGTGCCGGTGCGCTCCCCCAAGGAGGCCGAGCTGGCGAAGCTGCTGGAGAACACCTTCCGGCACGTGAACATCGCCCTGGTCAACGAGATAGCGATGTTCGCCCGGCACCTCGACATCGACGTGTGGCAGACCATCGAGGCCGCCTCCAGCAAGCCGTTCGGCTTCATGAAGTTCACGCCGGGCCCCGGCGTCGGCGGGCACTGCCTGCCCATCGACCCCTCGTACCTGTCGTGGCGGGTGCAGCGCGAACTCGGCCAGAACTTCCGCTTCGTGGAGCTGGCCAACGACATCAACAGCCACATGCCCGAGTACGTGGCGCGCCGCGTCATGGACGCGCTCAACGCCAAGCGCCGCTCGGTCAACGGCTCCCGGATCCTGCTGCTGGGGCTGGCGTACAAGAAGAACACCGGCGACGCCCGGGAGTCTCCCGCGGTACGCGTCTCCCAGCTGCTCCTGGACATGGGTGCCAAGGTGCGCGCCGCCGATCCCCACGTGGTGGAGAGCATCAAGGTCGACGCCCGCCTCTCGCGGGTGGAGCCGACCCGCAAGGAACTGGCCGCGGCCGACGTGGTCGTCCTGCTCACGGACCACGACTCCTTCGACTACCCGATGATCACCGAGCACGCCTCGCTGATCCTCGACTGCCGCAACCGGCTGTCGGGACCGACGGTGGAGGTGCTCTGACTCCATGCCCAGAATCATCTGCGTGGCCGGGGCCCGGCCCAACTACATGAAGATCAAACCGGTGATGGACGCCCTGGAGGCGCGCGGCGCGGAGGTCGTCCTCGTCCACACCGGCCAGCACTACGACGAGTCCATGAACGACGTCTTCTTCCGCGACCTCGGCATCCGCTCCCCCGACCGCTATCTCGGCGCCGGGTCCGGCAGCCACGCCGTACAGACCGGCCGGGTGATGGAGGCCTTCGAGCCGCTGCTCGACGAGCTGGTCCCTGACGCGGTCGTGGTCGTCGGGGACATCAACTCCACCCTGGCCTGCGCCCTGGTCACCGCGAAGGCCGGGCCGCTGCTGGCCCATGTGGAGGCCGGTCTGCGCAGCCGGGACTGGAGCATGCCCGAGGAGGTCAACCGGGTCGCCACCGACCGGCTCAGCGACTACCTGCTGGCCCCCTCCCCCGACGCCGCCGCGAACCTGCGGTCGGAGGGGTACCGGGAGGACCAGATCCACGTCGTCGGCAACGTCATGATCGACACCCTGTTCGCCAACCTGGACCGGGCCCGGCGCTCCGACGTCCTGGCCCGCCACGGGCTCACCCGCGGCGGGTACGGACTGGTCACCCTGCACCGGCCGGCCAACGTGGACGATCCGGACGCCCTGCGCGGCCTGCTGAAGGCGCTGGGCGAGATCGCGGGCCGTTGCCCGCTGCTGCTGCCGGTGCATCCCCGGGCCGCCGAGCGGCTGTCCGAGATCGGCGTCCCCGGCGGCATCCGGCTGGTGCCGGCCGCCGGATACCTCGATTTCATCGCCCTGCAGGACTCGGCGCGCGTGGTCCTCACCGACTCCGGGGGCATCCAGGAAGAGACCACCGCGCTCGGCGTGCCCTGTGTGACCCTCCGGGAGAACACCGAGCGCCCGATCACCGTCGAGCAGGGCACCAACGTCCTGGCGGGCACCGACCCGGAGCGCATCACCGCCACGGTGCACCGGGTGCTCGACGATCCGCCCGCGCCCCGCTGCCCCGAGCTGTGGGACGGCCGCGCGAGCGAGCGCATCGCGCAGGTGCTCCTGGAGGGCGGGAGCGCGGCCACCCGGCCGCGGCCCACCGACCTCCTCGCGGGCACCGCGCCCGTCCTCTAGCGCCGTGGCGGGAGGGGTTCACCGCGTCCCGGTGAACCCCTCCCGCCACGGCACCGTTTCCACCCCCGTTCCACCTGGATCGAAAGAAGGCTGATGGACCTCGCGGAGATCTGGCGGGTCATGCGCAGGCGCTGGTACGTGCTGCTGCCCGGGCTGCTGCTCACGGCCGCGCTCATCACCGGCGTGTACCTGCTGGTCCCGGTGGAGTACCGGTCGCAGAGCACCGTGACCCTCCTGAACTCGAAGAAGGCCACCGTAGCCTTCGACGGCAACCCCTTCCTGAGCACCCAGGCCTCGCTCACCGGCATGGCCGACGGGCTGGCCCGGAACCTGAACTCCGACGATTCCAAGGCCGATCTCAAAGCCCAGGGTCTCACCGGCGTGTACGAGGCGAAGATCGCCGACAACGCCCAGGGGCCCTTCATGTGGCTGAGCGTCACCGGCACCGACCCGGCCGCCGTCCTGAACTCCGACAAGATCTTCACCGCGTACGCCGAGAAGCGGCTCCTGGAGTTCCAGGCCCAGCAGTCGGTGACCCCCGAGGCGATGATCCGCATGGCGACGATCGTGCCGCCGCAGAAGCCCGAGGCGCAGACGAAGACCCGGCTCCAGTACCTGGTCATGGCGGGGGCGCTGGGCTTCGTCCTCAGCCTGGTGGCCACCTTCTTCGTCGAGGCCCGGCGCCGCAAGGCCGACAAGCCCGGCCGGCGGGGGTCCGTAGAGGATGACCCGGAGCAGCATGGGAACCCGGGTCCCGAGGACCTCGGCGGCACCCTCGATCCCACGGCGACCATGGCGCTCAAGGTCCTGCCCTCGTCTGCCTTCCCCTCCAAGGCACCCCGTTGAGCGCCCCCACCACGGACGCGGGCCCCCAGGAACCCTCCGGGGGCCCTCCGGAGGCTTCTCCCGGGGCGCCCTCCCTGGGGCGCAAGGTGGGATCCGCCGCCCGGTGGAGCCTGGTCAACACCATGGTGATGCGGCTGGGCAACTTCGTCACCGGCATCATCCTCGCCCGCTTCTTCCTCGGCCCCGAGGCCTGGGGCGTCTACGGGATCGCCCAGACGGTCCTGCTGGTCCTGCTCTCCGCGAACGAGCTCGGCGTCTCCCTGGCCATCGTGCGCTGGGAGGGCGACCCCCGCCGCTTCGCCCCGACGGTCCTCACCCTGAGCGCCGCCTCCAGCCTGCTGCTGTACGCGGTCCTGTTCGCGGCGGCCCCCCTGGTGGCCCGGGTGCTCGGTTCCCCCGAGGCCTCCGGGGTGCTGCGCGTGATGTGCGTGTGCGTGGTCCTGGACGGGCTCTCGCAGGTGCCGGCCGGCTTCCTCACCCGAGAGTTCCAGCAGGGCCGGCGGATGGCCATCGACGCCGTCAACTTCGTCCTCAGCACCGCGGTGACCCTGCTGCTGGCCGTCCAGGGCTGGGGGGCGATGAGCTTCGCCTGGGGCTCCGTCGCGGGCAACGTGGCCGCGCTCGCCGGCTGCTGCCTGGCCGCGCCCGGCACCCTGAAGTTCGGCTGGGACCGGGAGCAGGCCCGGGCCCTGCTCCGCTTCGGCCTCCCGCTCGCCGGGGCCAGCATGCTGGCGCTCGGGGTCGTCAACGTGGACACCATGGTGGTGGGTTCCTCCCTCGACCAGCTGGCCCTCGGGTTCTACGTGCTCGCCTTCAACATCTCCGGCTGGCCCGTGCGGATCATCTCCGAGGCGGCCCGCCGGGTCTCCTTCGCCGGGTTCTCCCGGCTGGCGGACAGCGGCACCGGAGGGGGGCCCGGCGCACTGGCCGCCGGCTTCGGCCGCGCCCTCGGCGTGGTGATGACGGGCACGGTCCCGCTCTGCGTGCTGCTGAGTGTTCTCGCCGGGCCGATCGTCGAGCTGGTCTACGGGGAGCGCTGGCTGCCCGCCGCCGCCGCGCTGCCGTGGCTGATGGGGCTCGGACTGGTCCGGATCGGCTGCGAACTGGCCTACGACTGCCTGGTGGCCATCGGGCACCGCCGCTCCCTCATCGGGGTCCAGGGGCTGTGGCTCGCCGTCCTGGTCCCGGTGCTGGTGGCCGGGGCCGGCGCGAACGGGATCGAGGGCGTGGCCCAAGGGCACGTTCTGGTCGCCGGGGCCGTCGTGGTGCCGGTGTTCCTCGTCGCCCTGCACCGGGGCGGCGTCGGGCTGGGCACCGTGGCGCGCGCCTGCGCCTGGCCCTTCCTGGCCGGGGTCGTGATGACCGGCGTGGTCCTCGGGCTGGAACGGCTCCTCGGCGACGGCGTCCTCGCGCTCCTCGCGACGGGGGCCGCCGCCACCCTGGCCTACGCGGTGTGCGTCCTGCCGAGCTTCGGCTTCCTCCGCGGCACCGCACCGGCCGCCGCGGCGGCTCCGAAAACGACGATGAAGGACTGACACCCATGGCACGCCTTCGCAGACGCTTGTGGGCCTGGCTCCTGGCCGGGTTCTTAACGATCGCCGCCCTGACGCTCTACCAGGCCGAGCGGACGGGGCGCAGCGAGCCGGTGGCCGGTTCCTGCCCGGAGAGCGCCCTCGAATGCCCCGGCGAGGAGAAGCCCCTCCCCCTGCCCGTGCCCGTCGAGCCCTCCGCCTCACCTTCCGCGTCCGCGAGCCCGAGTCCCTCCGCGACCCCGGCCTCCCCGTCGCCCACTCCCCCGCCGGGCAGCAGTGCACCGCCGCCCTCATCCGCGCCGGGCCCCGCCTGCAACGCGACCTCGCCGGGCGCCTGCGGCTTCCCCGACTCCCGCTCCACCGGTCCCCGGATCGCGCTGAAGCGGCACGACACCGGGAACATGTCCATCAAGACCGACGGAACGGTCATCAAGGGCTGGGACATCTACGGTTCGCTGGACGTGTACGCCGACAACGTCACGATCATCGACAGCCGGATCACCTCCACCAACTGGTGGGGCGTCAACCTGCGTCCGGGCTTCAAGGGCCTGCGGGTCCTGCACACCACGATCACCGCCGTACCGGGCAAGGGCCCCGACAACGGGGGCGTCAACTACGCGGTGTCCAACATGGGCGAGAGCTCCGTCGAGGTCGGCTGGTGCGACGTCTCGGTGTTCGGCAACGCCCTCTCCATGGGCCAGGGCGACCTGCACGACAACTACGTGCACGACATCGTCGCCTTCCGGAACCTCGGCGGGGAGTGGCAGCACACCGATGCCGTGATCAGCGGCGGCGGCAACAAGGGCCGGCTGACGGTCCGCCACAACACCCTGCTGAACTCCGTCCCCATCGACAAGGGCGCCAGCGCCGCACTCGGGCTCTTCGCCGACACCGGCGTGGTCTCCAACGTGATCGTCGACAACAACTGGCTGGCCGGGGGCGCGTACGCGCTCTACGGGGGCGGCCCGGGAGCCACCGGAATCCTGGTCACGGACAACGTGTTCTCCACCCAGTACCACCCCAAGAGCGGGCTCTACGGTGCGGTCGCCGCGTGGAACGCGGGCGGCGCGGGGAACGTGTGGCGCGGCAACCGCATGTCGGACGGGCGCCCCGTCGTACCCGAGCCCTCCCCCTGACCACCGAGAGGACATGACATGCGCCGCATCGCCCGGGCCCCCTGGGAGCTGCTCAAGCGGGCCTTCGGCTGGCTGGTGCTCTTCGAGGCCAGGAACAAGCTCCTGCTGGCCCCTTCGGCCGTGCGGCTGCGCCGTTTCGAGAACGCCGAGACCAGCCGGCTCGGCTCGCTCCTGGAGCGGCCGCCGTCCGCCCTGGTGGCCACCGTGATCGCCACGCACCGGCGTCCCGAGGCCCTGCGCGCGGCCGTGCGCTCGGCCCTGGCGCAGACCGTGTCCGACCAGGTGGTCCTCGTCGTGGACGACGGTGCCGGGCTGCCGGAACTGCCTTCTGATCCGCGGCTGTTCGCGGTGTCGCTGGCCCGCAACACGGCCACCGCCGGAGTCGTGCGCAACGTCGGGATACGGCTGAGCCGCTCGCGGTACGTGGCCTTCCTGGACGACGACAACCTGTGGGAGCCGGACCATCTGGAGCAGGCCCTGACGGTCCTGGAGTCGCCGGGCGGACCGGACGCGGTGTACACGGCGCTGCGCAGGGTGCTTCCCGACGGAACCCAGCGGGACGTGCTGTCGGTGCCCTTCGACCGCCGCCGTTCCGCGCACGAGGCCTTCCTGGACACCAACGCCTTCGTGGCGCGCCGCACCCCGGCCCTGCACTTCAGCCGCCTGCGGCGCACCCCCGAGGTCCTGCCCCGGGAGGACTGGGAGCTCGTGCGCCGCTACAGCCGGCGGCACGAGGTCCGCCACCTGCCCCGGCCCACCGTCCGCTACCTGGTGAACCCGGACAGCTTCTGGACCGCGTGGGAGGGCCCGGCGCCCACCGGGTCCTCCCCCGCCGTCTAGACCAGCCCGCTCAGGGCCCCGGGGTGGCGCGCAGTGCGGTCCGGCTGGCCAGGGCCCGCGCCGCGGCCCGGCTCGCCGGGCGGCCGAGCGCCGCCCGGGAGGTTTCCCGTAGCAGCACGGCGGCGCGGAAGGCCGCGGTGGCCGGCGCCGAGTTCCGGCGGCCGTAGAGGCGTACGCGGTTGAGGGTCAGCAGGGTCCACAGGCGCGGGGAGACCTGCGAGTCCCCGCCCAGGTGGACGGCCGAGGCCGCCGGTTCGAGCCGGGTGACGAAGCCGTGGTCCCCGGCCCGCAGGCAGTACTCGGTCTCCTCCGAGTACAGGAAGAACGATTCGTCCCAGGCTCCGCAAGCGTCCAGGCACTCCCGGGAGAGCGCCATCATGGCGCCGGACGCCCAGTCGGCGACCGTCCGGCTCCGGTACGCGGCCGGATCGGTGACCAGCTCGCTCCACCGCGGGAAGCGTCCCGCGCGCCGGTTGCCGATCACGGCCTCGCCCAGGGCGCGGGTCACCCGCGATTCCCGGCGCAGCGAGTAGTGGAGGGTGCCGTCCTCCTCGTACAGCAGCGGGACGCTGATCCCGACCCGGCCCCCGCCGGCCCCGCCCGCCCCGCCGACGGAGGCGCCGAGCGCGCCGACGAGCTGCCGCGCGCAGCCCTCCCGCATCCGTAGGTCCGGGTTGCAGACCAGGCCGGCGCTGAAGCCTCCCTCCCATCCGGCGGCGGCCTCCAGGGCCGCGTTGACCCCGGCGGCATAGCCGGCGTTGCGGCCGGTCTGGACGATCGTGGCGTCCGGCGCCAGCGAGCGGATCAGCTCGACGGTGTCGTCGGCGGAGTCGTTGTCGGCGACGACCAGCCGCCAGTCGGTCCCGGCCATGCCCTGCGGCAGGGAGGCGAGGAACCCGGGTATCACCTTGGCGCTGTTCCAGGTGACGACGAGGACGGCTACGGGGCCGGCTGCATCCTGCCGGTCCGGGCGGCGGTCGGCTGCTGGGCCGGAAGCTGTGCTGTCGGATGACACGGGTTCTCCAAGGTTCGGGGCTCGGGCGCGGCGCGCCGTATGAAGCCGAGGTAGCTGCCGCCGGCGGCGATCGTCAGGAAGAACATCCCGGCGAACATCGGGAAGCTGAGGGCGTCGAAGGTGGCCGCGCTGACCAGGGCGACGAGGGCCGAGGCGAAGAAGGCCTGGCCCAGCTCCCGGTCGGATTCGGTGGCGGCGAGACGGCGGATCGCGCCGCCCTGGTGGATTCCGGTGAGGAACAGCGCCAGGAGCGCGAGCAGACCCAGCAGACCCATCTCCGCCAGGGTGAGCATGTACTGGTTGTCGGTGAAGAAGTAGAGGTCCGGGGTGAAGGTGCCCAGCCCCCGGCCGAACAGCGGGCGCTCCTCCAGGTAGGGCACGATCGCGCTGTACTTCACGGTGCGGGCCTGGGTGCTGCTGTCGGAGTTCGACACGAAGGAGGCGAACAGTGTGGTGATCGTGCCGATCAGTCCGGGGACCATCACCTTGAAGACGGCCACCGAGCCGAGCAGCAGGCCGAAGGTGGTCCAGCGGCGCTGCGGCTTCCACCGCGGCACCATCACCAGGACCACGATGAGGGCACCGATGATGGAGGTCCGCGACACCGTCAGCGGCAGCGCGCCGCCCATCAGCGCCACCGGCGCCCAGCGGCGCCAGCGCTTCAGGTGCGCCCGGACCGGATCGAAGGCCTGCTGGATCGCGAAGGGCAGCAGCAGGGCGAGCATGCCGCCGAACTCCAGCGGCTGCGCGGTGGTCGAGCGCGGCCTGGTGAACGCCCCGCGGTCCAGGGTGGTGATCTGCGCGACGCTCGACTGGAGCCCGGGGATGCTGATCTTCTCGGCGATGTTCGTCGCGGTGAAGAAGTCGTAGTAGCCGATGGCTGCGACCACCGCCCCCATCACGACGGCCCGCCGCAGCAGCACGTCCAGCCGGGCCCGGTCCTGGATCCCGGCGGAGATCAGCACCACCAGGGACACCCAGACCAGCAGTCCGATCAGCCCGCGGTCGGCGCCCAGCACCTCCTTGTGCGAACTGCCCCGGGAGGCGTTCGCCAGGTACGAGGCCAGGACCGAGACGGCCAGCAGCCACATCGCGATCCGGGGCAGCCGGGTGCCGGGGGCCGGTCTGATCCGGCCGGTGAGCCAGGTCGCCAGGTACCAGAACAGGGCGAGGAGCGCGAAGACGTTGGCCGGGGTGCCCACGCCGCCGAGGCCCGGCAGGGTCAGGTTCGAGGGGATGAAGAAGGCCAGCCCCAGATAGCCGGTGAGCAGGGCGGTGGCGTCCAGCTCGCGGTGGCGGGTGCGCCTGCGCACGCCCGCCGGGGCCGTACCGGCCGCGGCCGCGGCCGCCTCGCGCCGGCGCCGGCGGCCCGCCAGCAGGCTCTCCAGGACGAAGGAGGCGGTGAAACCGGCCACCAGTCCGGCGATCAGCATGGCGAGGACCTGCTGGTACCGGGCCTTGAGCTGCGGTTTCGGGGTCTGCGGCAGCACCACGGGGGCGGCCTGCACGTAGTACTGGCGCTTCACCTTCGCCGCCGCCTGGAGCGCGTCGAGCTGCTCCCCGGCGAAATTGGTGAGCGTGGTGGTCTCCTTGAGCACCTTCGCCCGGTTGGTGCCCGTGACGGTCAGGGTGAGCATCGGGCCCGAGGCGTTCGCGGCGAAACCGACCGTGTAGGGGTCGGTCACCCCGAGGCCGTGCAGGTCGCGGGCCGCGTCGGCGCCCGACAGGGTCCTGATGAGCACGTCGGCGGTGACCACGAGCGAACCGCCCGCGTTCGCGATGGGGTTGCCGAAGGTGGGGGCCAGCTGGGCCACGGCCGTGGAGTCGAGCAGGGCCACCGAGCTCTGGGACTGGTAGGAGACCGGGACCGACTGGTACAGCTGTGCGCCCGCGAGGACTCCGCACAGCGTCAGGGGCGCCATGACGTACCAGCGGCGCCGCAGTACCGCTGCTATCTCACCGATGTTCACTAACGCTCCCTCGCAACTGCCCGGGAACCGTTGGCGTGTTGCCCGGCGTCCTGGGAAGATCGAACACGACGGAAGGAATCCTGTGTCGCCTGGTGAGCTGTTCCGCACGCTGCGCCGCCGCTGGTACGTACTGGTCCTGGCGGCAGTGCTCGCGGCTGCCGGGGCGCTCCAAGTGCTCCGGCCCACCACGACCTACGTGAGCACCGCGATCGTCGTCCTCAAGCCGCCGGTGACCAGCAACCAGCCGAACCAGCTGGCCAATCTGCAGCCGCCGCTGGCGGCCGTCTCCCTCGCCGCGGTACAGCAGTTGGACTCCTCGGACGGGGCGGGCGAACTGCGGGCCGCCGGGGTGGCGGGCACCTACCGACTGATCCCGCGCAACAGCGGCACGAGCGTCACCCCGCGCTATCTGATCCCCTCCCTCCAGATCCAGGCGGAGCACACGGACCCGGCCACGGCCGACCGCTCGGTGCTGAAGATCGTCGAGATCTACGGGAAGCACCTCTCGGAGATGCAGGCCGAGCAGAAGATCCCGGCGGCGGGGCGGATGAGCGTCACGCTGCTCGTCCCGCCGTCCGCGGTGGCGCAGCTCGGGACCAAGAGCCGCGGACTGGCCGGGACGGCCCTGCTGGCCCTGGTCGCCGGGGTGGCCTGCGCCCTGTGGACCGATCGGTTCCTGGCGGGCCGCGCCCGGCGCCGGCGCGAACGCGCCGACGCCGGGGACGGTGGACGGGCACGGGACACGAGCCCCGTGCCGGCGACCGCGGCGGCCCGCTGAGACAGCGGGCCGCCCGGCCGCCAACGCCCCTGGTTCGGGGCGGTGGTGCGGTGTCATCAGATCCCTCGGCGCTTCCAGGACTGCCACCAGAGCCACTCGCGCCCCCGGTCGGCGACGGCCGAGAGCACCAGCGGCTGGAGGTACGGCATCACACGGGCCCCGATCCGCCGGCGCCGGCGCAGGGCCCCGTACTCCGCGAGCGAGGTGTAGCGCGGCAGGCACTCGGCGGCGAAGGCCTCGAGTTCCTCGACCGGGACCACCCCGGTGCGCCCGCGGTCGTAGGCCCGGTAGGCGCGCCGCAGTGCGTACCGGGCGAGCCGGGTGCGGGCCGCCGTGGACAGCCGGCCCGCCTCCGGGAGCAGGTCGCCGCACTTCTCCAGCACCGAGTCGAAGGCGACGAGGCGCTGGCGGAGGTCGTCGAGCTGCCCGCCGAAGTCCGTGGTGGACATGTTGTTGCCGTGGACCCGGTAGAAGGCCTGGTCGGCGCCGCGGACGTAGCCCACGTCGGCGTGGGCCGCGAGCCGCATCCACATTTCGATGTCACCGGCGTGCGGAAGGTCCGGGTCGTAGCCCCCGACCTTGCGCTGCAGGCTGGTGCGCACGACCACCTCGGGTGAGGTGATGCACCCGGTGCCCTCCCGGAAGCGCCGCTCCAGCCACCACCGGCCCGGATAGACCGCCGAGCCGGTGGACCGGGTGCGGGCCGCGGGAAGCGGCCCGCCGTGCTGGAACCGCAGCGGCCTGCCGTAGGCGAAGCCGGCCCGCGGGTGCGCGTCGAGCAGGGCCGCGGCGCGCACCAGGGCGCCGGGGACCAGCCGGTCGTCGGCGGAGAGCAGGGCCACGTAGTCCCCGTCCGCCCACTCCAGCAGGCCCTCGTTGTAGGTGGCGATGTGGCCCTGGTTCTTCTCGTGCACCCGGACCTCGATCCGGGGGTCGGCGGCCGCGAGGGCGCGCGCGACGTCCGCGGAGTCGTCGGGGGAGGCGTCGTCGATGATCAGTACCCGTACGTCGACGCCCTCCTGTTCGTCCAGGACGCTTTTGACGCAGTCGGCCAGGAAGTGGCCGTACTTGTAGCAGGGGATCACCACGCTGACCGTGCTCACTGGCCGGACACCTCCGTGGATCCCTCCGCGAGCGGGGCGGGGGCCGTGGTGGTGAAGACCGGACCGACCCAGTAGTTCACCGATCCGAAGGTGTTGTTCGGGAAGACCGTGGCCGCCCCGTACTTGTAGAGGCCGTTGCCGTTGCCCGCGCCGCCGCCGTCGGCCGGGGCCACGAGCGGGTAGGAGCGGTGCGCGGCGCCGAAGTAGCCGCCGTCCACGGAGTACTTGCCGTTCGGCGCGTGGTACGAGGCCACGTACTCGATGTTCGCGGTGACGGCCACCGGGGTGGTGAAGTGCAGCTGCTGCCAGCCGGACAGGGTCTCGCTGCCGAAGGTTCCGGTGGCCAGGAGCGTGCCGTCGGCCTTCCAGAGGCTGCCGGTGTGCGTTCCGGTGTTCCCGGGTCCCTTGTAGAAGCTGATGCCCGTGACGTAGCCGCCGACCGTGGACTGGAAACGGGTGCCCAGTTCCACAGAGTTGGTGTCGTCACCGACGTTGGCGGTGGTCGGGGTGGCGTTCGGACCCCACAGGGTGCAGGGGCAGTTCACCGCCGGCGGGCTCGTGCTCGTGGTGAAGGTCCAGGTGACCGGTGCGGCCATGGCGTTGCCCCACAGGTCGGCGACCTGCACCGATGCCGTGTAGGTGGTGTTCAAAGCCAGTTCGGTGGACGGGGTGAAGGTGGCGCTGTTGGAGACCTCGAGGACCTTGCTTCCGGGGACGGTGGCGCCGCCGGGGTCCTTGACGGTGAACACCAGGGTGTCGGCGTCCACGGCCGAGTTGAAGGTGGCCTTCACGGTCGCGGTGATCGCGGTGCCGGTCGCCGCGGACTGCGGGCTGGTCGAGGTGACGGTCGGGGGCGTCGTGCTCGCGGTGGCGGTGTCCAGGACCGCGTCCACCCAGTAGTTGCTGCCGGAGGAGGCGGTGGAGGGGAAGCCGCCGGTGCCGCTGTAGCGGTAGACGCCGTTTCCGCCGTCGGTGCCGCTCTGCAGCGCGGTGAACGGAGCCAGCCCCGCGCCGGCCGAAGCGAAGGTGCTGTCGAAGGAGTATCCGCCGTTGGGGGCGAAGTACGAGGCGATGTAGGTGGTGTTGGCCTTGACGGGGATCGGCGAGGAGAAGTTGAGCTGCTGCCAGCCCGAGGCCGTCTCGTTGGTGAAGGTGCCCGTGGCCAGACGCTGGCCGGAGCTGCTCCACAGGCTGCCCGTGTGGGTGCCGGTGTTGGCCGGGGACTTGTAGAAGCGGACGCCCGTGATCGAACCGGGCACCGAGGAGCGGATCTTGACGCCGAGTTCCACGGCGCTGCCGTCTCCGGCGTTCACCGTGCCCGGCACGGCCGCGGCGGGCCATACGGTGCAGGGGCACTGCTGGGGTCCCACGGTCAGCGGCACGGTGGTGGTGGCGCCGATGTTGACGCTGTCGTCCACCGCGCGGACCTTGATCTGCGCGGAGCCGGGGGTCATCGGGGTCCACTTGTAGCTCCAGGACCCGACGCCCGTGGCGGCCTTCCAGGTGGTTCCGCCGTCGGTGGAGACCTCCACGCGGGCGACGACTCCGCCGCCGCTGTCGGTGGCGGTGCCGGTGATCGTCACGGGCCGCAGGGCGGGCACGGTGGCGTTCGCCGCGGGGCTGGTCACGGTGATGACCGGGCCGGTGTGGTCGGTGGAGGCGGTGGCCACCACCAGGTTGGTCTGCAGGGACTTGGGCTGGACCCCCATGTCGGCGAAGATGTTGACCGTCGCCTGCTGCATCCGCTTGTCCTCGGTGACCACCGCGTCGTCCGGATTTCCGGTCGGCATGTTGGTCAGGCCCCAGGACCACTGCACGGTGCCCGAGCCGAAGACCAGGGCGTTCGAGGTCTGGTCGCGGAAGGCGACCAGGCTGTGCGTCGCGGTCCCGTTGCCGTACGTGTTGCCGTAGTCCAGGCGGTACTTGCCGTCGGTGATGTCCACCGTGGTGGAGGACATCGCGATCTGCCCGGCCGGGCGCGCCGCGTCCTCCACGTCGCTGTCCCACTCGTAGCCGAGCGTGCCGACGGGGAAGGTGGCGGTCTGGGAGGGGGTCAGGTTCGCGACGGTGGTGCCCCGCCACAGGCGCATCTTGGCGTAGGCGCCGGGGACGGTGATCGCGTCGCTGCGGTAGCCGTTCACGCTGAACAGCGAGCCGGTGACCTGGTTCTGCGGCTGGAAGGGCCGGCCGTTCGTGGCGCTGGCCGGGTCCATGAAGGTGCCGGTCCAGATCCCGCTCGGGTCGGGGATGCCGTTGGGCTGCGGGAAGGAGAGCTTGGTCTCCTTGTAGCAGACCAGGGTCCGGTTGGCCGTGTTGGCCCCGTCGATGCTGGGCGCCAGCCGGGTCTTCCAGAAGACCTCGTTGCCCGCGAAATAGGTCTGGTTGACGCCCGCGTGGCGTGCGTTCAGGGCGTTGGTGAACTGGTCCTGAGTCCAGTACTCGTCGTGCCCCGAGGACATGAACACCTTGTGGTTCTGCAGCTGGGTGGCGCCCTTGGTCGACATGTCGATGCCCGACATATAGCTGACGTCGTACCCGTTGCGCTCCAGCCAGGCGACCATCTGGTACTCGGATCCGTAGATCCCGTTCTCGCCGCCGATGTCCATCGGCCGGTTGTAACTGACCTCGTAGGCACGGCCGTCGGGGGCGGGTCCGGCGCCGTCGTACAGGTCCTGGCCGCCGTAGTTGTTGTACGCCTGCCAGGTCTGGTCACTGGTCTGCACGACGATGTCGGAGTGGCTGGCGTCGTTGCGGACCACGAACGGGTAGGGCATGACCCCGTTGCCGTCCGCCTGGTCGAAGTTGACTATGTAGAGCCCGGAGACGGCGTCGGAGGGCACCGTCCAGGTCGCGGTGACCGGCCAGTTGCCGCAGTCGACCAGCCCGGTGGAGGCCTTCTTGGTGCAGGCCGCCGGATTGCCGTTCTGGGGGAAGTTGGCCGGGTAGGTCTGGGCGGCCTGGGCCGCGGTGGACATCAGCCGGGCCCCGTCACCCCCGTAGTGGCCGAGCCGGTACACCGAGACCTTGTAGGCGGTCGGCGACTGGATCTTGAACTGGAGGGTCTCGCCCGCCTGCACGCTCGTCTGGGCCGGGAAACCCTTGATGTCGCCGTAGGCGCTGGGTGCGAACCAGTCGGACATCGGCGTGCCCGCCTTCGAGTTCTCGCACACGATCGCGTTGGAGCCGGGGCCGCACGGGTCCGCCGCGACCGCCACCGATGGCGGGAGCGCCGCCGCCATCAGGGCTGCCACTACGGTGAAGAGCCCGTACCGCAGCAGCCTTGTCCTTCTGTTCATCCGAACCTCATTTGGGAGGGGCTTGGTGATTCGACGCCGGAGCGTCAGCGCAGCGCTGCTGAGAGCGCGTCCACGACCCGCTGCTGTTGGGCGGCGGTGATCTGCGGGAAAAGCGGAAGGGACAGCATCCGGTCGGCGGCCAGCTCGGCGTGCGGGAAGGCCCCGCTGCCGTGGCCGAGGTGGGCGAAGGCCGGGGTGAGGTGGACCGGGGCCGGATAGTGCACGCCGGCGCCGATGCCCTCCGCGTTGAGCTTGCCCACGACCGCGTCGCGGTCAGCGCCGCTGACCCGGATGACGTACAGGTGCCATACGTGGACGTTGCCCGGCGCCGTGACCGGCAGGGTGAGCCGTCCGGTGGCCGCCAGGTCCGCGAGCAGCGCGTCGTAGCGGGCGGCGGCGGCCCGGCGGGCCTCGTTCCCGTCGGCGAGCCGGGCCAGCTTGGCCCGCAGCACGACGGCCTGCAGACCGTCGAGCCTGCTGTTGAAACCGGCCACGTCGTGCCGGTACTTGGCGACGCCGCCGTGATTGGCCAGCGCCCGGACCAGGTCGGCGCTCTCCTCGTCGTCGGTCACCACCGCGCCCGCGTCCCCGTAGGCGCCGAGGTTCTTGCCCGGGTAGAAGCTGGTCGCGGCGATCCCGCCGCTGCCGGGGGTGCGGCCCTCGCGGGAGGCTCCCTGGCTCTGGGCGGCGTCCTCGACGAGCTTGGCGTGCGCGGGCAGGGCCGCGGCGAGCGCGGCGGTGTCGGCGCACTGCCCGTACAGGTGGACCGGGACCACCGCGCGGGTGGCCCCGGTGACCGCGTCGAGCGCGGCCTGCGGGTCCAGCAGCAGGGTGTCGGGGAGGCAGTCTGCCAGCACCGGCTTGGCGCCGATCCGGGCGACGGCTCCGGCGGTGGCGATGAAGGTGTTGGCGGGCAGCACGACCTCGTCGCCGACGCCCACGCCGCTCGCCCTCAGGGCCAGTTCCAGGGCGTCGGTGCCGTTGGCCACGCCGACGCAGTGTCCGACTCCGGCGAAGGCCGCGTACTCGCGCTCGAAGGCCCGGACCTCCTCGCCGCCGATGAAGGCGGTGTCGGCCAGGACCCGGTCGAATCCCGCACGTAATTCGTCCGCGACCTCGGCGTGCGCTGCCTTCAGGTCGACGAGCGGTATCTGGTTCATGCGGCTGTGCTCCCCATCCGTGTCTCCGGCTCGAGGCCGTTCTCCAACTCATCGGCCCGGAGCTCGTCGAGCGCCGGGCCCCCCGCCTCGCGCAGCCGGCGGGCGGGGCTTCCGGCCCACACCTCGCCGGCCGGTACGTCGGCCAGGACCGTGCTTCCCATCCCGGTCAGCGACCAGGCGCCGACCTCGATGTACTCCCGGACCAGTGCGCCGGCGCCCACGTAGGCCCCGCGCCCCAGCCGTACCCCGCCGCCGAGGCGGACCCCGGAGGCCAGGGTCGCGAAGTCCCCGACCTCGTCGTCGTGGGTGAGGACCACGTGCGGCATGACCGCCACGTGGGCCCCCACCCGTACCGCGGCCGTCAGGACGCAGTGCGCGAGCAGCACCGTGCCCGGTCCGAGGACCGAGGACCCGGAGAGCGCCGCCGTGGGGTGGACCACGGTGGCGTACCGGCTCTCGGGCAAGGCCAGGCGCCGCACCAGGCGGGCCCGTACCCCGTAGTCGCGGGGGCTGCCGACGCAGACCACCACGCGGGCGGCCGGGCGTTCGTGCACCAGGCCGGTGCCGCCCAGGACGGGCACCCCGTCGACCTCCCGTCCGTGCAGGGCCGGGTCGTCGTCCAGGTGCCCGACCAGCCGCCGGCGCGGGGCCCGGCCGGCCGCCAGGTCGGCGGCCTCCGCGTCCCGTACGGCCTGGGCGGTCTCCCGGGCGAAGCCGCCCGCGCCGACGATGAGCAGCTCCTCGGTCGGCGCCGTTTCGGTCGGCGCCGTTCCGGTCGCGGGACCGTGGGGCCCGCTCATCCTCCGTCGGCCTGTTCGCGCAGCACCGTCACCACCCGGTCCTGCTGCTCCTCTGTCATGGTGTGGAACAGCGGCAGGATCAGCGAGTCGCGGGTGATCCGCTCGGTCACCGGCAGGGCCGCCGCGCCGTGACCGGCGTACGCCGGCTCCAGGTGGGAGGCCATGATCCCGCGCCGGGCCGAGATCCCGGCCTCGGCCAGCACCGCGAGCAGTTCGTCGCGGCCGACGGGGAAGTCCTCGGCCAGGAGCACCCAGTACGACTGGAAGTTGCCCTCGCCGTGGCCGGGGTCCTTGACCGGGGTCAGGCCGGGGACACCGGCGAGGAGCTGCCCGTACCGGGCGGCGAGGAACCGCCTGCGGGCCACGATCTCGTCCAGCTTGCCCAGTTGCACCAGCCCGACCGCGGCCTGGATGTCGGTCATCCGGTAGTTGTAGCCGACCTCCAGGTAGCTCTCGGCGATCGGCTTGCTGCTCGCGTGCCGCTGCGCCGCGGACACGTTCATGCCGTGCTCGCGCAGGCGGCGCAGCCGCTCGGCCCAGGCGGCGTCGTCCGTGGTCACCATGCCGCCCTCGCCGGTGGTGATCACCTTGCGGGGGTGGAAGGACCAGGCGGCCAGCAGCGCCCCCTGGCCGACCGACTTGCCGCCGACGGTGGCGCCGATCCCGCAGGCGGCGTCCTCCACCAGGGCGATGCCCCAGTCGGCGCAGGCCGCGCGCAGGGCGTGCACGTCGGCCGGGACCCCGCCCTGGTGGACGGCGATGACCGCCTTGGTGCGCGGGGTCCGGACGGCGTCCACGGTGGCCGCGGTCAGGTTGCCGGTGGCCTCCTCGACGTCCGCGAACACCGGGTGGGCGCCCACGTAGCGCACCGCGTTGGCCGTGGCGATGAAGGAAAGGGAGGGGACGACGACCTCGTCGCCCGGCGCGAGGTCCAGCGCGATCAGCACGAGGTGCAGGGCGGTGGTGCACGAGCTCACCGCGATGCCGTGCTCCGCGCCCACCCGCTCGGCGAAGGCCCGTTCGAACTCGGCGACCCTGGGTCCCTGGGCCACCCAGCCGGACAGGACCGCGTCGGCGGCGGCCCGTGCCTCGTCCTCACCGAGCCACGGGATCATGACGGGGATGCGGGCGGGGGCGGGGGCCGGGGCGGCGCCCGCGTCCTGGGCGCTCATCGGCCGGCCTCCACGGTGCCGGTCTCCACGGCGGCGGCTTCCGCGTCGGCCGCACGCTCGGCCCGCCACCAGTCGACCAGGTCCCGCAGCCCGCTGCGCAGGTCGATCCCGGCCGTGAAGCCGAGGCGCTCGGCGGCCTGCGAGGTGTCCGCGAGCCGACGGGTCACCCCGTTCACGGCGCGGGCCGGTCCGTGCTCCGGCGCCAAGCCATCGGCGCCCATGGCCTCGAGGAGCCCGTTCGCCAGGTCGAGGAGACTGGTCTCGGAGCCGCTCGCGACGTTGAACACCTCGTCGGTCAGGTCCGATTCGGCGGCCAGCAGGTTGGCCCTGGCGATGTCCCGGACGTCGACGAAGTCCATGGTCTGCGTGCCGTCGCCGAGGATCAGCGGCGGCTCGCCCGCGGCGATCCGCTCCATCCACCGGATCAGCACCTCGGTGTACAGCCCGTGGATGTCCATCCGGGGGCCGTACACGTTGAAGTAGCGCAGCGCGACGTAGTCCAGCCCGTACATGGCGTGGAAACTGCGCAGCACGCCCTCGTTGAAGGCCTTCGCGGCCCCGTAGAAGGTGTCGTTGTTGTACGCGTGGTGGCGCTCGGTGGTCGGGAAGGACTCGGCCATCCCGTAGACCGAGGCCGAGGACGAGGCGATGACCTTGCCCACGCCGGCGGCCGCGGCGGCCTCCAGCACGTTGAACGTCCCGTCGACCATCACCTCGTTGGCCAGCCGCGGTTCCTCGGCGCACTGGGTGATCCGGATCGCCGCCAGGTGGAAGACGAAGTCGGCCCCCTCGGTCGCCTTGCGGACGGCGGCTATGTCCCGGATGTCGCCCTCGACCAGGTCCACGACCCCGCTGGGCAGGGCGCGGGCCAGGTTGGCGCGGCGTCCCCGTACGAAGTTGTCGAGCACGACGATCTCGCGTGCCCCGTTGTCCACCAGCAGGTCCACCAGGTGCGAGCCGATCGTGCCCGCTCCGCCGGTGACCAGAATCCTCTTGCCTCGTACGCTGCTCAACGCCCTGCCCCTACTGAGTCGGTCATGGTCTTTCCTGCTGTGCCCGGCGCGCCGCACGCGTCCCGGGCGATGCCGTCAACGCTCAACGTCCGGTGCGCAGTCCGACGACGGCACCCTTGAACTCCAGGCTGCGGGAGGCGGCTTCGAGGATGTCGAGGACCTGGAGTCCCGCCCGGCCGTCGGTGAGCGGCGCCCGCCCCGTCCTGATCGACGCGGCGAATTCCTCGACCATGCTGCGCAGGGCCTCCTTCTCGCCGAGCGCGGGTGCCACCATGTCGCCGGTCCGGTAGGAGACGAGCATGTCGCGGCGCTCGTCCGCGCCGATCTCCTGCGGGGCCGTGAGGTCGACGCCCCGGTCGAACACCGCGACCCGCTGGGTGGGGTTGAGGTCGTCCCACACCAGGGTCCGCTTGGAGCCGCCGACCATGGTGGTGCGGACCTTCACCGGGGAGAGCCAGTTGACGTGGACGTGCGCGATGGCGCCCGTGTTGAGCTGGAGCGTCAGATAGGCCACGCAGGACTGGCCGGCCCCGATGGGGTCGGCCCCGTGCGCGGCGACGGCGACCGGGTGGACGTTGTCCGGGAGGATGAAGTCGAGCACCGAGAGGTCGTGGGGGGCCAGGTCCCACAGGACGTCGATGTCCTTCTGGACCAGTCCGAGGTTGATCCTGACGGAGTCCACGAACTGGATGTCGCCGAGTTCCCCGGAGCGGACCATGTCCCGGATGCGGGCCACCGCCGGGGTGTAGCAGTAGGTGTGGTCGCACATCAGTGTGAGGCCGCGTTCCTCGGCCTCGTTCACCAGCCGCAGCCCGTCCTCGTAGGTGGCGGCGAGCGGCTTCTCCACGAGCACGTGCTTGCCGGCGCGCAGGGCCGCCAGGGCCACGTCGAGGTGGGTTCCGGCCGGGGTGGCCACGGCGACGGCCTCGACCTCGGGGTCGGCCAGGACCGCGGCGTAGTCGGCGGTCGCCTGGACCGTCGAGTAAGTGCCGAGCACCTGCCGGGCCCGGTCGACATTCAGATCACAGAGCCAGCGGAGCCTGAACTCCGGACTGGACTGGAAGTTGCGGACGAGATTGGGGCCCCAGTAGCCCGCTCCGACGACGGCGACCCCTAACGGCTCGGTCCGCCCCGCACCTGCGCCCGCGGCGTCCCGCCCGGCGTCCTTCGCGGTGTCCTTCACAGCATTCCCTTTCCTTCCGCGCACGCCCGCGGGCGTGTCGACGACCCATGGCCGGGACGCGTGCGAAGGAGGGGGGTGCCGCCGAGGGCAAGCCGGGCGCCTGCGCGACCCGTGCGTGACCCGCCGACGGTGATGGCCCCCACGACCGATGCCGTACGTGTTGCACGTACTTCCGCCCCCCGGCCGTCCGGCACCCCTAGCGCCGGCCGGCCACGGACAGGCGGCCTGTTCCCCCAAGCCGCCGAACCCGTAAACCTGCCCCAACTACCCTGCGCCGAATGGACCACGGCGCGAGTCACGGCATTGCCGAACCACGCCGAATCCGGTCGGCTGCGTTCAATCTAGACCACCGGGCGTACGCCCGGGGAGAGTTGGAGGAAACGGTCGGTACGGGCGTTCGACCATGCATACTTCCCGTGTGACCAGCATCGTGATCCCGGCCCACAACGAGGGCCGGGTCATCGGCCGGCTCCTCGACGCGCTCCTGTCCGATCCGTCCGGAACTCCGGCCTCCGGGACCGACATCGTCGTGGTGTGCAACGGCTGTACGGACGACACCGCCGCGGTGGCGGCGGCGCGGGGACCCCGCGTACGGGTCGTCGAGATACCGACTCCTTCCAAACACACGGCACTTCGGGTGGGAGACGAGCACGCGCGCGGCTTCCCCCGCCTCTACGTGGACGCCGACGTGGTGGTCGGCGCGGCCGACGTACGGGCCCTCGCCGAAGCCCTCGCCGGCAGCCCGGCCCTCCTGGCCGCGGCCCCCGGCCGGGACATTCCGCTTGGCGCCTGCGCCTGGCCCGTCCGGGCGTACTACCGGGTCTGGCAACTGCTCCCGGCCGTCCGCGAGGGGCTGTTCGGGCGGGGGGTGATCGCGGTGTCCGAACCGGGGCACGCCCGGCTCGCCGCCCTGCCGCCGCTGATGGCCGACGATCTGGCCGCGTCCCTGGCCTTCGCGCCGGGAGAGCGGCGGGTGGTGGAGTCGGCCAGGGTCGTGGTGCTGCCGCCGCGCACCTGGGGCGACCTGATCAAACGCCGGGTGCGGGCGGCCACTTCCTCCGCCGAACTGGAGCGCTTCCAGGCGGCGCGGGCGTCCGGACCGCAGGAGACCCCGCCGTCGGCACGCACCGGCACGGGAGACCTGCGGGC
Organism: Streptomyces sp. NPDC002886; assembly: GCF_042888445.1. Lineage (NCBI taxonomy): Bacteria > Bacillati > Actinomycetota > Actinomycetes > Kitasatosporales > Streptomycetaceae > Streptomyces > Streptomyces sp. NPDC002886. Next base: position 125,468 of record NZ_JBIAPV010000001.1, read on the forward strand.
GCTGCTCCGGGCCCAGCCCCGGCTGCTCCCCGGGGTGGTGGTGTTCGTCGTGGCCGCCCTCGCGGCCCGCCGGGGGTCCCGCAAGGCCATCAGCAGCGGGGACTTCTCGACCTGGCTGCGCGACGAGAGCAGCCGCCAGGGCTGAGCGGCCGAATCCCGCCCTGCGCGACCCAGTTGTCCCGTACAACCATTAGGGTGCCACTCGCACGTACGACTGGCTCACCGTTCAGTTCAGACGCCGGACCGGGAGTTCGAAAGCATGTACCTCGCGGACCGCTCCGCGCCCGAGGACGCGAAGACCAGCGCCGACGGATCCCCCGTCCGCGGACCCGCGGTCGCCTCGACCGTCCTCGCACTGGGCTCGGTCAGCCTGATCACCGATGTCTCCTCCGAGATGGTCACCGCCGTCCTGCCGCTCTACCTCGTCGCCGGACTGGGCTTGAGCCCGCTCGGTTTCGGCGCGCTCGACGGCCTGTACAACGGGGTCAGCGCGCTGGTTCAGCTGACCGGCGGCCACCTCGCCGACCGGATCCGCAACCACAAGCTGATCGCCGGCATCGGCTACGGGCTCTCCGCCGTCTGCAAGCCGCTGCTGCTGCTCGCCCACAGCCTCGGCCCGGTGGCGCTGATCCTGGCCCTGGAACGCACCGGCAAGGGCCTGCGCACCGCCCCGCGCGACGCGCTCATCTCCCTTTCCACGCCGCCCGAGTTGCAGGGGCGGGCCTTCGGGGTGCACCGCGCCATGGACACCACCGGGGCCCTGCTCGGGCCGCTCGCCGCGTTCTTCATCCTGAGCCTGACGGTCGACGGGTACGACGCCGTCTTCGGGGTCAGCGCCTGCGTGGCCGCCCTGGGTGTCGTGGTGCTCCTGCTGTTCGTCCCGTCCGGCGCCGAGCCACGGCCGGCCCGGCCGAAGTACGCCGCTCCCCCGGCGCCCGTACCGGCTCCGCGGGAGGCCGCTCCCCCCGGGAAAGCCGCCTCCCCCAAGCCGGACGCGGTGAACCTGCGCGACGCGCTGGGCCTGCTGCGGCTGCCCCGGCTCCGCGCCTTGGCGGGCTGCGCCGCCCTCCTCGGACTCACCACCGTCAGCGACGCCTTCCTGTACCTGCTGCTCCAGGACCGCACCGGCATCGGCGAGCGCTGGTTCCCGCTGCTCCCCCTGGGGACCGCGGCCGTGTTCCTGCTGCTGGCCGTCCCGGCGGGCGCCCTCGCGGACCGCATCGGGCGCCGCACCGTGTTCCTCACCGGGCACGCCCTCCTGCTGGCCGGCTACGGGCTGCTCCTGTGGGCCCCCGGCCTGCCCGCGCTCCCCTACCTGGTCCTCGCCCTGCACGGCATGTTCTACGCCGCCACCGACGGGGTGCTGCCCGCCGCCGTCGCCGCGACCGTCCCCGCGAAGCTGCGGGCCACCGGCATCGCCCTCGTCGGTACCGGCCAGGCCCTGTCCCGGTTCGGCTGTTCACTGGCCTTCGGCGCCGCGTGGACGGTCCTGGGCTCGGGCCCGGCGCTCGCCGCCGCCGCGGCCGGCCTGTGCTGCTGCGCGGCCGTCGCCGGTTTCGTACTCCGTCCCACGGCCCCGGACGGCGATGCCGCCGGGGCCCCGCACCCCCGAAGCTCCCGAGGAAATCGATGACGCGCTCACGCCGGCTGCTCGTACTCGCCCTGGCCGTGCTGCTCCTCGGGGGCGTGGCCGGCGTGCTGGTGGTGCGCGCCGCCGCCCGCTCGGAGCAGACCCGCGCGGGCGACCCGACGGCCGCCCCGGGCAAGGTCACGCTCGACCGGCGCGGCGGCCTGGCCTTCCTCAACGGCGCGCAGGGCCCGCACCGCGGAGCCCTCGTCTCCGTACCGGACCGCTCACCGCAGGACGAGCGGACCGCCTCGGGCCTCACCTGCCTGCGGTTCCACGCCGCGGCCGGCACCGGCGTCTGCCTGAGCTCCGTGCCGGGCGCGCTCGCCCAGGAGAACCGGGCCCTGATCGTCGACTCGGAACTGCGCACGCGGCGCGAGTTCCCGCTCGCGGGCACCCCCTCGCGGGCCCGGGTCTCCCCGAGCGGCCGTTTCGCCGCCTGGACCGTCTTCGTCACCGGGGAGTCCTACGGATCCGCGTTCTTCTCCACCCGGACCTCTATCGTGGACACCCGTACGGGGGCGCTCGAACCCGACCTGGAGAAGTTCGCCATCGAGCTGGACGGCCGCCCCTACAGCGCGAGCGACGCCAACTTCTGGGGCGTCACCTTCTCCAAGGACGACGACACCTTCTACGCCACCCTCGCCACCGGCAACCAGACGTACCTGGTGAAGGGTTCGCTCGCGCGGCGCAGCGTCACCACCCTCGCCTCCAACGTCGAGTGCCCGTCCCTCTCCCCCGACGAGACCCGGGTCGCGTACAAGAAGCGGGTACAGCGCGGTGCGTCCTTGTGGCGCGAACACGTGCTGGACCTACGGACGTTGCGGGAGCAGCCGCTGACCGAGAAGCGCAGCGTGGACGATCAGGCGCTCTGGCTCGACGACCGGACCCTCGCCTACGCCCTGCCCGCCGAGGGCTCCGTGGACACCACGGACCTCTGGACGGTCCCGGCGGACGGCACCGGAACCCCGAGCCTGCTGGCTCCGGCGGCGTCATCGCCCACCCGGCTGGGCTGACCGGCCGCGCTGACGGATCTCGCTGACGGATCGGGCCGACGGATCGAGCCGGCGGGTCCCCGCTCGAAGCCCCGCGCTCCATCCCGCCGGCCCGGCAGGCGTACCCGGGGACCCCGCAGAATCGTTGGGGCGGGCATGGGCACTCCACACGCCGTCTCCCCGTCCCCGGCCCGGCACCGGGCACCCGAGCGCACCCCCGCCGCGATGGCGCGGGGCATCCCCCGGCAGCAGTCGGGCAGCGGCGCCGCCCCCTCGGGCGGGGCGGTCGTCTACGAGCAGCTCGCCCGCGAGTGGGAGGCGCGCGGGGCCACCGTCCCGGGCCGTCCCGACCCGCTGTGGGATCGGCTGATCACCTACGCGCACTTCCAGCGCGAGACGGACGCCACGCTGCGCAGCCTGCGCCTGGACGGAGCCGAATCCCCGCCCGCCCCCGCGGCGGCGCGCCCGCGCTGGACCCGGGCATGAGCCGGGCGGGACCCGGGGTGGCACGCAAAGGCCCGGGGGCCCGGTCGGCAACTGCCGACCGGGCCCCCGGGCTCCGTACGCGTGGTTCCCGCGGCTCCCGCTACCCGTCCGAGGGGGCGCCGAGCATGGCCGACGCCTTCTCGAGCGGGGTCAGGCCGACGGCGGGCGCCGGGACCGTTTCGAGCGGGCGGCAGGTGAAGCCCAGGGCGGTCAGCGCCCTGATCACCTCGGCGGCGGTGAAGTCACGGCGGTCCTGCCGGGTGACGACGGCGCCGACCTGCTTCACGGGGTAGGAACGACGCCCTATGACCACCGAGTCACCGGTGATCGGCTCGGGCTTGACGCCCTTCATCGATTCCAGGACCCCGGCCTTGGTCAGATCGAACGGAAAGCGGGCGATGACGAAGCGCATGCTGCCTCACAGGAAGAAGAGAACCGGGTCAGGCACGATCCGAACGGGACGGCCTAAGCCGCCGAGGTGGCCGGGGACTGGCGCTGCGGCCCCCGGGCGGTCGCCGCGGACCTGCTGCGGCGGTCCTGTGCGGGCCGGCTGCGACGGCCACGGGAGGCGCCGCCGGCGGCTCCCCGCGGCCGCTCGCTGACGGGGGCCGTGATGACGACCGGGACGCCGGACGGCGCCTGGGCGCCGGTGATCCGGCTCAGCTCGGCCTCGCCGGAGCGGACCTGGGCGGTCTGCGGGGTGATGCCCGCGGCCTGCATGAGACGGACCATGTCGCGGCGCTGGTTGGGCAGGACCAGGGTGACGACGCTGCCGGACTCACCGGCGCGGGCGGTGCGGCCGCCGCGGTGCAGGTAGTCCTTGGGGTCGGTCGGCGGGTCCACGTTGACGACGAGGTCGAGGTTGTCCACGTGGATGCCGCGGGCCGCGACGTTCGTGGCCACCAGGACGCTCACGTGCCCGCTCTTGAACTGCGTGAGGGTCCGGGTCCGCTGGGGCTGCGACTTCCCGCCGTGCAGGGCCGCGGCGCGGACCCCGCTGCTCAGCAGGTGCTCGGTCAGCCTGTCCACGGCGTGCTTGGTGTCCAGGAACATGATCACGCGGCCCTCACGGGCGGCGATCTCGGTCGTGGCGGCCTGCTTGTCGAAGTTCTGCACGTGCAGGACGTGGTGTTCCATGGTCGTCACCGCGCCCTGCGAGGGGTCGACGGAGTGCACGACCGGGTCCGTCAGGTAGCGGCGCACCAGCAGGTCGACGTTGCGGTCCAGGGTGGCCGAGAACAGCATCCGCTGGCCCTCGGGGCGCACCTGGTCGAGCAGCGCGGTCACCTGGGGCATGAACCCCATGTCGGCCATCTGGTCGGCCTCGTCCAGGACGGTGATCCCGACCTGGTTCAGCCGGCAGTCACCCCGCTGGATGAGGTCCTTCAGGCGGCCCGGGGTGGCGACGACCACTTCGGCCCCGCCGCGCAGCGCACCGGCCTGGCGGTGGATCGGCATGCCGCCGACGACGGTGGCGATCCGCAGCTTCACGGCGCGGGCGTAGGGCGTGAGGGCCGCCGTGACCTGCTGGGCGAGCTCACGGGTGGGTACGAGGACCAGCGCGAGCGGCTGACCCGACTCGGCGCTCTGGCCGGCCGTACGGGCCAGCAGCGCGAGGCCGAAGGCCAGGGTCTTGCCCGAGCCGGTGCGGCCACGGCCCAGGACGTCACGGCCCGCGAGACCGTTCGGCAGCGTGGCCGCCTGGATGGGGAACGGGGTGGTCATGCCTTCACGGGTGAGCGTGGCGAGCAGCTGGGACGGCATCGCCAGGTCGGCGAACGCCTCCACGGCGGGCAGCGCGGGGACCACGGTGACCGGCAGGGCGAACTCGCCCTGCGGTGCGGCGGGACGGCGCCCGCCGTAGCCGCCGCCACCCGAGCGCTTGGGACCGCCGGAGCGGCTGGGGGCGGAAGAGCCGAAGCGGCTGCCGGAGGAGCGGCCGGCGGAGCCCGAGGAGCCGCCGTAAGAGCCGTAGGAGCTGTTGGATCCACCCGTACGGGAGGACGAAGACCGGTCATTCATGCGGGTCGTGCGGTTCATGCAGAACCTTCCTCGATACGGCGCACATCGAGGAGTTCTCGGCAGCGGAAATCTGGCCGCACGAGGATTCACAAGAATGAGCCGGAGCATAAAAAATATGACGAAGTCGAATCGAACTTCGATCGACGTCAGATTAACGATTATCACCCTATGTGTCGGCGAAATATGCGCCGCATGCGGGGTGGGGAGCCGAGGAGCGTGTCCATCGGCCGAACGGTGGGGCGCTGGGACGGGGTTTCCCCGTCGCGCCGCTCACGCGGGCCGAGCCGGCCCGCAGATCCAAAAACGCAACGAGCTGGGGCCCGCACCCAAGGTGCGGGCCCCAGCTACGCGGTTACGCGTGAACGTCAGGCGGTGACGATGTTCTCGGCGGTCGGGCCCTTCTGGCCCTGCGCGATGTCAAAGCTGACCTTCTGGCCTTCCTGAAGCTCACGGAAGCCCTGCGAGGCGATGTTCGAGTAGTGGGCGAACACGTCAGGACCGCCACCCTCCTGCTCGATGAAGCCGAAGCCCTTTTCCGCGTTGAACCACTTCACGGTGCCATTAGCCATGTTTTTTACTCCTTCGGGGCACAGCCCAGAGATACGCACTGTGCGAATCTCAAGTCGCCGATGATTGCCCAGCCCGGAAAACGCCGGAAAAACAAGAACACTCGTCTCTGCTCCTCCGAGGAGGAGTGGGTATGAGGTGCTCGAAATTTTGGGAACCACAACTGCAACTCAAACCACAGTAGCACGGTGCGGTCGGCCCGGCGGGGAAATAAAATCCACCACTTCCGCTCCCGCTGAAATTCTCACTCGGCCGTGTTCGTTTTTCCGTCCCGGCGGACCTGGATTTTCGGTGGTGGTCGGAGGCCGGTCCGGGATCCCGTACAGTGATGTTCACAACGACGCGGGGTGGAGCAGCTCGGTAGCTCGCTGGGCTCATAACCCAGAGGTCGCAGGTTCAAATCCTGTCCCCGCTACGAAAGGTTTCGGCCTCCTTGACGCCCAGGCGTCAAGGGGGCCGAAGTCGTTTCCGGGGTCAGGCGGCCACTCCGCCGTCGATCACCAGGTCGGTGCCGACCACCGAGCCCGCGTCCGGCGAGGCCAGGTAGAGCACGGCCGCCGCGACCTCGGCGGTGGAGGACACCCGGCCCACCGGCGATTCGTCCTTCATCCTCTTCGCACGCTCGGCGTCCCCCTCCCCCGGGCGCAGGGACATCGTGGTGGCGGTCGCGCCGGGGCTGACCGCGTTGATGCGGACACCGTCCGCGATGTGGTCGAGGGCCGCGGCCCGGGTCAGGGCGGAGACGGCCGCCTTGGTCGTGAGGTAGCCGGCGGCTCCCGGGATGCGGGTGTGCGCGCCGAGGTTCGAGGAGATGTTGACGATCGCCCCGCCGCCGGGCTGCTCGCGCATCGCGGCGACCTCGGCCTGAAGGCTGAGCAGGACGCCGGTGACGTTGATGTCCAGCATGCCGCGCCAGTCCTCCTCCGCCAGGTCCGCGACGGGGCCGCCGCCCCGGAAGACGCCCGCGTTGTTGACGGCGACGTCGAGGCTGCCGAAGTGTTCGACGGTGCTGCGCACCAGGGCTCGTACGTCCTCGGAGCGGGTCACGTCCGCGGTCACCGCGACCGCCTTGCCCCCCTCCTTCTCGATCAGCTCGACCGTCTCGTCGAGCGGCGCCGCGGTGCGGCCGGCCACGACGATCGCGGCTCCCTCGGCGGCGAAGGCGAGGGCGACGGCCCGGCCGATGCCGGAACCGGCTCCGGTGACGAGGACGCTCTTGCCGATGAAACGTGCGGACATGGTGGTGATCCCTTACTCGGTTGTCTGTCGGTTGTTCGGTCGTGCGGTTGATCGGTGGTCTGTCGGCTACTTGGTGCGGGTGTGCAGGAAGGCGGCCGCGCCGAAGGCGAGCGCGGTAGCGGCCAGCGAGACCGTGTCGGAGCCCAGGGAGAGCACGGCGGCGAAGACGACCGTCGGGCCGAGCTCCATGGCGGTGTTCATGACCCCGCCGGCGAGTCCCGCCTGGTGCGGCTCCACCCCGTCGGTCGCGAGGACCGCGGCCCCCGCGAAGGCGGCCGCCGTACCGACGGGCAGCAGGATCAGCCCGGGGAGCAGGCCGTAGGCGTACGGGATCTGCGCGGCCAGGCCGGTGAGCGCGAGGAGTCCGAGTCCGGCCGCGGCGACCACGAGGCCGGCGGTGGTGACGCGGGGCGCCCCGTACCGGCCCACGAGGGGACCGGCGACCCGACCGGACACGAGCAGCACCACCGCGAAGGGCAGGAACGCGGCGGAGGTCCGCAGCTCCGACCAGCCGAGTTCCTGCTGGAGGTGGAGGGAGAGGAGGACGAAGGTCACGGTCGTTCCGGCGGCGGTGAGGCCGATGGCCGTGAGAGCGAGGGCCCGGCGGCGGTCGCGGAGGAACGCGAGCGGGAGCAGGGGGTCACGGACCCGGCGCTCGACGAGCGGGAAGGCCAGCAGGAGCACGGCCGCGGTGAGCAGGGTGACCAGGACGCTCGTCGATCCCCAGGACCGGACGTCGGTGAGGACGAAGCCGTAGCTGACGAGGCTGATTCCGGCGGTGGCGAGCAGCGCGCCCGGCAGGTCCAGGGAGCGGCCTTCGCCCGCCGGGGTGGCGGGCAGCAGCCGGGGTGCGAGGAGCAGTGCGGCGACGGCCACCACGACCGGGACGGTGAAGGAGAACCGCCAGCCGGCCAGCGCCGAGATGACTCCGGAGAGCAGGTTGCCCGCGGTGGCGCCGAGCACCGACAGTCCGCCCCACGTGGCCATCGCCCGTCCGAACGCGGCGGGTTCGGGGAAGACCGCCCGTAGTACGGCCATGGCGGCCGGTGCCGTGAGCGCGGCCCCCACCCCCTGGGCGAAGCGGGCGGCGAGCAGGACCCCCGGTCCCTGGGCGAAGGGTGCGGCGAGGGAGGCCACGGCGACGACGAGCAGTCCGGCGGTGAGCACCCGGCGCCCGCCGAACCGGTCGGTGAGGCGGCCCCCGAAGAGCAGGAGGCCGGCGAAACTCAGCCCGTAGGCGGCACTGAGGAGCAGCAAGTCGTCCCGGCCGAGGGCGAGTTCGCGGCCGATCGTGGGCAGCGGCACCACGAGCGAGGTGAGCGCGAAGATCAGCGTCATCTGTACGGTGCCGAGCAGCGCGAAGGCCGGGCCGGGCGCCGGTCGGGATGTCCTTGATCCGGACGCGGTGAGCGTCTGCGTGGTGCGTGCGGTCTGCGTGACGGTCATGACTCCCCCTCGAAATATGAACTGGATCGTACATTCCAGAATGAAGTGTGAAAAGAACCTCCCCGAAGGGAGGCGTTCTCGTGCGTCCGGTCAGTCGAGCAGGCTCAGGGCCTGCTCCGCCGCCGCCCGGACCCGGCCCGGGTCCTGCGAGGCCTTGCCCACGACGCGCATGCCCTGCATCAGCACCAGCAGCATGCTGGCGAGGGTGCGCGGATCGCGGTCCGCGGGCAGTTCGCCCTGGGCCTGGGCCCGGGTGAGCGCCGAGCGCAGCAGGGTCTCGATGTGGTTCCAGCTCGCTTCGACCTTGCGGGCCGCCGCCGGGTCGTGCGCCCCCAGCTCCGCGGCCGTGTTGGTCACGAAGCAGCCGTTCTGCCGCAGGTCACCGACGCTGGACTCGGCGGCGAAGCGGCGTACCACCGTGCGCACGGCCGGCAGCGCGGGTCCCGGCTGGGACAGCTCGCGCAGCAGGTCGGGGTCGAGGTGCTCGCTGTAGCGGTCCAGCGCCTTCAGGTAGAGCTCGCGCTTGTTCCCGAAGGTGGCGTACATGCTGGCTCGCCCGATGCCGAGCGCCTCGACGAGGTCCGCCATCGACGTCGCCTCGTAGCCGCGCCGCCAGAACAGCTCCAGAGCCGACTGCAGCGCGGCGTCCGGATCGAATTCCTTGGTCCTGGCCACATCCCGTACTCTACGGATACTGGAACGGTCAGTCAAGTAATCCGTGCGGTTCGTTCAGATGGTCCGGGTCTCCCCCGCCGGGTGGGCGCTGAGGTCGACCACTTCGACGCAGCGCCGGAGCTTGGCCTGGGCGCGGGGCGAGTCGGCCACGGGGACCACGATCTCGCACACCGCAAGCCCGCCGCCGTCGGCGGCCCTGAAGGACAGCCTCCTGACGGACAGGTTGTTGAGGAGCGCGGAGATGCGGGTGAGGGCGTGGCCGCCGTCCCGGACGGTGACGGTCAGCGTGTGGCAGGCGGTGTCGCCGGTACGCACGGCTTCGTCGACGGCGGGGAGAACATCGCTGCGGGTCATGAGGGGGTGGACTCCTGTCCTGGGGAGGTGCGTGGTCCCGGAAAACAAGAAGACCCCTCGCGGATGCGAGAGGTCTGCGTGCGGGCGGTGGGCTGCTGGGGTGGTCTCAGTTCAGCTCCGGGGCCGGCACGCCGGCGCTAATCTTCTGCTGGCGCATGCGGAAGAGTCTGGCACGCCGCCGCCGACATGTGACATCGCATCTCACGATGCGGATGGCCCGCGCCATGGGGCCCTCCGGGCTCACGGGTGATGCCTACCCGGGCATGCGCAGCCAGACCGTGGTGTCGCGGGGCAGTACGGGCGCGCCGTCCGCGCCGGTGTCGAGCGGGCCGCTGGCGAGCATGACCCGGGCGCCCCCGGGAAGCGGGACCGGGCTCGCGAAGGCGGTCAGGCAGCGGAAGCCGCCGGGGCGCTCGAAGCACAGGGTGTCGGGTCCCGCGTCGACCCACTCCAGCGTCTCGGGCAGCCGGGCCAGTTCGGCGCCGCGCAGGGCGAGGGCCTCGCGGTAGAGGGTGAGCACGGAGTACGGGTCCTCCTGCTGCGCCGCCGCGCTGAGAGCGGCCCACCGCTCGGGCTGGGGCAGCCAGGGAGCGGCCGGTTCGGTCCCGGGGTCGCCGGGCGCCTGGGCGGAGAAGCCGAGGGAGGGGCCGTCGGACTCCCACGGCAGGGGGACGCGGCAGCCGTCGCGGCCGCGGTCCGTGCCGCCGGAGCGGACGAAGGTCGGGTCCTGGAGGACCTCGTCGGGCAGGTCCTGGACCTCGGGCAGGCCGAGTTCGTCGCCCTGGTAGACGTAGACCCCGCCGGGCAGGGCCAGGGACACGAGAGCCGCGGCGCGGCCCCGGCGGCGGCCGAGTGCGGCGTCGCTGGGGTCGAGGAGCCGCTTGTCGCCCATGTCGAAGGAGGTGTCGGCGCGTCCGTAGCGGGTGACGTGGCGGATGGTGTCGTGGTTGGAGAGCACCCAGGTGGGCGGGGCGCCGACCGGTTCGTGCGAGGCGAGCGTGGAGTCGACGACCTTGCGCAGGGCGCCGGAGTCCCAGGGGGCGCACAGGTAGTCGAAGTTGAAGGCGGAGTGCAGTTCGTCGTGGCGCAGGTAGCGGGCGAACTGCGCGGCCTCCGGGAGCCAGACCTCGCCGATGAACACGCGGTCGCCCGGGTAGGTGTCGAGGATCTTGCGCCAGGCGCGGTAGACGGCGTGCACGGCGTCCACGTCCTGGTAGGGCAGGTCGGTGGGGTCGGGGTTCGCGCCGACGTCGGGCAGACCGGGCTTCTTTGCCAGGCCGTGCGCCACGTCGATGCGGAAGCCGTCGACCCCGCGGTCGAGCCAGAACCGCAGGACGTCCTCGAACTCGGCTGCCACGTCGGGGTGTTCCCAGTTCAGGTCGGGCTGTTCGGGGGCGAACATGTGCAGGTACCAGGGGCCCGGGGTGCCGTCGGCCTCGGTGATCCGGGTCCAGGCGGGGCCGCCGAAGTAGGAGTGCCAGTCGTTGGGCGGCAGTTCGCCGTGTGTGCCGCGGCCGGGAAGGAACCAGAAGCGCTCGCGCTCGGGGGATCCGGGGCCGGCGGCGAGGGCCCGGGCGAACCAGGGGTGCCGGTCGGAGCAGTGGTTGGGGACGAGGTCCACGATGACCCGCAGCTCGTGGGCGTGGGCCTCTTCGATGAGCTCCTCGGCCTCGGCGAGCGTGCCGAAGAGGGGGTCGATGTCGCGGTAGTCGGCCACGTCGTAGCCGGCATCGGCCATGGGAGAGACGTACCAGGGGTTGAACCAGAGGGCGTCCACACCGAGTTCCCGCAGGTAGGGCAGCCGGGCGCGGACTCCGGCGATATCGCCCGTGCCGTCGCCGTTCCCGTCGGCGAAGCTGCGTATGTAGATCTGGTAGATCGCCGCGTGCCGCCACCAGGGGGAGGCTGCGGGGTGCGGGGTGCGCTGGGTCACGGGGTCTCCTGGTGGGGTGGGGGCGTACGCGTACACGGGCGCGGGGTGGGGTGAGGCGCCGGGGTGCGGGGCCCGGTCGGGCGGCGGGGTGGCTGGGGTGACCGGGCCCCGGTTCCGGGGAGTGGCGCGGTGGTGAGGTCGTGCGGTCCTGCGGCCGGGGCTACCAGCCCGAGTTGCCGGCTCCGCGGTTGACGGCGAACCCGCCCGCGAGGCTCAGTCCGCCCGATGCGGCGTCGGTGACCGTGACCCCGCTGAAGGTGCCCGAGCCGGCCGCGTTGATCTCGATGCCGTAGCCGCCGGCCTTGGCGATCCGGGTGTTCTTCACGGTCAGGTTCCCGATGTTCTTCTGCCAGGAGACGAGCAGGCCGCTGTAGGTGCTGTCCAGGATGTCGTTGTCCTGGAGGAGCACCGGGGTGGTGATCTCCGAGGTGTCCGCGTACACCCACAGGGCGCCGAGCTTGCTCGCCCAGTTGGGCTCGTAGCCGCCGGCCCGGTCGATGGTGTTGCGCTGCACGGTCGCCGGTCCGCTGAAGGGGATGCCGAAGCGGGTGCTGACCGCGATTCCGGCGGCGCCGGTGACGGTGTCGGACACCAGGTTGTCCTCGATCCGGTTTCCGCCGCCGCCGTAGATCGCGGCTCCGTTGGCGAGCAGCGGGAGCTGGACGGTGTTGAAGCGGAGCACGCAGTCGGTGACGGCCTGGGCCTCCGACCACATCGCGAGGGCGTCGTCGCCGGTGTTGCGGATGCTGCTCTGGGAGACCTCGCTGCCCGAGGTGCCCTTGTGCAGGTTGACCCCGTCGGCGTAGGTGTCCCGGATGCGCAGGCCGGTGGCGAGCAGGCCGCGGGTCGGTGCGTCGATCCAGAGGCCGACCTTGCTGTGCTGGATCCAGAGGTTCTGCAGGGTGGAGCCGGAGCCGAAGTCCCCCTCTACGGCGGCGTCGCTGTTGGCGTCGTCGCGGTGATCGGACTCTCCGGTGACCGCCAGGTCCTGCACGGTGCTGGTGCCACCGCGGCCGAAGAGCCCGCCCTTGCCGTTCTTGCCGCGCAGGGTGGTGTGCCATTCGCCCGCGCCGCGCAGGACGGCTCCGGTGAGGTTGACGGATCCCGAGATGTCGTAGGTGCCGGCGGGCAGCCACAGGCCCTTGCCCTGGGCGGTGGCGGTGGACAGTGCGCCGTTCAGGGCGCCGGTGTCGTCACCGCCGTCGTTCGCGGTGACGCCGAGGGTGGTGGCGGAGACGAATCCGGTGGCGGGCATGGTGGCGGCCGCCGGGGCGGTTTCGGTCTCGACGAGATCGATGGCGTAGGAGGCGGCGGTGTCACCGGCGTCCTTCTGGAACTTCAGCACGGTGCCGGCGGGGAACTCGCCCGTGAGGGTGCGGGTCTCGTCGAAGAAGCGGTGGGCGTCGCCCTGGGAGGGGTCGTTGCCGTAGGGGTAGGCGCCGTAGACCCAGCTGTACTTGGAGGTGAGGGCGAGGTCCTTGGTGTGGGCGCCGTTGGCGTAGAGGCTGAGGGTGGCGCTGTTCCCCGTGCCGGCCGCGTTGTCCGGGATCGAGTAGCGGACGGTCACGGCGTTGGCGGCCTTGGCCAGGGTGAACTGGACGTACTCCCCCGTCTGGTCGAGTACGACGGCCCGCCGGCCCGAGGCCTCGGAGGCCAGGGTCTTGTAGGCACGGTCCGGGCCCGTGACGGAGGCGTTGGTCGCGCCGGCCTCGGCCTCGTAGGCGGTGTACGGGAGGCTCGCGCCGCGGGTGGCGTTCGGAGTGGAGCCGGTGACCTCGATGCCGTCGAGCTGGAGGTCGCCGCTGTCCCCGGCCTCCGTGCGCAGGGTGAGGGTGTTGAGCTGGGCGCGCAGGGGCGCGTCGGTGGTGAAGGAGGCCCAGGCTCCCGAGGTGGCGGGGAGGGTGAGTCGGCGTACGGGGGCTCCGTTGGTCGTCAGGGTGACGGTCGCGGGGTTGGCCCCCGGGGTGCGGTAGCGCACGGCCACCTGCCGGGTGGCGGCGGTGGGCGCGGAGACGGAGAAGACGGCGCGGGCACCGGTGGCGGTGAAGCCCGTCAGGTAGCCGGCTCCGCTGAAGCCGGCGACGGCGGAGGCGGTCACGGGGCCGCCCGAGGCGAAGGCGGTCTCGGCCTCGTGGCTGAGGGAGCCGGGCGGCGGGTCGGTGGGCGTGGTCGTCGGGCCGGTGGGGGTGATGGCGTCGAGGTTCACGTTGCCGGAGTCGGCGGTGGTGAAGGTCAGCGCGACCGTGTTGGCACCGTTGGCCAGCGGCAGCGGCTCTTGGCGGACGGCCCAGGTGTCCCAGTTCGCGGTGGCCGGGAGGGAGATCTGGCGGACCTTGACCCCGTTCGCGTAGAGGCTCAGCGTCTGGGGCGAGCCCGTGCCGTTGGCGTACCGGATCGCTACCGAACCCGTACCGGCCACGGCCGACTGCACCGCGAAGGAGACCGAAGCGGCCCCCTTGTTGCCGTCCGTGAAACCACCCGCGTAGCCGGTCCCGGTGTAACCGGAATGCTCCGACTCGACGCGGGCACCGCCCGACAGGGCGGCGGATTCCGCCTCCAGGCCGGTCGAGGGGGTGGTGGGGCCGGCTTCGGCCGGGGCGACGTGGTCGAGGTTCACGTTGCCGGAGTCGGCGGTGGTGAAGGTCAGCGCGACCGTGTTGGCGCCCTTGGCCAGCGGCAGCGGCTCCTGGCGGACGGCCCAGGTGTCCCAGTTCGCGGTGGCCGGGAGGGAGATCTGACGGACCTTGACCCCGTTCGCGTAGAGGCTCAACGTCTGCGGCGAGCCCGTGCCGTTGGCGTACCGGATCGCTACCGAACCCGTACCGGCCGCGGCCGACCGCACCGCGAAGGAGACCGAAGCGGCCCCCTTGTTGCCGTCCGTGAAACCACCCGCGTAGCCGGTCCCGGTGTAACCGGAATGCTCCGACTCGACGCGGGCACCGCCCGACAGGGCGGCGGATTCCGCCTCCAGGGTGACGGCGGCGGCGTACGACCCGGTGGCGAGGGTGCCGGTGAGGCCGGTGGTGGCCAAGGCGGTGAGGAGGAGGGGGGAGATGAGGCGTGCGCCTCTGGTGCGGATTCCTCGGGAAGAAGACACGGCGGCGTGTCCTTTCTGAAGGCGCGCCCCGCGCGCGGGGGCGGGAGGGCGCGGTGGGGGCCGCCGCGGCGGTCCGTCGCTGCGGCGGTGTCGAGGAGAGGTGTGGGGAGGGGGGTGTGGTGGGGCGGGGTGAAGCGGGGTGTGGTGGGTCGGGGTGACGCGGCCGGTCAGCCCTTGAGGCTTCCCGCCGTGAGGCCGGAGATGATGTGCCGCTGGAAGAGGAGGAAGAGGACCAGCAGCGGGAGGCTCGCCATGACCATGCCGGCGAGGAGCTGGTTGGCCGGCATGAACTCCGCCAGGCGGTTGAGTGCGACGGTGAGCGGCTGCTTCGTCTCGTCCGGCAGGACGAGCATCGGCCAGAGGAAGTCCTTCCAGACACCGACGACCGCGAAGATGGACACCACCGCGAGCACCGGGCGGGACAGCGGGAGGATCACCGAGACGAGGATCCGTACCGTGCCCGCGCCGTCTATCCGGGCGGCGTCGAGCAGTTCCGTGGGGATCTGATCGAAGAACCGCTTGAGGATGAAGACGTTGAAGGCGTTCGCCGCGGCCGGCAGCCAGATGGCGAACGGCGTGTTGATCAGGTTCACGTGGACGAGGGGAACGTCCACGACGGTGAGGTACACGGGTACGAGCAGTGCGGAGACCGGCAGCATCAGGGTGGCCAGCATCATCGCGAGCACCGCGTTGCCCAGCACCGGACGGAGCTTGGACAGGGCGTACGCGGCGCAGACGTCGATGACGAGTTGGAAGAGCAGGGCTCCGAAGGCGAGCAGGACGGTGTTGAGGAAGTAGCCGGCGAGTCCCGTGTTGGTCCAGGCCTCGGTGTAGCTCTCGGGATGCCAGCTGCTCGGGAGCAGGGTCGGATGGGGCTCGGCCAGCTCCGCGGAGCTCTTCAGGGCGCCGGTGGTCATCCAGTAGAGCGGGAAGACGAAGGCCAGGGTGAAGCCGGTCAGGGTCGCGCCCAGGACGAAGCGGTGCAGGAACCGGCCCACGGGCCGGGTGAGTTCGGCGGGCGCGATGAGCGTGCGGGAGCGGGGTTCGGCGGCGGCCATGGCGGTCCTCCTTTCAGTCCTTGGTCCGGGTCAGCCGCAGGTAGAGGCCGGCGAAGAGGCCCAGGACGACGAAGAGCAGGGTGCTCATGGCACTGGCCAGGCCGAAGTCGTTGTAGACGAAGGCGTAGCGGTAGAGCAGCAGCAGGATCGTGACGGTGGCGTCGTCGGGGCCGCCGCCGGTGAGGACGAAGGGTTCGACGAACACCTGCATCGTGCCGATGACTTGAAGCAGCAGGGTGATCAGGAGGATGAACCTGACCTGCGGGATCGTGACGTGCCACAGGCGCCGGCGGATGGAGGCGCCGTCGAGTTCGGCCGCCTCGTAGAGCTCCCCGGGGATGCCGCCGAGGGCCGCCAGGTAAATGAGCGTCGTGGTGCCCATGTTGGCCCAGGTGGAGACGAGGACCAGGGAGATCATCGCGAGGTGTTCCGACTCCAGCCACTGCTGGGCGGGCAGGTGCAGGACGCCGAGCACGTTGTTGAAGAGGCCGGGGCCGGGATCGTAGAACCAGCGCCACAGCAGCATGGTGACGATGGGCGGGAGCATCACCGGGAGGTAGACGGTGAGCCGCAGGTACGACTGGCCGCGGCGCAGTTCGTTCAGGACGACGGCCGTGACGAACGGGGCGGCGAAGCCGAAGACGAGTGCCAGGAGCGTGAAGTAGCCGGTGTTGCGCCAGGCGGTGGCGAAGAGCGGATCGGCGAAGAGGCGGCGGAAGTTGTCCAGGCCGACCCACTCGGCCGGCTGGGCGAAGGTCACCTGCTGGAAGCCCAGGAGGACGCCGCGGACGATCGGGTACCAGGCGAAGAGGGCGAAGCAGATCAGCGCGGCGGAGAGGAAGAGGTAGGCGACGAGGTTCTCCCGCAGCCGGCGGGCCCGGCCGGCGGCCGGCACCCGGCTCGCGGCCGGGGTCTCGCCCTCGGCTCCGGTCCGCCGGAGGTCCCGGAGGCGGCGTGCGCGCCGGCCCGGGGCCGCGGGGGTGGGGAGTGCGGACATGTCACTTCACCGTGGCGAGGATGGTGTCGGTGCGGGCGGCGGCTTGCTTGAGCAGGGTGTCGATGTCCGCGTCCTCCTTGGTCAGGACGGACTGCATGACACCGTCCAGGACGGTGTAGATCTGCTGCGCGTTCGGCGGCTCGACCTTGACCTCGACCTGGGGGCTGCGGTCGACGAACGGCTTGTAGTTCGCCTGCGGCACGTTGGCGTGCGCGATGTGGATGGCGTCGATCTTCTGCTGGGCGGCGCCGCCGAAGAGGTTGGGCTGGGGCAGGCCGATCGGGACGCCGAGGCCGGAGAACTTGGTGACGTTCTCCTCCTCCCGGTCGGGGTTGAGGTACTTCCACTGGACCCACTGCAGGCCGGCCTTGATCTTCTCGGGTGTGGCCTTGGGGTTGAACATGAACCCGTCGCCGCCGCCGAGGGTGGCCGTGCCGGGGAGGGCCGCGAGGCCGAACTCCTCGTACTTGCGCTCGAACTGCTTGACGATGGTGGGGATGTTGTCGGGTCCGGCCATGTACATCCCGAGCTTGCCGGAGCCCATCATCTTCTGGACGTCGCCGATCTCCAGGAGCTGGCGGGTGCCCATGCTCTTGTCGGTCCAGCGCATGTCGTGCAGGGTTTGGAGCGCCTTGCGGCCCGCGTCGCTGTCGAAGGCGGCCTTCCACTTGCCGTTCTCCTCGGTCGCCACCTCGCCGCCCATGGAGTACAGCCAGGACGTCAGGTGCCAGCCGCCCTGGTTGTTCTTGCTGTAGTCGGCGTAGCCCACGGTGTCCTCGCCGAGCTCGCTGATCTTCTTCGCGGCGGCCCGGACCTCTTCCCAGGTGGTCGGGGGCTTGTCGGGGTCGAGTCCGGCCTTGCGGAAGAGCTCGCGGTTGTAGACGAGTCCCATGGAGTAGTTGCCGGTGGGCAGCCCGTAGGTCTTGCCCTCCTTGTCCTTGAACACCTTCTGGAGCTCGGGGCGTATGTCGGACAGGTACGGGACGTCGGCGAGGTAGGGGGTGATGTCGGCGCCCTGCTTGCGCTGGATGAGCCCGGCCGGGTCGGTGAAGTAGACGTAGTAGACGTCTTCGAGCTGGCCCCCGGCGAGTTTGGCCGCGAAGGTCTTGGGATCCATCTGGCCCTCGCGGGCATCGATCTTGATCTTCGGGTGCGCCGCCTCGAACTGCTTCACCAGCTCCTCGAAGTCCTTGCGGTCGTCGGCCTGCGTCTTGGCCGGCATGCCGTTGACCGTGATCGTCACCACCCCGCCGGCCTTGTCGCCGGCCGGAGCGGGTGTGCCGCCGCAGGCGGTGAGGCCGAGGCTCGCCACGAGGGCGGTGGAGAGGAACAGGGCACGACGTCTGGTGATGCCATCCATGGGAACAGGCCTTCCGGGCGGGTCGGGCTTCGATGGCGTGACAGTAGAAGCCGTGAACGCAAGAAGTCAATAATGTTACGCAAGACATTACGCATAGAGATTCAGCTATGTGACGGATCGTGACGGGGCCGCTGTCACCTTGACGGCAGCAGCGGACACGAAAAGAGGGCCCGGCGACCGCCGGGCCCTCTTTTCTCGCGCCGTCCCCCGCTCCCCCGGTCAGCGCCCCGAAGACGGGCGCGTGGTGGACGAGCGGACGATGAGTTCGGTGTCGAAGAGGATCTCCGAGGACAGGCCCACCCCCGTACGGATCTGCTCGGCCAGGAACTGCACCGCGGCCGAGGCCATGGCGGCGACGGGCTGGCGGGCCGTCGTCAGCGGCGGATCGGTGGCCACCATGAAGAGGGAGTCATCGAAGCCCACGACGGACAGCCGGGCCGGGACTTCCAGCCCCCGCCGGCGCGCCCCGCGAATGGCGCCGAGGGCGAGGGCGTCGCTGGCGCAGACGACCGCCGTCACCCCGTGCGGGAGGAGCTGGGTGATCGCCGTGGCGCCGCCCTCCATCGAGAAGAGCGCGTGGGCGACCAGCGGCCGCCACTCCTGGGCCGGGACCCCGCGCCGGGCGTTGAAAGCCGCGTAACCAGCGAGCTTACGGACCGAAGGGACGTGGCCGGAGGGGCCCACGATCATGCCGATCCGCTCGTGGCCGAGCGCCGACAGGTGCTCCAGCGCCTGTTCGGCGGCTCCGGCGTCGTCCACCGAGACCTGTGCGACGCCGGGGTTCTCGTCGGCCGGATTGACCAGGACGACCGGGATCCCGCGGCGGCGCAGCTCGCGCCCCTGGGCCTCGCCTATGTCGGTGTAGCTGGCGCCGACGAAGACGATCCCGCCGACGTTCTGCCCGAGCAGCATGTCCACGTAGTGCGACTCCGAGACGCCGTCGGCCGTGCGCGTGCACAGCACGGGGACCAGCCCCTGGCCGTTGAGGAGCCCGGCGAGCGCCTCCGCGGCCGCGGAGAAGACGGGGTTCTGGAGGTCGGGGACCACCAGTCCGATCAGCTGGGCCCGTTCCCTGCGGAACTCCGCCGGGCGCTCGAAGCCGCACACGTCCACGGCCGTCAGGACCGCCTCGCGGGTGGCGGGCGCCACGTCCCTGTTGCCGTTCAGGACGCGACTCACCGTAGTCGTACTGACGCCGGCCATCTCGGCCACTTGGGCTAGCCTCTGGGTGCTCACGCGGTCAAGCTACCAGTCGGGTGCGCAAAAAACAGTCCCACGGGCGCAAATCTCTTGCAAGCGGATCGGGGGCACCCCGCGCACGCACACCGCGTAGGCACACCACGGACGCACACCACGGACGCGCCCCTCGACCCGAGCCCGCCCAATGGCGCACCCCGGTCGCGACCCGCCCGGCGGGGTGATGGTCTGGCCGGGTGACCGTGCGGCCGACCGGGGCCCGTGCGGCCGGGGTGAGGAGACACGTCGTGGCCAAGGCCTATCTGGTGGGTGCCGGCATCGCTTCCCTGTCGGCGGCGGCGCTGCTGATCAGGGAGGGCGGGTTCGCGGGCTCGGACATCACGATCCTGGAAGCCCAGGGCCGTACCGGCGGAAGCCTGGACGCCACGGGAGACCCCGAGAACGGCTACACCATGCGCGGCGGCCGGATGTTCGAGCTGCACTTCGAGTGCACGTACGACCTGCTGCGCTCGATCCCCTCGCTGGACGCTCCGGGCACCTCGGTCACCGAGGACACCTTCGCCTTCCACGAGGACTTCGCCTGGAACGACAAGGCCCGCCTGGTCGACTCCGCCGGTCTGCGGGTCGACACCCGTTCCATGGGGTTCTCCGAGCGCGACCGCCTGGACCTGGTCGCGTGCGTGGCCTCGCCCGAGTCCCGGCTCGACGGCAAGCGCATCTCGGACTGCTTCACCCCCGAGTTCTTCACCACCAACTTCTGGTACATGTGGTGCACGACCTTCGCCTTCGAGCCCTGGCACTCGGCGATCGAGTTCCGGCGCTACCTCAACCGGTTCGTGCACCTCTTCAAGACCTTCGACACCATGTCGGGCATCTACCGCACCCGCTTCAACCAGTACGACTCGATCGTGCGACCGCTCCAGAGCTGGCTGTGGAGCAACGGCGTCGTGTTCACGATGAACACCACCGTGACCGACGTGGAGCTCGCCGACGGCGAAGGCACCACCGTCACCGCCCTCGCCTGTACCCGGGAGGGCGCTGACCTGCGGATCCCGGTCGCCGCCGAGGACCTGGTGTTCGTCACCAACGGGTCGATGACCGCGAACTCGACCCTGGGATCCACCGACACCCCCGCCGTACTGGACACTTCCGCGCCGGACGCCTCCTGGCGCCTGTGGCAGACCCTGGCGGCCAAGCGCCCCCATCTGGGCGACCCTTCGGTGTTCGACTCCTCCGTCTCGGACTCCACCTGGGGTTCCTTCACCGTCACCAGCCAGGACCCCACCTTCTTCAAGGCCATGGAGGAGTTCTCCGGCAGCGAGGCCGGCAAGGGCGGCCTGATCACCTTCAAGGACTCCGGCTGGCTGCTGACCATCGTCCTCAACCACCAGCCGCACTTCCACGAGCAGCCCGAGGGAACCTACGTCTGGTGGGGGTACGCCCTCTTCCCCGACAAGGCCGGCGACCACGTGGGCAAGACGATGGCCGAGTGCACGGGCCGCGAGATCCTCACCGAGGTGCTCGGGCACCTGCGCCTCGAACAGAGCGAGCAGATCCTGGAGTCCTCCATCGTCGTGCCGGCCCTGATGCCGTACATCACCAGCCAGTTCCTGGTGCGCAAGGGCGGCGACCGGCCCGAGGTCGTCCCGGAGGGCTCCACCAACCTGGCCTTCATCGGCCAGTACGCCGAGGTCCCCGACGACGTGGTGTTCACCGTCGAGTACTCGGTGCGCACCGCGTGGACCGCCGTGGCCCGGCTGCTGCACCTGGACCGGCAGCCGCCGCCGGTCTACAAGGGCGGCCACGATCCCCGGGTGCTCCTCGAGGCCCTGCACACGATGCACCGCCGCTGAGCCGCCGCGGTCGGGTACCGTACGCCCCTCGACGACAGAGAGGTGCGGCCATCGTGACCCGAATCCCGGACGTGGGCGATGTGGTGGGCGAGTTCTCGCTCCCCGGCGGCCTGCTGAGCGAGGACGCCTTCACGCGCGGGCGGTACACGCTCGGCGAGCAGCGCGGGAACCCGGTCGTTCTCGCCTTCTACCCCGGCGACAACACCCCGGTCTGCACGACGCAGTTGTGCTCCTACTCCGACGGGCTGGAGGCGCTCTCCGCGTGCGGCGCCCAGGTCTGGGGCATCAGCCCGCAGGACGTGGACAGCCACGAGGCCTTCGCCCGGGCCCGGGGCCTGCGGATTCCGCTGCTCGCCGACACCGACCGCGCGGTCGCCCGCGCCTTCGGCATCGCGGCTCCCGTGATCGGCCTGCGGCGCTCCGTCTTCGTCATCGCCCCGGACGGCACCTTGCACTGGAAGCACGTCGGGACCCTCGGCATGAGGTTCCCCTCCGCGGACACCATCGCGGAGCAGCTCGCCGGTGTCACCACGGGCTGAAGGTCAGGAGACCCCGGAAGCTAGGGAGACTCAGGAGGCCGGCTCTGCCGCGGGCATGAGCCGGCCGACCGAGTTGACCATCTGCCGGCGGCTGAGCAGCCGGCCGCCGACGGCCAACACCCGGTTGAGGGCGCCGGAGATCACGCTCGGGCCCGGATTCCTGCGGTCGAGCGCCGCCAGCGCCGTGCGGACGACCTCCTCGCGCGTCTGGACCCGGGTGCCGCCGCCCACCTCGCTGGTCCCGACGACGTCGAAGAACTCGGTCTTCGTCGCGCCGGGCGAGAGCGCCAGCACCCGTAGTCCGGTGCCTTGGGATTCGTGCCAGAGCGCTTCGGTGAAGCTCAGTACGAAGGCCTTGGTCGCGCCGTAGACGGCCATCTGGGGAATGGGCTGGTAGGCGGCCATGCTCGCGACGTTGACGAGGACGCCCTTGCCGTGGGCGCGCAGCGGGCCGATGAAGGCGCGGCTGATGTCGACCACCGCGCCCACGTTGACGGCGAGTTCCTGGCGCAGCCGTGCGGGATCCTCCTGGTGGAGCGGGCCGAAGGTGCCGAAGCCGGCGTTGTTGACCAGGCTCGTGACCGTGATGCCGCGCCGCTCCAGCTCTTCGAGGAGCGCATCGCCGATCCGGTCCGCTCCGAGGTCCATCGGGACGGGCGTGGCCTGGACCCCGTACTCCGCCGAGAGCTCCGCGGCCAGCCGCTCCAGGCGGTCGGCGCGGCGGGCGACCAGGACGAGGCCGGATCCGCGGGCGGCCAGCCGGCGGGCGAACTCCTCGCCGAGACCGGAGCTCGCGCCCGTGATCAGTGTGGTCTGGCCCCGGTAGTCGACCGCGTTCATGGCCCGGCTCCCCTGCGTGTGGTGGCGTACCTCCCGTACCGGGCCACCGTACGCGCCGGGTCCCCGGCCGTCCGGCGCGGGAGGCCGGACGAACGGGGACCCGGGTGTGGAGCGGGGCCCGTGCTCAGTTGTTGGAGCCCACCGTGTTGTTGAGGCCCGCGTTGAACACGTCGTCGGCGGCGAACTGCAGCCAGTCGCCGAAGACGATCGTGTACGACTTCTCGGACGGGGCGTTGACCGTCACGTCGGCGGAAGCGGCGGAGGCGCAGCCGAGGACGATGACACCGGCGGCGACGAGGGAGAGCACGGAGCGTACGGAACGCATGGATGCACCTTTCGGAAGGTTCGGGTGGCGGCACTGAGCACCATCGAACCTAGAGAGGCGCCGCCCGTCTGTCCCGCCACAGGGCCGGGCCGGGCCGAGAGCCAACCGATCGGACGAATCGGACCGCGGGGCGCGCCGCGTCGGCCGGGCCCGGCTCAGCGCGCGCGGGCCGCGCCCGCGCCCGCGGCGAGGGCCTCGGCGACGACGCGGATGGCGCGGGCCAGCCGGGAGAGCTGCTGGAGCTCGGCGGCGTACATCCGGATCGAGGTCTCGATGACCCCTTCGGTCACCCCGAGGGAGGGGAGCTGGGCCCGGCCGGTTTCCAGGGCCACCCGTACGGCCCGCATCTCGTGCTGGACCTGCAGCTGGGCGTGGCGCGCGAGGAGTACGGGGCTCCGGGTCAGGGTCGCGTAGCCGGCGTAGCGGGCCGGCAGGAGATCGCGCAGCCAGTTGGTGGCCGTGCGTTCCCAGTCGTGGTTCCCGGGCCTCTTGACCTGCTGGGGCCAGTCCTGAGTGCGGGTGCTGAGAGCCGTCTGAGACATTCTTGCCGCTTCCACGAGGTGTCGAACGCCGAGGGAGACGTATGGCGCGGCCTCGGCCCAGGGGTTGGCCGAGGCCGCAGAGGCGCTGCGGGATCCGAAAGCCGGACGGGACACCAGGCGTCACGTGAGGAGGAGAAACGTCACGTCGGGTGTCTGTTCAAAGACGGTGTGGGGACACCGCCCTCGGCATCTTGACGGATGACCGCGCCGCCATCAGTAAACATATATACCGTTGAGTAAGCAAGGGTATGAAAATATTCATGTGTGAGGGTCGGGTGAATATGACACCTCGTGCCACTTCATGAGGTCACGGGTGGATCCATGGAGAAGATCCCGCCTGTCTCGTGTTCGGCGGATCGCGGGCGGAGCGCGCGGTGGCGATGTCGGTAGTGCGGCATACGATCCGGGGATGCGAGCCTCAGGAACGTTCGAAGTTGCCGATTTCACCCCGGCGCCGGTGCCGGGCACCGAGATCGAGACGGCGCTGCCGGTCGGTGTCGCCACGATGCGGAAGACGTACGGGGGCGAGGTCACCGGGCGCTCCGCCACCTTGTTCACCGCCGCGTTCGACCAGTCCTCCGGGGCGGGGACGTACGTCGCGATGGAGTCCTTCGAGGGGACGCTCCACGGGCGGGCGGGCGCGTTCAACTTCGCGCACTCCGCGACGACCCTGGGCGAAGGGAGGCAGCAGGAGTTCTTCGCCATCGTGCCGACCAGTGGAACGGGTGCGTTGGCCGGGATCACCGGGAGCGGCGGCCTCGCGGTCGAGGCGGACAGCACGCACCGGATCTGGTTCGACTACGAGCTCGGCGAGTAGTCCGGTGGGGCGCGGGCGGAGCCGCCGCCGGACCACGGCCACGGCGCCCGTGACGGTGGGCGGCGGCGGTCGCCTGCCGCCGGACGGGGGCTCGGCGGCTGGAGGGCTAGAGGGCTTGAGGGCTAGAGGAAGAAGCCGTGCTGGTCCGCGGCCTGCTCATAGCTCTCGAGCCGGGTCTGCGTCCGTTCGGGGTCCGCGTCCGCCATCGCCTGGAGCAGCGCCGCGGACAGGACGCCCGGCGCCGCATAGGAGTCGAAGACCAGCCGCGATCCGGTGCCCGCCGTCAGCGCCACGTCGGCCTCGTCCACCAGCGGCCCGAGCGTGCGGTCCGTGATCAGCGCGATCCGCAGCCCCGCCCCGCGGGCCACCCGCAGCGCGGCGAGGGTCTCCTTGGCGTGCCGGGGCATCGCGAAGGCCAGGACCCAGCTGCCGCCCGCCGCCCGGGCCTGCAGCAGCGCGTCGGAGGCGACGCTGCCGCCGCCGGTGACCAGGCGCACGTCGGGGTGGATCCGGCGGGCCGCGTAGGCGAAGTACTCCGCGAGCGAGACGGAGATCCGCAGCCCGAGGATCGTCAGCGGCACCGACCGGGCCAGCTCGCGCCCGATGTCGAGCACCTGGTCGGTGTCGGCGAGCAGCTGGCGGACGGTGCGCAGGTTCTCGATCTCGGCGTCGACGGCTGCCTGCAGTTCGTTGCGCCGGGTCTGTGCGGGGCTGTCGGGGGCGCCGGCCACCGCGCTGAGCGCGATCGGCTGGAGCACCTCGCGCAGAGCCGGGTAGCCACTGAAGCCGAGGGCGGCGGCGAAGCGGGTCACGGAGGGCTGGCTCACGCCGGCCCGTTCCGCGAGCTCGGTGATGGAGAGGAACGCCGCCTCGGTGAGGTGGTCGACGAGGTACTGTGCGATCCGGCGCTGGCCCGGCGAGAGCGGGTACCCGTCGAACAGCGCCCGGACCCGGTCCGCCGGGGCCCGCTCGTGGTCGACCGGCTGCCCGCCCGGCGTGATCGCCGCCGCCTGTGCGCGCGCCTGCTGCCCCGATGACACCGGCGGTCCTCCCTTTCGTGCCGCTCCGTGATCCCAACATAGCTCACGGCATCCGGCTGACCAGCGTGCTTCCCCGCTCGGCAGGCCGCACGGACGCGCGCGGCGCCCTTCGGCGCGCACCGGCTCCGCGACGGCCACACCGCCTGATGGAACGTCAGCAGCCTTGTACGGACTGCCCTGTTGTGATCCGGTGCGGGGCCCGGCCGTCGAGGAGGAGCACCGCGAGGGCCCGCAGGGGCTGGTTCAGCGGAACGAACGCGCCGCCCGCGGCGGGTACCGCCCGTACGCCGTGCAGGGCCAGGAGGCTGCCCGTCCGCGCGTACTGGGCGGGAGTGAGCCGGTAGCCGCAGGGCGGGTCGGCGAGGATCTCCCCCACTGTCGCGGGAGCGTTGTCCGCGCCGCCCAGCAGGACCGGGCCCACCGCGCTCCCGGCTGCCCGGCGCGCGCCGTCCGAGGCCGCCGCCAGGGGGCCCGTACGCGTGGAGACGTAAGCGAACAGCCCGCTCAGTGCGGCCAGTTGGGAGCCGACCCGGCGGCGGTGGTTGAGGGCCGGGTCGGCCCGCTCGGCTTCCCCGGCCGGGCCCGAGGGTGCTTCGACGCGGCTTTCGATCAGCAGCGCGACCGCGTGCTTGACACCCGCCGTGTTGCGCAGGATCCGCTCTTGGCCGTCACCGGCGGACTGCCCGACCGGGGCCCCGGTCACGGGGTCGGTGCGGATGCCGTAGGTCCCGGTGGAATGGCCGGCCGCGTGGGCCGCGCCGCGTACGTAGGCTTCGGACAGGGCGCGGGACTGCGCGTACACCGCCGGGTCGGTGTTGAGGTTGCGCGGCCAGAGGTCGAAGAGGTCCTTGTCGTAGGTCCCCGGTGTCGCCCGGTACTCGTGCAGGTCGTACACGAGGTGCGGCCGGTGGTCGCGCAGCACGGCGGCGATCGCGCGTGCCTCCGGTGAAGTCAGGGCCATGTGGTCGCGGTTGATGTCGGTGCCCCCGGCGTTGGCACGGGTACCGGCCGCCCGCCCGTCCGGGTTGGCCGTCGGGACCACGAGCAGGGTGACCGCTTCCAGGAGCCGCCGGGCCGCCGCGTCCCGGGCGTGGGCGAGGTCCCGCACGGTGGTCAGGCAGGCCTCGCGCCCCGCCGGTTCGTCCCCGTGCTGGCTGCACACCAGCAGGACGGTGACGGGGCCCCGGCCCAGGCTCACCAGGTGCAGCGGGCGGCCCCGCGGGGTCTCGCCGATGGTCCGGACGGTGGCGCGCCCGCCGGGCCGGCCGATCGCGTGGAGCAGCTCCCGCTCCTGGGACTCGCTGGTCCAGTGCGTACCGTCCGTGGCCTCGAAGCCGGTACGGGGCGGCCCCTCGGCCGCACGCACGGGGCCGGAGGTCAGGGCCGCCGCGAGCACGGCCGTCAGGGTCGCGGCGAGCACGGACAGGCCGCGCGCCGTCTGTTTCTCGGTCACGCCCCGGTTGTAGCGGGACCGGGACCCTTGCCGCAGGGATCTCCTCCTGAACTCACCCGGGTGGCCGGGCGAGTTCCTCCCGTAGGGCCCGCCCCGGCCCCTGATGCGGCCGGCCCTCCGGCCCCCGGCCCGTCCCGGCTACGGCTGTTCGTCCAGCCCCTCCGGCAGCCGGCCGGTGTGCAGCACTCCCAGGGTCTGGGTCGCGCGCGTCAGGGCGACGTAGAGATCGCTGGGCTCGTGGTCCGCGGGTTCCACGACGATCACCGTGTCGAACTCCAGCCCTTTGGCCTGCCGCGGGGCGAGCAGGACCACGGGGTGGGTGAGGTCGGGCTCCTCCCCCGCCCGGACGCCGGGCAGCGCGGCCGCCAGGGCCTCGTGCAGCGGGCGCGGGGCGATGACCGCCAGGCGGCCCCCGGCCGGCGCGCCCTCCCGTACCGCGTCGGCGACCGCCGCGGCCAGGTCGTCGGCCCGTGCCACCCAGGGGCGGCGCCCCGTGGAGCGGACCGAGGCCGGCGGCTCGAAACCGGGGTGGCGGGCCCGGAGAACGGCTGCCGCCAGCTCCATGATCTCGGCGGGCGTACGGTAGTTGACGGCGAGGCGCACCAGCTCCCAGCGGTCTTCCACATAGGGCGCCAGGATCTGCTGCCAGGAACCGCAGCCGGCCTCGTCGCCGGTCTGGGCCGGGTCGCCCACCAGCGTCATGGAACGGGTCGGGCAGCGCCTCATTAGCAGGCGCCAGGCCATGGCGGACAGCTCCTGCGCCTCGTCCACGATCACGTGCCCGAAGGCCCAGGTGCGGTCCACGGCGGCGCGTTCGGCGGCGCTGCGGTGGTCGGCCTCCTCCTGCCGCTCGGCCATCCGCTCGGCGTCGATGATGTCGTGGGCCGCGAGGAACTCGTTCTCCATGTCCTCGAACTCGTAGGAGTCCGAGCCGGCCGACAGGTCCAGGACGCCCTGCGCGTACGCGACGCGTTCGAGGCGCTCGCGCTCCTCGGCGGCGCGCCGCGCGGTGTCGTCCGCTCCGAGCAGTTCGGCGGCCTCGTCGAGCAGCGGGACGTCGGCCGGGGTCCAGTCCGCCTCGCCCGTCGTCGAACGCCGGATCAGCGCGGCGTCCCCGTCGGACAGGTACGTGGGCTCGGCGAGGTAGTCGGAGATCAGCTGCCGCGGGGTGAGCGGGGGCCACAGCGTGTCGATGGCGGTGTGCACCTCGGCGCTGGTCGCGATCTCCTTGCCCAGTTGGGCGATGTCGTCGGGGCCCAGCAGGTTGGGGCCGCCGTAGGGGTCGGCGCCGAGCCGGTCGGCGAGCTGTTCGGTGAGCGCGTCGATGACCCGGAAGGCGAAGTAGGGGCGGGCGAGGTTGTGCGGCAGTCCGGTGGCGCGGGCCCGGTCCCGGGCCTCGTGGGCCATGGTCCGGTCGAGCAGCAGCGTCCCGTAGTCGTCGTGGTCGATCACCAGGGCCGGTTCGGGGACCACGTCGGCGTCCTCGCCGCTGCCCGCGGGCACGGTGTCCGGCAGGGCCTGGCGGTCGCTCACGACGCGGGCGAGGATCCCGGCCATCTCGGCGCGCCCCTTGACGGCGGCGGCGCCGGGGCGGTCGGCGGCGCTCGCGCGCACGCCGGGGAACAGCTCGCCCGGGGTGGCGAGCAGGACCCCGGTCTCGCCGAGGGCCGGGAGGACCTCGCCGATGTAGCCGAGGAAGGCCGGGTTCGGCCCGACGATCAGTACGCCGCGCTTGGCGAGCAGCTCGCGGTGCGCGTAGAGCAGGTAGGCGGCCCGGTGCAGGGCCACGGCGGTCTTTCCGGTGCCCGGGCCGCCCTCGACCACCAGGACGCCGCGGTGGGTGGAGCGGATGATGCGGTCCTGCTCGGCCTGGATGGTCCGCACGATGTCGTGCATCCGGCCGGTCCGGGCCGCGTCGAGCGCGGAGAGCAGCACCGCGTCCGCGTCGGCGCCCTCGTGGCCGGTGCGCTCCGTGTCGGCGAGGTCGAGGATCGCGTCGTGCAGGGCCGTGACCTCGCGGCCCCGGGTGGTGATGTGGCGGCGCCTGCGCAGCCCCATGGGGGAATGGCCGGTCGCGAGATAGAACGGGCGTGCGACATCCGCCCGCCAATCGAGCACGAGAGGGGTGCGCTCCCGGTCGTCCTGCCTGATTCCGATGCGGCCGATGTGGTGGTCCGAACCGTCGGAGAACTCCAGCCTGCCGAAACACAGGCCGCTTTCGCCCGAGTTCAGAGCGGAAAGCAGACCGGACTGTTCGGCGACCACGATGTCCCGTTCCAGCCTCGCCTGGAACCCGCTGCCGGCCTCGCCGAGCGCGCCCCGCACGGCACGATCGGCCTGCTCTCGCAGGTCATCGAGGCGTACGTAGAGAGCCGTGATGAATTGCTGTTCATTCCGGAATTCTTCGGTCGGCTCGGTCGAATCGGTCGGCTCACGCGACTCGGGTGACTCGGTTGACAATTCCACTCCTGACGCGGTACGGTGTCCTCATAAGCTTCTTCACATTCCGGCTCAGCCTCAATGTGAAACATCAAATATACGCAGACAAACACCCCGGCCGTCAATCGGTCCGGGGTGTTTTTGCGTGGTGCCGATAGAGCGGCGGTATTCACTCGGTGCGCAGCATGCGGACCCTCTGATCGACGAGGTCGTAGCGTGCGACCGCCACGGCGAGCCGGCCGGTGGCTATCCTCCGGGCCAGGTCCGGCTCCGCCGCCAGCAGGTCCCGGGTCCGGCGCGCGTGGGCGTCGATGGTGGCGGCGACGCGGGCCTCGCCGTGCTGACCGCGGTCGATAGAGGGCCGGATCCGGTCGGCCAGGTACTGGATGTGGGCGGGCAGCTCGGCACCCGTCTCGTCGGCGTGCACCGCGGCGCCGACGGCCCCGCACGACTGGTGGGCGAGGACAAGGACCAGGGGGACGTCGAGCTCCAGGACCCCGTACGCGATGCTGCCGAGCACGGCCTCGTCCAGCACCTCGCCCGCCGCGCGTACGGTCAGCAGATCACCGAGCCCCTGGTCGAAGACGAGCTCCGGCGGCACCCGGGAGTCGACGCAGCCCAGCACGATCGCGAAGGGGTGCTGCTCCCGCGCCACTTGGAGCCGTACGGAGCGCGACTCGTGCGGATGCCGCTGGCGGTACGCAGCCCAGCGCCGGTTGCCGTCCGCCAGGCGGCGCAGCGCCTCCTGCGGGGTCTGCGGACGTGCCCCGTCCAGGAGTTCGGCGGAGGCCTCCGAGGCGGAGGCGGGGAAGACGGAGCCCAGCCCGATGACGGAGCCGGCGGAGCCGACGACCGCGGTGCCGGCCAGGGCGGTGCGCAGGAGGACGCGACGGCTGGGCGAACCGGCGGAATGCGTCTGTGTGTTCGAAGACATTGAGGGACGCTAACCTCGCACCGGCCCGCCCGGACCTCCTCCGGACGGAAATGGCGGGTTCCTCCCGGAGCCCGGCTCGATCGGGACGAACGAGTTGTAGGGAAAGCCTGTTGAGCGCCTGGCCCGCCGACGGTTCGTCCAAAAACGGTCACTACGCTGCCGGAATGACCGCACCGTCGCCCCCTCCGCTGACCCTGGAAGCCGCCCGGGACCTTCAGAACATGCTCCGCGCCGAGATCGGGCCCGGCCTCGGCGAGCGGGAACTCGACGCGGTCGAGAGGCGATTCGGGTTCACCTTCTCCGCCGACCACAGGGTCTTCCTGTCCGCCGGGCTTCCGCGCGGGTCCCGGAACTGGCCCGACTGGCGGAGCGGCGACCCCGAGGACCTGGCAGGGCGGCTCTCCCGACCGGTCGAGGGCGTCCTCTTCGACGTGGAGCACAACGGCTTCTGGCACCCCGCCTGGAGTCCGAAGCCCACGGGGACGTCCGAGGCCCTGCGGATCGCACGGACCGAGCTGGCGGCCGTCCCGCAGCTGGTCCCCGTCTACAGCCACCGCTATCTGCCCGGCACGGCGGGCGAGCACGGCCACCCCGTCCTGTCCGTCCAGCAGACCGACGTCATCTTCTACGGGAACGACCTCGCCGACTACGTCCGGCACGAGTTCACCGGCCGGGCGAGCGGCCCTCCCGCCCACTCGACCGTCGGCTTCTGGTCGTACTTCCTCCACGGCGGTCCCGGCACCGACACCGACCTGCCCACCCCGCACACCCCCTACGCCGTCACCGCGCAGGAGGCCGTCGAGTGCCTGCGGATGCTGGCGCTGGAACGCCTGATCGGCCGCCGCCACCACCCGCACCAGCTGATCGAGGCAGGGCTCACGGCACTGCTCCTCGACGTCGAGACGCAGTCGCTCCCGCTGCTCGCCGGGCTGTCGCGCGCCGAGCAGGAGAACGCCGATGCGCTGTTCGACCGGGTGCTGGCCGAGCTGGGGCTACCGGAGGGCCTTCCCGCCGATGACACCGATCTGCCCTGGGAGGCGGCACGCTGGGAACTCGTGCGCTGGTGGCTCCGACTGATCGTGAACGGGAGTCTCGCCCCCGGGGCCGGCGGTGACCTGATCACGTACGAGGGCTGGGGCGCACTGGCCCGGCCCCGGTCGCTCCGCCCGCTGGTCGACACGGTCGACGCCTACAACGACTGGGAGGCGGTCCGCCGCGGCGCACGTGGGCAACTGGCCGGAGCCATCGTCGCGGAGGCCGGGCGTTTGCTCGCCGGCCCCTGGCCACCGCCGGCGGCCTGAGCCCCCGGGGAGCCGGGCCCGCTTCCAGGCTCCGCTCCGCTTCGCGCCCGACGTGCGGCCGGCCGGACGGACGGCTCCGATAAGGCCCGCCGCGGCGCCGGCCTCGGGGCCAGGAGCGAGGCCGGGTGTACGGCGCCCGCGCCGAAGCGCCGGCCGACCCGGTCGATGACCGGCTCCAGGGCGCGGGCGTTCTCCGTGGGCCGGTCGAAGGTCAGTTGCTCGGCGGCGCCGGCCGAGCCGGTCAGCTCGCCGACCCGGGCGGACACCGCCCTCACCCGCGCCCGTTGCAGCCCGAGCGCGGAGAACAATCCGTACAACGTCTGCTGGAGGGAGGGGGTGTGGGCGGTGGGTTCGGGCAGGGTGCGCGAGCGTGTGGTGGTCGACCGGTCGGCGTAGGTGACCTGCAGCTCGACCGTCCGGGCGACCTGCCCGGCGATCCGTAGCCGGGCTCCGAGGTCCGTGGCGGCGCCGAGCAGGGCGCGGCGGATCTCGGCCGGGTCGAGGACGTCCCGGTCGAAGCGCCGGGCGCTGGCGATGGTGGCGGGAGGTCCGGCCGGGGTGACGGTGCGGCGGTCGATCCCCCGGGCCCGCTCGTGCAGGAGGCGGCCGGCGGAGGCGCCGGCGATCCGCTGCACCGTGGACAGCGGGAGCGCGGCCAGGTCACCGATCGTCTCGATCCCGTACCGGAGCAGCGAGCGCTCCAGGACGGACCCGACCCCGGGCAGTGCCCGCACCCGGCAGCCGTGCAGGAACCGCTCCTGTTCGGCCGGATCGTCGGGCAGCACCCGGACGGTGCCGGGCGGGGCGGTGTCGGCGGCGAGGGTGGCCAGGATCCGGTTCGGGCCGATCCCGCCCGTGCTGACCAGCCCGTACCGGGCCGCGAGCCGCGTCTGGAGCCGGTCCGCGAGCTGAGCCGGGGACTGCCCGAAATAGCGCGTGGCACCGGCCAGGTCCAGCAGCGCGCCGTCCGGTGGGAGCGCCTGGACGACGGGGGTGATGTCGCCGAGCACCGTGAACAGTTCGCGGTAGGTCTCGAAGCCGACGCGGTGGAAGCGCAGGTGGACGGTGGTCACCCTGGTACCGGTACCGGCACTCGTGCTCGTGCTCGTACTGGTCATCCGGCGCTCCCCTGGCTGGCGTGCCACAGCCGCCCGGCACCGCCGCCGCCCTGCCCGCCGGGAGCCGGCCTGGCTGCCGAAACGGCGTCGCCGTCGGAGTGCGGGGGCTCGCCGGCGAGCAGCGTGCGGACGGCGGCGGGACCGCCGTCGCGGTGGGCGTCGGCGATGTCCTGGAGGTTCCAGGCGTGGGTGCCGATGACGGTGACGGACTTGCCGCGACGGGAGACGGTGCCGCGCGCGAGCAGCAGGAAGTGGTGGAACAACGGGTGTGCGGCCTGCTCGTGGGTGTCGTCGAAGAAGGTGAGGTCGATCTGACCGGCAGGGCTGCCGTCGTCCAGGGAGACGAAGATGGTGCGCCGTCCGGAGCGCATGGGCGGGGTCTGGATGGCGACCTTCGCGCCGGCCACGAGCACGGTCCCGCCGGACGGCTGGTCCTTCAGCCGGTGGGAGGGGGTGACGCCGAGCTCGGCCAGCAGCGGGTGCATCGGTTCCATGAGGTGCCGGGAGGCGTCCATGCCGATGACCTCCAGCTCGGCGTCCAGCTCCTCGCCCGGCGTCATCACCGGCAGACCGCTCGGCCCGGGGTACGGGCCCGCGGTGGCCGGGGTGAGGGTGAGCTGACCGGCGCCCGTGGAGGTCCGCCGGTGGCGGTGGAGCTCCTCGATCTGCAGGAGCAGGTCGCGGCGGCCGGTTCCGGGGGCGAGGGTGGCGAAGGCGCCGATCCGCGCGAGGCGATCGGCCACCGGGTGGGCGGGCCGGGAGCGGGCCCAGAAGTCGGCGAGGTCCGTGTACGGACGGCCCGCTTCGATCCGGGCCGCCTGCTCCTCGGTGATGCCGCGGACGTCGGCCAGCGACACCCGCAGGCCCAGCCTGCCGTCCGGGAGGCGTTCGGTGCGGTAGCTGGTGGCGGAGTACTGGACGTCGAGCGGCAGGATCGGCACGCCGCGGCGGCGGGCGTCGGACAGCACCAGCCGCTTCGGGTACATGCCGGGGTCGTGCTCGAGCAGCCCGGCGTAGAACGGCGCCGCGTAGTGCGCCTTCAGCCAGGCGGACTGCAGGGTGGGCAGGGCGAACGCGGTCGCGTGCGCCTTCGCGAAGCCGTAGGCCCCCATGTTCTCCAGCATCCGCCACACCCTGTCGATCGCCTCCGGCCGGTAGCCGGCCGCGGTGGCGCTCTCCCGGTACCAGGTCTGGAGGTTCGCCAGGCGCTCCGGCTGGGCCAGGGCGCGGCGCGCTTCCTCGCCCATGGCCAGGTCGCTCCGGGTCATGGTGGCGAACAGGCCCGCCACCTGCTCGTTGTAGATGACCACTCCGTAGGTGGAGCTCAGCCAGTGCTCCAGGTCCGGGTGGGGATAGGTGACGGGCTTCTTGCCGTGCCGGCCGAGGAGGAACGGGCGGATCATGTCCGCCTGGACCGGGCCCGGACGGAACAGCGAGATCTCGGCGACCAGGTCGGAGAAGCTCTCCGGCTGCAGGCGGCCGAGGAGGTCCTTCTGTCCCGGTGATTCCAGCTGGAAGACGCCCAGCGATTCGCCTTCGCGCAGCAGTTCGTAGGCGGCCGGGTCGTCCAGCGGCACTTGGGTGCGGTCGTCCAGGTCGATCCGCTCGCCGGTGGTGCGTTCGATCTCGCGGACCGCGTACGCCATCGAGCTCTGCATCCGCACGCCCAGGACGTCGAGCTTCAGGAGTCCGAGGCCGTCCTTTTCCACGTCTTCCTTGTCGAAGACGGTGGCGGGGAAGCCTTCGGTGGCGGTGGGGACGACGGGGGTGCGCTTGAGGAGGGTGGCGTCGGAGAGGATGACGCCGCAGGGGTGCATCGCGGTGCCGCGCGGGAGCGCGTCGAGGCCTTCGACGAGGTCCCACAGCCGCCCGTAACGCTCCGCGTGGGCGGCGACCTGCCGCAGTTCCGGGAGTTCGCGCAGTGCGATGCGGGCCGAGCGAGCGGCGATGTGCGGGAAGGCCTTGGCCAGGCGTCCGACCTCGTCCGGGGGCAGGCCGAGCGCCAGCCCGGCGTCGCGGATCGCCCACCGCACCCGGTAGGTCTCCGGCATGCTGAGGGTGCAGACCCGCTCGGTGCCGAACCGGTCCATGATCCGGCGGTAGACGTCCAGGCGGCGGGCGGACTCCACGTCGATGTCGATGTCGGGCAGGGTGCGGCGGCGCAGGTTGACGAACCGCTCCATCAGCAGCCCGTGCTCCAGCGGGTTGGCGAAGGAGATCCCGAGCAGGTGCACCACCAGGGAACCGGCGCCGGAGCCCCGGGCTTGTACCCGGATGCCCATTTCCCGGATGTCGTCGACGACTTGGGCGACGGTCAGGGCGTACGAGGGCCAGCCGAGCGTGTTCAGCACCCGGAGCTCCTCCTCCAGGCGGGTCCGCATGGCGGCGGAGCGGTCGTAGCCGTGGCGGACCATCGCCGCCTCGCACCGTTCGCGCAGGGTCCGGGCGGAGGTGCCGGGGGCCAGTCCGATGACGTGTTCCTCGGGGAAGTGGACCCGGCCGATCCCGAGGTCGGCGTACGGGTCGAGGCGGCACTCGGAGGCGGTACGGGTGGTGGTGGCCAGCAGGTGTGCGGCCCCGCCGTTCTCCTGTCCGGCCGCCCGGGCGACTTCCTCGGCGAGCTCGCCCATCTCGGTGGCGCTCTTCAGCGACCGCTCGCCGTTGCAGGTGTGGCCGGGCCGGACGGGGGTAAGCAGGCGGGCCGAGTCCAGTACGTCGGCGACCGGCGCCTGGTCCCGGGTCGCGTAGCGGACCGCGTTGGTCAGGACGGCGAGCAGGTCGAGGTCGGCGGCCAGCCCGAGCGTACGGGCGGCCAGCCGGAGCGAGCCGGGCCCCGAGCCGGTGCGGCGGTGGTGCACGGCCTCCAGCCGGAGGTGCTGTCCGAAGGCTTCCCGCCACGGTGCGAGCAGCTCGGCCGCCCGGTCGGGGCGGCCGTCGGCGAGCGCCCGTACCGGCTCGGAGGCCGGTCCCAGCAGTACGGTCAGCCCTTCGGCGTGCCGCTGGACCGCGGGCCAGGGGACGATCGGCTGCCCGCCGCCGGCCTGCTGCCGGGCGGCCCAGGCGGCGGTGATCAGCGCGCACAGGTTGGCCCAGCCGGTGGCGTCGCGGGCCAGCAGGGTGACCCGGGGCGCGGAGTCCGCGACGAAGGCACCGCCCCGGGCCGGGGTCCGGCCCTTCGCCGGCGCCGGGCCGGCCGGGCCGAGGAGTGGGACCGCGAGATCCGCGCCGAACAGCGGTCGGATCCCGGACTTCGCACAGGCCTGCGCGAACCGGACCGCCCCGGACACCGTGTCCCGGTCGGTCAGCGCCAGCTCCCGCAGGCCCTGCTCCGCCGCCCGCTCGGCCAGCCGGCCGGGCAGCGCGGCGCCGTAGCGCACCGAATGGCCGGAGGCGACGTGCAGGTGCGCGAACATCGCGTCACCACCTCCAGCTCCTGATCAGCCCCCCGATCGTCGACACCCGACTCCCCGTCCGGTCTCTCCAGCGTAGACCGTATTCGATAGTCTGTTCGACATGCACGTCAAGGCATTACGCCAGGTGGAGCAGGCACTACGGACCGTTCCCGCCCGTTCCGCTTCCCGCAGCCGACCCCACTGTGGGGAAGGCCGCGGGGAACACCGTGGGGGGAACGCCGTGGGGAACGCCGTGAGGACGTACGACAGAATCCGGCTGTGACGTCCACGGGGGTACCGACCGGGCTGGAAGCCGCCATGGCGGAGCTGTCGACGCCGACGCGGGTGTACGTGGCGGCCGGGCGGTTCACCGAGCCGGACCCCGACCTGCCGGAGCTGGCGGCCCGGATCCGCACACTGCTCGCCGGGGTCGCGGCGGACGAGGCCTGGCGGCGCTTCCTGCCCGGGTACGCCCCGCCGTCCGTTCCCGAGATCTGCGCCGCCTTGGAGCCGGTCGAAACGCACGGGGCCGCCGCGTTCCTGGCCGGCATCGCGGCCGTCGACCTGCTCTGGCCGGATCACCTGCACCTGCCCGTCGAGGCCGCCGCGCGCGCGGCGGAGCGGGTGGTGTCCCTGCTCGGACCGGAGGCCAGTTGGTGGACCAACCACGACGCCGGGTGTGGCGCCGTGAACGGGCTCACCCCACTGCTCGACAGCCTGCTCGCGGGAACGGACGGCGAGCACTTCGCGCTGGCCCTGCAGATCGCCGACGACTGAGCGTCAGCGGACCGATCCGGCACCGGCCGTCCGCGGCCGTCCGCAGCCGGATGAGTACGGCGCGTGCATAGAATCCGGCCATGTCGATCACACCTTCCATACCCATCCTCCACGGCAGGAAAGGAACCGATCTCCGCGTCCGCGACGAGGAGTTGATCCTTCGCCGGGCGCACCACCAGGAACACCACATCCCCTTCCCGGCGATCGCGCGCGTCCACGCGGAAGGGCGGGCCGTGGAGATCAGGCTCACGGCGCCCGCCGCGACCGCGCCGACCGTCTACCGGGTCGAAGACGTCAGCGAGGCGGCCGCCTCCGTCTTCGCCGAAGCGGTGAACGCCGCGCTCCCGCCGGCCGTCGGCTCCGTCGTGGTCGACGGGTCCACCCTTGTCAGGATCCGCGCCGCCGAGCGCGGGCCGGAGGCCAGGACCCCGAGGGAAGCGCTGTACCGCAAGCTCAAGTGGCTCGTGGCGGGTTCGTTCCTCGCGATCATCGCGATGAGCGTGCTCGTCGGGTTCGTCGCGGACCCCGTCAACATCGTCTTCACCGTCCTCTCCGGCGGTGTCGGCTTCACGTTCACGATCGCGGCCTGGCTGCTGGCGCCGGAGGGCCTCAGGCCCTGGCGCCTGCCCCGGCACGGCATCACGGTGACGGCCGACCACGCCCGCGACTCCGCGCAGCCGTGGCTCTACCTGTACTCGGACCTGGACGGGAACGTCCGGAGGTACCTCGATTCGAGCGGCCGTCCCAGCGTCGAGGTCAGCTACGACCCGCGTGACCCCGACAAGGCCGTCCGCGCCGACGGCACGGGGCGGTGGCTACCCGGGATCCTCCCCCTGTCCGCGGGCATCCTCGGCCTGCTCCTCCTCGTCGCGTTCTTCGCCACTCCCTTCATGGACCTCGGCCCCACGGGCGAGGAGTACCGGAACCAGTACCGGTAGCAGCGGCCGGCCGGGGAGGGGCGACGCGGCCGCCGGTCGCCGGGCGGGCTCAGATGGTGGCGGCGCCGAACCACTTCGACAGGTGGGCGTCGAGGTCCCGCTGGTCCTCGCCGACCCATGCGACGTGGCCGTCCGGGCGCAACAGCACGGCGGGCACGTCCAGTTCCTCACTGGTGTCGACGACGTGATCGATCCGGTCGGCCAGCCCGGAGACGGAGAGCCGGCCGGTCTGGTCGAGCAGGAGTCCACGGCCGGTGTGCATCAGCGCGTAGAGACGCCCGCCCTTCAGTTCCACGTCCCGCAGCCTGCTGCCGAGCAGTTCGTGGCCCTCGCCGAAGTCGTAGCGGACCCCGACCGCGGTGATCAACCCCGTCACGTACCGGTTCACCTCCTCGAAGTCCATCAGCTTCGCGAACAGCGCCCGCAGCGCGGTGGGACCCGCGTCGCTCCCCATCAGAGTGATCTGTGCGCGAGTGTTGTCCAGTACGGCGGCGCCCACCGGGTGGCGTTCGGAGTGGTAACTGTCCAGGAGGTCCTGCGGGGCCCAGCCGTTGACCGTGGCCGCGAGCTTCCAGCCGAGGTTGAAGGCGTCCTGCACACCGAGGTTGAGGCCCTGCCCACCGGTCGGCGGGTGGATGTGCGCCGCGTCGCCGGCCAGCAGGACCCGGCCGACCCGGTAGCGCTCGGCCTGCCGGGTCGCGTCACCGAAGCGGGACAGCCAGCGCGGCGAGTGCACGCCGAAGTCCGTGCCGCCGAAGGCCCGTAGCTGCTGCTTGAACTCCTCCAGGGTCGGCGCGCTGCGGTCCTCGGACACGCCGTCGGCGGGGACGATGACGCGGCACGATCCGTCCTCGCCCGCGTGGACGCCGAAGCGGAGCTGGGTCTTGTTGACCTCCGCCACGACCGCGGCGATCGTCTCCGGATCCGCGGTCACCTCCATGTGGCCCAACAGGGTTTCGACCGTGGCGGGTTCGCCGGGGAAGCCGACGCCGAGCAGTTTGCGCACCGCGCTGCGGCCGCCGTCGCACCCGACGAGGTAGCGCGAGCGCAGCCGCGTACCGTCCGCCAGCCCGACGGTCACCCCGTCCTCGTCCTGGCTCAGGCCGACGACTTCGCGGCCGCGCCGGATCTCGGCACCGACTTCGAGGGCGTGCTCGCCGAGCAGCCGCTCGGTGACGGGCTGCGGGATGGCGAGGCCGTACGGGTGCGCCGTGTCGAGCCGGTCCGGCCACGGCTTCATGATGCCGCCGAACAGGCCGCCGACCTGGAACTTCTCGCTCGCCGCGAGGAATCGGTCCAGCAGGCCGCGCTGGTCCATCAGCTCCACGCTGCGCGTGTGCAGGCCCTGGCCGCGTGACTCTCCGCTCGGCTCGGTCAGCTTTTCCACCACGACGACGCCGACACCGTGCAGGCGCAACTCGGCGGCCAGCATCAAGCCGGTCGGTCCACCGCCGACGACGATCACGTCGGTGGTGTCGGTCGCGTCGGTCGTGCGGGCCACGTCGGTCGCGTCCGTCACGTCCGTCACGTCCTTCAGGTCGGTCGTGTGGGGTACTTCAGTCATCACGCAGTCACCGTTTCCGCAGGTTTCGCCATCGGCCAGTGATTCTGCGTCACCACCAGGGTCTTGCCGCAAGCCCCCCGGTGCGCTATAAGTTGAGAGTGGCAAGGAGTGAGGAAACCTCCTTGCCATTCTGCGTTCCCGGGAGAAATCAGCTGGCGAGCCGGTTCCCTCGTGGGCCAGCATGGAGCGCATGAACGATCAAGGCGAGCGATGGACCCGGTCGACCATCTACCCCGACATGTGGGCGGACCCGGATGACGACCCCCGCAACAGCGGTGCGAACAGCGCGGAGGGCGAGCTCGCGACCCTGCGCGACTTCCTCTCGGACTACCGCCTGACCCTGCGCATGAAGTGCGAGGGCCTGGATCCGGAGCAGCTCGCCCGCCGGTCGGTCCCACCGTCGACGATGTCGCTGCTCGGCCTGCTGCGGCACCTCGCCGAGGTGGAACGGGACTGGCAGAACTGGATCACCGAGGGCGATCCGCTGCCGAATCTGTACGGCGAGCGCGACGGGGACTTCGACGGAGCCGTCGCCGAGCAGGCCGTGGTCGACGGCGCGTACGCCGATCTGGAGCGCGAGCAGGGCGCGACCGACGCCGCGCTGGCGGAGCATCCGGATCTGGGCGAGCGGCTGGGCAAGGACCGGATCTCGGTGCGGGAGCTGATGGTGCACCGGATCGAGGAGTACGCGCGGCACTGCGGGCACGCCGACCTGCTGCGCGAGTGCGTCGACGGGAGGGTCGGCCAGTGACCGGGGGCGGGCCGGTCGGGGGCCGGTCGGCCGGTGGCCGGTCGACCGGGACCGGGCCGCGGGTGGCTGGATAGGCTTTCGCCTCATGAGCGTCATGGAGCTGTGGAGACGAGCGCGCCGGGGCGACGACCCCTCCTCGGTCGCCGTCGGTGCGG
Organism: Streptomyces sp. NPDC002886; assembly: GCF_042888445.1. Lineage (NCBI taxonomy): Bacteria > Bacillati > Actinomycetota > Actinomycetes > Kitasatosporales > Streptomycetaceae > Streptomyces > Streptomyces sp. NPDC002886. The sequence goes on from NZ_JBIAPV010000001.1 coordinate 165,299, forward strand.
TCAACCTGCTCCTGAGCTGCGCGCTGTTCTCGATGGCGATCGGCGGACCCTTCTTCGAAGCCACGACGCGGGCGCAGGAAACCTCGGCGCAGGAGCTCGCGATCCGTGTCTTCGGCTGCTGGCTCGCGGGCGGGCTGGTGCTGTTCCTCGCCCTGGGGATGACCCGGACCGCGGTGGTCCACCTGCTCACCCTGTTCCTGCCGCCCGCCCTGCTGATCCTGGTCCTCCTGGCCCTCTGAGGGGTACGGGCGCAACCCGTGTGACCATGGCTTCCTTCGTACATCAGCACCTCATGGGGGGACCATGCGCACCCGTACCACCACCGCCTCGGCCGGCCTCGCCGCCCTGCTCGCGGCAGCCCTCGTCCTGACCGGCTGCTCGGCGTCGCCCGGTGGGAGCAAGCCCGGGAAGGGGGCGGGGACCGGTCCTTCGGCACCGGCGTCCCCCGCGGTGCCGGGCGGCGGCGGGTACCAAGGGCCGCGGCCGCAGGACCAGAACCTGCTGGCCTGGACCGGGGATCCGAACGACGCGGGGCACGTCACGGCCCAGTCCGCGGCCGGGGTCGGCGGACGGGTCACCCTGGTCCGGATGGTGCTGCGCGAGCAGCTCACCTGGTCCAACATCTGGCTGGGGCTGGCCGGCATCGACCCGAACGCCCGGCTGTCGAACTGCTACCTCGGCGTGTACGACGCCCGGGGCACCCTGGTCGCGTCCACCGCCGACATCTCCCCGCAGCTCATGACGGACGCGATAGCCAAGCCGTTCCCCCTCGCCAAGCCGTTCCCCGCGGCCCCCGGCACCTACTTCGTCGCCCTGCTCCTCAACGGCGACTGGGCCACGAACGTCCTCACCCTCAAGGCCACGGGCGCCGGGATCTCGGTGAACGCGGGCCTGAACCCGCCGAGTCTGCGCTACAGCACCGTCCTGACCGGTCAGAGCTCGCTCCCGGCCACCGTGAACCTCGCCGAGCAGTCCACCAGCACGATCAACACCGGCTGGGCCAGCCAGTGGTACGCGATCTCCTGAACGGCCGTGGAAGACCCTTCCCCACGTCTGGTAGGAAAGTTTCCTGTTTGCTAGCATCCCGCTTCGGCGGCTCGGCGCGGTGCCCGTACCCACGGGCATGACGCGCTCAGCGAGAGCTCTGACCCGGCCGCTGTGACCACGCCCGCCCCTGCCCGCACCCGGGCAGGGGCACGGGGTCTCGTACCGGTGCCAGCTCTCGCCACCCACCAGGCCAGGGAGTCAGGAATGCGCCTGAACACCCCCAGCACACCCCATGTTTCCACATCACCCCGCACGGTCGGCGTGGTCCTCGCCGCCGTACTCCTTCTCGTAGGCGGCCTGTTGCTCGCCTACCCCGAGCGGGCCGGCGCCGCCGCCGACCCGCTCATCTCGCGCGGCAAGACCGCCACCGCCTCCTCCACCGAGAGTTCGGGCTTCGGCCCGCAGAACGCCTTCGACGGCAGCTCCACCACCCGGTGGGCCAGCGCCGAGGGCAAGGACCCGCAGTGGATCCGCGTCGACCTCGGGGCGAACTCCAACGTCACGCGGGTGGCGCTGCGTTGGGAGGCCGCGTACGCCAAGACGTACCGGGTCGAAATCTCCGCCGACGGCGCCACCTGGACCCGCCTCGCCAACGAGACGGCCGGGAACGGCGGCACCGACGACTGGACCGGCCTGTCCGGCAAGGGCCGTTACCTGCGCGTGTACGGAACCGCCCGCGGCACCGCCTACGGGTACTCCCTGTACGAGGTGGAGGTGTACGGCACCCCCGACGGAGGGACTCCCCCTCCGGGTGGCGCCTTCACGGTGGTCGCCGCCGGTGACATCGCCGCCCAGTGCACCGCCTCGGACAGCTCCTGCGCCCACCCCAAGACGGCGGCGCAGGCCCAGAAGATCAACCCGAAGTTCTATCTGACGATGGGTGACAACCAGTACGACGACGCCCGGATATCCGACTACCGGGCCTACTACGACACCTCGTGGGGCGCGTTCAAGGACAAGACCCGCCCGGTGCCGGGCAACCACGAGACCTACGACCCGGCCGGTTCCCTCGCCGGCTACAAGGCGTACTTCGGCGCCATCGCCTACCCCCAGGGCAAGAGCTACTACAGCTTCGACGAGGGCAACTGGCACTTCATCGCCCTCGACTCCAACTCCTTCGACCAGAAGGCCCAGATCGACTGGCTCAAGGCCGACCTCGCCGCCAACTCCAAGGGCTGCATCGCCGCCTACTGGCACCACCCCCTGTACTCCTCGGGCGGCCACGGCAACGACCCGGTGAGCAAGCCGGTCTGGAACATCCTCTACGGGGCCAAGGCCGACCTCGTGCTGAACGGGCACGACCACCACTACGAGCGGTTCGCCCCGCAGGACCCGAGCGGGAAGGCCACCGCGGACGGGATCACCGAGATCGTCGGCGGCATGGGCGGCGCCGAGCCCTACGACATCGAGAACGTCCAGCCCAACAGCCAGAAGCGGATCAGCGGTACCTACGGGGTCCTCAAGCTGGACCTCACCGACGCCGGCTACAGCTGGAGCTACGTCGCCACCGACGGGACGACGAAGGACACCAGCCCGAAGTACACCTGCCACTGATGTACCTGGCCACCACAGGCCGCCGGGCCTCGTCGGCCCCGCCCCCCACCACGGGGGCGGGCCGGCGTGTCCCCGCCGCCGTCCTCGCGCTCGGTACGGTCAGCCTCGTCACCGATGTCTCCTCCGAGATGGTCAGTGCGGTGCTGCCGCTCTACCTCGTCCTCGGTCTGGGCCTCTCCCCCCTCCAATTCGGCTTCCTCGACGGTCTGATGGGAGCAGCCGGCGCCGTCGTGCGGCTGCTCGGCGGGCACCTCGCCGACCGCGGCCACCGGTACAAGCAGGTCGCGGGCATCGGCTACGCCGTCTCGGCCGGCTCCCGGCTCGGCCTGCTGCTCGCGGGCGGGGCCACCGGCGGGATCGCGGCGGCCCTGGCCGCCGACCGGGTCGGCAAGGGCATCCGCACGGCGCCCCGCGACGCCCTGATCACCCTCAGCAGCCCTCCCGAGGAGCTCGGCCGGTCCTTCGGCGTGCACCGGGCCATGGACACGACCGGCGCCCTGCTCGGCCCGCTCGCCGCCTTCGCCCTGCTCTGGGCGACCGCGGGCGCGTACGACGCGGTGTTCGTCGCCAGTTTCTGCGCCGGTCTGCTCGGCGTGCTGATCCTGGTCCTGTACGTCCCCGGCCACCACCGCCCGGCCGCACCGGCCGCCACGACCGCCCGGACCGGCCCGGCTCCGGCCCGAAGCAAGGCGTTCGCGGCGCTGCGCGACCCCGCCTTCCGGCGGATCCTGTGGGCCGCGGCCCTGCTCGGCGGCGCCACCATCGGCGATGCCTTCGTCTACCTCCTGCTCCAGCGCCGACTGGGCCTGGACCCCGGCTGGTTCCCGCTGCTGCCGCTCGGAGCGGCCGCGGGCTACCTGCTCCTGGCCGTCCCGGTGGGCCGGATCGCCGACCGGGTCGGACGCCGGCGGCCGTTCCTCTACGGACACCTCGCCCTGCTCGGCGCCTACCTCGTCCTGCTCGCCCCGGCCGGCTGGCCTGCCCCCCTCCTCCTCGCGGCCGTCCTCGCCCTGCTCGGGGTGTTCTACGCGGCCACCGACGGGGTGCTGATGGCCCTCGCCGGGCCGGCGCTGCCCGCCGGGGGCCGGGCCGGCGGGCTCGCCGTGCTCCAGACCGGCCAGGCCCTGGCCCGGATGCTCGCCGCGGCGGGCTTCGGCGCCGCGTGGACGGTGTGGGGGCCGCGCCCCGCGCTGTGGGGGGCCGCGGCGGTGCTGCTCGCCGCGCTGGCGGGCGGCCGGGCGCTGCTGCCGCGCGATTCCGGCACGCCGGGAGCCGTAGCCGTGGAGTCCGTACAGTCCCCCACCAGTGAGCGGAGCACCCCATGACCACACAGCTCACCGAGCCGGCGGCTCCCGCACGCCGGCCCGCCGCCCGGGCCCGTACCGCCCTCACGGTCGCCGCGGTCGTCCTCCTCGCGGGCTCCACCGCCGGGTACGCCCTGCACGCGGGACACCGGCCGGCCGGCCAACGGGGCGTCGCCGACGCCTCCTTCGCCCTCACCGGTCCCGCCCTGTACTTCCGGGACACCGCCACGGGACGGGTGGCACACCGGCCCCTCCCCGCGACGGCGGGCGGCGCCGAGCGCACCGGGGGCGGCCCCGTCTGCGACCGGTTCCACGCCGCCGGGGGCACCGCCCTGTGCCTGCGCGCCGAGCCGGGGGTACTGCCGAAGACGTACGCCGTCGTCCTCGACCGGCAGCTGCGCGAAGTGAGCCGGACCACCGTGCCGGGGGTTCCGACCCGGGCCCGGGTGTCCGCGTCCGGGCAGATGCTCGCCTGGACGGTGTTCGCGACCGGGGACTCGTACTCCACCACCGGCTTCTCCACCCGCACGGCCGTACTCGACCTGCGCACGGGGTACTTGGTGAAGTCCCTGGAGGAGATACCGCTCACCATCGACGGCGTCCGCCACCACTCCCCCGACGTCAACTACTGGGGCGTGAGCTTCGCCCGGGACGACAGCCGCTTCTACGCGACCGTCTCCACCAAGGGGCGTACGTACCTCGTCGAGGGGAACATGTCCGACTGGTCGGCGAAGACGCTGCGGGAGAACGTCGAATGCCCCTCCCTGTCGCCCGACAACACGCGGCTCGCCTTCAAGAAGAAGGTGTCCGACGACCCCGCCGCACCCTGGCGGCTGTACGTCCTCGACCTGCGGACGATGGCCGAGACCGCGCTCGCCGAGACGCGGAACGTGGACGACCAGGCGGCCTGGACGGACGACGGGACGGTCGCCTACGCCCTGCCGGGCGCGGAAGGTCGCGCGAGCGATGTCTGGACCGTCCCCGCCGACGGCACCGGAGCACCCCGGATGTCCGTCGCGGGCGGATCGTCGCCGGTGGCGGTTTCGGGAGCGACCGACGCGCGGTGATGCTCGATGATGCTCATTCGGACGGCACTTCGAGCATCTCTTGACATAGACCTGACAGTGCGTTGCACTGTGGCCACTCCCTCCGGCAGTCACGGCCGGAGGGAGATGCCGTCGTGAACACCCGTGAACACCTGGGGACTCGCCATGCGTCTGCTCAGATCGCTGACCGCCTCCGCCCTGGCATTAGCCGCCTTGTCCCTGCCGTCCGCCGCCGGGGCCGAGCCCCTGCGGGCCGGGGCGGCCGTCGCCGCCGCGGCGCCGCAGACCGTGCCGGCCCTGCGGCAGTGGACGGCCGGCAGCGGGACGTACGGCTTCACGGGCACCAGCCGGATCGTCGTCGATCCCGCCCACACCGCGCAGCTCTCCGACGAAGCGGCCACGTTCGCCGAGGACTTGGGCGCACTCGCCGGCCGTCCGGTGGCCGTCGTCACCGGGAGCGCCTCCCCCGGCGACATCTCCCTGAGTCTGGGCGACGGCTCGCTGCCCGCCGAGGGGTACCGGATGACCGTCGGCACGTCCCTCGCCGTCCAGGCGGGGACTGATGCCGGAGCGTTCAACGGGACGCGCACCGTACTGCAGTTGCTGCGCCAGTCGGCCTCCGTACCGGCCGGAACGGCCGTGGACTGGCCGGCCAAGGCCGAGCGCGGGCTGATGATCGACCAGGGGCGGAAGTTCTTCACCGTCGACTGGGTCAAGCAGCACATCAAGGAGCTGGCCTACCTCAAGCTCAACTACTTCCACTTCCACCTGTCGGACACCTTCGGATTCCGGCTGGAGAGCGCGACGCACCCGGAGATCGTCTCCGCCGACCACTACTCCAAGCAGGACATCGCGGACCTGATCGCGCTGGGGCAGAAGTACCACGTCACGATCGTGCCCGAGATCGACACCCCGGGGCACATGAACCAGATCCTGGCCGCCCACCCGGAGCTCAAGCTCAAGGACAGCTCGGGCGCGGTCAGTTCCGAGTTCATCGACCTGTCCCTGCCCGGTTCGTACACCCTGATCAAGGACCTGGTCGAGGAGTACCTGCCGCTGTTCCCCGCCCCGTACTGGCACATCGGCGCCGACGAGTACGTCACCGACTACGCCAGGTACCCGCAGCTGCTCAGCTACGCCCGGACCCACTACGGCGCGAACGCCACCGCCAAGGACACCTACTACGGGTTCGTGAACTGGTCGGACGCCCTGGTCCGCTCGGCCGGCAAGACCACCCGGATGTGGAACGACGGCATCAAGGCCGGGGACGGGACGCTCTCCCCCGACGCCCGCATCCTCGTCGAGTACTGGTACAGCTACGGGCTCACCCCCCAGCAGCTGGTCAACGCCGGGCACACGATCGCCAACGAGTCCTGGACGCCCACCTATTACGTGCTCGGCGGCGCGAAGCCGGACACCAAGTGGATGTACGAGACCTGGACCCCGGACCGGTTCGAGGGCGGCAACACCATCACCGACCCCGCGAAGAACCGCGGTTCGCTGATCCACGTGTGGTGCGACAACCCGAACGCCGAGACGGAGACGCAGATCGCCGCCGGCATCATGTACCCGCTGCGCGCACTCGCCCAGCAGACCTGGGGTTCGCCCAAGCCGGTGGCCACCTACGCGGCGTTCACGCCGATCGTGGCCGCGATCGGGCACCATCCCGGCTGGCCGGGGGCCGTCCAGCCGGGCAACCTCGCCCGCAACCGTCCCACCACCGCGTCCAGCACGGAGACGGCGAACTTCCCGGCCGCGCTGGCGACCGACGGCGATCCCGGCACCCGGTGGTCCAGCGCGTACACCGATCCGCAGTGGCTGCAGGTGGACCTCGGGTCCGCCCAGGCCGTCAACCGGGTGGTGCTGCGCTGGGAGGCCGCGTACGGGAAGGGCTTCCAGGTCCAGGTCTCCGACGACCAGAGCACCTGGCGCACCCTGTACTCCACCACCACGGGCACCGGCGGCGTCCAGGACCTGACCGGCCTGTCCGGCTCCGGCCGCTACATCCGGGTGTACGGCACCCAGCGCGGCACCACCTACGGCTACTCGCTGTTCGAGTTCGAGGTGTACGGCGGCCAGTTGAGCGGGACCCGGACCCTCACCGCGGCCGGCAAGGCGCTCGACGACCCGGCGGGCTCCACCGCCTCCGGCACCCAGCTGATCACTTGGACCCCGCACGGCGGCCCCAACCAGCAGTGGCGGCTGACCCTGACCGCCGACGGCGGCTACACCCTGGCCAACGGCACGTCCGGGCTCTGCGTGGACGTGGCGGGCGGCTCCACCGCCGCGGGCGCGGCCGTGGTCCAGAGCGCCTGCGGCAGCGGGGACAGCCAGCGCTGGGTGCTCACTCCGCTCGGCTCCGGCGACTACACGGTGGCCAACAAGAGGAGCGGGCTGCTCCTGACCACCGCGTCCGGCACGGACGGGGCCCTGGCGAGCCAGCAGGCCAACGCCGGTTCGGTCTACCAGCGCTGGCAGATCAGCTGACCCCGGCGGCGGGACCGGCGGCCGGTCCGGCCGCCGGTCCGGCCGCCGGTCCCGCTGTCGGTCCGGCCGCGTTCACCGAGGCCAGCCGGGCCCCGGTTCCGGTGAGCCGGATCCGCAGTTCCCGCACGGTGAGGGGCTCCACCCGGTGCACGCGCCGGACCCCCACCGTGTGGCCGGAGGCGATCAGCCGGCCGTCCGCCCAGACCTCGTGGCCGTCCACGCGCTGCCCCCGGGCGAGGTCCTCGCGCAGTTCCACGTGGTCCACGCGGACGGGCCGGCCGAAGTCCGCGAGGAGGTCGTCGCCCTCGGCCGTGAGGGCGGCGGAGACGGGATCGCCGAGCCGCCGCCCCAACTCCGCCGCGAACGAGAGAAGTCGGTTCCGGTCGGCGTCGTCGATCAGACCGCGCCGGTCGGGCGGGACGCCCAGCAGGAGGCCCGCGCCCAGCCCGACGGAGGAGTACCAGATCTCCAGGAGCTCCTCACGGCTCTTGAGGGTGTCGTGGTTCCCGGGCTGCCAGAACCAGTCGCCCCGGATGGGGACATCGCATTCGGGAGGCAGGTAGGCGGCGGAGTCGAGCTCGGTGCGCCCGTCGTCGTACAGGCTGATGTCCGTGGAGTGCGTGACGTAGCGGCAGGGGTCGGCCGCCAGCCCCTCCTCGTTGCCGACCCAGCGGATCGTGGGACGGCCCATGTTGAAGACCATGGCGTCCGGCTGGTGCCGGTCGATCACGTCCATGACCGCGTCCCAGTCGTACGTGCGCCCCTCGGAGCCGGCGCCGTCGAACCACAGTTCACACAACGGGCCGTATCGGGTGCAGAGTTCGGCGAGCTGGCGGAGGTAGAAGGAGTCGTAGTCGGCGGGCTGCTCGTAGCAGTCCGCGTTGCGGTCCCAGGGCGAGAGGTACAGCCCGAGGCCGAGGCCCGCCTCCCCGCAGGCCTCGGCCAGTTCGGCGACCACGTCGCCCGCTCCGTCCTTCCAGGGCGAGGAGGCCACGGAGTAGGCGGTGGTTTCGGTCGGCCAGAGGCAGAAGCCGTCGTGGTGCTTGGCGGTCAGCACGACGTACTGCGCTCCGGCCTCGGCGGCGGTGCGCACCCACTGGCGCGCGTCGAGCCGGGCCGGCCGGAAGGTGGCCGGGTCCAGGGTCCCGTCGCTCCACTCGACGCCGTTGAAGGTGTTGATGCCGAAGTGCAGGAAGATCCCGAATCCGGCCTCCTGCCAGGCGAGTTGTTCCGGTGTGGGCACCAGGGGCGGTGCGGCGGGACCGGCGAGTGGTGTTGCGGGACCGAGCGTCATGGTGGGCTTTCGTGGTTCGGCGGCGGGGGCGCTCAGGCCGAGTGGGCCAGGCTCGCCGGGTGGACGGCGTAGGCGAAGGGGAGTCCTCGGGCGTACCGCTCCAACTCCTCGGCCGCGCAGGCGGCGAGTCGTCCGAGCTCGTTGCCGAGGGATCCGGCGATGTGCGGGGTGAGCAGTACGTTGGGCAGGTCGTAGAGCGGTGACGTGGCCGGCAGGACGTCGGGGTGGGTGACGTCGAGGACGGCGTGCAGCCGGCCGGAGACCAGCTCCGCGGTGAGCGCATCGGTGTCGACGAGCGTTCCGCGAGCGGTGTTGACGAGGGTCGCGCCGTCGCGCATGAGGGCGAGGCGGCGGGCGTCGAGGAGGTGGCGGGTCTCGGCGGTCGCGGGTGCGTGCACGGTCACCACGTCGCTGCGGCCCATCAGTTCGTCCAGGTCGACGGGCTCGACCCCCTGGGCCCTGGCTTCGTCCCCGTCCAGGTACGGGTCGTGGACCAGTACGTGGGCGTCGTAGGAGCGCAGCAGTTCGATGACCCGGCGGCCGATGCGGGAGGCGCCGATGATGCCGACGGTCCTGCCGTAGTTGCCGATCCCGGGGTACAGCGTGAGCGGGTTGAGCTGCGTGCGGGCCTCCCGGTAGGCCCGGGAGGTGGTCAGGACGCGTTTGTTGGCGAAGACGATCGCGGCGACCGTGAACTCGGCGACGGGCCGGGCGTTGGCCTCGGCCGCGCTGGTGACGGTCAGCCCGCGCCGCCAGGCCGCGTCCGTCATCAGCCCCTTGACCGTGCCGGCGGTGTGCACCACCGCGCGCAGGGAGGGGAGCAGCTCGAGGGCCTGCTCGGTAAGGGGCGGGCAGCCCCACCCGGTGAGCAGGACCTCGGCTTCGCGCAGCCGCGCGGGGTCGGCGGTGGCGAAGTCGGTGACCAGGTGTGCGGGGTCCAGCAGCGCGGTGCCGCCGAGCCGGGCCAGGGCCTGCTCGTCGAGCAGGGCGGCCTTCGTGGCCCGGTCCATGGCGAGGAGGGTGCGGGGCTTGCGGGGCGCGTCGGGGGCACCGGATGGGGCGGGCTCGCGGGTCGGGTCGGGGTTCGTCACTTGAGCGCTCCCGCCGAGAGTCCGGAGCGCCAGAACCGCTGCAGGCCGACGAAGGCGAGGGCGAGCGGGACGACGGCCACCAGGGATCCGGTGATCACCAGGGAATAGAACTCCGGTCGCTCGAGCACGAATTGGTTCCAGCTGTAGATGCCGAGCACCGCCGGATACAGGTGCTGGTCGTTGAGCATGACCAGCGGGCCGAAGAAGTTGTTCCAGCTCCCGGTGAAGGAGAAGAGGAAGAGGGTCATGAAGCCGGGCAGGAGCATCGGCAGCGAGATCGACCGGAAGACGCGCAGCTCGCTCGCCCCGTCGATGCGGGCGGCTTCCAGGACCTCACCGGGTACGTAGCCCTCGGAGAAGACCCGTGCCAGGTAGACGCCGAAGGGGTTCACGAGCGCCGGGACGAGCACCGACCAGTAGGTGTTGACGATCCCGACCTCGGAGGCGAGGAGGTATTGCGGGAGGGTGATGATCACGCTGGGCACGAGGGTGCCCGTCAGGACGAGGCCGAAGAGCGCGCCCTTGCCGCGGAACTCGTACTTGTCGAAGCAGTATCCGGCGGCGACGCTGATCAGCGAGGACGCCAGTGACCCGACGACGGAGTAGAGGAGGCTGTTGAGCAGCCAGCGACCGAAGATGCCGTCGCCGTACGTGAAGACGGCCCGGAGATTGTCGAAGAAGTGGAAGTCTCCGAAGGCGAAGCCCGCCGTCCCGAAGAGGTCGGCGTGGTTCTTGGTGGCGGCGATCAGCAGCCAGGTCAGCGGCATCAGGGTGTAGAGGACCGCCACCAGGAGCACGGCGTTGACCACGGCCCTGGAGGCCATGGCACCGCTCCGGCGCGGCCTCGCGGCCGTCGTGCGAGCCGCCCGCCGGGCGGTCGGGGCTCCGGGGGCGGGCGCCGGTTCGGCTCCGGGAGCGGCCTCGGGCGGGGCCGAGGGGGCGGTCTGGGTGCTCATGCCGAGTCACCTCGCTTTCCGATCCGGGTGACGACGTAGGAGAGGGTGCCGGCGACGAGGGCCACGATGAGCGAGGCGGAGGAGGCGAGGCCGTAGTCGTGCCGCTCGAAGGCCGCCTTGTAGATGAACATCATCGGAGACCAGTCCGAGCCCATCGAGCCGGCCCGCTTCGACAGGAGCATCGGCTCGCCGAAAATCTGGACCACGCCGACACAGGTGAACAGGAGGGTGAGGAACACGGCGGAGCGGATCATCGGCAGTTTGATCCGCAGGGCGATGCGCAGTTCACCGGCGCCGTCCATGACGCCCGCTTCGATGACCTCGCGGGGCACGGCCTGCAGCGCGGCGAAGAAGATGATCATGTTGTAGCCGATCCACTGCCAGGCCGCGACGTTCACCAGGGAGGGCAGGACGCTGCCGGGGGCGAAGAAGTCCCACTGGCCGCCCGCCCCTTCGATCCAGTCCAGGACCGGGCTCAGGCCGGGGGTGTAGAGGTAGGTCCAGATGATCGCCGCGATCAGCCCGGGAACCGCGTGCGGCATGAAGACGGCGAACTGGACGAGTCGCTTGGCCTTGGCCGCGGCCGAGTCGACGAGCAGGGCCAGGGCGAGCGCCACGCCGATCATCACGGGGATGTAGACGGCGCAGTACGCGGCCACGTGCAGGAAGGAGGAGGTGAAGCCGTGGTCGCCGAGCGCCTTGGTGTAGTTCCCGAGCCCACTGAAGACCCGCTCGGTGCCGCCGAATCCGAGACCGGAGGACTGCTCGGTGAAGAAGCTCATCCAGAGCGCGTACGCGACGGGCAGGACCAGGACCGCGGTGAAGAGCAGGAAGAACGGGCCGAGGAAGACGAGCACCGCCCCGCCCTGGCCTGGCCGGCGCACGGGCGCGGCGCCGCGCGCTGAACGAGTGAGTGGTGCTGCCACCGGATCTCCTTGGTGGGTGCGCTACGGAGGAACGGACGGGGAGGGGAGTTCACTTCGGAACGGGGCGGAGCGGGGCGGGGCGGGGCCCGGGTGCCGAGAAGGCTTCGGGCCCCGCGGCGGCGCCTACTTCGCGAGGTTGAGCCCCCGGCCCTTGATGGCCGCCTCGGCGGCGGCCTGTCCGGCCGCGAGTCCGTCGGCCAGGGTGCCCTTGAGCCCGGCGTCCTGGATGGCGGTGTTGGTGGCGGTCTGCACCGGTCCCCAGACCCAGCCCGGGACGATGGTGTCGACCTGGGCGCCGGAGATCTCGTAGACCTTGTCACCGCCGAAGAAGCCCTTGTCGTCGAAGGCCGCGGCGGCGATCGGACGGAGCTCGGGGCTGGCGGGCAGGCTACTGCTCGGCGACTTCAGGCTGCTGAGGCGGGCCTTGACGCCCTCGGGGCTGGTGGCCGCCCAGGTGGCGAACTCGGCCGCTTCCTTGACGTGCTTGCTGCCCTTGGTGACGGCGTAGCTGGTGCCGCCGAACATGCCGGTGGCCGGGGTGCCCCAGTGCGGCAGCGGGGCGACGCCCCACTTGCCCGAGTCCTTGGCCAGGGCGGTCATCGTGCCGCCCGCGCTCCACGAGGCGCCGATGAAGCTGGCCATGACCCCGTCGGCCTTGGCCTTCGCGAACTCGGGGCCGTTGATCTTCAGGTTCATCACCAGGTCGTCCTTGACCAGGCCCTGCCAGTACGAGGCCACCTTCTGGGAAGGGGCGTCGTTGATGTCGACCTTCCAGCCATCACCCTCGGTGCCGTACCACTTGGCACCGGCCTGCCAGGAGAGCGCCGCGAGCAGGGGCGCGTCGTCGTTGCCCCAGCCGCCGATGCGCACGTTCTTGTCGGAGGCCTTGATCTTCTCGGCGGCGGCCTTGTACTCGTCCCAGGTCTTGGGGACTTCGACGCCCGCGTTCTTGAAGAGGTCCTTGCGGTAGTAGAGGAGGTTGGGCGTGGCGTCGTACGGCACGGCCCAGGTCTTGCCGCCGAGGGTCACCCGGTCCTGGACGCCCTGGGGGAACTTCGCCTTCACGGTGGCACCGGCCGGGGCGGTGATGTCCGCCAGGAAGCCCTGGCTGACGAACTCCGGGAGGGTCGGGTACTCGATGCCCGCGACGTCGGGTGCGTTCCCGGCCTTGATCGCGTTACTGATCTTGGCGTACCCGTCCGGCCCGCCGGTGATGGCCGAGAAGGTGACCTTGATGTTCGGGTGGGACGCGTTGAAGGCGTCCACCACCTGCTGGGCGCCGCCGGTCCAGCCCCAATAGGTCAGGTTGACCGGCCCCTTGGGGGCGGCGTCGGCCTTGGACGCGGCCCCCTCGCTCCCACCGCAGGCAGTGGCGAACAGGGCCAGCGAGAAGGCGGCGAGGGCGGCGCGGGAGGTACGGGAAGTGAGCTTCACTGCTCTGCTCCTCAGGTGCGAGCCGTGGATGCGGCGAGGTGATGCACATCATTCGGCCAGAGGAGAAGCGAGTCAATAGAAAAGGAAAGTTTGAGAAAGGAAAGCGAAGTAACGGTTAGGCCTCGCTCGAAGCGCGCACCCGGAGCTCCGGAAGGATGGCGATCCGCCGTCTGGGCCGGCCCGGCTCGCGCAGCCGGCGTACGAGCAACTCCACGCCCGTGACACCGACTTCGTGCTTCGAAGGCGCCACCGCGCTCAGTGGCAGGTCGGCCAGGGAGGCCACCTCGTCGTCGTACGACACCAGCGCCACATCGCCCGGCACGGACAGCGCGGCGCCGCGCAGCCGCTGCATCAGCACCATGGCCTCGTGGTCGGGATGGACCAGGGCGGCGTCGACGCGCCCCTCCCGCACCGCTTCGACGAAGGCGGCCATCACCTCTTCGTAGGCGGCCTCGCCCGCGCCGTGCTCCGCCAGGTCGAGGAAGAGCGCGTGCCCGGCGACACCGGGGCCCGCCTCGGCCATCGCCGCGTCGTAACCCTCCTTGATCCAGGGTGCGGTGGGGGTCCCGCCGCGCATCACGAGGGCGATCCTGCGACGACCGGCGTCCAGGAGGTGGCGCACCGCCAGCCTGGCTCCGTACCCGTGGTCCGTGCCGACGTGCTCGGCGGCGGAGGCCTGCTGTTCGGGGCGGCGCTCGATCAGGACGACGGGAACGCCGAGCTCCTCGTACCACTGGCCGCCGGGCTTGCCGTCGCCGGCCGAGGGCGCGAGCAGCAGCCCGTCGACGCCGTCCGCCACCATCCGCGCGGCCTGCGCCTTCTCGGTCTGCACGTCGTACGTGGACACGGCGAGGGTCAGCCGCACCCCTAGGGTGTCCGCCGCCTCCCGGGCCCCCTTGATCACCTCGGGGTAGTAGTAGGCGGACGAGGGCACGATCAGCCCGAGGACCAGCGGCCGGCCGGCCCCGGCTCCGGTCCCCGCCCCCGCGGCGGGAGCGGCCGAGGCCGCGCGGGCCGCCGCCGGGGCGGCGGTCACCGGGGCGGTCTCCGCCCAGTCCTCGGGCAGCATCGCACCGCCGTGCACCCGGGCCAGCAGGCCTCGCTCCGCCAGGACTTCGACGTCCTTGCGCACCGTCACCACGGACACGCCGAGCTCCGCCGCGAAGTCCGTGACGCGCATGGAGCCCGCTTCGCGGACCCGGCGCAGGATCGCCTGCTGTCGTTCCTCTGCGTGCACGGTGGAGCTCCCCTCGACTGCGTCCCTGGTCGAGGTCAGGGTAGCGCGCGCGAGCGGAAACTTACGTTTCCTTTCGAACGAAAGGATTGCGTAGAACCCGCCCTCCCCGGCCGCGCCCGGCGGGCGCTATCCGGCGTCCGGGTCTCCGCCGCAGTCGGGGTGCCCCCAGCGCGATCCGAGCTTGCTGATCTTCTCCCCCGCCGCGTACTGCTTCCCGCAGGGGCAGGTGCCGGGGAACTTGGCCTTGATGGTCACCCCGGCCCGGCCGGCGGTCTTGGTGGCGGTCGCGCTCTTGGCCGGCGCTGCTCCGGTCGTCCGGCGGGCGGAGGCGCCGCGGGCCGAGGTGCTGCGGGCCGGAGTGCTGCGGGCCGGCGCCGGGACCGGCATGGACGCGTGACCCAGCGCGGTACCGGCCGGCTCCTGGCTCACGGCCGCGTCGCTGGCCGCCTGGTCGGCGATCGCGTTCAGGTGGTCACCGTCCTCGCGGTGCGCGGGGACGTAGCGGAACTCCACGTCCCGGTCGGTCAGCAGGGCGTCGATGCTCTCGACGAGCTCGCGGTTGGCCACCGGCTTGCCCGCGGCGTTCTTCCAGCCGTTGCGCTTCCAGTTCGGGAGCCACTGGGTCACGGCCTTCATGGCGTACTGGGAGTCCATCCGCACCTGCACGGCCGTGCCGGGGGCCACGGCCTCCAGCAGCCGCTGCAGGGCGGTGAGTTCGCCCACGTTGTTGGTAGCCCGGCCGAGCGGCCCGGCCTCCCAGCGCTCAGGGTTCCCGTGGGCGTCGGCGATGACCCAGGCCCATGCGGCCGGCCCGGGATTTCCCTTGGCCGCCCCGTCGCAGGCGGCGATGATGCGATCAGACATCCCCCGATCATGCCTCACCGCGACCGCTGCCCGTGCCCACGACTGCGGACTGCGGCTGCGGCTGCGGCTGCCGCTGCCCGCAGCCCCCAGCCCCCAGCCCCCAGCCGTCAGGCTCCGGCCGCCGGTCCGGCTCCCACTCCGGCTCCGGCTTCCTCCCCCTCCGGTGCCGCGCCCGGCCCCCGCGACCCCTCCGGCCGTTCCTCGCCGTGCGGCCGCGGCAGGAGCCGGTCCAGGAAGGGCGGCAGCCACCAGTTGACCCGGCCCATCAGGAACATCGCCGACGGGACCAGCACCAGCCGCACCACGGTGGCGTCCAGGATCACGCTCACCGCCAGGCCCACCGCGAGCATCTTCACCACGACCGTGGGCGAAGCCGCGAAGGACAGGAAGACCGCGGTCATGATGAGCGCCGCACTGGAGATGACCCGGCCGGTGGCCGCCAGGCCCGTACCGACGGCCAGGGTGTTGTCCCCGGTGCGGTGCCAGGAACCGGCGATGGCGGAGAGCAGGAAGATCTCGTAGTCCATCGAGAGGCCGAAGACGATCGCGAACATCATCATCGGGACGAACGACTCGATGGGGACGGGCTCCGACACCCCGATCAGCCCGCTCCCCCAGCCCCACTGGAACACCGCGACGAGGACCCCGTAGGACGCGGCGGTCGTGAACAGGTTCAGCACGACCGCCTTGAGCGGAACCACCACGCTGCGGAACACGAAGGTCAGCAGGACGAGCGCGGCGGCCAGCACGATGCCGATGATGAGGGGCAGCCGGTCCTTGACGGTGTCGCGGAAGTCCAGCTGCCCGGCGGTGGATCCGGTGAGATAGCCCTCCGCGCCGGTGCCGTCGAGCGCGGTCGGCAGGGTGGTCCCGGTCAGCGTCGTGAACAGGCTGCCCGTGCCGGCGCTCTGCGGTCCGGTGGCCGGGGTGACGGTGGAGACGAGCAGGCGGCCGTCAGGGCTGGGCGCGAGCGGGGTGAACCGGGCTATCCCGGCCGTGTCCCGCAGCGCCGCCGTGAGGTCGGCGCCGATCCGGTCGGCCGGAACGGTGGCCCCGTGGAGATCGGCCACCAGGAGGAAGGGGCCGTTGGCCCCGGGGCCGAAGCCGGGACCCTCGCCCTCGGCGATCCAGTCGTAGGCCGTGCGCGTGGTGCTGCCCGCCCGGTCGGCGCCGTCGTCCACGTGGCCCAGGCGCATCGAGAACAGCGGTACGGCGCACAGCGCGAGCAGCAGGGTGCCCGCGGTGAGGAACTTCCACGGGTACCGCGCCACGAGGGCGGCGTAGCGGTGCCAGCCGTCCTGGTCACCGGAGGTCTCGGCGACCGGGCGGCGCAGCGTGAACCGGTCGATCCGGCGCCCCACCAGGCCCAGTGCGGCCGGCACCAGGGTCAGGGCGGCCGCCCCGGTGACGACCACGACGAGGGTCGCGGCCAGGCCCATGCGGCCGATGAAGGTCAGTCCGCAGGTGTACAGGCTCAGCATGGCCACCGCGACGGTGACGGCGGCCACCAGGACGGCGCGTCCGCTGGTGGCGGCGGTACGGGCGGCCGCGTCGACCGGATCGTGCCCGTCGAGGAGGTCTTGGCGGAAGCGGGTGGTGAGGAAGAGGGCGTAGTCGATGCCCACGCCGAGACCGATCATGGTGGCCAGGGTGGGGGCGGCGGTCGCGAAGCTGACGACGCCCGCCACGATGCCGACGATTCCGAGCCCCACACCGACGCTGACCACCGCGGTAAGCAGCGGCAGCAGGGCGGCGGCGACGCTGCCGAAGGCGAGCAGGAGGATCAGCAGGGCCACGAGGACGCCCGCCGCCTCGCGCGCCTTGTCGTCGGCCGGCGGCCGGACGACCTGGTTCAGGTCCCCGCCGTACGCGACCTCCACGCCCGAGGCACGGGCCGCGGCGGTGGCCTTGTCGAGGGTGGCGGTGTACTCGTGCCCGAGGGTTTTGACCTGCCGGTCGAAGGAGACGGTGGTGTAGGCGGTACGGCCGTCCGCGCTGGTGACGACCGGGGACGCGGCGGTGACGTGGGGCATCCGGGCGAGCTGGGCCGCGCTCTCGTCGACGGCCTGGCGGTGCCCGGCCAGGGAGCCGGAATCGACGTGGAAGACCACGCGTCCGTTGGGATCCCCGACCCCGGGGGCGGACGCGGCCAGCAGGTCGGCGCCGGTACGGGACTGCGTGCTCGGGAGGCTGATCTGGTCGCTGTAGACCGGGGCGGCGAGCCGGCTGCCCGCCATCGCGCCGGCCAGCAGCAGGAGCCAGGCCGCGATCACCCAGACGGGGTGGCGGGCGCAGAAGCCGCCGAGGCGGCCGAGTCGGCTGCGATGGCTGCGACGGCCACGACGGCTCGTTCGGCCGAGAGGGGATTGCACGACGCCTCCAGGAAGTGTCAGGACTGACACGAAACACCTTGGCAGAAAATGTCACGACTGACAATTGTCAGTCATGACGATTGACAGGGCTGACGCCATTGCTAGGCTTCGACGGTGAACCAAGATCCGGCCGCGCCCGTCTCCGCGCCCCCGCCCCACTCCGAGCCGGAGGCGGCGACGGCCGAGCACGGCCTGCGCGAGCGGAAGAAGGAGCGGACGCGCGCACTGCTGCGCGAGGGCGCCGCCGCGCTGTTCGCCGAGCACGGTTTCGCGGGCACCACGGTCGCGGACATCGCCGCCTGCGCGAACGTCTCCGAGCGCACCTTCTTCCGCTACTTCGACAGCAAGGAAGCACTGCTCCTGCCCGACAGCGTCGACCTGTTCGCGTACGTCGAGGCGGAACTGGCCCGGCGCCCGGCGCACGAGGCCCCGCTCGACGCGGTCTGCAACGCCCTGATCGCCGCGGTGGCCCCGTTCGCGGCGTCCAGCCTCACCGCCCTGACCCACTCGGTGGCCATCGCGGGTGACGAGCGCGTGGTGGCCGCCCAACTCGTGCAGCTCTTCGCCGAATTCGAGGACCGGCTCACGCTCCTCGTGCTGAACCGGCTCCCCGCCGACACCCCCGAGGCCGACCTGCGCGCCGGGGTGATCGCCGGCGCCGCCCTGTCCGCCGTCCGCGCCGTCCTGCGCACCCAACGCCGGCGCCGTGCGAACGGCACCTTCACCGACACCCCGCCCTCCGCCCTCCTGCTGGAGGCCTTCGGAATGCTGAAGCAGATCGGATCCGCCGCACCATGAAGCTCCGCCGCACCCCCGCCCTGGTCGCCGCCGGCATAGCCACCGCCCTGATCGGCGCCTTCGCGGCCGACCTCGCGGTCGAACACACCGCCCAAGACCGCATCGCACGGGCGGCGGGCTGTCGCCTCCAGGCCCGCGGACCCGTCACCGCGGAGCTCTCCGGCACCTTCGCCGGACTCCGCGCGCTGACCGGCCAGGTGGGCTCCGTACACCTGGCGGCCGAGGACGTACGACGCGCCGGCATGGACATGGACGTGGACGTCAAGGCCGACCTGTACGACGTCACGCGCGACGGCGGCATGAGCGGCGGCCGGGCGACGGTCACCATCCCCTACGAAGCCCTGCAGAAGCGCCTGGCCGACTCGGGGGAAGCCACCGCGGGCATCGAGGGCCTGAAGGTGGGCGGCGACGCGAAGGGGCTCACCCTCACCGGGACCGTGGGCGGTCTGGGCCTGCCCGTCACGGTGCACGCGAGCACCGACACCACGGCGAGCGGCCTCACGATCACCCCGAACACGGTGACCGTACTGGGGCGCGAACTGCCGATAGCCACCGTGCGCGGGCTGCCCGGGGCGGGCGGCCTGGCCGAGCAGCTCGCACCCCGGACCGTGGAGGTCGGCGACCTGCCCGAGGGGGTCAGCCTCACCGGAGCCCGGACCACCGGCGCCGGCCTCACCCTGGACGCCTCCCTCGCGAAGTCCTTCACTCCGGACGCCGCCGGAGGCAGCTGCAAGGAGGCGTGACGCGCTCCAGGATTTCCGATTAGCAAAGGCCGCAGCACAGCCAATCCCCCCAGGCGAGCCCCACCCATTGACCCGAAATTGACTTTACGGATTCTTTAACTTTACCCTCCAGCCATGCGCAAATCATCCCCCGCCACTCTCCCCGCCCTCGCCCTGGCCTGCCTGGCGCTCGCCGCCGCCGGCTGCTCCACCGCCACGACCGAGAAGGCCGTGGAGCAGGTCGACAAGGTGGTGGACGAGACCTATGAGGTCACCTACGAGGTCACCGGCAAGACCGTCGACTCCGTCTCCTTCCACGACGGAGGCGGCACGGCCATCGCGCCGAACCTCGTGACCGCCGAGCAGCCGGGCACCGCCT
The DNA here is from genome assembly GCF_042888445.1 of Streptomyces sp. NPDC002886. NCBI lineage: Bacteria > Bacillati > Actinomycetota > Actinomycetes > Kitasatosporales > Streptomycetaceae > Streptomyces > Streptomyces sp. NPDC002886. The sequence goes on from NZ_JBIAPV010000001.1 coordinate 184,810, forward strand.
GGTCGAAGACGGTCACGCTGCGCGGCATCATGCCCCCGGCGGTCTCCCCCAGCTCGGTCGACAACAGCGCCGACCTCACCTGCAAGGTCATCTACAAGGGCAAGGTCATCAAGGAGGCCAAGGGCGAGGCAGCCATGGCCGGCGGCTGCGTGACCGTGTCTCCGATCCCGTAGGGATCCGCAGGCGCCCCGTAGGCGATCCGTAGGCGATCCGGCCGCCGGGGAACTTCACACCTCAACACACTTGACCTCAACCGTGCTTGAGGCATCACCATGATCCCCATGACCACGGAATCACCGTCCCGCGCGGCGGACATCGAAGCGATCGGCCGGCTCGTCGCCACCGTCGAGCACTCCCAGCGGACCAAGGACCCCGAGGAGTTCCTCGGGCTCTTCCACCCCGACGCGATCTGGACGACGGCCCACGGCAAGGTCCTCATCGGTCTGGAGGCGATCTCGGAGTTCACCCGCAAGGTGCTGCCCGCGGCGAACTGGGACGGCCAGGTCACCTACGAGGTGGTCCACGTGCTCTTCATCCGCCCCGACGTCGCGGCCGTCAAGGTCCGCCAGCGCTACGTCTCCCCGGGCGAGGAGAGCGAGGGCGCCCCCCTGTACGTCATCGCGAAGCAGCCGGACGACCGTTGGCTGCTGACCGCCTGCCAGAACACCGGGGTCGTCGTCGACGGGGCCTGACGGCCTGGGGGACGGGACCCGAGGGGGACGGGACCCGAGGGGGACGCGCCCTAATCGGCTCGCGCGCGGCAGCCGCGGACGGAGAGGATGGCCCGGCCAGTCCACCCCGTCCGAAGGACCTCCGATGAGCCGCCCGCCGTACGCCCCATCCGCCCACGCCTCCCTGGACGGGCTGGTGATGGGCGATGCCTTCGGCGACAGCTGGTTCACTCTCTCCGGCGAGAACGTCGAGGAGCAGTGGGCGGCTCGCGGGCTCCGCCCCGCCCCGTGGCGGTGGACGGACGACTCCGCCATGGCGTTCGTGCTCTTCGCCCACCTCACGGCTCACGGGGAGGTCCGGCCCGGCGCTCTGGCACGGGAGTTCGCCGCCGAGTACGCGCGGGATTCGGGCCGCAAGTACGGGGCCTCCATGCACGAGGTGCTGGAACGGATCGGCGCGGGCGAGGCCTGGCGGGATGTCACCGGCGAGCAGTTCGGCGGGCAGGGTTCCTACGGCAACGGCGCCGCGATGCGGGTCGCTCCGCTCGGGGCCTGGTTCCGGAACGACCCGGAGGAGGCCGCCGCGCAAGCCCGGCTCTCCGCGCGGGCCACGCACGCCCATCCCGAGGCGGTCGCGGGCGCCGTCGCCGTGGCGGTGGCCGCCGCGCTGGCGGCGGCGAGCGCGGGCCACGACGCCCCGGTCCGCGCGGAGTTCCTCCGGGAGGTCGCCGGGTACGTACCGGGCAGCGAGGTCGGCTCCGGGCTGCGGGTGGCCGCCGGACTCCCCGCGGCCACGCCGGTGGACCGTGCCGCGTCCATACTGGGCTCGGGATGGCGGATCTCGGCCCGCGACACCGTGCCGTTCGCCCTGTGGTCCGCCGCGGGGCAGCTGGACGACCTGCCGGAGGCCTTGTGGCAGACCGTCGGCGGCTGGGGCGACCGCGACACGACGTGCGCGATCGCGGGCGGAGTCGTAGCGGCGCGCACCGGCACCGGCGGCGTCCCGGCCGCCTGGCTCTCGGCATGCGAAGCCGTTCCCGCGTGGAGCGGGTGGACACCGCCCGAGCGGCCGGCTCCCCCGCCTCAGCCCCTGGTCCGGCAGATCATGTGACTACTAGGCTGCCGCGATGGAACATGATCGGGATCAGAGTCAGGGTCAGGATCGGGCCAATGATTACGACGGCTTCGCCGAGGCGTACGCGGCGGAGAACGAGGGCAGCCTCGTGAACGCCTTCTACGAGCGGCCCGCGATGCTGGCCCTCGCTGCGGACGTCTCCGGCCGCCGGATCCTGGACGCGGGGTGCGGCTCGGGCCCCCTCACCGCGGCCCTGCGCGATCGCGGTGCGGTCGTCACCGGCCTCGACTCCAGCGCCGGCATGCTGGCGCTGGCCAGGCGGCGGCTCGGTGACGACGCGGCCCTGCACCTGGTCGACCTGCGTGAGCGCCTGCCGTTCGCCGACGGCGCGTTCGACGACGTGGTCGCGTCGCTGGTGCTGCACTACCTGGAGGACTGGGGACCGACGCTGGCCGAGTTGCGGCGCGTCCTCAGGCCCGGCGGCCGTCTGATCGCGTCCGTGGACCACCCCTTCGTGGCCTACACGATCCAGGACCCCCGCCCCGACTACTTCGCGGCCGGCAGCTACTCCTTCGACTGGACCTTCATCGGGACGGCCGTCCCGATGACGTTCTGGCGCAAGTCCCTGCACGCGATGACCGGTGCCTTCGCCGCCGCCGGGTTCCGGTTGTCCGTCATCAGCGAACCCCAGCCGGACCCGGCTGCCCGGGAGCTGTTCCCCGACGGCTTCCAGGACCTTGCGAGCACACCCTGTTTCCTGTTCTTCGTCGTCGAGGCGCCGCTGTAGGCGGCTCATCGCTGCCCTATCGCGGGCGTATCGAAAATCGCATACGGCCTCGCAACGGCCCACCGACTCCCCTGGGAACATGAACCACAACGCCTCCCCGTCGCCACCGCCCCGCCGCACGCGCAGGGTCGTACTCCTCGGCTTGGCGGCCCTCGGCGCGGCGAGCGTCCTGTACGTCATGCGCGGGCCGCTCCTGATGTCCGCGCCGAGGTGCATGGCCGGGCAGTGGCACGGATGCTTCGACACGTTCAACGGCGTGGTCCTCATGACCCTCGTGGCCGTGCCGCCGGCCCTGCTGCTCGTGTGGGCCCTGGCGCGCCGCCGGCGTGCCGCGGGCGTCGCATCGGCGTGGCGGATCTCCCTGGCCGAGGTCGGCATGGTGCACGGGACGCTGCCGTTCGTGTGGATGACCATGATGCCGGGGTCCGGAGCCGGAATCGTTCCCGGCCGGTTCAGCCTGGTACCGCTGCGCGACCTCGTCACGATGGGGCCGCTCGGCATCGGCGGCAACCTGCTGGTCTTCGCCTCGCTGGGGTTCTTCGCCCCGATGCGGTGGGCGGCACTGGCCTCCGTGCCGAGGGTGCTGGCCCTCGGGGCGGGATGCTCGGTCCTGATCGAGGTGGCGCAGTACGTCCTGCAACTGGACCGGGTCTCCTCCGTGGACGACGTCCTGGTCAACGCCACCGGCGCCGCCCTGGCCGCGCTGGCTTCGCGCCGCTGGTGGCGCACCACGGCGCCGGAGCCGTCGGACCGGCCCGAGCCCGTCCTGTCTCCGGCGGGCTGACGCCCGTACCCGATGGGCGCCACGCATACGACGGCGATATGTCCCGGTGTCTAGGCTTCGGGCATGCGCGTACTGATCGTCGAGGACGAGCCCTACCTGGCCGAGGCCGTCCGAGACGGCCTGCGGCTGGAGGCGATCGCCGCCGACATCGCCGGCGACGGCGACACCGCCCTGGAACTGCTCGGCGTGAACTCCTACGACCTCGCGATCCTCGACCGTGACATCCCCGGCCCCTCCGGCGACGAGGTCGCGCGCCGCATCGTCGCCTCCGGCAGCGGCATCCCGATCCTCATGCTCACCGCTGCCGACCGGATCGACGACAAGGCGTCCGGGTTCGGGCTCGGCGCCGACGACTACCTCACCAAGCCGTTCGAGCTGCGGGAGCTCGTCCTGCGGCTGCGGGCGCTCGACCGCAGGCGCGCGTACGCCCGGCCCCCGGTCCGCGAGATCGCGGGCCTGCGGCTCGACCCCTTCCGCCGGGAGGTCTTCCGCGACGGGCGCTACGTCGCGCTCACCCGCAAGCAGTTCGCCGTGCTGGAAGTCCTCGTCGCCGCCGAGGGCGGGGTCGTCAGCGCCGAGGACCTGCTGGAACGGGCCTGGGACGAGAACGCGGACCCCCTCACCAACGCCGTGCGCATCACCGTCTCGGCCCTGCGCAAACGGCTCGGCGAACCGTGGATCATCGCCACGGTGCCCGGTGTCGGCTACCGCATCGACGCCCAGCCGGAGACCGGGAGCACCACCTCATGAACCAGGGCATGAACCAGGTCGTGCACCAGGTCGTGCACCAGGTCGTGCACCGGGTTGCCAAGAGAGCCCCCGGATGGAGCGTTCGCTCCAAACTCACCCTCAGCTACGCCGGATTCCTCATGGTCGCCGGCGTCCTGCTGCTCGCGGCGGTGTGGCTGTTCCTCCTGCGGTACGTCCCCGACCGCGCGCTCATCGTGTCCGCCGAGCCCCCCGCCAACGGCGTGTTCCCCATCCGTTCCAACCTCCTGCGCGTCTTCGCTCCGAGGGCGGCCGCGGTACTGGCGTTCCTGCTGGTGCTCGGCCTCGTGGGCGGGTGGATCCTCGCCGGGCGGATGCTCGCGCCCCTCACCCGGATCACGGACGCGGCGCGGACGGCCGGAAACCGGTCGCTGTCCCACCGGATCCACATGACGGGCCGCCAGGACGAATTCCGTGAACTCTCCGACGCGTTCGACTCGATGCTCGAACAGCTGGAGTCCCACGTGGCCGAGCAGCAGCGGTTCGCGGCGAACGCCTCCCACGAGCTGCGCACCCCCCTGGCCATCTCCCGGACGCTCCTCGACGTGGCCCGCAAGGACCCGACCCTCGACCGGGGCGAGCTCATCGAACGCCTGCACGTCGTGAACGCGCGGGCGATCGACCTCACCGAGGCCCTCCTGCTGCTCAGCCACGGCGACCGCGCGGACTTCGCCCGCGAGGGCGTCGACCTCTCGCTCCTCGCCGAGGAAGCCGCCGAAACCCTGCTCCCCCTCGCCGAGCAGCGCCGCATCAACCTCGACGTCACCGGCGGGGCGGCCCGGACCGACGGCTCCGCGGAGCTCCTGCTGCGGATGGTGACGAACCTCGTTCAGAACGCCGTCGTCCACAACCTCCCCACCGGCGGGACCGTGACGGTCCACACCGAGGAGGACGGCGGCACGAGCGTGCTGCGGGTCGAGAACACGGGCCCCCGGCTCGCGCCGGAACTGGTCCCGACGCTCACCGAACCCTTCCGCCGCGCGACGGAACGCGTACGCACCGACGAGCACGCCGGCGCCGGCCTCGGTCTGGCCATCGTGCAGAGCATCGTCCGCGCCCACACCGGCACCCTCGACCTCGCCCCCCGTCCGGCCGGCGGTCTCGTGGTGACGGTCCGGCTCCCGGGCGCGCGCTAGGCGACGCCCGTATACCCGTGCGTGGCTGAGGCCGACGACTTCGCCGATGCCTCAGCGATCCCCGCCCGGCTCCTTCACATCGAACGCCTGGGCGACGGCAAGGCTGTCCTCGTAGACATGGTGCCGGGTGACGAGGCCGTCCTCGACAGTGAGGTGCAACGCGAACCGGGCGCGATAGGCGCGTCCGGTGGGGCGGGCCGTCTGACGGATCTCGCCGAGCACGACCGCGTCGTTTCCGTCTATGAGGACGCGCTCGATCTCGGTCGCCGCCTGCCCGGGCACGTGGTGCTCGGCGAGTTCGCGGAAATGAGCGGCGGCATCGGCACGGGTGGCACGATGGCGGATCCACGGGGTGGCGGGCCGGCCGTGCTCGGCCTCCGGCCAGTCCAGTCTCCAGTCGCCCCGTTCGGCGTACATCTCGGCGATGCGCTCGGGATCGCCCTCGCCGATCCGGCGCAGCAGTTCCTCCAGCACGGCGCGGGTGGTTGCGGGTACGGCTGTGGACACGACTCATCACTCCGATCCGGCATCCGCGTCCGGCCGACGCGGCGAGATCGGCATTCTCGCCCGTGCCGACCGCTCCGTGCCATTACCTCCCGGGTCATGGCACGGAGCACAAGGACCCGCCTTCGCGACAGGCGGCCCTAGAGCGTGTCGTCAAATGTCACGCCCGCATCAGGAGCGATGCGAGGGTGACGGCGGCTTGGTAGGACTCGGCGGTCTTGTCGTACCGGGTTGCGATGCCGCGCCACTGCTTGAGGCGGTTGAAGCACCGTTCCACGATGTTGCGCCGCTTGTAGAGCTCCTTGTCGAAGGCCGGAGGGCGACCGCCGAGGCTGCCGCGCCGGAGCCGGTTGCGGACCTGGTCGGCCCGCTCGGGGATGGTGTGGCCGATGCCGCGCCGCCGTAGCCAGGTGCGGATAGCTCTGGAGCTGTATCCCTTGTCGCCCAAGACGGGGGCAGGCCGCACCCGGGGCCGTCCCGGGCCGATGCGAGGTACCCGTATCGCGACCATCACGTCGGTGAACTGAGTGCCGTCGTTGGTGTTGCCGCCCGTGACGGTGAACGCGAGCGGGCGGCCCAAGGCATCGCAAGCAAGATGAATCTTGCTGGTCAGACCGCCTCGGGAGCGTCCAAGACCAGGGCTGCGGAGCCCCCATTTTCGGGCCCCGGCAGCGTGCTGGTGGGCGCGGACGATGGTGGAGTCGACTGATACCAACCAGTTGACCTCACCGGCGGCGTCCGCCCGTGCCCGTGCTTCCCGGAGCATCCGCTCGAAGGTGCCGTCCTTGGCCCATCGACGGAAGCGGGTGTGCAGCGTGGCCCAGGATCCGAACCTCTCCGGGCCGTCCCGCCAAGCCGTGCCCGTCCGGAACTTCCAGACGATCCCGTTCAGGACCGTCCGGTCATCCAGCCGTTTCCTCCCCCGTTCCGACCGAGGCAACAGAGGACGGATGAACTCCCACTCGGCGTCCGACAGTTCATGGCGACCTATCACCCGACCATGATCCACTAGTCACGCAGACAGCGTTTTCCCGCCTACGGCAGCAACGGATTCGCCGGCTGCGATCCGTGCCCGGCGAGATAGAGCTTCATGGCGCACTGGTCTTCGGCCTCGATGAACACCTGCTGCCCCCAATGAGCACTGAGACGGTGCGCGACATCGACGAGTCGGCGACGTTCCTCCGGCGAGTATGCCGGGAACCGGACCCAGCCTCGTTCGGCGATGGTGTTGCCGAGATCGCTGAAGAACACCGCCCGCACGCGCTGCTCTTCCTCCTCGGTCAGCGGCGTGGAGCCGCCTTCCCTAGGCTGCACCCGGACGTTGTACAGGTCTCGGATCACTGGCTTCTCGCAATTCGTCGGGGCTGTTCTCGGAGAGGATATCGGCGCAGCCAGTGGCCACAGCTGCCGGAATATCGGAGCGTCTCCCCTCACCTGGATGCCGCCGCGCGGCCTACGGTGCTGGATGCCACGGGTCTCACCGAGGCCACTTTGACGACAGCGCCTAGGTCGTGCTTTAGAACTGGGGTCCGTGTCTCGGCTCGTGCCGTGATGATCTCGGTGTGGGGCGAGGGGATCTTTCAGATGGCCAGTGGGCGGTGCTGGGGCCGTTGTTGCCGGTCGCGGGGGTGGGCAAGGCTTCGGTGTGCCGGCGGCGGTTGATCGACGGAATCCGCTGGCGGGTGCGTACCGGCGCCCCGTGGCGTGATCTGCCCACGGAATACGGTCCGTGGCAGACGGTCTATGGGCTGTTCCGGCGCTGGCAGCGCAATGGCGTCTGGTCGTCGGTGCTGACCGGGTTGCAGGCCCGAGCGGATGCCGCCGGGCTGATCACCTGGGACGTGAACGTCGACTCCACGATCTGCCGGGCGCATCAACACGCGGCCGGCGCCCGTCGGGACGGTCGAACCCAGAAAGAGCCGCCGGGCGGCCACCGGTCCGAACCGGACGATCACGGCCTGGGCCGGTCCCGCGGCGGCTGGACCACAAAGATTCACCTGGCCTGTGAGCAAGGCCAGCGGCCGTTATCCCTGCTGGTCACAGCCGGTCAGCGGGGAGATAGCCCGCAGTTCACGGCAGTGCTGGAAGCTATCCGGGTCCCTCGTCTCGGCCTGGGCCGGCCCCGGGTCCGCCCGTTGCGGGTGCGGGCCGACAAGGCCTACTCATCGCGCGCGAACCGTGCCTATCTCCGGCGGCGCGGGATCCGCCGCACCATTCCGGAACCGTCCGATCAGGCCGGTCACCGTAAGCGCCGGGGGATGTCGGGCGGGCGGCCTCCGGCCTTCGACCGTGATGACTACAAGGCCCGGCACGCGGTCGAGTGCGGCATCAACCGGCTGAAGCGGCACCGGGCGGTTGCCACCCGCTTCGACAAACTCGCGGTCCGCTTCGGAGCCACCGTCCTCATCGCCGCGATCAACGAATGGCTGTGACCTGCCGGACGTGTCGGTCCCGCATGCCATTCTGGCCGCGATCGAGTCAGCGGGTTGAGGGGAGACAGGGACGATGGGGGCTGCGTACTACCGGGCCGAGAGCGAGAGCGGCGACCACATCGACGACCCGTCCGAGGATGCCCTGTTCATGCTGATCGACGACCTCAACGACTCGGACAACACCTTCGTCGTCATCCAGCCCGACGAAGACGACCCGGTCTGGTTCACCTCCGTCGCCGTCCTGGACGAAGGTGGCTACGAGGTCGTCCGCCGCGATAACACCCGCCGCGAACACGACGTCGTCAGCGAGACCAGCATCGACCGGATCGCCCGCGACCTCACGATCTGGATGGCCGCCCGCGACTTTCCCGGACGACCCACCCAGCACACCAGCAACTTCTCAAACAGGCCCTAAAGGTTGTTACAGAACGTCTGTGATGGGGCATTTCTCTTGTATGGGTGGGGTGTTGCGGGCTGAGGTGTTGTGGGTTGAGACGTTCACCGGCTTGCGGTTCGAGCGGTTCGCGAAGCTGGTGAAGGTGGTGCGGGAGCGGGGCGGTGACGGGCCCGGTGGTGGGCGTCCGTGGTGTCTGCCGCTGGCGGACCGGGTGCTGCTGGTGGCGGTGTACTACCGCACGAACCTCACGATGCGCCAGCTCGCGCCGCTGTTCGGGATCTCCCCGGCCACCGTCTGCCGGGTGATCAACAAGCTCGGACCGCTCCTCGCGCTGGAGCCGGCCCCGCGGCCGGTCGCCGACGTGGACCGGTTGTGGATCGTGGACGGCACCTTGATCCCGGTCCGCGACCGCACCGTGGCCGCCTCGTCCCGCAACTACCGGTTCTCGGCAAACGTGCAGGTCATCATCGACGCGGAAAGCCGCCTGGTCGTCGCCTCGGCACGGCCGGCACCGGGCAACAAGGCCGATGCCCACGTCTGGCGGGATTCGGACCTGCCGGTGACGGCGGCCGGGACGACGGTCATCGCGGACGGCGCCTACCTGAGCACCGGGCTGATCGTCCCGCACCGCAGACGAGCCGGACGCCCCCTCCTGCGCGGCCAGGAAGAAGACAACGCCGAACACCGACGGGTCCGCGCCCGCGTCGAGCACACCTTCGCCCGCATGAAGAACTGGAAGATCCTCCGCGACTGCCGCCAGAAAGGCAACGGCCTCCACCACGCCGTCCAAGCCGTCGCCACCATGCACAACCTCGCCACGACACGGTGAACCAACAGGTCAAACACCACTCCGGACTGCCGAAGCCGGACCTTCTGCAACAACCTTTAGCCGAGGCGGAGGAGTTTCGCGCCGAGGGACGGTTCGGACAGGTCCTTCTGGAGGGCCACGGGGACCGTCGGGGCGCCCGGTCCGGTGCCGATGGTCAGGGTCCCGATCCCGGTGCCGGCCGGCGCGTGCGTGGGGAGGCCGTCGCCGTCGACGGTCAGGCTGAGAGCGAGCTGCTGCCCCGGCACGGCTACGGCGGTCGTGTCGCGGGTGGCCACCACCGGGGTCCGGGTACCGAGCCCGTCGTCCACGTAACCGACGACCTGGCCCTTCTTGATCGCGCCGGCCGGGATCAGTGCCCCGCGGACGGCCTCGATGACCTTCTTGCTGTTCTGCTTGACCAGCTTCAGGCTGTTGGCGCCGTCGGGGTCGGCGCCGGTGACGTGCTGGTCGAGCATCGTGCCGAGGATCAGCGGGGTCTTGTCGCCCACCGTCTTGTACGCCGCCCACATCAGCGCGCCGCCGGCCGCCGAACTGGATCCGGTCTTGATGCCGCTGACGCTGAGTCCGTCGATGAGCAGGTCGCCGTTGTTGTTGATGAGCGGCTCGCTCAGACCGGGGACGGACGCCTGGGGGAGCCTGACGATCGCCCGGAACGCGTCGGACTTCATGACCTCCTCGGCCAGTTTCAGCTGATCGGCGGCGGTGCTCACGGTCTTGGGGTCGAGTCCGCTCGGGTCGGTGTACGTGGTGGAGGTCATGCCGAGCGCCTTGGCCTCGGCGTTCATCTTCTCCACGAACGCGGCCTCGGAGTCGCTTCCGGTGTCCCAACGGGCCAGCAGGCGGGCGATGTTGTTGCCCGAGGGGATCATCAGCATCTTCAGCATGTTCTGCTCGGAGAAGCGGGTGCCGGCCGTCAGGCCCTCGATGCGCGATTCGCTCTTCGAGGCGCCCTCCGCGACGGCCTTGGCGTCGACCTCGATCTGCGGGCCGTCCTCGCCCTTCTTCAGCGGGTGGTCCTTGAGGATCACGTAGGCGGTCATGACCTTGGCGACGCTGGCCGTGGGCACGGGCTTCTGCTCCCCGAACGTCCCGACGTCGCCCGCGCCGCCGATCCGTACGGCGGCCTGGCCCTTCTCCGGCCAGGGCACCTCGAAACGGCCGTCGAGGGTGACGGAGGTCGCGGCGCCCCCGCTGGTGAGGACGGCGTCGGGCAGCGGCCGCAGCGCCTGTACGACGGCCAGTACGGCGACCAGCAGGAGCAGCGGCGGCACCCAGATCCGGACCCGGCGGGCCACCGTCCGGCCGGGGGTCTCGGGCGGCGGCGGGGTATTGGTGAGCTCCGCGAGCAGACCGAGCGCGGGCAACGGCTGCTCGGTGGTCCCCTCGGGGACGGAAACCTCCCCTTGCGCGGTACCGAAGCCCGGGACCCGCCCCGACACCGAACCGGCCCCCGGGGCCGGAGCGGTGCCCGGATCGGCGCCCGGGGCCGGAGCGGTTCCCGGGGCCGTCTCCGTCGCGGGGCCGGCACCCGGCGCCCTTCCCCAACTCGGAGCCCGTCCCGGCGCCGGGTTGGTCCCCCGCCCGGGGTCGACACCCAGTGCCCCTCCCGTAGCCGGGGCGGTCCCCGCGGACGGCCGGGGCTCCCGAGCCGGGACGGAACCCGATCCTTGTCCGGGCCCCGGGGCGCCCGGAGCCGCCGGCCCGGCGGGGGCACGCCGCGCAGGGAGCGGCGCAGCCCCTGACGCCACCGCCCACGTCGGCACGGACGCCGACGCCGACGCCGGCGCCGAGGGGACCTCGTCCAACGGCTTGAGCGCGATGAACTTGCTCGTCTTCTCGGAGTCCGACTCAGGAGGCAGAACGGGACGACCAGCGCCAGAACCGCCGCCCGGCACAGACTCCGACCCGACAGCGGCCCCCGTCCACGAAACGAGCCCCATGCGGGCAGCGTCCCCAGACCCGGAGCCCGAGGCCGAGGCCGAGGCAGAACCGGAGGCGGAGGCAGAGCCAGGGCCGGAGGCCGAGCCGTGGGCAGAGCCGGGGCCGGAGGCGGAGGCAGAGCCAGGGCCGGAGGCGGAGCCGGAGGCCGAGCCGGGGGCAGAGTCGGAGCCGGGACCGGAGACCGAGCCGCGGGCAGAGTCGGAGCCGGGGCCGGAGGCAGAAGCCTGGGCGGGGCCGGGGGCAGAGCCAAGGCTGGAGGCGGAGCCGGGGCCAGAAGCCTGGGCGGGGCCGGAGCCGGAGGCGGACGCGGGTCCGGGGGCGGAGCTGGAGGCGGGTCCGGGGGCTGACTCAGCCTCAGGAAGGGCGGCAGATGCGGCCTCGGCCTCAGGCTCTGCCTCAAGCCCAGCCGCTGATCCGGGAGTAGGCGCAGTCGCAGCTTCGGCGGAGGCAGGCCCTGACCCGGCCTCAACCGCAGGCCCACCCCGACGCCCAGGAGTAGGAGCGGGAGCGGGAGCAGTCTCTGCTTCGGCAGCAGACGCAGCCCCGGCCGTAGCCGCAGGAACAACCCCGAGTGCGGAAGCAGGAGCCGGGGCAGAAGCAGCCTCAGCTTCGGCAGGAGACGCTGACACAACCCTGGCCCCAGCCTCAGGGCCGGTGCCGGGATCCGACGCAGGTTCAGGTTCAGCAGTAGTCGCGGGCCCGGCCAGCGCAGACGCGGGCTCCGCATCGGCCACGGACCCGGCCACCGGCGCGGATCCGGTTGTCGGTTCGGACTTGGCCGCCGGCTCGGACTTGGGCATCTCCTCGGACCCGCCCCCCAGCGCAGACTTGGGCATCGCCTCGGACCCGGCCCCCAGCTCGGACTCGGGCATCAGCGCGGACTCGGGCATCGGCTCGGACCCGGCCCCCAGCTCGGACTCGGGCATCGCCTCGGACTTGGGCTTCGGCGCGGACCCTGCCGCCGGCACCGCATCGGGTGTGCCCGTCGTCGCGGGGGATGCCCCCGGCGCCCGGACCGTGCGCGGGTCCGGGATCGGCGCGGGCTCTCGGTCCGGTCGGGGGGCGGGAGTCGGCGCGGGTGCCCGGTCCGGTCGGGGGGCGGGGGGCGGTGTCTGCGCATCGTGCGGCCCCGGCGTCCTCGCCGGGTGCTCGTCCCTCGTCGCGCCGGGCGTCTCGCCCTCCACCGGTACCGCCGTCATGCCGTACACCGCCTTGCTCGTGCCGTTCTGGATCAGACGCCAGTCTCTGTGGCGCATATGCGCAGGTGATGCGCACGGGATGACCAATTGGTCACAATCCATCGGGCCGGGCCTGCCAGGCCGGGACCGGCATCCGTCGTCGAACGATCATCAAACGATCACGCCCCCATCATGAGCGCCCCGTTGAATCGCCGTTCCCCGACGCGGATTCCCCACGCGAAGCACCACCCGGAACCGGACATCGCTCATGCACCCCAGCCACCCCCACCCCGACCCCCATCCCAACCCTCATCCCCCGCCTCCGTCGAGGCGGCGCCTGCTCGCCGGCGGCGGCGCCGTGTTCCTTGCCGCGACCGCCGCTTCCCTGGTGGCCGCCGCCCGGTCCGGCGGAGCCGGAAGGGCCGGGGACGACCGTGGCCGGGCGGCGGGACAGCCCACCGCCTCGGCCACCGTCTCCCCCGCTTCCGGGTGGATGCCCGGAGTGGCGAAGATCCCGCTGGAGCGTAACTTCGTCCACGGCGACCGTGACGCGCAGCGCGGGCTCGTGCTCCATGTCCAGGAGGGCGAGGGCTCTTTGTACGAGAGGTTCAACACCCCCGGGATCAAGACCTCCTCGCACTTCTGGGTCTCCCGGGACGGGGAGACGGAGCAGTACGTGTCCGTACTGGACCGGGCCTGGGCGCAGGTGGACGGCAACGGGGGCTGGGCCTCGGTCGAGACCTCCGGTTTCGCCACCCGGCCGCTCACCGAGGCGCAAGTCGTGGCCGTGGCCCGCATCTACGCCTGGGGCGCCGGCGCGCACGGCTGGCCGCCGGCCGTCAGCGAACGGCCGGATCAGCCCGGTCTGGGCGTCCACGCCATGGGTGGCGCCGCCTGGGGAGGCCACGCGTGCCCCGGCGGCCTCCGTTCCGGCCAGCGGGCCGAGATCGTCCGCCGGGTGCGTGAACTCCTGCCGCCCGCCGGGGAGTGAGCCGCCACGATCGTGCGGGAGCGCCCGTAGGCGCGTCCTCCCGGCCGGCGTCCCGACCGGGCCGACCCGGTTCGCGCAGCGCTTCGTCTCCTCGGTAGCCTGCGTGACCATGACACGTGCCTGGAAGTTGCCCCTGCTGCTCCTGGTCTGCGGCTCCGCCTTCGCGGCGGGGTCGGTGTTCACGGGGGGCCCCGCCACCGGCGCCGTGCTCCTGCTGATGTTCCTGGTGCTCGCGGGCGTGCACTCGCCCCTCGTCTTCCCGAGGCCGATCACGCTGCTGGAGGCACGGCGCCGCAGTGCGGCCGACGGCCGGCCGGTCGTCCTGTGGCGGCCCGGATGCCCGTACTGCATACGGCTGCGCGTCCGGCTCGGCCGCAACGCCGGCCGACTGCACTGGGTCGACATCTGGCGCGACCCGGCGGGAGCCGAGGCGGCACGTGAGGCCAACGACGGCAACGAGACCGTCCCCACGGTCATCGTGGCCGGCCGGCCCCACACCAACCCCGATCCCACATGGGTGCGTTCCCAGCTCTCCCCGACCGTCTGATCCAGGGTCAGGGGGTGGGCTGGGAAGGCGGGTAGAGGGCCAGCAGGGCCGAGCGGTGGGAGACCCAGCCCAGGAGGCGGAGCCGTTCCTCGTCCAGGACCGGGAGGCCGTCGCCCTCGCTCGCGGCGAGCAGCGGCAGTGCCTCCTGGAGGGACTGGCCGGCGAGCAGGGCCGGCGGGTGGTCCCGTACCGTCTCGACGGGCGTGTACTCGGAGAGTCCCGCGTGCAGGGCCCGGGAGAGGGCGAGCGCCCCGACCGAACCCGCGTAGTGGCCGTGCCGGTCGACCAGCGGCAAGCGCCCGGCGCCCGCCTCGATCATCGCCGTGATCGCCTCGCGCAGGCCGGTGCCGGGCGCGAGCGCGGGTGGTGGCGGTCCCATGGCGGTCCGGACCTCGACGGCGGCCGGGCCGGTCAGGTCCAGGTCGACCCCGCGGCGGCGGAGTTTGGCCGTGTAGACGGTGTCCCGGCTGAGCGCGTGACTGACCCCGGTGGCGACGGCGACGGCGACCATCAGCGGCAGGATGATGCCGTACTCGCCGGTCAGTTCGTAGATGATGACGACGGCGGTGATCGGCGCGCGGGCAGAGCCCGCGAAGACCGCGCCCATCCCGATGACGGCGTAGGTGGTGGCCGAACCGGTCACTCCGGGGGCGAGGCCGTCCATGGTCTGCCCGAAGGCGCTGCCGAGCATGGCGCCGATGAAGAGGCTGGGTGCGAAGACGCCGCCCGAGCCGCCGATCCCGATGGTGACGCTGCACGCGATGATCTTGCCGACGAGCAGCACGAGCAGGAATCCGATCGCGTACCCGCCCACCGCCGCCTTGCCGAGGACCGGGTAGCCGACCCCGTACATCTCGGGCAGGGCCAGCAGGATCGCGCCCAGCACGATGCCGCCGGCGGCCGGACGGAGCCATTCCGGTCGGCCGCGCCAGACGGCGTCGCAGAGGTCTTCCACCCCGTAGAGCACCTTGCTGAAGAGCACGCCCACGGCTCCGGCCACCGCGCCGAGCAGGATGTACAGGGCGTACGCGGCCAGGTGACCGGCGCTCACCGGCACCAGGTCCAGGAACCGCTGGTCGCCGAGGGCCGCGCGTCCGATCACGCTGGCGGTGACCGAGGAGACGGCCACCAGGCCGAAGGCGCGGGCCGTGAAATCGCGCAGGATCAGCTCCATCGCGAAGAAGACGCCGGCCAGGGGTGCGTTGAAGGTGGCGGCGATGCCGCCGGCCGCGCCGCAGGCGACCAGCAGCCGCATCCGTTCCTCGCGCATGCGCAGGAGGGCTCCGGCGGTGGAGCCAAGGGCGGCCCCGATCTGGACGATGGGGCCTTCGCGGCCCACGGAGCCGCCGCCGCCGATGCAGAGCGCGGACGCGAGCGATTTCACCACCGCGACCCGAGGCGGGATCCGGCCACCCTGGCGGGCGACCGCGTACATCACCTCGGGGACCCCGTGGCCGCGCGCCTCCTTGGCGTAGCGGTAGACGAGCGGTCCGTAGAGCGCGCCCGCGACCACGGGCGCGAGCAGTACGAAGTACGGTCCGAGCCAGGGCACGTACGGGTTGTCGGCGTGCCCGGCGGCGGAGTAGTCGTCGTGGCCGGACAGCGCCTTGGTGAAGACCTCGATCAGCCAGCGGAAGGCCACCGCGCCCAGTCCCGCTCCGGCGCCCACGAGGACCGCGGGCAGCAGCATCGCGGCCTGGGTGCGGTTCAGCGCGTCCCGTGCGGCGTCCGCCGGGAACGAGTACGAGAACGGGCCCATCGCCACTCCTCAGGAACCGATCCACTGCCGATCGCGCGTCCCGGCCCCTGACCACGATCCCCCGGACCCCCATCCAACGGGCCGCCTCCCGCCGGGGCCCGGAGGCGGGCCGCAGGTACACCCGCCCGGCGTAGGGCCAACGGGACCGGGAACGGACGGTGCGCGGCGCCCCGCCGGACGGGGCTCCGCACCTGGCCGAAGGCCGACCCCCGCCCGTTCCCGGTCCCGTACAGTCCGTGCTGCCGCCGGCCCGGCGCGGGCGGAACCCGTCGAAACGCACCCGGCCGGCGAACGGCCGAACGGACGAACAGGGGAACACCGATGGCCATCGAAGCCGGTCCCGTGGGCCGTCTCAGTCCCCCGGTCCCCGAGCTGGACCCCGCCGTCGTGGCACGCTGGAGCGCGGGAGGAGGCCAGCTCGTGGAGCTGCTCGCCGAGGTCTGCGGGCGGCTCGGCGGGGTCGGCGCGTTCCGGCTCGGGGGGCCCGAGGCCGGGCCCAGCGAGCGGCCGACCGTGCTGGTCACCGGGCCGGAGGCGATCCAGCAGGTGCTGGCCCTCCATCCGCAGCGCTACGTCAAGCGTGCGCACCGCGCCCGGCTGCTGGTCGGGGAAGGTGTGCTCTCCGCGACCGGCGAGGCGTGGAAGCGTCAACGGCGCCTCCTGCAGTCGCAGTTCACGGGGACCGGGATGCGCCGCTACGAGCAGCGGATCGCCGGGGCCGCGCGGACGGCCGCCGGGCGCTGGGCCGCGTACGCCCGTACCGGGGAGGTCTTCGACGTCGGCGAGGAGATGCGGCGCTTCGCCCTCGACACCATCTGGCGCTCCCTGACCGGTCATCCGCTGGACGCGGACACCGACCGTGAACTGGGCGCGGTCGCGGCCGTGGTGGCGGCGCTGCCGACGCTGCCCGCCGATTCCACCGGCGCCGGGGAGGCGGTCGCCGCCGATCTGGCCAGGATCGACGCCGTGGCCCACCAGGCCGTCGCCGCCGCCCGCCGGGGCTCCGCGGGCCCCGACGGGCCGGGGCTGCTCCACCTGCTGGTGGAGGCGTCCGCCGAGCGGCCCGAGTACACCGACCGGCTGATCCGCGACGAGCTGGTCACGCTGCTGGTCGCCGGGCACGAGACCACGGCCACCACCCTGACCTGGCTGTACTTGCTCCTCGACCGCCACCCCGAGGCCCGCACCCGGGCCCTCGCGGCGGGCCCCGCTGGCTCCGCCGAACGCCGCGAGGCGATCCAGGCCCTGGTCAGCGAGACGCTGCGGCTGTACCCGTCCGCCTGGATCCTGCCCCGGCACGCCGTCGAGGACGACGTCCTGGGCGGCTTCGCCGTCGAGGCGGGCACCGACGTCGTCGTCTGCCCCTACCTCGCGCACCGCGACCCCGTGCTGTGGCCCGATCCCGAGCGCTTCGACCCGCCGCGCTTCACCGTTCCGGGCGGGCGGCCGTCCGTCCCGGGCGGGTACGTGCCCTTCGGCATCGGCCCCCGCGCCTGCCTCGGGCTGCAGTTCGCGCTGCGCGAGTCGGTCGTGCTGCTGGAACACCTGCTGCCGGGCCGTGTGCCGGCCTTCCTGTCCGTCCCGGACGGGGCCGCCTACAGCATCACGGTCCGTCCGGACGGACCGACGCCGGCCACGCTCACAGATCGCCCAGCCCCAGGGCGGTGAGGAAGCCCGCCACCGTGACCAGCCCGGTGGCGAGGTGGGCGTCCTCCTGGGCCTCCGGGAGCATGGTGTCGGCGATCATCGCGAGGATGGCGCCGGCCGCGAAGGCCGTGACCGCGGCGAGGACCTGCGGCGGGGCGTCACCGAGCAGGGCGTTGCCGAGCAGCGCGGCCGCGCCGCTGAGGAGGGCGATCCCGCCCCAGAGTCCGAAGACGTACCGCCTGCCGCGGCCCGCGGTGCGCATGCCGGCGGCGCTGGCCATGCCTTCGGGGACGTTGCTGATGAAGACGGCGCCGATGGTGGCCAGTCCGACGGATCCGCCGCCGAGCAGGCTCGCGCCGATCACCACGGACTCGGGCACCCCGTCGAGGACGGCTCCCATCGCGATGGCGCTGCCCGAGCCGGGCTGCTGCTCCTCGGAGGGCTGGTGGCCGCCCGAGCGTTTGCGGTGCCGGCCGCCGCGCCGGGCCAGCAGGGCGTTGCCCGCGCTGTAGACGGCCGCGCCCGCGGCCGTGCCGAGCGCGGTGGGGAGCAGGCCGCCCGTGTCGTGGGCCTCGGCGATCAGGTCGTAGGAGACCGCCGCGATGAGCACGCCGGAGCCGAAGGCCATGATCAGGGCGATCAGCCGGCGCGGCACCGCGAAGAAGGTGCCGAGGGCCGCGCCCGCCAGCAGGGCGCTGCCGGCGAGGAGCCCCCAGGCACCGGCCACGAGTGCGTCGTACACGCTGTGCTTCCTTCCCCCTATTCCGTCGACTCCGTGGAATCGGTGGGATCGGTGATCGAGGACGACGCGCTCATTGTTCCCGTTGTTCCCCTCGGCCCCGGTGGGACGGGCCGGTGGTGACCGGGATCACCGCCGGCGGGACCGCCGGCGCGCGCCGACCATGACGCCCGCGATGAGCAGCAGGCCCGCCGCGGCGGCGCCCAGCCCGGGCCGGAGCCCTTCGGGGGTGTACGAGCACGACACCCGGTCGGCGCCGCCGGATCCCAGGGGGATGCCGAGCAGCCCCTGGTACGAGATCGGGGCGCGGGACGTGCCACCGTCCACCGAGCACATCCAGCCCGGGGAGGCCGTGGTGGCCAGCACCGCGGTGCCGGTCGAGCCCTTGGGGAGCCGGGCCTCGACGGAGTGACCGCCGGCCGTGACGTCGGTGGCCCCGCCGGACTTCAGCCCGGTCACGGCCGCGTCGAAGGCGGCCTGGTCGAGGCAGCCCAGCGCGTCGGGCGGCAGGACCTGGCCGTCCTTGGGGGTGCGCACGGAGAAGGTGAAGCGGCCGTCGGCTCCCGCCTTGCCCAGTTCCTTGATCGGAGCGCTGACCGCGGGAGGCCTGGCGGAGAAGCTGTCGCGGCGGCCGGTGCCTTCGGCCCGGGCGGTCGCGTTCAGGTCGGGTGCGTAGACGAAGGCGCGTGCGCCGGGGGTGCACTTTCCGGTGAAGGTGGCCCAGCTCTCCGGGCCCTCGCCCGTGCCCTTGGTCAGGGGGAAGCCCTTCCCGGGTGCCGGGGCGGGCGCGGCCGGAGCTCCGACGCGGGTCAGCGGGGGCACGGTGTAGACCTTGGCGCCGAGGGCGGCCTGGCGCCGGGCCCAGACGGAGCCTTCGGGGGCCCCGTAGGCCTGGTCGCTGCCGTTGGCGCGCAAGGTGACCAGCGGTGGGGCGGGCAGGGTGCGCACGGTGACGCCGTCCGCGCCGGCCGGTTCGAGGACGGTGCCGACGCCGAGCAGGGCCCGCAGGACCGGGTCGTTCGCGGGCCACAGGTGGCGGCCGCCCATGCCCTGGCCGAGGCCGAGCCCGCGCAGGGCGGTCGCGGTCTCCACGCTGACGTAGCTGCTGTAGTAGGAGCCGCCCTGGCCGCCGACCAGTATCGCGTCGTTGTTGGTGACGAAGATCCCCGGTCCGGCGTCGGCGCGGGTGGCGGGCCAGTTCCGGTGTGCGTCCAGGGCCTCCTGCGCGCTCCGGCCGAGCTCGGTCATCGTCTGGGGACGGCTGGGGCCGCGGCGGCGGGGGTCGTTGGCGACGGCGTTGCCGTAGACGGTGTAGGTGGTGCCGGCGAAGACGGAGAAGGCCAGCAGCAGCATGACCCCGATGCGCAGGGGTCGGCGCAGCCCGCGCGCGTAGAAGAGCAGCAGGACGGCGGTGACGGCGCCGCCGATCAGGACGCCCTTGAGGGCGTGCCGGTTGACCGCCGGGTAGTCGTAGGTGGCCGCGACGAGCAGGGCCAGCAGGCCGGCGCCGCCGAGCAGGGCCCGGGGCCGGGGCATGTGGGCGAGGCAGATCCAGGCGGCCATCGCCAGCATGCCGCTGAACACGAAGGACTCGCGGAAGGGGGCGCCGTGCGGGAGGGCCCCGCCCTGCCAGAGCTTGGCGGTCGGGACGAAGACGAAGGAGAGCCCGGTCAGCACGATGAGCGAGAGCCAGGCGAGGCGTTCGCGGACGTGCACCTTCGACTGGAAGGGCAGGGTCAGGACGAGGAGGAGGACGAGCACCCCGGCGTAGACGTTCGGTGCCGGCGTGATCGGGTGGGTCCCCGGTATGAGCATCGACAGGAAGGTCAGCGGGTCGGTCTTCACGCTGACCACGTACAGCTCGGTGGGCTGGGCCCGCTTGTTGGCGAGGGCGCACACCAGGATGGCCGGGGCGGCGAGGAGCAGGCCGGTGCCGGTCATGGTGGCGGCCCGCCACAGCGCCCGGCCGCGGGTGCGCCAGTCGGTGTCGGCGAGCAGGAGCCGTACGAGGAAGACGAGCGCGGTGGCCATGGTGGCCATGGCGGCGGTGTAGAAGTTGGCGTACCAGCACAAAGCGAACAGGAGGCTGCCGAGCACCCAGCGGCGGCCGGTCAGACACCAGTCGGCGGCTATGCCCAGCATCGGTATCGCGACCAGGCCCCAGGTCCACATCGGGACGATGGTGCCCTCGGTGACTCCCCAGCCGCAGACGGCGTAGCCGACGGCGATCAGGGAGCGCAGCCAGGGCGAGCCGGGGCGCAGGCGCCCCAGGTACACGGTCATCAGCGCGGCGGCGAGGCCGATGCTGCAGAGGCTGACGAGGTAGACGGAGAGTTCCGCGTGCTCCCGCGGCAGAAGGCCGGCCAGCAGGGAGAACGGATTGCCGAGATAGGTGAAGAAGTCGCCGAGGAATCCGACGCCGTACCCGCTCTGCCAGTTGAACAGGAGGTCGCCCTGGGCGTTGCCGTGCAGGAGGTCCCAGAGGTGGGTGTGGAAGGGGACGTACTGGTGGCGCAGGTCGTTCGTGGCGCGCGGGATGTCTCCGAAGGGATACACGCCGCGTGCCGCCAGGCCGGCGCTGTAGGCCCCCATGGATATGAGTGCGGCGACGAGAGCGGAGAGGAATGCGATATTCCGCTTGACCCCGCCGGCCTGCGCCTCGACCTCTCTGCGACGTCCCGTCGAGAGGGGTTTTCCAGCGGGCGGCAGCGAAGTGGCGGTCATATGTGGCAAACCCTCGTGCGTGAATTATCGGCCACAGTCAGGCCGCCGATCCACGCACCCTATGTACACCGCCGAAAAATTCATGCATCCGATGCGGCAAATATGATCGCAATCACGGGAAGGTATGGTCCAGGCGGCATAAAAACCGGACAATTAACCCTTTTCCACCCACCCTGTCCTGGGGGAGCTCCCGGCCCGGACAGGATGCCGGAACCACCGGATCCCGTAGGCTCGTCGGATGGCAAAGTACTTCGACGTACACCCCGAAAACCCCCAGCCCCGCGCGATCGGCAGCATCGCCGACGGCATCCGCGCGGGCGGGCTCGTCGCCTATCCGACGGACTCCTGCTACGCGCTGGGCGCCCAGTTGGGCAACCGTGACGGGGTGGACCGCATCCGGTCCATCCGGCAGCTCGACGACCGCCACCATTTCACCCTGGTGTGCGAGAACTTCGCGCAGCTCGGCCAGTTCGTCATCATCGACAACGACGTCTTCCGCGCGATCAAGGCGTCCACCCCCGGCAGCTACACCTTCATCCTCCCGGCGACGAAGGAAGTACCGCGCCAGCTCCAGCACCCCAAGAAGAAGACGGTCGGCGTGCGCATCCCCGACCACGTCGTGGTCCAGGCGCTGCTGGCCGAGCTCGGCGAGCCGATGCTGTCGAGCACGCTGCTCCTGCCCGACGAGGCGGAGCCGATGACGCAGGGCTGGGAGATCAAGGACCGCCTCGACCACGTCGTCGACATGGTGGTCGACTCGGGCGAGTGCGGGACGCTGCCGACGACGGTCATCGACTTCTCCAGCGGCGAGGCCGAGATCGTCCGGCGGGGCGCGGGGGACACCACCCGCTTCGAGTGACGGCATTCCGGGTGACGGCGTACGGGCGGGGGGGGGGGCGGGGCGGGCCCCCCCCCCCCCCCCCCCCGGCCAAACCGCGGGAGGCCCCCCCGGGCGGGGCCCCCCCCCGCCCCCCCCCGCCCGGCCGGCGGGGGGGGGGGGGGGGGGCCCCCCCCCCGGGGGGGGGGGGGGGCCCGGGGGGGGGGGGGGGGGGGGGGGGGGGGCGGCGGGCCCCCCCCCCCCGCCCGTACGCCTCATGAAGACCGTTCGTCAGGACCGCTTGTCAGGGCCGCACGGCGGAACCGCGCGTCAGGACTGACTGTCGGTGGGCGGGTGCAGGACGGGCTTGAGGCCGTAGTCGAGCTCGGAGCCGTCCACGAGGAGCGCTTCCACCGTTCGGGTGACCGGATCGATGTCCGCCACCATCCCGTCACCCGAGTAGCGCGGGTAGCCGGAGGCGCCGTTCTGGCCGGTCGGTGCGACGACGGCCGAGCGGACGGCGTCATCGGCCGACCCCTCCACCACGTGTTCGGGCACCAGCAGGATCTCGAAGCTCTGCGGTTCGGTACTCATCCCCCGACGCTAACCGGGTCCCGCGGATCACGCCGTGCGGCGCCGCCGTCGATGAGCACCTGGAGCCCGGGCGCATACAGGTCCGCCAGTCGTCCGGGCGGGGTACGGGTACCCGCGCCGTCGGGGCGGTGCAGGCTCAGCGTCGCGCCCAGGCCCAGCAGCTGGCCGGCGATCAGCTCGGCGCGCAGCTCCCGGTCGGCGCCGGCGAGACGGGCCGCGAGACGGGCGGTGACCTGTTCGCGGAAGCGCTCGCGCAGCAGGGTGCGCTCGTCGTCGATGCCCAGCGAGAAGACCACGCGCAGCAGCGGGTCCCCGCGGAGCTCGTCGCGCAGCCGGACCACGGTCAGGACGAGGTGGCGGCCCAGGACGGCCGGCTCCGCCGCGAACAGGGCGTCGGCGGCCGGTTCGAAGTCGGCGACCGTGTTGAACAGCCCCTCCTTGCTGCCGAACCGCTTCACGATCAGCGACGGGCTGACGCCGGCGTCGGCCGCGATGCCGCGCAGGGTGACTTCGGCGTAGGGGCGCAGGGTGAAGGCCCTGCGGGCGGCGCGCACGATGGCGTCGCGGCCCGACTCCTCGGCGGTGGTCATGTGCCCTCCCGGAGCGCGGGCGCGGACTCGGTCACCCCGACCGTACCGGCCGCACCGGCCCGCGCGGACGCCGCCGCCCTGCCCGGCGGCAGGCAGAGGGCCGCCGCCAGCGCGGCGAGCGCCGCGCCGCCCGCGATCAGGAAGATCAGCAGGTACGCGTGCAAGGTGGGGGCGCTGCGTCCGCCCACCCGGAAGGTGACCTGGGCGAGTACGGCCGCGACGACGGCGCTGCAGCAGGCCTGGCCGACGGAGCGCATCAGGGTGGTGAGGCCGTTCGCGGCGCCCGTCTCGGTCACGGGGACGGCCCGCATCACGAGCGCCGGCAGCGCCGAGTAGGCGAGGGCGGTACCGCAGGCGACCACCGTGGCACCGGCCACGATCAGCCAGAGGGCGTGGCTGGTGAAGAAGCGGACGAGGTAGCCGAACGTCATGACCGCCGCGCCGAGGGCCAGCGCGGTCCGCGGGCCGTACGCGGCGGAGAGCCGTGCCGACACCGGGGACAGCGCGACCATGGCCAGGCCGCCGGGCAGCAGGCACAGGCCGCTCACCACGAGGGAGGCGCCGAGCCCGTACCCCGTGCTCGTCGGCTCCTGCACGAGCTGGGCGGTGACCAGGGAGTTCCCGTAGAAGGCGAAGCCTATGAGCAGGGCCGCGAGGTTGGTGAGCAGCACGGCGGGGCGCACCGAGACCCGCAGGTCGACCATCGGGGAGGCGGTGCGCAGCTCGTGGCGCCCCCAGAGGATGGCGACGGCCGGGGCGGTGACGAGCAGCGCGAGCGTGGGCGGTGCCGTCCAGCCCCAGTCGGCGCCCTGGGTGATCGCGAGGAGCAGGGCCACGAGGACGGTGGCCAGGCCCAGGGTGCCCGGTACGTCGAACCGGCCGCGGGTGCGCGTCGGGGACTCGGGGACGGTCCACAGGACGAGGAGGACGTCCAGCACTCCGAGGGCGGCCGAAGCCCAGAACATGGTGTGCCAGTCGAAGCGGTCGACGACGAGGGCCGCGACCGGGAGGCCGATCGCGGCGCCGATCCCGAGCGTGGAGCTCATGAGCGCGATGGACGGCAGGACGCGTTCCGGCGGGAGTTCGTCGCGGATGATGCTGATGCCGAGGGGGATGACGGCGAGCGCGGTGCCCTGGAGCGCGCGGCCCGCGATCAGGACCGAGATGTCGGAGCTGATCGCGCACAGCACGGACCCGGCGGTGAGGACGCCCAGCGAGGCCAGGAGCACGCGGCGTTTGCCGTACATGTCCCCGACCCGGCCCAGTACGGGGGTGCAGACGGCGCCGGTGAGCAGGGTGACGGTGACCAGCCAGCCCGCGGCGGCGCGGCTGCTGCCCGTCAGGTCCGGGATGTGCGGCAGGAGGGGGACGACCAGGGTCTGCATGACGGCGACGACGGCCCCGCAGAACGCGAGGACGGCGACCATCGGGCGGGGGCGGGGGTGCGTTGTGGCGGACATACGGCTCCCGGACACTGGCCCGACGGCGGGGGTGCACACGCGTTCACCCCCAGGGTAAACGCGTGTGCACCCCCTCGTCTACGAGCGCCGTGAGCCGTCCACCGGCGGCACGGCCGCCTCGTCCCCGGCGGCCGAGGGGTGGCGCAGCAGACCGCGCGCCCACCGTTCGTTCAGGCCCGCGAGGAAGCCGATGGCCGCCCAGAAGAACCAGGTCCTGACCAGGGCCCCGTGTCCGTCGGCGGAGAGCGGGCCGGGCCCGCACAGTTCGGCCGGGGTGGCCGGCGGGGTGAGGAGGGTGAGGATCCCGCCGGCGACGAGAAGGTAGAGCGCGGTGGCCAGGAACCACCCGACCACCACCCGGTACCAGCCCTCCTGGCGCAGCGCCCGGGACAGCTGGACCGGATCCGCGGCCGGACCGCCGGACCCACCGGACCCACCGGACCCGCCGGGGCTGTCGCGGATGAGCTGCCGGGGATCGCGCAGCCGGACGATGACGCTGAAGACCGCGCCCATGGCGCCGCCGGCGAAACACACCAGCGCTCCCGCCAGGGCGAGCCGCTCCTGGCAGCCGAGGCCCGCGCCGAAGAGCCGGGGCACCCACTCCCCCAGTGCGAAGACCACGAGCAGGATCATCGGACTGACGACGATCCCGCAGGTCAGTCCGGTGTTCAGGCCGCGCGCCCCGGCGGTGGCCGTATCGGCCTCCAGCCGCGTCGCGGCCAGCGCGACGGCCGTCTCCAGCCGGGCCACGTCCGCCCCCTGGGCCACGGCGCGCAGGGCCCGGAGCAGCTCGTCCGTGACGGCGGCGCGCGTGCGCCGCTCGAAGGCCCGCTGCGCGGCCGTGTGCAGGCCGTCGAGGCGGAGCATCAGCTCCGGTTCGGCACACCACAGTTCCCGCAGCCGCTCAGGATCGATGCCGGGCACGTCTTCCAGTGCCCGTATCTCGCCGTCGGCCGCGCCGTCGAACCACTCGCGCACATCGCGCAGCATCGGCTTCCCCTCTTCGCACAGCAGTTGTACCCGCCTTCGCCGCGCGAGGATAGCCGCAAGCCCGGCGGAGCACCGCCGTCAGTCCGCGGGACCGGCCTTGCCGGGTGTCCCGCCGCTCCCGAACGCGCGGAAGAGGGCGTGGAGCAGGACCGCGGTGAGCGTGCCCGCCACCACCCCGCTGCCGAGGACGGTCCGGGCCCAGGTGGGGAACCCCTGGTAGAGGTCGGGGGCCACCACCGGCAGCAGTCCGGCCGTGAGGGCCAGCGCGATCACGGTGGAACCCCCGCCGGCGCCGGGCGCCGTCCGCCCGAGCATGTCGACGCCCATCACCGCGATGATCCCGTAGATCACCAGGGCGGATCCGCCCACAACGGGTGCGGGGACGGCGGCGAGCAGCCGGGAGACGGGTGCCAGCAGGCCGACGGCGATGAGCAGCACTCCGGCGCCGGCGGTCACGAAGCGGCTGCGGACCCCGGTGAGGCGCCCGATGCCGATGTTCTCGGCGCTCGTGACCATCAGCGAGGTGCCGAAGAGCCCGCCGAACACGGAGATCAGGGCGTCGGCCCGGGCCACCCGGGGCACATCGCGTCCGGGGTCGCTCGCGCGGCCCACGGTCTCGCTGTTCAGGACGGTCTGCCCGGTGATCTCCGCGAGGGTGGTCAGGCTGAAGACGAGCAGGGGCAGCGCGGCGAGCACGTCGAACTGCGGAGCGCCGTACGGGAGGAGGTGCGGCAGGGTCAGTCCCCCGCCGGCTCCGCCCACGGGCCCGAAGTGGCCGAGGCCGGTCGCGAGCGCGATGAGGGTGCCCGCTCCCATGCCGAGGAGCACGGCGGTCTGCCGCCAGATCCCGCGCAGCACCATGAGGAAGAGCACGGTGCAGCCGATGGTGGCTCCGGCCAGCACGACGGCCGAGGGCGCGGCGTATCCGGGGCTCCCGGGGCGGCCGGTGACCAGCTGGGCGGCGACCCGGATCATGGCGATCCCGATGAGCAGCACGGTGGTGCCCATGACCAGGGGCGGGAAGAGCCGTACGACTTTGGCGTAGAAGGGGAGCACGGCGAAGAGCAGCGCGGCGGCGAGGAGCACCGAGCCGGTCGCGGTCGCGGGGCCGTGGTCCTTGGCTATCTGCAGGAAGAGGGCGGTGGCCGCCCCGCCGGGGAGCATGACGAACGGCAGCCGGGCCCCGAACCGCCACACCCCGAGGGACTGGAGCAGGGTGCCGGCTCCGCAGAGCACGAGGGTGGCGCTGAGCAGGGAGGCGGTGTGCGCGGCGGTGAGGCCGAGGGCCTGGCCGGTGAGGAACGTGGTGGAGACGGGCGCGGCCACCATGGCCAGTACGTGCTGGGCGGACAGCGGTGCCAGTCGGCGCAGCGGCACCCGCTCGTCCACGGGACTCACCGGGCCGGCCGGGCCCACCGGGTCCGCGGTCTTCGCGTCCCGCGTGGGGGCGGCGCTCATCGGGCGGCCTCTCTGTCCAGCCAGGGCAGCTCTTCGGCGGTGTACCGGTAGGCGCGGAAGACCGCGTTGGGTTCGGACGGGAACAGCCCGCGCACCTCGGACTCCTGGTAGGCGCCGAAGTGGGGGACGACGTACTCCCAGCAGAGGTAGCCCTCGGGGGTCACCTCGAAGAGGCGGCCGGACGGGGAGTCGGTGACCAGGGTGTTGCCTCCGGCGAGGCGCTGGGCGCTGCCCATGAACGGGGCGAAGAAGGCCTCGCGGGCGGGGTCGTGGTACTCCCAGACCACCTTGCCCGAGGAGCGCTCGATCTCGATGACGCGGGAGTAGGGGACGTCCGATCCGGGCCGGAAGACGCCGTTGTCGAACACCAGCACCCGGCCGTCGGCGAGTTCGGTGGGGGCGTGCTGCTGCGAGACGACTCCGGGCTCGGTGCGCCAGAGGATCTCGCCGGTCTCCCGGCTGATGACGACCACGGCGGAGACGCTGCGCAGGCTGGCGAGGACGTTCCCGTCGGCGAGCGGTACGACGCTGTTGATCAGCGGCCAGTGTTCGCGCGCGTAGTCGGGGTGCAGGGCGTACTCGGCCCGGTCGAGGTGTTCGGCCGCGCTCCACGACCAGCGTACGGAGCCGTCGGCGTCGACCTCGGTGATGGTGTCGGCCCACACCGTGCCGTCGGCCGCCTCCGAGCCGGGCACTCCGCCGAGCACACCCGCCGCGTCGGCGCCCCGCAGGGGTTCGAGCGCGGTGTACAGGACGCGGCCGCCGCCGAGGTGGTGGGCGTCGTGGTGCTGGAGCGGATCGCGGTGTTCGCGCAGGACCGTGCCGTCCGGGGCGGCTTCGAGCATCACGCCGCCGCGGTACTTGTGCCACATCGGGAAGAGGGCCTCCTCACCGGGGAGCACGCCGCTGTAGGCCAGGTTCCCGTCGGCGAGGATCCGGGCGTGCCGGCCGGGGCGGTAGGGCAGGTGCCACGCGTGGACCACCTCGCCGTGGATGTCGATCAGGTAGACCTCGCCGGTGCCGGTGAGCGGGGCGTAGAGGGTGTACCCGCCTTCGGAGGCGGCGGGGTCGAGGGCGATGAGACCGGTGCCGCGGCGGCGGCGGAAGTTCTGGTCGACCGGGGGCATGCGGGTGTCCTCCTGTGGAGCGTGAAACTTTGTTTGATGCGAGCAATCTCCTTTGAAGTTAGCGGCGCATTGTTGCGGCACTGTGAAGGGAGTGCGAAGCCCGCGGCGAGGTGCGGGAAGATGATCGTCAGAGGCGGCGGCGAGCGAGGAACGGGGTGGGCGGCCAGGTGGAAGACGAGACCTCGGAGCGGCGGATCGGTGCGGGCATCCGCAGACGGCGCAGGGCTCTGGACCTGACCCTCGCCGAGGTGGCCGTGCGCAGCGGGCTGTCCTCGCCCTTCCTCAGCCAGATCGAGAACGACCGGGCCCGCCCCAGCATGCGTTCGCTCCAGCGGGTGGCCGACGCCCTGGACACCACGGCCGTGCAGCTGCTGGCCGCCGGGGAGACCCCGCGCCGAGTGGACATCGTGCGGGCCGACGCCGATCCCGGGCTCGAATCCGGGCTCGAATCCGGGGTCGGTTCCGGGCAAGGTTCCGGGACGGATGCGACGGCCCGGGTCCGTCCGCTCGTACGCGGTCAGCACCAGATGCACGCCCTGGAGTTCACCGGGGACCACGACGCCGAGCGCGCGTTCCGGCACCGCAACGACGAACTGATGTACGTGGCCGACGGCGCCGCCGAGGTCGAGGCCGACGGGCGGACCCACCGCCTGGGCCGCGGCGACACGCTGTATCTCACCGGCGGGGTGGAGCACCGATGGCGGGCGGTGGAGGCGGGCACGCGGGTGCTGCTCGTCGCCGTCGCCGATCACGTCGAGGCCGTCGTGGACGCCCTGGGCTGAGGCGGGACCGGAACGCCTCGGCCGAGGCGGGACCGGACCCCTCAGCCGAGGCGGGACCGGAACGCCTGGACCGAGGCGGACCCGGAACCCGTGGGCCGAGGCGGGGCCGGGCCCCCTCGGCTCCCGAGGGTCAGTCCCCCGTGCCGGCCTTGCGCAGGGACCGGTGCACGGACCAGGCCACCGAGACCAGGGGCACCGCCACCACGGCCCCCACGATCCCGGCGGCGATGGCTCCCGCGACCACCGAGAGGGCCACCACCAGCGGGTGCAGGCGCACCGCCCAGCTCATCACCAGGGGATGCAGCAGGTGCCCTTCGATCTGGCCGATCACCACGATGAGCGCGACCACCAGGGCCGCCACGAGCGGTCCCTTGGTGGCGAGGGCGACGACGGCGGCCACGCCGAGGGCCACCGGGGAGCCGATGAGCGGGACGAAGGCGGCGACGAACTCCAGCAGGGCGAGCGGGACGGCCAGCGGGACGCCCAGGAGGTAGAGCGCGACGCCCACGAGGACGGCGTTGGTCGCGGCCACGAGCACGATGCCGTGGGTGTAGCCGGTGAAGGTCCGCCACGCGGCGGGTCCGGCGACGGCCACCCGGTCCCGTACGCCCAGCGGCAGTTGTCCGCAGAACCAGCTCCAGTGCCGGTCGCCCGAGTGGATGAAGAAGACGGAGCAGAACAGCGCCAGGGCCACCACGGTGAACACCGCCACGACCCGTCCCGCGCCGCTCAGCGCCGTGCTCAGCAGGGTGGAGCGGTGGCTGGAGAGGTAGTCCCCGATCTTCGACTGGGCATCGCTCAGGGCGTGCGCGTCGAGCCGCAGCGGCGGACCCTGGAGCCAGTTCTGGATGCGCTCCAGCCCGACCTTGAACTCGCCGACCAGCGCGGGCCATTCCCCCGCGACAGCCTCGCCGACCAGCGCGAGGGCGCCGAGCACGAGGATCAGGCTGCCGATCAGCGAGCAGGCCACGGCGAGCCCGCGGGGCATCACCCGGGCCAGCAGTCCGGCCGGCGGGCGCAGCATGGCCGCCGCGACCAGACCGAGGAAGAGGGCCAGGGCGATCTCGTGGAACCGTCCCAGGACGGCGAAGACCGCGTACGCCGCCGCGCCGACGACCAGCAGCCGCCAGGCGTAGCCGGCCGCGGTCCGCAGGGCCGGGGCGACCGGGGTCGCCGCCCGGGCCGCGGCCGGGGACCCCGTGCGCCCCGGGGTACGGGCCCGGCCGGTCCGGCCTTCGCCGAGGGGACGGCCGCCGGGCGGGAGCCGGCGGGCGGGCCGCGTCACGAGTCGCCTGGTCATGTGCGGCCGCACCTCCGGGGTGTGTTGGTCCCCTCGGGCTATCACCCCGGTGGCGGCGGCCCGGTGCGCCGCGCAGCGCGTTCGCCCGAAGGCCTCATCACCGTTGGGCCGAAGGAGCCGAATGAGCGGGCACGGCCGTTGCCCCTCCTTCGGCGAGTGCGCTGGTCACAGGGGGTTTCCCGGGCCGGACCGGCGACGGGCGACGGGAAACCCGTCGACCCCGGTGCCCGCCGGGGACAGGCTCTTGGTGTCAGCACGGAGCAAGACCCGAGGGGACACCCACCATGCGCAAGATGATCCGCGGCGCCGCCGCCTTCGCCACCGCCGCCGCCGCCGTCGTCGCCCTGAGCGGAGCCGCCGGGGCGTCCGGCGCGCAGCCGGCCGACACGTGGGCCGGGTGCCCGGACGGGGCGGTCTGCATCTACCCGCAGAACCAGAACCCGGCCGTCAGCCCGAGCCACGTCTTCTACAGCTACGGGGCGCACAACCTGAGCAACCAGTTCGGCAACCACTGGGTCCTCAACAACCAGTACGGCGGGGCCACCGCACGCCTGTGCGCCGGCTCCAACGGGGCCAACTGCGGCAACCCCATCGCCCAGGGCACCGGGGTCTACGCCGACCTCGGGCCGATCAACTCGATCACCCTCAACCGCTAGCGGCTCACGGGCGGGTACGCCCGTTCGGCACGCGCAAGGACGTTCCGGAGACCGGCCCGCGGCCGGGCTCCGGAACGCCGTCGTTTCACGCCACACCGCACGCTTGGCCGGTCGGCCGTCCGACCCCCGCGCTAGCCTGGGCACCTGCCTCTCACAGCCTGGGCGCACATTGCCATGGGGGACCTCTTGGGGGATCCGGACCGCGCGAGCGGGACAGCGGCGGCCTTTCCCGCCCGGTTGAGAAGGCTGCGCGTGCAGCGCGGCCTGTCGCTGGGCGAGCTCGCCCGCCGGACGCACTACAGCAAGGGCTACCTCAGCAAGATCGAGACCGGCGCGAAGCCGGTCACCCACGACGTGGCCCGCAGTTGCGACCGGGCCCTCGGGGCCGAGGGCGAACTCCTGGGGCTGGTACCGGAACTCGCCCCCGGCATCGACGGGTCCGGGCCGCCCCCGGCAGGATCGCGAGCCGGTCCGGCCGGTCCGCCCCACCAGCGCGGTCCGCAGGCGGACGGCGCGTGCCCCTACCGCGGTCTGTCGGCGTTCACCCCGCAGGACGCCCGGTGGTTCTTCGGCCGGGAGCGGGCCACGGCCGCCCTCGTCGAACGGGTCCACGACCGGCTCGGCCAGGGCCCGTTGCTCCTCGTCGCCCGATCGGGCGCGGGCAAGTCCTCGCTGCTCAGCGCGGGTCTGGTACCGGCGCTGCGGAGCGGCGGCTTCCCGGCGCCGGGGGCCGACGGCTGGCCGGTCGTCCGGTTCACCCCCACCGCGCACCCGCTGCGGGAACTGCTCGACGCCACCGCCAAGGTGGTGGGGGGCGATCTCGGCGTCAACCCGGAACGGTTGAGGGCCCGCCCGGAACTGCTGCTCGAATCCGTCCACCGGCTGACGTCCGGCATCGGCCCCCTCCCCGGCGCGGGCGGGCGCAGGCTCCCGACGGTGCGGCCGGTGCTGCTGGTCGACCAGTTCGAAGAGCTGTTCACCCTCTGCTCCGACGAGGAGGAGCGCCGGGCCTTCGTACGGGTGCTCCTCGCCCTGGCCTCGCCGCCGGGCGTTTCCCCGGCCTCTCCCCCGGTTCCTCCACCGGCCGCGCCGCCCGGGGCCGGGTACGACCCCGCCGTCGTCGTGCTCGGTGTGCGGGCCGACTTCTCCGGGGAGTGCCTGGACCTGCCGGAGCTGGCCGCCGTGTTCAGCGACGGGCTGTTCGTCCTGCCCCCGATGTCCGTGGCGGAGCTGCGGGAATCGATCACGCGCCCGGCGGAGCTCGCCGGGCTCGTCCTGGAGCCGGGGCTGGTCCCGCTGTTGCTGCGGGACGCGGACGTACGGGACCCCGTACGGGAACCGGGCGCCGGGGATCCCGGTGCCGCGGACCCCGGGGCCCGCGCCGGCGGCGGGCCGGACGCCTGGCCCGGGGAGGCTCCTTCCAGCGCCCTGCCCCTGATGTCCCACGCGCTGATGGCCACCTGGCAGCGGCGCGAGGGAGCCACGCTGACCGTCGCGGGATACGAGTACGCCGGCGGCCTCCAGGGCGCCGTGGCCCGCAGCGCCGAGCAGGTGTTCGCCAAGCTGGATCCGGCCGAGCAGCGGATGGTCCGGCGGCTCCTCGTCCGGCTGGTGCACATCGCCGACGGCACGGGGCCGACCCGGCGCCGGATGGGCCGCACCGCCCTGCTGGAGGGGCAGGCCGACACCGTGCGGGCCGCGGCCGCCCTCGACGCCTTCGTCCGGGCCCGGCTGATCAGCGCGGACAGCGACACCGTCGAGATCACCCACGAGGCCCTGCTGCACGCCTGGCCCCGGCTGCGCGGCTGGATCCGCGCCGACCGGGCCGGGCTGCTCGTCCACCAGCACCTGGCCCAGGCCGCCGACGAATGGGTGCGCGAGGCCCGCGACCCGTCCGTGCTCTACCGCGGCAGCCGCCTCGCCACCGCCCGCACCTGGGCCGACGAGCTGGACGGCCGCAGCCGGCTGGGCCCCCGGGAGGCGTCCTTCCTCGACGCGAGCCGGGCCGCGGAGGAGACCCGCCACCGTCAGGAGCTGCTCCGGGTCCGCCTGCACCAGCGGATGCTGGCCACGCTCGTCGTCCTGCTGCTGCTGGCGCTGACCGCCGGCGGGGTGGCGTACCAGCAGCGCGCGGGGGCGCTCGCCCAGGAGCGGACCGCCCGTTCCCAGGCGCTGGCGGCCCGGTCGCTGTCGCTGTCCGCCGGCCAGCCCGAGGCCTCCATGCTGCTCGCCGGGGAGGCCTACCGGGCCGAAGCGACGCCCGAGGCGCGCGGCGCCCTGCTCAGTACCCAGTCCCAGCCCTTCCTGGCACGGCTCGACGGACACGGCGGGCCGGTCAACGCGGTGGCCTTCGCGCCGGACGGCCGGCTGCTGGCGACGGCCGGCTCCGACGGGAAGGTGCTGCTGAGGCGGGTGGCCGACCGGAGCCCCGTCGCCGCCTTCACCGCGCCCGGCCGGGTGCGCGCGGTCGCCTTCAGCCCCGACGGGCGGACCCTGGCTGCCGGTTCCACCGACGGCCCGGTCCGGCTCTGGCCGCTCGGCGCGGACGGCGGAGCGGGCGGCGGCTCCGTGTCGCTGCTGCCCCCGAGCACGGCGGGCGCCCGGGCGGTGGCCTTCGCCCCCGACGGGGGCACCCTCGCCGTGGCCACCGCCGACGGGACCGTCCAGTTGCGGGACACGGCCGGGGAACACGGCGTGCGCGCCGTCCTGACCGGGCACACCGCGCGGGTCAACACCCTGGCGTACGCCCCGGACGGCCGGAGCCTCGTATCGGCCGGCGCCGACGGGACCGTACGGCTGTGGGACACGCGGCGGGCGGAGCCGGCCGGTGTGCTGGAGGGGCACGCCGGGGAGGTGCTGGGCGCGGCCTTCGCGCCGGACGGCCGTACGGTCGCCACCGGCGGGGTCGACCGTACGGTGCGCCTGTGGGACGTCGGCGGGCGGCGCGCGGCCGCGACGCTGGCCGGGCACAGCGACGACGTCAACTCCGTGGCCTACACGCCGGACGGCACCACCGTCATCAGCGGCGGCGGCGACGGCACCACCCGGCTGTGGGACGTCCGCGGCGGCCGGCTCACGGCCACGCTGGCCGGCCACACCGACTACGTGCTCGCCGTCTCCGTGGATCCGGCGGGGTCGGTGCTCGCCACCGCCGCGTTCGACCAGTCCGTCGTGCTCTGGGACCTGCGGGGTCCGGTGCTGACGGCGCGTCCGTTCACGGAGGTGTGGCACGCCGCGTACAGCCCCGACGGGAAGCTCCTGGCGACGGCGGACGCAGACCACACCGTGCTGCTGTGGGACGTGCCCGAACGGCGGGTTCTGGCCACTTTCTCGGGGCACGCCGAGACGGTGTTCTCGGTGGCCTTCGCCCCCGACGGCCGCACCCTCGCCTCCGCCGGAGCCGACGGCACCGTACGCCTCTGGGACACCGCCGCCCGTACTCCTCTCGCCACCCTCACCGGACACACCGGGACCGTGTTCTCAGTGGCCTTCGCCCCCGACGGCCGCACCCTCGCCTCCGCCGGAGCCGACGGCACCGTACGCCTCTGGGACACCGCCGCCCGTACTCCCCTCGCCACCCTCACCGGGCACACCGACTTCGCCAACGACGTGGTCTTCAGCCCCGACGGGCGGACCCTGGCCAGCGCCGGGGACGATCTGACCGTCCGGTTGTGGGACGTGGCCGGGCGCCGCCCGCTCGCCGCGCTCAGCGGTCACGCGGGGGCGGTGCGGGCCGTCGCCTTCGCCCCGGACGGGCGGACCCTGGCGAGCAGCGGCAACGACGGCACCGTACGGCTGTGGGACGCGGAGCAGCGGCGCGTCACGGCGGTGCTGACCGGGCACACGGGATCGGCGCGGGCCGTCGCCTTCTCCCCCGACGGGCGGACCCTGGCGAGCAGCGGCAACGACCGTACGGTGCGGCTGTGGGACGTCCCCGGTCAGCGGCTGCTGGCGGCGCTGTCGGGTCACACCAACGCGGTGTGGGGGGTCGTCTTCTCCCCCGACGGGCGGACCCTGGCGAGCAGCAGCAACGACGGCACCGTGCGGCTGTGGGACCCGGACCCCGGCGCCCGACTGGCGGCCATCTGCCGGACGGTGGGCCGCCTGGGACCGCGGGAGCGGCAGGCTCTGGCGCCCGGTCTGCCCGCCGGGGCGGCGCGCCGCTGCCAGGCCGTCTCCTAAGCCGTCCGGGGTTTCCTCCAGGGTTTCCCGTTGCCCGTTCGGGTGGTGCCGCGTCCGGCTCTCGACGGGGCGCGGCGGGGGCCGACAGGCTGGTCGCGAGTGCGGCGCCGCCGGTCGAATGCCGGTCGGACGGCCGCGCTTCGCCACCACCACGCCCCGTGAAACGAGGTCTCCCATGGCGCCTCCCGCTGCGTCTCCCCTCTCGCCGCCTCTCTCGCCTCCCGCCGTGTCTCCCGCCGTGCATCGCGCCGTGCATCGCGCCGTGTGGCGCCGCACAGGTCTCATCGGCACGCTCCTCGCGCTCCTGGCCGTGCTCCTCTGCACCCCCGCCGTCCCGGCGGCCGCCGAGGGCGATTGCCGGGTCCTGGCCCCCGGGGCCTCGGCGGCGGCCGAGCGCGCCGTCGCCGCCGGCTGCGAACAGGTGGGAAAGGGGGTCTGGTACACCTGGGGCGGTGGTCACGGCCCCACGCCCGGTGCCACGTACGGGCAGGTGGACCCCACCGATCCGGCGAGCGAGCACGATCCCGAACGGCTCGGCTTCGACTGCTCGGGGTTCGTCCGCCACGCGTACGCGCGGGCCACCGGCTCGGACCCGCTCGACGGGGTGGCCAGTGCGCAGTACTACACGCACCGGGCGGCCGCCCGCTTCACGGCCGCCCAGGGGCTCGCGCCGCTGCTCCCCGGCGACCTGCTGGTGTGGGGGACCTCCCGCGACCTGCACCACATCGCCCTCTACCTCGGGGCGGGGAAGGTCGCGGAGGCCCGCCAGTCGGGCACCAAGCTGATGGTCAGTGAGGTCACCGACGCCCGGCTGTCGAACGGCTATCACGGGGCGGTCCGCGTGGACACCGGCCCGGTCACGGGACACGTGTTCCAGACCTGGGGCACCGGTGTCTGGACCAAGGAGCAGCCCGCGACGGGGGCCGCCCGCGTCTACGCCTTCCCCGGGCCGACGACCATCCGCGTCGGGTGCCAGAAGCACGCGGAGTCCGTGACCTCGGACGGCTACACCAATGACGCCTGGTCCTACCTTCCGGACTATCAGGCGTGGATGACGAATATTTACGTCCGCGGGGCGGCTTGGCTGGAAAACGTGCCTACCTGTCGTTGATCATCCGTAAGGTCGGAAACGAACCACAAACCCCCCAAGCCGGCCGGCCCGGCCCATTTCGAGGAGCAACGTGCGCCCGTCTGCGTACCTGTCGTACCCGTCGCACCAGTCCACCCTTCCGTCCCTCCCCCGCGCACGGCGTCTGGCCGTCGGCGCCGCCCTGCTCGCCGTCGTGGCCGGCGGTACGCTGCCCGCCACCGCCGCCCACGCGGCGACCGCGCACGGTTCCGCCGCCCAGGCTCCGCTCCAGCCGGCCGCCGCGCCCGATCTGGAGGCGCTGACCCAGGCGTTGCGCAACACGACGGCGGCCGGGGCCCCCGGGGCGATGGCCCGCTTCACCGGTCCGGACGGGGTCCGGACCCGGGTCGAGGGCGTACGGGACCGGACCACCGGCGCGGTGATGGACACGCGGGCCCGCTTCCGCATCGGCAGCGTCACCAAGACGTTCTCCTCGGTGGTCCTCCTCCAACTGGTGGACGAGGGGCGGATCGAGCTGGACCGGCCGGTCAACTCCTATCTTCCGGGCCTGCTGCCCGACGACCGGATCACGGTGCGCCACCTGCTCACCCACCGCAGCGGCCTGGCGGACTACACAAACGCGATGTTCGAGCACACCGTGCCCGGCTTCGAGGCGGTGCGGAACAAGGTGTTCACGTACCAGGAGCTCGTCGGCCTCTCGCTCGCCGAGCCGAGGACCACCGAGCCCGGGGTGGCCTACAAGTACTCGAACACCAACTTCGTCGTGGTCGGGATGCTGATCGAGAAGGCCACCGGCAAGTCCGTGGCCAAGGAGTACGAGCGGCGCATCATCAAGCCCCTCAAGCTGAAGAACACCTCCTACGTCCACCCCGGCACGGCCATCAAGGGCCTGCACGCCAACGGCTACCTCCACCCGGACGAGGCCGGCGCCCCGCTGGTCGACTCCACCGAACAGACCGTCTCCTGGGCGCAGTCCGCGGGCGCGATGATCTCCAGCGCGGCCGACCTCAGCACCTTCATGTCCTCCCTGCTCGGCGGGAAGCTGCTGCGCCCGGCCACGCTGGACGCCATGCTCACCGTGACGCCGACCGACGCCACGAACACCCGGTTCTACGGGCTGGGCCTGCGCCGCTACGACCTCTCCTGCGGTGCGCAGGTCTACGGGCACACGGGCACCGTGCAGGGCTTCTACACCTACGCGTTCACCACCCGGGACGGCAAGAGCTCCCTCTCCGCCATGGCGAACACCTCCAACCGCGGCCAGGCCAACACCGCCCTCGGCGGCACCCTGGAAGCCGCCTTCTGCGGCAAGGCGCCGGTCGCCGGCAAGGCCGCCGCGCGCGGCTTCGCCTTCGCCCCGGCCGCGGCGGAGGCGGACCTCCCCGAGAACCGCTGACGGCGATTCCCGGACACCGGGAGGCTCCCGCCCCTTGGCCTGGGGGCGGGAGCCGGGAAAGCTGAACTCCGCATTCCCGCACGGGCGTTGCCCGTGTGACCGATGAGGAGGACACGATGGCCGACGTACCGCCCGTGAAACGTTCCCGCAGGGGGCCGGGCCGGCGGGCCCGCAGGATGCTCGCCGCCACGGCGGGGGCCGCGACGCTGGTCCTCGCCGTCCCGGGGATCGCGTACGCGGCTCCGCCCCCGGCCCTGCCCGGCAACGCGGACGGGCTGGAGCAGACCTTCCAGCCGGCCTACGACTACGACCGCGACGGCTGTTACTCCAGTCCCGCCATCGGTCCGGACGGCACCCTCAACGGGGGCCTGAAGATGGGCGGCGACGTCAACGGCCAGTGCCGCGACCTCTCCGACCTCGACAACACCAACGGCTACTCCCGCGCGAAGTGCAACAACGGCTGGTGCGCCGTCATGTACGCGCTCTACTTCGAGAAGGACCAGGTCTCCCTCGGCCCCGGCAGCGCCGGGCACCGGCACGACTGGGAGCACGTCGTGGTGTGGATCCAGAACAACCAGGTCGCCTACGTCTCCACCTCGGAGCACGGCAACTTCAAGGTCCACGCCGCCTCGCAGATCCGCTTCGACGGCACCCACCCGAAGATCGTCTACCACAAGGACGGCTGGAGCACGCACTGCTTCCGTGCCGCGAACTCCAACGACGAGCCGCCGGAGAACCACAAGGGGACCTGGCAGTACCCGACGCTGGTCGGCTGGAACGGCTACCCCGCCGGGCTGCGCGACAAGCTGAGCCAGGCCGATTTCGGCAGCGCCCTGCTCGGCATCAAGGACGGCCAGTTCAACGGCCACCTGGCCAAGGCCAAACCGGCCGGAATCCCCTTCGACCCCAACGCGTGACGGTCGCCGTCCCCGGGTGCGCCCCGCCGGGCGGACCCGGGGACGGGCGGCGACGGGGCTCCGGATAGGGTCCCCGTACCGCCCCTGCCCGGCCGACGGCCGCCCTGCCCGGAAACCTGCCGCCATGAGTACCGCGCTCCACCCCGCTTCGTCCCCCGACGCCTCCGGCTCCCCGGACGCCGCCGGCTCCCCCGGGGCCCAAGTCCCCGGGGCGCCCCGCCGCCGGATGAGCGGCGGCCGGGCCCCGGCCCGGCCCACGGCCGCCGCCGCGATCCACAGCATCAGCGCCGCCACGGCGGTCCTGCTGTGGCTCGTGGCGGTCGGAGCGATGATCCACGAGCCGATCCTCATCCCCCCGCTGGCGGCCAGCGCCGCCCTCGTGCACAGCGCGCCCACGCTGCCGCTGGCGCAGCCGCGCGGGGTGATCATCGGGCACATGGTGGGAGCGGCCGTCGGTTACGGCGTGCTGGCCGTGGCCGGAAGCAGTGCCTGGGGGGCCGCCGTGGCCGCCGGTGTGACGCTGGCGCTGGTCATGGCCGCGCGCACCCCGCATTCACCCGCCTGCGCCACCGCCGTGGTGGTCGTGCTCCAGAGTCCGGCGGCGGCCCGGTTCGTCCCGCTGCTGTTCGGGTCGACGGTCCTGATCGTCCTGACCGGGTACGCGGCCTCCCGCGTGCGCCGCAAGGCGCCGAGGTACCCCGCCTACTGGTGGTGACCGTACGTGACCGCGGGCGGCGTTCGAGATGCGCCCGCGGTGTCCTGCTGGTTCGCTGAAAGCCGCCCGGCGTCCCCCCACAGCGCCCAGGAGTGATCATGAGTGCAGGCGAATCCCACGGCCGGTCCCGGCAGCTGCGCGACAAGGCGCAGGAACTCGACGAGGCCGCCACCCGCTCGACCGACCCCGACGAGAGCCGGCGACTGCGGGACAAGGCGCGCCGGCTGCGCGAGCAGAGCGAGCAGGAGCGCGTGATCGACGACCCGGGCATGGACCTGCGGTAGCCCCGGCCGGCGAGCCGGGGCCCGGCCGAGGAGCTACGGGCTAGGGGCTAGGGGCTACGGGGCCACGGCCGCCGCGGGGGCCTCGTCGAGCTCCCACGCGTGGCGCTTGAACTCGCGGACGAAGTCGGCGTGGTCCTCCCACTGGCGGGCGATGCCGCGCAGCACGTCCCAGTGGTGCTCCACCGCCTGGTCGATGACCCGGCGGACGGCCGGCTCGGCCGTCTCCCGCTGCGCGATGAGGCTCTTGGCCACCGAGGCTTCCAGGGCCGCGTTGCGCAGGGCGCGCAGGGCGCGGGAGGTGTCGTCCATCCCGAAGCCGTTCTCGCCGCCCGTCTCCTCGGCGAAGAGCGGGGTGAGCCGCGCCTCGATGAAGGCGGTGATCCGCTCGAAGTGGCGTACGTCCATCGGGGGCTCCATCTCGGGTCGCTGCGCTGACCGGTGCGAACCGGGCCCGCACCGGCGATCATTATCCCGCAGCCGGGCACCCGGTCCGTTCCGGGGGGCGGCCACTAATGTGGCCGCATGAACGAGCTGGAGGAGCCGGACGCGCCGGACGGCGTCGAGGTCATCGCGTTCGCCGACGGCGCGGCCTTCGAGGAGTGGCTGGCCGGGCACCACACCCGGCACGAGGGCGTGTGGGTCAGGCTGGCGAAGAAGGCGTCCGGGATCGCTTCCGTCTCCTCGGACGAGCTGGTCGACATCGGGCTCTGCTACGGCTGGATCTCCGGGCAGCGCCGGTCCCTGGACGAGCGGTTTTACCTGCAGAAGTACGTGCCCCGCAGGCCCAGGAGCCTCTGGTCGCAGGTCAATGTCGACAAGGTGACCGAGCTGACGGCCCTGGGACGGATGCGCGAACCGGGGCTCGCCGAGGTGCGCAAGGCGCAGGAGGACGGCCGCTGGGCGGGGGCCTACGCCTCCCAGCGGACGGCGGAGGTGCCGCCGGACCTCGCCGAGGCCCTGGCCGGGGACCCGGCCGCCCGGGCGGCCTTCGAGGCCCTGGACCGGACCGGGCGCTACCTCGTCGCCCTGCCCCTCCTCCAGGCCCTCACCCCGGAGACCCGGCGGGCCCGCCTGGAACAGGCCGTACGCCTCCTGGCGCGGGGCGCCGCCGACTGACCAGCCCCGGCCGTCCCGTCCCGTTAATCCATTGCCCAGGAACCGGTGGCCCGGCTAGGTTCGCCCGAGCCGTCCGGGGCGTTCCGACCCGGCACTGTCGACGAGGAGGTGTGGAGCACATGCGCACGAGTGCCCAGCAGGAGAGCCCGCGCACCGATCCCTTCCGCCTCCTCACGACGGAGACACCTTGTCGCTCCGCATCACCCCACTGACCGACCCCGCTCACGGGGCACACAGCCGACGCCTCGCGTGGCTGGCCTCCGACGCCGACTCCATCCCCGTCGGGACGGCCTTCCTGCGCCTGTTCGACGGCGGACAAGAGCACCTGGCCGAGCTGACCCTCCACGTCCATCCCACGGAGCGGCGCGAGGGCATCGGCTCGAGGCTCCTCGAGGCCGCCGTGGCCGCCGCTCGGGACAACGCCCGACGCTGCGTCACCGCGCAGGCGGAGGCCGGATCGCCCGCCGATCACTTCCTGCCGGCCCACGGCTTCCGCAAGGTGCTCACCTTGAGGTTCGCCCGCTTGGCGCTGGCCGACGTGGACCCCGCCGCCCTCGCCGCGATCATCGAACGTCCGCACCCCGGCTACCGTCTGGAGTCATGGCGGGGAACCGTCCCCGACGGCCTCGCCCGGACGTTCGCCGCCTCGCGCCGGGCCATGGACGACATGCCCATGGAGGACACCGACCACGGCATCACGATCTGGGACGTGGACCGGGTCCGGGCCGCGGCGAAGGCCGTCGAAGACCGCGGGGACCAGCTGCACACGGTCGTCGCCATCGACACGGCCGACGGCTCGATCGCCGGGTTCACCGAGCTCGTCGTCCCCGGCGACGGCAAGGGTGACGGCCAGCACTACGGCACCGCCGTGCTGCCCGAGCACCGCGGGCACGGGCTCGGCCGATGGATGAAGGCCGAGTCCATCCGGCAGGCCCACGCGCGCCATCCGGACCTCGGCGGCCTCCTGACCGACACCGCCGACAGCAACACGCACATGAGGCACATCAGCGACAGCCTCGCCTACGTGCCCACGCACACGACGGTCCAGTACCAACTCGACCTGTAGGGACGACCGGACGACGGGCCGGACCCGGCTGCACCCGGTCCGGTCCGTCGGCACGTCCGGAACGGGCCGGTCCCCGGGCTTACCAGCGGACCGGAAGGCGGCTCACGCCGTGCATCAGGGTGCCCGGCAGCCAGGCCGGCGGGCCGGCCGCCCGGTCCTCGGCCAGGTCGGGGAAGCGTTCGAGCAGGGAACGGATGGCGATGCGGCCCTCCATGCGGGCCAGCGGGGCGCCGATGCAGAAGTGGATTCCGTGACCGAAGGCCAAGTGGCCCTGCGGGGCGCGGCCGATGTCGAACGCCCCGGGGTCCTCGAAGCGGGCGGGGTCGCGGTCGGCGCCGCCCAGGGAGACGAACACGGTGGCCCCGGCCGGGATGACGGTGCCGCCCAGGTCGAGGGGTTCGCGGGCGTAGCGGTACGTGGTGTGCTGCACGGGGCCGTCGTAGCGGAGCATCTCCTCGATCGCGCCGTCGAGCAGTCCGTCGAAGTCTCCGCGCAGGGCGGCCAGTTGTTCCGGGTGGGCGAGCAGGGCCCGTACCCCGTTGGAGATGAGGTTGACGGTGGTCTCGTGGCCCGCGATCAGCAGCAGGAAGGCCATCCCGATCACCTCGTCGGAGGACAGGGAGTCCCCGTCCTCGTCGCTGGCCCGGATCAGCGCGCTGAGCAGGTCCTCGCCGGGGTCCTTGGACTTGGCCCCGATGAGCTCCACGAGGTACGTCCCCATCTCCCGGTTCGCGGCGCCGTTCGCTTCGACCGAGGTGGGGGAGACGATCTCGTTGGACCAGTGGCGGAACCTGGCCCGGTCGAGGTCGGGGACGCCGAGCAGCTCGCAGATGACGGTCATCGGCAGCGGGAACGCCAGCGTTTCGATCAGGTCGCCGGCGCGCTCCGGCCCGGTGGCCATCGCGTCGAGCAGTTCGTCGGCGATCTGCTGGATCCGCGCCCGCATGCCCTCCATCCGGCGCGCGGTGAACTCCCTGGAGACCAGACGCCGCAGCCGGGTGTGGTGGGGCGGGTCGGATTCCAGCATGTTGGAGCTCACGGCGCTGATCTGGGCGTCCGCGAAGTTGCCCGAAGTGCGCCAGTCCTTGGACAGGGCCGGGTGGTTGAGCGCGCGGCGCCCCTCTTCGTGCCCGACGATCATCCAGCTCGGCTCGGGATCGCCGGCATTGAGGACGATCCGGTGGACGGGCCCCGCCGCACGCATCCTCTCGTAGAAGGCGTACGGGTCGGCGTCGAACTCTTCCGCGCTGGCGCTGATGTCCACTACTGGCATCGGACCACGGTACGCCCCCGGTTGGGGCCCGGCGAGGGCGGTTTCCGGACACTCCGGGGCAAGACTCCGATCACGGTAGTCTGCGGCCTTCGCCAAACGAAAAAGGGGGACGGCCATGACGACCGCATGCGAGGTAGTCCGGACGACGGTGGAGGTCGTCACTCGGGACGGCACCGCCGATGCCTATCTGGCCCGGCCCGACGGCGAAGGCCCTCACCCGGGCGTGCTGTTGTACGTGAACGCCCTCGGGATCCGTCCGCACGTCAAGTCGGTGGCGGACCGGATCGCGGCGGCCGGCCACGTGGTGCTGATGCCCAACCTCTTCTACCGCCACGGGCGCGCACCGGTGTTCGAGCTGCCGGAGTTCGTCGACTTCGACCGGCAGCCGGAGCTCTCCGACCGGATCGGACCGGCCCTGCGATCGCTCACCGCCGAGCTGGCGATGCGCGACGCGGAGGCCTATCTGGAGCGGCTCGCGGGCCTCCCGGACGTGGCCGCCGGGCCGGTGGCGATCACGGGGTACTGCCTGGGCGCTCGGCTGGCCCTGCTCACGGCCGGTACGTATCCCGAACGGGTGGCCGCCGCGGCCGGTTTCCACGGCGGGTTCCTGGCCACGGACGCGGCGGACAGTCCGCACTTGGTGGCGCACCGGGTCACCGCCGAGCTGTACTTCGGCCACGCGGACCAGGACCCGACGCTGCCGGCCGAGGAGATCGACCGGCTGGGGAAGGCCCTGGCGGAGGCGGGGGTCCGCCACCGGGCCGAGGTGTACGACGGCGCGGGGCACGGCTACACCCTGGCGGACACGAGCTCCTACGACGCGGCCGCGGACGAGCGGCACTGGGCCGCGCTGTTCGCGCTGCTGGACCGGACGTTCTGAACTCCGCGGGCCCGGCTTCCTGCCGGGCCCGCGGAGTCACGGGGCCGCGTCGCCGAGGGGCTGCGTCGCTACGAGGCCGCCTCGCTACGGGGCCGCGATCACCGGCACTGGCGGGACCGGGGTCCGGCCACGGTGGTCGCGGTGACGCGCGGCGCCGGTTCGTTGGCCTCGCAGCGCAGCGGTCCGACGATCCGGCCGCCCGCCACCTCGACGCCCCCGGTGTTGGCCTCCAGGGTGACGGGACCGGTGATCGTGTTCCCGGCGCAGTCGGGGCCCGTCCCCTCGCCCGCGGCGGAGCCGATCAGCACGGAACCACTGGTGTCGCGCACGGCGACCGGGCCATTCAGCGCGGATCCGCAGAGGGACACGGCGAGCGCCCCGTCGGCGGAGAACGGACCGGTGACGCGGGCGTCCGCTACGGACAGCGCGCCGCCGGGCCGGACGGTCAGCGGACCGCTCTGGCTTCCGCCGGAGGCGATGCACAGCGATTCCCCGCCCGCCACGGTCAGCGGTCCGCGGTGGTCGGTGGTGATACAGGGCCGGCTGAACCCGACGGTGACCTCGGCCGGTTCACCGGTGGAGCTCGCCGTGTGGTCGGCGTCGGGGGTGTAGGCGGCGCTGATCCGGTGGGCGCCGGGGCGCAGGGCGCTCGTGGTGAAGCGGGCCAG
Source organism: Streptomyces sp. NPDC002886 (assembly GCF_042888445.1). Classification (NCBI taxonomy): domain Bacteria; kingdom Bacillati; phylum Actinomycetota; class Actinomycetes; order Kitasatosporales; family Streptomycetaceae; genus Streptomyces; species Streptomyces sp. NPDC002886. The sequence goes on from NZ_JBIAPV010000001.1 coordinate 229,080, forward strand.
TCCGGCGTCGAGTGCGACGGTGGCGAGCGGGGTGGCCCCGTCCGAGAAGGTGATGCTGCCGCCGGGGGCGGCGGCAGCCGGGTCCCCGGAGCCCGTCACGGTCGCTGTCAGGGCGACGGCGTGCCCGAACAGCGGGGTGGCGGTGTCCGTGGTGAGGGTGGTCGACGTCCCGTAGCGGAAGGAGATGACGGCCTTGCCATCGCCGCGCTGGACCCCCGACTCCAGGGTGGCCCCGGAGACACCGGCCTCGGCTCCGGCCGCGTAGCCGCTGCCGCCACCGCCGCCCGCGCCGTAGAGGTTGCCGGGGTTGCCGCCGCCGGAGCCGCCGCCACCGCCGCGCCAGCCGCCGCCACCGCCACCGCCGCCGTTGCCGCCGCGGCCGCCGTTGCCCCCGGTGCCGCCGGAGCCGGGGTTGGGCCGGCCGGTGTACTGGTCGATGTCGCTCGCGTTGCCTCCCCCCGCGCCGATCGGGTTGGTCCGGGTGCCGGTGCCGTGCTGGGTCTGGGTGCCGCCGGTGCCGCCGGCGCCGGATCCCTCGGGACCGCCGCCCTCGCCGCCGTTCTCGCCGGCGGGCCCGCCGCCGTTGCCGCCGCGCAGCAGGGGGCCGCCGTTGCCGGCGCCGCCGCCGGCTCCGGCTCCGGCCACCAGGATCCGGTCGGCCGGGCCGAAGGCGCCGATGCGCAGGTCGGAGGCGCCGCCGCCGGAGCCGCCGCCGCCGTGCGCACCGCCGCCGCCGGTGCCGTGGCCGAAGCCGCCGGGCCGGGCGTACTCGCCGTGCCGGGAGGTGCCGGAGCTGCCGACGCCTCCCCTGGTGATCTGGAGGGCCCGGCCGGGAGTCACGGCGAGGACCGCGTGGGTCCGGCCGCCGAGGCCGCCGGGTGCGCCCTCGTTCGGCGGGTTCGGGGAGACGAAGCCGGCGGCGCTGCCGCCTTCGGCTCCGTACAGGTCGACGGTGAGGGCGCTCACCCCGGCGGGCACGGTGAAGACGTCCGTGCCCGCGGTGGCGTACGTACAGGTGGGCGGCGAGCTGGTGAAGACGCCCGCCGGGCCGCAGGGGCCGGACGGCGCGTCCGCCGGATCGGCGGACGCGGCGAGGGGTGCCACCAGGGCGGCGAGGAGGCCGGCCACGCCGAGGACGAGTGCGGTCCGGGAGACGGAACGGGAGGCGGAGCGGAAGGCGGGGGTGGGTCTGTGTGAAGTCATGGTCCTGATCGGGGTGGTGGGGAAACGGGGGTCGGCCATACCGCTCAGACGCCGTCGTCGGCGCACAGCGCCCAGGCGTCGGTGTAGGTGTTGGGCGAGCTTCCGCCGCCCGTGTGGCTGTAGGCCGTCCAGTAGGAGGCCGTGGTGGTCCCGTCGCCGACCGGGGTGCCGCCGGAGTTGCTGGGGTAGCTACCGTTGAGGTGGTCGCCCGGGGAGCCCGGTCCGGTGAAGGCGGTGGTCGTCACGCTGCCGCCGCTGATGGCCGCGCCCCCGCTGATCAGCTTGCCGTCGCCGCCGCCGCAGCCGACCGTCGCGGTCTGCCCCGACGTGGCCGCGGTCGGGCCGCTGACCTCGCTGTAGCGCACCTTGACCGTGGCACCGCTGATGTTGATGTTGCTGCCGCTGCAGATCGCGTAGGCGTACGTCGTGTTGCCGGTGCCGCCGCCACCGCCGTTCCAGCCGACCGCGGTCCAGGAGTCGGGGTTCGACTCGCCGTCGGCCGCCGCCTTCTGGCCGTAGGCGTGCCCGGCGTCGTTGAAGGTGGGGAAGGACGCGATCGGCTTCAGGCTGCCGACGTCGGCCGGGGTGATCCGGGCGCCGCCGCCGAGCAGGCGGGTGTTGGCCGGGCAGGTGGCGGTGACGAGGCCGACCGTGGAGGCCGCGGTGGGTCCGGCGACCTTGTTCATCACCACCTGGGTGTGGTTGATCAGGTTGCTGGTGAAGCACACCGCGTAAGGGGTGCTGGAGAACGAGGCGTTGACCGCTCCCCCGCTGCCCCCGATGCCGAGCCAGTGCGTCACGTCGGTACCGACGACACCGGTCGAGCCGGTGTACTCGGTGCTGCCGTCGGGGCTGGGCGCGGTGCCGTCCACCTTGTTGCCGTTGGACGAGGTCCCGGTGCCGATGGCCTGGTTGATCCCGCCACCGGAGATGAGCCCAGAGGAGCAGTCCGCGTGGGTGGATATCTCGGAGAAGGTCGCCGCGGGCCCGGAGGTGGCTCCCGGAGTCTTCACCGTCACGCCGACGGTGTTGGCGTAGGCCGATCCCGGCACCAGAAGGGCCAGGAGGGTGCCGATGACCAGTGACTTTCCTGCGACGGCGCGCCGCAGAACTGTCTTTGGCATGTAATTTTCTCCCTCATCCAGAGTCGCGCATGCGGACATTAGCAGTCCATTTCGCGCGCATCTACAGCGAGAACAGGCCGTCTCACCTAGCAGATAAGGGTTTGTTGTGCCCGGCCTGCGGTCACGACGCAAAAAGGCGGCGGCTCCCGGCATTCCGCCCGGAACCGCCGCCCTGAAGGAGCGGACTACTCGACGACGAGCTCGACGGGGATGTTGCCGCGCGTGGCTCGGGAGTAGGGGCAGACCTCATGAGCCTGCTTGACCAGCAGCGTGCCGGTCTCCCCCATCAGCGCCTCGGGGAGTTCCACGCGCAGGACCACGGCCAGACCGAAGCCCGCGCCGTCCTTGCCGATGGAGACCTCCGAGGTCACCGAGATCTCGCTGGTGTCGACCTTGGCCTGGCGGCCGACCAGCCCGAGGGCGCTGGCGAAGCAGGCGGCGTATCCGGCCGCGAAGAGCTGCTCGGGGTTGGTGCCCAGGCCGCTGCCACCGAGGGCCGGCGGCATGGCCAGCGCCAGGTCGATCTGACCGTCGGAGCTGACGGCGCGGCCTTCGCGGCCGTTGGCGGTGGCGACAGCAGTGTAGATCGCGTCCATCTCGGGGGTTCCTCTCACGGGGCGGAGGCGGGGCCGTCGACCGACGGCCTCGCCCCATCAATATGGCACACAATTAAGTTGTGCACAATTCAGTTGCCACCACGGCACCCCGGGTACACTTCCCTCCATGACCGAGCAATCGACCGACGCCCTCCCCGACCAGGACTTCCTGCGCCTCGACGGCCAGATCTGCTTCGCGCTGGGCGCGGCGAACCGCGCCTTCGGCGGGCTCTACCGGGTCGTCCTGAAGGACCTCGGGCTGACCTACCCCCAGTACCTGGTGATGCTGGTGCTCTGGGAGCACGGCGAGATGCCGGTCAAACAGCTCGGGCAGCACCTGCGGCTCGACTCGGGCACGCTCTCCCCCCTCCTCAAGCGCCTGGAGGCGGCCGGTCTGCTCGCGCGCGAGCGCAGCGCCGCGGACGAACGGTCCGTGCACGTACGGCCCACCGAGGCCGGTACGGCCCTGCGCGTGCGGGCCGTCGAGGTGCCCCGGCGCATCGCGGCCGCGACCGGCTTCGAACTCGGCGAGATCAAGGAGCTTCAGGACCGCCTGCGGCGGCTCACCGCCGCCCTGGACGCGGCGGCCGGGCCGGAGTAGGGCGTACGTCCCCGGCGGACGATCCCTCCGGGCGCCACAGCGGGTGCTCGCGCCGCGCCCAGTCGGCGGTCACCGAACCCGTCCGCATGCCGCGCCGGGCCTCCGGGTCGCGGACCGCCATCATGACGTGGCCCGCGACGGCCACCGTCATGGCGATGGCCAGCCAGTCGTGGACGAAGGTAGCCCCGGTCCGCCAGGTCAGCGGGGCCAGCCCGGTGAACCACATCAGCAGACCGGTGCCGAGCATCACGAGGGCAGCGCCGGCGCTCCAGCTCGCGTAGAGCTTCTGCCCGGCGTTGAACTTGCCCGCCGGGCGGGCGGCCGGCCGGTGGTCGCGGCGCAGGGCGGAGCGGAGCCAGGTGCGGTCGTGCGGGCCGAAGCGGTTCAGCCGGCGCAGGTCACCGCGGAAGGCCCGGGAGCCGAGCCCCAGCAGGACGGGCGCCGGGATCAGCAGTCCGGACCACTCGTGGACGGTGACCACGAGGTGGCGGCGGCCGACGAGTTCGGCGAGGGGCGGCAGATAGAGGCAGGCCGCGCTCGCCAGACACACCCCGGTGAAGGTGGCGGTGGCCAGGTGGACCAGCCGCACGGCGGGGCCGAACCGGCCCACGCGGGCGGGGCGCCCGGCCGCGGACTCCCCCGGCGGGACCGCCGGCCCAAGCTGTTCGGCCTGTGCGGCCTGTGCGGCGTGTCCGGCCTGTCCGGCCGGGGGTTCAGACGGTCGGGGCATCGTCGCGTCCGTTCGATTTGCCGACCCAGGCGTCGACGTCGTAGCCGAGTTTCTCCCAGTAGCCGGGCTGGACGTCCCGGGTGACGGTGATGCCCGACAGCCATTTCGCCGACTTGTAGAAGTACATGGGGGCCGCGTAGAGGCGCACCGGGCCGCCGTGGGCGTGACCGAGGGGCTTGTCCTGCATGTTCAGGGCCACCATGACGTCCTCGCGGCGGGCCTGCGGGAGCGTGAGGCTCTCGGTGTAGGTGCCGTCGAAGCAGGTGAACCGGATGGCGCGGGCCTCGGGTTGGACCCCGGCGGCATCCAGCAGCCGGAAGAGCGGGACGCCCTCGAAGGGGGTCTCGGGGACCCGCCAGCCCGTCACGCACTGGACGTCGCGGACGATCCGGGTCTGCGGCAGGGCCCGCAGCGCGTCGAGGGTGTACGTGGCCGGGCGCTCGACCAGGCCGTCGACGGTCAGCCGGTAGTCGGCCGGGCCGCGTTCGGGAACCGAGGAGGCGACCGAGTAGTAGCGGAACCCGCCGCCACCCGGGAGCAGTCCGGTGAGCCCGGTGGGGTCCTTGCTCGCGGCCGAACCCAGTACGGCGTCGAACCCGGCCTGGAGCTTCGGCGCGAGGGCCAGACCGAGGGCGCCGAGCCCCACCATCCCGAGGACCAGCCGCCGGCCCACGGGGGCGCCGCGGCCGTCGGGATCGGGGTCGAGGGCGGCGTCGGGATCGGGGCCGGGGTCCGGGCCGGGTTGCTGGTCTGTGCTCACGTGGCGATTCGACCACCCGCGCACCCCGGACCGCCAGGGTCCGGGGCCGCCCGTCAGACTTCCGTAAGACGCTCACGTGCACGTGAGCCCATGGACACGGCCGCCCGACCGGCCCACAGGGCCGGCCGGGCTCCGGGGACCGGCTACGCCCCGCTCGCCTTGAGCATGTCCTCGCGCTCGACGAGCTTCACGCGCTCGCGGCCCTGCGGCTCGCCCAGCGCCTTCTCGGCGGCGTCGAGCTTGTACCAGCCCTCCCACGTCGTGAAGCGGACCTCCTTCTGCACGAGGAAGGTCTCGACCGCCTCGGGCTCGGGAGCGGCCGGCGTCAGCAGGTTGCCGTCCGCGTGGTCGGCGAGCAGGCTGGCGACCGTCTCGTTCGCGTCGCCCTTGGTGTGGCCGATGAGGCCGATCGGGCCGCGGCGGATCCAGCCGGTGACGTACGTGGACGCCAGGTGCGAGCCGGCCTCCATGACGCGGCCGCCCTGGTCCGGAACCGTGCCGGAGTCGACGTCCCACGGCAGCTTGGGCAGCTCGTCGGAGAGGTATCCGACCGCGCGGTAGACGGACTGGACGTCCCAGTCGGTGAACGCGCCGGTGCCCTTGACGTTGCCGGTGCCGTCGAGCTCGGTGCGCTCGGTGCGCAGGCCCACGACCTTGCCGTCCTCGCCGAGGATCTCGGTGGGCGACTCGAAGAAGTGCAGGAAGAGCTTGTGCGGGCGCTCGCCTATGTCGCGGATCGCCCAGTTCTCCAGGGTCTTGGCGACCATGTCGGTCTGCTTGTTCTTGCGGCGCTCGGCGATCGAGCCCTCGTCGTACTCGATGTCCTCGGGGTTGACGATGACCTCGATGGTCGGCGAGTGGTCCAGCTCGCGCAGCTCCATCGGGCTGAACTTGGCCTGCGCCGGGCCGCGACGGCCGAAGACGTGGACCTCGAGGGCCTTGTTGGCCTTGAGGCCGTCGTGGACGTTCGCCGGGATCTCGGTCGGCAGCAGCTCGTCGGCGGTCTTGGCGAGGATCCGGGCCACGTCGAGGGCCACGTTGCCGACGCCGAGGACGGCGACCTTCTCGGCCTCCAGCGGCCAGGTGCGCGGGACGTCCGGGTGGCCGTCGTACCAGGAGACGAAGTCGGCGGCGCCGTAGGAGCCGTCGAGGTCGACACCGGGGATGGTGAGCGCGCGGTCCGCGGTGGCGCCGGTGGAGAAGATCACGGCGTCGTAGAAGGAACGCAGCTCGTCGAGGCTGATGTCGTTCGGGTAGTCGACGTTGCCGAAGAGGCGGACCTGCGGCTTGTCGAGCACCTGGTGCAGGGCGGTGATGATGCCCTTGATGCGGGGGTGGTCGGGCGCGACGCCGTAACGGATCAGACCGAAGGGGGCAGGCATCCGCTCGAAGATGTCGATGGACACACCCGGCTCGGTGGCCGCCTCGGACTTCAGCAGGGCGTCGGCGGCGTAGATGCCGGCAGGGCCGGCACCGACGATTGCTACCCGCAGGGGGCGAGGCATGACTGGGTTCCCTTCGAACGGCGAAAGACTCGATCAAGGTGAACCCTAAGCTAAGGGCAGCCTAACCCGGCACCCACCCCCGGCTTATGACCCCATAACCCGGACTTATGGCAACCCCAAGCAATGCTTGGAGCGCGCGGCGGGCACCATGGCCTCCGTAATGCCGGGGACAGACGTGGCGGCCGCCTGATATCCCTGGGCCGCATGGACAGCGCCGCCACCGCCCCCACCGGCCCCGAGACCTCGCACGACCGCCGCCGCCCCCTCCTCTTCCTGGACGTCGACGGCCCGCTCATCCCGTTCGGCTCCCCGCACGGGCACCCGGTCCACACGGCTCCGGGCACGGCCGACCCCTCCGGCGGCCACCCCCTGCTCGCCCGGGCCGATCCGGCGCTCGGCCCCCGGCTGGCCGGGCTGCCGTGCGAGCTGGTGTGGGCCACGACCTGGGGCGAGGACGCGAACCTGTGCCTCTCCCCGCGGCTCGGACTGCAGGCCCTGCCGGTGGTGGAGTGGCCCGAGCCCTCCGCCGCGGACGGCCGCGGCGCGGTGCACTGGAAGACCGGCGGTCTCGTCGCGTGGGCGGCGGGCCGGGCGTTCGCCTGGGTCGACGACGAGATCGGCGACGCGGACCGCCGCTGGGTGTCCGTCCACCACCCCGGCTCGGCCCTCCTGCACCGCGTCGACCCCCGGCTCGGCCTCGGGAACGCCGACTTCACCGTCCTGGAGGAGTGGTTGCGCGCCCACGGCGGCTGAACCCGGGCGGCCGAGGTCGTCCCTTTCGGCCTACCGGCCCTGCGCCATGCCCGGCCCTGGAGCACCCCCGGGCACCACCCGGCGTACGCCCGGGGAACGTTCGCCGCCCGCCGCGCCAACGGGCTTGGCTTCGACCGGCGTCCGGCATGGGTAGGCTTCCCGCGACACAGTGTGCGGCGGGGTTCGGGGTGGGGTCATGGGGCGTCAGATACGGGTGCGCGGTGCGGTACTGGCGGCCGGGCTGCTGCTGGCGGCCGCCGGCTGTTCCGGAGCGGGGAGCGGAACCGGGGCGAATCCCCGCGACGACCCGAAGCCGGGCGGCGCCGCGCCCTCCGCTTCCGCGCCCTCCGGGGCTCCCGCGGACGGGAAGCGCCCCACCGGTGACGTGCTCCCCGGCATGGTCGCCGCCTCCGTGGCCCGTACCCAGCTGGCGGCGCTGAAGGTGGCGGCCCCGGGAACCATGTCCGGCTACAGCCGGGACAAGTTCACGCACTGGGCGGAGCAGGGCGACAAATGCGACACCCGCGAGGTCATCCTCCAGCGGGACGGTGCGAAGGTCACCCGGGACTCCCAGTGCAAGGCCGTGTCCGGCACGTGGAAGAGCCTGTACGACGAGGTGGTGGTCACCGAGGCCTCGAAGATGGACATCGACCACATGGTGCCCCTCGCCGAAGGCTGGCGCTCCGGCGCGGCCGGCTGGGACGCCGCGAAGCGCAAGGCCTTCGCGAACGATCTGACGCACCCCCAACTGCTGGCGGTGACGGCCTCGTCGAACCGCTCGAAGGGCGACCAGAGTCCCGACCTGTGGCAGCCGCCGTCGAAGGCTGCCTGGTGCCAGTACGGTCGGGCCTGGACCACGGTCAAGTCCGTGTACGGCCTGACCGTCACCGAACCCGAGAAGAAGACGCTCTCCACCATGCTGGACACCTGCGCGAGCTGACGCCGCTCATCCCACCACCGCGCACCGCGGGACCGAGCACCGCAGGACCGCTCACCCCAGGACCGCGATGCCCAGCGGACGCAAGCCCGCCGCGAGCCGGCGGCTGGTCCCGCTGTCGAGGTCCACGACCGTGATGCCGTTCCAGTAGCCGTCGCGGGTGTAGCCCCCGGTGACGTAGGCCGTCCGCCCGTCCCGGGACACGGCCACGTCCTCGTGCGGCCCGTCCAGCGGGTACACCCGCTCCGAGCCGTCCGGGGAACGGACCGTGAGGGAGGGCCCCTTGCCCTTGCCCGGTTCCACCGCCCCCGTACCGACCACCAGCAGGCGGCCGTCCTCCGTGACCGCGGCCCCGTGCTGATGGGTGTCTGCGGTCATCTCCTCCACCGTGGTGCGGCCCGTGGCCGGATCCACCACCGCGAGCCGCTCGCCCTCGAAGGGCAGCAGCAGCATCCCGTCCGCCGGCCGTACGACGGCGTAGTGCGGCTTCAGCCAGGAGCCGAGACCGCCCTCCGTCCCGTACGGGGCGACCTCGATGCGCCGCGGCGCCGCCGACGGCGTGCCGGTGCCGGGCCCGCCCGGCCCGACCGGCACGACGGTGACGTCGAAGGAGTCGTGGCCGGTGACGTACACCTCCGAGCCGTCGCGCGCGACGTCCACGTCGAAGGGACGCCGGCCCACCGGCACCACGGCCGTGACCTCGGTCCTCGCCGTGTCGATGACCTCCAGGACGCCGGTGGTCCCGGGCACGTTGACCCCGACGTACGCGTGCGCCCCGTCGGGCGAGAGCGCGATGCCCATGCCGCCGCCCCGGTACTCCCCGCCGGTGACGGGCCCGGTGCCGGTGGTGCGGTAGGGGATCAGGGCCGACCGGGTCCGCGTCCGCGTGTCCACGACGGCGACGCCCTCGGCGGTGGCCACCCAGGCCCGGCCGTCCGCGCCGACCACCAGGCCGTACGGGGCCCTGCCCACCGGCACCGAGCCGACCGTGCCGCAGTCCGGGTCCACGAAGCTGACGGTGTCGGCGCCGAAGTCGGCGACCAGCAGGGTGCCGCCCGGGGTGGCCGAGGCCGTCGGGAGCGGCGAGGCCGCGGGGGCGGCGGCCCGCGGCGCGCCGGGGGTCGAGCAGGCCCCCAGCAGCAGCGCTCCGGCGAGGGCCGCGAGGGCGGTACGGGTACCGCGTACGCGGCGGCGCGGGTGCGGGCGGTCGTGCTGCGGCATGGCGGTGCCCCTCTCGGTTCCGGGGGCGGGGCCGGTGGTGCGCCCGCTCCCCCGTACCCATCCTCACCTCGCGGGGCCGCCCGGCCGCTCGGCCCGGCGGCCGACAGCGGGGTCGGCCGATCGGTCGATGCGGGAACGCGCCGGGCAGGGGCGGATCAGCCCTCGTACTCCGTCAGGTCGATGCCGTGGAGGTTGAGGAGCGCGTGCGTCTGCGGGTGGTTGATGTCCTTCTCGGCGGTCATGCCCAGCTTGCGGATCACGTTCTCGGACTCGTCGTTGCCCGCCCGGTTCACGGCGACGACCCGGTCGAGGCCTCGTTCCTGGAGGGCGAACTCCAGGGTGGCGTGCGCGGCCTCGGAGCCGTAGCCCTGGCCCCAGTAGGAGCGGCCGAGCCGCCAGGTGATCTCGGCCGCGGGCAGGACCTCGGGCAGCCACCACGGCATGGAGAGCCCGACGGCTCCGATCAGCTCGCCGGAGGCCAGCAGCTCCACGGCGAAGATCCCGAAGCCCTCCTCGTCCCACTCGTCCTCCCACCGCTCGATGGTCTCGGCGGTCTCCTCCAGGTCGAGGGTCTCGCCGTCGCCGATCCAGCGCATCACCTCGGGGTCGGCGAGGATCTCCGACAGGGGGACGAGGTCGTCCTCGGACCAGCGGCGGAGGAGGAGGCGGGGGGTACGGATCTCGGTCATGCCTCCCATCCTGCCGAACGCGCCGGACATCGCGTAATCGGGTCCCCCACGGGGCGGCCGGCGGGCCCCCGGGCGGGCCCCGCTAGGCCTCCGGAGCCGCCTGACCTGCCGCCTTACCTGCCGCCTGGGCTCCCGTCTGGGCCGCCGCCGGGCTTGCCGCCGGACCACCCGTCCGATCCCCCGCCCGATCCCCCACCGGGACGGTGATCGCGTCGAGCTGCGCCCGCAGGTGGACGTGCGAGTCGACCGGCTCGTGCACGATCCGTCCCAGCGGCGCCGGGAGGGATTCCACCCGGGTGTGCGGGTCGCACTCGTAGAAGTAGACGAGCGAGATCAGCTCCTCGGCGGGCGCGTCGGAGGGCGGTGGCAGCACCCGGTGGCGGCCCGCCCGCCACCGGTCGCCCGTCCAGCGCGCCATGAGGTCCCCGATGTTCACGGTGAGCGCGGCCGGATCGTACGGGGCGTCCTGCCAGCCCTCGGCGTCGGTGTGGATCTGCAGTCCGCCCGCGCCGAGCTGGCGGTCCAGGACGGTGACGGTGCCGAAGTCGGTGTGCGCGCCGATGCGGAACTGGCCGGGCAGCGGCGGCCCGACGGTCTCGGTGCCGGGATACCAGTTGACGTTGAACCCCCAGGTGGGGTGGCCGGTGTGGCGGGTGAAATGGTCCGCGCCCAGGCCCAGGGCGCCGGCCAGCAGCTCGAGCAGCTCGTCGGAGAGCGCCCGCATCGCGGCCAGGTACTCCGTCACCAGCCCGCGCAGCGCGGGCACTTCGGCCGGCCACGCGTTGGGCCGGAACCACTCGGCGTCCACGGCGGGGATCCCGGTCGGGTCCTCCGCCGCCCAGGACCAGGATTCCTTGAGGTCCGGCGGGGAGGCCGCGCCCTCCGCGTAGCTGTTGGCCTCGGCGCCCGGACCGAGCCAGCCGCGGCCGCCGACCGCGACGGCGTACGGGGCCTTGGCGGCGTCCGGGAGCCGGAAGAAGGTCCACGCCGCCTCCCGGATCCGCCGGGGCAGCTCCGGGTCCACCCCGTGCCCGGTCACCAGCAGGAATCCGGCCGCCTGGAGCGCCTCGTCGACCTGGGCGGCCACGAGGCGGCGCGCCTCGGGCCCCCCGGTGCGCCACGGGCCGAGATCGATCAGCGGGACCTGCGAACTCACCATGCGCGACCTGCTTTCCGAGGCGGGGGCGCGGCGGGAGGCCAGGGCGTGCCCGGGCTCCGCTCAGCCCCGTAGGACGTACCGGACCAGGCCCTCCCCGGTAGCGGCCCCGGTGAAACCGGCACGCCGCAGCACCGCCTGGGAGGAGGCGTTGTCCTCGTCCGTCGTGGCCTCCAGCCGGGTGACGCCCGGCCGGCCGAAGGCCCAGGCCGACAGGGCCTTCAGCGCCTCGGTGGCGTAGCCGTTGCCGCGTGCCGAGGGCACGAGGTCGTAGCCGAGCTCGACGCGGCCGTCCTCGTCCGGGGCCGCGTGGAAGCCCATGCCGCCGATGGCCCTGCGGTCGCTCGTGCGGACGATGACGTACGGTCCCCAGCCCGCCCGGTAGGTCCCTGCCTCGCGCGCCCTCGTGACGATCCCGGTGGCCTCGCGGGTGTCCTCGCCGGGGCCGTCCCCGACCCAGGCGAAGCCGCCGTTGCCGCCCGCTTTCAGGTCGGCCGCGATCGCCGGGGACATGGGGAAGAGCAGGACGCGCTCGGCCGCGACGGGGTCGGCGTACCAGCGCCAGACCGTCAGGCGGGCCTGGCCGGGGAGTTCGCCCCGGCCCGTGGCCCAGAGCAGGGTCCGCCAGGGCTCGTGGCCGCGCGGGAGGTGCGGGAAGAGCCGGTCCAGGACCCGTTCGGCCAGTGCCGGGTCCGGCTCCCAGTCGTGGACGCCGAGTCCGCCGAGGATGTCGTGGGTGTGCAGCAGGGTCTCGACGACGCCCATCGCGGCGAAGCCGTCCGCGCCCGCGTCCCCGTACGGGTGCCACGCGCGGGCGCCGGGTCCGGCGAGGGCCACGGCGGCCGACAGGAACCCGCCGGAGGCCTCGATCATGTCGACGAGGCCGGCCGGGCCGGTGCCCTCCTCGGCCCGTATCTCCAGCGGGACGTACGCGTCGGTGGCGCGGACCGTGAGCTGAGCGGCGTACGCGGTGAAGTCCTCGGTCACGTGGACGGCGGTGTCGCGGCAGCTCCACTCCAGGCCGGCGGCCGGAACGTCCCAGTCCAGGTGCGCCACCTCCCGCAGCGCCCGGGTGGTGAGCGACACCGCTGTATCGATGTCCTTGGAATTCATGATCGTCATAGGCGGCACCCTAGGGGGCTGTCCGGGTGCCGCCAAGGGGATATCCGTGCCCCACGGCCGGTGGTCCCGGTGGCGCGCCTGCGGGCCCGGGCCGGGGCCGGGGCGCTACTGCTTGTGCTCGGACGGCGCGCTGACCGCGCCCCGGTGAAGGACGGAGCAGACGGTGGAGATTTCGACGAGGGACGTCTTCGGGGCGCCGTGCTGGGTGAGCCTGATGGCACGGGACCTCGGCGCGGCGCAGCGGTTCTACGGTGCGGTCGCGGGCTGGCGGTTCCGGACCGCACGGCTCGGCGAGGCCTTCGCCGTCGCCGAGCTGGACGGGATGCCGGTGGCCGGGATCGGGGCGCTGGCCGGAGACCTCGCGGTGGCCGTGGCCTGGACCCCGTACTTCGCGGTCGACGACGCCGACGTGGCGGTGGACCGGATCCGCGAGCGCAGTGGCACGATCGCGGTCGGCCCGGTCTCCTTCGAGTCGGGGGGCCGCGGGGCGCTGGCGGCGGACCGCGACGGGGCGGTGTTCGGGATCTGGGAGGGCCAGGTCTCCTCGGGCTGGCGGGTCGGTTCGGGACAGGCACCGGCCTGGCTGGAGCTGCGCACCCGGGACGCCTTCGAGTCGGCGATCTTCTACGGGGAGGTGCTGGAGTGGGCCACCGGCCGCGCCGGATGCTGCGAGGTCGCCTACGAGGAGGAGCGGGTCGTGCTGCGCCAGGACGGGGAGCCGGTGGCGCGCCTCGACAGCGGTCCCGTGGAGCCGGGTTCGTACAGTCCGTACACCCGGCCGCGCTGGCACGTGCACTTCCGGGTGCCCGCGCTGGAGCCGGCGGTGGAGGCGGCCGTCGCGCTGGGCGGCCGCACGGTGGCCGAGCCCGCGTCGAGCGCGACCGACCGGTGGGTGTCCCTGCGCGATCCGGACGGGGCGCTCTTCACCCTCACCGAGTCCCGGACGGAGGGCGGGGCCGAGGAGTAGGCGGGGGTCCGGCGGGTGGGCCGGGGCCGGTGGGTCCGGCAGGTGGGCCGGGGCCGGCGGTGCGTCGGGTCCGGCGGGTAGGCCGGTGCCGACGGGTGGGCCGGGCCGGTGGGGCCGGCAGGTGCGTCGGGGCCGACGGGTGGGCCGGGGCTACGGCAGTCGGCGGGTGCGGGTCCAGTCGATGAGCTCGGCCGCGGACCGGGTGTTGACGACCCGGTCGGCCGTCACCCCGCATTCCAGGGCGCGTTCGCAGCCGAGGGTCTGCCAGTCGAGCTGTCCCGGGGCGTGCGCGTCGGTGTCGATCGCGAAGAGGGTGCCCGCGGCGACCGCGAGCCGCAGCAGCCGGCGCGGCGGGTCCAGCCGCTCCGGCCGGCTGTTGATCTCCACGGCCGCTCCCGACTCGGCGCAGGCCGCGAAGACGGCCTCGGCGTCGAACTGCGACTCCGGCCGGGTCTTGCCCGTCACCAGCCGCCCGGTGCAATGGCCGAGGACGTCGAGGTGGGGGTTGCGTACGGCGGCGACCATCCGCCGGGTCATGGCGGGGGCGTCCATCCGGAGCTTGGAGTGGACGGAGCCGACGACGAGGTCCACCTCGGCCAGGAGTTCCGGTTCCTGGTCCAGCGAACCGTCGTCGAGGATGTCGCACTCGATGCCGGTGAGCAGCCGGAACGGGGCCCAGGTCGCGTTGAGTTCGGCGACCGTGCGCAGCTGTTCCCGCAGCCGGTCCGGGGAGAGTCCCCGGGCGATCGTGAGGCGCGGCGAGTGGTCGGTGAGCACCGCCCAGTCGTGCCCGAGGGCGGCGGCGGCCCGGGCCATCGCCTCGATGGGGCTGCCTCCGTCCGACCAGTCGGAGTGCATGTGGCAGTCGCCGCGCAGGGCTGCGCGCAGGGCGAGGGCCTCGGGGCTGGGCGGCGGGCCCACGGGGTGGGCCGCGGCCTTCTCCTCCAGCCCCCGCAAGTAGGCGGGGATGGTTCCGCCGAGGGCTTCGCGGACGACCTGGGCGGTCTTCGGGCCGATGCCCTTGACCGCTTCGAGGGTGCCCGCGCGGACCCGGTCGGCCAGCTCGTCCTCGCCCATCCGGCCGACGGCGGCCGCCGCCGTGCGGAAGGCCTGGACCCGGTAGGTCGGCTCCTGAGCGCGTTCCAGCAGGAACGCGATCCGGTCCAGCGCGGCCACCGGGTCCATCGCGCGTCTCCCTCCGCGAAGCGGCGTAGCGGCGTAACGGCGGGGAGGGGGCGGGGGCGGCTGGCCCGCGCCCCCTCCCCGCCCGGGTCAGGCCCCGTCGGCCGGGTCGGCCGCCGGACGGAACTGCAGGGCCAGGCCGGCGAGTACGGCGCCGGCCGCCGCGCTCAGCACGGCCGTGGTGCCGGCCCATTCCAGGGAGCCGCCGACCGCGCCGCCGAGCGGGTCGAACCCGGCGACGCCGCCGACCACGTGGAGCCCGGCCACGCCGAGCGCGACCACCGCGCAGGCCCGCCACGCACCGGCCGTGTCCCGTACCGCCAGCAGGGCTCCGGCCGTCAGGCAGAGCAGGGTGACGGCCAGGGCCAGCAGCCCGCCGGGATCACCGGAGGTCAGGCCCGCCAGATCGCCGGGGACGTGCAGCGCGCCGCAGAGGAGCAGGGCGAGCGCCACCGGCCAGCGCAGTATGTGGCGCAGCGCGCCGGTGCCCTGACGTGCCGGGCCCCGGGCCGGGGGCTGTGGCCGGACCTCGGCCTGGGCCTGGGCCTGCGGTGCGGACTGGTGCACGGGGGTCCGTGCCCGGTCCGTCTGCTCGGGGCGCTGCAGCGGGGGCTGCTCGCCGGTGCCGAGGATGCTGACGAGCAGGGCCACGTCCTCGATGGGCCGGCCGAGTGCGGCGGCCCGCAGCGTGATGTCGGTCTCGACCAGCTCGTGCGGGGGCTCGCCCAGCAGGGTCACCATCTCGCGGACCTCGTGGACGGGTCGGGCCACGGCTGCCGCGCGCAGGGCCGCGTGCCCTGGGTTGGGGACCTGTCCGGACTCCTTGAGGAGGTTCACCAGATCGGTGACCTCCCGGACGGAACGCCCGGTGGCGGCGGTCTCCAGGAGGGTGTGCGCGGACGCGGAGGCCGACGCGGGCCGGGGTACGGGGTCGCGGCCGGGTGCGGCCCCGGTCCCGGGACCGGCCTGCGGATCGGCCGGCGGACCGGCCTGCGCCTCGGGAACGGTCCGGGACTCCGGCTCGGGCCCGTACCCGGGGCCGAAGTCGGGGTCGAGGTCGTCCGTGTCGGGGTCCGACGGCCGGACGGCCGGGGTGTCGGGGAGCCGGCGCGGTTCTTCGTACTCCGTCGCGGCGAGCGTGATCGGGTCATTCATGGAAAGCTCCGTTCGCCGACGCGCGGGTCTACACATCGCACGCCGGTCATCGTGCGTCATGGGAAGCGCACGCTTTGTTACATTCAGCGGCACCCGGCCCCGCTGCGCCATTCGGGGCGGGCAAACGGGGGTCCCCCGCGGTGCCGCGGGCCCGGTCGGCGGCCGTCCTGGGCATGGTGGGGGCATGAAGGGTACGGAGGTACTGGCCGACGCGTTCGGCCGGATCCGGGACGTGGTGCACGAGGCGGTCGAGGGGCTGGAACCCGGACGGCTGGACGCGCGGATCGATCCCGGTGCGAATTCGATCACCTGGCTCGTCTGGCACCTGACCCGGGTCCAGGACGACCACGTGGCGGACGCGGCCGGCTGGGAACAGGTCTGGCACGCGCAGGACTGGGACGAACGGTTCGGGCTCGCGCTGCCCCGCGGGTCGACCGGCTACGGGCACACCGCCCGCGAGGCCGAGGCCGTCCGGGTCGACTCCGGGGAGCTGCTGCTGGGGTACTTCGACGCCGTCCACGCGCAGACGGAGCGGTTCCTGCGGGGGCTGTCCGCCGCGGATCTGGACCGGGTCGTCGACGAGCGGTGGGACCCGCCGGTGACCCTCGGGGCGCGGCTGGTCAGCGTGATCGCTGACGACCTCCAGCACGCGGGTCAGGCGGCGTTCGTCCGGGGCGTGCTGTCGAGGGGCCGCTGATGGCTTCCCCGGGCGCCGCCCTCCTCCTGGCCCTCCTCCTGACCACCACCCCAGCAGCCACGGCGACGGCCGCGTCCCCCTCGGATTCCGGGCCCCGGGCCGGGGCCGGATCCGGACCGGTGGTCACGGCGGAGGCCGGCGCCATCGCCGGCTCGGGGGCCGGAACCGCGACCTCGCCGAAGGGCGAAGCCGAGGCCGCGCCCTTCGGCGAAGCCGGAACCACGCCCTTCGGCCACGCCGAGGCCGCCCCCTTGGACAGAGCCGGGACCGCCTCCTTGGGCGCAACCGGCACCCCGCCGTTCGGCGGAACCGGGGCCGCGCCGTTCGCCGGAACAGGGGTCGGGCCGTTCGGCGGGGTCGGGCCCGCGCCGTTCGGCGGAGCCGGGGCCGGGCGGAGCGGAGAGCGTTCGGGGACCGGCACCATCCTCGGTGAACGGCCCGTCGTCGAGACCGACCGGGGAGCGGCGCGCGGGCGGGAGGCCGCCGGGTACCTCACCTTCGAGGGGATCCCGTACGCCGCCCCGCCGACCGGACCACTGCGCTGGCGGCCTCCGGAGCCCGCCGCGCGCTGGGTGGGCGTACGGGACGCCGGTGCGCCCGGGGCCCGGTGCGTGCAGCTGCCCGCTGTGGGGCCGGGAGCCCCCAGCGGCTCGGAGGACTGCCTGTTCCTCAACGTCACGGTTCCGGGTACGGCCATCGGCGCCGGACGGCCCTCGTCCACTGCCGGGATCGGGAGCTCGCGGGGTGCCGGAACCAGCGGTGTCGCGGCCCGGCCCGTGATGGTCTGGTTCCACGGCGGCGGGTTCATGAACGGCGCCGGGGATCTCTACCGGCCGGGCCGGCTGGCCTCGGCCGGCGGGGCCGTGGTCGTCACCGTCAACTACCGGCTCGGGATCTTCGGTCTCTTCGGGCATCCCTCCCTCCGCGGAGCCCCCGCCTTCGCGCTCGCCGACCAGCAGGCCGCCTTGCGCTGGGTGCGTGCCAACGCCGCCCGGTTCGGCGGCGATCCCGGCAACGTCACCGTGTTCGGCGAGTCCGCCGGCGGCCTGAGCGTCTGCCTGCACCTCACCTCCCCCGCCTCCGCGGGCCTGTTCCACCGGGCCATCGTGCAGAGCGGATCATGCTCCCTCACCGTCCCGGCGCGTTCGCTGCTCCCCGCGCTGCCCGCCTACGAGCCGTTCGTGCCGGAGTCCCGGACCGTGGCCCGGGGAACCGAGGCGGCGGTCCGGCTCGGCTGCGGCCGCCCGGCCGACGCGGAGGTGCTGGAGTGCCTGCGCGGCCTCGCCCCGGAGGTCCTGGCGACCCCCGGGCTCATGACGCTCTTCTCCGCGGTGTCGTACGGCACCCCGCTGCTCCCCACCGAGCCCCGACGGGCCCTGGAACGCGGGGAGTTCCACCGGGTTCCGGTGGTGCAGGGCTCGACCCGCGACGAGATGCGGATCTTCCTCGGGCAGACCCTGGCGGCCTACCCCGTCGCCGACGCGCAGGCCTACCGGGCCCGGCTGCGCGCCGCGTTCGGGTCGCGGTCGGCCGGTCTCGTCGAGGCCGCCTATCCGGTGACGGCCCATCCGACGCCCGCGCTGGCCTTCGCGGCCGCGCTGACGGACGCCTCCTTCGTGTGTCCGCAGCTGCGGGACAGCCGTGCGCTGGCCCGGCACGTGCCGACGTACGACTACGGGTTCGACGACCGGAGCGCACCGGACTTCACCGGGCTGCCGCCGGTGCCGGGGTTCCCGTACGGGGCCTCGCACGGGTCCGAACTGCCCTACCTCTTCGACACCGGGCTCCCGATGAGCGCCGCGCAGCGGGTGCTCGCGGAGCGGATGACCGACTACTGGACCCGGTTCGCGGCGACCGGCGATCCGAACGCCCCCGGGACGGGGCCCTGGTGGCCGCGCTCCCCCGCCGTACTGTCCCTGGCGCCGCCGTCCGTGGAGTCGCAGGACTCGGCGCCGCGGGACTCGGCGCCGCAGGACGCGGGCGGCATCCGCCCCGTCGACGCGGCGGCCCGGCACCACTGCGGGCTGTGGGACTCCGTAGGACAGGCTCTCGAAAGGGCGGGCTCGTGACCGGTTTGACCGACATCCTTCAGCCGTTCGTGGACGACGGAACCCTGCCGGGGGCGGTGGCCCTGGTGGACCGGGGCGACGGCGGGGGGCCCGAAGTGGCCGCCGTCGGCAGCGCGGACGCCGGGGGCGAGGCCCCGATGGTCCGCGACTCGATCTTCCGGATCGCCTCGCTGACCAAACCGGTCACGGCGGCGGCGGTCATGATGCTGGTGGAGGAGGGCCGGTTCGCCCTCACCGACCCGGTCGCGCCCTGGCTGCCGGAGATCGCCGCACCCGTGGTCGTACGGACTCCCGCGAGCCCGGTGGACGAGGTCGTCCCGGCGAAGCGGGCGGTGACGGTGGCCGACCTGATGACCTTCCGCGCGGGGTGGGGCTTCCCCTCCGACTTCTCGCTCCCGGCGGTCGCCCCGCTCTTCGGCGAGCTGCGCCAAGGCCCGCCGCGGCCGCAGGACGTCGCGGCGCCGGACGCGTGGATGGCCGCGCTGGGCCGGATCCCGATGCTTTACCAGCCGGGCGGGGCCTGGCTCTACAACACCTGCTCCGACGTCCTGGGCGTGCTGATCGCCCGGGCGGCGGGGTGTTCGCTGCCGGAATTCCTGGCGGAGCGGATCTTCGAGCCGCTGGACATGCCCGACACCGGTTTCGCCGTGCCGGCGGGGCAGGCGGGACGGTTCACGCACCTGTACCGGCCGGGGGCGAACGGGGGCCTCGACCTCGTGGACGCCCCCGACGGACAGTGGAGCGCCGTGCCCGCCTTCCCGTCCGGCGCGGGCGGGCTGGTCTCGACGGTGGACGACTACCACCGCTTCGCCCGGATGCTGCTGGACGGCGGCGGCCCGCTGCTCTCGGAGGATTCGGCGCGCCGGATGACCACCGACTGGCTGACCCCGGACCAGCGGGCGGGCGCCGAACTGTTCCTGGAGGGCCAGGGCTGGGGGTTCGGCGGGTCGGTCGACGTCACGCCGGCCGACCCGTGGAACGTGCCGGGCCGCTACGGCTGGCTCGGCGGCACCGGCACCGCCGCCCACATCGTCCCCTCGACGGGGGCCGTCACCATCCTGCTGACCCAGCGGGAGATGACCGGCGCCTCGCCGGCCCCGGAGACGATGCGGGCGGTGTGGGCCTACGCGGCCGCCCCGTAGGGCGCCGCGCCCCGGCCCCCTGCTGCCTCAGTGGTTCTCGGTCGGCCGCAGGTCGCGCGGGATCAGGGTCCAGGTGGTCGCCGCGGCGGCGATCGCGAGGACACCGGCCATCAGGAACGCCGGGGTGATCGCGAGGGTGTAGGCCTGCGAGGCGGCGTCGAGCAGGGTCCGGCCGAGGCCGCCGCCGAGCTGTTCGGCGGTGTGGGCGGCCTCGCCCACGGAGTCCCGTACGGCGGCCAGCGTCGTGGAGTCCAGGTCCAGGGCGGGGAGGTTGCCGCGGTAGAGCGCGGCGGCGGTGGAGCCGAGGATCGCGACGCCCATGGCCGAGCCGAGTTCGTAGCAGGTCTCCTCGATGGCGGCGGCGCTGGAGACCTGGTCCGCCGGGGCCGCGGAGATGAGGGTCACCGAGGCGACCGTGGTCGCGATGCCCGCGCCCAGGCCCATGATGGTGAGCGCGACGGCGAAGGCGGGGTAGCCGAGGCCGGTGAACTGCTGGAGGGTCCAGGGCAGGGCCATGCCCGCGGCGAGGACCACCAGGCCGCTGCCGAGCACGTGACGGATCGCGAAGCGCTGCATGAGGGTCGGGGCGACCATCGAGGCGCAGATCAGCGCGAGCGGTGCCGGCAGCAGGCGCAGGCCCGCCTCCAGCGGGGTGTAGCCCTGGCCGTACTGGAACCACTGGGTGACCAGGAACAGGATCGCGCCCATGCCCACCATGGGCAGGAAGATCGCGGTGGCGGCCACGCTGAAGGCGGGCTTGGTGAAGAGCCGGACCTGGAGCAGCGGGTTGTCCACGCGCAGCTGGCGGCGGACGAACAGGGTCAGCGACACGACCGCGAGGGCCAGCAGGGCCCAGGGCAGCGGGTCGGCGACGCCGCTCTTGCCGAGCTGCTTGATGCCGCCCGCGAGGGCGAGCATGCCGACGATCGACTGGCCGACGCCCGTCCAGTCCCACTTTCCGGCGGAACGCGGGGAGCGGGATTCGGGGAGGTAGCGCAGGCCGGCCGCGACGATCACCGCGGTGACGGGCAGGTTGAGGAGGAAGGCGGAGTGCCAGCCGTAGTCCTGGACGAGCAGGCCGCCGACGACGGGGCCGAAGGCCATGCCGCCGCCGAAGACGGCGGCCCAGACGGCGAGGGCGAAGGCGCGTTCCTTGGCGTCGGTGAAGACGGTGCGCAGGATCGACAGGGTCGAGGGCATGATCGCGGCGCCGCCGACGCCGAGGAGGGCGCGGGCCGCGATGACGTGCCAGGCCTCGGTGGACAGGACGGCGATGAGCGAGGCGAGGGCGAAGATGCCGAAGCCCGCCATGAGCAGGCGCTTGCGGCCCCAGCGGTCACCGAGGGCGCCGGCGGTGACCAGCAGCCCGGAGAGGGCGAGGGCGTAGATGTCGATGATCCACAGCTGCTGTACGGCGCCCGGCTGGAGGTCGCCGACGAGCGAGGGGAAGGCCACGTTGAGGATCGTGGTGTCCATCGAGATGAGCAGGAGACTGCCGGAGAGGATCGTGAGCACGATCCAGCGGCGCGGGTCCTGCGTGGGGGTGTGCATTTGGGTTCCGTTCACGGTTGTTTCACGGTCGTACGCGGGAGGGGTTCGTGGGCGTGGTCACGCGGCCGGGGAGGGCCGGGTTCCGCCGAGGAAGGAGGTGAGGACGAGCCGGCCGATGTCGCGGCGGGCGAGGTGGCCGTCGCGGACGCCCTCGGCGGCGGCGTCGAGCAGTCCCCACAGCGAGTACCAGATCCAGTACGCGGGCAGGTCGACGCGGAGCCGGCCGAGGCGCTGGCCGAGGGCCAGGAAGGCGAGGGCCCGCTGGTCCTGGCGCTGGATACCGGCCCGGAACTCGGGGTCGGCCAGCACGGTGGCGTCGCGCGAGGTGAACCCGTACAGGTGCGCGGCGGGCAGCAGCCCGGTGACGAGCCGCTCGAGCGCGGCGTCGAACTCCGCGCCGTCGGCGTCGGCGGGCAGGTCGGCGGGCGCCAGGCACCCGTCGACCACGTGGATCGCCCGGACGGCGACGGCCTTGAGGAGTGCCTCGCGGGTGGCGTAGCGGCGGCTGAGCGTGGCGCGACTGGTGCCGATGCCCGCGGCGATGTGCGCCATGGAGGCACTGTGGTCGCCCGCGAGCACGCGTGCGGCGCCGTCCAGCAGCTCTTCGTCGTTCATCATGCGATCCTCCTTCGTATCAAACGATACAAATTTGTCTCACATGAAGCAAGTCTGTTGCACGCCATGCCCGCGGCGCAGCCCGCGGCACGATCGACTGTTGTTCGTGCTCGGCGCGCACGCCGAGAAGGAGGCCCGAACCTCCGGGGCGTCAGCCCTGTTCTTCCGTGCCCGTGCGGGCACGGGCGCCCGAGCGGGTGCGGCCCGTGGTCTGGGCGCGTTCCGGGTGGCGGCGCACGTACTCGCGCTCCAGTTCGTCCATCCGCCGGGTGTGCGTGAGCAGCGCGTCATCCGATCCGTGCAGCAGGGTCTCGTGACGCGTGCGGTGGATCGCTTCGAGCTCCTTCATCAGGCGGCCCTCTTCCAGCCCGTCCGCCGACGGCCCGGCCTCACGGCCCTCGCGCTCCGCCATGGCAGGTCACCTCTCCCTGCGCCGGGCCGGGCGCCTCGCCCGGCCGCACTCATCCCATCATCACCGACGGGGATGGATAGACACTGTCTACCCACAAGTGGTAGACACTGTCTATGGATCAGCGTGATCATCAGGACAGCGGGCTGCGCGAGCGGCTGATCGACGTCGGCGTGGAGCTCGTGACGAGCGAGGGCACCGCCGCGCTCGGGCTGCGCGAGATCGCCCGCCGCGCCGGGGTCTCCCACGGGGCGCCCCGGCGCTACTTCCCCACCCACCACTCGCTGCTGTCCGCCATCGCCCGGCGCGGTTTCGAGGAGTTCGGCTCCCGCGTCCCGGCCGCGATGGCGGGCCCGGGTGCGGACGACCCGCGCGGGCAGGTGCGGGCGCTGGGGTCCGCGTACGTCGGCTACGCGCTGGAGCACCCCGGCATGTTCGAGCTGATGTTCCGCCACGACCTCTTGGACGGCGCCGGGCGGGACGGGCCGTCGGGAGCCCGGCTCCGCGATTCCACGCTGCCGATGTTCGAGCTGCTCGTCTCCCTGGTCGCCCGGTGCGGGGCGGGCGACCAGCCCCGCATCACCGCCGCGGCGCTGTGGGCCAATCTGCACGGCGTGGCCCAGCTGTGGTCCCGGGGCAGTCTGCCGCTCGCCCTCGACGGCGACCCGGCGGCCTCCCTCGACCGGCTCGTCGACGCCGCCGTCGACGCCCACCTGCCGGAGCGCCGCCCGTGAGGCCCCGGCTCGCGCTCTGCGTCAGCGCGGCCGGCGCGATGCTCGTCGCCCTCGACGGGACCGTGCTGCTCATGGCGCAGCCCACCATGCGGCGGGACTTCGGCACGAGTCTGGCCGAGGTGCAGTGGACCAGTGGTGCGTACCTGCTGAGCGTGACCGCCTTCCTGGTCCTCGCCGGGCGGCTGGGCGACCGGTACGGGCACACCCGGCTGCTGTTCACCGGCGTACTCGGCTTCGCGGCGGCCTCGGCCGGCATCGCGCTGGCTCCCGGGGTCGGCTGGGTGGTCGCCCTGCGCGCGGCCCAGGGACTGTTCGGAGCACTGCTCCAGCCGGCGACGCTCGCCCTGCTGCGGCTCGCGTACCCGCCCGGGCGGATCGGCGGGGCGGTCGCGGTGCGGACCGCGGCGATCGGGCTGGCCGCGGCGGCCGGACCGCTCATCGGGGGCGTGCTGGTCGAACGCTTCGGCTGGCGCGCGGTGTTCGTGGCGAACGTCCCCGCCGCCCTCGCGATCGCGGTGGCCGCCCTCTTCGTACGGGTCCCCGCGCCGCCGCCCACGGAGCCCGGCCGGATCCGGCCCGGCGGCGCCGCCCTCCTCGCGACGGCCCTCGCGGCGCTGGTCCACGCGCTGGCCGGCGTACCGGAACACGGCTGGTCGGGGCCCCGCACCCTGGCGGGCTTCGCCGCGGCCGCCGCACTGGCCGCCCTCCTCGTACGGTCGGAGCGCCGCTCCGCCCAGCCCCTGGTGCCGCGCCCGGTGGCCCGCTCCGTCCCCGTGACGGCGTCCGTCGCGCTGCTGGCCGTCGTCTCCGCCGCGGTGTTCGGGGCGCTGTTCGCGGCCGGCTTCGCGCTCCAGGACGCGGCGGGGCTGGATCCGCTCGCCACCGGGCTGCGCGTGCTGCCGATGACGGCCGCCATGGTCGTCGGCGCACCGGCGGCGGGGGCCCTGCTGCGCCGGTTCGGGGCTCGCGGGACGGCGATGGCGGGGACCGCGCTGGTGGCTCTCGGGATCACCGGGCTGGGTCCGGGCTGGGGGTTCGGGGTGCTCGGCGCGGGCTTCGCCGCGGTGATGGTGACGGCCACCGGCACGGCGGTCGGGGACGCCCCGGCCGGGTACGCGGGGGTGGTGGGCGGGCTCAAGCAGACGGCGATGAACATCGGCCCCGCGCTGGGCATCGCGGTGGCCGCGGGGACCGGGGCTTCGGTAGCGGTCCTGACGGTGCTGGCCGCGGCAGGACTGCTCCCGGCCTCCCGGCTGCCCACCTCACGACGGACGGCCTCCTCCCCGCCGCCCGCCGCCCGGCCGCCCTCCTCACAACGGCCCGGCCCGCCGCCGGCCCGGGGCGGAGGCGGGGCGGGCCACGCAGCTGCGGGCCACCTCGTCGGCGAAGGCGCGGGCGAGCGGGGCGAGGGCGGACCAGCGCCGGACGGCCCAGCCGACGGTGAGCGGCGGGAGGGCGGGGACCGGCACCAGGCGCAGCGGCCCCTCTGATCCGGGGACCGGCCAGCCGGGCAGGGCGGGTACGACGGCGTGGCCGAGGCCCAGTTCGGCGAGGAGGAGGGCGGTGTCCCAGTCGGCGGCGCTGGTGTCGGAGCTGATCCGGATGCCGGCGTCGGCGAGGGCGGCGTCGAGGTGGGCGCGGGAGGCGGAGTTCTCGGGCAGCCGGATGTGCCGGATGCCGCCGAGGTCGGCCGGCTCCAGGCTGGAGCGGGCGGCGAGGGGATCGTCGGCGCCGACCGCGAGGACCCA
Organism: Streptomyces sp. NPDC002886; assembly: GCF_042888445.1. Taxonomy (NCBI): domain Bacteria; kingdom Bacillati; phylum Actinomycetota; class Actinomycetes; order Kitasatosporales; family Streptomycetaceae; genus Streptomyces; species Streptomyces sp. NPDC002886. Next base: position 253,746 of record NZ_JBIAPV010000001.1, read on the forward strand.
GGGCAGTCGCATGACGGGGCGCTGCTCGATGCCCCGCACGGGGGCGCCGATGGTGATCCACGCGAGGTCGAGGTCCTCGGCGGCGAGGGCTTCGAAGCAGCTCCGGCTGGAGTTCTCGGTCCGGAACTCCAGGCTGACCCGGGGATGGCCGCGCCGGAAGGCGACGATCGCCTCGGCCATGAAGTGGCGCACGGTGGTGGCCCCGGTGGTGACCCGGACCGAGCCGCCGTCGCCCCGTACGAGGGCGTCGAGTCGGCGCAGGGCTCCGTCGAGCCCGGCGATGCCGTCGGCGGCGGCCGCCTGCAAGATCAGACCGGCCCCGGTGGGCGAGACTCCGCGCGGGTGCCGCTCCAGGAGCGCGGCGCCGGTCTCCTTCTCCAGGCGGCGGATGTGCTGGCTGACGGCCGACTGGGTGCGGCCGAGGTCGCGGGCGACGGCACTGAGTCTGCCGGCCCGGCAGACGGCGACGAAGACGCGGAGATCATCGAGGGTCACAACACCCAAGGTATCCCTTGGGTGTTGCCAGAAATCCGGAGGATTGACGTGGATCCCCGGCTCCCCGACGATCAGTTCACGGCCCAGGGCGGCAACCCGGGTCCGCCATCGCGAGGGCGGACCCGGGTGCCGACCCGCCAACTCCCGCGGGTCCCGCACGGACCGCGGACCGCCCCTTCGAGGAGTACGAACTGCGTGACGATGCCGCCGAGCCGGCCTTCATCGGTCTGGCGATCTCCTCGCGCGGTGTGTGGGACGGCGAGGAGATCGTCGTCGACCTGGATGTCGTCCAGATCGCGGCGGCGTTGCGGGCCGCGCGGTAGATCGGGCTGCAGCAGCGGGGGATCACCCTCCCCAGCGGATGCCCTCTTCGCTGCCGATTCGGGCGCGTTCTCGTCACCGGGCGGCGAGGAGGTCGGAATGACGGGCGATCCGGCGGACCTTCCCGGTCACAGATAGAGACGACCTAGGCGCCCCGGGCGGCGGCTTCGGCGAGTGTGGCGATGCGCGATGCCAGGGTGGGGTTGGGCGGCTCGGCGAGGAGGAACAGCCAGGCGTACGCGGTGCCGAGTACGGCTGCGTGCACCAGTACGGGGTCTGCCGGTGCGGGCAGTTCGCCTCGCTGGTGGGCGCGTTCCAGCAACGCGGCGATCTGTGCGCGTTCTTCGGCGATGAAGGTCTCCTGGAACCGCGCGGCGATGTCGGGCTGCTGCTGCAGGTCCGCGAGCAGCCCGGGGGCGGCCGCGGCGGTCACCGGGTCGGAGAAGATCCCCAGGATCAGGTTCGCGAGCGCGGTGAGGTCGCCGGTGAGCGTTCCGGTGTCGGGCAGGGGCCGCGTTTCCCTCCCGTGGACGAGGACGGAGAAGACGAGCTCGCCGCGTGAGGTGTGGCGGCGGTAGATGGCCGCCTTTCCGATGCCCGCCGTGGCGGCGATGGCGTCCATGGTGAGGCCGGCGTATCCGACGCGGGGCACCAACTCCCGTACCGCGTCGCGGATTGCGGCGTCCACGCGGGTCTCGCGCGGGCGGCCGGCGGGTTGCTTCGGAGGCTGCATTGGCCCATGATACGAGACTATGAGTATCGGAACTGAGCGTATCGAAATTTCCGCCGCGGGCGGCAGTACTCGTACCCGCACCCTCACCCTGTGGGCGGGCCGGTGCGCGGTGGCCATCGGCGGCCTCCACACCGCGCTCTTCGCCTTCGCGTCCCGGTCTCAATGGGGTGGCTGGCTGTCGGGCGAGCTGCGGGGCGCGGACCCCGACACCCACGCCGAGACGGTGCGGCTGTTCTGGGCGCTGCCGGGCGGCTTCGCGGTGCCGCTGATCCTGCTGGGCCTGCTGCTGTCACGGATGGCCCGCACCGGGCAGGAGGTCCCGGGCTACGTGGGATGGGTCCTGGCGGGCTGGGTGGTGCTGGCCGGGTGGATCCTGGGACCGTCGGGGTTCCCGCTGGGCCTGGTGCCGGCCGGGCTGCTGATCCTCGCGTCCCGGGGCGGCGGACGTGGGCGGCGCTCCTGAGCGTGCGGTGCGGGAGATCGCGGAGCGCGCGATTCCCCCGCACCGCGGGGACGGCCTACGAGGCGGCGGCCACCCGCGCCTCGGGCCGGGCGAGCTTGGTCATGACCTCGTCGCGGAGGGTCTTGTACTCCGTACGCAGACGGCGCCACTCGCTCTCCGGGGGTCGGGGCACGACGATCCCCTCGGTGATCTTCTCCTCCGGGCCGAACTGTTCGCGGGTGAGGTCGATCTCTATGCCGAGGCCGAGGCGGTTCCACCAGTGGTAGTCCACGCGCTCGCCGTCGACCAGGACCTCGCCGCGGATCAGTTCGCCGCCCAGCAGGTCGTTCAGGAGCATGGCGGTCACCCCGCACTGGTCGCGGGCCGGGTTCTCACGGGTCCACCGGTCGCGGTACTCGGGCGTGCAGGTCATCGCGCTCCAACTGCTGCGGATGGCACGGTCGATGTCGCTCAGAAGGAAAGGCGTCATGCCGTCCATCCTCGCAACCGACACTGACAGCGATCCATACCCCGGCCGACCGTCCGGTCGGATCGTGCGCGTTCCGGTCAGTCCTGCCGCACATCCGTCGCGTTCCCGTCAGTCCTGCCCCGGGCCGTCCGCGAGGAGTTCGCCGATGACGTGGCGGGCGATGGCCGCCATGACCGGGTTCGTCTCCCGGTAGTAGTTCAGTTCCATGAGCGCGATCGACAGGGCCCAGCCGCGGGCGCGGGTCCACATCGCCCCGTCCGCGTCCAGAGCGGCCCGGAAGGCGGGGCGGGCGGAGGCCGGGAGGACGTACCAGGCGGCGATCAGGTCGACGGCCGGTTCGCCGAGTCCGGCGCAGCCGAAGTCGATGACGGCGGCAAGCCTTCCGTCCGCGAGCAGCAGGTTCCCCGGCTGCAGGTCGGCGTGGATCCAGACGGGCGGCCCGGTCCATGGCTCGGCCCGCAGGGCCTCCTCCCACAGGGCGGTCACCGCCCGCGCGTCCGGGCCGGCGTCGGCGCCCGCGCCCAGTTCCGCGATCGCGGTACGGGTCGCGGCGTCCCGGGCCGCCAGGGTCTCGGCGCGATAGGAGGCCGGGGCGTCCGCCGGATCGGCCCGGTGCAGTGCGGAGACGAACTCCGCCAGGTCCAGGGTCAGGAGGTCCGGCTCCGCGATCCGGCCGGGTACGGGGTTCTCGCCGGGGACCCAGCCGAAGACGGACCAGGGCCAGGGATAGCCCGCGTCCGGCCGGCCCATGCCGATCGGAGCGGGAATGGCGGCCGGCAGGCCCGGGGCGAGCCGCGGCAGCCAGACGTGCTCCATGGCCACGTCGCCGGCCGCGCCCGGCGTACGGGGAAGGCGTACGACCAGGTCCGGGCCCAGCCGGTACATCGCGTTGGAGGTGCCGGCGGAGTCGACCCGCTCGACGGGCAGCCCCGCCCACCGCGGGAACTGGCCGGCGATCAGCTCGCGCACGAGGGCGGCGTCGATGTCGGGTTCGTCGGCGTGCATTTTCCCGGCGGGCATGAGCACCTTCCTGAAGGTCCGAAGATCGCGGCCCCCCACCGTAACCGGCCCCTCAACCCGGAGCCCGGCCCGGCTGGTTGCCGGGCCGGGCTCGGTGGGGGGTGTCAGGCGGCTCTCATCGGAATGCCGGGAACCTCACGGGCTCACGGGCTCACGGGCTCACGGGCTCACGGGCTCACGGGCTCACGGGCTCACGGGCTCACGGGCTCACGGAGTGAACGTCCAGCGCTGGGCCGGGGTCGTGGCGCAGGCGACCCTGGTGAGCTTGGTCCCGTTGGCCGTGGCGGAGCCGGCCGGGGTCAGGCACTGGCCGGAGTTGCGCAGACTGCCGTCCGGGCCGGTCTGCCAGCTCTGGCCGGAGCTGCCGTTGCAGGTCTGGATGGCGACGGCGGAGGCGGTGGCGGCGTCCAGGCAGACTCCGCCGAGGCCGGTCAGCCGGCCGTCGCCCTGCAGGGTCCAGCGCTGGTTGGGGCCGCCATGGCAGCTGTAGAGGGTGGGCTGGGTGCCGGGGGTGGTGGCACTGCCCGGGAGGTCGATGCAGGTGGCCGAGGCGCCGTTGACCAGGGTGGCGGCCGCGGGCAGCGGGGTCGGGCGGCCGGTGAGGGTGATCTCGGCGGCGCTGGTCCAGGGGCCGCGGCCGCCCGCCTCGGTCAGTGCCTTGAGGCGGAGGTAGCGGCCCGCTTTGGCGGACAGGGAGACCGACTTGAGGGCCGCCGTGTCGGCGAAGGTGCCGGTGGCCACGGGGGATCCCCAGTCGGTGGTGGTGTCCGAGACGTAGACCTCGTAGCCGCCGATCCGGCCGTTGACCCCGCCGTCCTGGCGGGGCAGGTAGCCGAGGCCGTCGGCCGTGTAGCGGGCGCCGAGGTCGATCTGGATCTCGTGCGGGAGCGGCGCGGGGGCGGAGCCGGACCAGGCGGTGTGCCAGATGGTCCCGGTGTTCCCGTCGAAGGAGTTGCGGGCTGCGCCGTTCTCGCCGCCGGTCTCCTGGCTGTCGGCGGAGAGCAGGGTCCAGGCCGACTGCGGGACCGGGCTGGAGGTGACCGGGATGGGGTCGGCGGCCGGGACGGAGGTTCCGGTGGCCGAGACGCTGAACGCGGCCGACTTCGTACCGGTCTTGATCCACAGGATGCCGCCGCGGTCGGCCGCGTCGAAGAACCAGCCCGTGGCCGCGGCGTCGTAGGCGGCCTTGCCGGTCAGGCGGGTGAGGGCGGCGCCGTCCACGGTGACCGTGCCGGGCGCGGTGGCCACGTGGAGGCTGAACTCGTAGCCGCGCGAGGCCGGTTTGCCCGCGTAGCTGCCGGCCGGGGCGCCGACGGACACGGTGACCGCGCCGGAGCCGGAGGCCGGGGCGGTGACGTCGACCTGCTGGCGGGCGAAGGCTCCGCTCTGGTGGGCGCGGGTGATGCCGTCGTCCTCGTACAGGCTGAAGGAGGTGGCTCCGCGCGGGTGGATGTCGTAGGTGAGGGTGGAGACGGGCTTCTCCCCCGTGTAGTTCATCTGCGGCCACATCGGGACGATGGCGCCGCCCTTGACGAACAGGGGCAGGGTGTCGAGCGGGGCCTGGTAGCCGTTGAGCCAGCCCGGTCCGGCGTAGGTCTTGCCCGTCCAGTAGTCCGTCCACGTGCCGGCCGGGAGGTAGATGCCGTCGCGCACGGAGGTGTCGGAGACGACGGGTGCGACGAGGAAGGAGTCACCGGCCATGAACTGGCCGCTGGTCAGGTTGCCGCGCGCCACCGGGTCCTCGGGGTACTCCAGGACCATCGCGCGGGTGCTCGGGACGCCGGTCTCGTGCGCGGTCCGGCTCATCGTGTACAGGTACGGCATCAGCCGCATCTTCAGCTGGAGGTACTTGCGGTTGATCGAGAGGTAGGGCTCCGCGAACCGCCAGGGCTGCTTGTCCTGGTAGCCGGCGGTCGGGCCGGTCGCGCCCCAGCCGGACATGGTCATGAAGGCCGGGGTGAAGGCCTTCCACTGGAGGTCGCGGGCGTACGTCTTGGGGCTGCCGGCGAAGATCCCGTCGACGTCGCCGGTGGCGTAGTTGAAGCCGGAGAGGCCGGCGCCGGTGACGGCGGGAACGTGCCAGCGCATGTCGTCCCAGGTGCCGTTGGTGTCACCGGTCCAGACGACGGCGTTGCGCTGGGTGCCGGCCCAGCCGTCGACGGTCCAGACGTAGCGGCGGGCGTCGGAGTTCTTCTCTATGCCGTCGACGGCCTGCTGGACGCCGGAGAACGCCGTCTTGTAACCGCCGCCGATCCAGGCGACGTCGGTCTTCACGCCCCGTGAACCGGCCACCCCCACTTCGTCGTTGATGTTGCCGAGGCCGGTCGAGGTCCACAGGCCGGTCTGGAAGCCCTTGGCCTTCAGCGCGTCGACCGTGGACTTCAGCGGCGCGGTGTAGCCGCAGCCGTAGCCGTCGTTGGGCAGGAACCAGCCCGAGGGCATGTCGGCGGCGCGGGCGTCCGTGGCGTAGCCGACGACGTCCGGGGTGGTCTGGTGGCGGAGCCGGTTGTGGTCGCCCTGGTAGGCCGGGTTGGACGCGTTGAAGCAGTCGGCGTTGCCGAGCTCGAAGCCCCACGCCGGAGCCATGAAGGGCTTGCCGCTGACGTCGGTGTAGGCGTCCAGGACGGTTTTGAGGGAGTCTCCGGTGAAGTACCAGGCGTCGAAGCGCTTTTCGTCGTGGGTGAGGGTGGTGGGCGCGTTGAAGCCGTACGAGCCCGGGGCCCAGGTGTTGCGCATCACGCCGTAGTTGTTGGTCGACACGTAGAAGGGCGCGGGGCTGGCGTTGTTGTTCTCGCGCCACTTGTTGTCGACCGCGATCGGGACGGTCTTGCCGCGCAGGGCCCATTCGCCCAGGCGCAGGCCGGTCCCGTAGAACTGCTCGTCCGTCCCGCGCGCCAGGTACTGGGTGGTCTGGCTGCTGGTCCAGGACGTGGGCTGGGTCTCCTGCCAGACGAGGGTGGAGTTGTCGGCCCGGTAGACGGAGAACTGCAGCGGGGTCTTGTTGGCGCGGATGGTCAGGGAACCTGTGGTGATCTTGTAGTACGTGCCCGCGTCGGTCCAGGCGGCGCTCACCGGGCCGAAGTCGGTGGTGGGGGCGAGGTCGGTGCCGGCGGGGTCGTTGGTGAAGGCGCCGTCGGGCGAGAGCCAGAGCCGGAAGATGTCGGCGCGGGCGACGACCACCCGGGCCTTGGCCCCGCCGGCGGTTGCGATGGTGAAGGTGTTCCCGGACTGCGTGATGCCGGTGGCGTTGCCCGCCGTGGCGGGGGCCGGCGCCTGGGCGGCGGCCGCGGCCGGGGAGGAGAGGGATCCGGCGGCGGCCAGACCGGTCACGGCGAGGGCCGCGGCGAGCAGCGCGGCCACGGGCGCGCGGTGGCGCCGTGGGCTCCTGCGGATGCTGATGAGTCTCATGGGGCGGCTCCTCGTGCAGTCCGGACTACGGACACACCTTTTGGCATGCACCGGGCAACATAGCGCCCTGGAGGCCCCATTTGAAGGAAGTTGATTGGAATGGCTGGTCAACGAGCATCTTTGAACATACGGAGCTCTGCCGGCCCTTCACCCGTATGGCTCACCCGCCCTGCGCGGACCGACCCGCGCCACGACCCTGAGACGAACCACGGACTTTTCTGGAGGGCCCGGCACTCATGGAACAGGCTCAACAGCCCGCATCGTCACCGCGGCCCGCATCGCTCCGTCAGCTCCTCCTCGCGCCCGCGACCCTGCGCCTGCTGGCGCTCTCGGCGCTCGTCGGCATCCCGGTCTCGCTGTTCGCCTTCGGCTTCGTCAGCCTCGAACACGAACTCCAGCACTGGCTGTGGCACACCGCGCCCGACCTGCTCGGCTATTCCCGCGCCCCCTGGTGGTGGGGGCTGCCCACGCTCACCCTCGCCGGACTGCTGGCCGCGCCGATCATCACGCGGATGGCCGGCGCCGGCGGGCACATCCCCGCCCACGGCTTCGGCGGCCCGCCGACCATGCCCCGCGAGACCCCGAGCGTGATCCTGGCCGCGCTGGCCTGCCTGCCCCTCGGTGTGATGCTCGGACCCGAGGCACCCCTGATGGCGATCGGCAGCGGCCTCGCCCTCCTCAGCATGCGCGCCGCCCAGCGCGCCACCCAGCCCGAGCTGGCCACGGTGCTCGGCATGGCCGGATCCACCGCCGCCATCAGCACGATCTTCGGCAGTCCGCTGATCCCGGTGGTGATGGTGCTGGAGGGAGCCGCCCTCGTGGCCGGGGGCCCGCGCCTGTTCGTACTGATCCTGCCCGCCCTGGTCGCCAGCGGGGTAGGGGCCCTGGTCTTCACCGGCTTCGGGCACTGGACCGGCCTCGGCATCGGCGCGCTGACCCTCCCCAAGGAACCCGCCGCCGGCCTGCCCGACGCGGGCGACTTCCTCTGGGGCATCCCCATGGCGGCCCTGATCGGGGTCGTCATCGCCCTGGGCAAGTCCGCCGGCCTGCTCGTACACGCCTGGACGGGCACCTCCATGCGGCGGATCGTCCTGTGCGCGGTGGCCGTCGGCGTCTGCATCACCGGCTACGCACTGATCACCGGACGCTCCCCCGAGGAGGTGGCGCTGTCCGGGCAGAACACCGTCGGCCAGCTGGCCGCCGCACCCTCGTCCTGGGCGGTGGGCGCGCTGGTGGCCCTCTCGGTCTTCAAGCTGATCGGCTGGAGCATCGCCCTGGGCAGCCTCCGCGGCGGCCCGATCTTCCCGTCCATCATGATCGGGGCATCGGTCGGCATCGCCTTCGGCAGCCTCCCCGGCTTCGGCATGGCCCCCGCCCTGGCGGCCGGCATCTGCGCCGCCGGCGTGGCCGGCACCCGGCTCCCGGTGACCGGCGTGGTCCTGGCCGCCGCCCTGCTGGGCAAGGAGGCACCCACGCTGATGCCGCTGCTGGTGATCTCGGCGGTCACGGCCCTGCTGGCTTCCTCCCTGATCGACCGCGCGCGCCCCGCCGACCCGGCCCACCTGCAGCCCGCCCCGGCCGACGCCTGAGCCCGCGGGCGGGCCGGCCCCGGCCCGCTCAGGCCGGCTCGCTCAGGCCGGGCCACCCCGGCCGGGCGCCTCAGGCCGGGCCGGCGGGCAGGGCCGAGTACGGGTGGACCTCGATCCGCATCGGCGGCTCGGCGAGCAGCCCGATGATCTCGTCGCGCAGTTCGTCGGCGAGCGGGCTGTTCTCGTAGGCGTCCTTCGCCTCGTGGCTCCGGAACACCTCCATGTTCCACAGCACGTCGGGGTCGGCGTCCTCGCGGGCGATGATGAAGCGGTCCGAGGACCCCGACTTCTCCATCCCGGCCGTGGCCAGCTCGAAGAGCTCGTCACCGAGTCCGGGCTTGGCCCGCATCTTGATCAGGTACGCGGGCTGGTCCTGCAGCGCCATGGTTCCTCCTGCTGTTTCACGTGGGTCGCCCGTCCACGGCCCATCGGTCTGGAACATCGTTCCACACTCAGTCTGGAACGTCATTCCATCCATGTCAAAATGGTGGAGTGACACCACCGACGCGCAAGAAGTCCGAGCGGCGCACCGACGCCCTCTCCCGTGAGCGGATCGTCGAGGCCGCCGTCGACCTGCTGGACACGGCGGGCGAGAGCGGGCTGACCTTCCGGGCCCTGAGCGAACGCCTGGCCACCGGCCCCGGAGCCATCTACTGGCACGTGGCCGGCAAGGGCGAACTGCTGGCCGCGGCCACCGAGCACACGGTCACCACCGCCCTCGCCGGCGGGACGGGCGGACCGCCGGAAGAGATCCACGCCGTCGCCCTCGGCCTCTTCGACGCGATCGAGGGGCACCCGTGGCTCGCCGCCCAGCTCGCCACCCAGCTCTCCCACCACCCCTCCGGGCCGGTGGCGCTGAGGGTCTTCGAGACCATCGGGCGGCAGGTGCACGCGTTGGACGTGCCCGCGAGCAGCTGGTTCACCGCGACGTCCGCGCTGGTGCACTACATCCTCGGAGCGGCCGGCCAGAACGCCGCGAACCGGATGCGCGCCCGCGACCTCGGCCCGGAGGCCGACCGCAGCGCCTACATCGACTCCGTGGCGCAGTCGTGGAAGCGGCTCGACCCCGAGGACCATCCCTTCATCCGGGCGCTCGCGGACCAGGGGCTCGACCATGACGACCGCGCGCAGTTCCTCGCCGGCGTCGATCTCATCGTCGCGGGCATGACCGCCCCTTTGCCCTTTTCATAACCTTTGGTGACGAACCGTTGCCTTCCTCGCGCGCTCTCACAGGCCGGCAGCCGTACCGGCCGCCTCCGCACAGGGCTCAGGAGTCACGCACGATGAAGCACGGCACACGCCGGGAGGCGCGGCACGGACACGGTCGGGTCGAGGGACACGGCGGCGACCGGCCGCCCCGCTGGCGGCGGTGGCTCGGGGTGGCCGTCCCGCTGGTCACCGTGTGCGGGTTGGCCGCCGGGGTGCTGATCCACCTCGACCCGTTCGACGACACCGGCGACATCGTGCACCTCGACGAGCCCGGTACCACGGCCCGCGGGAAGGCCGGTGGCTCGTCGGACGACCCCCTGACCCTGCTGCCCACGGGACCGGCGCCCGAGCTGAAGGTGTCCGGCACCATCCCCGAGGACGGCAGCAAGGTGATGGTGACGACGCTCGCGGGGAAGAAGTCCCACTTCACCGGCAAGGTCTGGCTCTGGGTGCCGCCGCAGTACCACGACCCGAAGTACGCGCACAGCGGCTTCCCCGTGATGATCGCGCTGCCCGGCGGGCCCGGCTTCAACCAGAACTACTGGAGCGGGAGCAACCTCAAGCTGGAGGCGAACATCTCCAAGTGGTCCAAGGAGGGCGCCAGTCTCCCCTTCATCCTCGCCATGCCCGTACTGAACCCCGGATCGGACAAGAACGGGCTCTACTGGGACGGCAGCGACATCCCCGGCCAGCCGAAGATGGGCACCTGGCTCACCGAGGACGTCCCCGACCTGGTCCGCGCGACGTTCCGTACGATCAAGTCCCGCGACGGCTGGGCCTTCATGGGCAGCTCCTCCGGCGGCTTCGCCGGGCTCAAGGCGGTGCTGCAGAAGCCCGACCGGTTCCGGGCCGTGATCGCCGGCGGGCCCGACATCGTCCCCGACTCCCGGCTGTGGAACGGCCACCCCGAGGAGAAGGCCCTGAACAGTCCGCCCGAGCTCGCGCAGAAGCTGATCGACCGGGGCGGACCCGAGGTGGACCTCGCCTTCCAGGTCGGCACCAAGGGCAGCGACGTCCAGAACCGGCCGCCCATCGAGAAGTTCATCAAGGACTACGGCAAGGGGCCCGTGAAGACGAAGTTCCACGTCGACCAGGGCGGCGGCCACGACGCGTACAGCTACGTTCCCGGCATGTACGACGGCGGGCTCATCCAGTGGGTCAGCACGCTCATGCGAGGGCCCGTCCCCAGCCCGTGACGGGCGGCGGGCTCACCGCCAGGACCGGCGCCGCCGGGGAGCCGTGGCGGTGCCCGCAGGGGTCGAAGACCATGACCACCGGCTGCCCCGGACGCTGGCGCCAGGAGATGCGCTCGGGGGTTTCCTCGCACACCGGGCAGCACGGCAGCGGACCCGGCCGGCCCGCCGGGCCGGACGGGCTCGCCGGGCTCGGCCGGCCCGCCGGGCTCGGCCGCCTCGGCTCCACCCGGTACTCGGGGGTGGCCGCGAGCTGCGTGGAGTACGGATCGCTCATGGAGACTCCCTGGTCGTGCGGTTGGGCTGATCGCACTGTGCCATGGACGTGCCCCGTCGCGCACGGGTGAATCCTCCAGTGTTCCGGGTATGTTCCGCAGGTCAGGGGTGTGCGCCGGGGGCTCCTCCGGTCCCTCCCGGGATGGCGCCGCTCAGCGCGGCCCGTCGGCGACCTCCACCACGCCCGATTCGTACGCGGCGATCACCGCCTGGGCGCGGTCGCGGACCTCCAGCTTGCCGAAGAGGCCGGTGATGTGGTTCTTGACCGTGGAGACGCTGATGTCCAGTTCCGCGGCGATCTCCGTGTTGTCGTGTCCGGTGGCCAGCAGCCGCCAGATCTCCCGCTCCCGCGGGGTGAGTCCGGCCGGGACTCCGTCCGTCCGCCGGGCGGGCCGCTCGGGGATCCGTACGTACGTGGAGATCAGCCGGGTCAACAGGCGCGGCGCCACGGCGGCCTCACCGGTGTGGACGGTCCGGATCGCGGCGGTCAGTTCCTCCGGGGAGACGTCCTTGGGCAGGAACCCGTAGGCCCCGGCCCGCAGGGCGGCGACCACGTACTCGTCCATGTCGAAGGTGCTCAGCGCCAGGACCCGGCACTGCGGCAGCAGCCCGGACAGTTCCGCGGTGGCCCCGACCCCGTCCAGGATCGGCATCCGGATGTCCATGACGACCACGTCGGGCCGCAGCCGCTGCGCCAGGGCGACCGCCTCGGCGCCGTCCCCGGCCTCGCCGACGACCTCGAACTCCGGCTCGGGGGCCAGGATCAGCGCCAGGCCCCGCCGGACGAGCGGCTGGTCGTCCGCGATGAGCACACGGATCATCCGCGTTCTTCCTCTCCCTCTCCCCCGGGCACGTCCGGCCCGGGCGGCGCCGGCAGGCGCGCCGCCACCCGGAATCCGCCGCCGTCCAGGGCGGCCGCCTCCAGGGTGCCGCCCTGCAGGGCGACGCGTTCGCGCATGCCGATCAGACCGTAACCGGAACCCTGAGCCGCCCGCGCGGGCCGGTCCCCCGACCCTTCGTCGCGGACCTCCACCGTCACCTCGTCCGGACGATACGTCAGCCGTACATGGGCCCGGGTGCGGCCAGCGTGCTTGCGGGCGTTGGTCAGCGACTCCTGCACGATGCGGAACACCGTCAGGCCGAGGGCCGGCGGCAGCGGGCGGACCGGCCCGTCCACGGTGAACCCGGTCTCCAGGCCGCCGAGCCCCGCTTCGGCGACGATCCGGTCCAGGTCGCCGGGACCGGGCTGCGGGGCCGGCGGGGTGTGTTCCGGTTCCTCCCCCGCCCGCAGCACGTCGAGGAGCTGCCTCATCTCGCGCAGCGCCATCCGCCCGGACCCCTCCAGGGTGACCAGGGCCTCGCGGGCCGCCCCCGGATCGTGCGCGAGGTTGGCCCGCGCCCCGCCGGCCATCAGCTGCATGGTGGTGATGTGGTGCGCCACGATGTCGTGCAGCTCGCGGGCGATGCGGCGGCGTTCGTCGGCCACCGCCCGCTCGGCGAGCAGGATGCGCCGGGCCTCGGTCTCCTGATGCCAGCGGCGCGTCAGCAACGCGGCGGCGACGACGAGCAGGACGGCGATCGTGTTGCCGAGCAGGCCCATGAACCCGGTCGTGCCGCCGGATCCGCTGCCGACCACCGTCAGCGGCACGGCCGCCAGGGCGGCCGCCGCCGTGACCGCCGGGCCGCGCACGCGGGCCACGGAGTAGAGCGCGACGGTCGCTCCCGCGGAGAAGTGCGGGCCCTGTGACGTGATCAGGTTCAGCGCCACGCCGAGGGCGAGGACGGCGCCGAGCACGGCAACCGGCCTGACCCGCCGGGCCAGCAGGCAGGGCGCGGTCAGGACCACCAAGACGAGGGCGGACACCGAGAGGGGCCGGCCGCCCCCGGCCGCGCCGAGCGCATAGCCGACCAGGTCCACGACGACGGCGGCGATGGCCACGAGCGCGTCGTTGCGGGTCCAGTTCAGTGCCCGGATCCCCCGCGGGATCCGGATCTCGTGCGGGATCCGGGGCCCGCTCAAGGGCCGGGCACCCTTGGGGCGCAGGTCGTCCGTTGTGGTCATCGGCATATTCCCATCCTCCCATCGCACGGCCGGCGGACCGTGGGCCCCGAGGAGGAGGGCGAACCAGGACCGGAGTCCTGGTCGGGGCCCGCACCGGTCGCTGGTCCCGGGCGAGAGCTCCTCCCGGGACCCGACGTTTGGGGACGCGGCCGGTGATGAGCTGGTGAGCAGGCCGGGGACCCCCGGCCGCCGCCCCGTTACGGAGGACTCCTTGATCCGCGCCCTGACCGCCTTCGCCACCCGAAGTCCATGGAAGGTCATAGCCCTCTGGGCCGTACTGGGCATCGCCCTGACGATCCTCGGCCAGGCTCTGGTCTTCCGCGCCACGCAGCCGAGCGCCGGCGCGTTCCTTCCGCCCTCCTACGATTCGGCGGCCGCGCTCAAGGTCGCCGAGGAGCACTTCGGGGTCGAGCCCGATGCCAACCCCCTGACCGTGCTGGTGGCCCGCGCCGACGGTGCGCCGCTGACCGCCGCCGACGAGCGCGGGATCGACACCGAGGCGGCGAAGCTCACCCGGCAGCGGATCGTCATGCCGCGGCCCGAGGACACCCCGCCCTTCCTGGTGCAGGACCGTTCCCAGCTGCCCCGGATCAGCCCGGCGATGACGGCCCCGGACCGGAGCTTCCGGTTGCTGTCGGTCGAGTTGACCGGCAATCCCATGGATCCCGGCATGCAGGACCTGTACCGGGCGTTCCGGGACCACACCCGGGCCGAGTTGGCGCAGGCGGGTCTGCGGACCGGGTTCACCGCCGGGCTCGCGGACACCGTGGAAACCGCCGACGCGGAGGAGACCCGGTCGAAGATCGTGGGCGCCGTGATGCTCGCGGTGATCGTACTGCTGCACGTGCTGGTGTTCCGCAGCGTTCTGGCGGCGCTGCTGCCGCTGGTCGCCGTCAGCATCATCGGCGGAGCGGCGGCCGGGGTCGTGGTCGGCGCCGCACTGCTGACCGGCATCGAACTCGACGCGTCCACACCTCAGTTGATCAGCGTGGTACTGGTGGGCATCGGTATCGACTACTTCCTCTTCCTGCTCTTCCGCTTCCGCGAGCACTTGCGCGAGCACCCGGAGCAGTCGGGCCGGGCCGCGGCGGCCGAGGTCGCCGGCCGGGTCGGTACGGCGATCACCTGTGCGGCGCTGACCATCGTCGCGGCGTTCTCCACCCTCGCGGTGGCCACCTTCGGCCAGTTCCGGGTGCTGGGCCCTGCCATCGCCGTGTCCGTACTGGTGATGCTGCTCGGCAGCCTGACCCTGATGCCGGCCATCCTCGCGGTCACCGGCCGCAGGATGTTCTGGCCCTCGCGGGCGCTGAAGCGGGAGCCCCGCGAGGGCGTGGCCGCGCGGACGGGCGGCCTGGTGGCGCGGCGGCCGCTGATGCTGGTGCTCGCCTCGGTGGCCCTGCTGGGCGCACTGGCCGCGGGGACGGTCGGAATGCGGGTGGATTACGGGCAGAGCAGCGCGGGCGGGGGGCGTACGGCCGCGGCGGCCACGGCGGCCGAGATCGCCCGCGCGCTGCCCGCCGGGGTGTCGGATCCGGCCGGCGTGTTCGTGACCGCCTCCGACGGGAGCACGCTGACGGCCGAGCGCCTCGGTGGGCTCTCCCGCGCGCTGGCCTCGGTCGGCGGGGTGGGCCGGGTGGCACCGGCGGTGCTGAGCGAGGACCGCCGGGCGGCCCGCATCGACGTGTTCCCGACCACCGATCCGCACGGACAGGAGGCCCGCGACCTGGTGTCCGGACCCGTCCGGGAAGCGGTGGCCGCGCACCGGCCCCCCGGTACCGAGGCACATGTCGGCGGTACGGCGGCGGTCTTCTCCGACATCGCGTCCGCGGTGGACAAGGACCTGAAGGTGGTCTTCCCGGTGGCGGCGGCGCTGATCGCGCTGATCCTGTTCCTGCTGCTGCGCAGCCTGCTCGCGCCGGTGGTCCTGATGCTCTCGGTGGGTCTGGGCTTCGTGGCCACGCTGGGTGCCTCGACGCTGGTGTTCCAGCACGCGGCGGGCCGGCCGGGCGTGGACTTCTCGCTGCCGCTGGTGCTGTTCCTGTTCGTGGTCGCGCTGGGCACCGACTACAACATCCTGATCACCGACCGGATCAGGGAGGAGATGGACCGGCCCGGTCCGGCCCGTGCGGCCGTGGCCCGGGCCGTGCGCCACACGGCGCCCGCCATCGCGACCGCGGGCCTGGTGCTGGCGTTCTCCTTCGGGAGCCTGGCCGCGAGCCCGGGGTCCGCGACGCAGCAGATCGGATTCGCGACGGGCCTCGGGATCCTGCTCTCCGCGTTCGTGCTGTCGATCGTGCTGGTGCCGGCCCTGGCCTCGCTGCTGGGCCGCTCCCTGTGGTGGCCGGTCGGGCCCGGCCGCGACGTGCGGGAGCCGGCCGCGGAACCCGTGCCGCAGCCGGCGCCCGAACCGGTCACGGCCCGCTGAAGCACCCCCGAGCCGTGGGGGCCGGTGCGCGGAGCCTCGTAGAGGCTTCTCCGCGACACCGGCCCCCGTTGGTCAGGCGAGCTTGGCGACCTCGGGGTGCTCGGCCAGCCAGGCGCGTACGGCCTGCTGTTCCTTGCCCTTGCCCGATTCCTGGATCTTGGCCTCCAGGCCGGTGAGCTGCGCCTCCGTCAGCTTGAAGGACTTCAGCCACTGGGCGACCTTCGGCTCGTCGGCCGCGAAGCCCTTGCGGGCGACGTTGTGGATGCCGTCGCCCTTGCCCCAGGCGCCCTGCGGGTCCCCGAGCTTCGTCAGCTCGTAGGAGGCGTACGCCCAGTGCGGCGACCAGAGGACGACCGCGACGGGCTCCTTCTTCTCGTAGGCCCGCTTGAGCTCGGCCAGCATGCCCGGGGTGGAGCCGTCGACGACCTTGAACTCGCCGTCGAGCCCGTACTGCGGCAGCACCTTGTCCTTGAGGAGGCCCATGGCGCCGGCGCTGGGCTCGATGCCGATGATCCGGCCCTTGAACTGACCCGCCTTGCCCTTCAGATCGGCGAGGGTCTTGACGTCCTTCACGTAGGAGGGGACGGCCAGCTCGATCGAGGTGGGTCCGAACCAGGAGCCGAGGTCGTCGAGCTTGTTCCCGTACTTCTTCCAGTACTCGGCCTGCGTGGACGGGAGCCAGGCGTCGGTCTGGAAGTCGACCTGGCCGCCCGCGAGCCCGGTGTAGAGCGCGCCGAGCTCCAGCTGGCGGGCGTCGACCTGGTAGCCGCGGCGCTCCAGGAGCTCCTTCCAGAGGAAGGTGGAGGCGATGCCCTCGTCCCAGGGGATGTAGCCGATGCTGAGCTTGCGGCCCTTGCCGATGTCCTCGACACCGGCCCCGCCGACGGCGTTGACCTGGGACTTCCCGGAGTCACCGAAGATGCCGATGCTGCCCGCGACCAGGGACAGCACCACGGCCGAGGCCACGGCGAAGACGGGCTGCGGGCGGTGGCTCCACACCTTCGCGCTGCCGGTGGCGGCGGAGCGGGCCTTGGCGAGGGTGCGGCGGCCGAGCGGGGAGACCTGGCGGCCCAGGGCCCCGGTCATCCGGTCCAGGTACATGGCGAGGATGACGATGGAGATGCCGGCCTCGAAACCGAGGCCGATGTCCACGCTGCCGATGGCCCGGTAGACGGCGCCGCCGAGGCCGCCGCCGCCGACCATGCCGGCGATGACCACCATGGACAGGCCGAGCATGATGACCTGGTTGATGCCCGCCATGATGGTGGGCAGCGCCAGCGGGAGCTGGACCCGTACGAGGGTGTCGCGCGGGGTGGTGCCGAAGGCGTTGGCGGCCTCGACCAGCTCGGCGTCGACCTGGCGGATGCCGAGCTCGGTCATCCGGACGCCGGGCGCCAGCGAGAAGATGATGGTGGCGATGATGCCGGGCACCACGCCGACCCCGAAGAAGATGATGCCGGGGATGAGATAGACCATGGCCGGCATGGTCTGCATGAAGTCCAGGACGGGCTTCATCGCGGCGCTGACCTTGTCGGAGCGCGAGGCCCAGATGCCCAGCGGGATCGCGAAGACCAGCGTGACCAGGGTGGCGACCAGGACCAGCGCGAGCGTGGACATGGCCTCGGGCCACAGGGCGACGGAGTCGACCAGGGCGAAGCCGGCGAAGGCCAGCAGGGCGGCGAGCAGCCCGCGCAGCCACCAGGCGGCGACGGCGAGGATGCCTGCCAGCAGCAGCGGGTTCGGCGCGTTCAGGACGGCTTCGATGCCGTCGTAGAGCCCGGTGACGAGCGTGGCGATGGTGTCGAACAGCCAGGACAGGTGGCTCTGGAGGAAGTCGACACCGCTGTCGACCCAGGATCCGAGGTTCAGGCGGGGCATCAGGCCGCCACCTCCGTGCAGTCCAGCGCGGCGCGTCGCTCGTCGCCGATGAAGGCGACGAGGCGGCCCTGCGGGACGGAACCGAGGACGGAGCCGTCCTCACCGGTGACGGCCACGTCGTGCGGGACGCGGGCACTGACGGCGCACACGTCGGCGAGCGGGGTCCCGGCGGAGACGGTGGGACAGCCGCATGCGGGCCGGCCGCCGGCGGCTCCGGTCATGACGGCGTCGGCCGTCAGCACCCGCGAGCGGTCCACGTCCTGGATGAACGAGGCGACGTAGTCGTCGGCGGGGCGGGTGAGGATGTCCTCGGCCGTGCCCTGCTGGACGATGCGGCCGTCGCGCATGACGGCGATGGAGTCGCCGAGCCGCATGGCCTCGTTGAGGTCGTGGGTGATGAAGACGATGGTCTTGCCCAGGCTCTTCTGGAGTTCGAGGAGCTGGTCCTGCATGTCGCGGCGGATCAGCGGGTCGAGCGCGCTGAAGGACTCGTCCATCAGCAGCAGGTCGGCGTCGGTGGCCAGGGCGCGGGCCAGGCCCACGCGCTGCTGCATGCCGCCGGACAGCTCGTCGGGCCAGGACTTCTCCCAGCCGCCGAGCCCGCAGAGGGCCAGCGCTTCGGCGGCCCGCCGTTCGCGCTCGGCCCGGGGGACGCCCTGGACCTCCAGGCCGTAGCCGGCGTTCTCGAGCACGTCGCGGTGCGGGAACAGGGCGAAGTGCTGGAAGACCATGCTGATCTTGGTGGAGCGTACGCGGCGCATCTCGGCCGGCGACAGGGCGGTGAGGTCCTCGCCGTCGAAGAGGATCCGGCCCGCGGTGGGCTCCAGCAGGCCGTTGAGCATGCGCAGCAAGGTGGACTTGCCCGAGCCCGACAGACCCATGACGACGAAGATCTGGCCGGGGTCGACGCGGAACGAGGCGTCGATCACCGCTGCCGTCGTTCCCTCGGCGCGCAGCTCGTCGCGGTCGGTCTCGCCGCTTTCGAGCGCGCGGACCGCCTTCTCGACGGCCGCTCCGTTGTCGGGTCCCTTACCGAACACCTTGTACACATGCTCGGCTATGAGCGTGGACACATACACCTCAAGGGTCGTACCTGAGACGGCCCACCGGCGTGCGTGCGGCCGGCGGGCCGTGGAGCGCGACGGGATCCGCCCGTCACCCGCGCCCCGGCCGCTCTCGGCCGGCGGACGAGTCCGCTCCAGCAGCGCTGGTGCCCGCACTTAGCCTCTGCAAACGGTGAAGTGAGTCATGTCACTTACGCTGCGTCGCCGCCCGCACCCACGACCACGCCCGTGATACCGGATTCCGCTTGCTGCGGGGCCCCGGCTCCGGGGCCCTCCGGGTCGGCGAGCATCGAGGTCCGCAGGTGCGCGAGCACCCGGGTCAGGAGGCGCGAGACCTGCATCTGCGAGATGCCGAGGGCGGCGCCGATCTGGGCCTGGGTGAGCTCCTCGCCGAAGCGCATCGACAGCATGCGCCGCTCGCGGTCGCTGAGTCGTTCCAGCAGCGGCGCCAGGGTCTGGATGTCCTCGACGCGCTCCAGCGCCGGCTCCTCGGCGCCCATGGTCTCGGCGAGGCTGTGGCCCTCGGTCCGGCCGTCGGCCCGTTCGGAGCCCGGGGCGTCGAGGGAGCCGCTGGTGTGGCCGTTGGCGGCGACGAGCCCCTCGATGACCTCCTCCTCGGTGAGCGAGAGGTGTGCGGCGAGGTCGGCGACCGTCGGCGGGTGGTCGAGGAGCGCGGTCAGCTCCTCCTTCGCCTTGGCCAGGTCGATGCGCAGTTCCTGGAGCCGGCGCGGTACGCGGACCGCCCAACTGGTGTCGCGGAAGTGCCGCTTGATCTCGCCTGTGATGTACGGCATGGCGAGGGAGGCGAACTCGACCTCGCGGGCCGGGTCGAACCGGTCGATGGCCTTGATCAGGCCAATGGTGCCGACCTGGAGCAGGTCGTCGAGGTCGCCTCCGTCGCCGCGGCCGCGGAAGGGGCGCATCGCGAACCGGACGAGCGAGATGTTCATCTCGATGAGGGTCTCGCGGACGTACCGGTACTCGGGGGTGCCCTCGTCGAGCTCGTGGAGCCGACGGAAGAAGAGTCTCGTCAGCTCGCGCGCGTCCGCGGGGGCCACCTCGCGGGGCTCCGCGATGCGCGGCGGGAGCGCGGTGGCGGCGGGCTCCGCGGCGGGGACCCGGTCCGCGGCGGGGACTCGGTCCGCGGCGGGGACCCGGTCCGCGGCGGGGCCGAGAACAGGGGCGGCGGAGCCGGGGGCGGGCACGGCGAGCCGGCCGGCGCAGGGGCCGGGGCGGCGCCCGGTGCGGGCACCGGGCCGGGCGCCGGGAAGGGACCCGGGCTGGGATCCGGGCTGGGATCCCGACACGGCGCCGGGCACGGCCCCGGAGAGGGACTCGGTGCGGGGACCGGGCAGGGCCCCGGAAAGGGAGCCCGGCAGGGGGCCGGAAGGGGGGCCGGCGGTATGGGAGAACGGGGCGGGCATCGGCACGGGGTCGCTCCTTGGGCTGGTCGGCTTGCGGCGCATGACCTTGATGGGCGTCCACCCTAGCCGGTTCCGGATCCGTTCCCCAGTTCCCTTTCCCCTAGATCAACCGGCCGGGGCCCGGCCGTATTTACGGCAGGCCCCGTTCCGATCGCACATCGGCCGTCCGGCCACAGCGCCCTCGGCCGTCCGGTCAATTCCCTTCGGCCGCGCGCCCGGTGGCGGGTGCCGGAGCGGCTTCGGGGGCCGCTCCCCCGGGGGCGCCCGAGGTGGTGCGCAGGGCCCGGATCAAGGCCTCGACACCGGCCTGTGCCTTGGCGCGCGGACAGCCCACGTTGAGCCGTACGAAGCCCGCGCCTTCGGGCCCGTAGGCGGTTCCGGGCATGATCGCCACCTTCTCGGTATGAATCAGCTCACGTTGGAGCACCTCGTCGGGAACTCCGAGGGGCCGGAGATCGATCCAGGCGAGGTAGCCGGCCTTGGGCGGCTCCCAGTCCAGCTCGGGGAAGGACCGCGCGAGACGCCCCCGCACCAGGTCCAGGTTGCCCGCGACGTAGGCGTTGAGCGCGTCGAGCCACGGACCGCCCTCGCGGTAGGCGGCGATGTGTCCGGCGACGGAGAGCACCGCCGGGGAGGACAGCCCGTCGGCGTCCTTGAGCAGGGTGAGGTAGCGCCCGCAGGACTCCGCGTCGCCGAAGATCCCGTAACTGCCGGTCAGCGCCGGGATGTTGAAGGACTTCGAAGCGGAGGTCACGATGGCCCAGCGGCCGCCCGGGCGGCCGTGCAGCGCCCACGGGCGGTGCCGGTACGGGGCGTGCGCCAGATCGGAGTGGATCTCGTCACTGATCACCGCGACCCCGTGCCGCTCGCACAGCCCGGCCATCCGCTCCAGCTCGGCCCCGCTCCACACGTGTCCGGTGGGATTGTGCGGGGAACACAGCAGCAGCACGCTGGTGTCGGGGCGGGCCAACTCCCCTTCCAGGCCGTCCCAGTCGTGGAGCGGGACCCCGCGGAACTCCCGGCCGCGGGCCGCGAGCAGGCGCGGGAAGGCGTCGTAGGCCGGGGTGTGGACCACGACTCCGTCACCCGGCGAGGACCAGAGGTCCATGATCCGGCCGACCTGGTAGAGGACGGCGGGGGCGTAGGCGATGCGGTCCGCGTCGACGGGGGTGTCGTAGCGGGTGGCGTACCAGTGCCGGACCGCGGAGAGGAAGTCCTCGTGGCGCCAGCGGGAGTAACCGAGGACCCCGTGCTCCAGGCGGCCGCGCAGGGCGGCGAGCACCTCGGGGGCGGTCTCGAAATCCATGTCGGAGATGGTGAAGGGGAGCAGGTCGGGCACCCCGAAGCGGTCCTCGACGTAGTCCCACTGCGTGCACCAGGTGCCGTGCCGGTCGACCGGCACGTCGAAGTCGTACGCGTCTTCCATGTCAGCCGACCGGGGTGAGCTTGGCGAGGGCGTCCTTCACGGACTGCACCTGGGGGCCGATGATGACCTGCACGTTGTGCTCGTCGAGCCGGACCACGGCGATGGCTCCGAGCTTCTTCAGCCGGGCGTCGTCCAGCAGGGCGGCGTCGCCGACGGTCATGCGCAGGCGGGTGATGCAGTTGTCGAGGGCGTGGATGTTGGCCGGGCCGCCGAGGGCTTCGAGGATGGCGACCGGGTCGTACTTGCCGGCGACCAGCTCGGCCTTGGGCGCGTTCGCGTCGGCGGCGGCCCCGGTGTCGGCCGCTTCGGGGCCGGTGGGCTCGTCTTCGCGTCCGGGGGTCTTGAGGTTGAACTTGGTGATCGCCCAGCGGAAGAGGAAGTAGTACACGGCGAACCAGATCGCGGCGATCACCGGGACCAGGTACCACTTGGTGGTCGTGCCCTGAAGGACTCCGAAGACCAGCAGGTCGATGACATTGCCGTCGGTGTTGCCGATGTACACGCCGAGCACGGCGGAGACCAGGAAGCCGAGGCCCACCAGGACCGCGTGGATGAGGTACAGCCACGGCGCGATGAAGAGGAAGAGGAACTCGAGCGGTTCGGTGACCCCGCCGACCACGCAGGCGACGACACCGGAGATGAGCAGCGCCTTGATCTCCGGGCGCATGCTGCGCTTGGCGCAGTGGTACATGGCGAGCGCGGCGCCGGGCAGGCCGCCGAGGTACGCGGCCATCTTGCCCTGGGACAGGAACTGGGTCGCGGTGTGCGCGGCGCCCGAGGGGGTGGGGCAGGAGAGCTGGGCGTAGAAGAGGTTCAGGGCCCCGCTGACGTGCTCCCCGCAGACCACCCCGGCGCCGCCGGCGTCGGTGAAGCGGAACAGGGCGACGAGGATGTGGTGCAGGCCGATGGGGCGCAGCAGCACCTCGCCCATGCCGAAGAAGAAGGGGCCGAAGACTCCGGCGTGCGCGATGCCCGTGCCGACGGAGGCGATCCAGCCGCCGAGGGTGGGCCAGACGAGCGGGACGAGGAGTCCGACGATGCTCATGGCCAGGGCGGAGACGATCGGGACGAAGCGCAGGCCGCCGAAGAAGGCGAGCGCGTCGGGCATCTGCTTGGTGCGGTAGCGCTTGTGCAGCAGGGCCACGATGACACCGACGGCGACCGCGCCGAGCAGTCCGGTGTCGATGGACTTCACGCCGAGCACGTCGGCGATGCCGTAGTGCGCGATCTCGCCCTTGTCCTCGAAGTCCACGCCGCGCGTGGTGAGGAAGAAGTTGACCGCGAGGTTCATGGAGGCGAAGCCGACGAAACCGGAGAAGGCGGCGACGCCCTTGTCCTCGCGCGCCAGGCCGAGCGGAATCGCCATCGCGAAGAGGACCGGGAGGAACTTGAAGGCCACCAGTCCGGTGCTGGACATCCAGGTGAAGGCCAGCTGGAGGGGTTCGTTGTCCAGGAAGGAGAGGTTCTGCAAGACGGCCGGGCTGGAGAGCGAGGAGCCGACGCCGAGCATGATGCCGCAGAAGGCCAGGAGGGCCACGGGCAGCATGAAGGTCTTGCCCAGGCCCTGGAGGAATTCCCAGAGCGCTGCCTTCGTCTTCTTCATGGTGGATCTTTCGTCCGGATTCGGAGGGGGTCGTGCGCAAAGGGGTCATGCGTAAAGGGGTCGTGCATAAAGATTCCGTTCTGTGAACGGACGGCGCTAAGAGGAGAAGGACCCCAATCCACAAGGCCCGAGTCCTCCCTCGCGGCCCTCTTGTGCGGAGCTTGTGAACGCAGCACTCTGAGCGGACGACTCAGGGGGGTCTGCATCCATGATCAAGAGATCGCGTCCATTACGGCGCTGTGGAGCCGTACTCGCACTCGCCTCGGCGCTCGCGCTCGGGGTCGACACCGGGGCCTCGGCCGCGGACCAGCCGGAGGGGGTGGTCCTGTACGCAGGAGCGCCCGGAGCCGTCGGCGACAGCTACCTCGTCCTGCTGGATCCGGCGCGCGCGGGTTCCCGTACGGACCGGGGCCGGTCCGTCGTCGAACGGTTCGGCGGCACGGTCGCCCGGACGTACGACTCGGCGGTCAACGGCTTCTCCGTCCGGATGACGGAGCGCCAGGCCCGGCGGCTCGCGGCCGATCCGGCCGTGACCACGGTCGCGCAGAACCGGAAGCTGCACCTGGACACCACCCAGCCGACCCCGCCGTCCTGGGGCCTGGACCGGATGGACCAGCGCAGGCAGCCGCTGAACAACGCCTACACGTACGCGTCTTCGGGCGGTACGGGCGTGACCGCGTACGTCATCGACACCGGCGTCAACATCGACCACAAGGACTTCGGCGGGCGGGCCCGGTACGGCTACGACGCGATCGAGGACGACAACGTCGCCCAGGACGAGCACGGGCACGGCACCCACGTAGCCGGAACGGTCGCGGGCACCACCTTCGGGGTGGCCAAGCGCGCCAAGGTGGTGGCCGTCCGGGTCCTGGACGCGAGCGGGTCGGGCACGACCGAGCAGGTGGTCGCCGGAATCGACTGGGTGACCCGCCACGCGGTGAAGCCCGCCGTGGCCAACATGAGCCTGGGCGGTGACCCGGACAGCGTCCTGGACGCGGCCGTGCGGGGTTCCATCGCCTCCGGCATCACCTACACGGTGGCTGCGGGCAACCAGGACATGGACGCCTCCGGGCACTCGCCGGCCCGGGTCTCCCAGGCGATCACGGTCGGGGCGACGAGCGCACACGACGCCCGCTCCTCGTACTCCAACTACGGTTCGCTGGTCGACCTGTTCGCTCCCGGCGACTACATCACCTCGGCGGTGTGGTGGGACGACGAGTGGAGCACCCAGATGTCGGGGACCTCGATGGCCTCCCCGCACGTCGCGGGCGCGGCGGCGATCTACCTGTCCCTCAACCGCACCGCCACCCCGGCCCAGGTGGCGACCTACCTGAAGTCCAAGGCCACCACCGGGGCCGTGCTCGACCGCGGTCCCGGCTCGCCGGACCGCGCCCTCTACATGGGCAGCGTGGCCAACCGGGTGGTCACCAAACGCGTCTCCAACACCAAGGACTACGCGGTCGGGGACCTGAAGACCATCAGGTCCCCGATCACGGTCAGCGGGGTCGAGGGCAGCGCCCCCTCCAAGCTGGAGGTGGAGGTGTCCGTCAAGCACCCGGACTCCGGAACCCTGCGGATCGACCTGATCGCACCCGACGGGACGGCGTACCCGATCAAGGACGAGTACACCGACTGGGGCGAGAGCGACCTCGTCGGGCTGTACTCGGTCAACGCCTCCTCGGAGACGGCGAACGGGGTGTGGCGGCTGCGCGTCTACGACGCCTTCGCCGGGAACACCGGGTACCTGGACTGGTGGGCGCTGCGGTTCTGAACGGCACGTGCTGAACGGCACGTCCTCAAGGGCACGTCCTCAAGGGCACGTCCTGAACGGCAAGGAGGCGCGCTCCAGGGTCAAGGTCCCTGGAGCGCGCCTCCGTTCACGTCCGCCGGATACCGGCCGGATCAGCTGTTGGGGACGGTGTCCACGAAGGCCGTTCCCGCGGTCCGGTAGCCGCCGACCTTGGCAGCGACCTGCGCCGGGGTGAGGACCTGGTCCTTGACGTGCAGGACGTAGTCCACCTTCTGGTCATAGGCGCGCGGGGTCGAGCCCGGCTGCCCGTTGAGGTCGATCAGCCACTGGTTGAAGTTGATCGACATGCCCCGCTCGGGCAGGTACTTGGCGTCGTGCGTGCCGAAGACCTGACCGTCGATGTAGTAGGTGATGACGCTGTTGTCGATGGTGAGCACCAGGTCGTGCCAGCCCGCGTAGCTCAGCCGGGACTCGGTGTGCTGGTTGACGGCCACCCACGGGTCGGCCTGGTACGTCTCCCACGACGTGGTGTAGAGGATGTTCGAGGGCTCGCCCCAGCCGCCGTTGGGGAGGTACTCGAAGTCGTACTCCGAGTAGTCGTCGGCCAGCGGGGCCTTGAGGTCGTTGATGGGGAAGAACGTCTGCACGAGGTGGTCCCCGTCCGGGCCGTACTTCGGGGCGTCGGAGAACTTCACCCGCGCCGCGTACGTACCGTTCTTGAACTTCATCGTCTTGGTCAGGATCTCGGTGTGCTTGGTGCTCTCGCCGGTACCGGCCGTCGAGGTCTCCAGATTCATGATCGTGTTGCCGCCCTCGGCCGCGAAGGTGACGTTCTCCGGCGCCCAAGTGGCGCCCGGAACACCGGGCCCGCCCGCGTTGGAACGCACGCTCCAGCCGTGGGCCCCTATCGCCGGGTCCGAGGAAGAGGTGTAGGTGAAATCGTCGAAGAGGGTGGCTCCGGACGGTCCCGGGTCGGTCGGGGTCGGCGTGGGGTTGGTCGGCGTCGGGGTCGGGTCCGTCGGAGTCGGCGTCGGGTCGGGGACGTTGCCCCCGGGTGCGGTCCCCCAGACGGTGCCGGTGCCCAGCCTGGCGGTCACCTTGTCCCAGTCGGC
Organism: Streptomyces sp. NPDC002886; assembly: GCF_042888445.1. Lineage (NCBI taxonomy): Bacteria > Bacillati > Actinomycetota > Actinomycetes > Kitasatosporales > Streptomycetaceae > Streptomyces > Streptomyces sp. NPDC002886. The sequence goes on from NZ_JBIAPV010000001.1 coordinate 279,666, forward strand.
GTACGCCGTGCGGGACCCGTCGAAGGAGTAGTCGTCGGACTGGCGCAGCGTCTGCCAGTCGGCGCGGTAGAAGCGCAGCTGCATGTCACCGGTGTCGGCGCCCGGGGCGAGGCTGCCGGCGCCGCCGGTGAAGGTGATCTCCAGGTAGCGGTCGGCGGTGGCCGTCGGGGTGGCCAGGGTGCCGAAGGTGCCGGTGATGTTGGCGCAGCCCTTGACCGCCCAGGAACAGGCGAACCGGTACTGGGTGGTGGGGCTGTCCGCCTTGAAGTAGTAGCGGAAGGAGACCTGGTTCAGGGCGACGGTGCCGGAGCCGTTGTTGACCACCTTGAACCAGGGCTCCGCCTGGTCGGCGGTGGCGCCGGTCGCGCTGGTGCGGTACTGGACCTTCACGGAGTCGGCCGCGGCGGTCGCGGGCAGGGCGCCGAGGGCGGCCGAGCCGAGACCGGCGGTCAGGGCGAGGGCCAGGGCTACGGCCGTACGGCGCCTGCGGACGGGGGCACGGTCAGGGGTCTGGCCGGGGGCGTGGGACGGGGTGCGCATGCTGCGTTCCTCTCGGGGTGGGGGGAGGGAAGGGATCGGCCGCGCACGCCTAGGGCGGCGAGCCGGGTCTGGTGGTGGCCTTGGCGCCGGAGGAAGTCCGGCCAGTCGCGGTGCGCCGACCAGGCGGTGTCGGCCAGGGCGCACAGGCGGGGGAAGGCCAGGTATTCGAGTTCGGCCGGGGTGCTCGCGTACTCGGTCCACAGCTGCGCCTGGGTGCCGAGCACGCGGCGCGCGGCCGCCGGCTCCCAGTACGCGGGGGCGGGGTCGTTGTCGTAGACCCCGCGCAGGTCGAGCACGCCGCCGTCCTGGCCGCGCGGTTCGCCGGGGTCGGCGGACTGCGGGTAGTCGAGGTAGGTGGAGCGGTAGGGGGTCATGATCACGTCGTGACCGCGCAGGGCGGCGGCCCGCCCGTGCTCCGCGTCGAGCCAGGCCAGGGCCGTGAACGAGGCGGGCAGCTCGGTGCCGGTACCGGTCCAGCCGAGCGGGCGGCGGCCGAGCCCGGCCAGGTGCTTCGCGACCTCGCCGAGGAACCAGCCGTGGAGGGCGCTCGGGCCGGGCAGCCCCTCGGCGGCGATCCGGGCGCGGGCGGCCGGAGAGCGTTCCCATTCCACCCGGGGGCATTCGTCGCCGCCTAGGTGCACGTAGGGACCGGGGAACACGTCCGCGACCTCGTCCAGCACGCCCCGGCAGAAGTCGAGCACGGCGTCGTGGACCCCGAAGACGTTCTCGCAGACGCCCCAGCGGGTCCAGGTGTCCAGCCTGACGGCGGGCCGGTTGCCGAGTTCGGGGTAGGCGGCGAGGGCGGCTCGGGCGTGGCCGGGCATCTCGATCTCGGGTACGACGCTGACCCCGCGCCGGGCCGCGTAGCCGACGAGCCCGGCGAGTTCGGCGCGGGTGTAGGCGCCCTCGTGCGGGATCCCGTCGCCCTCGGTCTCGGCGCGGCGGCCGCCGATCTCGGTGAGCCGGGGGTAGGCCGCGACCGGCATTCGCCAGCCCTGGTCGTCTGTGAGGTGGAGGTGCAGGACGTTGAGCTTGTGCAGGGCGAGCAGGTCCACGAAGCGGCGTACGTACGAGACCGGCTGGAAGTGCCGGGCCACGTCCAGCAGGGCTCCGCGCCAGGCGAACCGCGGCCGGTCGGTGATCCGTACGCAGGGCAGCGACCAGCCGGCGGCGGGCGTACGGGGCTGCGCGCCTCCGGCGGCCAGTGCCTCGGGCGGCAGCAGCTGGCGCAGGGTCTGCACCCCGTGGAGCAGCCCCTCGGGGCGGGCGGCGCGCAGCAGGACGGAGTCGGGGCCGACGGTGAGGGCGTACCCCTCGGCGCCGAGGGGGTCCTCGCCGGAGCCCCCGGGGGCCGTGTCCCCCGGGGTCAGGAGGAAGGCGATCCGCCCGTCGGGGTCCGGTGCCAGCGGCAACCCGGTGGCGGGGGTGAGCAGTTCGCGCAGCAGACCGGCCGCCGCCTCGGCGCCGGGACCGGCGCGCAGTCCGGTGCGGTGGTCCAGGGTGAAGCGGCCGGGCAGGACGGTCACCGAGTCGGGGCGCGGGACGAGCGCGAGGTCGGAAGGGGGGAAAGGGGCGGCGGCGGCTGCGGTCACGGTCTCGGGGATTCCTCATCTGGCCGTTCGTCAACTCCTCACACAACTCATGTGAGGAGAAGTGGAGTTGACCAACTAACCAATTGGTTAGCTGAGTGGCTAGAAGGTGACACGCCCCGCGTGCGCCGTCAACCCTGCACGGGCCGACAAATTCGGCGGACTCCTCGCGCCTCCGTCCCTCGAGTGGTTAAATACACATGACCAGTTGGACAGGTGAGCAGAGAGAAATGGGGGCGGGCCATGACAAAGGACGCAACCGACTCGTCAGGATCCGTACTCAAGCGCGAACGGGTCCGCGAGCACCTGCTGGGGCTCATCGACATCCGGCGGCCCGGCGACGCGATCCCCTCGGAGCGCACCCTGTGCGCCACCCTGGAGGTCTCCCGCCCCACCCTGCGCGCGGCGGTGGACGAGCTGGTGGCCACGGGCCTGCTCGTACGCGAGCACGGGCGCGGGATGTTCGTCGCGCCGGCCAAGATCACCCAGGAACTGGCCGCCGACGAGGCGGCCTTCGCGATGCGGCAGGCCGCCGGCCACTGGTCCAGCCGGATCCTGGAGCACTCCACCGTCCAGGCGGGCGCCCGCATCGGCCGCCGCCTGCGCATCTCCCCCGGCGCGAGCCTGCTCTACATCGCCCGACTACGACTGGTGGACGGGGCCCCGATGGCCATCGAGCACCTGCACATCCCGGCCGACCTGGTACCGGCCCTGACCCCGGAGGAACTCGAGGCCGGGGACCTCTACGAGCACCTGCGCGACCACCACGGCGTGTACGTCCACGAGGCCCAGCAGTCCATCGAGCCGACGGTCGTCAACGAGGCGGAGGCGGGCCTGCTGGACGTCCCGCTGCTCTCCCCCGCCCTGCTCATCGAACGCCTCACCACCGACTCCACCGGCCGACCCGTGGAATACGTGCACTCCGTCTACCGGGGCGACCGCTACCGGATCGTCTCCCGCCTCGCCCTCGGAGCGTCCCCGGGCACCGGACGGCCGGACGGCCACCACCCGGGGATCCCGCCCGGCGACCTCGGCCGCCGGACGGTCATCACCTCCACCACGACCGGGGACGTCCACACGAGCACGTGACGGGCCGGCCAGGTCGTCTCGAGAGCGCGCACCGTCCGGTCGTCGCCCGCGAAGCCACCGCGAAGCGAAAAGCAGCTCCCGGTAGCCGATCCGACGTCCAAGTGGCTTGCCCCGGAGTGGAGTTCACCCCGGGCCCCTCTGGTAAATTCCCCTTCATCGCACAGGACTCGTCGCGGCGCTCGCCACGCGCCTGAGGACGGCCGGCTCCGGATTCGCCGTGGTCGACGACGCGAGGGGAGCACTCGGCTGATGCCCCCTCCCTCCGGCCCGGACCGGACGCCTTCGGACGACGGCTGCCTGAAACGGGTCCTGGCCGTGCCGCTCGCCCTGCTCTACGCGATCGCCGGCTGGTTCCTGTACACCGCTCTCACCATCCGGCCGTCCGGCACCTGGGACGACGAGGCCACCGCGGGCATCCAGCTGTCCTGCCTCCTCGCCATCGTGGCGAGCGCCCTCGGCCTGCTGATCACCCTCCTCCCCTCGATCCGCCCCGCCATGGGGCGGTGGTGGCTCGCCCCACCCCTGGTGCTGGGAGTCGCCGCGGGCGTTCGGTGGATCCTGGGGAACTGAGGGGCGGAACCCCGCACGTGGCGGTGCGGATCCCGCCAGGAGCACATCGGCGCGGGGGCGCGCCCTTGGCGTTCCAGGACAGGACGGACTACCGCTGCGGAGAGGTTGCCGCGCGCATACGGAAGACCTGTTCGAGGTCGAGGACCTTGTCCGTTGTGACGTCGGCCGCGTGTGTTACGTCACCCGGAAGCCGATGGCGGCCGGGGAGCGGTCGAAGGTCAGCCGGTCCCAGGTGGGGAAGGCGAGGTCGGTGACGGCGAGCAGCCGGCCGGAGGCGTCGTGCAGGGTGCGGCGTACGGTGAGGCCGCCGGGCTGGGACGCGGCCTGGGGCGAGTTGGTCCGGGTCATGGTGATGGTCTCGGCCACCCGGCCGGCCCGCGCGGCCCCCTCCAGCCAGTGGTGCAGGGGGCCCAGGTCCTCGTCCCGGACGCCCGCCACCAGGCGGTCCCGGTAGCGGGCCAGCTCGGGGGTCCGTACGACGGTGCGGGGACAGAGGTACGTCACCGCGTGCCGCCGGGTCTGGCCCGTCGGGCCGCTTTCGCGGTGGTGGTGGACCAGGGTCTGCTCCCCGCCCCGCATGCCGAGCTGGTCGGCGAGCGCCGGAGCCAGGGTGACGAGGGTGAGCCAGGCCTGGGCCTGCCCCCCGGCGGGAGCCTGTGCGGGCGGGGCCGCCGGTACGGGGGCGGCCTGCGCCGCCGGGGCGGGGTCCGGGGTCGCGGCGCCCACCGGGAGCGCCGCCGGGGGGCGCTGCTCCGCCGCCGGGAACGCCGGCCGGGTGCCCCGTCGCCCGGTGACGACCAAGCCGTCTTCCCTCAGGTGCTGGAGGGCGGCCCGGATGGTCTGCCGGTTGACCTCGTAGCGGGCGGCGAGGCGGCGCTCGGAGGGAAGGCGGGCGCCGGGGGTGAGTGCGGTGAGGTCGAGCTCGCGCCGCAACGCTGCGGCGATCCGCTGGTACTTGGGCGTGGCGGCCGGGCCGCCGCCCCGCGAAGGGGAGGGCATGGCTTCTCCTCTGACGGGAGGTCAAGGACTGCGCGGTCTGCTCGACCAACGTAGCATTGGTCTATACCTGTCGGTGAGAGGGGATCCGTTATCCGGACCCTCTTTGGCCGGAACCGCACGCTTCCTCAGGACCGCAGCGGGTTGGGAAGCGGCAGGTAGCGGGAGTCCGCACCGTCGGCGCGGGTCCAGCGCAGCAGCAGGTTGGTCTTGGCCGGGAGGGTGGGGGCGGCCAGCAGGGCGGCGACCTCGGGCAGGTCGTGGGCCTCGCCGCAGCGCCGGAACTCCGCGCGGGCGGCGGGCCACAGGTCCCCGGCCGCCTCCGGATGGCTCTCCGCGAGCGCGCCCGCCACCTCGGTCAGGTGGTTGACCACCAGGCAGTAGACGAGGCGCTGCCAGGCGGCGTCCCGGTCCAGGTCCGGGAGGAGCTTCACGCCCTCCGCGTCCCGGAAGAGGGCCTGCGCGGGCATGCCCCGGGCATCGACGGCGACCAGGGTGTTCTGCAGGTGCGCTTCCAGGACCACGCCGTGCCGGGCGAAGAGGTGCAGCACGGGCGGCACGACCTGGCGCAGGTACGCCCGCCACCACCCGGCCGGGTCGGCCGTTCCCGCCAGCGGGCTGCCCGGGTACCCCTCCGCCAGCGCGGCCGCCAGCAAGGGGGTCAGCCCGGGCTCCGTGTGCGCCGCCAGGCCGTCGCGGACGAGTACGGCGAGCTCCTCGAAGGCGAAGGCGGCCGTCCGGTACCCCCGGTCGGGCAGCCAGGCCGCGACCGAACCGGACCGGCGCAGTTCCGCGAAGCCCGCCTCGACCGCGGCGTCCGTGCGGCGCAGCTTCAGCAGGTCGTGCCGCCACAGGCGGCGCACGTCGTTGGTGATCCGCACGTCGAGGCTGAACTTCACGAACAGATCGCGGGCCGCACGGCTACCGGAACCGGTACCAGCCCCGCTGCCGGTCTCGCTCACGCCCCCGGTAGCGGTCCCGCCGGGAACGTAGAGGGTCCGGATCGAGGCGGTCGGCCAGACGGGCACCCGCCCCGTCCCCAGCGTCAGCAGCCTCCCGTCCTCAAGGGCCTCGCGGACGGCGGGCCTGCCCGCGACCAGGTCGAGCTGCCAGGGGTGGGCGGGCAGCAGCCGGTAGCCGGCCGGCGGGCGCGGCCCGCCCAGCGCCTGTGCCAGCGAGTCGATCGCGTCCGCCGCCGCCGGGCCGCCCTCCTCGGCCACCTGGTCCTCGCGCACGCCCAGGAAGGCCAGGGGGAAGCGGGCGTACGCCTCGGGGGCGTACGGCAGCCAGCCGTTGGCCGGCCCGCCGCCGCGGGCCTTGGGGGCCGGGTGGTGGGGGTGCCCCATGACCAGCGACTGTTCCGACCGGACGTACGGGTCCGCCGGCGGCGGCGTGACCGCCCGGGCGGCCAGCAGCGCGGCGATGGTCGCGCGGCTGTCGGCGATCTCGACCGGGAGTTCGCCGTTGGACACCCCGGTGTACCGGCGCAGCTCGTCGGAGACGAGTTTGACCAGCTCGGTATGGCTCAGCGGATGCCAGCCGGACCCGGTGCCCAACTCGGGCCGCTCGGGCCTGCGCCCGGAACGCACCCGCAGCAACCGCCCGCTGCCCGACAGCCGGTACGCGCACCAGCCGTCCTCCCCCGAACCCCCGGAACCCCCTGAACCCGCGGAGCCCTCGGAGCCCGTGGACTCCCCTGCGGCTCCTGCCCCGGCGGACCCGGTGAGCGGGACCGGTTCGGCGGCCTCCCGCAGGAGGCAGTTCAGGAGCGGGGCGGCCGCGAAGGTGTCGGCGGCGGCGTTGTCGGTGGCGTTGAGGTCCACGGATTCCATTCGGTCCAGCCGGAGCGCCGGAGGTGCGCGGGGCGTACCACCGGCCGTGATCTTCAGTATCCGCGATGATGAAGTGATCATCACGTCACCCGAGAGGACCGGGGCCCTGGATCCCAGCATGCACCTCCCCGCCCCCGCGGCCGAAGAGGCCGTGGCCGCCGAACTGGCCGCGACGGCCGAAACCGCTCCCGCCGGCCCCACCGGCCCGCCCGGCGCACGCCCCGGCCTCGGGGCGGCCTACGCCGCCGCGCTCCCCGGCGCGCGCGCCGCCGTCCTCACCCGGCTCTGGCGGGCCTTCGCCTTCGAGCCGCTGCCGTGGATCACCCACCGGGAGCGGGGTTCCGGCACGCTCGTGCTCCGGCTCGCCTCGGGCTCCCGGCTGGAAGGCCCCCTCCCCGACCCCTACGCGACGACCTTCTCCGCGGTCCGTACGAGCGCGCCGCCCGTGACCGAGCTGCTGCTCGACGGGCGCCCCTACCGGCGGGCCGCCCCGCTCGTGGCGGCGCTCGGGCTGCCGTACGGGGAGGAGTTCGCCGCCGAACTCGACGAGAGCACGGCCTCCCTCGCCCTGTCCCGCGCCGGCCAGCCGGCCGACCCCGGAACCGGCGACATCCAGGGGCTCGCCGCCTGGGAGTGGGAGCAGCGGGTGGTGGACGGCCATCCGTACCACCCCAACTGCCGCTCCCGTCCCGGTTTCACGGTGGCCGAGCAGCTCGCGTACGCACCGGAGCACCGGCCGGTGGTCACCCTCGGGCTGGCCGTCGTACGGGCCCGCGAGTGCCAGGTGACCGGGGAGTGGCCGGACCGGTGGCGGGAGGCCGGGCGGATCCTCGTACCGGTCCACCCCTGGCAGGCCGCGCACGTGGTGAAACAGGGGAAGCCGGAAGGGAACGGACACCACGACGGGAACGGACAGCGGAACGGGCAGGGGAACGGACACGGCGACGGGAACGTCCACGCGCTGCGGCCCGGGCCCGCCGCGCACCCGTTGATGGCCCTGCGCACCCTCTCCCCCGCCGAGGGCGGACCGCACGTCAAGACCGCCCTCAGCACCCGCCTCACCTCCTCCGTGCGGGACATCTCCGTCTATTCCATCGAGACGGCCGCAGCGGTCTCCGCCTTCGCCCAGAGCCTGTCCGAGCGGCTGGACGGCCGCCTGCACATCACCCGCACCCTGGGCGCCGTCACCGCCGGCACCCCGGACCTGGCCGCCGTGCTCCGCGAGCCGCCCGAGGCGTACGCGGACCGGGGCGCGGGCGAGCGCGTCCTGCCCGTGGCCGCGCTGGCGCTGACCCCGTACGCGCGCTCCGACGCCTGGCGGGCCGGTTTCGCCCGCCTCGCGCTGTCGGTGTGCCTGCGGGTCCTGGACCTCGGAGTGGCCCTGGAGGCGCACGGCCAGAACCTCCTGGTCGTCCTGTCCGCCGACGGCGCCCCCCTGCGGCTCGTGTACCGCGACCTCGCGGACATCCGGATCAGCCCGGCCCGCCTGGCCCGCCACGGCCTGTCGGCGCCACCGCTGTCGGGGCGGCTGATCACCGACGACGTGACCCTGCTGCGCCGCAAGCTCTTCGGATCGCTGGTGGCGGGTGCGCTCGGCTCCACGGCCGGTTCGGCCGCCGCGCTCGCGGCGGACCTGGCGGCGGCCGAGCCCGGCCTGCCGTCCACCGCCGACACCCGGGCGCTGCTGACGGAGCCGCTGCCGACCAAGGCGCTGACGCTGATGCGGCTGAGCCCTGGGGTGCCGGGCGACCAGTGGGCGGAGCTGGACAATCCGCTGGCCTAGTTCGGGGCACGGGCGGCTACTGTCCGATGGCATGGGATCGACTTCGCACCTGAACTCCGTCCGGTCGTCCTACGACGCCGTCGCCGCCGACTACGCCGCGCTGCTCACCGGGGAGCTGGAGGGCAAACCGCTGGACCGGGCGATGCTGGCCGCCTTCGCGGAGTACGTGCGCGGGGACGGGCCCGGCTCCGGCCGGGCGGTCGCGGACCTGGGCTGCGGCCCGGGCCGGGTGACCGCGCACCTGGACGGCCTGGGGGTACGGGCCTTCGGAGTCGACCTGTCGCCCGCGATGGTGGCCGTGGCCCGCCGGACGTATCCGGGGCTGAGGTTCGAGGTCGGTTCGATGGCCGCGCTGGACATCGCTGACGGGGTCCTCGGTGGGGTGCTGGCCTGGTACTCCACCGTCCACACGCCCCCGGCCGGGCTCCCCGCGCTGTTCGCGGAGTTCGCCCGGGTGCTGGCCCCCGGCGGGTACCTGCTGATCGCGTTCAAGGCGGGCGACCGGCAGCTCCGGCTGGACCACGCGTACGGCCATCCGGTCGACCTCGACGTGTACTGGACCCCGCCGGAGCTGATCAGCGAGCTGCTGGCGGGGGCGGGCCTGGCCGAGACGGCCCGCCTGGTCCGGGAACCGGACGCCACGGAGAAGTCCCCGCAGGGCTTCCTGCTGGCCCGCCGGGCGGACTGACCGCGGACTGACGACGGGCCGAGCGCAGGGCGAGCGCGGGCCGACCGCGGCGCGACCGGGTCCGGACGGCGGTCCGGCCGCCCGCGCATGGGCCGTTCGGGGGGCAACCCGGCCCCCGTGGGCCCGCCTTCGCCCCGAACGGGCAGCGCGGTGGCAGGAAGGAGGGATGACCCTCCACCGCCGCCAGGTCCTCGCGGTAGCCGCCACGGGCGTCCTCGCCTCGATCGGCGCGACGGCCCCCGGCGCGAGGGCCCGTACGGCGCCCCACGCGGGGCCCCGCCGCGCGGACCCGGACTACGGGGCGCTGGCCCGGTCCCTCGACGGCCGGGTGGTGACACCCGGCGACCGGGACTACGACGAGGCCCGGCAGCTCTTCCAGCCCCGCTACGACGCGGTCCGCCCGGGCGCGGTGGCCTACCCCGCGCACCCGGGGGACGTGGCCGCCTGTCTGGACTTCGCCCGGCGCTCGGCCGTCCCCGTGGTGCCGCGCGGCGGCGGCCACGGCTACGCGGGCTGGTCCACCCGCGAGGCCGGACTCGTCATCGACACGGGCGCCATGGCGGAGGTGGCCCTGGAGCCGGGGTCCGGGTCGGAGCCGGGGTCCGGGACCGGCGTCCGGATCGGCGCCGGCGCCCGGCTCGGGGAGGTGAACGCCGTCCTCGCCGCGCGGGGCCTGGCCGTCCCCACCGGCCTGTGCCCCTCCGTCGGCATCGCGGGTCTCACCCTCGGCGGCGGGCTGGGCCTGTCCTCCCGCTCCTGGGGCGCCACCTCCGACCGGCTCACCGGGATGACCGTCGTGACCCCCGACGGGACGGTCCGCGAGGTCGGGGCCGACCACGAGCCCGACCTGTTCTGGGCCCTGCGCGGCGGCGGTGGCGGCAACTTCGGGGTGGTCACCGGCTTCCGTTTCCGCACGCACCCCGTCTCCGACTGCGCCTTCGCGGAGCTGCGCTGGCCCGCCGACGGCTCCCCCGCCGTCCTGCGCGGCTGGCAGCGCTGGCTGGAGGCACTGCCCGATCCGTTCTGGAGCCAGGTGGAGTTCACCGTCGACGGCGGCCCGGTCGGCGCCCCGGCCGTGCGGGTGCTCTGCCTGGACGGCGGGCGCGCCGAGCTGGAACGGCAGCTGACCCGGCTGTCCGACCTCGTGGGCGGTCCGCCCCGGGACAGCTGGACCGTCGTGCGCGGCTACGGGGACACCGTCCGGGCGATGGCCGGCTGCTCGGACCGGAGCCCCGCCGCGTGCCGGCTGCCCGGCAGCCTGCCGGGCCACGATCCCCAGGGCCGGCTCGGCCGCGACTCCTACGCCGCCCGGTCCGATTTCTGGGCCCCGGGCGGGCTCACCGAAGCGGCCGCGTCCGCCGTCCTGGCCGCCCTGCGGCGCTACGCCGGGAGCGTGCCGCGCGGCGGGTTCGGCGTGGTGCAGTTCGACGGGGTCTGCGGCGGGGCCCTCAACCGGGTCCCGGCGCGGGCCACCGCCTTCGCGCACCGCTCGGCCGGGTTCCTCGCCCAGTACCTCGTCTACTGGCCCGGCGCGGCTCCGGCCGCCGAAACCCTCCGGCACCAGGGCTGGCTCGACGGGCTCTGGCAGGACCTGCGGCCCTGGGCGGTCGGAGCCGCGTACCAGAACTACGCCGACCCGAAGCTGACCGGCTGGCGCGAGGCCTACTACGGGCCGAACCTGGCCCGCCTCGAAGAGGTCCGGCGCCGCTACGACCCGGACCGGCTGCTGCGCTTCCCCCAAGCCGTGTAGCCCTCCCTCCCGCGCCCTCGCCCTCCCTCCCATCCCCGAAGAAGGAGACGGACATGCGACGTACGTTGACGGTGGCGGCGGCCACCGCCGCCCTGCTGCTGCCCGGCGGACCCCTGCCCGAGGCCGAGGCCGGCACCGCCCCGGCCCAGGCCCCGGCTCCCGCCGCCGACCGGTGGTCGGCCCGGGAGGCGGAGACGTTCTGGACTGCGGACCGGATGGCTTCCGCGGTCCCGATCAGCCGGGGCGGCGCCCCGGCGGCGGTGGACGGGACCGGCCGGGACTTCGACGGCATCCCGGTCGTCGGCCGGATGTTCGTCATGAAGGGCGGCGGCGCCTACTTCTGCACCGCGAGCGTGGTCGCCTCCCCCGGCCGCGATCTGGTGCTCAGCGCGGCGCACTGCCTGCTCGGGACGGACGCCCGGCAGGTGGCCTTCGTACCGCAGTACACCGCCCAGAATCCCCAGCCGTACGGGATGTTCCCGGTCCTGCGGGACGCGGCGGGCCGCTCCAAGGTGTGGATCGACCCCCGCTACCGGGAGCTCGGCGCGGACAAGGGCGCCGCCCTCGACGTGGCCTTCGCCCAGGTCGGCCCGGACGCCGACGGCTTCCCGGTGGAGGACGTGGTGGGCGGGAACCGCCTGGTCACCGGCGCCACGTACGCGCACCAGAAGGTCTCGCTGATCGGCTATCCGGCCTCCGCCGCCCGGCCGCGGCTGTGCGTGAACCGGACGACGAAGTTCACGAGCACCGATCCGGGGATCCCCGGATCGTTCCTGCGGATCGACTGCACGGGATATCCGGGCGGCACCAGCGGCGGCCCGTTCCTGACCGCCTTCGACGAGCGGACCGAGACCGGCGACGTGGTCGGGGTGATCGGCGGCTGGAAGACGGGCGGGGACACCCCCGACACCTCGTACAGCTCCTACTTCGGCGCCGACATCAGGAAGTTGTACGAGCGGGCTCTTGCCGGGGCGCGGGTGGCGTGAGCACCCGCACCCGGCGGGTGCGGCGCGGGTTGCCCACCGTGCGCGGGGTCGCCGGCAGCCCCTCCGCGGTCAGCGCCTCGGCGGGCGCGAGGCCGAGCTGGCGGCGCAGGTCCGCGAGGGCGGTGTGCACGGGGCCGAGGATGACCTCGGCCCGCGGATGGGCGTACGCGAGGGCGTGCGCGGCCGTCTCGATGGCCTCGGCGGCGTCCTCGGCGGCGCCCCGGCTCCACCCGCCGGGGGCGGTGTGCCCCCAGGGCCCGAGGGCGTCGTAGAGGTGGCAGGCGGCATCGGCCACGGCGTCGGCCTGTTCACCGACGCCGGGCGCCGCGATCGTCGGGAGCTCCATACCCGCTCAACGAGCGGAGCCCGCCCGGGGAACGAAGGCCGCCCGGGGCGACGCGGCCGCCGCGCTCCCCCGGGCACGCGGTCACATGGACACGGCCTGCAGCCACAGCGGCAGCAGCAGGAGCGAGACCAGGGAACTCTTGATCACCACGGCGGCGGAGAGGTCCACGCCCACGTCGTAGCGCTGGGCGAAGATGAACAGGTTCTGCGGCGTCGGCATCGCGGCGATCAGCACGAGGTACGTGAGCCACTCGCCCCGGACCCCGAACAGGGCCCCGCACACCGCCCAGGCGAGGAGCGGGAAGGCCAGGCACTTGAAGCCGATGAGCGCCATCTCCTCGCGGGTGGTGCCCCGGACGTCGAGGCCGATGCCGCCGAGGTGGAGCCCCAGGGCGAAGAGGGCCACCGGTGAGGCGCTGTCGCCGACGAAGGCAGCCCCGTCGAGGACCACCGCCGGGACGTGCACGGAGAGCAGGTTGAGCAGGATCCCGGCGTTGCAGGCCAGCACCAGCGGGGTGACGAGCGAGGCCTTCACGGCGCGGGCCAGGCGGCGGGCGGGGCCGCCCGCGCCGGGTCCGGCACGGCCCAGTTCCATGATGGCGATGACGACGAGCGACAGGACGCAGACCTGGAAGAGCAGGACCGGGAAGATCGGCGCGGCCGTCCCGAAGAAGGTGATGAAGACGGGGACGGCGAAGTAGGCGGTGTTGACCTGGACCCCGGCCATCACGCGCAGCGCCACGGTCCGCGGGTCGCGCAGTCCGGCTGCCGCCGAGGCGGCGGCGACGGCCGCGACCGCGAGGGCGGCGGCGGCCGCGTAGCCGCCGATGGCCCGCCAGTCGAAGAGGGCGGCGAGGTCCGCGGCGTAGATGTTGCCGAACAGGTAGCACGGCACCGCGAAGAGGAAGGCGTAGTCGGCGAAGGCCTTGGAGGCCTCCGCGGGGACCACCTTGCGGCGCGCGAGGAACACCCCGGCGCCGAAGGCCAGCGCCACCGGGATCAGTTTCTCCAGCGCGGCCGCCCCGCCCATGCGTACGTGCTCCCCCGCTGTTCACCGACCAACCGACCATTCGTGCCGGGCGCAGTCTATGCCGGGCCGCCGCGGCGGCCGGAGCGGGCTTGACCCTGACGTGCGGGTCAGGGTTTAGCGTCGGCGCACCCACCCGCCCCGGCCCGGTGGCGGCCGCCCGCGCCGCCGCCGGCCGCGCCCTGCCGAGGAGCCCCGATGACCACGGACCTGCCCCGAACCGCCCGCGAGATCCGGCTCGCCGCCCGCCCCGGAGGGCTGCCCGAGGAGGCGGACCTGGCCGTCGTCGAGGCACCGGTGCAGGAGCCCGGACCGGGCCGGGTGCTCGTGCGCAACCGCCACTTCCTGGTGTTCCCCGGGCTGATCACCCTGATGGGCGGTGCGGTTGAGGGGTTGCCGCTGCCCCCGCTGCACGCCGGTGACACGCTGTTCGGTCCGGCCGTCGGCGAGGTGGTGGCCGCCCCGGCCGGCAGCCCGCTGCGGCCGGGGACGCTCGTCTCGCACCTGCTCGGCTGGCGGGAGTACGCCCTGGTGGACGCCGCCGACTGCACCCCGCTGGACGACACGCTGCCCGACCCGGTGGCGTACCTCGCCCAGGGCTCGGCCCCGTACGGCGCGCTGACCCGGCTCGCCGGGGTCCGGCCCGGGGACACCGTCCTGGTCACCGGTGCGGCCGGCGCGGTCGGGACCCTCGCCGGCCAGACGGCGCGGCTGCTGGGCGCGGGCCGGGTGATCGGCACCACCGGCTCCCCGGAGAAGGCCGAACGGCTGGTGGCGGAGCTGGGCTACGACGCGGCCCTGCTGCGGGGTGGCGGGCGGCCCTTCGCCGAGCAGCTCGCCGGGGCGGCGCCCGGAGGGATCGACGTGCTCGTGGACACGGTGGGCGGTGAGCAGTTGGCGGCGGCCCTCGGCGCCGCCCGGCAGGGCGCCCGCTTCGCGCTGGTCGGCGCGCTCTCCGGCCAGTTGGCGCCGGGGCGGGCCGGGGGCGGGGCCGGGGCCGGGGGCGGCGCCCCGGTGGAGGTCGACTCGTTCCGCCTCGTCGTCCGGGGCGTCTCGGTGCGCGGGTACCTCGGTACGGAGCATCCTGGCGTGGAGGAGGAGTGGACCGGCCGCTTCGGGGCCTGGCTGCGCTCCGGGGAGATCGACTTCCCGCACGTACGGATCCCGGGCATCGAACGGGCTCCGCAGGCGTTGCGGGAGTTGACGACGGGACGGCACTTCGGCGCCGTGGTGGTGGAATTGCCGCGGTAGGCCGGGGGCGAACACGAGGGGGTCGGCACGGGATGCGGATCGGTGACGCGGCGGCGGCGGCGGGGACCACACCCAGGGCGCTGCGGTTCTACGAACAGCGCGGACTGCTCGCCCCACAGGGCCGCAGCCCCTCCGGCCAGCGGGAGTACGGGCCCGGGGACGTGGCCAGGATCCGGATCATCCGCGACCTGCTGGCCCACGGGTTCACGGTCGAGGACCTGCGCGGCGTGGCCGACCGGCTGCACCTGCTGGCGGCGGACCCACCGCCGTCCTGCGGCTCCGGCGGCGGGGTCGTGGGACACCGGCTCTCCGTACTCGACGCGGAGATCGAGCGCCTCACCCGCCTGCGCGGGGCCCTGGCCCGCCGGGCGGGCCTACCCGGCTCCGCCGCCCCTCCCACGGCCCTGCCGGTGCCGGACTCCCCACCGGACCCGGCGCCCGATCCCGGACCGGGCGGCGGCCGGGGCAAGGCGGGGAAGCCGGGGCGGCCGGTGCGGCCGGTGGGCGTCGGGCGCGGAGCGGGCGGGGTACCGGCGCATACGCTGGACCGATCATGAGCGAGCGCGCCCGATCCCGTTTCCGAATCCCCTTCCGAGCCCGGCCCGGGTCCCGGCCCGGACCTCCGACACGGTCCGTGCCGGCAGACCCGGACCCCTCCCCCGCCCGGCCGGGGCAGTTCGCGGTGGCGCTGCGTACGCCCGCGCGGGCCGCCGAGCCGCTGCTCGCGCAGGCGCCCGCGGCCTGGCAGCGGGTGCTGCCGTACGCCGTGACCGCCGTGTGCGTGCTGACGCTGCTGCCGGTGACGATCGCGGTGCTGACCAACGACTACGAGGCGGGTGGCGGCTGGGCCGGGGCGCTGGGCGTGGCCCAGACCGTGCCGCTGCTGCTCGCGGTGACCCGGCCGCTGCCCGCGTGGGGGCTGGTGCTGACCGCCGATGTGGTGGGGGCCGCCGTACTGACCCAGGCCGACCGGGTGGCCGGGCACGCTTGGCCGTGGACCCCGATGGTGATCATCGGCTACCTGGTGCTGATGGCGTGCCTGGGGCTGCGCGAGTCCATCCGGACCCTGGTCGGGGTGTGGCTGGCGACCGGCGTGGTGGGGGCGGTTCTGTGGTCCTTCCGGCCGGACGGGACGACCAACACGGTCGCCCTGCTGTTCGTGCTGGCCGGGGTGGTGCTCGCGCTGACGGGGGCGCTGCGCGGGCTCGGCGACGCGCGCCAGAAGATCGCCGAGCAGGAGAGCATCAGCGAGGCCGAGCGGTCCCGGCGCACCCTGCTGGAGGAACGGGCCAGGATCGCGCGGGAGTTGCACGACGTGGTGGCCCACCACATGTCGGTGATCACGGTGCAGGCGGATTCGGCGCCGTACCGGCTGCCCGGCATGGCGGAGCCGGTGAAGGAGGAGTTCGCCGCGATCGCTTCGAGCGCGCGGGAATCGCTGGGCGAGATGCGGCGGCTGCTGACGGTACTGCGCGGCGACGAGGCGAACGGCGCCGACCGGACCCCGCAGCCGGGGATCGGCCGGTTGCCGCAACTGGTGGAGGCGACCGTACGGGCCGGGCAGCCGGTGGAGTTGGCGCTGGCCGCGGGCGCGGCCGGGGCGGCGCCGCCGGCCGTGGACCTGTCGGCGTACCGGATCGTCCAGGAGTCGCTGGCCAATGTGGTGCGGCACGCGCCGGGTGCCCCGACGCGGGTCTCGGTGACCTTCGACGAGGAGGAGGTCCTCGTCCTGGTGGTCAACGGCCCCGCGCGGGACGTGGTGATGGCGGTGGAGACCTCGGGCACCGGGCACGGGCTGGTGGGGATGCGGGAGCGCGTACGGTTGACGGGCGGGACGCTGGACACCGGTCCGCTGCCCGACGGCGGCTTCCGGGTCGCCGCCCGCATGCCCATCGACAGCGCTTCCGAGGAACCAAGTTGACCATCCGCGTGATCATCGTCGACGACCAGGCCATGGTGCGGGCGGGCTTCGCCGCGCTCCTGTCGGCGCAGGCCGACATCGACGTGGTGGGCGAGGCGCCCGACGGACGCCAGGGGATCCAGGTCTCCCGGACCGTCCACCCCGACGTGGTGCTGATGGACGTCCGGATGCCGGAGATGGACGGGCTCAGCGCCGCCCGCGAGCTCCTCGATCCCCCGCCGGGGGTGGTGCACCGGCCGAAGGTCCTGATGCTGACCACCTTCGACATCGACGACTACGTGTACGAGGCCCTGCGCGCGGGGGCCTCCGGTTTCCTGCTGAAGGACGCCCCGCCGGCGGATCTGATCGCGGCGGTGCGGGTGGTCGCCTCGGGCGAGGCGCTGCTGGCCCCGTCGGTGACCCGGCGGCTGATCGCGGACTTCGTCGAGCGGCGGCCGGTGCCGCGCCGCGATCCCGCGCTGCGGCTGAACGGGCTGACCCCGCGGGAGACCGAGGTGCTGGAGCTGATCGCGCGCGGGCTGTCGAACCAGGAGATCGCCGGCCATCTGGTGGTCGCCGAGCAGACGGTCAAGACGCACATCGGCCGGGTGCTGGGGAAGCTGGACCTGCGGGACCGGGCCCAGGCCGTGATCTTCGCCTACGAGGCGGGGCTGGTGCGGCCGGGCGACGGCGGCTGAACCCGGCCGCGGCCCAACCCCGTCCGGCCGTCGCGTCTCCTCCACCCCCTACCGGGGTATGACATCCGACTTGGCTCCACGGTGCGACGCCCGCCGCGGTACCTCCTTCTTACCTTCCTCCTCGTCACGAGGAGAGGAGAAGGGGCATGCGCCGCTTCGCAAGGACACTGGTCACGGCCGCACTGGCGGCGGCCGTCGTCGCGGGCACCGCGGGATGGGCCTCCGCGGACGCCCAGACGGCGGTCACCGGCCCGCCGCCGGGCACCGCCGCCTGGCGGGCCGACACCGTGTCCGGGCAGCCGCTGCCGGATCCGGCGCGAGCGGCGCCGGCCGAAGTCGCGCGGTTCTTCGCCGGGCTGGACGCGTCCCGGGCCCGGGACCTCGTACGGGCCCACCCGCTGGTGGTCGGCAATCTGGACGGGGCTCCGCTCCCCCTCAGGTACGAGGCCAACCGGCTGGCGGTGACGGCGACGGGCGAGCCCCGCTTCGCCTCGCTGGCCGCGCCCGGCCGGCAGATCCTGGCCTTCGACCCGCGCGGACGGGGCACCGTCGCCGAGGTGTTCGGGGACCTGGAGCGGACCGCGCACGTGGCGGTGATCGTGCCGGGCTCGGACAACGACGCCACCACCTACGACCGCGCCCGGGCGGCGCACACCGGCCCGGCGGGCATGGCCCGCTCCCTGCGGTCGGAGACCGGGGAGGCGGCCGCCGTCATCGCGTGGACCGGCTACACCACCCCCGTCGGGGTGGGGCTGGACACGGCCCAGGGGCGGCTGGCCCGGGCGGGCGCGGTCCGCCTCGCCCGGTTCACCGAGGGGCTCGACGCGGTCGGCGCACCCGACCCGGTGCTGTTCTGCCACAGTTACGGCTCGGTGGTCTGCGGACTGGCGGCCCGGCACACGGACGCCACCGACATCGTCGCCTTCGGCTCCCCCGGGATGCGGGCCGGCAGCGTCGCCGGCCTGCACACCGGAGCCCGCGTCTGGGCGGCGCGCGGGCCCTCCGACTGGATCTCCGACGTGCCCAACGTGGAGTTCGCGGGGCTCGGCCACGGCGCCGATCCCACCTCGGCGGCCTTCGGGGCCCGCCGGATCGATGCCGCCGACGTGGCGGGCCACACCGGCTACTTCACCCCCGGCACCCGGTCCCTGAAGGCCTTCGCCGCCATCGCGACGGGAGCGGCCCGATGAGCACTCCCTCCGTCCTCACCAGGGCGCGGACGGCCGCCGGCCGGATCGACGCGAAGACGCCCGCCCACCGGGACCGGGCGATCGACGGACTGCGGGCACTGGCCCTGCTGGCCGTTCCGACCGGGCACTGGCTGCTCGGCGGGTTCACCCTCGACTCCGAGGGCGCCCTGCACAACGCCAGCCCGCTCACCGCCTTCGGCGGCCTGGCCCCGGCCAGTTGGATGCTGCAGATGCTCGGCGTCTTCTTCCTGGTCGGCGGCTACGCCTCGGCGCTCTCCTTCCGGCGGCACACCGGATCGGCCGGGGCCTGGCTGAAGGGCCGGGTGGCCCGGCTGGGCCGGCCGGTGCTCGGGGTCACCGCGGTGTGGGCGCTGGCCGCGCCCGTGCTGTACACGGCCGGAGTGCCGGAGGCCACCTTGCGGACCGGGGCGAAGCTGGTGATCCAGCCGCTGTGGTTCGTCGGGGTGTACGTGGTGGTCACCGCGCTGACCCCGTACTGCGTGCGCGCCGCGCGGCGGTTCGGCGGCTGGGCGGCGGCCCCGCTGCTCGCCTCGGTCGCCGTGGTGGACTTCCTGCGCTACGGGCCCTTCGCGGACTCGGTGCCCGGATGGGTGGCGCTGCTGAACATCCTGCCGGGCTGGCTGTTCGCGTACCAGCTCGGCGTGGACTGGGGCGAGGGCCGGATCGGGCGGCGCGGCGGGTGGCTCCTGCTCGCGGGCGGGGGCGTGTTGTTCGCGGCCCTGCTGATGGTCTTCCACTACCCGGCGTCGATGGTCGGCGTGCCGGGCGAGGCCCGGACCAACTCGCATCCGCCGTCCCTGCTGGTCCTGGCCCTGGCCGCGGCCCAGTCGGGCGCGGCGATCCTGCTGCGGGACCGGCTGGCGCGGCTGCTCGCCCGGCCGCTGCTGTGGGCCCCGGTGGTCGTGATCAACCTGTGCGCGATGACGATCCTGTGCTGGCACCAGACGGCGATGCTGGCGGCCGCCGTACCGGGGTCGTTCGCGGGCGCTCTGGCCGGGCTGACGACGGCGCCGGACAGTGTGGGGTGGATCGTGGCGCGGCTGGCGTGGATGCCGGTGTTCGCGGCGCTGCTGGTGGGCATCGCCCGGTACGCGCGCCGGTTCGAGCGGCCTTCGGCAGGTCTGACGCGCGCCACCGCGGTGCGCGGGACCGTGGCGGGCCTGCTGGCGGCCGGGTTCGCGGTCTTCGCGCTGGGTCTGGCGTAGGGCCGCGGCCGGAGCACCCGTACGACCGGAGCACCCGTACGAAACGAGAGCGCCGCTCCCCTCGGGGAGCGGCGCTCTCGTGCGATCTCGGTGAGCCTCGGTGGGCGTCAGGCGATGGAGGCGGCGACGATCGCGGCGACCGCGAGGTTGCAGGAGGCCGTCACCCACACGGCCGGGTGCGGCTCGGGGTCGACCACGATGGCCCCGAGCTTGCCCGGGGTCACCAGGTCCAGCAGCAGGAAGGCCACGGCCATCAGGACCAGGCCGAGGACGCCGAACACCGCCGTGGACAGCAGGCCCTTGCCGAAGTCCTCGTAGGTGGTCCAGATCGAGGTGAAGACGATGCCGCCGATGCCGAGCAGCGCCGACGAGAGCATCACGGAGGCGTTCCGGTTGCGCTCTTCCCAGATCTGCTTCGGCAGTTTGCCGGGGGTCAGCACGTCCACCAGGACGATGCCGAGGATGAGCAGCACCAAGCCGACGCCGCCGAAAGCGGTGGTGCGGCCAAGTCCGTTGATGATGTCGCTCATTGGGAAGCCGTCTCCGGGGTGGGGTAGGAAGTACGTCGCGTGCCTGTCGGCGCGGTGGCCGAATCTATCGCACCGCATGGCACCCGACCATGGGGAGGTCAGGAAATGGCAAAGCTCAGGGCCGCGCGGGCCGGGGAGGCCGCGGAGCTGACGGAGCTGGTCATGCGCTCCAAGGCCCACTGGGGGTACGGGGCACGGTTCCTCGCGGCGTGCGCGCCGGAGTTGCGGATCGGAGCCGGGGACGAGGTGCGCCGGCGGATCGTGGTCGCCGAGGGCGCGGCCGGGGCCGCCGGGTCGCGCTCCGGCGACGGCCCGGCCGCCGTGCTCGGACTCGCCTCCCTCGACGGGGAACCGCCGTTCGGGCGGCTGGGGCTGCTCTTCGTCGAACCGGCCGCCATCGGCGGGGGCGTGGGGCGCCTGCTCTACCGGGACGTCCTGCGGCGCGCCGCCGGGCTCGGCTTCCGCCGGCTGCTGATCGACGCCGATCCGCATGCCGCCGGGTTCTACCGGGCGATGGGCGCGGTGGCCCCGGTGCCGGAGGCGGGGCCGGAACCCGGGCCGGACGCCCCCGGCGGCGGGCTGGTGCGGTTCGCAGTGGCGCCCGTGGCCCTGGCGGGCTGGGCGCGGGCCTGGACCGGCGGCGGGGCGGCCGTGCACGTGGGCAATGTCGCCGAGTACAACGCGCAGTTCGCGGACGCCTCTCTGGACCGTGAGCAGCGGGCCGCCCACCACTACGCCTGTCTGGCCGCCTTCTACACTCCGCGGCCGGCCGCGCTGGTGCTGCCGCACGCGGTGCCGCCGGGCTGGATCACCCTGCTCGGCCGGCAACTGGACTGGCCCGCGGGGGTCGAGGTGTACGACGGGCTCGCGGAGCGGGATCCGGCCCTGTCGGACGCAGTCCGGGCCCGGCCGGCGCTGGCCGCACGGCTGACCGGCGCCGGGAGCGGGACCGGGATGGAGACCGGGAGCGGGACCGGGATGGGAACCGGGATGGGGACCGGGAGCGGGACCGGGATGGGAACCGGGATGGGGACCGGGATGGGGACCGGGATGGGGACCGGGATGGGGACCGGGAGCGGGACCGGCGCCGGTGCGGCGACCGGCGCCGGTGCGGCGACCGGCGCCCGCCTCGTGCCCTGGGGCCTGACCGCCCCCTTCGCGCGGCTGGCGGGGCAGGGGTGGCGGCCGGACGAGCTGCGGTACGAGTCGAAGTCGGCGGCGCACGGGCTGTTCGGGCGGATCCTCGCGGCGGGCGGGCATCCCGCGATCACGCTGCCCGCACAGTGGCGTGCGGACACCCGCAGGTCGGCGGTCCGGCTGCTGGCGGCCCGGACCCGGGCGGGGAAGAGCACCGTTCTCAAATCGGAGCACGGCGTCGGCGGCTCGGGCACCACGGTCCTGACCCCCGAGCGGGTCCGCGCGGCGGGCGGGGCCCGGGCCGTGCTCCGGGCCCTGCCGCGCGGGCCGCTGCTCGTGGAGGAGTACGTACGCGGACCGGCGGATCCGGCCGAGCCGCGCGACCTCACCTACGACGGGTTCGTGGACGCGGCCGGCCGGGTCCACGAGGTCGGCGGGGCGGTGATGGACGTAGCGGACGGCGGGTACCGCGGTGCGACGGTGGGGCCGGGGGTGGTGCCCGCGTGGGCGGAGGAACCCCTGCTGGCCTTCGGGCGGGCGGTGGGCCGGGAACTGTCGGCGGCGGGCTACCGGGGCTGGTTCGACGTGGACTTCGTCGCCGACGGCGCGGGACGGCTCGCCCCCACGGAGACGAACCTGCGCCTGACCGGGCCGTCGGTCGCCTTCGTGGTGGCGGCCCGGCTCGACGAACTGCGGGGCGCGGGGCACTTCGTCCGGATCGCCGACCGGGTGGAGCTGGGCGCCCGGCTACCGGAGGCGGCCTTCGACGAACTGTGCGAGCGGCTGTCCCGCCGGTGCGCGCGGATCGGCGCGGTGTTCCTCCCCGCCATCCCCACCGGCGCCTTCGAACCGGTGCCCTGGATGGGCGCCCTGGTGGCCGCGACCGGCAGGGAGGTGCTGGACGCGGCCGAGCGGCTCGTACGCACGCAGGCGCTGTCCGTCGGGGCGATGTTCGAGCAGGCTCCCGGTGCTCAGCCGGCCGATGCGTCGGTGACCCGGGCCCCGTCCCGGGCCGACCCCTGCCCCGGAACCGACCCCGATACCGACCCCGACACCGACACCGGTGCCGAGTCCGGTTCCACGTCGAAGGCGCTGAGCGGCGGACGGGACGCGTAGACGGCCACGATCGCGGCGGCGATCATCAGCGGAATGTTGAAGGCGTAGACGAGCGCGGCCTGTCGGGGCCAGTCCTGCTTGGCCGCGAGCCGGTAGAAGTTGTCCTGCGGCCACCAGGCGACCAGCAGGTAGACGATCGCCAGATGGGCGGCGGCGGTGATGCGGGGGCCGCGGCGCCCGTGGCGGCGCATCCGGGACCGGCCGGCGAACAGGAACCACACACCGGCCGCGAACGCCCAGCACTCGCACATGTAGAGGAGGAAGAAGAGCGTGGCGTACGGGTTCGGGACGCCGTGGAGGTCCATCGAACCGGGCCAGAAGATCAAGGTGAGGATCATGGTGAAGCCCGCCACCAGGACCAGGCCGACCACCATGAAGAAGATGAGGCCGGCCCATCCCGCGATATTGGGTCCCGAGTCTCTCCACACGTACCTGCGGCCGTACTTGGCGCCGTACTTCCCGCTCCCGCCACCGCTGGGATCCTCCCCGTCGCCGTCGCCCCCGGCCCGCCCCGGCGGCATCGGGAGCGCGGCCCGCTGCTCGCGTCCGGCCCGGTCCCGGGGGATCCGGGGCAGCCGGACGACGGCGCTCGGCATCATGGCCCCGGGGAGCCTGCCCGCCAGGTGGCGGCGGACCTCCCCGCCGTCGGGGAGGTCGGAGCCCGGGGGCCAGGTGTCGTCCTCCGCGGGCGGGGCGAGGAAGGCGACGAGCAGGGGACGCGCGTTCACGCCCGTACCGGCCCCCCTGACCTCGGCCAGGAGCGCCGCGCCCACGCTTTCGTGGCTGCGGATGGCGGACTCGACGGGATGCGGGTCGAGGGCCTTGCCGTCCGCGGTGAGCCGGTCGCGGATCCGGCCGCGGAACTCCAGCAGCCCGTCGGGGCGCAGCACTCCGAGGTCTCCGGTCGGGACCGGTTCGCCGCCGCCGGGCACGGTGAGGTGGATCTCCCCGTCGCGTACGTCCAGCCGGCAGCCGGGGAAGGCGGTTCCGATCAGCGAGAGCTCCTCGGCCCCGTCCAAGGGGGCCGCGAGCTGCGGGAGTTCGAACCGGGCACCGGTGCCCGCGGCTTCGGTGGGCCCGTAGACGTTGAGCAGCCGGGCTCCGGGCCGCAGCCGGGCGAGCAGAGCGGCCTGTTCGTCCAGGTAGAGGCGGTCTCCGGCGACGGCGACCATGCGCAGGGACCGCAGCCCCTCGTCGGGGCGGCGCAGGGTCCGTGACAGGGACGCCTCCCGGTCGCGCACGAGGAGCTGGGTGGCGGCGCCGGGATCGGTGTGCAGGACGGTGACCCGCTCGGCGTCGACGGCGCGGCGCAGCGACTCCGGTGTCCAGTGCGGGCCTTCGGGCAGGACGAGCGCGCCGCCCTCGCACAGGGCCCGCGTCCATCCGGCGGCGAAGCCGGTGAGGTGCGGGGCGGCGGTGATCAGGTGCCGGTCCTCGGGAACCGGCCCCGCCACCGCCGCCCACCCTTCGTGGGCGGCGAGGAGCCGGTCGTGGGAGAGGGGGACGGCGCGCCGGTCCGCACCCCCGGTGAACAGCACGGCGGCGGCATCTCCGCGCGGGGCCCGGTCCGGCGGGTCGGTGGGCAGAGCTCCCGTGGCGACCGCGTGCTGCCCACCGGTGCGGATCACGCGCAGGTCGCCGCCGTCGTCGAGGCGGGCCTGCTCGGCGGCGTCGGCGAGCAGGGCGAAGGGCCGGACGGCGGCGAGCTGGCGCTGTCCGGTGCGCGGGTTCTCGACGTCGACGACGGCGTAGGCGGCGCCCGCCTTGAGGATGGCGAGGAGGAGGACGACGAGCTCGGCGCGCGGGGCGGAGCCCACGGCGACGACGGCCCCTTCGGGCAGTCCGCAGTCGAGCAGGTGGCGGGCCGACTGGTTGGCACGCGCGTCGAGTTGTCCGTAGGTGAGGCTGTCCGTGCCCGCGGCGACGGCCTGGGCTCCCGGGGTGTCGCGGGCCCAGCGTTCGAAGCGGGAGAGAACGGTGTCGCCGGCGCGCCGGCCGGAATGCGTGAAGGGCTCTGATCCCTGCGTCATGGGCCGATTCTGGCACCGGGCACCGACACGGCACGAGGGCCGCGAAAATCCCTCGTACGAGCGATGGTTGATCCACTATCGTCCTGCGCTGGTGCCAACCGGTACCGGTGGACAGGTTTCGAATGGTCGGAGGCCACATGGCCAAGGAATTGCAGGTGGCGTACGACTGCGCCGATCCGGGCGCGCAGGCGGCGTTCTGGGCGCAGGCGCTGGGCTATCGCGTGCAGCCGACTCCGGAGGGCCAGAACGACTGGGCGGCCATCTCGGATCCGGACGGCAAGGGACCGCGGCTCTACTTCCAGAGGGTCCCGGAGGCCAGGACCGAGGCGAAGAACCGTCTGCACCTGGACGTGCGCTCGGCGCCCGGTCTGAAGGGGGACGAGCGGATGGCCGTACTGGAGGCGGAGGCCGCCAAGCTGGAGGCGCTGGGTGCGAAGCGGCAGTACCGCCTGGAGTCCGACGAGGTCAACGAAGGGATCATCGTGATGACCGATCCCGAGGACAACATCTTCTGCCTCGACTGATCTGCCGCCCGGCCCGTCGACTGACCGGTCGCCCGGCCTGCCGCCCCACCTGTCGAACAGGGTTCCTGGTCACCGGGGGCCACCTGGCCCTTGACCTCAAGTTTGGTCGAGGTCCTACCGTTCGGCTCATGGATATGGAAGTAACCGCCTGGACCTCGCTCCACAGCGCGATCAACGCCCAGCAGGACCGGCGCCCGCTCTCGCGGGCCGGTCTGCGCCGGATCGCCGCCTTCGCCCGCCCGCACCGGCGCGGGCTCACCTTCTTCCTCCTCCTCAGCGTGGTGACCGCGCTGCTCGCGGTGGCCACCCCGGTACTCGCGAGCCGCGTGGTCACCGAGATCGTCGAGGGCCGCGACAGCGGTACGGTCACCCGCCTCGCCCTGCTGATCGCGCTGATCGCGGTCGCGGAGGCGGGGCTGGGGCTGGTCCTGCGCCGGCTGTCGTCCACCCTCGGCGAGGGGCTGATCCTGGATCTGCGGACGGCGGTCTTCGACCACGTGCAGCGGATGCCGGTGGCGTTCTTCACCCGGACCCGCACCGGGGCGCTGGTCAGCCGGCTCAACAACGACGTGATCGGCGCGCAGCGCGCCTTCAGCAACACCCTGTCGGGGGTGGTGTCCAACACCGTGACGCTGCTGCTGACCCTGACCGTGATGCTGGGCATCTCCTGGCAGATCACCCTGCTGGCCCTCGTGCTCCTGCCGGTGTTCGTGCTGCCCGCCCGCCGGATGGGGGTGCGGATGGCGGCGTTGCAGCGGGAGGCGTCCGCGCTCAACGCCTCGATGGGCACCCAGATGACCGAGCGCTTCTCGGCTCCGGGCGCCACGCTCGTCAAGCTGTTCGGGCGGCCCGACGAGGAGTCGGCGGAGTTCGCGGCGCGCGCCGCCCGGGTGCGTGACATCGGGATCCGGACGGCGATGGCCCAGTCGGCCTTCATCACCGCCCTGACCCTGGTCTCCGCGCTGGCCCTGGCGCTGGTGTACGGCCTCGGCGGCCACTACGCGCTCACCGGCACCCTGGACGCGGGTTCGGTGGTCGCCCTCGCCCTGCTCCTGACCCGGCTGTACGCCCCGCTGACCGCGCTCGCCGGGGCGCGGGTGGAGGTGATGAGCGCGATGGTCAGCTTCGAGCGGGTCTTCGAGATCCTCGACCTGAAGCCGCTGATCTCCCAGAAGCCGGACGCCCGCCGGGTGCCCGAGGGACCGGTGACGGTCGAGTTCGACAACGTCTCCTTCGGCTACCCCTCCCCCGACAAGGTGTCCCTGGCCTCCCTGGAGGAGGTGGCGACCCTGGACGCGCGGGGCGGCACCGAGGTGCTGCACGAGGTTTCCTTCCGCGCCGAACCCGGGCAGATGATCGCCCTGGTCGGGTCCTCCGGCGCCGGCAAGTCGACCATCGCGCAGTTGCTGCCCCGGCTGTACGACACGGACACGGGCGCGGTCCGCCTCGGCGGGATCGACGTACGGGACCTCACCGCGGACTCCATCCGCGAGACCCTGGGCATGGTCACGCAGGACGGCCACCTCTTCCACGAGTCGGTACGGGCCAACCTGCTGCTGGCCCGCCCCGAGGCGGGGGAGGACGAGATCTGGGAGGCCCTGCGCCGGTCCCGGCTCGACGGGCTCGTGGCCTCGCTCCCGGACGGGCTGGACACGGTCGTCGGCGAGCGCGGCTACCGGCTCTCGGGCGGGGAGCGCCAGCGGCTGACCATCGCCCGGCTGCTGCTGGCCGGCCAGCGGGTGGTGATCCTGGACGAGGCCACCGCGCATCTGGACTCCACCTCGGAGGCCGCCGTCCAGGAGGCCCTGGCCGAGGCCCTGTCGGGCCGGACCGCCGTGGTGATCGCGCACCGGCTGTCGACGGTGCAGGCCGCCGATCTGATCCTGGTGGTGGAGGAGGGCCGGATCGTGGAACGCGGCACCCACGCCGAGCTGCTCGCGGTGGGCGGACGGTACGAGGAGCTGTACCGGACCCAGTTCGCGGAGGCCGGCCCGGACGGGGACACGCCGGCGGCACGCGCCCTCCCGGGCGGCGCGGCGGCGGTCTCCGGCGGATGATGGGCCGGTGGGCGGCCGGGACCGGTCCCCCGCATCCGCCGGGACACGGAGTCAGGAGAAGCCGATGGACATCAAACTGGAACTGGTCGCCGTACCGGTCACCGACATCGACCGGGCCAAGGCCTTCTACGAACGCATCGGCTTCCACGCCGACCACGACATCACGGTCAGCGAGGAGATCCGCTTCGTCCAGCTGACCCCGCCGGGCTCTGCCTGTTCGATCGCCATCGGCAAGGGCCTGACCCGGATGACACCAGGGTCGCTGGACAACATGCAGGTCGTGGTCGCGGACATCGAGGAGGCCTTCGCCGACCTCAAGGGCCGGGGCATCGAGGTGACGGAGATCGAGGACATGCCCTGGGGCTCCTTCGTCTACTTCTCCGACCCCGACGGCAACGGCTGGGCCGTCCAGCAGACCACCCCGCGCACTCCCCCGACGGGCTGACCGGGCACGGACGGGGGCCGGGGTCCGTCTTCAGACAAACCCCCGTACCTCTCTGACGGAAACTCAGAGCTCTTTGCGCAGAGGGTGTTTGTCCGGCTGAAAACGGGTCAGACGCATGGACAGCGGAGCACGCAGCCCGGACTGCAGCGAGGCTTCGCCGGTCGGGGCCGTGCGGGAGGACATCGCTCACACGCCCCGGCCACCGGCACCACGGCTGCCGCACGGGATCCGTGCGGCGCCGGGACCGCCACCGCCTCGTCCCCGACGCGGCAGCGGGGCGGCTTCCCGGCAGCCCCCGACGACGGCGCTCAGACCGCCGCCCCCGGGCCTCGGATCCCTGCGGCAGGCGCCGCGGACGGCCGCCACGACCCCCTTTTCAGTACGGGTGGGGTCGGGTGCGCAGGACGTGGCCGTGCCGCAGGCCTTCGCGGAAGGCCTCCTCGTAGGCCTGGTCGCCGAGTTCTCCGCGCGCGGTTCGCTCGAACTCCTCTCGTACGGAGGCCAGTTCAGGTGTGCCGCGTTGCGGGTGGCCGACCGCCTGCCAGTAGGCGTGGCCCGTGCCGTACGCGCGCGCCGCGCCGGCCCCGTCCCCGGTCGCCGCGCGGGCCGCGGCGAGCAGGTCCAGGCCCAGGGCCGTGCCGAAGCTGTCGCCCAGCTCGCGCTTGCTCTCCAGCATCGCGCGGGCGTGGACGGCGGACTCGGCGGGGCGGTCCTCGAAGAGGCAGATCAGGGCCAGTTGGTAGTCGGCGTAGGCCCGGGTCCAGTGTTCGCCGCGCTCCTCGCAGCCGGCGCGCAGCAGTTCCGCCTCTTCCCGGGCGTCGGCGAACAGGCCGGTTCCGGTGAGCGCGAAGACCCGTACGAGGTGGCAGCGGATCCGGGGACCCGAGTCGAAGGGCGTGCCGGGGTGGGCCTCCAGGGCGTTGTCGGAGACGATCCGCGCGGCCAGCGGGCGCCCGGCCAGTAGGTGGCTCAGGCCCAGCAGGTACGCGGCGTCCAGCGCCGGGCCCCCGTTCCCGTCCGGGCCTCCGTTCCCGTCCGGGCCCTCGTCGAGGCCGGCGGCCAGGGCCTCGCAGCCGACGGCGATCCGGTGGGCCTGCTCCTGCTCGCCCTGGAGCAGCAGGGTCACCCCGAGGGCCCACAGGGCGCGCGCCCGGACCCGCGGGGCCACCTCCTCGGGCCGTGCGGCGGCCAGGGCCCGTTCCAGGTAGCCGCGCGCCGCGTGCAGGTGGCCGCAGCAGGCCCAGTAGAAGCCGGCCCGGGCGGCCAGGTCCAGGGCCCGCTCCGGGGCGCCGGTGGCCAGGTGGTGGTCCAGGGCCGCGCACAGGTCTCCGTGCGCCGCCTCCACGCGCCGGTACCCGGTCCGCTGGGCGGAGCCGAGCCAGTCCCGTTCGGCGGCGCGCACGAGCTCGGTGAAGTACGCGGCGTGCGCGTCCCGCAGCGCCTCGCGCTCCCCGGCCTCGTCGCGCCACATGGCCCCGTACTCCCGGATCGTGTCCAGCATCCGGTACGAGCCGTCCGCGCCCCGGCGTACGACGGACTTGGCGACCAGCGCGTCGAGCAGCGGCGGAACGTCCTCTTCGGTGAGCGGGGCGGCGGAGCAGACCGCGCGCGCGGCGGCCGGGTCGAAGGCTCCCCCGAACACGGACAGCCGCAGCCACAGCAGCCGTTCGCGCGGTGCGCACCACTCGTGGCTCCAGCCGATGGCCGTGCGCAGCGCGCGGTGGCGCGGCGGCCGGCCGGGGACGGGTGCGGCCAGCGGGCCGATCCTGCGGGCGAGCCGCACGGCCAGTTCCTCGATGGAGTGGTCGGTCAACTGCGCGGCGGCCAGTTCCAGCGCGAGGGGGACCCCTTCGAGACGGGCGCACACGGAGCGGGCGGCCGCGAGCCGGGCCTCGGTCCAGGGCGGCGCCTGCGCGGGGGCGGCAGCGGCGGCCCGCCGGGTGAACAGGGCAAGGGCCTCCTCGGGGCCGAACGCGTCCACCGCGTACGGCAACGGGCCTACGTCCAGGACGTGTTCCTCCTCGAGTCCGAGGGGCTGCCTGCTGGTGAGCAGCAGGACGAGGTGCGGAGCCGCGTCGAGCAACTCCCGTACAAGGTCCCGTACGGCCGCCACCAGGTGCTCGCAGCAGTCCAGTACGAGGAGCAGCCGGCGCTCGCCGATCCATTGCCGGACGGCCGCGGCCGGGGTACGGGCGGTGTGGTCGGCGAGGTCCAGGGCGTCGGCCACGGTGGCCACGAGCAGCCGCTCGTCGGGGAGCGGGGAGAGGTCGGCCCAGTGGACCCCGTCGGGGAAGGGGCCCACCGGCCGGGTGGCGCCCGCCTGTTCGGCGGACTGTTCGGCGGCCGGTCCGGCGGGCGGTTCCGCGGGCGGTCCGGCGAGGTCGGCCGCACCTGTGCCCGTGCCCGCCGCGAGGTCGGCCGCGCGGCGGGCCAGGCGGGTCTTGCCGACGCCGCCCGACCCGGTCAGGGTGATCAGCCGATCCTCGCGCAAAGCCCGTTCGATCCGGGCCAGTTCACGGCTCCGCCCCACGAAGGAGGCGGAGTCCCCGGCCTCGTACCCGTCGCCATGTCCCAGCACCCGCCCAGTGTGGCGTACGGGGCGGGTTCCGGGGGGCCTGTCACGATCGGGCGGGGTCCCCGGTCAGACCGCCGGGGGCCGTGGCGGCACCGCTCCGGGCTGCGGATACACGGGCGCCCAGGGTGCGTCGCAGATGACGCCGCGCCCGTTGGTCACGCAGTGGGTGTGGTAAAGCGTGCCCGTCTTGGTGACGGCCTTGACCTTCACGTCGTTGCCGTGGATGGCCAGGGCGACCGTGCAGACGTCGGCGGGGTAACCGGTGACCGGCGCCACGGTGAGGTCGGTCCAGGCGAAGTCGCCCCACTGGCCCGTCATATCGCGGGTGCGGCGGCCGAGGTAGGTCTTGCCCTCCTTCAGGACGAGCGCGAACTCCTCGGAGTTGTTGGGCATCTGGTTGTCCACCGAGGCGCAGGGGCCGATCGGACCGGGCACGCCCTGCGGCCCCACCGGGCCCAGCGGGCCGAGCGGCCCGGTGGCACCGGTCGGGCCCGGGGCCCCCTGCAGTCCGGACGGTCCCGCGAACCCCTGCGGCCCCGCGGTTCCGGGAAGGCCGGGCAGCCCCTGCGTGCCCGCCGGACCGGCCGGACCCGCGGGGCCCTGCTGCCCCTGGGGTCCGGCCGCCCCGACGTCTCCGGTCCGCCCTACGTCCCCCTTGGGCCCCGGGTCCCCCTTGCGCCCGACGGCTCCCCGGTCCCCCTTGGGCCCGGCGAGCCCCTTCTCGCCCTGGAGTCCCGGAGGCCCGGCATCGCCCTTGGGCCCGGCCGGCCCCTTCTCGCCCTGGAGTCCCGGGGGCCCCGCATCACCCTTGGCACCGGCGTTCCCCTTGCCGCCCGGCTCGCCCCTGGGACCCGGCGGGCCCGCGTCGCCCTTGGGTCCCGAGACACCCTTCTCCCCCTTGGCACCCTTCGGCCCCCGGGGGCCCTGGGCCCCGGCCGGAGCGGGGCATCCGTGCCCGCCCTCCGGGGCCGCCTCGGCCCGATCCCGCCCGCATCCGCCGTCGGGCCCGACGGGTACCGACTCCGGCGCCCGGCCGGCCCGTAGCGCCTCCGAAGCGCGCGGCGCGCCCGACACCGCCGCATCCGGGGCCTGCCCTTCCCGGGCCTCGGCGCCGCCGGCCCCGGCGGGCAACCCCGCCTCCGCAACCACGCCCGCCCCACCGGCAGCCCGCCCGCCGGAGGCCGAAGCACCCCCGCCGGAGGCAACCGCCGCGCCCCTCCCGGAACCCGGCACCCCTGCCGAGGTCGCCGCAGCACCCCCCGGACCCGACGCAGCACCCCCGCCGGAAACCGGCGCCGCACCCGAGACGGGCGCGGCGCCCCTCGCGGCCGACACCACACCAGCGCCGGAAGCCGGAACAGCGCCCCCCGGACCCGACTCCGCGCCCGAACTCGGCACCGCACCCGCGCCGGAGGCCGGAGCGGCGCCCTCCGAAAGCGCGGCCACACCCCCGCCGGAGGCCACCGCCGGGACCGTGAATCCGGCCAGTGCCACGGCCATCGGCAGGACGAGGCCGCCGGCCAGCCGGGCCCTTCGTCCGGTTCTTGCTGTGGAAGACATGCGAGTACCCCTTCGCCGAACGGAAATGGTCGTCTGCTCCGGCCGAAGCGAGGGGGAGCATCTCCCGGAAGGGGGTCCGACGAAGATCAAAAACGCTCATGCCGCCGCAGCGTCAACGAGTTGGTCCAACGACACGCGGTACCGGTACGCCGGACGGCGGGAGGGCGGACGCCCACGCCCGCGCTCCCTGTCCGACCGCCTTGGTAGAACTTCCTCATGACCTTCCGATTCACCGCCCGCGTCGCCGAAGCCGAGATCGATCCGGACGGCGAGTTCACCGAGGCCGCTCTCGCCGAGACCGAGGACGGCAGCGGCTTCATCCTGTCGTTCATGTCGGGCGAGGAGGATCCGGAGGACCAGGAGGTCGCCCTGGGGATGGACACTCATTGCCTGGTAACGGCCGGGCAGGGGACGGCCTACGGCTGCGTGCGCGAAGCCGTCCTGGAGGGCAATGTCCTTCGCGTCGTGCTGGACCCCCGGGCGCTGGCGGACCTTCGGCTGGAGGACGGCGAAATCGAGGCCGTCATCGAGGCACCCGCGCACGACGTGGCCCGGTTCCGGGAGGTCCTCGCTCAGGTGCTCGCCTACGGGAGGGCGGACGCCTTGCCCACCCGGGTAGCGGTCTGATCCGAGGAGTGGGGCCACACCGCGCTTGGCATTCGGCACCGGGACGTCGCCACCGGCCGGGCCGCCCCGTTCACCCCGCGGCCGGCGGCCGGAGGCCGGCGGTCACCGTACGTGAAGTCCGAAGCCCGCGCGGCCCTCGGGCTCCAGGCCCTGCTTCAGGTGGAGCGAGGGGATCTCGTAGTCGCCGAAGTTCTGCCGCCGGAAGGGGATGGGCTCCGTCGACTCCAGGGTGAGCAGCCGCTCCTCCCAGGCCTTGGCGGCGACCGCGTAGTCCTCGGCGCCCATCCGGTCGGCGCCGTACAGCACGAACGGCGGCAGCGGCTCGATGCCCGGGTAGTAGAGGATCCCGTGGTGGATCGGGAACAGCAGGTCGTCGATGGGGCCGTTGATCCCGCGAGCGGCGTAGTGCGACTCCGGGCCGCCGGCGGTCACCGCGAGCAGGGCCCTGCGGCCCGCGAGGGTGCCCTCACCGAAGCGCTCCCCGTACTTCGTGTCGCTGTGCTCGCCCACCCCGTACGCGAAACGGTAGGTGAACACCCGGTCCACCCAGCCCTTGAGGATCGCGGGCATCGAGTACCACCACAGCGGGAACTGGAAGATGATCGTGTCGGCCCACAGCAGCTTCTCCTGCTCGGCGAGCACGTCCGGGGTGAGCGCCCCGGCTTCGAAGGCCCGGCCCGAGTCCAGGGCCACCTTCAGCGGGCCGGACGCGTGGGGGCCGTAGTCCTCGGCATCCACGACCGCCTTCCAGTTCATCGCGTACAGATCGCTCACCCGCACCTCGTGTCCGGCGGCCTCCAGCGTGGACACCGCCAGGTCCTTCAGCGAGCCGTTGAGCGATGCGCGCTCGGGGTGGGCGTGGACGATCAGCGTCTTCACGGGAACTCCTCGGGATCGGATGCCTTCGATCCTGGGCCCCGCGGCGCCCGTTGTTCAGGGGCGCGCCTTCCGTCGGACCGGGGTTCCTGGTACTGGCAGGGCCACCCTCACGGGCGCCGCCGCGGCCATACTGGGCCCATGGACGATCTTGCGGGCTTCCTGCGGACCCGGCGCGCACGGGTCGACCCGGCGGCCGCCGGCATCCCCACCGACAGCCGCCGCCGGGTCGCGGGCCTGCGCCGCGAGGAGGTCGCACACCTGTCCGGGGTCAGCGTCGACTACTACGTGCGGCTGGAGCAGGGCCGCGCCACCCAGCCCTCCGAGCAGGTCCTCGACGCGCTCGCCCGCGTTCTCGGGCTCGACGAGACCGAGCGGGAGCACCTCTACCGGCTCGCGCGGCAGCGCCGCCGCCGCGCGAAGGCGCCGGGTGGGAGGATCCGCCCGGAGGTGCTGCGCGTCCTCGACCTCGTCGTCGGCGCGCCCGCGCTGATCATGGACCACCGTCTGAACGCGCTCGCCGGGAACCGCCTCGCCGGGCTCCTCTTCGGCCGGCCGATGCCCGGGCTGAACATCGCTCGGCACCTCTTCCTGGAAGAGGCCGAGCGCGGCCTCTACGCCGACTGGGAGCAGTGCACCCTCGACGTGGTCGGGCACCTGCGCCTGGCTGCCGGCCAGTACCCCGACGACCCCGGGCTGACCGCGCTGATCGGCGAACTGGCCATGGGCAGCGAGCGCTTCCGCCGCCTGTGGGCCCGCGCGGACGTGCGCGCCCGCACCCACGGCCGCAAGGCGTACCGTCATCCGCTGGTCGGAGTGCTGGAACTGCACCAGGAGAACTTCGCGCTGCCCGGCGACTCGGGCATGGAGCTGCTGGTCCTGTCCGCGGCCCCCGGCAGTCCCGCCGAGGACGGGCTGCGCCTGCTCGCGGGCCTGGGCGCGGACGGCGCCGACACCCGCCCCCCGGCGAACGTCCCCGTACGCGACTGACCGTACGGGCGGCTCGCCCGGCCCCGGCCACACCGGCCGATCTGCACCGGCCGATCCGCCCCGGCCGGCCGCCTCCGGCCGCCCGGCCCCTCCCGGCCGTCTACGGCGCGAGTACGTCCAGTTCCTCCAGCGCGCCCACCGCGATCTGCCGCGTCAGCGCCTCCGCGCGGGCCGCGTCGCCCTCCCGTACGGCCTCGGCCACCCGCACGTGCAGGGTGACGGCCGCCGGGTCGGGGTCGTGGAACATCACCGCGTGCCGGGTGCGCCCGGTCAGGACCTCGGCGACGACATCGCCGAGCCGCGCGAACATCTCGTTGCCGGAGGCGTTGAGCACGATCCGGTGGAAGGCGATGTCGTGGTGGAGGTACCCGTCGAGCTGGTGACCGCGTGAGGTGCGGACCATGCCCAGGGCCGCCTCGGTGAGCTCGGCGCACTGCTCCGGGGTGGCCCGCAGCGCCGCGAGTCCGGCCGCGACCGGTTCGATGGCCGAGCGCAGCACGGTGAGGGAGCGCAACTGCCGCGGGCGGTCCGCGCCGGCGAGGCGCCAGCGGATGACGCGCGGGTCGTAGACGTTCCACTCCTCGGTGGGGCGCACGGTGACGCCGACCCGGCGGCGGGACTCGACCAGCTGCATCGACTCCAGGACGCGGACCACTTCGCGGACCACCGTCCGCGAGGCGCCGAAGCGGTCCGCGATCTCGTCGGTGCGCAGCACGCTGCCGGGTGGGTGCTCCCCGGCCGTGATCGCCAGGCCGATGGTGTCCAGCACGTGGGAGTGGAGCCCTTGGCTGCCCCGCTCGGCCGGTCCGCCCGGTGCGCCCGGCACTTCAGTGGTCATGGCGTAAGCGTACGGTGACCACCGGATGGCCAAAAGGTGTGATGTTTTACCGAGAACCTCTTGAATAAGTACTACGTAATGAGCTTCAGTGGTGCCCAGGTCCCCCGGGGCCCTGTCAACGAAGACAAAGAACGCAAAAGACGCAAAGAACAACGAAAACGAGGTGCGCGATGACGCGCGTCATTGTGGTGATGGGCGTGGCCGGGACGGGAAAGACGACCGTGGGCCGGCTGATCGCCGACGCGCTCGCCCTCCCCTATGCGGAGGGCGACGCCTTCCACCCGGCGGCCAACGTCGCCAAGATGTCCGCCGGCACCCCCCTGGACGACGCGGACCGCCGGCCCTGGCTGGACTCGATCGGCGAGTGGATGCGCAACCGGGCCCGCATCGGGGGCGGGGTCGTCTCCGCCTCCTCCCTCAAGCGGGCCTACCGCGACCGGCTCCGGGCCGTCGCGCCGGACACCGTCTTCGTCCACCTCACCGGCGACCGGCCGCTGATCGAGGAGCGGATGGCCGCGCGCAAGGGGCACTTCATGCCCACCACGCTGCTGGATTCGCAGTACGCCACGCTGGAGCCGCTCCAGCCGGACGAACTCGGCGTCCTCGTCGACGTGTCCGGATCCCCGGAGGAGATCACGGCGCGGGCCCTGGCCGCCCTGCGCCGCCTGCCGTCGCCGGTCGCGTAACCGCACGGCCCGAGCCGCACCTCACGATTCACCCACCCCACCCCCGCCCCGCGCCACCCCGTCCTGCCCGCAAGCGAGAACGAAGGAACCGTCACCGTGACCAGTCTCAGCGTCGAGACTCTGGCAGCGGCCGCCACCGAGCCGATCACCTCGGCCGGCACCACCCAGCTGGGGATAGCCGTCCTCGCGGGCATCGCCGTCATCGTCCTGCTCATCACCCGTCTCAAGCTGCACGCCTTCCTGGCGCTGACGCTCGGATCCCTCGCCCTGGGGGTGTTCGCCGGCGCCCCCCTGGCCAAGTCCGTCTCCAGCTTCACCGCCGGGCTCGGCGCCACCGTCGCGGGCGTCGGCGTACTCATCGCGCTCGGCGCCATCCTCGGGAAACTGCTCGCCGACTCGGGCGGCGCGGACGAGATCGTGGACACCATCCTGGCGCGCGCCAAGGGCCGGGCCATGCCCTGGGCGATGGTGCTGATCGCCTCGGTGATCGGCCTCCCGCTCTTCTTCGAGGTCGGCATCGTGCTGCTGATCCCGGTGGTCCTGCTCGTGGCCAAGCGGGGCAACTACTCGCTCATGCGGATCGGCATCCCCGCCCTGGCCGGGCTGTCCGTGATGCACGGGCTGATCCCGCCGCACCCCGGCCCGCTGGTGGCCATCGACGCGCTCCACGCCAATCTGGGTCTCACCCTGGCGCTCGGCGTGCTCGTCGCCATCCCGACCGTCGTCATCGCGGGGCCGGTGTTCTCCCGGTACGCGGCCCGCTGGGTGGACATCCCGGCGCCCGAGCACATGATCCCGCAGCGGCCCTCGGAGGAGCTGGAACACCGCCCGAGCTTCGGGGCGACGGTCTGCACCGTGCTGCTGCCGGTGGTCCTGATGCTGATGAAGGCCCTGGTCGACATCGTGGTCGACGACCCGGCCAACGGCGTCCAGCGGGTCACCGACGTGGCGGGCTCGCCGCTGATCGCGCTGCTCGCGGCGGTGCTCGTGGGCATGTTCACCCTCGGCCGGGCGGCCGGCTTCACCAAGGCGCGGCTGTCCGTGACGGTGGAGAAGTCGCTGGCCCCGATCGCGGGCATCCTGCTGATCGTGGGTGCGGGCGGCGGCTTCAAGGCGACGCTGATCGACGTGGGCGTCGGCCAGATGATCATGGATCTGTCCGAGAACTGGGCGATACCGACCCTGCTGCTGGCCTGGCTCATCGCGGTGGCCATCCGCCTGGCGACCGGCTCGGCCACGGTGGCCACCATCTCCGCGGCCGGCCTGGTGGCCCCGCTCGCGGCGGGCATGCCGGCCACGGAGACCGCCCTGCTGGTCCTCGCCATCGGAGCCGGGTCGCTGTTCTTCAGCCACGTCAACGACGCCGGGTTCTGGCTCGTAAAGGAGTACTTCGGCATGACGGTCGGCCAGACCCTCAAGACCTGGTCGGTGATGGAGACCATCATCTCGGTGGTCGGCCTGGGCTTCGTCCTGCTGCTGTCACTGGTCCTCTGACCTCCGACCCCTGACCGCCCGCTCCCCTACCGACCCCCGCCGGCCTACGGTCAGCCGGTCCGCCGGTGCCTGCCCCGCGTCCCCTCCCGGGACCCGGGGCGGGCCAGTTGGGCCGCCGCCAGGTCGAAGCCGCCCGCCGCCGTGGCGCAGCGGGCCGCCAGAGACTCCACCTCGGCGCGGAAGGCATCGCCCCCCGGGCCCTGCCAGTGCAGGTCTCCGGCGGCCCGGCGCAGCCGCTCGGCGTGCGAACGCAGGGCGGCCGAGTGGGCGCGCAGGCCCTCGGCCGGGGCCGGACGGATCTCGGCCCGGGGCGCGGGCCCGGCGGTGTCCGTCACTGGGAGCTCCCCGGAACGTAGACGTCGGGGTGGCCGGGCAGCCGTACGAGGTGGCTTCCGGTGACCCTGCCCCCGAAGGCGGCGAGAGCCGCCGCCGGACCGGGCTCGGGGCCGGAGCCCACCCAGGTGACCCGGTAGACGGTGGTGAACTCCCGGCTCGCAGCCAGCCGTCCGGCCGTCCGGGCACCCGGACCGTGGCCGAGCAGGGCGAGTTCGGTTCCGGACGGCACGAGGCGTCGTACGGTCGCGGCCACGTCGCGGACGTGCGCCGCCGGCCCTGCGTACGGAGTGTCGAACGGGGCGCCGTACGGTGTGTCGGCCCGGCCGGACTCCGTTGGTGGTCCCGCGAGTTGGAGCACACACCGCTCGACCCCGTCGGGGCCCGTGACCTGCTGGAGCAGGACCGCGCCCGGGGAACCGCCGATCCGGTCGGCGTTGCCCCGGTACCCGGCCGGGGTGCCGGTGGTGTCCAGCTCGGCCAGGAGGCGGCTTCCCGGATCGGAGCAGGCGGGCCCTCCGTCGAAGAACGCCCGCAGGGCGGCGGCGATCCCGAGGAACGGCTCCGCCGCCACGGCCCTGCCGGTGGCGACCTGCCAGCCGGCGTGGTCGTTGAACGGATTGTCGTCGGTCAGCGCGTTCCACGCCAGGATGTCGGCGAAGGAGGGGTTCAGGAGTGCGAAGGCGGGCCCTTCGCCGCGTCGGCGCACGAGCTCGCGGAACGCCCGGACCGCGTCCGCCTGCCGGCCCTCCTCCACCGCGAGGAATACCTCGGCGGCGGCCGGGTCCTCCCACCTCGCCGGGTTACGGGTGCTCTCGGCCCGGATCCGGCCCCTGAGGCCGCACACCGCGAGGCTCACGGCCAGGCTTTCGCGGCCGGTGAACACCCCGGCGAGCCACCCGGCCCGCGCCACGCCCCGGCCCCGGGCGGCCCAGCCGAGTCCGTCCCGGTCGGTGAGGGTGCGCAGCAGGGTGCGCCAGGCGGCGCGGCGGCGGCTGCCGAGGCCCAGCGCGATGACCGGCAGCCGGGAGCCGAGGGCCAGCCCGGAGGCGTAGCGGGCGGCTTCGCCCACGGCGTCGGCCGCCTCGGCCAGTTCCCGGCACAGGGCGCCCAGTTGATCGGCGTCCGGGTCGGAAAGCGCTGAGGTCGCGGAGGTCCCGGGGGTCGCGGCGTCGGACATGGATTCCTCGTCGGGTCGGGTGAACGTCAGGAAGGACGGGGCGGGTCGGTGCGGATCGGTGCAGGTCCGTGCGGGACGGACAGGTCTGCCGCGCAGGTGGATCGGGTGATACGGGTGGTGCGGCTGGGCCGGATGCCGGGGCGCCGCCGGGGTGCGGGCGGGGTGCGGGCGGGGCCGGCGGTGGGGCCGGCGGCGGGTCAACGGCGGGTCAGGCGCAGGCGGATGCCGTGCGCGTCCAGGGCCGCGGGGAGCGGGCCGAGGGGGTCGAGCACGGGCCGGGCGGGCCGGACCCGATGTCCGCGCAGCACCTCCGCGCAGAGCGCCGCGGTGACCAGCAGCCCCAGTTGTTCGCCGGGGCAGCGTCCGCCGGCATGGCTGAACGGGGCCATCCGGACGTCCAGGTCCGCTTCCCGCGAGGCCCACCGGCCCGGTACGAAGACGTGCGCGGCGGGCACGTGTTCGGGGTCGCGCTGGTGGAACAGCACCGGAAGCACCACGCAGGTTCCGGCGGGATGCCGCACGCCCCGCCATTCGGTCTCGGCCCGGGTGATCCGTATCAGGTCGGGCACGGCCGGATAGAGCCGCAGCGATTCCCGGACGCAGGCCCGCAGCCGGGGCAGCGCGCCCTGGGCACTGCCCTGCGCGCATCCGGCGGCCCGGGCCTCGGCGGCGACGGCGTCCTGTTCGGCCGGGTGCGTGCCGAGCAGCAGCAGGGTGCGCAGCAGGATGCCGGGGACGAGGTCGAAGGCGGCCAGCCACTGGCGGACCTGCCCGACCGGGTCCGGCCCGGTCCCGTCCAACGCCGCGAGGGGCTCCGCGTGGCGGCGGGCCCGCCCGATGAGGGTGTGCGGCTCCGCGAGGTCGGCGTACGCGGCGATCCGCGCGCCCGCCCCGTCGTGGAACCGCCCGAGCCGGCGGCCGAGTTCCGAGTCCTCGGCCGCGGCGTCGCCGAGGACGATGCGTCGGGCGGCGCGGGCCACGGAGTGCCGGACGCGGGCGAGTTCGAGGGAACCGCCGGCCGTCAGGCGCCGGGCCTCGTCGGTGAGGACCGAGA
The DNA here is from genome assembly GCF_042888445.1 of Streptomyces sp. NPDC002886. Classification (NCBI taxonomy): domain Bacteria; kingdom Bacillati; phylum Actinomycetota; class Actinomycetes; order Kitasatosporales; family Streptomycetaceae; genus Streptomyces; species Streptomyces sp. NPDC002886. The sequence continues at coordinate 319,178 of NZ_JBIAPV010000001.1, forward strand.
GGAAGGCCCCGCACGAGGGGTGCACGGTCAGCCCCGCGGCGAGCACGGAGTCGTCCACCGACCGCCGCCCGCCGCCGAGCCCGGCGTGGGCACAGCCGTCCGCGCCGGTGGCGGGCCGGCCCGTGGAGCCGACGGGTTCGGCGTAGAACTGCCGGATGTCCCGCGGATCGAGGATGAGCAGGACCGTGCCGGTCAGCCCCCGTACGAGCACGGGCGCCCCTCCGTGCCGCTCCCGCAGGGCCCGCAGGGTGGCCGCGGACCAACGGGGCCGGGCCGGCCCTGCGTGCCCGGGCTCCGCTCGGGGGCGGGCGCTCACGAAGCCCCGTACCAGGGCGGGCAGCGTGTGGGCGGCGGCGAACCGGGCGCTCTCGCCGCGCCCCGCCCGCGCCGTCATACGGGGACCTCCGCGGCCGGGGCCGGTGGCGTGCGCGCATCGCGGGCGGTCTCGTGGGCCGTACGCATCCGTGTACCTCCGCGCAGCCTGGACTATACGGTCGGTGATCTCGCGCTCACCGTACGTCGACCACCCCGCGTCCGCGCCCCGAGGACCACGAGGGAGGTACGAAGGCCCGCAGGCGGGCTACGGAGGGGCTCGGAACAGAGCGGCGCGCCGACGCACAGCGCCCCGTGCACGGGGCGGCGGCCGGCTCACCGGCCAGGGACTCCACGCACGGATCGCGGCGTGGCCCGGGCGGGTGACGAGACTGGTCACGGGGCCGGCGATGCCCGGACGTGGCTCCCGGCTGCGTCGGTCCGGCCGGGTCCGGAAAGATTGACGGGCCTACGGTTGTGGCCCCGGGGCCGGTGCGGGAAGGTCGAGCGCGCGGGCGAGCGCGGCGATGACCGGGGCGTGGTGGCCGGGCAGGTGGCGCGGGAGCCAGTCGGTGGCCAGCGCGAGGAAATCGGCCAAGTGGCGTTCGGCGGCGTCGAGCAGGGTGCGGAGCTCGGTGACGGACAGCTCGATCACGGGGCTGTCGTCCTCGTCGGCGTTGACGGTGAGCCGGACGGTGCTGCCGACGCACTCGGCCAAGGGCGACACGGGCTCGTGGCCGAATCCGAGCAGCCCCCCGCCGTCGGCGAATCGGTACCAGTCGCGCCAGTCCTCCAGCCCGTCGCAGCACCCCGGCCGGAAGGTGACGCCCGTGGACGTGTCCGTGACCTGCAGACCGCCGGCGACCAAGAGATCCTCAAGGGTCACCAACCCGTGGAAGAACGAGGCGAGCGGGTCGGCCGGCCGAGGCGGTCCGTCGCCGTCGGAGTTCCCGTCGGAGTTCCCGTCGGAGTTCCCGTCGGAGTCGCCGGCGTTCCAACCGGCGATGCTCGCGACCGCCGCCCCGACCTCAGCCGGTGAGAGGTCGCCACCGAGGGGCAGGAGGGCGAACCGCTCGAGCTCGGCCACACGCCAGAGGTCGAAGCCGTCGGGGACGAGTACTTCCAGTACGGGCCGCATCACGATCACCCGGCGCAGTGTTCCGCATCCCGCCCACGCACCGCCTCCCGATTACGGCGCCCCGGCACCACGGGATGGGTCATGGGGCTCAGGCGAAGACCGCGTCGCGGAAGGCCGTGCGGAGCGGGGCCGACGGGGTGGCCGGGAGGAGGGCTGCCCAGCGTCGTGCGCGCGGGGAGATCCACAGGGTCCGGCCCGCGCCGTGGGACCAGGAGCCGTGGGCGGAGGGGTGCCAGAGGAGGCCGCGGGCGGGGAGGAGTTCGCCGGTGCGGATGCGGAGCGACTGCGCCGTCCAGGCCCGGCTGACGGGGCCGCCGGCGGGGGCCAGGAGGTGGCTCAGGAAGCGCCCGAGGTCGGCGGCGGGCGCGTACAGGGTCCCGTCGGCGGCGAAGCCCGTACGGGTCATGCCGAGCGGGCGCCAGATCCGGTCGGCGGCGAACCCCGCGAGGGGGCTCCCGCACAGCCGCTCGGCGAGCCCGACGAGCGCGGACGACACCCCGGAGCCGTGGGTGAGCAGATGGTGGGCGGTGATCCCGGCGGGCAGGCCGTCGCCCGCCCCGTAGGCGGTGAGCGGGGTGTGCAGGGCCAGTTCCCCCGCGTCCACGAGCATCCCGATGACGGGCCAGACGGCCAGCACGCCGACCAGCCCGCCGAGGTCGGGGGCCGGGACCCGCTCGCCGACCCGGAGGCCGCCTCCGGCAGGCTCGCCGGCCGGGACGTCGGCTCCGGTGCGCTCGCCGGCCCCGGAGTCGAATTCGGCGCCGACTTCGGCCCCGGCTCCATCCCCGGCTCCGACGCGGAAGCCGGTCGCGGCCTCCACCACCGCCTCCGGACCGTCCACGCCTCCGACGGCCCAGCCGGCCCCGGGGGCCGCGTCCCGTAGGACTGCCGCGATCCGGTCGACGCCCCTGTCAGTGGCGTGCCGCGTGACCGGTTCCGTCTGCTCGGCCTGTCCGGCCCGGTCGCTCTGGAGCGTCATGGTCAGCCACGGTACGGCGCCCGCCGCACCCGGCCCCGCGCGTCGCGCGGTGCGGCCGCGGCGGGCCACCCGAATGCCCGCCCGACCCGACCAGCCCGCCCGGCCCGCCCGGCAGCGGCGGCCGGGATGCGGGCATGCGGGGCCGGGCCCCGAGGGGCCCGGCCCCGTACACCGGTTCAGGACGCGGCCGGCGTCTCCTCCGCGTCCGCCGGAGGCTCCGCGCGGATGCCCGTGACGACCACCGTGATCAGGCAGAACGCGATGAGGATCTCCGCCCAGAGGAAGGCGAGGTAGTCGAGCAGACAGCCGATCGGCGGGGTGCCCGGAGCGGTGTTGCGGAAGGCCGCCAGGGCGAACAGGGTGGCGGCCATCCAGCCGAGGGCGGGCCAGGTGAGCCCCTTGCGGCGGGTGACGAGGTAGTACCCGCCGATCAGGACGGACACGGCGAGCGCCCACATCGCGATCATCATGAACACCGCGAACACGAGCACGCTGTTGGATCGGGCCAGCCCGATGTCGAGGACGGCGGCGCCGTCGCCCGCCGTCGAGGCCTCCACCGTGGACGAGAAGAGCACGTCGTTGTTGGAGAACAGGACCCGCACCGGAACCTTCTCGTGGCCCATGACGGCCGCGAACTCCACGTCCGCCCCGTAGGCGTCGAACGGGTAGTCCGTGATGGAGCCGCCCGTCATGGCCACCGGCACGTCCAGGGTGGAGATGCGCTGGTGGGCCTTGAAGGTCAGGTCGCCGCGGGTGGCCGTCGAGGTCTGGAGGGTGAGGTCCTCGGCGGGTGCGATCCCGCCGGCTTCGGCCAGCGCCCCCCGGGGCGTGACCAGGACCCGAAGCAGCAGCTCGCGCCCGGCCGCGTCGACCCGCTGGATCGTCGCCTCGACGTCCACCCGGTCCGGATCGGCGCGCCCCGCGGTGTGGACGGTGTCCTGGGCCTGGCGCTCGCCGAACTGCAGCCAGGACCCCACGCCCACCGCCGCCACGATGACGAGCAGGAGCAGACCGGGCAGCAGCGGGAAGCGCCGCCCGGACGACCTTCGTCGCACAGCGCTCACGCGGCGGGCTTGCCGGGCTGGTCGTGGGTCGAGCAGTGGATGCCGCCGCCGCCCGAGGCGATCGTGTCGATCGCGACGGGGACGATGTCCCGCTTGGGGAAGTGCTCCTGCAGGATGCCGCGGGCCCGGTCGTCGGCCTGGCGGTCCCCGAACTTCGGCATGAAGACGGAATCGTTGGCGATGTAGAAGTTGGCGTAGGTCGACACGAAGTCGTCGCCCTCGCCCGTGATCTTGTCCAGGTCGGGCTGCGGCAGGTCGATGATCTCGAACTTCCGGCCGCGGGCGTCCGTGGCCTTCGACAGGACGGCCTTCGCCTGGTCCGCGGAGCGCGACCAGGAGTCCTTCGGGGTGTTGGGGTGGGCGCGGTCCAGCAGGACGACACCGGGCGCGGCGAACCGTACGAGGCTGTCCACGTGGGCGTCGGTGATGTCCTGGCCGCGTACGCCGGCCAGCCAGATCACCGTCTCCACGCCCAGGGTCCGCTTGAGCTCGGCCTCGATCTGGTCCCGGCTCTTGCCGCGGTTGCGGTTGTCGTTGACGATCGAGCTCTCGGTGAGCAGCAGGGTGCCCTCGCCGTCGGTTTCGAAGGAGCCACCCTCGGCCACCAGCGGAGCCTGGACCCGGGGGATCCCGTACTTCTGAAGCAGGAGGCGCCCGACCTGGGCGTCGTTCTTGTGCTCCTGCTTGTTGCCCCAGCCGTTGAAGTTGAAGTCGACGCCGACGAGCTTGTCCCCCTCCTCGACGAAGACGGGGACGATGTCGCGGGCCCACAGGTCGTCCACGGCCAGCGGGATCACCTCGACCTCGGAGCCGCAGGCCTTCTGCGCCGCGGCCACCTGCTCGGGCCGGGCCATCATGACGACCTCCTCGTACCCCGCGACGGCGCGGGCGATCCGCGCGATGTCCTCGCGTACGTAGCGCAGGTCTTCCATCCAGACCGCGTCCAGGGCCGGCCAGGCCATGAAGGTGCGGGTGTGGCTGTCCCACTCGGCGCCGAACCGGCGCTCGGGACCGGCCTGCGACGGCTGGGCGGAGCCTTCGGGGGCCTGCGAGCGCGGGGCGCTCTGCGAGGGACTGCAGGCGGCGGCCCCGAAGGCGAGGGCTCCGAGCCCGGCGAAGGTACGGAGGGCGGTCCGGCGCGTGGGGGGCAGGTGAGACACGGGAGGACTCCGATCAAGGGCCGGCAGGACGGCTGTGTCCGGCCGGGGCGGGCTCGGGAGGCACGGCACGGGCCGACCGTCCCGGGCCCCTGAGACAAGGGTGCGCCCTCCGTCCGCAAAGGGCCGCGACGCGGGACGGGTGGTGCGGGCACGTGTCGCCCACTCTGGCACTGACTGAAAATTCAGTCAATTCATGGCACGATGCGCGCAGGCCCCCTGCCGCATCGCGCCCCGCCTCGTTGAAAGAGCCACCGCATGTCCGAACAGCACTCCGGCGCACAGCCGGCCCGTACGGCACTGTCCGCAGACGATCCCCGGGAGATCGGCGGCTACCGCCTGAACGCCCGGCTCGGCTCCGGCGGCATGGGCGTGGTCTACCTGGCCCATACGCCCGGCGGCCGCCCCATCGCGCTGAAGGCCGTCCGCAGGGAACTCGCGTCCGATCCCGAGTTCCGCCGGCGGTTCGCCCAGGAGGTGGCCAGCGCCCGCCGGATCCACGGGTTGTTCACGGCCCAGGTGATCGACTCCGGGGTGGAGGACCCCACGCCGTGGCTCGCCACCGCGTACGTGTCCGGGCCCTCCCTGCACGAGGTCGTACGTCGGCACGGGCCGCTGCCGGCGCGCACCGTCCTGCTCCTCCTCGCGGGCATCGCCGAGGCGCTCCAGGCCATCCACGGAGCGGGCGTCGTCCACCGCGACCTGAAGCCGGCCAACGTGCTGCTCGCGGAGGACGGCCCCCGGGTGATCGACTTCGGCATCGCCCGCGCGGCCGACGCCGCCGCGCTCACCGGTACGGGGCTGCGGATCGGCACGGCGGCCTTCATGGCGCCGGAGCAGGCGCTGGGCCATCCTGCGACGCCAGCGACCGACGTCTTCGCGCTCGGGACGCTGGCCGCGTACGTCGCCTGCGGGATCGCCCCCTTCGGCAACGGGCCGGAGTCCAGCGCCCTCTACCGGGTCGTCCACGAGCATCCCGACCTCACCCGGGTGCCGCACGAGCTGTACGGCCTCGTCTCGTGGTGCCTCGCGAAGCAGCCCGGGGACCGTCCGCAGCCCGCCGAGGTGATCGCCTCCGTACGGGCGCACCCGCTGGTGTGCGGGCATCCGGAGTTCACCGACGGCTGGCTGCCCCGGCCGGTCCGGGAGGAGATCGGAGGCGGAGCCGCGGGCACCGGCACGGGCGGTGGCGGGAGCGGCGGCCTGGGCGGGAGCGGGGGCGATACCGCTTGGCCGGCGCCTCCGCCGTTCCAGGCCACCAGGACGGCCACCGCGCTCCCGGACGCCGCGGGGGTGACCCCGCACTCCCCCGGGACGGCCTTCCCCGGACCGCGCACGGGTTCCGAAGCCCGGCCCGACGGACAGGCGGCGCCGGCGCCCGTACCGGTACCGGCCAGGCCGGCCCGGAGGCGGCGGCTTCCGCTTCTGCCGACCCTCCTCGTGGCCGGCACCCTGCTCGCCGCCGCCGGAGCCTTCTATTACCTGGACGACCCGGCGGGCGAGGCCCGCAACACCGGCGGCCCCAGCCCCGTAACCGGCCCCACGACATCCGCGTCCGCGTCGGCCACGCCCCCGTCCGGTTCCGCCGCGCCCGACCCGGCCGCCGCGTACCTCCCCGGCTACACGAAGGCCAGGCTCACGGCCCCCGACTCCGGATACGAGTTCGATCTGAAGGCCGGGAAGGTGGCGCCCGCCGAGACGGCCGCCTGGTACCTGGCGCGCGACGGACAGTCCCTGGTGCCCTCCGAGGACTCGGACTCCTTCGTGTCCGACACCGGCGAGCTGACGGTGGCCGCCTGCCTCCAGGGCATCGAGACCCGCCCGGCGGCCGACCTGCCCCTCGCCGCCCTCGCGAAGGCCCGCCCGTTCTGCGTGCGCAGCCCGGACCGCAGCGAGGTCGCGATCGTGAGACTGGTCGAGGCCCCGGCCGACGATTCCGCCACGGTCCTGGTGGACCAGTACCGCCGGAGCTGACCGAGGTCGCCGCGCTCCTTGACGGCGGCGGCTACGCCGAGGTCGTGCTCGCGCAGGCCGTGAGGGTCTTCCCGTGGCCCGATGGGCTGGACCTGCGGACCGATGCTGGCCCCAGTGGCTCGGCATCACCGCGGTCGCCAGCGCCTCCGTCGTCGCCACGTATCCGGGAACCGGAACGCGCCGAACCTCCCCGGCCGTGCGCCGACGGGGAGGGGCCGGCGACGTCCTGGTCTCCTGAAAGCACCGGGCGGGGCGCCCGAAGGCGCCCCGCCCGCTGCGCTGCCGCCGCCCCGGGTCAGCTCTTGTCGGGGCGGTCCGTTACCCGCAGGGAGTTCAGCAGGGGTTTGCCGAATCCGGTGTGGGTGACGAAGCGGACGTTCAGGGTGCCGTCCGTGACCGTGACCGTGTAAGTGCGGGTCAGGGCCGTGTACGGGCCCGCCTCCAGGGCGATGTCCAGGGAGGGCAGTACCTGGGTGTTCTCCGCCAGGACGTCGAAGACGCGCTTGTTCGGCTTGGTGGAGGAGAGCTCCGCGAAGCCCAGTTCCACGGTGTAGGTGCCGTTGGGGACGTTGTCGAAGCGGTATTCGTACATGCCCTCACGGGCGTTGCGGAAGAGCTTCTGGTCCTCCGTGCCCGCGATCGTGCGGCTGGTGGACTGGGAGGAGCCGTTGCCCTGGTAGCCGTACGAGCCCGTCGTGTACTTGCGGTCCGGGGACCAGCCGTCGCCCAGCGAGTCCGTGCTCGCTCCGGTGGAGCCGGCGTCCAGGGCGACCTGGTAGCGCGGGACGACGAGCTTGACGGGGACGGTGAGCACCGGGGTCCGGCCGCTGGCCGAGGTGATCTTCAGGTCGGCCGTCAGGACGGTGCCCGGGGTCAGGCCCGTGGTGTCCACGGACAGGGCGAGCGGGGCCTTCCCGCCCGTCGGGAGGTTCCCGGCGCCCGGGGTCACCGTCAGCCAGGCCGCGTCCTCGGCCGCCGTGAAGGCGGTACCGAGACCGGGGTTGGCGAGGTCGAGGGTCCGCGTCCGCTTCTGGCCGGGCGGCAGGACGATCTCCACCGCCGGCTTCGACGCGGTCACCTTGCCGGTGCGCAGGGACCGGGTCACCTCGGTGACGTCGGCCGCCTTGACGTCCACGGTGGCCGCCGCCGGCTCGTACTGGGCGGCGGTGACCGCGAGTTCCCGCGCTCCCGAGGGGCTCTGGACCACGTACCCGCCGTCGGCCGCCGTGGTGGCGGAGACCGCGGTGGCGCCCGTGCCGACGGTGACGGTGGCTCCGGCGAGGCCGTTGCCGTCGTTCGCGTCGAGCACCCGGCCGGCCACGACCCCGCTCTTGGTGGTGCGGAAGGAGACGGACAGGCCGTCCGTGATCACGGGCGTGTTGAAGGAGTACTTGTAGGCGTCGGTGCCGGTCGCGTTCTCCACGCCGACCGTGGCGGTGGAGCCGCCCTTGATGCCCGGGCCGCCGGTCCCCTTGTAGGTGTACCGGACGGTGCCGTCCTCGCCGATCGCCGCCGAGAAGGAGAACTTGTCGGACTGCGCCGACCAGTGCGACACCTCGCGCCACTCGATGACGTAGCTGCGGTGCGGCGCGGTGCCGGTGACCGCGGTGAAGACTCCGGACCCGCTGCCGTCGGCTCCGACGACCAGGTCGTCCCAGAACGGGTACAGCGCCGCGTTGGGCGTGGCCGTGCTCGGGATGTCCCCGTTGACGTCACCGGTGTTGTTGCCGCCGAGGCTGACCGTGCCGTTCGTGCCGATCCAGGCCTGCCCGTACGTCTTGCCGTAGAGCGGCAGCGGGAAGGGCAGGTCGACGCGCTCGGTGGTGTTGTCGCCGGTCAGCGCGAGCCGCCGGTCGCCCGGCTGGTACGGGCCGCCGTTCGAGGCGGCGCAGGCGTAGCCGTAGCCGTCGGTGCGTTCGGGCAGGTTCACCGCGACGGTGGTGTCCCCGGCGACGGTGACCGCGGCCGATCCGGCGGTGAGGCAGCGCGAGGAGTGGGTGGCGTTCACGGTGTAGGCGCCGTTCGGCAGGGTGACCTCGAAGCGGCCCTGGGCGTCGGTGGTCGCGGTCACCGGGGTGTCCGCGACGCTCACGACGGCGCCGGAGACCGGGCCCGCGGCCGCCGAGACGGTGCCGGTGAGCTTCCCGGAGTCCGCCTGGACGAGGTCGATGTCACCGGTGGCGGTGGCGTCCTCGGTCACCTCCACGGTCGCGCCCTGCTGCCCGTAGCCGAACTTCGACGCGGTGAGCGCGTACGAGCCCACGGACAGGGTGGGGAAGCGGTACGTGCCGTCGGCCGCGGTGGTCGTCGTGCGGTCGATGGGGCCGTCGGCGGCGACCTTCACCCCGGCGACGGGCTGCCCGCCGGAGCGGACGGTGCCGGCGAGCGCGCCGAGGGCTCCGCGCGGGGCCGCGTTGACTGCGGCGAGCACGTCGAGCTTGCCCTCGCCGAAGACGTTGTTGTCGGCGGCGCTCCCGCCGCACTGGCTGCTGTCGGTGTCCTGCGCGGTCCCGTCGAGCAGGGCTTCGGTCTGCGCGATGTCGCCTTCGAGGGCGGGTGCGGCGGACCAGAGCAGGGCCACGGCCGCGGCGGTGTGCGGGGAGGCCATGGAGGTGCCGGAGAAGGACGCGTAGCCGCCGCCGGGGACGGAGGAGCGCACGTTCACTCCGGGGGCCGCGATGTTCGGCTTGAGGATCCCGCCGGGGCCGGCTCCGCGCGAGGAGAAGGAGGCGATGGCGCCGTTGATGTCGAAGGCGCCGGAGCTGTAGGAGCTCGCGTAGTCACCGGGTGATCCGCTGGTGGCGCAGCCGGGTCCGGAGTTGCCGTTGGAGAAGGCGGGGAAGATGCCGGCGGCCCGCCAGGTGTCGACGATCTGCTGGTACCAGGTGTCCGCGCCGGGGCCGCCCCAGGAGTTGTTGACGACGTGGGGGGCCAGGTCGGGACGCGGGTTCTGGCCGTTCAGGTCGGTCGGGGCGACGATCCACTGGCCCGCGGCGAGCAGCGAGGCCTCGGAGCAGGAGGTGGTCTCGCAGCCCTTGGCGGCGATCCACTTCGCTCCCGGGGCGACGCCGGTCCGGTTGGCGCCGCCGTCGTCGCCGACCATCGTGCCCATGGTGTGGGTGCCGTGGTCGTTGTTGTCGCAGGGGGCCGCGGTGGGGCACACCCCGGCCGGGTCGAACCAGTTGTAGTTGTGGTCGTAGGACCCGTCCGCGCCCTTGCCGCGGTACTTGCCGGCCACGGCGGGGTGGGTGAAGTCCACGCCGCTGTCGATGTTGGCGACGACGATGCCCTCGCCGCGCACGCCGAGCTGGTCCCAGACCTGCGGTGCCTTGATCCGGTCGACGTTCCACTCGACGGCGTCGGCCGCGGTCTTCTCCCGGCTGCCCTCGGCGGGCTTCGCCAGGGCGATCCGGTCGTCGGCGTCGATCCGGGCGACCTCGGGGCGCTGGGCGAGGGCGGTCGCGAGCTTCTCGGTGCCGACGACGCGGACCGCGTTGACGATCCAGTACGAGGTGTACTCGGCCCGCGTGCCCTCGATGGCCTTGATCACCTCGGCCTGGCTCCGCGCGGCCTGCTCCTTCTTGAGCCGCAGCACCGTCCCGGCCTTCGCGGCGCGGGTCGGCTGCGCCGCCGCGGCGGTGAGGTCGGCCGCGCTGTCGAGGTAGACCCAGAACACCGCCTTGGCGGAACCGTCGAGCTGGGCCCGCAGCTCCGGCTCGATCTTGCGCTCGGCCGCGCCCGGGGACGGGGCCGGATCGGGGGCGGCGGCGGCCACGCCCGCGGCGAGGGGCAGGAGCAGGGCCGCGGTGAGGGCGGCGAGCCCCGCACGCAGGGGTCGTAATCGTGCTCGGGAGGACCGTCGGATGTCGCTTGGGGCCACGTGTGTCTCCTCGTACGCCGTGTGCAGAACGTGCGGAAAGGGTGTGCGTGACGTGCGCGGGCCATGGTGCGGGAGATGTCATGACCCGTACAAGGGGGCCAAATGAGCCGCACCCCGCCACATCCCGCCGTATCCCGCCGCGCCACGCCGCACCGGGTGGCCGATCCGGGCCGTGCGGGCCAGCCTGGGGGAATGACCGCCCCAGCCCCCGCCGCCGCCCCCGGGGTGCGCCTCGGCACCGCGCAGGGCCGGTGGATCGTGCTGACCACCGTGCTCGGGTCCGCCATGGCCCTGCTCGACTCCACCGTGGTCAACGTGGCCCTCCCCGCCATCGGCCGGGACCTCGGCGCCGATCTGGCGGTGCTCCAGTGGACGGTCAACGCCTACCTGCTGACCCTCGCGGGCCTGATCCTGGTCGGCGGGGCGCTCGGGGACCGGTTCGGGCGGCGCCGGATCTTCGTGCTCGGGGTGGTGTGGTTCGCGGCCGGCTCCCTGCTGTGCGGGATCGCGCCGAACGCCGGGGTGCTCATCGCGGCCCGCGCCCTGCAGGGCGTCGGCGGGGCGCTGCTGACGCCCGGTTCCCTCGCACTGATCCAGGGGTCCATCCATCCGGACGACCGGGCCCGGGCGGTGGGCCTGTGGTCGGGTTTCGGCGGGGTGGGCGCGGCCGTGGGGCCGTTCCTCGGCGGCTGCCTCGTGGACGGGCCCGGCTGGCGCTGGGTTTTCCTGCTGAACGTGCCGGTGGCCGCGCTCTGCGTCCCGGTCGCGCTGCGGCACGTACCGGAATCACGGGATCCGACGGCGCACGGGCGGTTCGACGTGGCCGGGGCGGTCCTCGGCGCGGCCTCGCTCGCCCTGCTGACCTATGCGCTCATCGAGGCCCGGTCGGGCACCGCGCTCGTGGCGGGCGCCGCCGTGGGCGGTGTGCTGCTGGCCGGCCTGTTCGTGGTGGTCGAGCGGCGGCGGACCGATCCGATGGTGCCGCCGGACATCTTCTCCTCGCGCCAGTTCACCGCCGTCAACCTGGTCACCCTGTGCGTGTACGCGGCCTTCGGCGGGTTCTTCTTCCTCGTGGTGCTCCAGCTCCAGGTGGTGTCCGGGTACTCCGCCCTGGGCGCCGGGGCCGCCCTGCTGCCCACCACGGCCCTGATGCTGCTGCTGTCGGCCCGCTCCGCGCAGCTCGGGGAGCGGATCGGCCCGCGGATCCCGCTGACCGCGGGACCGCTGCTCTGCGCGGCGGGGATGCTGCTGATGCTGAGGGTGGGCCGCGAGGCCTCGTACGTACGGGACGTGCTGCCGGCGCTGCTCGTGATGGGCCTGGGCATGGCGGCCCTGGTGGCCCCGCTGACGGCCACCGTCCTGTCCTCGGTGGACCCCGGCCGGGCGGGTCTGGCCAGCGGCGTCAACAACGCGGCCGCGCGCGCCGCCGGGCTCCTCGCGGTGGCCGCGCTGCCGCTGCTGGCCGGGATGGGGCCCGACGCGTACCTGTCGGCCGGCGCCTTCGACGCGGCCTTCGGGCGGGCGATGTTCTGGTGCGCGGGGGTTCTGGTGGCCGGGGCGTGCCTGGCCTGGGCGACCGTACGCTCCCCCGCGCCCGGGGCCTGTCACCCGCAGTGCCGTACGAACTGCGCGGTGACCGCTCCGCCGCTCGAACCCCCGGGAGCGGCGGAGCGGTGATCACCGGGCCTCCAGGCCTCTACCAGGGGCTCGGCGCCGGCGGGGCGACGACCGGCGGGCGGTCGTCGCAGGTGATGGTGTTGGGGAGTTCCCAGCCGGCCAGCCAGGGTCCCGTCGTTCCGCCGCCGTCGTTGCCGCCGCGGTCGACGAGGGTGAACTCCGAGCCGGTGGCGGGGAAGTTGAAGGAGCCGCAGTTGTTGACGCCGACGGCCCCCACGTTGCGGGCGTCGACGTTCTCGAAGCTCGCCGAGCCGGCCACCCGGGCGCTGACCACGGAGGTGCCGGTGCCGTCGACCCGGACGTCCTTGAAGTGGACGTTCTCGATGCGGACCTTGTCCTTCACCGGCCAGTCGCTGACCAGCATGACCGCGTTGTAGGTGCTGTCGAGGAAGGAGTTGCCGGTGACCTGGATGTCGGCCTGGTCGATGCTGCGGTCCAGGGCGTAGAACCAGATCGCGCCGAGCCCGATGTTCCAGTTCAGTTCGTACGTCCCCGCGCGCACGGTGGTGTTGCCGTCGATCCGCAGGCCGCCGGTGAAGGGTTCGGCTCCGAAGCGGGAGCCGACGTGCAGGGCGCTGCCCTCGCGGACCGGGTCGGCCACGAGGTTGGCGCTGACGGTGGTGTCGGCGCCGCCGTAGATCGCGATGCCGTTGGCCAGCGTGGGGCTCTGCACCGTGTTGTGGTCGAAGGTGTTGCGGGCGTTCGTGGTCTTCTCCGCCCACATGGCGAGGCCGTCGTCGCCCGTGTTGCGGACGAAGTTGTCCTGGACGAGGGAGTCGGTGACCCCGGTGTGGAAGTTCAGGCCGTCGGCGATCTGGTCGGTGATGACGTTGCGGGTGACCTTCACGTTGCTCATCGGGCCGTCGAACCAGAGGCCGACCTTGGTGTGGTGGATGTAGAGGGAGTCGACGGTGGAGTCGCTCATCGCGCCGCCGACCCCGTTGACCTGGTCGGTGTCCACGCGTTCGCGGACGTCGCCCTCGATGGCGAACCGGGAGAGGTGGACGCCGCGGCTGCCGCCGTCCGCGGCCTCCTTGCCGTAGAAGCCGACGCCCTTGCCCTTGACGGTGGTGTACCAGCTGCCGGCGCCGGTGACGGTGACCCCGTCCACGATGATGTGGCGGTTCACCTGGTAGGTGCCCGGCGGCAGGTAGACGGGCAGCCGGTGGCGCTTGGCGAAGGCGATGGCCCGGTCGATGGCGTCGGCGGAGTCGCGCCGGCCCGTCGGGTCGGCGCCGAAGAGGAGGGCGTTCGCGGCGGCCGCCTCCACGTGCGGGGCGCCGACGCGCTGCGAGTCGAGGAGGTCGATCACCGTCCAGGCCGCGGGGCTGCCCGCCGGGACGGTGAGCCGGACCTTGTCGCCCGCCCGGTAGGTGCGGCCCAGGAGCAGGCGCTGCTCGTCGTACATGTGGGTGGGGCGGAACGGCTTGGCGATGACCGGGGCCGGGGTGGTGGCCGCCGGGACGCAGCCGCACTCGGTGATCCACCAGTCGGGGTGCAGGAGGCCGGCCTGCGGGTCGTTGCTGAAGGGGTACTGGTTGTAGAGCCAGGAGTACTGCGAGGTCAGCGTCATGGAGCGGCGGTTCTTGCCGTTGACGGTGACGTCGAGGGGGGCGGTGATGCCGCCGCCGGCCGGGGCGTCGGGCAGGCTGTAGCGGACGGTGATCGCGTCGGCCGCCGCGGGCAGGGTGAACTCCACGTACTGGCTCGGAGCCAGCTTCACGGCCTTGCGGCCGGAGGCCTCGGCGGGCAGGGAGTACGCGGTGCGGTCGGGACCGATGAGCGTGCCGGAGGTGGCGGCGTTCTCCGCCTCCTGCTCGGCGAAGTCCACCCGGGCGCCGCGGCCCTCGGCCAGTGCGGGGTCGAGGGCGGCGCGGGTGACGGCCGTGGGCGGCGCGGGGTCCGCGGCCGCGGGCCGGGCCTCGGCCGCGCCCGCGCCGAGGGCGCCGAGGCCTAGGGCGGACGCGGTGAGCGCCGCGAGGACGGCGCCGGCCCGCGCGGGGACGGCTCTTCTGCTTGCTACGGCGGGGCGTGCGGCTCTTCTTGGGGACATGGCCGGGACAGTAGGACCCCACACACAAACACAGCAAGAGTCGTGCAGGATTCTTCTCCATCTTGTCGAGTTTTTCCATTGATCCGTGTCGTGACAGACGCCTACGGACGCGTGGCAAACGTCCGCGCCTCGGCTTACCGTGGGATCGGGAGGGCCCCATGTGCTGGAGCGCGACGGCCGATCTGACGGCCGGTACGGTCATCACCGCCGTCGGGATCGCCTGCCTGGCCCGCACCCGGCACGCCCGGGACCTGCCCGTCGCGGCGCTCCCGCTGATCCTGGGCACGCACCAGCTGATCGAGGCCGCCGTCTGGCGCTCCGCCGACGGCTCCGGCTCCGGCTGCGGTCCGGCCACCACCGCCTGGGCGGTGATCGCCCTCCCGCTGCTGCCCGTATGGGTGCCGCTCGCCGTGCTCCTGGCCGCCGCGCCCGAGGTCAGGCCCCGGCTGCTGCGGCCCGCCACCGTCGGACTCGCCACCGGCGCGTACCTCGCGTACTGCCTGGCGACCCGACCGGTGAGCGCCGAGGTCCGCGGGCACACCCTCGGATACGGGGTGAACGTGCCGTGGATGCCCTTGGCCCTCGCGGGCTATCTGTACGCCACGCTCGGCGCCCTGCTCCTCGCGGGGGACCGCCGACTGCGCCTCCTCGGCCTGCTGATGGCGGTCGGGGCCCTGGTCAGCGCCGCCCTGTGGAGGCTGGAGTTCGCCTCCACGTGGTGCGCGTTCGCGGCGGCCGCCTCGACGCTGATCCTGGTCTGGACCGGCGACCGCGCGCGTTCCCCTTCTGTACGCGAGGGCGCCGGCAGGGGGGCGCCGGACCTGTAACACGGGCCGGGGCGCCGAACAGGAGCATCCGCCGAAGGTAAAAAGATTCGGGCGCCGATCACGGGCCCACCTTGCGGTTTGT
Organism: Streptomyces sp. NPDC002886; assembly: GCF_042888445.1. NCBI lineage: Bacteria > Bacillati > Actinomycetota > Actinomycetes > Kitasatosporales > Streptomycetaceae > Streptomyces > Streptomyces sp. NPDC002886. Next base: position 334,321 of record NZ_JBIAPV010000001.1, read on the forward strand.
CGCTTTTCGGCCGTGGAGCCCCCGGGATGCAGCCACGGCGGAGTGGCTGGGTGCGCGCGGGGTTCCGACACCGCGGCGCGGAGCCGGGTCACGTAACACGTTCGACTTCTGACGTGGCGGATTCGAGCGGACGCACCCCGCCCGCGGATCTCACCCCCGGGATCGCCGCGGTCACTCCGCGATGACCCGACATCCACAGCGGGTGGTCGTTCCCAGCGTCCGATGGGACCTTCAGAGCCCTTCCGCGGGCCGGGAAACGGGGCGGCCGGCGACCGCCGCCGACGAAATACGCCTTGACGTATCTAGTGACTTCGCAAGCACTCGGCAGTAGAACTCGTTCTCATTCCGCCTAGAGTGAGGAAGCTCACATGAGCGACAAAGGCCTGCACAAAACGAACCAGAACGGCGTCTCCCGTCGAGGATTTCTCGGTAGAACGGGTTCCATCCTGGGTGCAATGGCCCTCGCCGGTCAGATCGCCCCGTCCCAGGCCCAGGCCGCCACGGCCGGCGCGGCCGCCGCCGGCCCGATCGACAACGGAGCGCACGTACCGGCCCTCGTGATCGGTACCGGATACGGCGGTTCCGTCGCCGCCCTGCGGCTCGCCCAGGCCGGGGTCGACGTCCACATGATCGAAATGGGCATGGCCTGGGACACCCCCGGCTCGGACGGCAAGATCTTCTGTAACACGACCAAGCCGGACTACCGCGCCTACTGGCTCCGGACCAAGACCAAGGCGCCCCTGAGCAACTTCCTGGGCTTCCCCATCGACTCGGCCGTCCCGCGCTACACCGGCATCCTGGACGCCGAGGAGATGGGCGGGATCATCGTCTACCAGGGTCGCGGCGTGGGCGGCGGCTCCCTGGTCAACGGCGGCATGGCGGTCACCCCGAAGCGCGAGAACTTCGGCGCCGTCCTGCCGACGGTGAACGCGGACGAGATGTACAACACCTACTACCCGCGCGCCAACGCGGGCCTCGGCGTCGGCCTGATCGACCCGGCCTGGTTCGACACCGTCGACTGCTACCAGTTCGCCCGCGTCGGCCGCAAGCACGCCCAGCGCGCCGGGTTCCCCTTCGTCTTCGTCCCGGACGTATACGACTGGGACTACATGAAGCAGGAGGCGGCCGGGACGGTCCCGAAGTCGGCCGTCGCAGGGGAGATCCTCTACGGCAACAACGCCGGCAAGAAGTCCCTCCAGAAGACCTACATCGCCCAGGCCAAGGCCACCGGCAAGGTCACCATCTCGCCGCTGCACAAGGTGACTTCGGTCTCCCCCGCCTCCGGCGGCGGGTACACGGTCGTCATCGACCAGATCAACACCACGGGCGACACCGTGGGCACCAAGACCGTCGTCGCGGACAAGGTGTTCTTCGCGGCCGGCAGCGTCGGCACGAGCAAGCTGCTCGTCCGGCTCAAGGCCACGGGCGCCCTGCCCAACCTGAACAACGAGATCGGCAAGGGCTGGGGCGACAACGGCAACGTCATGTGCGGCCGGGCCAACCACATGTGGGACGCGACCGGCAAGGTGCAGGCCTCCATCCCCTGCGGCGGCATCGACAACTGGAACGCGGGCGGCGCGTTCGCCGAGGTGGCGCCGCTGCCGACCGGCATCGAGACGTACGCCTCGTTCTACCTGTCGATCACGAAGAACCCGAACCGCGCGGAGTTCACGTACAACGCGTCGACGGGCGGGGTCGAGCTGAACTGGCAGACGGCGTGGAAGGCACCGTCCATCGCCATGGCCAAGACCATCTTCGACAAGATCAACTCGAAGGAGGGGACGATCTACCGGACCGACCTCTTCGGCACCAACAAGATCTGGGGCGACCACCTCACCTACCACCCCCTCGGCGGCGCGGTCCTGGACAAGGCCACCGACAACTACGGCCGTCTGCACGGCTACACGGGCCTGTACGTCATCGACGGCGCGCTGATCCCCGGCAACACCAGCGTCAACCCGTTCGTCACCATCACCGCGCTCGCCGAGCGCAACATCGAGAAGATCATCGCCACCGACCTCTAGGTCGTCTCGGGCTGTGCACAGTAAGAGGGCCGGGGCCGTCGGATCATCCGACGGCCCCGGCCCCGTGTGCGCACCGCACGCGCTCCGCGCCCGGTGGGCCGCCCTCAGTGGCCCGGCAGCACGCAGACGCTGTCCAGACCGAGCACGTGGTTGAGCCGGCCGAAGGCCAGCCAGGAGCCGATGCTCATCGTCAGCTCCACGATCTCCACCTGGCTGTAGCGGGCCGTCATCCGGTCCCAGAACTCCTCGTCCAGGCCGTGGTGGTCCAGGCAGTACCGCTCCGCGTACTCCGCCGCCAGCCGGGTCCGCTCGTCGAAGCGGTCCGTGGTGCGCCAGTCGGTGACGGCCTCGGGGAACTCGTCCTCGACCTTCTCCCCGTCCCGGTCGGTGCGCCAGTCCAGGCAGAAGACGCAGCCGTTGATCTGCGCGACGCGCAGCCGCGCCGCCTCGAACTCCCGCAGCCCCAGGGTGGTGTGGGCGTACACGGAGAGGGAGAAGTTGGCGGCGGCCATGCCGATGCCGGGGACCAGGTCGCCCCACACGTACTCGATGGGGTGCTGGCCTTCGGGTATGTCGATCCTCATGACAGTTTCCTTCCGAGTTTGCCGACGGCGGGGCGCAGGGGGACGTCCAGGGCGTCGTAGAGCCCCGGTTCGGCTTCCACCAGCCAGTCGATGGCCCCGACGAGGCGTCCGACGGCGGTGGCGTTGCCGCCGGCGGAGCGGTTCTCGCCCTCGTCGGTGGCCTCGATGGTGACCTCGATGTGCGGACGGCCCTCGATGATCACCCGGTGGGCGCCGTCGCCGCCGTCGGGCGGGCTCGGCCAGTCGGGGGCACAGGAGGCGTGGATGCGGGTGACGTGCTCGATGACGATGCGGGGTTCGCCCTCGACGATCCCCTGTACCTCGAAGCGGATGGCGCCCTGGGTGCCCCCCTCGAACTCCCCCATCGTGCGCGTGGTGACGGTGGTGTCGAGGGCGCGGCGCTCCACGGTCTCGCGGATGTCGTCGAGTTCGACGCCCAGCGCCCGGGCCATCATCCGTATCTGCCCGCCCCACACCATGCTCGGGATGGACGGCATGAGCATCATCGGCTCGTAGTCCATGGGCTGGCCCATGCCGATGAGGTAGCGGACGGAGTCCGGCTGGTCGTAGGTGGAGTAGTCGAAGATCTCTTGGCAGCGGATGACGTCGATCCGGGTGCCGAGGCCGCTGAGCAGCAGCGGGAGCACGTCGTTGCCCCAGCCCGGGTCGACGCCGGAGGCGAAGAGCGAACCGCCGCCCTCCGCGACCGCGGCGGTCACCGGGTCGAGGAACTCCGGTGGGGCGCTGCGGTAGTCGTAGAGCGGATAGAGGGCGGGGCTCACGACGACGGCCCCGGAGCGGATCGCCCGGGTGATGTCGGCGAGCGCGTCGTCGGGGCGGATGTCGCCGGACGCCGCGTAGACGACCGCCTGCGGACGCGCCGCCAGGACCGCCTCGATGTCGTCGGTGGCCAGGACGCCCGTCTCGTAGTCGAGTTCGCCGAGTTCACCGGCGTCGCGGCCGACCTTTTCTGGATTGTGGACGATGACGGCGGCCAACTTCAGCGCCGGATGGGCCTCTACGGCACGGATGGCCAAACGGCCGACGTTGCCGGTACCCCAGACAACCGTGGAAATCATGCGCGGAGGGTAGCTTCAGGACCTGTAGGTTCCTAGAGCCGTGTACGGAAATTCCGGCCCGCTGTCACTGGTTTTGCGCACCCAGCACGAACAGCAGGTAGACGAAGAACGCGAAGAGATGGCCTACGAACAAGTAGGCGATGAGCCGGATGATGAGACCGCGCGGGAACTTCGACTGTTGCTTCTGCTGAGGCTGGTGCGCCTCGGGCGTCTGCGGCGTCTGCTGCGCCTCGGGCGTCTGCGACGTGTGCTGCGTATCGGGCATGGCGTACGGGCTCCTCGCCTATCGGTGGTGTGTGGTCGTGCCGGTCCCGCCGCCGAGGCACAGGCCGGCGAGGCTGCTCTGCAGCAGGGTGTGGACGAACAGCAGCTCCGCCCCGGCGGCCGAGGCGGCGCCGATCCGGTGCGCGGTGAGCGAGTCGAAGTGGGCGCTGTCCCCGGGCTCCAGCAGGTGCTCGGTCTCCCCCAGGTGCAGCCGTAGCCGCCCCTGGAGCACGTACAGCCACTCCTCCCCGGGATGTACGCGGACCAGCTCGCCCTGGCTGCGCCCGTAGGGGACGTGCACGCGCAGCGCCTGCATTCCGCGGCCGGAGCCACCGGCCTGCCAGTACGTCCAGCCGTCCGCCTCGCGGGCGCCGGGGCCGCCGGCCCGTACGATGGGATCGGCTACTGCCGGGGTCTCCCCGAGCAGTTCCGAGACGGTCGTGCCGTAGGTGCGGGCGAGTCCGAGCAGCAGGGGCAGCGAGGGCTGGCGGCGGCCGGTCTCCAGCCGCGACAGGTGCGCCGGCGAGAGCCGGGCCCGGGCGGCGGCGGCCTCCAGGGTGAGGCCCGCCCGGCGGCGCAGATCGCGCAGCTGCGGGGCCACGGTGGGCAACTCGGCGTCGAAGGCGGCGTCGGGGGCGGGATCCGGGTCGGCCGCTTCGCCGGGGCCGGGGGCAGGACCGGTTGTCATGCCCCGATTGAGCCAGATTCTTACCTCCCTGGCAATACGCGTTGCCTCTGAGGCAAAACGGCCTACGTCGGATCGCCGGGTCCGGGCCGGCCCTCGAGCACCGTCTCCACCGTGTCCGCGTCCTGCGCCCGCTTGTCGGGGCGGTGGCGCAGGACCCGCGCGAAGCGCAGGGCGACCCCGGCCGGGTAGCGCGGGGAGCGCTGCAGGCCGTCGTAGGCGATCTCCACCACCAGTTCGGGGCGCACCCGGACCGTGTATCCGTCGTCCTCGACCGCGAGCTCGCCGAGTCGCTCGGTCTGCCAGCGCAGCATCTCGTCGGTCAGGCCCTTGAAGGTCTTGCCCAGCATCGCGTAGCCGCCGTCGGGAGTCCGGGCGCCGAGATGGAGGTTGGACAGGAGTCCGGTGCGGCGGCCGTGGCCCCGTTCGACCGCGAGCACCACCAAGTCCAGGGTGTGCACCGGTTTCACCTTGAGCCAGTGTTTGCCGCGCCGGCCCGCCGCGTAGGCGGAGTCGAGGGCCTTGAACATCACGCCCTCGTGCCCCCGCCTCAGGGTCCGCGTCCAGAACTCCTCCGCCTCGGCCGCCTGCGCCCGCGGGTCCTCGACCACGAGCCGCCCGACCCGGAACTCCTCGGGTACCAGCGCGGCGAGCTCCGCGTACCGTTCGCGCACCGGCAGGTCGAGGAGTACGCGGTCCCCCGCCACCAGTACGTCGAAGAAGTAGGGGACCACCGGAAGGGTCCGCCGGGCGGCCTCGACGTCGGTACGGGAGCCGACCCGGCTCGCCACCTCCTGGAACGGCACCGGCCGCCCGTCCGCCGCGGAGCGTCCGATGACCTCCCCGTCGAGGATGAACCGGTCCCCCGGGAAGCTCCGGGCCAGCTCGGCCACTTCCGGCAGCCGGTCGGTGATCTCGTCGAGGGAGCGCGTGTACAGGCGTACGTCGTCCCCCTCGCGGTGCACCTGCACCCGGATCCCGTCGAGCTTCTCCTCCACCGCACACGGCCCGAGCGCCGCCAGGGCCGCCGCCACCGACTTGGCGGTGTTCGCCAGCATCGGCTGTACGGGCTGTCCCACGCGCAGCGTGATCCCGCGCAGGGCCGCCGCCCCGTCGGCGAGCACCGCCGCCGCGACCCGGGGCAGGGAGCCGTCGAGCATCGCGGCCCGGCGCAGCTCGGCGGCGGGCACCCCCGCCGCGGCGGCCACTCCCTCCAGGGCCACGGCGTCGAGCGCGCCCTGGCGCACCTCCCCGCCGAGGAGGCTGCGCAGGAACCGCTGCTCGGTCGCGGTGGCGGCGCCGAGCAGGGCATCCAGGATCCGGCGGCGTTCGGCCTGGGAGCCGGCCCCGGACACGGCGGCGAGCCGGGTCACGGCCTCGTCGACGGCGGTCACGGTCAGGGTGGGCTCGGCGGCCGGTTCGCTCTCCGCGGCGAGCGCGCGCCAGCCGATCCCCGGGCGGCCCTGCGGAAGGCGACCGGCGAGGTAGGAGACGACCAGCGCCGCCTCCTCGCGGGGCGCGGCGGCGAACAGCTCCGCGAGCAGGGCGGTCTTCCCCGACCTGGCGGAGGTCTCGGCGACCTCCCGTGACACGCGCGCGACCTCGGCCAGCAGCATGCGGCCATCCTCCCGCGGGGCGGCGGCCGCCGCAGCCCGACCGGACCCGGCACCGCCCGCCGGGCATACCGCAGGCGCGGTACACGCGGCAGGGCGCGTAGTCCTTGAGGACGTCGACGGTTCAGCCTGCGGGAGCGCGGCCACCGGCGGCCTGGCGCTTAGGGTTCCCGTATGAAGCTCCGACTGCCCCGGCGCCGCCGAAGCCGCCTGCTCGCGGGCGCGGCCGCGCTCGCCGTCGTCGCGGGGGCGGGCACCCTCACGGCCACCGCCGCGGCCGGCGACACCCGGGCCGTGCACCGCGAGGACACGGTCCTCGACATGCCCGGCGCCGGCATCGACATCTCGTACTTCACCGACGGGGAACCAGGGAAGGACGGCGCGGCGAAACGTCCCGCCGTGCTCCTCGCCCACGGCTTCGGCGGCAGCAAGGAGGACGTGCGCCCGCAGGCCGAGCGCCTCGCCCGCGACGGCTACGCCGTGCTGACCTGGTCCGCGCGCGGCTTCGGCCGCTCCGGCGGGAAGATCGGCCTGAACGACCCCGCGTACGAGGTCAAGGACGTCTCCCGGCTGATCGACTGGATCGCCGCCCGGCCCGGGGTGCGCCTCGACGCCAAGGGGGATCCGCGCGTCGGCATCGCGGGCGGCTCCTACGGCGGGGCGATCTCGCTGCTCGCGGCCGGCACCGACCCGCGCGTGGACGCCATCGCCCCCTCCATCACCTACTGGAACCTCGCCGACTCCCTCTTCCCGAACGGCGTCTTCAAGAAGCTGTGGGCGGGCCTCTTCTTCACCACCGGTTCCGCGGGCGGGCTGCAGCCGGGGGCCTCCGGCCAGGGCGCCGCCCCGCAGGCGGCCCCGGCCGCGCCCGGCTGCGGACGCTTCCAGCCGGAGCTGTGCGCCATGTACGAGCGCGTCGCGGTGGCTGGCAAGCCCGATCCCGAGGCCCGGGCCCTGCTGGAGGAGCGCAGCCCCTCGGCGGTCGGCGGCGCGATCAAGGTGCCGACCCTGATCACGCAGGGCCAGGACGACTCCCTCTTCCCGCTGGACCAGGCCGATGCCATGGCCCGGGCGATCGCCGCCAACGGCGCGCCCGTCTCCGTGGACTGGGCGGCCGGCGGTCACGACGGCGGCATGCGGGAGGCGGACCGCGTCGAGGACCGGGTGAGGACCTGGTTCGACCGCTACCTCAAGGACGACGCGTCCGTGGACACCGGCCCCGCCTTCCGCGTCTCGCGTTCCGGCGGCATCGACTCCACCGACGGCCAGGTCACGGTGCGCGGAGCGAGCGGCTCCACCTATCCCGGGCTGCTCTCCGGGCCCCGCGAGTTCGCCCTGACCGGCCGGGAGCAGACCTTCGCCAACCCGGCCGGCGGAGCCCCGCCCGCGCTGTCCGCGCTGCCCGGCATCGGCGGGCAGCTCGCCGCCCTCGGAGGCGGCCTCTCGCTGGACTTCCCCGGGCAGAACGCCCGCTTCGACTCGGAGCCGCTGACGACGGAAACCCGGATCACCGGGACCCCGACCATCACCCTAAAGGTGAGGTCTACAGCTGCGGACGGTTCGGCCGTCCTGTTCGGCAAGGTGTACGACGTCGGCCCCGACGGGCGCCGGCAGGTACTGCCCAGTCAGCTGGTGGCCCCGGTCCGGGTGGAGGGCGCCCAGCAGGACAAGACCGTCGAGCTGCGGCTGCCCGCGATCGACCACGCCGTGGAGGCCGGACACCGGCTGCGGCTCGTCGTCGCCGCCACCGACCTCGGCTACGCCTCCCCGGTCGCGCCGGCGACCTACACCGTCTCGGCGCAGGGCCCGCTGGCCGTTCCCGTGGCGTCCGGGGTGCGCACGGCGTCCTCCGGGCTGCCCGCCTGGACCTGGTGGATGCCGCTCGGGGCCGCGCTGCTGGCCGCCGCGCTGGTGGGGATCCGCAGGACCGGCCGGGGGCCGGGCGGGGGCCGGGCGGGCGCGGCGCAGCCGGACCCGGCGCTGGCCGGCGTACCGCTGGAGATCACCGGGCTGACCAAGCGCTATGCCAAGGCGCAGGACCGGTACGCCGTACGGGACCTGTCGTTCCGGGTGGAGAAGGGCCAGGTGCTCGGCCTGCTCGGGCCCAACGGCGCGGGCAAGACCACCACCCTGCGGATGCTGATGGGCCTGATCAGCCCGGATGCCGGTGAGATCCGGGTCTTCGGGCACCAGATCCGGGCCGGTGCGCCGGTGCTCTCGCGGGTCGGGGCGTTCGTGGAAGGTGCCGGCTTCCTGCCGCACCTGACCGGGCGGGCCAACCTGGAGCTGTACTGGCAGGCCACGGGCCGCCCCGCCGCCGACTCCCACATGGAGGAGGCCCTGGAGATCGCCGGTCTGGGCGACGCGCTGGAGCGGGCCGTGCGCACGTACTCGCAGGGCATGCGCCAGCGCCTCGCGATCGCGCAGGCCATGCTCGGCATGCCGGACCTGCTGATCCTCGACGAGCCGACCAACGGTCTGGACCCGCCGCAGATCCGCGAGATGCGCGACGTGATGATCCGGTACGCGGCCGGCGGGCGGACGGTCATCGTCTCCAGTCACCTGCTGTCGGAGGTCGAGCAGTCCTGCACGCACCTGGTGGTCATGGACCGCGGGCGGCTCGTCCAGGCGGGCGAGGTCGCCGAGATCACCGGCGGCGGGGACGTGCTGCTGGTGTCACTGGCCGAACCGGTGGACGAGACGGTCATCGGCAAGATCGCCGTGTTGGAGGGAGTGGAGTCCGTCGTGCGCGCCGAGGACGGTCTGCTCGTACGGCTCGACGGCGCCAGCGCCGCCGAGCTGATCGCCGAACTCGTACGACTGGAGGTGCCGGTCTCGGGAGTGGGTCCGCACCGGCGGCTCGAGGACGCGTTCCTCACCCTGATCGGAGGCGCGGCATGAACGCCGTGACGGATGTGAACGCGGACGCGGGCTCGGGCTCGGGTTCGCCCGTGAACCGCGACGTGACGCCGGACGGCATCGGCCGCGAGGTCGCCCACGGCTACCGGGCGAACCGGACGCTGCCGCTGCGCGTGGAAGCGCTGCGGCAGTGGCGCCGGCGGCGGACGCTGGTGATGGGCGGGATTCTGGCCGCGCTGCCCTTCATCCTGATGATCGCCTTCGCGGTCGGCGGCGGCCCGGGCAGCCGGAGCGGCGGCGACGGCCGGATCACGCTGATCGACACGGCGACGGCTTCGGGCGCGAACTTCGCGGCCACCTGTCTGTTCGTGTCGGCCGGGTTCCTGCTGGTGGTGCCGGTGGCGCTGTTCTGCGGGGACACGGTGGCCTCGGAGGCCAGCTGGTCCTCGCTCCGCTACCTGCTGGCCTCCCCCGTGCCCAGGGCCCGGCTGCTGTGGAGCAAGCTGGTGGTCGCCCTCGGGTTCAGCCTGGCCGCGATGGTGCTGCTGCCGCTGGTGGCGCTCGCCGCGGGTACGGCGGCCTACGGGTGGGGGCCGCTGGAACTCCCCGCGGGTGGCTCGCTCCCGGCCGGGGACACGGTCGGGCGGCTCGCGATCGCCGTGGCGTTCGTCTTCGTGTCGCAGCTGGTCACGGCCGGGCTGGCGTTCTGGCTGTCGACGCGGACGGACGCGCCGCTGGGCGCGGTGGGAGGGGCGGTCGGGCTGACGATCGTCGGCAACGTACTGGACGCGGTGACGGCGCTGGGGTCCTGGCGGGAGTTCCTGCCGGCGCACTGGCAGTTCGCCTGGGCCGACGCCTTGCAGCCGCAGCTCGAATGGGGCGGGATGATCAAGGGGACGGTGGTGTCGGTGTCGTACGCCGTGGTGCTGTTCGCGCTCGCGTTCCGCGGGTTCGCGCGCAAGGACATCGTGTCCTGAGGCTGCGGGCCTCGGGCTCGGGGGCCGGCTCTGGCTCTGGCTCTGGTCGGACGGGACCGTGCTCCGGCGCACGGTCCCGTTCGGCCGTCGGGGGCCGACACGGGCGACCCCGCGTGAGCCTGCCGCACCGGCGGCCCGTACCGCCCGAGAATCGCCCTCGGTCCGGGCGTACGGACGCGTCCGAACGGCACCGAGGGATACGACCCGATGGACAGAGCAGGACTTCCGCCGCGCAGGCTCGTGCTGACGGGTGGCCTCACGGCTGCCGCCGCCCTGCTCACGGGATGCTCGGCGAAGAGCACCCCGAAGGCGACGACGGCCGCGCCCGAACCCCGGCCGAGCACCCCCGAGGGGGCGTACAGCCGCCTGATGGAGGGCAACAAGCGCTGGGTGAGCGGCAGCCTCAACCACCCCGACCGGGATCCGGGCCGCCGTGAGCTGGTGGCGCAGACGCAGGATCCCTTCGGCGTGATCCTGGCCTGCATCGACTCCCGGGTGCCGCCGGAGCTGCTCTTCGACACCGGGCTCGGCGACCTGTTCGTGCTGCGCACGGGCGGGCAGGCGGTCGGCCCGGTGGTGACCGGGTCGGTGGAGTTCGGGCCCATGACGGCGGGCACCCCGCTGATCCTGGTCCTCGGGCACCAGCGCTGCGGAGCCATCGACGCCTCGTACAAGGCGCTGCGGGACGGCGACCCGCTGCCCGGCAACCTGCGGGCGATCGAAAGGGCGCTGGTGCCGGCCTACGAGCTGACGGTCAAGGACCCGGGCTCCGACCCGGTCGACACGATGATCCGCCATCAGATCAAGGTGACGGCGGACGAGCTGCGGGGCAACGCGGATCTGGCGCCTCTGGTGAAGAAGGGCTCGCTGGCCGTGGTCGGCGCCTACTACTCGCTGGACACCGGCCAGGTTGAGATCCTGACCGGGGCCCCGACGGGCACGGCTTCCGCCAGCCCGTCGGCCAGTACGTCGGCCAGTACGTCGGCCGACGCATCGGGGAGCGCCTCGCCGAGCCCGTCGGAATCGGCGTCGGCGTCGGCGTCGGCCTCGGCGTCCGCCTCCGCATCCCCCTCGGAGTCCGCTTCGGCGGGTCCGTCGCCCGACGCCTCCTGACGGCGGGAACACGGCAGGGCTCCGGTCAGCCGGCGGCAGCCTCCGCGACGGCGTCGACCTCCGCGAGGAGTTCGACGTCGAGCGGCCGGTCGGCGACGGCGGCGTTGGCCCGTACCTGCTCGGCCGAGGTGGCGCCCGCGATGACGGAGGCGCAGCCGGGCTGGGCGGAGAGCCAGCCGATGGCGAGTTCCAGCACGGTGCGCCCGTGCTTGTCGGCGAGCACCGCCAGGGCTTCCACGATGTCGAGGCGCTCGTCGGTGAGGTAGGCGTCGCGGCCCTCGAGGCGGGAACCCGCGGGAACGGGCGCGCCCCGGCGGATCTTCCCGGTGAGCAGCCCGTTGGCCAGCGGGAAGTACGGCAGCACGCCCACGCCGTAGTGGAGGGCGGCCGGGACCAGCTCGCGCTCCGCCGACCGCTGGAGCAGCGACCATTCGTTCTGGGCCGACACGAAGGGCGCCGCGCCGGTCTCGCGGGCCACGTGGGCGGCTTCGGCGAGCTGCCATCCGCTGAAGTTGGAGTGGCCGATGTAGCGGATCTTGCCCTCGGTGACGAGTTCGGTGAGCGCGGCGAGCGTCTCGGCCACGGGAACGTCCGGGTCGGGGCTGTGGAGTTGGTAGAGGTCGATGTAGTCGGTCCCCAGGCGGGTCAGGGAGGCTTCGACCGCCCGCCGGATGTAGGCGCGGCCGGCGCGGGAGCCGGCGGCGGGTCCGTAGCCCATGTCCACGCCGTCGTAGCCGAACTTGGTGGCGAGGACGACCTGGTCCCGGCGCCCCTTGAGGGCCTCGCCGAGGTGGCGTTCGGAGCCCCCGGCGCCCCCGTAGATGTCGGCGGTGTCGAGGAGGGTGATGCCCGCGTCGAGTGCTGCGTCGACGACGGTACGGGTGGCCTGGGCGTCGAGGCGGCCGCCGAAGTTGTTGCAGCCGAGCCCGATCGCCGAGACCTGAAGACCTGAACTGCCCAGGGGGAGATGGCGCATTCTTTCGTTCCTCCGCACTCGTCCGGCACGTGATCGACAGGACGGCAGTGTAGATCGCCGCCCGGCCCCCCGGGGATGCGGGCGGGCGTCCCGTGCGGCCCCTTCCGACCCCCTCTTGGTGCCCTCGGAAGAGGTCGGCGAGCCGTTTTCCGATGGCCCGGCCCTCGTCCACGGAGCAGACCGCGAGGTCGGAGTCCGCAGCCGCTGCCGCCCCGGCCGGTTCGGGGACGGCGTAGGAGTTCACACGATCGCAAAAGACCTCGCGGACGGCCGGCCGAGCAGCAGCCGTCGGGCGGCCGGGCGCGGGCGGGCGGGCGGAGCCGGTCCCTCAGGGGTGGCTCGGTGCCGGGGCTCTCCCCGTTCCTCGGAGGCGAACAGCGTCCGGCCGACGTCGCCTTGACCTGATGCGATCGAATCGATCGTTTCGGCTTTCTGTGGTGGAATCGAGCGGCACGTACCGCCGACCACGGACCAGGCAAGCCGCAGGGGGATCCTTGAGACCACATGTCGACCAGCGCCAGGCCCGGGTTCTCGCCCTCGTCCGGGAACGGGGCACTGCCCGTGTCGCGGAACTCGCCGGAGAGCTCGGCATTTCCCCCGTGACCCTGCGGCGGGACGTAGAGGCGATGGCGGCGCGGGGCGAGATCCAGCGGACGCACGGGGTGATCAGCCGGCTGGGGTCCGACCCGGCCGGCGTGGAGCCGGCCGGGGTGGAGCCGGGCGCCGCAGGCACGGGCGCCGGTACGGAGCGCGGCGCCGCAGGGCCGGTGATCGGAATGGTCGTACCGACCACCGAGTACTACTTCGCGGACGTGGTCCGGGGGGCCCGCGAGGTGGTCGAGGCGAGGGGCGCCCGGCTCGCCGTCGGGCTGACCCGGTACCTCGCGGGCGAGGACCGCACCCAGGCGGAGCGGCTGCTTTCGACGGGGGCCGACGGGCTGCTCCTGACCCCGACCTGGCAGGCCGGAACGCCCGGACCAGGCGAAGGGGCGTGGACGGCCGAACTGCCGGTGCCCACCGTCCTGGTCGAGCGGTGGGCACCGCCGGGGCATCCGGCGGCCTCCCTGGACCGGGTGGCCTCCGACCACGCGGACGGCGCGGCGCGGGCCGTGCGGCACCTGGCGGAACTGGGCCACAAACGGATCGCGCTGGCCAGCCGCGAGACCCCGACGTCGGGGCGGCTGGGGACGGGCTTCGCGGCGGCCGTGGCCACCCTCGGACTGGAGCCCGCGCCGGCGTGGCCCGCCACCGGGGCGGCCTCCTCCGCCGCCGCGGGCACGGCGGCCGGGGCGGCGTCGCTCGCGGAGGCCGAGCCCTTCGCGCGGACCCTGGACTACTTGTGCGCGGCGGTGGCCGAGGGTGGGGTGACCGCCGCCCTGATCCACAGCGACACGGACGCGATCATGCTGATCCCGCGGCTCCAGGCGCGGGGGGTGCGGGTGCCGGAGGACCTGGCGGTGATCACGTACGACGACGAGGTGGCCGAGCTGGCCGACGTACCCCTGTCGGCGGTGGCCCCGGCCAAGCGGGAGGTGGGGGCCCGGGCGGCCGGGATGCTGCTGGACCGGCTGGAGGACCGCGCGGCGGGGCGGGAGGGGCCGCGGCAGCATCTGGACCTGCTTCCCCGGCTGACTGTCCGCCCGTAGCCGCAGCCCGTGGTCACAGCCCGCAGCCCTGCATGGATCCGAGACCATCACATGCGCGTATTGTGTGTTCGTTTCGATCGAATACTCGATGCGGCCTTGACGACATGATCGCGCGAGCAAAAGGATGAGGCCCGCGAACAACTCCGGGGCCGCCTCTTTGGGGAGCGGCGGCCCCGGAGCCCCTTCGCCCGTGTCGCTCCCGGCGCCGCGGCCGGGGTTTGTGACCATCGGGACTTCGGATCTCACCGCAGGAGCCGTCAAGTGACCCACCCCGCCGCCGGCTCCGCCCCCTCCCCTCCCTCCTCGCCCCGCAGGCCGGTGACCGTGCTCGCCATGAGCCCCGGGACCCGGGCCGCCGTCCTCGGCGACCGGATCCTTCCGGAGCTGACCCGCGTCGCCGACGTGGACCCCGCGCTCCTCGTCACCGACTTCGGCCGGGCCCGCTCCGAGGAGGGCCTGCGCCGCAGGCTGGCCGTGACCGAGGTCCTGTTCACCGGGTGGGGCTGCCCTCCGCTGGACGCGCGGGCACTGGAGCTGATGCCGGAACTCCGGGCGGTCGTGCACGCGGCTGGGAGCGTCAAACACCATGTCACCCCCGCCTGTTGGGAGCGCGGGCTGCTCGTCTCCAGCTCGGCCGCCGTGAACGCCCTGCCGGTGGCGGAGTACACGCTCGCCGCCATCCTCTTGTCCAACAAGCGCGTACTGGACTCCGCGCACGCCTACCGGGCGGCCCGCGGCCACATCGACCCGCTCCGCCACTACCCCGCCGTCGGCAACTACCGCCGTACCGTCGGCCTGGTCGGCGCCTCGCTCATCGGCCGGCGCGTGCTGGAGCTGCTGCGCCCCTTCGACCTGCGGGTGCTCGTGCACGATCCCTACGCCGATCCGGCCGGCCTCGCCGCCCTCGGCGCCGAGGCCGTCGCCCTGGACGAACTGCTCTCCCGCAGCGACGTGGTGAGCCTGCACGCCCCCGAGCTGGCGGAGACCCGCCGTCTGCTGGACTCGGCCCGGCTGGCCCTGATGCCGGACGGCGCCACCCTCGTGAACACCGCGCGCGGCTCGCTCGTCGACACCGCGGCGCTGACCGCGGAGCTGGTCTCGGGCCGGCTGCACGCCGTACTCGACCACACCGAGCCGGAGGTACTGCCCGCCGACTCCCCGCTGTACGACCTGCCCAACGTGCTGCTCACCCCGCACGTGGCCGGTTCCCTGGGCGGCGAACTGGACCGCCTGGCAGCATCGGCCATCGAGGAAGTGGAGCGCTACGCCCGGGGCATCGACTTCCGCCATCCCGTCGACCGGGCCCGGCTGACCCGTTCGGCCTAGGCCGTCGCCCTACGCCGCGTCCCGGACCAGCCGCTCCAGGTACTCCCGGCCCGGCCCGAGCCGCTCGGGGAGTTCGTCGGCGGCGGGGTACCAGCGCTTCTCGTACTCCCAGCAGAGCCAGCCGTTCCGCGGCGCGAGGGCCACCGCCTCGGCGAGCGGCAGCGCGCCCCCGCCGAGCCCGAGCGGGGTCAGCTCCCGCGCGGACGCCACGTCCTTGACCTGTACGTACCCCAGGTGCCGGGCGAGGGCCCGGCTCGACTCGGCCGGGGACTCGCCCCCGAGCCAGGTGTGCAGTACGTCCCACAGCGCGCCCGCGCCCGGATGCGCGACCCGGTCGAGAACCCGGGCCGTGGCGGTCCCCGTGCGGTGCGAGTCGTGGGTCTCCAGCAGGATCCGCACCCCGTGCCGCTCGGCGAACGGCGCGGCGGCCCGGAGCCTGCGGACCGCGTGCCCGTCGGCGTCGGCAGGCGGCTGTTCACCGCCGCCGGGGAAGACCCGTACGTAGGGGGCTTCGAGGTCGGCGGCGAGCCGGACCAGGGCCTGGACCTCGGCGAGGACGGGCTCGTCGGGGCCGGGCGCGGCGACCCTGGCGTACCCCGCGACTCCGAGGACGGTGACGCCCGCGGAGGTCAGGGTGCGCAGGCCGGCCGCGCGGTCGGCGGCGGAGCTGGCGGGATGCAGGGGCTCCTCGGGGTGGGCCCGCAGCTCGAGCCCCTGGTATCCGTGCGCGGCGGCCAGGCCGGCGCTGCGCTCCAGCGGGGTGCCGGGCAGGCCGAGGGTGGAGAAGGCGTACTTCACGGACGGCCCCCTTCGGTGGTGACGGCGGGCGGAGGCCCGGTGGAGGCGCGCACCGTCAGTTCGGCGGGAAGCGTCGTGATGCCGCCCGGGGGCAGCGCTCTGCGGCCCGTGACGAGCTGGGCCGCGAGCACCCCGGCTTCGCGCAGCGGCAGCCGGACCGTGGTGAGGGCAGGGGCGGTGTCCACACAGACCGGCAGGTCGTCGAAGCCCGCGACGGAGACGTCCTCGGGTATCCGCAGGCCGGCTTCGCGCAGGGCCGCGGCGACGCCGGTGGCGACGGTGTCGTTGGCGGCGGCCACGGCGGTGAAGGGCGTCCGGCGGCGGAGCAGTTCGCGGGTGGCGTCGTATCCGGCGGAGCGCTCGAACCCGGCGTGCACGGTGAGCCCGGCGCAGTGCGCGGGCAGCGCGGGGTCGTGCTCGCGCAGGGCGTCCTGGTGTCCGGCGAGGCGCTCTCGGGTGGTGCTGAGGCCGGGCGGGCCGGCCACGTAGGCGATGTGCCGGTGCCCGAGCGTGAGCAGGTGCTCGGTGAGCCGGAAGGCGCCGCCCCGGTCGTCGAACATGACGGTGGCGACGGGGAGTCCGGCGGGCATGGGGAGCGGGGGCCGCCCGCACAGCACGACCGGGGCGCCGGTGGCCGCGATGCGGGCGAGCCGGGCGGCGAGCGCCCGGGTGTGGTCCGGTTCCTCCACGGCGCCGCCGGTCAGGACGACCCCGCCGGCCCGCTGGCCTTCCAGGAGGGCGAGGTAGTCGAGCTCGGCGGCCGGGGCGCCCTCGGTGTTGCAGACGACGGCGAGCCGACGCGGGCCGCCCTGTCCGCCGGGGGTCAGGGCGCTCTGCAGGGATCCGGCGAGGATCCCGAAAAAGCTGTCGGCGACATCGTGGACGAGGACGCCGATCAGGTCCGAGGTCGCGGCGGCGAGGGCCCGCGCGGGGCCGTTGGCGATGTAGCCGAGGTCCTCGATCGCCCGCTCCACGCGGGTCCTGGTGGCGCCCGCCACCGGGTACCCGCCGTTCAGCACGCGCGAGACCGTGGCGGGCGATACGCCCGCGTGCACCGCCACTTCGGCGAGTGTGACCGCCATGATCCCCTCCTTCCGATCTGTCCCGGGTCATCGTCTCACCCGACGTGTGGATCTCCATAGTCGCCGACGAAGAAAGCGCTTTCTATCACCCGTAAGAGTCTTGCGTCTCGTCGGGGAGCGGCCCTAGCCTGATCGCAGAGAAAGCGCTTTCTATTCGTTTTCTCGGCAGCTCCACACAGGAACACGCAACAAGACGAAGGAGGGGACACCGTGCAGCGCAGGACGATCAAGATCGCCATGAACGGCGTCACCGGGCGGATGGGATACCGCCAGCACCTGGTCCGCTCCCTGCTCGCACTGCGCGAGCAGGGCGGGCTCGACCTCGGCGACGGCACGGTGCTGTGGCCGGAGCCGGTGCTGGTCGGGCGCCGCGAGGCGGCCCTGCGGGCCATCGCGGAGCGGCACGGCCTGGAGCACGTGAGCACGGACCTGGCCGCGGTGCTGGCCGACCCCGAGGTCGAGATCTACTTCGACGCCCAGGTCACCAGCGCCCGCGAGGCGGCCGTGCGGCAGGCCGTGGCGGCCGGCAAGCACGTGTACTGCGAGAAGCCCACGGCCCTCACCTTCGAGTCCTCCCTGGAGATCGCGCGGCTGGCCGACGCGGCCGGCGTCAAGCACGGGGTGGTGCAGGACAAGCTGTTCCTGCCGGGCCTGCTGAAGCTCAAGCGGCTCATCGACGGCGGCTTCTTCGGCGAGATCCTGTCCGTGCGCGGGGAGTTCGGCTACTGGGTCTTCGAAGGAGACTGGCAGCCCGCCCAGCGCCCCTCGTGGAACTACCGCTCCCAGGACGGCGGCGGCATCGTCGCCGACATGTTCCCGCACTGGGAGTACCTGCTGCACGAGCTGTTCGGCCGGGTCCGCACGGTGCAGGCGCTGACGCGCACCCACATCGGCCGCCGCTGGGACGAGGAGGGCAAGCCGTACGAGGCCACCGCGGACGACGCGGCGTACGGGATCTTCGAGCTGGAGGGCGGCGCCGTCGCGCAGATCAACTCCTCCTGGGCGGTGCGGGTCAACCGTGACGAGCTCGTGGAGTTCCAGGTGGACGGGACGCACGGCTCGGCGGTCGCCGGGCTGCGCGGCTGCCGGATCCAGCACCGCGCGACGACCCCGAAGCCGGTGTGGAACCCGGACCTGCCGCTGACCGAGACGTTCCGCGACCAGTGGCAGGAGGTCCCGGACAACTCCCCCGCCGACAACGGCTTCAAGGCCCAGTGGGAGCTCTTCCTGCGCCATGTCGTACGGGACGAGCCCTGGCGGTGGGACCTGCTGGCCGGGGCCCGCGGGGTACAGCTGGCCGATCTCGGGCTGCGCTCCTCGGCGGAGGGCCGACGGCTCGTGGTCCCGGAGGTGGCGCTGTGAGCATCCGGCTCCCCTCGGCGGACGGCGGGCTGCGGCTCCACGCGCCCGTCACCGCTCCGCTGGCGCCGCTCACCTGCGGCCCGGCCCGCAGCCGCACCTTCTACTCGGCCGCGCACGTGGTGGCCGATCCCCTGGCCGCCGCGGCCGATTCCGGACCGGTCGTCGACTGGGAGTCCACGCTGGCCTTCCGGCGCACGCTCTGGGCGCAGGGACTCGGGGTCGCCGAGGCCATGGACACGGCGCAGCGCGGGATGGGCCTGGACTGGCCGGCCGCGGCCGAACTGATCCGCCGTTCGACCGCGGAAGCCCGGTCGGTGGGCGGCCGGATCGTCTGCGGGGCGGGCACCGACCAGCTGGCTCCGGACACCACGCATTCCCTGGCCGCCGTCACCGCGGCATACGAGGAGCAGCTGACGCTCGTCGAGGAGTGCGGGGCGACGGCCGTACTGATGGCCTCCCGGGCCCTGGCCGCGGCGGCGCGCGATCCGGAGGACTACCTGGAGGCGTACGGGAGGCTGCTGCGGCAGAGCTCCCGGCCGGTGGTCCTGCACTGGCTGGGGCCGATGTTCGACCCCGCGCTGGAGGGGTATTGGGGGCACGCCGGTCTGGACGAGGCCACGGACGTCTTCCTGAAGATCATTTCCGAGTGTCCGGAGAAGGTCGACGGCATCAAGGTCTCGCTCCTCGACGCGGGGCGCGAGGTGGACATCCGCCGGCGGCTGCCCGCGGGCGTGCGCTGCTACACGGGCGACGACTATCACTATCCGGAGCTGATCGCCGGGGACGGCGAGCTGGCCAGCGACGCCCTTCTGGGGATCTTCGACCCGATCGCCCCGATCGCGGCGAGGGCGGCGCTCGCCCTCGACCAGGGCGATACGGCCGGATTCCGGGAGCTGCTGGATCCGACGGTGGCGCTGTCCCGGCACCTGTTCACCCCGCCCACCCGCTACTACAAGACGGGCGTCGTGTTCCTGGCCTGGCTCGCGGGACACCAGGATCACTTCGCGATGGTGGGCGGGCTGCACTCGGCCCGCTCGCTCCCCCATCTGGCCACGGCCTACGAACTGGCGGACGACCTCGGGCTGTTCCCGGACCCGGAGCTCGCCGAGGACCGGATGCGACAGCTGCTGGCGCTGCACGGAGTGGCCTCGTGAGCCCGGCACCGGCGCCCGCCCGGTTCAGCCTGAACCAGGAGACGATCCGGCAGTGGTCCCTTCCCGAGCTGGTGGCCGGGTGTACCGCGGCCGGGGTCGGTGCGGTGGGGCTGTGGCGCGATCCCGTCCAGCGGTTCGGGGTGCGGGAGGCCGCGAAGCTGGTCGCCGACGCCGGACTGCGCGTCAGTTCGCTGTGCCGGGGCGGCTTCTTCACCGCCGCCGATCCGGCCGGGCGGGCGGCCGCCCTCGAAGACAACCGCCGTGCCGTGGAGGAAGCCGCCGAACTGGGCGCCGACACGCTGGTCCTGGTCTCGGGCGGCCTGCCGGACGGCGACCGGGATCTGGCGGGAGCCCGACGGCGGATCGTCGACATCCTGGGCGAGCTGGTCCCGTACGCCGCCGGGCACGGGGTGCGGCTGGGGATCGAGCCGCTGCACCCGATGTACGCGGCGGACCGCTGCGTGGTCTCCACCCTCGGTCAGGCCCTGGACATCGCCGAGGAGTTCCCGGCGTCGCGGGTGGGCGTGGTCGTCGACTCCTACCACCTGTGGTGGGACGAGCGGCTGCCCTCCGAGGTCCGGCGGGCCGGAGAGGCCGGACGGATCGTGTCCGTCCAGGTCGCCGACTGGGTGACGCCGCTCCCCGAGGGCGTGCTGCTGGGGCGGGGACAGCTGGGCGACGGCTCGATCGACCTGAGGGCCTTCCGGGAGCTGACCGACTCCGCGGGGTACCTGGGGCCGGTGGAGGTGGAGATCTTCCATCCCGGGCTGTGGGCCCGGGACGGCGCCCAGGTGCTGCGGGAGGTGATCGACCGCTACCGCGAGCACGTCGCATGAGGTGAAGGGGGGCGTGAGCCGAAGTACACGGGGACGGGCTGTACGGGGACGAGGTGCACGGGGGGCCGCAGCACACGGGGGACCAAGTACACGGGGGACGCAGCGTTTCGGGCGAATCGGCGTTTCAGTCAAAGGAGACTGTGATGACAGATGTGTGGAGCCGCCGTGCCTTCCTCACGGCGGTCGGCGGCGGCGTGATGCTGCTCGGTACCCCCGTCCTCCCGGCGACCGCCGGGACGGTGGCCTCGGTGCACGCCGCCATGCGCGCGGTGTGGCAGGGCCTCGTCCTGGGCGCCGTGTCCTCCCCCACCGCGGAACCCTTCCGCACCCGGCTGGCCGCGCTGGGTGCGCAGGCCGGGCAGTGGCGCACCTCGATGGCTCCGGCGACCGGCTCGCTCTGGCCCGATCAGGTCTTCACCACCGACCCCGAGTGGATGGCCCAGAGCTACTACCGGCTGCGGACGATGGCGGAGGCCTATGTCAGACCGGGCACGGGGCTCACCGGCGACGCCGCGCTGCGGACGGCCGTGCTGACCGGGCTGGACCATCTCCACGCCCAGGTCTACAACGCCGGCCAGGCGCGGTACGGAAACTGGTGGTGCTGGCAGATCGGCGCCCCCCAGGCGCTGCTCGACACGGTCGTCCTGATGTACGACCGGCTCTCCGCGGCCCAGCTCACCGCCTACTGCGCCGCCGTGGACCACTTCGTCCCGGATTCCACGGTCGGCGCGTACACGGGGACCAGTACGGGAGCGAACCGGGTGGACCTGTGCCGGGTGCTCGCGCTGCGCGGTGTGGTCGGCGGCGACGACGCGAAGATCGCCCTGGCCCGGGACGCGCTCTCGCCGGTGTTTCCGTACGTCACCTCCGGCGACGGGCTCTACCGGGACGGCTCCTTCATCCAGCACACCTACGTCGCGTACACCGGCTCGTACGGCTCGGTCATGCTCGGCGGACTGGGCATGCTGTTCGGCCTGTTGAAGGGGACGGCCTGGGAGGTGACGGACCCCGGGGCGCAGATCGTCTTCGACGCGGTGGAGCACGCGTGGGCGCCGTTCCTCTACAACGGGCTGATGATGGACGCCGTATCGGGGCGTGCCCCCAGCCGGGGGGTCCAACTGGCCGATCCCCTCCAGGCCCAGCTGGACGACCACACCCGCGGGCACTCGGTCCTCGCCGCGATCCTGCTCCTCGCCGAGGGTGCGTCCGCCGCCGAACGGACCCGCTGGCGCGGACTGGTGAAGGGCTGGACCGCGCGGGACTACTACAGTCCCCCGCTGGCGGACGCCACGCAGGGTCTGTCGGCCCTGGCCCGCCTCGCGGAGGTCGCGGCGGACGCCACGGTGACGGCGGTGCCCGAGCCGGTGGCGCACCGGCTGTTCCCCTCGATGGACCGGGCCACGCACCGCAGGCCGACGTGGGCGGCCTCCCTGTCCATGGCCTCGAAGCGGATCACGCACTACGAGACGGGCAACGGGGAGAACCTGCGCGGCTGGCACACGGGCAGCGGCATGCTCTCCTGGTGGGGCGCAACCTCCGGGAACGGCCAGTACTCGGACGCCTTCTGGCCCACGGTCGATCCCTACCGGCTGCCCGGGACCACGGTCTCCCGCAAGGCCCTGGCCGACGGGGCCGGGGGCAACTGGGGCGCCTCCCGGCCCGACGCCACCTGGGTGGGCGGCACGACCGACGGGGAGTTCGCCTCGGTGGGCCAGCACCTGAAGGGGCTGGGCAGCACGCTCACGGCCCGCAAGTCCTGGTTCTTCCTCGCCGACACGGTCGTCTGCCTGGGCGCCGGGATCGGCTCCACGGACGGCGCCGCGGTCGACACGGTCATCGACAACCGGAACCTGGGCGCGACGGGCACGCACGCCCTGACCGTGGGCGGCACGGTCCAGCCGGTCACCCTGGGCTGGACCGCGTCCTTCCCCGGGCCCGGCTGGGCGCACCTGGCGGGCTTCGGCGGCTATGTGATGTCGGGTTCGGGCACCTTCCGGGCGCTGCGGGAGGCCCGCACCGGCCGGTGGAGCGACATCAACCGGAGCGCTTCCACCACCGCCCTCACCCGGCGCTACCTGACCCTCTGGTACGACCACGGGACGAACCCGACCGCCGGCAGCTACGTCTACCAGCTGCTGCCGGGCGCCTCGGCCGCCCAGACTTCGGCCCGGTCCGCCGCCACCGGATGGCTCACGGTGCTCGCCAACAACCCGACCGCCCAGGGAGTGGCGGTGGGCTCGCTCGGCTTCACCGGGGTGAACTTCTGGCAGCCCGCGACGATCGGTGCCCTGCGGGCGAGCGCCCCGTGCTCGGTCACGGTGCGGGAACTCGGCGACGGCACGGCCGTGGTCTGCGTCTCGGATCCGACCCGCACCCTGCCGGGACTGACCCTGGTATGGAACCGGCCCGTCACCCAGGTGCTGTCCCAGCCGACGAGCGTGGTCTCGGCGAGCACAGGGTCCGGGCTCCAGCTCGGCTTCGGCAGCCTCGCGGCCCTGGAGGGGGCGAGCCAGGTGGTGAGGGTCAAGCTGGGGTGATCTCCGGCCCACCCGACCTCTGGCCCGTCCGATCCCCGGCTCATCCGATCCCCGGCTCATCCGATCCCCGGCTCATCCGATCCCGGGACACTCCGCGGGGCGACAAAAGCCGAGCCCACAGGGTGACATAGCGTGACCCGTATGGATCAGGAGCACATATCCGGGGACGGCGAAGGCGCGGGCAGGCGGCGGTTCCTCGCCCTGGCGACGGGGGCCGCGGCCACCGCCGCCGGGCTGGCAGCCGTGGCCGGCTGCGCGAACGGCGACGCCGGAAAGCCGGACGGGGCGGACGGGGCGGGGACCGGCGAGAGCCCGGCACCGTCCGGTCCGCCCGGAAAGAAGGAGGGGCCGCACGGCTTTGACGTCCGGGCGGAGAACGCCCGTCCGGGGAACGCCGACTGGCAGGTCTCCAAGGCCGGCCCGGCCCGCGCCATCGAGGGCTTCGCCGACCGGGTCAGCGTGCTGCCCGGCGAGTCCTTCGGCCTGCACGTCTCCACCACCGCACCCCGGTTCACCGTCTCCGCGTACCGCATGGGCTGGTACGGCGGCGCCCGGGCCCGCCTGGTCTGGCGCTCCGAGGCCCTGCCCGGGGTGCGTCAGCCGGACCACACCGTGGAGGCCGCGACCCGTACGGTCCGCACCCGGTGGGCCCGTAGCACCACCGTCGAGACCAGGGACTGGCCCGAGGGCTGCTACCTGCTGCGCCTCGACGCGCAGGGCGGCGAGGGCCAGCGGTTCGTCCCCGTCACCGTGCGGTCCGCCGCGACGGCCGGACGTACCGTCGTGGTCAACGCGGTGGCGACCTGGCAGGCGTACAACCGCTGGGGCGGCTACGGCAGTTACGACGGCCCCAGCGGCGGATACGCCTCGCGCTCGCTCGCCGTGACCTTCGACCGGCCCTACGAGTACGACGACGGCGCGGGTCTCTTCCTCGTGTACGAGGCTCCGCTGCTCGCGCTGGCCGAGCGGCTCGGCATCCCCCTGGCGTACACGACGACCACCGACGTGGCCCGGGAGAAGCGCCTGCTGGAGGGTGCCGCGGCGGTCCTCTCCCTCGGCCACGACGAGTACTGGTCACCCGAGCAGCGCGCGCACGTCACGGCGGCCCGGGACGCGGGCAGCAACATCGCGATCCTGGGCGCGAACTGCTGCTACCGCCGGATCCGGCTGGAGGCCTCCGAGCTCGGACCGGACCGTACGGTGGTCTGCTACAAGTCCTCCTACGCGCAGGACCCCGGCTTCAAGCGCGGCCACCCCGCCACCGTCGACTTCCGTTCCGCGCCGGGCGCCGACCCGGAGAGCTCGCTGCTCGGCGTGATCTACGACGGCTACCCGGTGGACGCCCCGTACGTGGTGACCAACCCGGGCCACTGGCTCTTCGAGGGCACCGGCGCGAAGGCCGGCGACAGCTACCCGCACCTGGTCGGCGTGGAGTACGACAAGGTCGACACCGGTTTCACGACTCCGCGTCCGATCGAGATCCTGGCTCACTCCCCCGTGGTCTGCGAGGGCCGCCCCAGCCACCAGGACACGGCGTACTACACGACTCCGAGCGGCGCCGCCGTCTTCGCGACGGGGACGATGCGCTGGGTGGAGGCCCTCGACGCGAAGGGCGACGGGCGCGGCGGAGCCAACCACGGCCTGGACGCGCGCTCGGGCGCCCTGACCACCCGGGTGACGGAGAACCTGCTCCGCGTCTTCGCGGCCGGCCCGGCGGGACGGACCCGTCCGGCGCGGGACAACGTGAAGGCGGTGTACGGGGGCCCGGGCGCGTGAGGCGCTCCACCGCCCCGAGCGCCGCTGCCCCCATACCCATTGGACTCATCCCGTAAGGGCTGTTTAGGATCATGTCGCGGCATCGCGTGTCGGTCACCGGCTGGGTGAGGCATGGAGGTGCCGAGATGTGCCTTTCGGAGGCATCCACTCATGACGGTTCAGCTCAACCACACGATCATCCACTCCCGTGACCACCGGGAGTCGGCCGAGTTCCTCGCGTACTTCCTCGGCCTGGAGGTCGGAGCCCCCTGGGGCCCCTTCATCCCCGTCGAGATCGCGAACGGCGTCACCCTGGACTTCGCGACCATCCCCGCCGAATCCATCACCGCACAGCACTACGCGTTCCTCGTCTCCGAGGCCGAGTTCGACGTGGCCTTCGAGAAGATCAAGCGGGCGAGGATCACCTACTTCGCCGACCCGCACGGGCTCCACCCCGGCGAGATCAACCACAACGACGGCGGCCGAGGCGTCTACTTCGAGGACCCTTCGGGCCACGGCATGGAACTGATCACCGTCCCGTACGGCGGCTTCAAGAAGTAAGACCCGTGCCCGCCCGGCCGCACCGGGCGGGCCCCGTCCAGAGGTCAGTACCCCGTTCGCCCCCCGTCCCGCGGAAGGTAGACGATGTGCGGCGCACCCGTCGTCGGGTGGGCGGCGACGTGGGTGCGGACCCCGTAGACCTCGGCCAGCAGGGGTTCCGTCAGTACCTCCGCCGGGGTGCCGGAGGCCGCCACGCGTCCGCCCTCCAGGACGTACAGGCGGTCGCAGTACAGGGCCGCCAGGTTGAGGTCGTGCAGGACCAGCAGGGCGGTGGCCGGCAGGGCACGGACCAGCCCGAGGATCTCCAGCTGGTAGCGGATGTCCAGGTGGTTGGTCGGTTCGTCCAGCGCGAGCAGCCCGGGATCCTGCACGAGGGCGCGGGCCACCAGGGCGCGCTGGCGCTCGCCGCCCGAGAGCTCGTCGAAGCGGCGGCCCGCGAGGGCGGCCGCGCCGACGGTCTCCAGGGCCCGTGCCACGCGGCGCACGTCGTCGGGTCCGTCCTGCTCCCAGAAGCGCTTGTGCGGGCTGCGCCCCATGGCCACCACCTCGCGCACGGTCAGCCCGAAGGTGCCGGCCGCGTCCTGGGGCACCACCGCCACCCGCCGGGCGCGGTCCCTGACGCCCAGCGAGGCCGCGTCCACGCCGTCGAGCAGCACGCGTCCGCCGGTCGGGCGCAGCGCGCCGTAGACGCAGCGCAGCAGGGTGGTCTTGCCGCTGCCGTTGGGGCCGACGATTCCGACCGTCTCGCCGGGGCGGGCGGTGAGGTCGATCCCGTGCAGCAGCGGCTGCCCGTCGATCTCGTACCGGACGCCTTCGACGGCGAGTCCCGCCGCCTCGGCCGCTGCCCGCGCCACCGGACCGGTCGGCCGTCGCGCCCTCATCCCACGACCCCTTCTGTACGGGTGGACCTGCGCAGCATCCACAGGAAGAACGGCCCGCCGACGAGCGCCGTGACCACGCCCACCGGGATCTCCTCCGGCGCGGCGGCGGTACGGGCGATCAGGTCGGCCAGGGTCAGGAACACCGCCCCGCCCAGCGCGGCCACGGGCAGCAACGCCCGGTGCCCGGCTCCGACGACCATCCGCGCGGCGTGCGGGATCATCAGCCCCACGAATCCGATCGCCCCGCTGTAGGCCACCAGTACGCCGATGACGAGCGAGGTGAGGACGAACACGGCGGCCCGGAACCGGCCGGTGTCCAGGCCGAGCGTCTGCGCGCCCTCCTCCCCCGCGAGCAGCAGGTCCAGCGGCCGGGCCAGGGCGATGAGCGACCCGGTGCCCAGGAGCAGGGCCCCGGCGGGCAGGGCCAGTTCGCTCCAGCGTGCCCCGCCGAGCCCGCCGAGGGTCCAGAACAGCACGCTGCGCACCTGATCGGGCTGCGCGGACAGCACGAGGACCAGGCTGGTCAGCGCGGATAGCACGTACTGGACGGCGACTCCGGCGAGGATCAGCCGGCCGGTGGTCATGGCACCGCCGCGCCGGGCCATCGCGTAGACGGCGACGAGTGCGCCCATCGACCCGGCGAACGCGGCGAGCGGGAGGGCGGCGGTGCCCGCGAAGCCGAGGAATCCGGCCCCGAAGACGATCACCAGCACCGCTCCGGTGGAAGCCCCGGAGGAGGCCCCGAGCAGGAACGGGTCGGCGAGCGGGTTGCGGACGAGAGCCTGGAGCACGGTTCCCGCGACGGCCAGTCCCGCGCCGACGACGGCCCCGAGCAGGACGCGCGGCATGCGCACGTCCCACACGATCGCCCCGAAGGCGCCCCCTCCGGCCCGGGGCCCCGGCCCCGCGAGCACGAGGTCGAGCACCTCGCCCGGGGGGATCCGTACCGGCCCCAGGACCAGCCCCGCCAGGGCCGACGCGGCCAGGGCGGCGGCCAGCAGGGCCAGTACGACCGGGGTACGGGTGAACGCTCGGGCGGCCCGGAGCCTCACGCGGCGTCGGGGTGGAGCTGGCCGCCCAGCGATTCGACGGCGTCCGCGACGCGTACGCCGAGCACGGCGGAGGACAGCGGCAGCACGACGAACCGCTGGTTCCTGATCGCGGGGACCTGGGCCAGTGCCGGGTCCTTGAGCAGGCGCTGCTTCTTGGCTTCGACGGTGGTGCCGCCGTAGTCGTAGATGAGGACGACCTCGGGCTTGCGCTCGATGACCTTCTCCCAGGACACGTCGCCGAAGGTGTCCTGGAGGTCGGCGAATACGTTCGTGCCGCCCGCGAGCGAGATGATCTCGTTGCCGATGCCGTTGCCTCCGGAGGTGAAGGCGGAGGCCTCGCCCGAGTCGTAGACGAAGACGGCGGGCCTGTCCTTGTCCTTCAGGCGTGCGGTGACGGCGTCGATGCGGCGCTGTTCGTCGGCGATGAGCCGCTCGCCGCGCTCGGGGACGCCGAAGGTACGTGCCACCTCGGTGATTTCGGTCTTGAGCTGGTCGAGGCCGACCTTGCCCTCGGTGCAGTACTCCACGCTGAGGCGGGAGTTGACACCGGACTTCGCGAGTCCCTCCCGGTCGCGGCCCTGCGCCTTGTCGAAGGCGCTGGAGTAACCCCCGTACACGAAATCGGGGTTGGCGCCGAGGAGGACCTCCCGGGAGGGGTACTCCTTCGCCAGCACCTTGATCTTGTCGTACGCGGACCGGTAGGCGGGCAGTACGGCGTCGTCCAGGTAGGCCGTCCCGACCGTCTTCCCCTCCAGCCCGAGGGCCAGCAGGATCTCGGTGGCGTGCTGGTTCATGGCGACCGCACGCCGCGGCGGTGCCTGATAGGTGCTGGTGACACCGCAGTTGGTGACCGAGTACGGGAAGCCGGGCGCGGCGCCCGCCGCGGCCTTCGCGTCCTGCGCCACGGGTGATCCCCCGCAGGCGGCCAGCGGTATCAGGAGGGGTACGGGCAAGAGCGCGCGCAGCAGCGCACGGGGGTACGAAGACATGGTGGAGCCTCTCCCGGGGATCCGCGTCCCCTGGTCGAACCGAAAGAGGCGGTGCGTCAGTGTCTGACTCCCGGGGCCCCGCGCGGGGGCGTCCGGTCACAGTGGCGGGACCGCACCGGATTCGCACCGGTTTCCTGTCCTGCACCGCCTGGATAACGTGGCCCAGTGTGCCAGAAGGGCGACGTCAGCGTT
Organism: Streptomyces sp. NPDC002886; assembly: GCF_042888445.1. Classification (NCBI taxonomy): domain Bacteria; kingdom Bacillati; phylum Actinomycetota; class Actinomycetes; order Kitasatosporales; family Streptomycetaceae; genus Streptomyces; species Streptomyces sp. NPDC002886. The sequence goes on from NZ_JBIAPV010000001.1 coordinate 362,666, forward strand.
CCGCCCGCACCGCGCCGGCCACCCGGGAGGCGAGGGCGCGCAGCGCCTCGTCGGAGGGGGATCCGGGCTCGGCCGTGTAGAGGTAGAGGGTCTGGTCGGGATCGTCCGGGAAGGTCAGGGACTCGTATTCCAGGGCCAGTTCACCGACGTCGGGGTGCCGGAACCTTTTGGTGCCGTGGGTGTGCTCGAGCACGTCGTGACCGGCCCACCAGCGCCGGAAGTCCCGGTCGAGCGAACTCAGTTCCTCGACGAGCGGGCCCAGATCCGGATCGTACGGGTGCCTGCCGGCGTAGAACCGCAGCGCGGCCACGACTCCGCGCGCGGCGCCCTCCCAGTCGGCGAAGAGCTCGCGGGCGGCGGGGTCGCGGAAGAGGAACCGCGCCAGGTTGCGGCCGCGCCGATCCGGCGCACCCGACTCCGGGGTAGGCGACCCGGGGGCGCCCGACCCCGGGGTACCCGACGCCGGCGCACCCGACCCCGGCGCGCCGAAGTCGGCGTACAGGGCCTCGGCGAGCCGGTTCGCGGCCAGGACTTCGAGCCTGCGCCCCATGATCATCGCCGGGGTGCCGTCCTCCAGGGCGTCCAGGACCCGGTACAGGCCCGCCCGCACCCGCTGCGGGCCGTCGGCCTCCGCGCGGCCGGGGGCGTCGGCGGCGCGACCGGGCCCGGTGGCCCGCTGGGGCCGGGCCAGCTCGAAGAGGTGGGACCGCTCGGTGGCGTCGAGCCGCAGCGCACGGGCCACCGCGTCGAGGACCTCGGCGGAGACGTGCTGGGTACGGCCCTGCTCCAGCCGGGTGTAGTAGTCGACGCTGACCCCCGCGAGCTGCGCGACCTCCTCGCGCCGCAGCCCGGGCACGCGCCGCCTTCCCGGGTGGGCGGCGGCCCCCACCTCCTCGGGGCCGATCCGGGCGCGCCGGGAACGCAGGAATTCCCGCAGGTCGGAACGGGGATCGGGCCCGGCGGTGGCGGTCATTCCCCCAGGCTAGGCGTTCTCCCCGGGTTCCTCCGGCACCTTCGCACCGGGCCGGCCGGCCGCGCACCGGGCCGGCGGCGGCGCGGCGCGTCACAGCCCGGTCACAGCGGCCCCCGCGGGGCCCCACCGGGCCCCGCCCCGGGCGACGATGACCCGATGCGCAGACACCACGTGATCACCGCCCTCACCGGCGCCGCACTCCTCGTCCTCGCCGGGTGCGGCGACTCGGACGCCCCGGCCCCCGGCACGTCCTCCGGCCCGGCCCCGGCATCGACCGTGCCGAGCGCCGATCCGAGCGCCGGACGGCCCAGCGCCGATCCCAGCGCGGCCCGCCCCGACAGCGGTCTCCCTCCGAGCCCCGCACCCGCGCAGCGCGCCGCCTACCTGGCCGCGCTGAACACGATCGCCCCCGAGATCGTCAACGGCAAGGACGACAAGGCCGTTTCGCGCGGCCTCGACCAGTGCCAGTCGATGAAGGGCGAGAAGGACCCGGCCAAGCGCGTGGCCGGTGCCAACCAGCGCTTCATCGGCCCCCATCACCCCGACGGCTTCGGCCCCGTCAAGTCCGCCCTGATCGTCGCGGCCGTCCAGGCCAACCTCTGCCCGACGTACTGAGCCCCGCCGGGGGCGCGCACTCCGAGCCGGGGCATGCCGAGGAACCGAAGGGTCCGGGCATGTCCCGGTGCCGTCCCGGTGTCAGACCCCCGCCCTATGGTGCCGAGGTGATGATTCCTGATGCGTTCGACCGCCGGGTCGCAGAGGCCGCGGCCGCCGATGTCCGGCTGGCGAGGATCCACCTCGACGGCGCCGGCCAGTGGTTGACCACCGACGGCCTGGGGTCCACGGCGCCGCTCGCCGCGGAGGTGTGGGTCTTCGACGAGGATCTCGCCCGGGTGCTCCTGGTTCATCACCGATGGCGTGGCTGGGTTCCGCCGGGCGGGAGCGTCGAGCCGGGTGAAACCCCCCGCGAGGGAGCACGTCGCGAACTCTTCGAGGAGACCGGCATCGCGGTGGATCTGCTGCCCGAACCCGCGGCGGCGACGGTGCGTTCCTACCGCGCGGAGTGGGCGCCGACCCTCGGGCTGTCGTTCGTCGCGATCGCGAGTGCGGCGACCCCCTTGGTGGCGGAGAGCGGACAGCCTGCGGCCTGGACGCCCCTCGACGAGGACTGGGCCGGCTACTTCCCCCAGGACGCGTCGTATGTCCGCCGGCACGCCCGATGGCTGCGCGAGACCTCCGGCCGCCGACAGGCCCTGTGATCCTCTAGCTCACGTGGTGGCGTGCCCAATCGGAGACACCGCCCAGCCGGACGGCGGCCTTGGCGGGGTCACCGGTTCGGGTGGGCTGGCCCACCTCGAAGTCGTGGCCGGTCAGGCCGGTTTCGTCCTCGACGATCCGGGCGATGCGGTAAGCCAGTTCCATCACTTCCAACGCCGCCGCACCCGAGTGGCGGTAGGGGACCTCGATGTGGGCCGTGTCCCCGCAGTAGTCGAGCTGTACGCGCCCCGGCGGGCCGAGCGTCTCAAGGGTGAGGCTGTACAGGTACTCCGCCGACTCGACAGGACCGATGTCCCGGGAGACTCGGCGCAGGGTCCGGTCCCACTCGCCGCGTTGCGCGTCGGTGACGCGAAGCAGCGGCAGGTCGGCATCGGGATCGAAGTCGGCGTTGAGGCCCTCGAGCGTTTCCTGAAGCGTCAGGCCCGGCCGCACCCGCACGAGCACGATGTCGTAGGTCACCGGGTCAATCTACGGTGTCCGTGAGGTCGCGCCGGATGGCGTCCGCTTGGACAGGCCGACCCGGCATCGGTCAGGGCGCGTCCGATTCCGACACGCCTTCTTCTTCGGTCTTGAAGGTACGAAACCCGCGGCGGTGGTAGTTGGGCAGCGCGTTCGGGTTGTCGGCCGACGACGTGTGCAGCCACACCCGGCGCACGCCGGGCACCAGATTCCAGCCCTGCCGGATCGCGAGCGTCAGCGCATGGCCGCCGAGCCCCTTCCCGGTGAACTCGGGCAGGAGCCCGAACGTCCTGATCTCGACGTCGGCACCCGGGTGGAGGTCGTAGCAGACCACGCCGGCCGGCTCGTCCCCCAAGCGCAGCAGCCAACAGGTCCGGTCCGGATGCCCGGCGAACCACTCCTGCCACTCCTGGGGACTGCGGCGGGCACTGCGCCACCGGTACGGCGCACCGATCCTGGCCATCAGGCCGGGAACCAGCGACAGGTCCGCGTCCACAGCGACGAGCGCGAGTTCCGGAACCGGAACACCGGGCACGAGCTGACCGGGATCCGTCATCTCTACATACGTCACGGTCTTCGTCACCGAAGAAGGCTACGCGCCCAGGACCGAGGGGAAGGGGCCTCTGCCTCCTAGTGGACTCCAGAGACGAAGAAGTCCCCCGGCCTTGATCGGCCGGGGGACTGCAAACAGGCTTTCACCTGCTCCTTCGTCTGGCAGGGGTGGCAGGGCTCGAACCTACGACAACCGGTTTTGGAGACCGGTGCTCTACCAACTGAGCTACACCCCTTCGGTGAGACCAACCATGCCACGGCGCACACCGAAGATCCACTGAATTCGGTGATCAAACGCGGGAAATTTCGTCCCGGGTCCACGCGCCGGCGGATCCGAGCCAGCCGCTGAGCGGACGGTCTCCGCTGGTCAGGAGCATGTCGAGTGGCGCCTGCCCGCCGGGGACGATCCAGCTGGTGTCCGCGCCTTGAGACCGCAGGTATTGAGTCGTGGACAGTTGCCTCCACAGCGGCCTGTACACCGCCTCCCCGGCTCGCCAGCGATGCCGGTCAGTGGAGCCTCCCCCGATCCGAGCAGGCCGAACGCCCGCCCGGGCGGACCGAGTTGCTCCACCCCCTTGACCCGCTGTGGTCCAGACCAATAGTTTCCGCATGCACAGCGCACGCGCCCCGGCACCACTCACCGCATCCGCAAAGGAAGCCCATGCGCCGCAGCATGCTCGGCAAGCTGGCAGTCGCCGCCTGCTCCCTCTCCCTGCTGACCGCCTTCGCCCCCGCCCACGACGGCTCCGGCCACGAGGGCTCCGGGCACGGCCGCTCGTACAAAAAGGTCGGCTACTTCACCCAATGGGGCGTCTACGGACGGGACTTCCAGGTTCAGGACCTGGAGAAGAACGGCAGCGCGAGCAAGCTCACGCACATCAACTACGCCTTCGGCAACATCAGCGCGGAAGGCAAGTGCTTCACCGGCAACATTCCCGGTGAGGCCGACGCCTGGGCCGACTACGTCCGGCCCCTGGACGCCGAGAACTCGGTGGACGGCGTCGCCGACGACTGGGTGCAGCCGCTCGCCGGCAACTTCAACCAGCTCCGCGAGCTCAAGGCCAAACACCCCGGCCTCAAGGTCCTGCTCTCCCTGGGTGGTTGGAGCTGGTCGACGCACTTCTCGGACGCCGCGCTCACCCCGGCCTCCCGCAAGGCCCTCGTGTCCTCCTGCATCGACCTGTACATCAAGGGCAACCTCCCGCAGGACGGCACCCGCGGCGGGGCGGGTTCGGCCGCGGGGATCTTCGACGGGTTCGACATCGACTGGGAGTGGCCCGGCTCGTCGGGCGACACCGACACCACCTACCGCCCCGAGGACAAGAAGAACTTCACCGCGCTGGTGAGCGAGTTCCGCACGCAGCTCGACGACTACGCACGCAGCCAGAAGCGGAAGGCGAAGTACGAGCTGTCCGCCTTCGTCCCGACCGCCCCCGCCAAGATCGACGCGGGCTTCGACGTCCGCCGGATCATGCGCGACCTCGACTTCGTGACCCTCCAGGGTTACGACTTCCACGTCTCCGGCGAGGCCACCACCGCCCAGCAGTCCGCGCTGTACGCGAGGAACGACTTCAGCGTCGACGGCACGGTGGACGCCTGGGAGCGGCGCGGCGCGCCCGCCCACAAGCTCGTGATGGGCATGCCGTTCTACGGGCAGGGCTGGACCGGCGTCAGCGGCGGCGGGGACGGCATGGGGCAGCCCGCGACGGGTCCGGCGCCGGCCGCCTGGGCGAACGGGTACGCGGACTACAAGGAGCTCAAGCAGCTCGCGGCGTCCGGTACGTACAAGCTCCACCGGGACCGCCGCAACGGCAGCGCCTGGCTGTTCGACGGCAGCACCCTGTGGACGTACGACGACCCGACGGTGCTGCGCACCAAGACCCGGTACATCCGCGAGGAGGGCCTCGGCGGCGCGATGTTCTGGTCGCTCGACGCGGACACCGCCGACGGTGAGCTGATGACCGCGGTCGACGAGGGCCTGCGCGGCCACTGACGGCCCCGCCCCCGAACAGCGCCGCCGGGGCGTGGAAAACGACCCGTCCCGGCGGCGCCCCAACCCTTACGCTCCCCGCATGAAGACGCAGACGGTACGAGCGGTCAACGCACTCACCTCGCGCTGGGCCGGCCGGTCCGTGACGGACGGCGAGGGCGCGGTCCTCACCGCCGCCGGTGTCTGGCCGCTCCTGGCCCTGCTCGCCGACGGGGCCGCGGGACCCGCTCGAAGCGAGCTGGAGGAAGCCCTCGGGATACCCGCCGGCACGGCGGCCGAAGCCGCCCGGGAGTTCCTCACCACCCTGGACGGCGTACGGGGCCTGCGCGCCGCCACCGGCCTGTGGACCGGCCGGGAGCTCCCCCTGGAGGCGGCCTGGTCGGCCCGGCTCCCGGCCGGGACCCGGGCCACGCTGACCGGCGACGAGGACACCGACCGCAAGGCCCTGGACGCCTGGGCCACCGAGCGCACCGACGGCCTCATCGAGAAGATGCCGGTCGAGATCGACGGGGAATCCCTCCTCGTGCTCGCCTCGGCGCTGGCGCTGCGCCTGCGGTGGATCCAGCCCTTCGAACCCTGGCCGTCCTGGATCGAGGAAGGCCCCTGGGCCGAAGCGACCCTCGGAGCCGTGCAGGGGCTGAGCCGCCGTACGGCCCTGCTGGACCGGGCCGGCGTGGCGCATGCGCCGACGGGTCCGGTGACCCTGCTGGAGGTGGTGGGCGACGGCGGGGTCGACGTCCACCTCGTCCTGGGCGAACCGCAGGCCCCGCCGGGCCAGACCCTTCAGGCGGGCATCGCGGCGGTCACCCGGGCGATCCCGACCACGGGCGCGAGCCTGCTCCCCGAGGGGAACCCCGGGCCCGGCCTGCACATCGGCCGGGTTGCCTCCGTCGACCGCCACCCCTGGCTGAGCATCAGAACGGTGGCCTTCGAGGCGCAGGCCGAGCACGATCTCCTCGCCTCCCCCGGGCTGTTCGGGCTGGCGAGCGCCTCGGACACGCGGACCGGACACTTCCCCGGCATCAGCAGCGATCCCCTGGCCGTCGGTTCGGCCCGCCAGGCGGCAGTGGCGCGCTTCCACGCCGAGGGTTTCGAGGCGGCGGCCGTCACCGCGATGGGCATGGTCGGCGCCGGCATCCCCCGTGCCACCTACCACGTCCGGCGGGCCGAGGTCAGCTTCCACCGTCCCTTCGGCTTCCTTGCCGTCCACCGGACCTCGCGCCTGGTGCTCGCCGCGGGCTGGGTGGCCGAGCCCCTCCCGTACGAGGAGGAGGAGAAGGACCACGAGGCGGAGGAAGCCGAGGCCTGGGCGAAGTTGGATGCGGAGGAATGGGGCTGAGCCGCTCCCGCTCCGCCCGGCCCCTCCCCGTAGGCTCCGTTCCATGGACAACTCGACGGTGGAGGCGGTCAACCGCCTGACGGCACGCTGGGCGGCGCGGTCCACGGACGCGCGGGCGACCGAAGGCACGGTGTTCACGGCGGCCGGGCTCTGGCCGCTGCTGGCCCTGCTCGCGGACGGCGCCGACGGCCCGGCCCGCACCGAACTGCAAGAAGCCCTCGGGATACCCGCCGACGAGGCCGCCGGGGCCGCCCGCGAACTGCTGACCGCCCTGGACGGCGTACGGGGCCTGCGCGCCGCCACCGGCCTGTGGGCGCGGCGGGACCTCCCGCTGGAGGCGGCGTGGTCGGCCCGGCTGCCCGCCGGGACCCGGGCCACGCTGACCGGGGACGAGGACACCGACCGCAAGGCCCTGGACGCCTGGGCCTCCGAGCGCACCGACGGCCTCGTCGAGAAGATGCCGGTCGAGGTCGGTCCGCACGTCGAGCTGGTCCTCGCCTCTGCGCTCGCCCTGCACCTGACCTGGGAGCAGCCCTTCTCCGAACGGCAGGCGCGGCCGGCGCACGGACCGTGGAGGGAGCGCCGCCTGCGCGGGCTGGCCGTCACCCACGCCTTCCCCCGGCGGATCCGGGTGGCCCGGGGGCCCTCCGGCCCGGTCACCCTGCTCCTCGTGCCCGGCGCCCTCGGTGCGGACGTGCACCTGCTGCTCGGGGAGCCCGGGGCCGCGCCCGGGGACGTCCTGACGACCGGGATCGCCGAGGTCACCGGCGCGCTCTCGTCCTCGACCGCCGAAGAGCTTCCCATCGGCGCCGCGGGGCCCGGGCTGTCCCTGAGCACGGTGGACTCCACCCGTCCCGAACCCGTAGTCCGCATCTGCACGGTGGCCTTCGACATCCGCGCCGAGCACGACCTGCTGCAGCGGGCCGAACTGTTCGGGCTCACCTCCGCGGCCGCCCGCCCGGGCCACTTCCCCGGGATCTCCGCCGTCCCGCTCGCGGTCGGCTCCGCGCGCCAGTCGGCCGTGGCCCGCTTCCACGCGGAGGGGTTCGAGGCCGCGGCGGTCACCGCCGTCGGCATGTTCCGCGGGGCCCGGGTGGTCCCCAAGCACCGGGTCCGGCAGGCCGCGTTCGACGTGGACCGGCCCTTCGGCTTCCTCGCCGTCGACCGGGAGTCCGGTCTGGTCCTGTTCGCGGGCTGGGTCACGGACCCCGACACCCTTACCGACCCCGACACCCCCACCGATACTCTCACCCGATGACTTCCGACAAGATCACCGCGGCCGACTCCGGCACCTGGTTCCTCGGCGACCTCCCGGTCCGCCGCGTCGGGTTCGGCGCGATGCGCCTCACGCACCTCGCCGACGGCTCCCCGAGCGACCGCGACCGGGTGACCGGGGTGCTGAGACGGGCCGTCGAACTGGGCGTCAACCACATCGACACGGCCGCCTTCTACTTCTCCCCGACCCGCTCCGCCAACGAGCTCATCAACCGGGCCCTCGCCCCGTACGCCGACGAGCTGGTCATCACCACCAAGGTCGGGCCGGGCCGCGACGCCGCCGGCGAGTGGTGGTGGGCCGAGCCCGGGCAGCTGCGCGGGCAGGTCGAGGAGAACCTGCGCCAGCTCGGCCGCGACCACCTGGACGTGGTCAACCTGCGCGTCCCGCGCCAGGCGACGACCGGTTCGATCGCCGAGCACTTCGGGGCCCTCGCCGAGCTGCGCACCGCCGGACTGATCCGGCACCTGGGCGTGTCCAACGTACGGCCGGACCACCTGGCCGAGGCGCGGGCCATCGCGCCCGTGGTCTGCGTGCAGAACGCGTACGGGATCGGTTCGCCGGCCGAGGAGCACGCCTTCCTCGACGCGTGCGGCGAGCAGGGCATCGCCTTCGTCCCCTTCTTCGCGATCGCGGGCGCGGGCAAGGAGGCCGGAGGGGTCACCGAGGAGGGTCCGGCGGTACGCGATCTCGCGCGGGCCCACGGGGTGTCCCCGGCCCAGCTCCGCCTGGCGTGGACCCTGAGCCGGGGCCCGCACGTCCTCGCCATCCCGGGCACCGGGAACCCGGACCACCTGGCCGAGAACGTCGCCGCCGGCGCGCTGCGGCTGTCGGCCGAGGACACCGCCCGGCTCGCGGCCGCGTAGCAGCCGTCCTTTCTCCGCCGAGGGAACGACGCCCCCTGTCCACGCTGTTCATGCCTTCACCCGCCCCGTCCCGAGGATGTCCTCCCGGTGGGCCGCCGCCAGGGCGGCCGTCTCGGTGAAGTGCGGGATGCGTCCGGTGCCGCCGCGGCCGGACACGGAGAGGGAGGCGGCCGCCATCGCGTACGCCACGGAGTCCGCGAGGCTGTCGCCCAGGGCGAGCCGGGCGGTGGCGGTGCCGGTGAAGCAGTCCCCGGCGCCGGTCGCGTCGACCGGGTCCGGGTTGACCGGAACGGGGAGGTACGCCGCCCGCGTGCCGTCGTCCAGCAGCAGCCGGTCGGCGCCCGCGGTGACCGCGACGCCGCGGGCGCCCAGGGCCCGGAAGCGGGCGGCGGCCTCGGCCGGGTCGTCGGTGTCGACCATGGCCAGCGCGTCGGCCGGGCAGGAGGTCTTCAGCAGCCCGGTCAGCGGGGCGATGCGGGCCAGCAGGGTGCGCGCCTCGCCCCGACCGGTGAGCCGGGAGCGGAAGTTGGGGTCGTAGGAGAGGTGCCCGCCGGCTCCGTGCACGGTTTCGGCGGCCAGCAGGACGGCCTCGCGACTGCTCGGCGACAGGGCGCCGGTGATGCCGCTGGTGATGAGGGCCTTGGAGCCGGTCAGCAACTCCCGCCAGGACTCGACGTGTTCAACCGAGAGGGTGGAACCGGCGCTGCCGGTGCGCCAGTACACGAACTCGCGGTCGCCCTCGGTGTCGGCGGCCAGCAGATAGGCGCCGTTGGGGCGCGGGGAGCGGCGTACGTGGGAGACGTCCACGCCGAGTCCGGCGGCGCGGGCCAGCAGCGGGACGCTCAGCTCGTCCTCGCCGACGACGGCGAGCAGGGCGGTGCGGGCCCCGGCGGCGGCCGCCGCGGCCGCCGCGTTGAGGGCGTCCCCGGAGAAGGAGACGCGGGCGGGGGTGCCGTCGGCGGCGTCCCGCAGGGCCGTCTCGGCATGGATCTCGACGAGGACCTCACCCAGGACGAGGACGTCGTACGCCCCGAGCGCGCTCACGGCCGGCGCTCCGCGCCCGCGCAGGCGCCGCAGCAGGGCTGGGCGAGGTCGGCGAAGACGGCGGCCAGTTCGCCCGGGTCGGCGGGCAGGCCGCCGCCTATCCCGACGGCGGCGGCCCCGGCGGCGAGCCAGTCGCGGACCTCGCCCGGCGCGATCCCGCCGGTGGGGATGATCAGGGCGTCGGGGAGGACCGCCTTGAGGGAGCGGATGAACCGCGGGCCGCCCACGTGCGCGGGGAACACCTTCGCCGCGCCGCCGGACCGGACCGCGGAGGCGATCTCGCCGGGGGTGAAGCCGCCTTCGATGAAGACGGCCCCGCGCTCCAGGGCGACCTCGCGGACCTCGGGAGCCGGGTACGGGGAGATGAGGAAGGCGGCGCCCGCGTCGAGGGCGGTCCGGGCGGCCGCCGCGGTGGTGACGGTGCCGACTCCGATGAGGGCGGGCCGCCCTCGCGCGTCGGTGAGCGGCACGGCGCGGGCCACGGCCTCGGCCCAGCCGGGGGTGGAGGTGGTGAGTTCGACGGCGCGGCAGCCGGCGGCGAGCAGGGCGGTGGTGTGGCGGACGGCCTCGTCCGCGTCGGCGTTGCGCAGGACCGGCAGCAGGCGCTGCGCGGTGATGGCCGCATACGGGTGGCAGGACAAAGGATCCTCCATTTGTTCCACGTAGTGGAACTTGGTATCGTGTAACGGAACTCCTGACGCAGACCATACCCACCTTTGGAGACCCGTTGTCCATGGATGAAAGGCCGGAGAACACGGAGGGCGAAGGCACGGCCCGGGGCGGCCGGACCTCCACCGCGGGTTCGGCGCTGGAGAAGTCGATGCGGATCCTGGAGGCCGTGGCCGCGCCCGGCGGCCCGCACCGGCTCACCGATGTCATGGCGGCGGCGGCCGTGCCGAAGTCGAGCACCTTCCGCATCCTGGCCTCGCTGATCGAGCAGGGCTTCGTACGCTCCGAGGGCGAGAGCCGCTACGGCGTCGGCCCCCGGCTGCGCGCGCTGTCCGCCCTGGTCACCGGCGGGGAGCCGGCCAGCATCGAGCGGATCCTGCGGGAACTGCAGGAGGCCACCGGACAGGCGGTCCATCTCGCCCTGCACAGCGGGGAGACCATCACCTACATCCGGAAGCTGGAGAGCGAGCAGCCCTTCCAGACCGCCTCGCGGGTCGGCATGCGGATGCCGCTGCACACGACCGCGATCGGCAAGAGCATCCTGGCCGGGCTGCCCGCGGCCGAGGCTCGCGAGCTGGTCGCCGCGGCCGGGCTGCCGCGCCGCACCCCCCACACGCTCACGACGCGGCAGGAGCTGGAGGCGGAGCTGGAGCGGGTGCGGGAGCGGGGCTTCGCCCTGGACGACGAGGAGAACGAGGCGACCATCCGCTGCGTCGGCGCCGCGATCCTCGACGCCGGCGGCCGTCCGATCGGCGGTGTCAGCATCACCACCGTCACGTTCCTGGTCTCCCGCACGGAGATCGAGGCCTACGCGCCCGCCCTGCTCGCCGCCACCCGGGCCCTGGCCCCGTTGCTCTGAGCCTAGCGATCCGGCCGGGCTTGCGCCCGTGCCAGCAGCTCCCGGGCCGTCCGCAGGTGCCGGTGACCCGGTTCGAGGGCGGACCCGGCCCGCGCCAGGGCTCCGGTCAGCACCGCCGCCGCCTCGGCGGCCCGGTTCCGGGCGAGCAGGGCGCGGGCCCATTCCAGGTGGGAGTAGAACACGTGCGGGTGGTCCTCGCCGAGCACCCTGGTCCGGTCGGCGGCGAGTTCCGCCCAGGCCTGCGCGGCCTCGGCGGTGCGCCCGGCGCGGGCCGCCAGCGCCGCCAGGCTTCCCCGGACGGCGAGCGTGTGCGGATCGTCGGGCCCGATCCCCTCGGCGGCTTCGGCCTCGGCCAGCAGGTTCCGCAACTCGGCTTCCGCGTCGGCCGGTTCCCCCGGCCGGAACCAGATCAGGCTGCGCCGGGTCGCCAGCACCTGCGGGTGCCCGGCGCCCTGGACCCGCAGGCGGTCGGCGAGCAGCCCTTCCAACTGGCGGGCGGCCGCGCGGGGATCGCCGCCCTCCCCGGTGAAGTAGGCCAGCTGGTGCCGCGCCGCCAGGGTGTCCGGGTGATCGGGCCCCAGCACCTCCAGGGCGTCCACGAGCAGCTCCGTGAACTGGGAGGCTGCGGCCCGGTCGTTTCCGGACTCCCCTACGAAGAAGGCCAGTTGATGCCGGGCCGCCAGGGTGTCGGGGTGCCGGGTCCCGAGCCGGCCGGCCCGCCGGCGGGCGATCCCGGCGAGATCGGCGGCGGCCCGGCGCGGTTTCCCGGAGTCCCCGATGGCGATGGCGAGCGGCAGTTCGGCGCCGGGGACCCCGCCGCGCGAGGCGATCGCGAGGGCTTCGATGGCCCGCGCCAGGCGGCCGTCCTGATGGGCGACGAGCCCCATGTCGTAGGCGTCGGCGGGCTCCACCAGGGGCAGCAATCCGCGCCACAGGTGGTCGGGCACCGGAGCGCTGCCCGGCGCGGTCAACAGGTAGTCGAAGGCGGTGAATCCGGCCCCGAAGTTGCCGATGAGCAGCCCGCTCGTGGCGTAGGCGGCGGCGCAGGCCCAGTCCATCGCCTCGGCGAAGGGCTCGGGCTGGAGGTCCCCGCCGCCCCGGGCCGCCAGATAGGGGGCGTGCAGTTCGCGGAGCCACGCGCGGCTCACCGGGCGGCGCAGTCCGGCCCGGCGGCAGTCCACCGCCGCCGCGACCACGGCGGCGCCGCGCGGATTGGCGCCCGGGGCCCAGGCGTTCTCCCAGGCCGCCAGGAGTTCCGGTCCCGCCGCCAGCACCTCGGCGACCCCGAACCGCTCGCCGGCGCGCAGGGCTGCCCCGATGCGCGGGTCGCCCCGGTGGGCGGCGGCCCGGCCGCGCTCCGCCCTGGACCAGTGCCGGGGCAGCCTGATGACGGCCGCCCGGTGGAGCAGGTCGCGCTGGGCCCGCCAGGCGTCCCGGTCGGAGCCGGTGAGCCGGCTCTCCTCGCGGGCGTCGTAGCGCCGGTACTCCTCCACCCGCATCGTCGCGATCACCACCGCCGCACGCAGGGAGGCCAGTTGCGCGGTGCTGAGGCCGCCCGCGCCGAGGTGGTCCTCCAGGTCGTCCAGCCATAGCACGGCGCGGCGCCGGCGCCCGGCGATCCGTACCGCTTCGGGCAGTGCGGCGCGGGAGAGCGGCCGGACGAAGGCGTGCCGGGGGTAGCGGGTGCGGGCCACCTCGTAGGCGAGCCGTGTCTTGCCCGCCGTGGACTCCCCCACCACGAGGACGAAGCGGCTGCGCTCCAGGGCGGCGCGCAGTCCCGGTTCGGCGTCGCGCCGGATGTACGCGGGCGGGGCCGCGGGGGCCTCGGCCGGGTGGGCTCCGGCCAGTTCGGGGCGGTCCACCTGGCGCAGCAGCGGGATCCGGCCCGCCGCCGTGCGGAGCACCTCCCCGGCGGCCCGGGGGTCGGCGCCCTCCCCGGGAGGCCGCGTCAGCTCGGCGGCGAGTCCGGACAGCGTGGTGACGGCCGCCCCGATCCCGGCGGCCCAGGGCCCCGAGGTCCACACCGCCGCCAGCGCCACCGCACCTGCTCCGAGCCCTACCGAACCGAGGTATCCGGCCCAGCTCCTCGCCCGGCCGGATCCCCTCAAGAGCAACGCCGACATGCCGCCCCCAACACGTCCCGTGGGAGCCCCATTGTCACCCCGCACCCGGCCGGTGGAACCCCAACGGCGTTGACTCAGGCCGATGTTCGCCGGTACATGCGGATGTTCGTCAGTACGTGACGAAGACGCGGCGGGCCGGACCGTCCACCCGGACCCGGCCCCCGACGGGGATGACGACCTGCGGGTCGGTGTGCCCGAGGTCCACGTCGAAGACGGCCATGGTGCCGGGGGCGTACTCGCCGAGGGCCCGCAGGACCGCCTCGCGCTGCTCGCGGCGGTAGCGCTCCCGTTCCCCGGCCCCGTAGGGCTTCTCGAAGGACCAGCTCTTCGCCCGGCCCATCAGCAGGGCGGGGAACTGCCGGAGCAGTCCGCGCTCCCCCATGTTGCGCAGGATCCAGTAGACGTCCCGGGCGCTCGGCATGTCCTCCGAGGTCTCCAGGAAGAGCACCCCGCCGGCGAGCTCCTCGACGGGCCGCACGCGGTCGGCCATCAGGAGCCAGGAGATGATCTCCAGGTTGCCGCCCCAGCTGTTGCCCTCGACCACCCGGTCGCCCTGGTGCCAGGTCCAGCCCCCGGCCGGGTCCAGTTCCGGTGCGGCGTCGAAGGTGCGGGGGTCGTCCCAGGGTCCGTTGACGTCGCCGACGGCGTCGGCGGCGGTCAGCTCGTACTCGCCGGAGGTGAACAGCGCCGCCCGCAGGGACCGTTCGGTCAGCGGGTGCAGGGCGCCGGGCCGTCCGAGCTCGACCATCACCGAGCCCCCGTGGTACGCGACCAGTCCCAGGTCCCTCAGGTGCAGGAGCAGGTTGGTGTTGTCGCTGTAGCCGAAGAACGGCTTGGGGTGGGCGCGCAGGATGTCGGCGTCGAGGTGCGGGAGCACCGTGATCTGGTCGTCGCCGCCGATACTGGCGATCACCGCCTTGATGCCGGGGTCGGCGAAGGCCGCGTGGAGGTCGGCGGCCCGCTGCTGCGGGCTCGCCCCCATCTTCCGGGTCGTCGGGTACTCCACCGGCTCCAGTCCGAACTCCTCCCGGAGCCGCCTCAGACCCAGTTCGTAGGGCTGCGGGAAGAGCTCGGGCAGGCCCGCCGAAGGGGAGAGCACCGCGACGCGGTCTCCGGGGCGGGGCTTGGCGGGATAGCGGGGATCCGTCATCGGGTGATCATAGGAGCGGGACCGCCCCCGGCCGAAGCGGATTTCCCGGGGCACCCCACACCGCTCGGCGGATGCGGCGCCGTGGTCGAATCGGGGGCATGACCACCGAGTTGATCCACGTCAGCGACGGAGGCCGCATCTCCGCCGAGAAGGCCGGGAAAGGCCCCCCGCTCGTCCTGCTCCACGGAGCGGTCCACGACAGCCGCCTGTGGGACGGCGTCTTCGCCGCGCTGGCCGCGCACCACACCGTGGTGCGCTACGACGCCAGGGGCCACGGCCGCTCGACGCCCCCGACCGGGCCCTTCCGCTACGAGGACGACCTGCCGGCGCTCCTGGACCGGTTCGGCTTCCGGACCGCGGGGCTCGTCGGCTTGAGCATGGGCGGCGAGGTCGCGCTCGACTTCACCCTGGAACACCCGGAGCGGGTGCGGTCGTTGACGCTGATCGCGACGTCCGTCGGTGGGCACGAGTGGCCCCGCGACCCCGAGACGGACGCGTACGCCGCGGCGCGCCGCGGACCGGTCGGCAGCCGCATCGCCGAGCTGGAGCTCGGGCTCTGGGCGAACCTGGGCGAGCGGGCACCCGGTTTCGAGGTGATCGAGCCCATGGTGCGGGAGAACGCCGAAGCCGGAGCCGCCGCGGAGAAGGGGCACGCCCTCGACCCCGACGAGGTAGCGGTCGAGCGGCTGGACCGGATCCGGGTCCCGACGCTAGTCGTCGTCGGCGACCACGACCACCCCGAGATCGGCGTCATCGCCGGCCGGCTCGTGGGCGGCATCCCCGGTGCGCGGCTGGAGGTGGTCGCGGGCGCCGATCACTACCTGCCCCTGCGGAACCCCGGGCGACTCCTCGAACTCCTCCTCCCCCATCCTCGAACTCCGGACTCCGCAACCTTCCCTATAAGTCCGCAAGAGCACCTCTTAGGGTAGGATCCGGAGTCATGAGTGACGAAGGACGCGAGCTGTACTCGGTCGGCGAGGTCGCCGAGCTGCTCGGCCTGCACGTGCGGACGGTGCGGAACTACGTGCGCGACGGCCGGCTCAAGGCCGTCCGGATCGGCAAGCAGTACCGGATCAGCCGGGCGGACTTCGAGGCCCTGACGAGCCGCCCCGCCCCGGGCGCCGAGGATCCCTCCCCCACCGGTGAGGCGCCCCGGCGGCACGTGGAGGTGTCGAGCATCGTGCAGATCGACGCGATCGGCCCCGACGCGGCGAACCGGCTCGCGAACCTCGTCACGGCGAGCGCGCAGTCCCCCCGGGCCGCTCCGGCGGCGCTGCGCCTTCAGACGGTCTACGACAAGGAACGGGCCCGCATGAAGATCGTGATCCTCGGCGACGCCGCCACCACCGCCGATCTGCTGCACTTGGTCGACGGGGTGCTCGGCCCCGGCAACGGCATGGGAAACGACCTGGACGGCCACGCGGAGCCGGTGCACCGTGGCTGACCTCATCGTGGAACACCACGGCGTACCGGTCCTGGTCTGCGCCGCCGACGGCCCGACGGTCGCCACCGAGCAGGACGCGCTCGACCAGCTCATCGGCGGCGCCTTTTACCGGACCGACATCGTCGCCGTCCCGGTGGAACGACTGGACGCCGTCTTCTTCGACCTGCGCGGCGGCCTGGCCGGGGCGATCATGCAGAAGTTCGTGAACTACCGGGTCCGCCTGGTGGTCGTGGGTGATCTCTCTCACCATCTGGAGACCAGTGCGGCCCTGCGCGATCTCGTACGGGAGTCGAACCAGGGCCGCCACATCTGGTTCCTGCCCGACCTCGACGCCCTGGCCGCCCGGCTCGCCCCGGCCGGGGATAGCGCATCCGCGGAATCGTTCGGCGGATAAGCGTTATCGAAGTCCCCCTCGACGGTCTCCCAGGTATTGGGCATCATCGAGCGCCGGTACGGACAGGGACTTTTCTATGAGCACTCAGCACACGGCAGCGCTGGTCGCCGCGGCCCGCGCGGGCGATCCGCGCGCACAGGACGACCTGGTCAGCGCCTATCTGCCGCTGGTCTACAACATCGTCGGGCGGGCCCTGAACGGGTCCGTCGACGTGGACGACGTGGTCCAGGACACGATGCTGCGGGCACTCGACGGGCTGGGCGACCTGCGCGACGACCACAGCTTCCGGTCCTGGCTGGTCGCGATCGCCATGAACCGGGTGCGCGCCCACTGGCAGGCCCGCCGGAGCGCCCCCGGCGAAAGCGGCCTCGAAGCCGCCTGGGAGCTCGCCGATCCGGGCGCCGACTTCGTGGACCTGACCGTCGTACGGCTCCAGCTGGAGGGCCAGCGGCGCGAGACGGCCCGGGCCACGCGCTGGCTGGAGCCCGACGACCGGGCGCTGCTGTCCCTGTGGTGGCTCGAGTGCGCCGGGGAGCTGACGCGCGCGGAGATGGCGCAGGCGCTGGAGCTGTCCCCGCAGCACACGGCGGTACGGGTGCAGCGGATGAAGGCGCAGCTGGAGGCGGCCCGCGTGGTGGAGCGGGCGCTGGGCGCCCAGCCGCCCTGCGAGGACCTGCGGGCGATGGCCGCGAGCTGGGACGGCCTGCCCTCGGCGCTGTGGCGCAAGCGAATAGCCCGGCACGCCCGCGAGTGCCTGCGCTGCGCCGGGCTGTGGAACGGCCTGGTCCCGGCCGAAGGACTGCTGGCCGGGCTGGCGCTGCTGCCGGTGTCGGTGGCGCTGCTCGCGGGCGTACGGGCCGCCCTGGACTCCGGCTTCGCCTCCGCGGGCCTGGCCACGACCGCTTCGGGCGCGGCGTACGGCGGGGACGCGGCCGGTGGTGGGGGCGGGGCTGGGGCCGGGAACGCGGGCGAAGCGCGCTTCGCCGTCACGGACGCCCCCGGGGACGGGCGCGCCTCGCTGCGCAAGCGGCGGCGCACCCGCGGCCGGCGCCGGGTCATCGGCGGCGCGGTGCTCGCCGCCTGTGTCGTGGGAGGCGGGCTGACCTACCTCGGCACCCGGCCCGGCACCGGCTCCGTCGAGGCGCCCGCGGCCGCGCTCGTGGCACCGGAATCGGGGGCCGCGCTGCCCCCGGAGCCGGCCTCCCCCACCCCGAGCCCCTCGGTGTCCGCCTCTCCGAGCACCTCGCCGAGCCCCAGCGCGAGCCCGAGCCCGAGCCCGACGCCGAGCCCGACCCCCACGCCCACCCCGAAGCCCAGCCCGAAGTCCACCCCGCCGAAGAAGCCCGCTCCCGCCCCGCCGGGCGGCAGCACCGCCGCCCAGGTGATCTCCCTGGTCAACTCCGAGCGCGCGAAGGCCGGCTGCGGGCCGCTCAAGGAGGACGCGCAGCTGCGTACGGCCGCCCAGGGGCACTCCGACGACATGGCGCGGCGGGACTTCTTCGCGCACACCAACCCGGACGGCGCGGACCCGGGCAAGCGGACCACCGCCGCCGGATACCGCTGGTCCACCTACGGGGAGAACATCGCGATGGGCCAGCGGACCGCGGCCCAGGTGATGGATTCCTGGATGAAGAGCCAGGGCCACCGGGAGAACATCCTCAACTGCTCCTTCAAGGACATCGGCGTCGGCATCCACCAGGGCGCGGGCGGCCCGTGGTGGACGCAGAACTTCGGCGCCCGGCTGTAGGGACCTCCCGGCCCGGCTGCGCACAGGGGGCCGGGCCCGCCTCCCGGCCCGGCTCCGAAGGGGGAGCCCGGGAGCCCGGCCCGCCTCCCGCTCCATCTCCCTGACCGCCTCCCGCTCTGCTCCGCCGCGCTCCACCACACCCCGCCTACGCGATCCGCCCACAATGATTCAAAATGGGGGCAAGATAGGAGCTGGAAGCAAACCGGCAGATCATGTCGGTAGATCACGGTGGAGGTGGAGCGCATCAGCAGGCAGAAGCTCCGTCCGCACCAGCGCGAGGCCGTCGACGCCGCCGTACGGGCGCTGGAACTGCCCGCCGGGCGCAGGGTCCCACGCACCGGGCTCCGTACGCAGGTCATCATGGCGACGGGCTCCGGCAAGTCGTTGGTCGCCGTGCACACGGCCGAGGAACTGCGGGCCGGCCGGGTGCTGGTGCTGGTTCCCTCGCTGGACCTCCTCGTGCAGACCGCCGCGGCCTGGCGCGAGGGCGGCCGGACCGGCCGCTCCTTCGCCGTGTGTTCGCTGAGCGGCGAGGACGCGGGGGTGCCCACCACCACCGACCCGGCCGAACTGGCCGACTGGGCCGGCCCGCCCGTCGACCGGGTGACGGTGTACGCCACGTACGCCTCGCTGGGCCTCGGCACCATCGAACGCGCGCACCTCGAGGGCCTGCCCGGCTGGGACCTGATCGTGGTCGACGAGGCGCACCGGACCTCGGGACGCATCGGCAAGCCCTGGGCGGTGGTGCACGACAACGTCCGGATCCCCTCGGTCCGCCGCCTGTACATGACGGCCACGCCCCGGGTCTGGCAGGACGGCGAGGACCCCGAGCCCGCCGGGAGCGAGGAGCCCGCGGAGGGCTCCGACCGGCCGGAGGGCGTCCGCGGCCGCGGCGACCTGGTGGCCTCCATGGAGGACGATCCGGACGGGCCGTTCGGCGCGCGCTGCTACACCCTGACCCTCTCGGAGGCCGTCGACCGGGGCATCTGCGCGCCCTACCGGGTGGTCTGCGTGGACGTCAGCGATCCGGAGTTCCAGGCGGCCGTGCTGCTCGGACCGGACGGACGCTCCGACGCCGTGCGCGGGGTGCGGCTCGCGGCGCTCCAGACGGCGCTGATGACGGCGGCCGTGCAGCAGGGGTTCCGGCGCACCCTGGTCTTCCACCACCTGACCAAGGAGGCCGAGGCCTTCGCGGCCGGTCTGCCGGCGGTCGCCGCCCGGCTGCGCGCCACGAGTTGGGCCCCGCGGCCCGTGCACCCCCGTACCGTCTGGGCGGACTGGCTGTGCGGGCAGCACACGGCGGCGCACCGACGCCGGGTACTGGCCGCCTTCGCGGACGACCGGGTCGCGGACAAGGCCTTCCTCGGCAGCGTCCGGGTGCTGGGCGAGGGCGTGGACACCAAGGAGTGCGACTCGGTCTTCTGGGCCGACGTACGGGGTTCCATGCCCGACCTGGTGCAGGCCGTCGGCCGGGCACTGCGCATCCGGCCCGGGGAGGGCAAGGTCGCCTCCCTCGTGGTGCCGGTGCTGCTGGGACCCGGCGAGTCCCCCGAGACGATGCTGACCTCACGGGCGTACGGGGACCTCGCGCGGCTGCTGGAGGCGCTACGGGCCCACGACACCCGGCTGGTGGAGTCCCTGGCGCAGCCCCAGGCCCCGAGCCGGCGCGCGGCTCCGGGTGCGGCGGAGTCCGTGGGCGGCTCCGGCCTGCGGGGCGGCGCGGAGTCCCTGCTGAGCTTCTCCACCCCGCGCGACCCGGCGCTGCTGGCCGCCTTCGTCCGGCTGCGCGTCCTGCACCCGGAGCACGAGCACTGGCGTCGCGGTGTGGAGGCCGCCCGGATCTACGCCGGGCTCGCCGGGGACCTGAAGGTGCCGTTCGCGTTCAAGGTGCCCGAGGGCGCGGGGGCGGACGCGGTCGCCCCCGGGGACCGGGAAGCCGGGGCTCCGTGGCCGCCGGGGCTGACCCGGTTCCCGCTCGGCCAGTGGATCGCGGACGCCCGGCGCACGTACCGCCGCGGGGCGCTCGGCCACCGCCGGGTGGCGCAGCTCGACGAACTGGGCATGGTGTGGAGCCACTTCGACGTGGCGTTCGAGGAGGGGCTCGCGGCGGCGGGCGGCTGGGCGGCCGAGCACGGTCACCTGCTGCCTCCGGTGGACGCCACCTGGCGCGGCGCCCCGGTCGGGGTCTGGGTCAAGAACCAGCGGGCGGCGGCCCGCCGGGAGGGCCCCGGCGCCCTGTCCGAGGAGCGCCGGGAGGCCCTGGAGGCCATCGACGCCTCCTGGTGTCCGTCCTGGGATATCTCCTGGCAGCGGGCCTTCCACCTGACCCGGGTCCACCTGGACGCGGGCGGCCGGCTCCCGGCGCGCCCCGGGGAGGCCGTGGTCCAGGGCGAGGACCTCGGCGTGTGGCTGCGCGGGCAGCGCGCGGCCTGGGAGCGCCTGGCCTGGGCCCAGCGCTGGCTGCTGGAGCACACCCTCGGGGTGACCCCGGCCGAGGGCGCGGACCGGCCGAAGCCCCGGATCGCGCACGCGGACGCGTGGGCCGCGCACCTGGAGGCGGCCCGGCGGTTCCACGAGCGCGAGCGGCACCTGCGGGTGCCCCGTACGCACGTGGAGCGGGTCGGCGACCGGGACCTGCGCCTCGGTTCCTGGATCGCCAACCAGCGCTCCCGCGCCGCGTCCCTGGCCCCGGAGCGGACGGCGGCGCTGACGGAGCTGGGGATGCGCTGGGCGGCGTCCTGAGGGCCGGGCGGTGCCGGGGCCGGGCTCAGTGGTGGAAGCCCGCCGGGCTCAGTGGTGGAAGCCCGACCGGGGCGGCGCCGCGGGCACCGGCTGCGGGTGCGCGACCAAGTGGTCCACGGCGCCCCGCAGGTCGGTGACGAGCAGCGCGATCTGGTCCCGGGTCACCCCGTGCCGGATCAGGACCCGCTGGATGACCGTGTCGTCGCGTTCGGCGGGCAGGGGGTACGAGGGCACCTGCCAGCCGCGCATCCGGAGCCGGTCGGAGAGGTCGTAGAGGGTGAAGCCCGCTCCCTCCGGGTCGGTGAGCCGGTAGGAGACGGCGGGCAGCGCGCCCTGGCCGTCGTAGAGGAGGGTGAAGGGGCCGATGGTCTCGATCTCCCGGGCCAGGTACTGGGCGGTGTCGGCGCAGGCCTGCTGGACCCGGCGGTAGCCGCCCCGGCCCAGCCGCAGGAACAGGTAGTACTGGGCGATGATCTCGCCGCCCGGCCGGGAGAAGTTCAGGGCGAAGGTGGGCATGTCCCCGCCGAGGTAGTCCACGGAGAAGACCAGGTCGGCCGGGAGCAGATCGGCGGTGCGCCAGACGATCCAGCCGACGCCCAGCGGGGCGAGGCCGTACTTGTGCCCGGAGGTGTTGACGGAGGCCACGCGCGGCAGCCGGAAGTCCCAGACCACGTCGGGGTGGAGGAAGGGGGCCACGAAACCGCCGCTGGCGGCGTCCACGTGAATCGGCACGTCCCAGCCGTGCTCGGCCTGGATCCGGTCGAGTTCGGCGGCGATCTCGGCGACGGGCTCGTAGACGCAGGTGTAGGTGACCCCGAGGATGGCGACGACGCCGATGGTGTTCTCGTCGACGTTCGCGGCGAGCTGCTCGGGGCTCAGACCGGTGGCTCCGGGCAACAGGGGAAGCTGGCGGAGCTCCACGTCGAAGTACCGCGCGAACTTCTCCCAGCAGACCTGGACCGGCCCGCACACCAGGTTCGGCCGGTCGGTGGGCAGGCCGGCGGCGCGGCGGCGCTCGCGCCAGCGCCACTTGAGGGCGAGGCCGCCGAGCATGGCGGCCTCGCTGGAGCCGGTGGTGGAGCAGCCGGTGCCGGTGGTGCCGGCGGGGGCGTTCCACAGGTCGGCCAGGATGTTGACGCAGCGGGACTCGATCTCGGCCGTCTGCGGGTACTCGTCCTTGTCGATCATGTTCTTGTCGAGGCACTCGTTCATCAGCCGGTGGACCCCGTCGTCCGACCAGGTGGTGCAGAAGGTGGCCAGGTTCTGGGCGGCGTTGCCGTCGAGGAGCAGCTCGTTGTGGAGGAGCTGGTAGACCACCTCGGAGGGCGAGTGGTCTTCGGGCATCCGGTTCTTGGGGAGGATCTCGCCGCTGAGGGTGGACGCGAACACGTCCGTCTCGGCGTCGCGGGCACGCAGGTCCTTCGTCTCATGGAGAGCCATATCGGGACTATAACGGGATGAACTAGAACAGATCATCCTGAAGCGGTCTTCAGAATGCTTCAGGGAGGGTTCAGGAGGGCCCTTGAGAGTGGAGTCATCACCAGCCGGTGAGACAGCCGCTCGGGAGGGCCCCATGAACGTCCGTACGACCGTCACCGCGAAGAGCCCCGCCGACGCGAAGGGACCCGGCGGCGCGAGGACCGCGGCCGGCGCGAAGACCGGGGCCTCCACCCGCCGGCGTCGGCTGCCGGCCGCCGGCCTCGCGGCCGGGGCCCTCCTCCTCTCGCTCACCGCCTGCGGAGGCGCGGGTTCCGACCCCGGCGTGGACAAGGCCCGCGCCGCCGGCGACGCGGCCCCGGCCGCCGCCGCCTCGACCGCACCCGAGTCCCCCGCGTCGGCTCCGGAGCCGACCCCCGCCCCGGCCGAACAGGGCGGCCCGAAGGCCCCCCGCGCCCAGGCCATGGCGACCGCCGAGAACTGGGTGCCCGGCGGCCGGATCACGGACGTGGAGCTGGAGACCGAGGACGGCGCCCAGGTCTGGGAGATCGACGTCATGACCGCCGAGCCGCGCGTGCACCACCTCACGGTGGACGCGACCACGGGCGCGCTGCTGGGCGACCGCGCCGACCGGATGCCCGACCGCGCCCGCCGGCACCTGGAGATCCCGCTGGCCAAACTGGCCGCCGCGAGCGTGGACCGCGAGGACGCCGTCCGCACCGCCGTGGCCACGGCGGGCGCGGGCTTCGTCTCCGAACTGTCCATCGAGGGCACCGAGATCAGGCCGCTGTGGCGGATCGAGGTCAGCGACGGCTCCGTCCGGCACGAGATCGACATCGACGCGAAGACGGGCGAGGCGGCCCGCCACCAGAAGGAGGAGAAGGAACGGCGCGAGGTCCGCGACCGCTCCGGCCGCCCCTCCGAGCAGGAGATCCGCGACCGCTCCGGCAACCTCGGCCAGGACCACTACGACTGGTCGCAGCACGCCCGCCACTGAGAGCATCCCTCACCAATAGGTAGGATCCGGACAATGAGCAGCATATTGATCGTGGAGGACGAGGTCTCCCTGACCTCCGTCCTGCGCCGCGGATTCGAGGCCGAGGGGCTCCGGGTCGACGTGGCCCACGACGGACACGAGGGTCTGCGGCTCGCGCTCACCGGCGCCCACGACGCGATCGTCCTCGACGTGATGCTGCCGGGCCTCGACGGACACCGCGTGTGCCGGACCGTACGGGCCGCCGGGCTCTGGACGCCGATCCTGATGCTGACCGCCCGGGACAGCGAGTACGACGAGGCCGAGGGCCTCGACACGGGCGCGGACGACTACCTCACGAAGCCCTTCTCCTATCTGGTGCTCCAGGCCCGCCTGCGCGCCCTGCTGCGCCGCGGGGGCGCCGCCCGGCCGGCCGTCGTCGAGGCGGGCGACCTCGTCCTGGAGCCCGGGAGCAAGAGGTGCACCCGCGCCGGGGCCGAGATCCCGCTCACCGCCAAGGAGTTCGACCTCCTCGCGGTGCTCGCGCGGCGGCCGGGGGTCACGGTCTCCAAGGGCGCCCTGCTGGAGGAGGTCTGGGACCTGCCCGCCGACAGCGATCCGAACGTGGTGGAAGTGCACGTGAGCGCGTTGCGCCGCAAGCTCCAGGCCCCCGTCAGGGACACCGCGGACACCGCGCGGCCCCTGCTGCACACCGCTCGCGGGATCGGCTACCGCCTCGTCCCGCAGCCCGCCGCCACCCCGTGAGGCGCTCCGGCCGGCGGTCGCGGTTCCGGCTCCCCCCGCGGCTCTCCCGGCCACGACTCCCCCGGCCACGGCTCCCTCGGTTCCGGCTCCCCCTCGGCTCGGTCCGCGTGCGGACCACCCTCGGCGCCGTCGCCATCGTCACCGTCGCGCTGCTCGCCGCCTGCGCGGGCCTGCTCGGCGTGATCCGGCACGGGCTGGTCGGCTCCGCCGAGCGCACCGCGCTGACCCGCGCCGAGGCCGTCGCCGCGGTGACGGGGTCGGGGCGCCTCGTCGACCGCCTCGCCGTACCCGAGGGCGAGGACAGCCTGCTCCAAGTGGTCACCGACGACGGGCGGATCCTCGCCGCGAGCCACAATCTGGCCGCCCGCGGACCCGTGGCCTCCTTCGAGCCCGCCGACGGCCACGAAGCGGCCGCCCGCGGTCTGGACCTGGCACTGCGCTCCGATCCGCAGCCCCACCCCTTCCGGATCGTCGCCGTCCGGGCGACGACCGCCGAAGGCTCCGGGGTCACCGTGTACGCCGCCACCAGCCTGGAGACCGCCCGGTACACCCAGGACCTGCTCCTGCGCTCGATGGTCTGGGGCATCCCGCCGCTGCTCCTGCTCGTGGCCGCCGTCACCTGGCGCTCCACCGGCCGGGCCCTGCGCCCGGTGGAGGCGATCCGGGCCGAGGTCGCGGAGATCACCGAGCGGGACCTGGGCCGCCGGGTGCCGGTCCCGGCCTCGCGCGACGAGGTCGCCCGGCTCTCCCTCACGGTGAACTCCACCCTGGACCGGCTGGAGGAGTCCATGGACCGCCAGCGGCGGTTCGTCGCCGACGCCTCGCACGAGCTGCGCAATCCCATCGCCGCGCTGCGCGCCCACGTGGAGGTGGGGATCGCCCATCCGCGGCTCCTGCACGGCGGCGAGCTGCTGGACGACGTGATCCGGGTCCAGCAACTCGCCGACGACCTGCTGCTCCTGGCCCGCCTCGACGCCGGCCAGTCACCCGAGCGGTCCGCCCTCGATCTGCGCGACCTCGTACGGGACACCGTGGCGCGGCGCCCCGAGGGCCGGGTGCCGGTGTCGGTGTCCGTGTCGGTGTCGGTGTCGGTGTCGGTGTCGGTGGAGTCCACCGGACCGGCCCTGATCCACGGCAACCGGGGGCAGTTGGCCCGGGTGCTGGACAACCTCCTCGACAACGCGCAGCGGCACGCCCGTGAGGCCGTCGTGGTGACCGTCGACGCGGGGCCCGCCGGGGTCCTCCTGGAGGTCCGCGACGACGGCGCCGGGGTTCCTGAGGCGGACCGGGAACGGATCTTCACCCGCTTCACCCGGCTCGACGCCTCGCGCAGCCGGGACGCGGGCGGGACCGGGCTCGGGCTGGCCATCGCGCGGGACATCGCGACGGCGCACGGCGGCACGCTGGGCGCCGGACCGGGCCCCGGAGGGCGGTTCGCACTGCGGCTTCCGGCCGACTCCTCGATGTGACCCCTCCCATAGCCACCCCGCGTGACCGAAGGATTTCCTGTCCGTTAAGGTTTTTCCTACAGGTCTTCCCGTCCGGGTGGTTGGAGCCAGTCCGGACGGGAAGATCATCCAACTAGTTCGACGGGCAACTTATCCGCGCATGTCCGGATAGCGGCCCTGTGTTCGCCGCGCCCTGATACCTCTTCGGGCCATGAACAAGATCACCCGCCGACAGGCCTTAAGCGCCTCTGCCGGCGCACTCACCGCCCTCGGCCTCGCAGGCGCCACCGCGCACGCCGCCGTCACCGGACCCCGTACCGCCGCCCCCACCACTCCCGCGGGCACCATCGACGAGGTCTACCAGGGCCGCCGCATACGGATCGTCCCCGCCTCTGGCGGCGGGGACGACCACGGGGGCCACCACGGCGGCCACCAGCCCCCCGGCCAGCCCACCGTCCTCATAGACGGCCGCGAACTGCACGTGATGCGCAACGCCGACGGGAGCTGGATCAGCGTGGTCAACCACTACGAGACCTTCTCCGGCCCGCTTCCGCTCGCCCGCGCCGCCGTGCGCGAGCTCCAGGGCGCCGCCCTCGTCCCGATGGGCGGCATGTGATGACCATCCGCAAGAACCAGGCCGCGCTCACCACCGAGGAGAAGCGGGCGTTCACCGCGGCGCTCCTCGAACTGAAGCGCACCGGCCGCTACGACCGTTTCGTCACCACGCACAACGGCTTCATCATGAGCGACACCGACTCCGGCGACCGGGTCGGCCACCGCTCCCCCTCCTTCCTGCCCTGGCACCGCCGGTTTCTCCTGGAGTTCGAGGCGGCGCTGCAGGCGGTGGATCCGTCGGTGGCCCTGCCCTACTGGGACTGGACGGCCGACCGGACCGCCCGCTCCTCCCTCTGGGCCGCCGACTTCCTCGGCGGTACCGGACGCGCCCGGGACGGGCAGGTGCTCGACGGACCGTTCGCGTACGCGGCGGGCAAGTGGGAGATAGCCGTACGGGTGGACGGGCGCTCCTACCTGCGACGCGCGCTCGGCACCGGCGTCGCCCAACTGCCGACCCGAGCCGAGGTGGACTCCGTCCTCGCGATGCCGGTCTACGACGCGGCGCCCTGGAACAGCTCCTCGGGCGGCTTCCGCAACAACCTGGAGGGCTGGCGCGGGGCCAACCTGCACAACCGGGTGCACGTGTGGGTGGGCGGCCAGATGGCCACCGGGGTCTCCCCCAACGACCCGGTGTTCTGGATGCACCACGCCTTCATCGACAAGCTGTGGGCCGACTGGCAGGCGCTGCACCCGCAGTCGGCGTACCTGCCGGCGGCCGGCACCCCGAACGTCGTGGACCTGCACGACACCATGCGGCCGTGGAACGACGTGACCCCGGCCGACATGCTGGACCACCGGAAGTTCTACACCTTCGACACCGAACCGGCGCCCGCGCCGGCCGGGGCCGCCGCCAGCCAGCGGTAGTGCAGTTCGGGGCGGCCGACCTGGCCGTACCGGGGGGTGCGGTCCGCGCGGCCGGTGTCCACCAGGTGCTCCAGGTACCGGCGGGCGGTGATCCGGGAGATCCCGGCCGCCTCGGCCGCCCCGCCCGCGGTCAGCCCCTCGGGGGCCGCCCGCAGCAGGGCGGCGACCCGCTCCAGGGTCGGGCCGCCGATGCCCTTGGGCAGTTCGGCCGGCCGGGGTGAGCGCAGGGCCGCCATCGCGCGGTCCACATCGTCCTGGCCGGCCGCCTCGCCCGCCGCCGTCGCGCGGAACTCGGCGTAGCGCAGGAGCCGTTCGCGCAGGGTGGGGAAGGCGAAGGGCTTCAGTACGTACTGCACCACCCCGAGCGAGACGCTCTCGCGGACCACGCCCAGGTCCCGCGCCGAGGTCACCACGATCACGTCGGCGGGGTGCCCCGCCGCCCGCAGGCCGCGCGCGAAGCGCAGCCCGTGCCCGTCGGGCAGGGTGAGGTCGAGGAGCAGCAGGTCGATCCGGGTGCGCTCCAGGACGCGGGTCGCCTCCGCGAGGGAGTGGACGACCGCGACGGCGGTGAAGCCGGGCACCCGCCCCACGTACAGCGCGTGCGCGTCGGCGGCCACCGGATCGTCCTCGACGACGAGGACCCGCACCTCGGGCGTGCTCATGCGTCCCCTTCCCCGCGCGGCTCCCCGCGCGCCGGCAGCCGTACGGTGAACCGCGCTCCCCCGTCGGGCAGTCGGTCGGCGTCCGCGCTTCCGCCGTGCCGGTGGGCCACCTGGCGCACCAGCGCGAGGCCCAGGCCCCGCCCCTCCCCCTTGCCCGACCAGCCGCGCCGGAACACGTCGGCGCCCTCGGGAAGTCCGGGACCGTTGTCGGCCACGCCGATCAGCACCCCGCGCCCATGGGGGCCGGCCGGGCCGTCGGGGCGGATGGTGACGGAGATCCGGCCGCCGGGCACGCCGGTGAGGGCGTCGACGGCGTTGTCGACGAGGTTCCCGAGGACGGTGACGAGGTCGCGGGCGGGCGGGCCGCCGGGCGCGGCGTCGATGGCTCCGCTGTCCGGGGTGACGACCAGCTCGACCCCGCGTTCGTGGGCCTGCGCGGCCTTGCCGAGCAGCAGGGCGACGAGCACGGGCTCGCCGACGGCGGCGATCACCTCGTCGGTCAGGGCCTGGGCGAGGGACAGTTCGGCGGTGGCGAAGTCCACCGCTTCGTGGCTGCGGCCGAGTTCGATGAGGGAGACCACGGTGTGCAGCCGGTTGGCCGCCTCGTGGGCCTGTGCGCGCAGCGCCCGGGTGAATCCGCGTTCCTGATCCAACTCACCCGTCAGCGACAGCAGTTCGGTGTGGTCGCGCAGGGTGACCACGGTGCCGCGGCGGCCACCGCCCGCGACGGGCGCGCTGTTGAGCACGAGGACCCGGTCCGCGGTCAGGTGCACTTCGTCCACCCGGGGCCGGTCGGCGAGCAGGGCCCCGGTGAGCGGAGCGGGCAGGCCCAGGTCGGCGACCCCGGTCCCCTTGATCTCCCCTCGCAGGCCCAGGAGTTCGCGGCCCGCGTCGTTGACGAGGGTGATCCGGCGCCGGCCGTCGAGCATCAGCAGCCCCTCGCGGACGCCGTGCAGGGCGGCCTGGTGGTAGTCGTACATGCGGCTCAGCTCGTCGGCGTTCATCCCGTGGGTGTGACGGCGCAGCCGGGCGTTGATGACGTAGGTGCCCGCCCCTCCGAGGGCGAGGGCCCCGCCGGCCACCCAGGCGAGGGCGGAGAGCCGCTCGGCGAGCCGGGCGCTGACCGCGCGGACGGTGATGCCGGCGGCGACCATGCCGATGACCCTGCCGTCGTCGGTGATCGGGGTGACCACGCGGAGCGAGGGGCCGAGGGTGCCGGTGTAGGTCTCGCTGAAGGTCTCGCCCCGCAGCGCGGGTGCGGTGTTGCCGAGGAAGCGTTCGCCGATGCGCATCGGGTCGGGATGGGTCCAGCGCCGTCCGTCCGGAGCCATGATCGTCACGAAGTCCACGCCCGCGTCCACCCGGACCCGCTCCGCGTAGGGCTGCAGGGCCGCGCGGCCGTCCCCCCGCGCCGCGTCCCGGACCGACGGGGAGTCGGCGACGGCGCGGGCCACCGCTCCGGCCTGGCGCCGGGCGGCCTCCTCGGCCTGGTCGCGGGCGGTCGCGTAAGCGAAGACGGCACAGCCGGCGACGACCGCGGCGACCAGCACGACCTGCATGGCGAAGAGCTGGCCGGCGAGGCTGCGCGGCGGCCGGGGGAAGCGGAACATGGCGCTCAGTGTGCACCCGAGCGTGAACTCAATGAACGCAAGGGTGACCGGGGTCACAGCGGCGGGCCATGGTCCTCCCGGGACGCCTTCGCCATCGGGGAGGCGAAGGCACTACCGGGAGGCATCGTGGCCGCCAGGCGCGACAAGACGCATTATCTGTACATCGCGGTGATCGGCGCGGTGCTGCTCGGCATCGCCGTCGGCTTCGCCGCACCCGGCACGGCCGTGGAGCTCAAGCCGCTGGGCACCGGGTTCGTCAACCTCATCAAGATGATGATCTCGCCGGTCATCTTCTGCACGATCGTGCTGGGCATCGGTTCGGTGCGCAAGGCCGCCAAGGTCGGCGCGGTGGGCGGGCTGGCGCTCGGCTACTTCATGGTGATGTCCACGGTGGCGCTGGCCATCGGCCTGCTCGTGGGCAACCTGCTGGAGCCGGGCAGCGGGCTGCACCTGACCGAGGCGGCCAGGCACGCCGGCGAGGCGCAGGCGAAGGCGGGCGGAGCGGAGAGCACGCCCGAGTTCCTGCTGGGGATCATCCCGACCACGCTGGTGTCGGCCTTCACCGGGGGCGAGGTGCTCCAGACGCTGCTGGTGGCGCTGCTGTGCGGGTTCGCGCTGCAGGCCATGGGCGCGGCGGGCGAGCCGGTGCTGCGCGGGATCGGGCACGTGCAGAAGCTGGTGTTCCGGGTGCTCGCCATGATCATGTGGGCGGCGCCGGTGGGC
This sequence comes from Streptomyces sp. NPDC002886, assembly GCF_042888445.1. Classification (NCBI taxonomy): domain Bacteria; kingdom Bacillati; phylum Actinomycetota; class Actinomycetes; order Kitasatosporales; family Streptomycetaceae; genus Streptomyces; species Streptomyces sp. NPDC002886. The sequence goes on from NZ_JBIAPV010000001.1 coordinate 392,665, forward strand.
GCCTTCGGCGCGATCGCGGCGGTGGTCGGGGCGACCGGAATGGACGCCCTGAAGTCCCTCGCGGTCATCATGATCGGGTTCTACACGACCTGCCTGCTCTTCGTCTTCGTGGTCCTGGGCACGCTGCTGCGACTGTGTACGGGGATCAGCGTCTTCGCCCTGCTGCGCTACCTGGGCCGGGAGCTCCTGCTGATCCTGTCCACCTCCTCCTCGGAGTCGGCGCTGCCCCGGCTGATCGCGAAGATGGAGCACGTGGGCGTCTCGCGGCCGGTGGTCGGCATCACGGTTCCGACGGGCTACTCCTTCAACCTGGACGGGACCGCGATCTATCTGACGATGTCCTCGCTCTTCGTCGCGGAGGCGATGGGCAAGCCGCTGGCCCTGGGCGAGCAGATCTCCCTGCTGCTGTTCATGATCGTGGCTTCGAAGGGCGCGGCCGGGGTCACCGGCGCGGGACTGGCCACGCTCGCCGGAGGGCTGCAGTCGCACCGGCCTGAACTCGTCGACGGCGTCGGCCTGATCGTGGGCATCGACCGGTTCATGAGCGAGGCGCGGGCGCTGACGAACTTCGCCGGCAACGCGATCGCGACCGTGCTGATCGGCACCTGGACGAAGGAGTTCGACCGGGCCCGGGCCACCGAAGTCCTCGCGGGACGACTGCCGTTCGACGAGAGCACACTGACCGACGACGAGCACGAGCAGGCCACGGCCGTACCCGCCCAGCCGGGCGGCGCCAAGGACGGCGTACCCGTCTGACGGGGACGCTGCGCGGACCGGTCGGGCAGGGCTCGCCCCCACGGTGCCCAGCCCGACCGGTCCCGACACCTCGGGCAATAGTCTTTTTTCAGCCAAGATCGGATCAACCGTCTAGCTGTAAAAGGTACTTCCATATCGGGGCACGCTTCTGACATCTTGCGTCCACCACTCGTTTCGTACGGCCCGGTAGGTGCCACCCGCACCGCAGGGCCGTCTTCGGAGGACGCATTGATACCCCACATATCCAGCCGACCTCGACGCACCCTCGTACTGGCGGCCGCCCTGGCCGCCCTGGCCTTCGGGGCCCCGGCCGCGCTCGCCGGCACGGCGCCCGTCTCCCCGGCGGGCATCCCGGGCACCTCCGCCCCCGCCAAGGCCAAGGCCCCGGCGCCGACTTCCCAGAGTGCGACCTGGGCTGCCGGCACCCGCGCCTACGTGGTGATCACCGCAGCCGGTGACAGCTCCGCGGTCCGTTCGGCCGTCACGGCGAACGGCGGCACGGTCTTCTCGTACTACGACCAGATCGGCGTGATAGTCGCCCACTCGACCTCCTCGACCTTCGCCGCCACCATGCGCGGCGTCAGCGGGGTCCAGAAGGTCGGCGCGACGCGTACCTCGGACGTACCGGCCGACGCCTACAACCCGGCGCTGCCCGCCAACCCGTCCCAGTCGACGACCCCCGCCGGCGAGCCGCTGCGGGCCGACATGACCCAGATCAAGGCCGACCAGGCCTGGGCCGTGACCACCGGCTCGGCTTCCGTCAAGGTCGGCATCCTGGACACCGGCGTCGACGACCAGCACCAGGACCTGGCGCCGAACTTCAACGCCGCGGACTCGGCCTCCTGTGCCTACGGCAAGGCGGACACCCGGGTCGGCGCCTGGCGCGACGTGGACACCCACGGCACGCACGTGGCCGGTTCCGTGGCCGCCGCCAAGAACGGCAAGGGCGTCATCGGTGTGGCCCCCGGCGTGAAGATCTCCTCGGTCCGCGTGGCCGAGCCGGGCACCTCGCTGTTCTTCGCCGAGAACACCATCTGCGCCTTCGTGTGGTCCGGCGACCACGGTTTCAAGGTCACCAACAACAGCTATTACACGGACCCCTGGCAGTTCAACTGCCCGGACAACATCGACCAGGCCGCGATCATCGAGGGCGTCAAGCGCGCCCAGGAGTACGCGGAGAGCAAGGGCTCGCTCCAGGTCGCCGCGGCGGGCAACGAGAACTACGACCTCGCCAACAAGACCACGGACTCGGCGAGCCCCAACGACTCGACGCCGACCACCCGGACCATCACCAACGCCTGCCTCGACATCCCCACCGAACTCCCGGGCGTGGTCACGGTCGCCGCCAACGGCACCGGAACCACCAAGGCCTCGTTCTCCAACTTCGGCCAGGGCGTCATCGACGTCGCGGCCCCGGGCAGCAACGTCTACTCCACCGCTCCGGGCGGCGGTTACAGCACCAAGAGCGGCACCTCGATGGCCACCCCGCACGTCGTGGGCGTCGCGGCGCTCATCGCGAGCGCCAACCCGACCTTCACCCCGGCGCAGATCCGCACCGCGCTGGCCACCCAGGCCAACGACACCGCCTGCCCGTCGGACAGCCGCTGCAAGGGGACCACGGCCAACAACGGGTTCTTCGGCGAGGGCCAGGTCGACGCGCTGAAGGCGGTCGGCGGCTCGACCCCGCCTCCCGGCAAGTACTTCGAGAACCTCACGGACGTCGCGATCACCGACAACGCGACCGTGAACAGCGCCATCACCGTCAGCGGGGTGACCGGCAACGCGCCGGCCACCCTCAAGGTGGGCGTGGACATCAAGCACACCTACATCGGTGACCTCAAGGTCGACCTCGTGGCTCCGGACGGCTCCGTCTACGTCCTGAGCAACCGGACCGGCGGCAGCGCGGACAACATCATCCAGACCTTCACGGTCAACGCCTCCTCCGAGGTCGCGAACGGCGTCTGGACCCTCCGTGTGAACGACAACGCCAACTCGGACACCGGCAAGATCGACGCCTGGAACCTGACCTTCTAGCCGGCCGGCCGACGTGCTGCCCGCCCGTTCAGCGGTGCAGGACGTCGGCCAGCCAGTCGAAGACCAGGTCGCAGTGCTGTTGCGGGGCCATCGGGGAGCAGTGCAACTGCGCCCCGGTGGCCTCCGTCAGTTTCACGTACTCCCGGCGGGAGCGGAGCAGGTCGTACATCCGCCGCGGCTGGCCGGGGTAGAACTGCTCGAAGTCGTAGTCCAGGACGAGCGTCGGGGCCTTGATCCTCGGGACGACGGCGGTGACGTCCAGGCTGATGGCCAGCTGGGCCGGGGTCCACAGGTCGGTGAAGATCCGCCCGGCGCGGGCCGCCCGCAGCGCCTCCTTCGAGAAGATCTCGAACCGCTTCTTCACGGTGTACGCGAGCTGCGGGGTGAGTTCGGGGACCACCTCCTCGTTCCACACCCGGTTGGTCTCCGCCTTGTCGGCGGTGACCACGTCGCGGAGCTCCTTGTCGAAGCCGAGCCACGGGCTGACGCAGCCGGGCTGGCAGACCAGGGCCGCGATGCGGGGTTCGAAGGCGGCGGCGCGGGCGACGAGGTTGCCGCCCATGCTGAGGCCGGTGAGGGCGATGCGCGTGCGGTCCACGTCCTCGCGCCGCTCCAGCCAGTCGATCAGCGGACCGACCACCTTCTCCCAGCGGGGCGTGAAGGACAGCTCCTCGACGAAGAGCAGCTCGCCCTGGCCCGGGCCGTCGTAGACGAGGGCGTTCCAGCCCCGGTCGAGGGCCGCGGACACCCCGTAGGTCCACATGTCGACGTTCTGGCCGTCGCTGCCGTTGGTGAGGATGACGGTGGGCCTGGGTTCGGACGGGCGGTGCCCCTCGGGGCGGAAGAACCAGACCGGCAGCCGGGTGGTGCCGTACGGGACCTTCGCCCGGACGGCGGCCGGGGAGCAGAGCTGCGTGAAGGTGTCCCAGGCGCGGCGCCCCTGGAGGTAGACCTCCTCCTCGTCTCCCGGCCGGTCGGTGCCGAGCACGTAGAACAGTGCCTGCGCGTAGTACTGGGCCGCGCGCAGCGAGCGGAACCTGCGGGTCTGCGAGGGGGTTTCGCGGCCGTGCCGGGCGGTCGCCGGGGGCGAGGCGAGACGGTCGCCCCAGCCGCGGAAGGTGTCGGTGAAGGTCTGCTCGGACAATCCGGCGGCGTTGATCGTGTTGACGGCGGTGAGGACCTCGCCGACTTCGGAGGCGCGCATGCCGGCCGCGCCCAGGGCGAAGAGCCCGGCGAAGTTGAAGCCCGGGTCGGCGAAGAGCTTCATGGCTCCGGGCGAGGGGCCGGGGTCGGCTGCGGCCCGGGGCGCCGTCGCGGCGGGCGCCGGGACGGGCGCCGGTGCGGCCGACGCGGGGGCCGTCCCCGCTCCGACTGCTAGGGCTCCGGCCCCTGCGGCGAGGCTGGTCAGGGCAGTGCGTCGGGAGACCCCACGGGCGGGGGCGTGGCCTTCCGATCCGGTGTGTTCGTGCTTCATGGCAGGGAACGTAGAAGGAGCACCGGGCGCGCCGCCGTGCGCCACACGCTCCGTTGCTCCGAACGGCCCCGGGTCGCGCTACCGGGTCCGCAGGACGCAGTCACCGCAGAGCCCGCCGCCGGGCACCTTGTAGTAGAGGCAGCAACTGCGGCGCAGGAAGGCCACCCCGAGGCCGGGTTCGTGCACGAAGGTGCCGGTCCCTTCGAGCGGGCCGCCGTCGGCGAGGAGGCCGGCGGCCAGCAGCGCGGCCGCCTCCCCCGGCACCCGGTCCGTGAGCACCCGGACGGCGCCGACCAGCCCGGAGGCGGCGTTGCCGCGCAGCACCCGCGGCGAGACGCCGAACCGCTCGCGCAGCGCCGTGTCGAGCACCGCGAGGTGGCCGAGCACGCTGTCCGCGAGGGCCCGTTCCGGAGTTTCCCCGGGGAGTTCGGCGGGCTCGGGCAGCCACAGCTCCAGCGACGCCGCTCCGGGCAGCCGCCACCACAGGCCGGCGGGGCGCAGGTCCGGCACCCGCCCGGACAGGACGGCGCAGCCCAGCGCGAGCGACCAGAGCCGCGACACGATCCCGAACTGCGCGGTCGAAGCCGCCACCCGGCCGGGTCCGGTCCCGATCCGCCGGCCGACCTCGCCGACGTAGGCCCCGAGCCGCTCCCCGTACAGCTCCTCGAGCGGCCGGAAGCCGGGGCCGGGCGGCTCCTTCCCGTACGCCACGGTGAAGAAGGGCCCGACGGAGCCCAACTGCCTCAGTACGCCGTCCATCCCGGGCTCCGTGTCCATCCGCCGATGATCTCACCGTGCCCGGCGCGCTCCCGTCGCCGGGTCCCGGAGCCGGCTCCCGGTCCGTGGCTCCCGCACGAGGTTCGCGTCGTCCGGCACCGCCCCGAAGGGACCGGCACCGGACGACGCGAACGTGAACGTGATCGACGGCTGGGACGAGGCGTCCGGGCTACGCCTGGGTGAAGGCCGCGACCTCGAAGTCGGACATGTCGAGGCCGCCCTGCTTGGTGTCGTCGTTGGCGAAGACGAAGGACTCGATCGGGACGTCCCGCTCGGCGCTGAGCTGGGCCACCAGTTCCTGGAGGACCACCGTCTCCAGGACCACCCGGACCGCGTCCGCGACCTCGGGCAGGCGGATGACCGACAGGCTGTCCGCGGGCTCCACCTCGGCCGTGGTCATCAGCAGGGTGAGGTGGCCGGCGCCCGCCAGCGAGCGGGCCAGCTCGATCTCGCGGCCGTCGCCGTAGACGAGGTGGAGGGTGTTGCCCGCCGACTCCATCTCGCCGTGCAGGTAGTTGCGGGTCGCCGAGTGGGCGGCGGTCATCCGCACCACCTCGCGCAGCAGCAGCGCGCCCTCCTCGGCGGAGGCCCGGGAGGCCCCGGCCGCCACGCCGTCGGAGGCGATGCAGCGGGCGCCGCGCTCCCGCAGGCCCGCCACGACCTCGGCGGCCTGCGAGTGGATCGCGGTGGTCTGCTCGGCGATCTCGCCCCACGGGTCGCCGTCACGGCCCGCGACGGCCCCGGCGATCAGGTCGAGGGCGACGATGGTGCCGGTGTAGCCGATGGTCGAGGCGTACGAGTCGGGCTCGTTGCCGAGGTCCACGGTGAGGTCGGCGAGGTCGCCGAGCGGCGAGGGGACCACGTTGAGCAGCGCGGTCTTCGTGATGCCGGGGGCGGCGCACTCGAAGGCGGCGATGGTCTCGGAGCTGCGGCCGCCCTGGGAGACGGCGATCAGGCAGTCGGTGTCGAAGCCGGCGGTGCCGGTCTCGATCTCGCTGGACAGCACCCGCTGGGAGACGATCCCGGCTTCGCGGAGCTGCTGCACGGGGACGGCGAGGGCGGCGTACGAGGCCCCGATGCCGGTGAACAGGGGGCGCTCGGCGGCGCGCAGCCCGGCGAGGTCCGGGGAGGCGAGCTGGGTGCGGACGCGGTCGGCGATCCGGGCGAGGGCCGCGCCCTGGTCGGCCTGGCCTTCGAGGAACGTGATGCGGGATCCGGACATGGTGGGGGGTCCTTAGCTAAGTCTGGGGACCGCCGGCCCCCGCCGGTTCGGGCGGGCGGGGGCGGGCGATCGGGCGGAGCGGTCGGCCGGAACGAGGCCGGTCGGGCGGAGCGGGGGGCCGATCGGGGGAACCGCCGGCCGGGGGCTCAGGAGGCGTCGGCCTTGGTGAGCGGCTTGCCTTCCTCGTCACGTTCGCGGCCCGGGGTGGGGAGGTCGAACTTCACGATCGCCCAGCGGAAGAGCACGTAGTAGATGGCGGCGAAGGCCAGGCCGATCGGGATGAGCATCCAGGGCTTGGTGGCGATGCCGTAGTTCACGATGTAGTCGATGGCGCCGGAGGAGAAGCCGAAGCCGTCGCGGATGCCGAGGGCGTAGCAGACGGCCATCGAGACGCCGAAGAGGAAGGCGTGGATCGCGTAGAGCAGCGGGGCCACGAACATGAAGGCGAATTCGATGGGCTCGGTCACGCCGGTGACGAAGGAGGTCAGGGCGACGGAGATCATCATGCCCTTGACCATGGTCCGGTTCTCGGGGCGTGCGGTGTGCGCGATGGCCATGGCGGCGGCCGGGAGCGCGAACATGTAGATCGGGAAGCCGCCGGTCATGAACTGGCCCGCGGTGGGGTCGCCGGCGAGGAAGCGGGCGATGTCCCCGTGCACCTCGGTGCCGGTCGCCGGGTTGACGAAGGAGCCCGCCTCGAACCAGGGGAAGACCGAGAAGAAGTGGTGCATCCCGATCGGGATGAGGGCACGGACGACGAGGCCGAAGAGGCCGGCGCCCCAGGCGCCGGTGCCGACCAGCCACTCACCGAAGTGGAAGAACCAGCCGCCGACGGTCGGCCAGACCACTCCGAATACCACTCCCATGCCGACGCCCGCGAAGGCGCTCAGGATGGGGACGAGACGGCGGCCGCCGAAGAAGCCGAGCCACTCGGGCAGCTTGGTGCGGCTGAAGCGCTGGTAGAGCAGGGCCGCGACGAGACCCATCACGATGCCGCCGAGCACCTTGGCGTCGAGCGGCTCGCCGTCCACACCCTTGGGGAAGGCGGGGCTGGCGAGTACGGCCTTGAAGACCAGGTAGCCGACCACGGCCGCCAAGGCGGTGGAGCCGTCCGACTTCTTGGCGAAGCCGATGGCCACGCCGACCGCGAAGAGCAGCGGCAGGTTGGCGAAGACGGTGTCACCGGCCGCCGCCAGGACCATCGCGAGCTTCTGTATGAGCTGCGGGAAGTTCTCCCGGCCCAGCAGGTCGGCGCCGCCCAGGCGGGTCAGCAGGGCCGCGGCCGGCAGCGTGGCCACGGGCAGCATCAGGCTGCGGCCGATGCGCTGCAGTACCGGCATGACCCGGCCCGGCTTCTTTCCGGCGGCCGGTGTGACCGCGGCGGTGGCCGTACTCATCTGGTGCTCCTCGTCGAGCGGAGTGGTGGGGACGACTCGAAGGTAGCCAGTGGTTTTGAATTGGTCAACGGTGGTCTCTTGTGGTCTTTCAGAAAATATCAAGATGAGGCCCTAGGTCCTGACTGGGCAGGGACTGAAGCCGATGCGAAGTGGTAGCAAGTGGTATGGTTTGGCCCATGACCGACGACGCTGCCATCGCCGACGCCACCTCCTCGATCGCGGCGAACGCCCGCGCCGCGGACCCCCTGTGGGCCCAGGCCGCGGACCGCATCCGCGAGGAGATCGCCCGCCGCGGCCTGTCCGAGGGCAGCAAGCTGCCGCCCGAACGCGAGCTGTGCACCCGGCTGGACATCTCCCGCGTCACCCTGCGCCGCGCGCTCGCCCGCCTCGTCGAACAGGGCCTGGTCACCGCGTCCCACGGGCGCGGCTGGTTCGTCGCGGCGCCGGTCGCCCCCGCGCCCGCCCGCGAGTGGCCCAAGGACCTGGAGTCCTTCACCGCCACCGCCCGGCGCAAGCACATGCGCGCCAGCTCGGTGGTCCTGCGCCACGACACCGTCACCGCGTCCCTGGACGACGCCGACCGCCTCGGCGTGCCCGCCGGCACCTCGCTCCTGCGCCTGGAACGGGTCCGGCTGCTCAACGACGTCCGCATCGCCGTCGACCGGACCCTGGTCGTCGCCGACCTCGCGCCCGACCTCGCCCGCACCGACTTCCGCGAGACCTCCCTCTTCGAGGAACTGCGCCGCTGGGGCGTCGAGCCCGACCGCGCCGAGGCCACCATCGAGGCGCGCAACGCCGACGGAGAACTCGCCGGCCATCTGGGCATCACCGAGGGCGCGCCCGTACTCGTACTCGACCAGACGGTGTACACCAAGGACCAGCGGCCGCTGCTGCTGTCCACGGTGGAGTACAGCGGGGACCGCTACCGGCTGCGCACCACCCTGCAGACAGACTGACACCGCCCGTCCGGCACGCGGTAGCCCCGTTCGACACCCTCCGGACAGCCGAAAGCCCCGGCCCGGGGCGGCCCTGCGGCCCGGGCCGGGGCCATCCCGGGGGCGGGGCCATGCGGGGGCGGGGGGCGGTCAGATTCCCGCGAGGAACTCCAGCAGCGCCCGGTTGAAGGCCTCCGGCTGCTCCACGCCCGGCAGGTGCCCGGCCCGCTCCACCACGGCGAGCACCGAGTGCGGAACCAGCGCGTGCAGGGACTCGGCCTCGGCGACCGGGGTGTAGACGTCGTCCCGGCCGACCACGATCAGGCAGGGCACCTCGGCCGGCAGCGCCGCGAGCACCGGGGCGTAGTCGGGCCGTTCGGCCCGCCCCCGCAGGGCGGCGGCCGCGCCCTCGGGGTCGGTGGCGTACATCATCCCGGTGACCTCGGCCGCGGCCTCGGGCATTCCCGTCACGTTGTAGGGCGCCAGCATCTTGTCGATGACCTCGTCGGCATAGGGCTTCATTCCCTCCGTGAGGAGCCGCTCGGCGAGGTTCCGGCGGAAGGTTTTGCCGTCTTCCGTTTCCGGCGGAGCGGAGGTGTCGGAGAGGACGAGGGCCCGCACGCGGCCCGGGTGGCGCAAGCGCATCTCCATGGCGATCTGCCCGCCCATGGACACACCCCCGACGACCGCTTGTTCGACGTCCAGACGGTCGAGCAGAGCGACCAGATCATCGGCGAAGTCGGCGAGCGGTGTTTTGCCGGGCAACACCGGACTTTGCCCGTATCCCCGCAGGTCAGGGGTAATCACGCGGTAACCGGCCGTGGTCAGTGCGGCCGTCTGGGGGGCCCACATCAAGTGGCTGAACGGATGTCCGTGGATCAGGATTACGGGGGCTCCGTCGCGGGGACCCAAGTCCTCGAAAAAGAGTGTCACGCCATTGCCAATTTGGGGGTTCATGGAAGGACTCTAAGGGGCTACATTGAGCCACTCGCGTTCACCTGACAGCCCGTTGCCTTTCACCCGTGTTTTGCACTGGGGGCGACGTCAGGGACGCAGACTGTGCAACCACCCCACCGCCCAGAAGGACCGAAGGCTCCGTGCCCGTACCCGTACTCCTCGCCGGCCGCTCCGTGCGGCTTGAGCCCCTCGCCCCCCACCACACCGAGGCCTTGGCCCTGGCCGGGGCCGAGGATCGTACGACTTACGCCTTCACTCCCGTGCCCCACGGGTTGCAGGCGTCACACGAGTACATCGACCGTGCCCTCGCCGATCAGGCGGCGGGTCGATCGCTCCCGTTCGCGGTGGTCAGAGCCACCGACGGTCGGGTGGTCGGATCGACCCGGTTCCTGGAACTCGACTACTGGCAGGGGCCGCTGGTGTGGCCCGCCGTGCCGGGGGTCCCGTTCGGCGATCCGGCGACGGCGATCCCCGATGCCGCCGAGATCGGCAATACCTGGCTGTCTCCCGCGGCCCAGGGCACCGGCATCAATACCGAGGCGAAGCTGCTCATGCTCCGCCATGCCTTCGAGACCTGGGGGGTCCGGCGGATCTCGCTCCGCGCGGACGCCCGCAACGGACGCTCGCGCGCCGCGATGGAGCGGCTCGGGTTCACCAGCGAGGGGGTCCGCCGGGCCCATTCGCGGGGCCTGGACGGCGCCGTGCGCAGTACCGCCTTCTACTCGATCCTCGACGAGGAGTGGCCGACCGTGCGGTCGGTCATCGAGCTGCGGCTGTCGGCCGCGGCGCAGCGCAAGCGGCGCCGCAAGACGCTCATCCCGGCGTAACGGTCCTCCTCCGAGGTCCGCGACGCCCGTCCCCGTCCCTGCCGCTGCCCCTGCCCTGCCCCCCTCTTCCCGGTGTCAGCCGAGGAAGGCGGGGGCGAGGGCCGAGGTCATCAGCCGGGCCGGGGCCCCGGAGCCGTCTGCGGGGAGGGAGTACAGGTCGGCGCCGAAGTCCCCGGGCAGCGAGTAGACGACGGTCTTGTCGTCGGTCCACACCACTTGGTCGTCGACGCTGCGCTCCTCCGCGAGCGGCGCCTCGGCCATCGTGGCGAGGTCCAGGACGTACAGCCGCCACGGCGCGTCCGGTGACAGGCCCGGCACCCGCTTCTTGAACACCAGCCGGGTCCCGTCGGGCGACAGGGACGGGCATTCCAGGTTCTCGCGCAGCGTGGTCACCGTGCGCGCCGCGAGGTCGCCGCGGACCAGGTACGTCCGGCCGCCGGTGGCGAGCGTCGCGTAGAAGGTCCGCTCGTCGGCGGCGAAGGTGACCCCCCAGAAGTTGACGTCCGCGTTGCGGTACGTCGTGCCGTCCTTGTGGATGGTGAAGTCCTCCAGCGAGGCGTCGTACCTCCCGCTGCGCAGGTCCAGCAGGGAGGTCCGGGTCGAGAAGTTCGTACCGGCGTACGAGTCCCCGCCCACGAACACCGTCCAGGCGACCAGGTGGCCGCCGGGCGAGACGCGGGCCCGGGTCGGGATGCCGGCCAGCGGGCGGGTGGCCACCTCCTTCAGCCGGGCGTCGAGGACCACCGCCTTGTAGGCGTCCTGCACCCCGCCCTTGTCGGACCGGAGGCAGATCCCGGTGCCGGCGGCCGCGTGGAAGCGCAGGCAGCTCACCCCGGAGGCGGTGCGCGGACCTTCGGGCGCGCCGGCCGCCGCGGTGGCGAGCTCGTCGCGGTGCGGCCCCCAGGCCATGTTCCGGAAGACGATCCGCCGGCCTCCGTCACCCGCGGCGAGGGAGACCTCGCCACGGGTGATCGCCGGCCCGCCCGCCTGCACCCGGTCCTTCTCCCCGGCCCGCGAGGAGGCCCGTACGACGGCGAGCGCACCGATGACGGTGAGCAGGACGACGGCGGAGACCAGGATCAGGATCCGGCGCTGGAGGGGCATGGGTGGGGCCTTTCGTCGGCTACGGAGGGATTCAGGCGGGCGCGGCGTCGGGCGCCCGGGTGTCGGACGCCCCGGTATCGGGCGCCGGGGTGTCCGGTCCACCGCCCGGTCGCAGCCGGACGCAGAGCGCGACGGCCCCGGCCAGCAGGACGGCGGCGGCGCACAGGGCGGGGCGGGGACCCCAGAGGGTCCAGGCGGCGCCGAAGCCGAGCGAGGCGGCGAACCGGGCGAGGGCCTGGCCGGTCTGGACGAGGGCGAGGCCGCCACCCAGGTGTTCCTCCGGGACGGCGCCGGCGGCCGCGGCCATGAGCACCCCGTCGGTGGCGGCGTAGAAGCCGCCGTGCAGCAGGAGGACGGCGTAGGGCAGCGCGGGATGGGAACCGCCCGCGAGCAGGATCCCGTACGCGGCGAGCAGCGCGAGGTGACCGCCGAGGAAGACGGCCCGGCGGCCGACCCGGTCGGCGAGCCGGCCCAGCGGCAGCGCGAGCAGGAAGAAGGCGGCGGCGGTGCCCAGCGGCAGCAGGGCGAACCAGCGGTCGGCGATGCCGGTGGAGTCCTGCAACAGCAGGAAGACGAAGCCGTCGCTGACCGTGCACAGGCCGAGCAGCAGGGCGCAGAGGCCGATGCGGCGCAGGTCGGGGCGGCGCAGGAGGCCGAAGGCGGCGCGCAGCGAGACGGGGGCCGCGTCGGCCGCGGGCACGGTGCGCCGGCCGGGTACGAAGAGCACCAGCACGAGGACGCCCAGCGCGGCCACACAGGCGCTGACGGTGAAGACGGCGTCGTAGCCGTCGGCGGCGCCGCGCAGGATCAGGAAGGCCAGGATGGGTCCGATCAGGGCGCCGGCGGTGTCCATCGCCCGGTGGACGCCGAAGGCCCGGCCCCGCTCCTCGGGCGCCGCGGCCAGGGAGATCAGGGCGTCGCGCGGGGCGGTGCGCAGGCCCTTGCCCGTGCGGTCGAGGGCGAGGACGGCCCCGATGGCGGGCAGGGTGGTGGCGAGCAGCAGCAGTGGTTTGCACAGGGCGGAGAGCCCGTAGCCCAGGCCGGCGAGGGCCTTGTGGCGGCCGAAGCGGTCGCCGAGGTGGCCTCCGGTGAGCCGGACCAGGGCGCTGACCCCGTTGTAGAGGCCGTCGAGCAGCCCGAAGCCGAGCGGGGTGAGCCCGAGTCCGGCGACGAGGTAGAGCGGGAGCACGGCCGTGACCATCTCCGAGGAGACGTCGGTGATGAGGCTGACCGTGCCGAGCGCGAGCACCGTGGGGGCGAGCGCGGCGCGCCGCCCGGGGCGGATGCCCTGGGCGGCGGCCTGCGGCTCTGGGGTCACGGCGGACGCGGGGGTGGCGCGACTGTCCGCAACGTACATGGTCAGGAAGTCCAGATCCCCGTGATGTCCTTGGCGGTGGCCGCGTTTCCGGCGTGGGCGGTCAGACCGGCCAGGCCTTCCAGGGTGCGCAGCACGTCGTAGTGGTTGTAGGTGGTGGAGGTGCTGGATCCGGGGGTCACGGACTGGCCGTAGAACACCGTCGGGATCTTGTTGCCGGCGAGGCGGTTGTCCTCGTCGAAGGTGACGACGAGCAGGCTGTTGTGGGTCTTGGCCCAGTCCGCGTAGGCCTTGACCTTGTTCTTGAGCCAGGTGTCGCCGGTGCCGACGGAGCAGTCGTGCATGTCGTTGCAGAGGTCCGGGACGACGAAGGACACCTTGGGCAGGGTGGTGAAGTCGGTGGGGAACTGGGTCATCGTCTTCGCGGTGCTGGTGGGCACGTTGGAGAAGGCGAACCAGGGGTTGTGCTTGCGCGCGTACTTGCCGCTGGAGCAGGTGGTGGAGCCCGCGCTGGGGAGCCCCTCGTTGTAGCTGGCCCAGGTCTTGCCGGCGGCGATCAGCTCGGAGGCCAGGTTGGGCGCGGAGCTGAAGGCCGGCGTGTAGCAGCTGTCACCGGTCACGCCCTGGTGGGAGCCCGAGAAGAGCTGCAGGTAATTGGGCTGGCTCGGGTGCGTGATGCCGTAGGAGGCGGTGAGGTTGGCTCCCCCGGTCTTGAGGGAGTTGATGTACGGGGCGCTGGAGCTGCCGATGACCTGGTTGTAGGCGTGGTTCTCGAAGACCACGACGACTATGTGGTCGGGTGCGGGCAGGCCGGCCGCGTGCGCGGGCTGGGCGGAGCCGATGCCCGCCCACAGCGCGGCGCCGGCGGCGGTGACGCCGAAGGCGGCGGCGAGGGCGGTCTTGCGGCGGGACCGTGAAAAGGGCATGCCGAACACGGGAATTACCTCCGGGCAGGGTGGTCTGGGGGCGGCGCGGACGTACCGTACCCACCGGCATGTGCAGAGGCCAGGGATACTCGGCGAACAGAACGGGAACTCCACAGGCCCTTTTCGCGTAGGGCAACGTGATCCTCTTCGGAACACCAAGAGACGTAAAAATCGGGAACCTGCGGGCACGTACGCTCATCTTTCGATCGAAAGCAGTCCCAACCCCGCCCCCACGGGGCAGCACCAGCCGGAGAGCACCCGCACATGTCGCACTCACCCGACGGACAGCAGCAGCCGTACCGCTCGGAAGGGCCGTACCAGCAGCAGCCGTACCGCTCGGAAGGGCCCTATCAGCAGCAGTACGGCACCGAAGGGTCCTACCAGCAGCAGTACGGCCCTCCGCAGCCCGAGGAGCCGCGGCAGCCCGAGAGCTCGCGCCGGCGGCCGTCCCGGGTCCGGCGGTGGGTGATCGCGGGTGCCTCCGTCCTCGCGCTGGCGGCCGTCGCCTCGCTCGTGATGAGCCACTACGAGATACCGCCCTTCACCGACAAGGGCGACTCCGTCTCCTTCGGCCAGCTGCCGCCGTCCGGCTCAGCCGGGGGCGACACCGGTGGAGCGGCGCTGCCCACGCCGCCTCCGCACTCGAAGATGTCGATGCCCACCGGCCCGGCGGCCGACTTCAAGAACGCGATGACCCTGCCCGACGGCACGCACGTCGCCGTCACCACGATCACCGGCAAGAAGTCCGGGTTCAAGGGCAAGGTCTGGGTGTGGGCGCCCAAGGAGTACGGCGACCCGAAGTTCGCCAAGAGCGGGTTCCCGGTCATGATCGCGCTGCCCGGCGGCGCCGGTTACCCGAACAACTACTGGATGGGCACCGACCTGGGCCTCCAGAAGAGCATCAGCAAGTGGTACAGCGAGGGGAAGAGCAAGCCCTTCCTCCTGGCCATGCCGGTGCTGAACCCCGGCCCGGACGACAAGGGCATCTACTGGGACGCCTCCGACATCCCGGGCCAGCCCAAGATGGACAGCTGGCTCACCGACGACGTCCCGGACCTGATGCGGCAGAACTTCCGCACGGTCAAGTCCCGTGACGGCTGGTCCTACATGGGCTCGTCCACGGGCGGCTTCGCCAGTCTCAAGGCCGTGCTGAAGTACCCGGAGAAGTTCAAGGCGGCGATCTGCTCCGGCCCGGACATCCTCCCCGACTCCCCCCTGTGGAAGGGCCACGACAAGGAGAAGGCGGAGAACAACCCCGAGCTGCTCGCCAAGGCGCTGATCGGCAAGAAGGGCAGCCCGGACGTCTACCTGGCCTTCCAGGTCGGCACGAACGAGAACAACAAGAACACCCTGCCGAACGTGCAGAAGTTCATCGCCACCTACGGCAAGGGGCCGATCCACACCAGTCTGAGGATCATCCAGGGCGGCAAGCACAACGCCAACACCTACGTGCCCAACATGGGCGAGGGGCCGATCCAGTTCATCAGCAAGGTCATGGAAGGACCCGTGGAGTAGTCGCCCCGCCGACCGGTACGGGCTCCTCGTGCCCCGGCCCGCCGAACACCTTCGGCGGGCCGTCGCCGTTCCAGGGCGACCAGCCGGGATCCCCCTCGACGGCGAAGCGCACCCAGGCCGCGTGCATCTCCCCGGCCAGCTCCCGCGGGGCGTCCGGCCCGGCCAGCCAGGAGGCCTCGGGCACGTCCAGGGTGTCGAAGACGAAGCCCAGTTCCAGGGCGTGGCAGGACCCGAGGCCGGGGACGCCGGACGGCCAGGCGAACTCGTACACGAAGCTCGGCGAGCTCCTCCCGGCCGCGCCCGCCAGCGCGCGCAGCGGGTCGCGCAGCAGCCGGTCGGTGAGCAGGTGGCCGAGGAGGTCGGCCGGTCCCGCGCCGGGCCGCTCGGCGCGCAGGGCCCGTACGGCGGCCCGGTCCTTGCCGGAGCGGAGCCGGCCCAGCGCCACGGACAGCGGTCCCAGCCGGTCCAGCAGCCGCATCGTGCCGGTCGGGGCCAGCCAGAGCCGGTACTCCTCGGCGGTCCAGCCGAGCAGCAGCGGTACGTCGCCCCGCGCGGCCGCCGCCGCGAGCGGATCGGGCGGCAGCGTCGCGGGGTCCGCGACCAGGCCGAAGGCGGGGCCGCCGAGCAGCGGGGAGGAGCGGCGCAGTACGGCCGCCTGGGCGGCGAGCAGATCGGGCAGGGCGGCCCGGGCGAAGGCCTCGGCGGTGGCGGGGACCTTCAGCAGCGCGGCCATCCGCCGGACCATGGTGCGCACCCGGTCCCGCGGCAGCACCTCGGGGGCTCCGCTCTGCAGCACGGCCTGCCGGAAGAGGCCCGCGGCGCGGGGGGCGGCGAGCAGGGCGCCGATGCTGATGGCCCCGGCGGACTCGCCGAAGACGGTGACCCGGCCGGGGTCGCCGCCGAAGGCCGCGATGTTGTCCCGCACCCAGGCCAGGGCGGCGATCTGGTCGAGCAGCCCGCGGTTGGCGGGGGCGTCGGGGAAGAGGCCGTAGCCGAGGACGCCCAGGCGGTAGTTGACGGAGACGAGGACCACCCCGTCCCGGGCGAAGGCGGAGCCCTCGTAGACGGGGACGGCCGAGGAGCCGCGGGTGAGGGCGCCGCCGTGGATCCAGACCATGACCGGCAGCCGGGCGGAGGGCGCCGGCTCCGGGGTCCACACGTTGAGGTTCAGGCAGTCGTCCCCGGGGACCTCGGGGTCCGGGAGCAGCGCGGCGAACGGCTCGGGGTAGGGCGCCTTGGGCGCGGTGGGGCCGTACGCACCCGCGTCGCGCACCCCGTCCCAGGCCTCGGGCGGCTCGGGCGCGGCGAACCGGCGGGCTCCGACGGGCGGGGCGGCGTAGGGGATGCCCCGGAAGACGGCGATGCCGTCCGGCCCGGTCCTGCCCTCGACCTCGCCGTGGGCGGTCCGGACCCGGGGGCGGGAGCCGGGGCGGTCCGGGTCCGGGGTTCCGTTCGCCGCTGCGGCCATCACGTCCTCCTCCTGTCGGGGCGCCCGGAGCCGCTGGATCCGGTGTTCCCCGGAGCGCCGGTCGCACCGTCGCACAGGCATGCGCGGGGTGACAAGGCGTGACCCCGCCCGGGGCGCGCCGGGTTGGGCGGGGCATGCGATCCCTGTCTCTCCCCCACACCCTTCGGAGCCTCGTGCGCACCGGATCGGTCCCCGTCCTGCTCCTCGCGGCCGCGGCCACGGCCGGAGCGGCGGCCGGCTCCGGCGCGTACGCGGCCGACGGCCCGACCGCCGCCCTCGGCACCCCGACGGCCGTCGGGCCCGCCTTCCAGTACCTCGGCACGGACGACCGCCCGCACGGCATCGACGCCCCGAAGGGCTGCGTGGCGGCCCTGGGCGGCGGCGGCCGGGCGGTTTCGAACAAGACCGGTAAGTCGGTGGCCCTGTACCGGGAGCCGGGCTGCGTGGGAACCCCGGTGGAGGTGCTGGCGCCGGGTGCGGTCAAGCAGGTGCCCCGGTACTTCTCCTCCGCCCGCTTCTCGGCCGGCTCGTAGTCCGGAATCGGCGGGTGGACCGGGATCCCGGGGCAGGTCGGCAGGGATACCGGGGCAGGTCGACCGGGATCCCTGCGCAGTCGGAGATCACCGGCGGCCCAGCGACCGTGACCCTTGGGCGCTCCCCGCGTTGTATGCCATGTCAAACGCCGCAGCTTCGGTTTTCTGCGGCACCCCCATTCCTTTCTAGGAGATCTTGATGTCGCGTATCGCGAAGGCATTCGTCATCACCGCTGCCGCCGGTAGCGCCCTGGCCGCCGGTGCGGGTCTGGCGGCTGCCGATGCCGGAGCGCACGGTGCGGCGGTCGGCTCCCCCGGTGTCCTCTCGGGCAACCTGCTCCAGGTTCCGGTGCACGTCCCGGTCAACGTCTGCGGCAACACCGTCAACGTGATCGGCCTGCTGAACCCGGCGTTCGGCAACACCTGCGTCAACGCGTCGGGCGGCGGCGACCACCACACCGAGGGCAACTACGGCGGCTGATCGCCAAGTAGCCCGAAGGGCCCCCGCCGTCCGGCGGGGGCCCTTCTTCGTGTTCTTCCTCGGGTTTCCCGCCGGGCCCGACTGCGCCCGGGGCTCACTCGTAGCGGTAGAGCCCCTGGTGGCCGAGCATCTCGCGCGGGGTGACGTCCCACGGCGGCATCGGCTCATCGAGGGAGATCACCCGGCCGCGCTGGAGGTCACCCAGCGGGAGCGGGGCGGCGGGCAGGTAGCCAGAGGCCGGGTGCCGCTGCTGCCAGCGGTCCCAGAGCAGGTCCACGAAGGCGTGGTGCAGCCAGAAGGCCGGGTCGTTGGGGGCCGTGCCGCCGGTCATGTGGCCGCCGATCCACTGGTGCACCTTGTTGTGGTTGCGCCACTTCTCGCTCTTCGGGGCGGCCCAGCCCTCCAGTTTGTTGCGGAAGCCGCCGCGCCCGGCCGTCGAGTCCCAGGGCGAGCTGTCGTACAGCGGGTCGTCGAGCGCCCACTGCAGCTCGGCCGGGGTCGGCAGGCTGATCGGGTTCTGCGGCCGGCCCAGGTTGCGGGTGAGGAAGGCGGCCTCGGTGATGCCGACCGTGACCGTCCAGTTGCCCTTCCCGTAGGCGAACGGGCCGGTCATCACCTGGCGGTCGCTCTCGCGGCCGGTCCCGCCGAGGAAGTCCTCCGCCCACAGGGAGGAGGCCGGGCTGTTGTCGGTGGTCCAGTCCCAGTAGGGGATGGTGACGCCCGGGTCGACGCTCTGGAGCTGGGCTTCGAACTCCAGCAGGTAGCGCCGGTGCCAGGGGAAGAAGGACGGTGACATGTGCCCGACGCGCAGTTTGCGGTCCCGGTCGGGGACGAAGTACTTGTCGTGGGTGCGGACGAACGCGTCGTAGGTGCCGTTGCGCTTGAGCTCGATCACGGCCGCCGTGAAGCGCTTCTTCTGCGCGCTGGTCAGGTTCTTCTGGTTCTGCCGGATGTACACGCCCTGCTACTCCTGTCGCCCGTGGTGTGCGGCGGCGAACGCCAGCTGGGTGGTGCCCAGTTCGTCGACGGCCGCGCGGGCGAGCTCCAGCGGGGTCGCGTAGGACTGGAAGTGGTTGATCCCGCTCAGGTACGTCCCGTCGGAGCGGCGCATGACGTGCAGGGCGCGGCCGTCGATGCGGACGGAGGTCCCCGTCGGGTCGACGGCGATGTGCCGGCCGCGGTACGTCTCCTCGCCCGCCGAGATCAGCGGGGCCGGTGTGAGCGTCTGCCGGGGTCGGCGGGCGCGCAGTACGGGGGCCAGCGCCGCGGCCGTGCCGGCGAACACGGCCGCGGCGAAGGCCGTACGGAGGACCGCGCGGCGGGTGAGTGGTGCGGCGGGTGCTGCGTACATACGGTCTCCCTCGCTCGGTGGCCGGTGGCTACGGGTCTAACGCGGCGCGGCGGGCGAGGTCACCGGGGAGACGGGCGCCGCTTCGTGTGGTTGTAGGAGGAGACGGTCGCCGCCGGCGGCGAAGATCACCCGGAGAGCCCAGCCGAACGCGCGGATCCGGCGGCCCTGTGTGTCCCATGGGACACGAGCGCGTCCTCGCCTGCGTCGTCCCCGGGAGTGCCATGAGCGTGCCGTCCGATCTCCCCGACGAAGTGCCCGCACCGGGTCGGACCGGAGGATCCCGTGCCCGGCGGATCGTCCTGAGCTCGGTCTCGGCGGTGCTGATCACCCTCACCTGCGTTCTCGTGCCGGTCTCCCTGATCACCGTCTGGGTGCACGACATCGTGCTGGACACCGGCCGCTACGTGTCCACGGTGTCCCCGCTCGCCTCGGATCCGGCGATCGAGGCGGCGGCCGTCCACCGCATCACCGAAGCCGCCGACGTCCGGGTCGACGGCGCCGAGGTCACCGCGGACCTGGCGAAGTGGCTGGAGGCCCAGGGGCTGCCGCCCCGTGTGGGGACGGCGGTCAAGGCACTGGGGCCGCAGCTGGACTCGGCGGCGGACGCGGCCGTCTCCAAGGTGGCGACCCGGTTCGTCGAGAGCGACCGGTTCGAGACCGTGTGGACCACCGCCAACCGTGCCGCCCACACCGCGGTGGTGCACGCGCTGACCGGTGAGGGCCGCGGTGCGGTGGGAGTGGAGGGGGGCACCGTCACCCTCGATGTCGGCGCCGCCGTGGAGACCGTCAAAAAGGACCTCGTGGAGGCCGGCCTGTCCCCGGCCGAGAAGATCCCCGACGTCGACAAGCAGATGGTGCTCTTCCAGTCCGAGAAGCTGGGGAAGATCCGGGGTGCGGTCCACCTGCTCGACGTCGTCGGCAACTGGCTGCCCGTGCTCACGGTGGTCCTCGGCGCCGCCGGAGTGCTGCTCGCCCGGCGCCGCCGGCGTGCCCTGGTGACCACGGCGCTCGGCGCGGCCGCCGCCTGTCTCGTCTTCGCCATCGGGCTGATCGTCGCCCGCCACTACTACCTCGACCACCTTCCGGCGCAGGTCCAGTCACCGGCCGCGGCGGCGGCGGTCTTCGACACCCTGGTGCGGTTCCTGCGGGTCAGCATCCGGACCGCGCTGGTCCTCGGTGTCGTCGTGGCCCTCGGCGCCTACCTCTCCGGCGCGGGCCGCCTGCCGCGCGGCCTGCGCGGCGGCGCCGAGCGCGCGGCCGACTCCGCCGCCGGGTGGGGCGCATCCCACGGAGTGCGCACCGGGCGCGTCGGCACCTGGGTGGAGGCGCACCGCGGCCCGCTCACCATCGGCGTACTGCTGGTGTGCGCGCTCGTGTTCGCGCTGTGGAACCACCCGACGGTGCTCACCGTCCTGCTGCTGGTGCTGATCCTGCTGGCCGTGCTCGCCGTCCTCTCCCTGCTCGCGGCCGGTGGCCGCTGCGCCGACCCCGCGGACCCCGCCGACCGAACCGACCGCGCCGACCGCGCCGGGCAGCGGTAGCCGCGTACCGTCACGGCGTCGCGGGGTCCACGACCGTGGGCGTGCGGAGCCAGGCCGCCGGCCGCGGTTCGTGCGCCACCACGTACCCGACGGCGATGGCGAGGGTGATGACGATGAAGAACCCGATGAGCCAGGACAGCAGGACGAAGACCGAGCCGAGGCTGCCGAACTGCTGCAGGCTGCGATCCACGGCATGGGGCATGTAGACCCTCGACCCCACGGTCAGCAGCTGCTCCCCGAACCCGCCCAGCAGCGCACCGGGCAGCAGCGGCAGCCACGGGATCCGGGAGCCGAGCAGCAGGTACTGGGTCCACCACCACAGCAGGGTGCCGCTGACCGCGGCGAGGGTGAAACCGGTGATCCGGCCGGTGCCGAACGCCGTCTGCACCAACCCCTGGAACAGCAGGGCGACGAGCCAGACGACGAGCCAGGCCAGCCACCGCCAGGCGGCGACCCGGGCCTTGGACTTGGGCAGGTGCCAGGAGCGCTCGCACGTCTTCTGCAAGGCCCGGCTGCACGCGGTCGCCGACAGCAGCGTCACCAGGATGCCCACCCCGCCGGTGCTCGCGACGGCCGTGACATCGGTGGCGGAGTAGACCGACTGCACCTGGTCCAGTGCGGCGTCCGTGAGCCCCAGTGTCGTACGGATGGACGTGACCAGCTGCTGCTGGAGCCAGTCGGGGGCGAGTGCGGCGATGACGAAGACGGCGGGCACCGCGCCGAGGAAGGCCTGGGCCGCCAGCCTGGTCGCACAGTCCAGCACCCTGACCGCCGCGAGCTGCGCCAGGAGCCGGCCCAGCAGCGGGGTGTGCTTGCGCATCCACTGGGGGACGATGCGCATCTGAGGGATCGTCTCCGGTCCGGACACGGTGGGACTCCTCGGGGCGCGGTTCACGGCGGCCGTGACCGCCCTTCCGAGAACCATGCCGGAAGACCCCGATTCCGGGGTTTCGCCACTCTGACGGCGTCAGCCCGTGGTGCGCTGGAGCCGGGGCAGGTGCAGATCGCGGAAGATCGCGGTCATGCGCAGGGCGAAGACCAGTCCGGCCGACACCACGATGTTCGTGGTGTCCGGAACGCCGGCCCAGTGCAGGCCGAGGTAGGAGAGCGCCCCGGCCAGCGCGGCCGTCGCGTACACCTCCTCGCGCAGCAGCAGCGGCGGGAACTCCCCGCAGAGCACGTCGCGGACGACCTCGCCGGTGACGCCCGTCAGGACGGCCAGGATGAGCACGGCGACGGGGGTGACGTGGGCGTCGATGGCGGCGCGGGCGCCGATCACGGTGACCACGGCGAGGCCGACGGCGTCGACGACCATGAGCGCGCGCTGCGGGAGCTCCCAGCGGCGCAGGTAGAGCATGGTGGCGACGGCGACCGACCCGATGAGGACGAGCAGCAGCCAGTCGTGCGTCCAGTAGAGCGGGTGCCGGCCGAGGATGAGGTCGCGCAGGGTTCCGCCGGAGATGCTGGCCGCGAAGGCGAGGACGAGCCCGCCGAAGGGGTCCATGTTGGCGCGGTGCGCGGCGAGGACGCCGGAGGCGGCGAAGGCGGCGATGCCGAGGAGGTAGAGGGCGTGCAGCATGGCGCCTCCTTCGAGGGACGGCGTACGGGGGGACCCGTAGAGGCTGCCCGACGCGGGCGCGCGTCCGCATCGGCCGTTCGGCCGGAACCCGGTGGCGCGTCGGGGCGGGTGTCCGCGCGCTCCGACCCGCCCCGACCCGTCAGGTGCCGTCGCCCAGCCGGTCGCGCTGGATCCGGTGGGCGAGGGTGCGGCGCACGGAGGCCGGGGTGTCCGTCGTGGTGGCCCCCGAGGGGACGTCGAGGCCTCGGCTGATGGCGTCGTACGCCTCCCGGTAGCTGCCGGGCAGGTCCTCGCGGTGCAGTCTCAGGTCCTCTTCGACGAGGCGTCGCAGCTCGTCCACGTCCCGGGGCGTGAAGCGCTTCCTGCCCCGGGCGACGGCATCGACGCGGCGGGCGCAGCGCGCGGTGTCCGGGTGCGCCGCGGCGATCTCCTCGGCCAGGCCCCACAGGCGCCCTTCGAGCCAGGGCGCGTCGCCCTGGTCGAGGGAGAGTCCGATCTGCGGGAGCGGCTCCTGCGCCTTGTACTTCGCCACCTGCTTGGACACGGCGGGCTGGCTCATGCCGGTGAGCCGGGCGATCTTGTCCTGCGTCCAGCCGAGGCCCGTGAACACCTTGATCATCTCGGTGCGCAGCTTGCGCATCTCCTCGCCCGCGCGGATGACCTCGTTCATCTCCGCGAGCATCCGCCCGGCCTGCTCCTCGGTCAGCGACCCGGGGATGGGCCCGGGGGTGGGGCCGGGGATGGGGCGCACGCCCTCGTCACCTGTCATAGCTCGGTTATACACCGAAACCGCGCTCCGGGAGCATCCATCCATAACCGAGTTGTACAACCTGGTTATGGATGGCAGGCTGCACCCATGCCCACCTTCTGCGCACCCGATGGAACCCGGCTCGCCTATCGCACGGCCGGAGACGGCGACCCGCTCGTCTGCGTCCCCGGAGGACCTACGGACTCCCGCTACCTCGGGGACCTCGGCGGCCTGTCCCGCCACCGCCGGCTGATCCTCCTCGACCTGCCCGGCACCGGCGGGTCGGCGGTGCCCGAGGACCCCGCCTCCTACCGCTGCGACCGGCTCGTCGCGTACGTGGAGGCGCTGCGCGAACACCTCGGGCTCGCCCGGACGGACCTGCTCGGCCACTCCGCCGGGGCCAACGTCGCCCTGGGGTACGCCGCCCGGTACCCCGGCGCCATCGGCAAGCTCGCCCTGATCGGCCCGAGCACCCGGGCCGTCGGGATCGAGACCACCGCGGCGACGCGGCTCGAACTGGCGCGGCTCCGCGAGGACGAGCCGTGGTTCCCGGCCGCGTTCGCCGCCCTGGAGGCCGTCTCCGCGGGCACGGGCGGCGACTGGGACGCCCTCGCCCCCTTCTTCTGCGGCCGCTGGGACGATGCCGCGCGGGAGCACCACGCCGCCGGTCTGCCCGTCAACCGGGAGGCCGTCGCCCACTTCGGCGCCGAGGGCGCCTTCACCCTGGAGGCCACCCGCGCGGCGCTCGCGTCCTTCGGGGCGCCCGTCCTGCTGCTCACCGGAGAGTTCGACCTGAACAGCCCCCCTCGGTCGACGGCCGAGCTCGCGGCGCTGTTCCCCGACGCCACGCTCTCGGTGCAGGCCGGAGCGGGCCACTACCCCTGGATCGACGACGCCGGACGGTTCGCGGCGGCCGTCGAGGCGTTCCTGGGGTGAAGGTCCGCCGCCCTCCCACAACCAGGCCCTGTCCGACAGATAATCGTCCCGCCGAAGGACCGGCCGCCGATATCCTCCCGGGACGCGATCGACAGGGAGCCGGTGAGGATGACCGAGGACGTTCCGACAACTGCCCGGGTGCAGGACGTACTGAACCGGGCCGCGCGCGTGGTGATCGTAGAGGGATCGCCCTACGACGCCGACTCCACCGACCTCAAGCGCCTCGTGGTGACCGGTGACGAGATCGCCGACCTGGCCCGGCACTTGGCCATCGTGGACGGTGGGACCGGTGACAGCTGCCGGTGCAACGGCTGGCCGACCATCATGGTTCACGGACCGGACGGTGCGCTGACGGCCCATTGGACCCTGCACCACCAGACCGGGCTGCGAGGGATCGGCAACTGTGACGCCGACCTGCGTGACGGCCCGGCCCTCACCGCCTGGCTGGCACGGCGGGGCCTGACCGGATCCCAAGAGGTCCAGGAGCGGCTGGCCGAGGAAGAGACCGAGGCCGAGCAGCGTCGGACGCGCTGGATCCGGGCCGCGCCGGACGGCCTGGCCGACGCGGCGGCGGACGTGTCGCGACCACCGGGCCGTGACTACGAAGCCTGGTCACGGCAACTGGGCGCGGCCGAGGAACGGCTCGCCGCCCTCGTCCAGCAGCGCTACCCCGATGCGATCGAGCGGATCCGCGCCCTCCTGGCATGGGCGGGAACGTGCTCCAGGGAGTCGACCGGCGGATCGATGTGGTACGACATGGCCGTAATGAGCCGGCTCCACGACGAGTCCCCCGACCTCGTCCTCTTCGCACTCGCCGCACGCCCCCCGAGCCCGGCCCAACTCGACGGGGCGGCCGAACTGTTCTGCACTCACGAATGGACCGACGCACACGACCGACGGCTGCCCGAGCCGCAGAGGTCGATGCTCAGCGCACACATCCGCGCAGACGGCACCGACGCGATGCGACTCCGGCTGAGTTGGGGCTACTACGGCGCGAAGCGAACCGCCTGACGACACCGGGCAGGGACGGGGGCCGGCGCCGGCCCCCGTCCCGCCGCCGGTCCCCCACGCGTGGAGCGCTCGGACGCGCCTCAGGGCGCCGGGAGCTCAGCGAAGTCCGCGACCAGGCCCCGGTGGTGGCCGGCCGTACCCAGGGCGAGGGAGTCGACCTTGGCGCGCTTGAGGTACAGGTGCGCCGGGTGTTCCCAGGTCATGCCGATCCCGCCGTGCAGCTGCACGCACTCCTCGGCGGCACGGACCGCCACGCCCGAGCAATAGGCCTGGGCCACCGCCACGGTGAGCGGCGCGTCCGCGGCGCCGGTCGCGAGGGCGTCGGCCGCGGCACGGGCCGCCGCACGGGCGGAGGCCACGTCCAGCCACAGGCGGGCGAGGCGGTGCTTGAGTGCCTGGAAGGAGCCGAGGGGCCGGTTGAACTGGTGGCGGGTGCGTAGGTACCCCACCGTCTCCGTCAGGCACCACTCGGCGATCCCGAGTTGTTCCGAAGCGAGCAGCCCGGCCCCCGAGAGCAGGGCTCCGGCGATGGCCGCGCGGGCGGTGGCCGGATCGGCGAGCAGGGTTCCGGCGGCCCCGTCGAGGTGCACGGTGGCCAGCGGGCGGGTCAGGTCCAGGGCCACGAGCGGGGTCCGTGAGACCCCCGGCGCGTCGGCCGCGACGGCGTACAGCCCGGTGTCGGCGAGGACCAGCAGCACGTCCGCGCAGACGGCGTCGGCGACGGAGCCGACGCTCCCGCCGAGCGAACCCCCGCCGGAATCCCGGACCGGCGCCGGCAGCGGCGCGCCCGGGGCCAGGGTCAGGGGCAGTGCGGGCACGCAGACGCGGCGGCCCGCCGCGAGTTCCCGTAGGAGGTCGGCGGACTCCGCGCTCTCGCAGCCGAGCAGGATCTCCGTCGCGAGGACCGCGCTCGTCAGGTACGGGACGGGCGCCGCGGCCCGGCCGAGCTCCTCCAGCACCACGGCCGCCTCGCGGTGGCCCGCGCCCTGGCCGCCCAGCTTCTCCGGGACGAGGAGTCCCGCCGTGCCGATGTCCGCGGCGAGCACCCGCCACAGTTCGGGGTCGTGGGGGCCGCCCGCCTCGATCCGGGCGAGCACGGCCGCGGGGGCGCAGCGGGCGGCGAGGAGGGACCGTACCGCCGTGCGGAGTTCCTCCTCGGTCTCGGAGTACAGCAGGTCCAGCGGGGCTGCCGCGGGAGAGCTCATCGGGCCAGGTCCTTCCACGCGAGGTCCTTGTCGTCGCGCGGCTCGGCGGGCAGGCCGAGGACGCGTTCGGCGACGATGTTGAGGAGGATTTCGCTGGTGCCGCCCTCGATGCTGTTGCCCTTGGCGCGCAGGTAGCGGTAGCCGGCGTCGCGGCCGGTGAAATCGACGATCTCGGGGCGGCGCAGGGTCCAGTCCTCGTACAGCAGGCCCTGCTCTCCGAGGAGTTCCACCTCCAGGCCGCTGATCTCCTGGTTGAGGCGGGCGAAGGTCAGTTTCATGCCCGATCCCTCGGGGCCGGGCTGGCCCTGGGCGAGCTGCTGGCGCAGCCGTTCGCCGGTCAGCCGGGCGACCTCGGCCTCGACCCACAGCTCCAGGAGCCGTCCGTGCAGGTCGTGCGTCCGCAGCTCCGGCCGCTCGCGCCAGGCGGCGGCGACCGGGGCGATCATGCCGCCCTCGCGCGGGATCCGCATGCCGCCGATGGAGACGCGTTCGTTCATCAGGGTGGTGCGGGCCACCGCCCAGCCCTGACCGACCTCACCGAGGCGGTGGGCGTCGGGGATGCGGACGCCGGTGAGGAAGACCTCGTTGAACTCGGCCTCGCCGGTGATCTGGCGCAGCGGACGCACCTCGACTCCGGGCGCGGTCATATCGCACAGGAAGTAGGTAATGCCCTGGTGCTTGGGCAGCGCCGGGTCGGTGCGGGCGATCAGGATGGCCCAGCGGGCGGTGTGGGCGCTGGAGGTCCACACCTTCTGGCCGTCCACCACCCAGTCGCCGCCCTCACCGTCTTCGCGTACCGCACGCGTTCCGAGGGCCGCCAGGTCGGAGCCGGCGCCGGGCTCGCTGAAGAGCTGGCACCACACCTCCTCGCCGAGCCACAGGGGGCGCAGGAAGCGCCTCTTCTGCTCCTCGGTGCCGTACGCGAGGATCGTGGGCGCGGCCATGCCGAGGCCGATGCCGATCCGGCGCGGGTCGTTGTCGGGGGCTCCGGCCGCTTCCAGCTCGGCGTCCACGACGGCCTGCAGGGAGCGGGGCGCACCGAGGCCGCCGAGGCCTTCGGGGTAGTGCACCCAGGCGAGTCCGGCGTCGAAGCGGGCCCGCAGGAACGCCTCGGGCGCGGTGGTGGCGGGCGGGTGGACGGCGAGCAGTTCCCGTACGCGGGCGCGCAGGTGGTCGGGGTCGAGCGCGGCGGCCGTCATCGGGACCCCCCTGCGGGCGAGCCGGACAGGGTGGCGTCCAGGGCCGGTACGACGACCAGCCGGCCGGTGGTGGTCCCGTCGGCGAGGCGCTGCACGGCGTCCGCGGCTCCGGCGAGCGGCACCCGCTCGCTGACCAGCGGTTTGATGGAGCCTTCGGCGGCGAGCCGGGTGAGCTCGGCGTGGCAGGCGGCGATCGCGGCCGGGTCCTTGGCGGCGTACAGGCCCCAGTGGAGGCCCAGGATCGCGTAGTTCTTGACGAGGGCGTGGTTCAGCGCGGGGGCGGGGATGGTGCCGCTCGCGAAGCCGACGACGATGATCCGGCCCTCGAAGGCCACGCACTTGGCCGAGGCCGTGTAGGCGTCTCCGCCGACCGGGTCGTAGACCACGTCGGCTCCGCGTCCGCCGGTGAACTCCTTGACTCGGGACACCAGTTCCTCGCTGGTGCGGTCGATGACGAGGTCGCAGCCGAGCTCCTCGGCGGCGCGCACCTTGGCCTTGCCTCCGACGACCCCGATGACGGTGGCTCCGGCGGCCTTGCCGAGCTGGACGGCGGCGCTGCCGACCCCTCCGGCGGCGGCGTGCACGAGGAGGGTCTCCCCGGCCCGGATCCGGGCCCGGCGGTGCAGGCCGAACCAGCCCGTCTGGTAGCCGATGTGCAGGGCGGCCGCCTCGGCGTCGTCGAGGGTGTCCGGGGCGGGCAGCAGGGCGCGCGCGGGAGCGGTGACGTACTCGGCGAAACCGCCGTGCGGCAGGCTCGGGTTGGCGATGACGCGGCGGCCGTCCTCGGTCTCGCCGCAGATCTCGACGCCGGGGGTGAAGGGGAGCGGCGGGCGGATCTGGTACTGGCCGCGCACGAGCAGCGCGTCGGGGAAGTTGACGTTGGCGGCGAGCACCTTGAGCCTCACCTCGCCCTCGCCGGGCACCGGTTCGGGAACCTCTTCGAGGCGCATGGCCTCGCGGGGCTCGCCGGGGGTGTGTACTCGCCATGCCTGCATACCGGGGCCTCCAGCCGCCGACGGGAACCGCGCCTCGCGGGCATACTAAGCGGTCGCTTGCGTCCTGTGAACCAGTCGGCGCCACCAGGAACGAACCCGTCCGGAACGACACGCGCCTCGACGGCGCCCTCTCCCGCCCCACTCGGGCAACATATGGCAGGCGCACGTCATGATCGGATATGACGCGCCACGGGGGCCCCGCTCTTCGGACGGGGCGAACTTCTTTGGGGGAAGCACCACATGACGAGAAGCATGTCCGCCGCCGCAGTCGCCGCCGCCGTCCTCGCGGGGCTGGTCACGGCCGCCGGTCCGGCGCCGGCCGCACAGGCCGCGGCCTCCGTGTGCGCGCCGGAGGCGGTCCGCCTTCCGAGCCTGCCCGACGGCCCCTGGAGCGACGCCGGCTCCGTCGAAGGGCTCGGGGCGGCAGGCCTCTCGGTCGGCCGGAGCCGGGGCCTGCCCGCGTACTGGACCGCCGACCGAGAGGTGCACGCCGTACCGATGCCCGCCGGATTCCAGAGCGGCGTGGTCGCGGACGTCAACGCCAAGGGCCTGATGACCGGCACCTTGGAGCGCACCGCGGACAGCGCGCGGGCCGTCTTCACCTACCGTGCGGGCGACGCGACGGTCCGACTGCTGACCGGGACCGCCACCCGCACGGGCGCCGGGGAGGTCAGCGACGCCGGCCACGTCGTCGGGATGGACGCCGGCACGGCCAAGGAGTGGGTGAACGGAGCCTTCGTGCGCGAGCTGCCGGTCCCCGCCGACGCGCACCCCGACACCAGGATCGTTTCGCTGGACGGCATCAACAAGCGCGGGGACGTCCTCGGAACCGCTCAGACGAGGTACGACGACCTGGAGAACGACCGGATCGTCGACTTCACCTTCCCGGTCGTATGGCCGGCTGGCGGCGGCTACCCGCCGTACAGCCTCCCCGTCTGGACCGAGTCGGACTGGACCGTGGGTACTCAGGCCACCGGCATCGACGACAAGGGCCGCGTCGTCGGGTTCGAGCAGGAGAACCACCGGGACGTGCGGCGCCGGACCCCGGCCGTCTGGAAGAAGCCGTACGACGCCCTGCCCTTCAGCCCCGCACTGGTCACCGGCTACGAGAACCTCATCCTCGACGCGATCAGCCCGACCACGAACGTGACGGTCGGCACGGCCGTCACCTCCGTCGAGGGCTACGCGCGCTACGTGCGGGCCGCGTACTGGCCCGGCACGGGCGCCCCGCTGGTGCTGCCGGACCCGGTGGGCGCGAGCTCCGACACCAATACCGAGGCCCACGCCGTCTCGGACGACGACCGGGTGGGCGGCTCCTTCCGCGACCTGACCGCCGGGACGAGCAGCGCGATGATCTGGACGTGCGCGGGCAAGCAGGCCTACGCCCCGAAGAAGTAGCAGGGGAAACCGAACCCGGCACGGGCATGGCGGTCTCGGCGCCCGCACGCTATCGATGGGCCGCATGGACAAACCCCTGCGCGGTCTGCCCGCGCCGCCGCCGCTCGGTTCCGCCGCCCTGCCCCCCGGTACGTACGCGGGGCAGGTGGTCCTCGTGACCGGCGGCGGGACCGGGCTGGGCAAGGCGATCGCCACCGAATTCGCCAGACTCGGCGCTGACTTGGTGATCGCCGGTCGCCGGATCGAGCAGCTGAAGTCGGCCCAGGAGGAGCTGGCCGCCGTACCCGGCGCGGGCCGGGTGACGGCCGCGGTCTGCGACATCCGGGATCCCGAGCGGGTCGCCGAGGTGTTCGATGCCGCCGAGGCCGCCTTCGACCGCTTGCCGGACACCCTTGTCAACAACGCGGCCGCCAACTTCCCCTCCCCCGCCGAGGACCTGTCCCCCAACGCCTGGCGGGCGGTGGTCGACATCACCCTGACCGGCACCTGGTTCGTGACCCGGGAGTTCGGACGCCGCCACCTCGCCGCGGGCAGCTCCGGGTCCATCGTGAACATCGGCGCCTCGTACGCCTGGACCGGCGGGCCGGGCTACGCGCACAGCGCCGCCGCCAAGGCGGGGGTGAAGAACCTGGTCGAGACCCTCGCCGTCGAGTGGGGCCCGTACGGCATCCAGATCAACGGCCTGGTCCCGGGACTGTTCCCGCACGCGGACATGACCGAGGACATCCGGGGCGGCCTGGAACGGGCCGCCCCGGACGACAAGGACACCAGACAGCCCGCCCTGCGGGTCGGCGCACCGCGCGAACTGGGCTGGGCGGCCACCTTCCTGGCCTCGCCCTTCGCCCGCTTCATCACCGGGCACACCCTGGTGGTGGACGGGGCGAACTGGCAGCGCCGTTCGCTCGTGAACCCCGAAGTGGTGACGGTGCGAGAGCAGTTGGGGAGGGGGCCGTTCGCCCCGTGACGTGGCGGAGGGGGCGCCGCGGTGCGCGGGGGGACGCCGCGGTGCGCGCGGCCTTCCGGCCGGTTCGGCCCGTTACGTCATTTCGGCGCGATGCGCCATGGTGCGATCGTGTGACACATTGACGCCGTCTACAACCCCTGTCCCTCCTTGGAGGTGTTGCGGTGAGCACGGTGAGCACGGGCCGCCCGTCGTTGACGGCGCGGCGCAGGGAGGCCACGTGGTACGAGATCGCGGAGGCGGCCGCCGACCTGTTCTCCGAGCGCGGGTTCGAGGCCACCATGGTCGACGACATCGCGCGGGCGGCCGGCATCTCGCTGCGCACCTTCTACCGGTACTGCCCGACGAAGGAGGACGCGCTGACCCCGGTCCTGACCGCGGGCGTCGCCACCCTGGTCGAGGAACTCGCCCTGCGTCCCGCGTCGGAGCCCCTCACCGAGGCGGCCCAGGCCGCCTTCACCACCGCCACCGCGGGCACGCGCTACGAGGGGCCGGGCCAGACGGCCCGCCTGATCCAGGTGATGGGCGGCGTCCCCGAGATCCGCATGCGCTGGCTCGCGGCCGCGCGGGCGATGCAGGACCGTCTGGTGCCGGTCCTGGCGGTCCGCACGGGGCGCCCGGAATCCGCCCTGGAGACCCGCGTCCTGGCCGCCGTCCTGATCGACGCCGTCACCGTGGCCCTCGAACACTGGGCCGCCGAGGGCGGCCGCGAACCCCTGCCGGCCGTCTCGGCGCGCGCGCTGGCCCTCCTGCGCCTGGAGGAGTAGGAGGCCGAGGAGTGGCGGGCCCGAGGAGTAGCGGGCCCGAGGAGTGGCTGGCCCCAGGAGTAGCAGGGCCCGGCTGTCAGTGGTCCGGGGCATCATGGACGGCATGTCCTTCGCTGATCTGACCCTTGACCGGTGGCGCTCGTTCGACCTGCCGGACGCCCTGCGCTTCGCCCGGGACGCCGCCGGTTCCGTGGGTGGCCGGGTGAGCCTGGTCGACACCACCGAACACCTCGGCGGACCGCTCCACCGCGTGCGCGTCGAACGGGACGGGCAGGAGTTCGCCCTGATACCCGGAGGGACGGTCCGCCTCGGCTTCGACCTGGACGCCTGGGAGCCGACGCCGGAGCAGACCGCCGACTTCGAGCAGAGCCTCGCCGAGGAGTACGGCTACGGCCCCGATCTCAAGTCGCACCTCGCCGAGTTGCTGAGCCCGCCCCGGACCGTCACCCTGGCGACCGTGTTCATGGCCGTGGCGAACGAGCCGCTCACCGAGCCCCCCGCCGCCGTGCCCGCGGCGCTCGCGGAGCGCGGGCTGCGGATGCCCGGCGCCGACGAGTGGGAGCACGCCTGCGGAGCCGGGGCGCGCACCCTCTTCCGCTGGGGAAGCACCTGCCCGCTCGGAGAACCCTCCTACGGCGACGGGACGTTCGCTCCGCGGTGCGAGCCCAACGCCTTCGGGCTGCGCATCGCCTACGACTCGTACACCGCCGAGATCGGCGCCGATCAGGGCGCCGTGCACGGCGGGGACGGCGGTGAGTCGGTGTGCGGCGGGTACGGGGACCTGTGGGCCTGGCTGACGCTGGCCACGGCGAACCGCAACCCGGCGATGGCCGAGCTGGTGTACGGACCCGAGGACGGGTCCCCTTGGGAGGCGTTCTCCGTCCGGCCGGTGCTCAGCCTCCGGTGAAGTGCGGGGGCCGGCGCTGTGCCTTGGCGGTGTACCCCTCGCGGGAGTCTTCCGAGGTGAGGGTGAGGGCCGCCGTCATCGCCACGCGGTCGAGGGCCGCGGGCAGGGCGGCGTCCGCGTAGGAATCGATGGCGCGCTTGATGCCCTGGACGGCGAGCGGGGCGTTGGCCGCGATCTCCGCCGCGAGCGCGCGGGCCTCCTCGTCCAACTCCTTGACCCCAACCACTTGTTGGACGAGGCCCAGGCGTTCCGCCGTCCCGGCGTCGATGCGGCGGCCGGTCAGCGCCAGGAACTTGGCCCAGCCGGCCCCCGCCTCGCGGGCGATGCGCAGGTCGCCGCCCGCGTCCACCGCGACGCCCAACTGGGCCTCGGGCAGCGCGAAGACGGCGTCCCGCGCCGCGATCCGGATGTCCGCCATCAGGGCCAGCTCGAAGCCGAAGCCCAGGCAGTAGCCCTGCACCGCGGCCACGACCGGCTGGGGCAGCCGGGCCAGGACGGCGAAGCGTTCGTGGACCCAGCGGATGCCCTCGTAGTAGTTGCGGTTGCGCTCGGCCGCCGAGGCGCCGGTGATCGCGCCGCCCGGGGCCGTCACGTCGATGCCCGCGCAGAACGCCCGGCCTTCGGCCCGCAACAGGACCACCCGTACGGCGGGGTCGAAGCGGATCCGGTCCGCCAGCAGGCCGAGCTGGCGCGTGGACTCCCAGCTCCAGCCGTTGAGCTTCTCCGGCCGGCAGAGGGTGAGTTCCGCGATCCCGTCCGCGACGTCCAGACGGATCCGTTCCTCACCCTCCGCGATCTCCGTGCTCAGGGTGTCGATCACGCGGACACCTTAAGCGTGTCCGCCTAGCGCGGGAAGACTTCGAACGCCACCGCCGGACGGCCTCCGAACCGGGCGCCCGCCTGCTGGGCGTTGCCCGTCAGGAAGGTCCGTACGTACGTCTCCGGGTCCTCGTCGGTCAGCGCCGCGATGTACGCCTTGTGCTCCATCAAGGACTGCACCGACCGCTCCAGACCCGGTCCGGCGTCGGCCGCGTGCGTGGGCGTCGTGGTGCCGGCGACCGCCACCCAGCGCACCCCGTCCCACGGCTCCAGACCTTGCTCCGTGAGGAGTTCGGGGAAGATCCAGCGGTTGCCGGCGTCGCTCGCGGCGTCCAGGGTGGCCCGTCCGACCGCCTTGTGGTCGGGGGTGTTCCAGGCGCCGCCGCCCTCGGCCCCGCCCCAGGTGTCGCGGTGGTTCAGCGTGATCACCAGCTCGGGGCGGTGGCGCCTGATGGCGGCGGCGATGTCCCGGCGCAGGTCAAGGCCGTACTCCAGGACCCCGTCGCGGTAGTCGAGGAACTCCACCGTGGGGACGCCGACGACGGCCGCGCTCGCGCGCTGCTCCGCTTCGCGCAGCGGGGCGCAGGCGGCCGGGTCGACGGTGTCGATGCCGGCCTCGCCGCGCGTGGCGAGCAGGTAGACGACCTCGCGGCCGCCGTCCGTCCAGTCCGCGATGGCCGCGGCGCAGCCGTACTCCAGGTCGTCCGGGTGTGCCACGACGGCCAGCGCGCGCTGCCAGTCGGTGGGCATGGGCTCCAAGGGCGCGGGCCCGCGCAGTTGTTCGTTCATAGGTCGACAATAGGCTAATGGACAGTCAGGAGCTGGTCGTGGCCTTGCTCGACGCCACCGGGTCGTTCTTCGAGCCCGCGGTCACCGCCTTCCCGGGGGCGGACGCCGCCGCCTGGGAGCGGGCCGCGCTGCTGGATCCGGGCGCGGCCGGACCGGACGGTTCCTGGCGGCTGGACTTCCGGTGCTTCGCCGTGCCCCGGCCGGGCGGCCGCTGGGTGCTGGTCGACGCGGGGGTCGGCCCGGCGCGGGGCCCGGCGGCCGGCTGGGCCCCGGTCCCGGGCCGGCTGCCCGCCGCGCTCGGGGAGGCCGGCATCGCCCCGGCCGACGTGGAGGCGGTGGTCCTGACCCACCTGCACGAGGACCACACCGGCTGGACGCAGGACGAGGCCGGGCAGCCGCTCTTCCCCGACGCGCGGTACCTCGTACAGAGCGCGGAGGTTGCGGCCCTGGATCGGGCGGATCCCGTGTGGGACTGGACGGTGGCCCCGCTGCGGGCCGCCGGCCGGCTCCAGGAGGTGGCCGGGGAGCACCGGCTGGCCCCGGGCATCACCCTGCTGCCGACACCGGGGCACACGCCCGGCCACCAGTCGGTGCTGGTGGAAGGGGCCGCCGGGCCGGGCGGCCGGGGCCACGGCCACGGCCGGGACGTGCTGATCACCGGTGACGTCCTGGTCCACGCGGTGCAGCTGGCCGATCCCCCGGTCCCGTACTCCCACGAACGCGACCGGGCCGCCGCCCGCGCCTCGCGCGAAGAGCTCCTGGCCCTGGCCGTACGCCGCCGCGCCCTGCTGGCCACCGCGCACCTGACCCGGGCCTTCGTGGAGCCGCCGGGGCCTTAGGCGAACCGGTCAGGCTTCGTCACGTACGAGGGCCAGCAGCCGGTCCAGGACGCGCGGGCCGCCGGCGCGGACCCCGTCGTGCTCGAACTCGTCCGTCACCCAGGTCTTCAGACCGCGGATCGCCCGGGCGGTGGCCAGGGAGTGCGCCGTGTCCACGTACATGTCGTCGTGGTAGACGGCCGCGGCCACCGGCACCTCGTTGACGGCGAGCCGTGCCCGGTCGTACAGCGGGGTCCAGCCGGTGCGGGCCGTCAGCAGTTCGGCGGTCTCGCGCAGCGGGGCGAGCGCCGGGTCGCAGTCGAAGTGCCAGGGGTGGATGGTCTCGCCGGTGAAGTACAGCGGCTCCGGGCCCGCGAGGGTCTTGGCGGCGTCGAACCGCGGGTGCCCGGAGCGGACCCCCTCGGCGGCCCAGCCGATGGGCGTGACCGGGTCCTGGGCGTAGATCGCCTCGTGCATCAGGGCGTAGAGGGGGTGCCCGGCGAAGGAGAGCTGGCCGTGGACCGCCTCCAGGAAGGCGTCGGAGAGGGCGGGCCCGTCCGGGGTGGGCACGAAGGCGTCCTCGAGCAGGTAGTGCAGCTGGTGGCTGCCGTCGGAGCCGCCGAGGAGCAGACCGAGGGACTGGAAGGCCTCGGCCGTCAGCAGGTATCCGCCGGGGAGCTCGGCCGGACGCTCGAGGAGGTGGGCGGCGATGCGGCGGGCCCGCTCCACGTCCATGGGGTAGCGGGCGTAGTGCGCCCGGTTCTTGCGCTCGATCCGGGGGTAAGCGGCTTCGTACACCTCGGCGGCGGTGGCGTCGAGGGAGGGCAGCCCGCCGGTGATGAGGGCGGCGGCCAGCCCCTCGGGGGCGGCGCCCAGGTAGTGGGTGACGCAGAAACCGCCGAAGCTCTGGCCGAGGACCGTCCAGGGCTCGCCGCCGGTGAGCAGCGGGCGGATGGTCTCGGCGTCGCGCACGATGGAGTCGGCGCGGAAGCGGGCGAGGTACTCGGCCTGCTCCGCGGGGCCGCCGCGCAGCGGCAGGGTCTGCCGGTTGACCGGGGTGGAGCGACCGGTTCCGCGCTGGTCGAGCAGGAGCACCCGGAACTCGGTGAGGGCCCGCTCCAGCCAGGCCTGGCGGCCGACGAACCGGCGGGCGCCGAAGCCGGGTCCGCCCTCCAGGTAGAGCAGCCAGGGCAGGGACTCCGGGTCCTTGCCGGTGGCGACCAGCTCGCGGGCGTACAGCTCGATCCGCTCGCCGTCGGGGCGGGCGTGGTCGAGCGGGACGGTGAAGTGGTGGTCGGTGAGGACGACGCCGGGCTGGCGGTAGCTGCCGGCGGCGGCGCTCTCTCGGAGCACGGGGGTCACGGAGGTCACGGGGTTCACGGGGGTCACGGGAGGTCCCTGGGGTCGGCGCGGTGCGGTGGTGTGCGCGGCAGCCGTCCCGGGGCCGGTGGGTGGTGACGACCGGGGCGGCGGGCCCGCCCGAGCTTACGCGAGGCCCCCGGCGGGACGCGGGCCCCCGGGGTGCCGCCCGGACCGCTCGATGAGTGCTTCCACTCCGTCCAGCATGCGCGCGAGCCCGAACTCGAAGAGCGTGCCGAGTTCGAGGGTGAACTCCTCCCCTTCGAAGAGGGTGGACAGGACCGGGAAGGAGCCGGCGGTCTGGATCGATTCCATCCGCGGTTCGTTGGCGGCCATCCATTCCTCGGGGGTGATGCCGGTGTCCTGCCGCGCCTGCGATTCCAGCTCGACGGCCGCCGCGACGCCCTGGGCGTACCCGATGAGGGCGAGGTGGACGTGGATGATCTGGTTCGGTGTCAGCCCCAGGCCGGTCAGGGCGGCGAGGACCCGCTCGGTGTACCGCATCGCGTGCGGCGTGGCCATCGGCCGGGTGAGGCCGGCCATGGCGCGCGCCAGCCAGGGATGGCGCTCGCACAGGACCCACAGCCACCGCGCCTCCTGCTCCAGCTGCGCACGCCAGCCGGGCGGTCGCGGCCCCGGCGGCTCCGCGCTGAACACCGTCTCCGACATGAGCCGTACGAGTTCGCCCTTGCTCGGGACGTGGCGGTAGAGCGCCATCGTGGAGACGCCGAAGTCGGTGGCGACTCGGCGCATGGACAGTGCGCCGAGCCCTTCGCCGTCGACGAGGGCGATCGCGGCGCGGATGATGCGGTCCCGGGTCAGTCCGTGAGGGGGAGCCGGGGGTCGCTCTCGTCCCGACTCGGCGACGACGGTGCCGACACCGGGTACGGGCCGCACCAGACCCTCCTGGTTCAGGGTGGCGAGCGCCTTCGTCGCCGTCGCCATGGCGACCCCCCACTCCTGGGTGATCCGCCGGGTGGAAGGGACGCGGGCACCGGGTGCGAGCTCGCCCGAGGTGATCCGCCGACGGATGTCGCCGGCGATGCGGAGGTAGGGCGGTTCCATGGCCATGAGGTGCACTGTACTAGTGCACTCCCACAGCGTTCGGGCCGGTCCAAGGCCTGTGTTGGCGGAGTGCACTAGGCACGTGTTTGCGGCGCACACCGCGGCCCGGTCTCCTGCCGTTCATGGACAACACACCAAGCCCCCGCGCGGGGCGCAAGGAATGGACCGCCCTCGGGGTCCTGATGCTGCCCCTGCTCCTCGTCTCGATGGACGTCTCGGTCCTGTACTTCGCGATCCCCTACGTCAGCCGGGACCTGGAGCCCAGCGCGACGCAGCAGTTGTGGATCCTGGACATGTACGGGTTCGTCCTCGCCGGGCTCCTCGTCACGATGGGCGCCCTCGGTGACCGGATCGGCCGGCGCACGCTGGTGCTCGCGGGGGCGGCGGTCTTCGGAGCGGCCTCGGTCGCGGCCGCGTACGCGTCCTCGGCCGAACTCCTCATCGCCGTGCGCGCGCTGCTGGGACTGGGCGGCGCCGCCCTGATGCCCTCGACCCTCGCCCTGATCCGCAATCTCTTCCACGACGAGGAACAGCGCGGCAGGGCGGTGACCCTGTGGACCGCCGTCATGACGACGGGCATCTCCCTGGGGCCCGTGGTCAGCGGTCTGCTGCTGGAGCACTTCTGGTGGGGCGCGGTCTTCCTGATCAACCTGCCCGCGATGGTTCTGCTGCTCGTGCTGGTGCCGTTCCTGGTACCGGAGTTCAAGTCGGCGAAGCGCGAGCCCTTCGACCTGCCGAGCGCGGCGCTGTCACTCGGCGCGGTGCTCCTGGTCATCTACGGCATCAAGGAAGGGGCCCGGCACGGGTACGAGCCGCTGCCCGCGCTCGCCATCGGCACGGGGCTGGTGCTCGGCCTCGTCTTCGTACGCCGCCAGCGGCACCTCGCGCATCCGGTGATCGACCTGGGCCTGCTCGGCCGACGTGCCTTCGGAGGCCCGGTGTTCGCCAGTCTCCTCGCGATGTTCGCCACGGTCGGGATGGCCGTCTTCCTGACCCAGTACCTGCAGTCGGTCCTCGGTCTGGGCCCGTTCGACGCCGCCCTGTGGAGCCTGGTGCCGGCCGCCGGAGTGGCCGTCGCGGCCCCGGCCGGAGCGGCCCTCGCCCAACGCGTCGACCGGGCGTACGTCATGGGCGGCGGCTTCCTCCTCTCCGGGTGCGGCTTCCTCTGGCTGACCCAGGTGCACACGGACTCGGCGCTCTGGTTCACCCTCGCGGGCTCCTCCCTGTACGTGGGCGGCCTCGTCGCCGCCATGACCCTCGCCAACGAACTCGCCCTCGGCGCGGCCCCGCCGGAGCGCGCGGGATCCGCCGCGGCCGTGATGGAGTCGGGCCAGGAGCTCGGCGGAGCCATGGGCATGGCGATCCTGGGGTCCATCGGGGCCGCGGTCTACAGCCGGGACATGGCGGCGGCGCTGCCGCCGGGCGTACCTCGGGCCGAGGCCGTACGCGAAACGCTCGGCGGGGCGACGGCTGCCGCGGCCGAGCTGTCCTCGGGGCCCGCGGATGCCCTACTGGCGGCCGCGCGGGAGGCCTTCACGCACGGGATGGGCTTCGCGGCCGTGGGCGCGGCCGTCACCATGGCCGGCGCCGCCTTCTTCTCGTTCACCTGGCTGAGGGGTGTGGGCACGACGGGGCGCCCGGCGCCTGCGCCGGCCGCCCCGCGGTCCGCCGCCCGCACCCCCTGACGGCCGGCTTCAGCGGGCGTCGCGCCACCAGTAGCGCCCGACGATGAGCTCCTCCAGCGAGCGGAGCCGGTCCGCGGCCATGCGCGCGTGGACCTCGGGGCGTTCCAGTGCGACACGGAGATCGGCCGCGAGGTGGGTCGCTTCGCGGACCTCGCAGCCTGCCCGAAGGGTGTCCGGGGAGGTATCCGTCGCACGGGCGACGACGTCGAGGACGCTCTCCATGTGCGGGCCGCTGAACCGGATCAGGAAGAACCAGTCGTCGACCGGATCCCCGAGGCGGGCCCATTCGAAGTCGAGCAGGGCCGTCACGGTCCGGCCGTGCGCGAGCCAGTTGTCCCAGTGGCAGTCCGCGTGGACCGGGACGACCGTACGGGCCCGCGGGGGCGCGTCCCGCGCGATCGCCCTCAGCCCGTCGAGCAGGCGGGGAGGTACGGTTCCGTGCCGGTCGCGCTCGGCCAGGCCCTCGATCTCGGCGAGGAACGCGGCCCGACTGGTGAACCCTCCGTGGTCGAGGGTCTCCCTCAGCGTCCGGTCGGCGTCGCCCTCGGGCACCCAGGCGTGCAGTCGGCCGAGCTGCTCGACCGCCTCCCCGGCCAACGCGCGCGCGGTCGCCGCGTCCACGCCGGGCATGCCCATGCCGGGAGCCGTTCCCGGCACGCGGGTGTAGCAGGCATAGCGGAGGTCGCCCGACTCCAGCCGGTGGGTCCCGCTGTCGAGCAGCGGGGCCGTCAGGCCGGCGGGCAGGTGGGGCGCGAGCGCGATCTCCCGGTTCAGCCGCGTGTGGGAGGCCGCATCGATGATCTTCACGACCACGTCCGGGCCCACGTACACGTGGTGGGAACCGCTCGCGGCGGTGGCCATGGGGCCGGGATCCCGTCCCAGGGCCGCCGCCGCGATCGCGCGGGCGGCGGCGTGCGCCCGGCTCGGGTCCGCCATCGGTTCGCGGGCGGTCAGAGGCCCCTCGGTTGCCGGAGGTACTTGGGTGGTCACCGGTCCTTCGGTGATGGTGACGGGGCCTTCGGTGGTCGCGGGTCCGTGGGTGCTCAGAGCTCGACCACCGAACGGAGTACCTCGCCGCGCTCCATGCGCGCGAAGGCCGCCTCGACATCGTCCAGTGCGATCCGCTCGGAGACGAACGCGTCGAGGTCGAGCCTGCCTTGCAGGTAGAGGTCGATGAGCAGCGGGAAGTCCCGCTCGGGCAGGCAGTCCCCGTACCAGGAGGACTTCAGGGCGCCGCCGCGGCCGAAGACGTCCAGGAGCGGGAGTTCGAGCTTCATCTCCGGCGTCGGCACGCCGACCAGCACCACCGTGCCGGCCAGGTCGCGTGCGTAGAACGCCTGCTTGTACGTCTCGGGGCGTCCGACGGCCTCGATGACCACGTCCGCGCCGTTGCCGCCGGTCAGCTCCTGGATGGCCTTGACCACGTCCTGCGTACCGCCGTTGACGGTGTGCGTGGCGCCGAGTCCGCGCGCCCACTCCAGCTTCCGGTCGTCCAGGTCCACGGCGATGATGCGGGAGGCTCCGGCCAGCTT
This sequence comes from Streptomyces sp. NPDC002886, assembly GCF_042888445.1. Lineage (NCBI taxonomy): Bacteria > Bacillati > Actinomycetota > Actinomycetes > Kitasatosporales > Streptomycetaceae > Streptomyces > Streptomyces sp. NPDC002886. The sequence continues at coordinate 433,051 of NZ_JBIAPV010000001.1, forward strand.
GGCCCCGGCGACGGCGGCGTTGCCCACTCCCCCGCAGCCGATGACGGCCACGGAGTCGCCGCGGCCGACGTTGCCGGTGTTCAGGGCGGCGCCCAGGCCGGCCATCACCCCGCAGCCGAGCAGCCCGGCGGCGGCCGGCGAGGCGGCCGGGTCCACCTTGGTGCACTGGCCGGCGGCGACCAGGGTCTTCTCCGCGAAGGCCCCGATGCCGAGGGCCGGGGAGAGCGGGGTGCCGTCCTCCAGGGTCATGGGCTGGGTGGCGTTGTGCGTGGCGAAGCAGTACCAGGGGCGGCCGCGCTTGCAGGCACGGCAGCTGCCGCACACCGCGCGCCAGTTGAGGACGACGAAGTCGCCGGGGGCGACGGAGGTGACGTCCGGGCCGACCGATTCGACGACCCCGGCGGCCTCGTGACCGAGGAGGAAGGGGTACTCGTCGTTGATCCCGCCCTCCCGGTAGTGCAGGTCGGTGTGGCAGACCCCACAGGCCTGGACCCGTACGAGCGCCTCGCCGGGGCCCGGGTCGGGCACGAGGATCGTCGTGGTCTCCACCGGTGCGCCCTTGCTCCGGGCGATGACCCCTCGTACGCGATGCGTCACGTGCTACCCCGATCTCGATCACGGTCTTGTCTACGGTAAGTCGCCTGAAACCGGAGGTCCCGAGAGGGTTCCACCGGTCCGGCCAACGTACACGCGCTGTCCCGCCTGCGGGAGTTGCCCCGCGTTCGGGCGCGGTGTGCCGGGAAGCGGCGCGCGGTGTGCCGGCGCCGTGGCGCGCGGTCCGGTGCGGTGCCGGGCAGGGCACCAAAAACCCGTGGGGGACCGGGGCCCCCGCTGGTCTAATGCGCGCATGGACCACCACCGCCCGAAGTCCGATGCTCCGCCCCGCGACCCCTGGCTCGCGTACTTCGCCGATCGCGGGCATACGGGTGCCCACCGGATCGGCGCCGGTTCCGAGGGCGTCGTCTACCGGCTGGGCGGGGGCCGGGCCGCCAAGGTGTGGAGCGGCCGGCCGCCGGCCGGTCTCGATCTCACCCGCCAGGTGTACGCCGATCTGGCGCGCCGCCGCCTGCCCTTCGCCACGCCGGAGATCTTCGATGTCGAGGACCACGAGGGTGTCCTGGTGACGTACGAGCGCGAGCTGCCCGGAGACCCGATGAGGGTGGACTCCGCACACGCGGACTACGAGCGCGAGCTGCCCGCCGGCCAGAGCGAGGCGCTGCTCGCCGTCCTGCGCGGCCTGGCCTCCGTTCCCGGCACCGAGGCCATGCGCCGGCTGACCGTCCAGGGTGACGACCGTCCGCTGTGGCGGGATCACGACTCCTTCCGCGAGGCGCTCGCGGACTTGGTCCGGCGGGCCGCGGCCCGGCACGGCGGAGCCCTGGCCGCTTGTGTACCGGACTTCGGGGCGGGAGTGGAACGGACCCGCGCGGCCCTGCTCGCGCTCCCCGACGCCCCGGTGACGGCGATCCACGGCGACCTCGTCCCGCCCAACATCCACACCGACGCGGCCGGCCGGCCCGTCGCCGTGCTCGACTTCGGCTTCTGCACCACCGCGGGCGACCCGGCCTTCGAGGCCGCCGTGACGGCTGCCATCTGGGACATGTACGGGCCGCACGCCGAGGAACACACCGCGGAACTCACGGGGCTGTTCGCCGAGGAGCTCGGGTATCCGCCGGCGACCCTCGCCACCTATCGGACGGCGTACGCCCTCACGACCTACGACCTCTTCGGCCTGGACGAAGGCGACGGGCACTTCCGGTGGTGCGCGCAACAGCTGCGCCACAGCCCGGTGTTCAGGGGTACGCGGTCTGGCTGATCCGAGGGACCGCCTCAGGGCCGCTGCCCGGGCCCGGACAGTTCGGGCGGCAGCGCGGCCCGCAGGGCCGCGTCGAAGGCGGCCACGGCGGGGTGGGCGGCGGCGCCGCTGCGGAAGGCCACGTTGGTGCGGCGCTCCATGACGAGGCGGGTGAGCACGACGGCCGGATCCGCCTCCGCGGTGATCCCGAGCTGCGGCACCACGGCCACCCCCTGGCCGGCCGCGACCAGGGCGAGCACGGTCGCGAACTCGTCCACCTGGTGGCGGATCCTCGGCACGAACCCTGCGTCCTCGCAGGCCCGTACCGTCATCGCGTGGCAGAGCGTGCCGGGTGTGGCGGTGATCCAGGGCGCGTCGGCATGCGTACGGAGCAACGCGCGCTGCCCCGGGCCCCCGGGGCTCTCCCCCGCTCCGCCGGGCGCCGCCCGCTCCGGTGTCGCCAGGTACATCGCCTCCCGGTAGAGCGGCTGCGTGGCGAGCCCCGGCTCCTGTGGCGCGGGGACGAAGTCGTACGCGTGGATCAGGGCCACGTCCAGGTCCCCGGCGCGCAGCCCGTCCGCCACCGCCGCCGGGTCGGTCTCGAACACCATCGGCTCCAGTCCCGGGTGCCGGCGGGCCAGCTCCGCCAGGGCCGCGGGGACGACGGCCCTGGTCGCGGTGGGGAAGGAGCCGATCCGCAGTGCTCCGGCCAGTCCGCCGCGGGCCTCCGCGAGCTCGGCGTCGGCCCGCTCCAGCAGCTCCAGCACCGCGTCGGCGTGCCGGACCAGGTTCTGACCGGCGGCCGTGAGCCGGACCCGGCGACCGGTGCGCTCCAGCAGGGGCAGACCGGCCTCGCGTTCGAGGACCGAGAGCTGCTGGGACACCGCCGAAGGGCTGAAGGAGAGGGCCTCGGCCACCGCGGCGATGGTCCCCCGGTGGGCGAGTTCGCGCAGGAGGCGCAGGCGTCGTACATCGAGCATCGGATCAGCTTACGGTTCAGGTAAGAAACGCGAACTGGATTCGATGCTCGCGGACCGCCAGGCTCGACCCATGACCACCACGTATGCGCCGCAGGGAATCCACGTACCGCTGATCACCCCCTTCACCGCCGACGGCGAGGTCGCGGCCGACGCCCTGGAGGCGCTCGCCCACGAGGTGCTCGACGCGGGAGCCACCGGGGTCGTGGCCCTGGGCACCACCGGCGAGCCCGCCGCCCTCGACGAGGCCGAGCGCGACCTCGTCACCGACGTCTGCGCCCGGGTCTGCCGGGAGCGCGGGGCGACGCTGGTCGTGGGCGCCGGGGCGAGCGGGACGCGGGCCGCCGAGGAGTCGCTCGGGCGGCTGAAGCGGTGGCCCGAGGTGCGGGCCGCGCTGGTGACCGTGCCCGCGTTCGTCCGTCCGGCGGCCGCCGGCGTGCTGGCGCACTTCGAGCGGCTGGCGCGGGTGAGCCCCGTACCGCTGATCGTCTACCACGTCCCGTACCGCACCGGGCAGCCGCTGGACGCGGCCCTGCTGCGGGAGATCGGGGCGCTGCCCGGGGTGGCCGGAGTGAAGTACGCCGTCGGTTCGCTCGACGGGGAAGCCGTGGCGCTGCTCGGCGATCTTCCGGAGGGCTTCGCGGTGCTGGCCGGCGACGACACGTTCCTGTCGCCCCTGCTCGCGCTCGGCGCGGCGGGCGGGGTCCTCGCCTCGGCCCATCTCGCCACGGCGCGGTTCACCGAGCTCGCGGCCGCTTGGCGGGCGGGCGAAACGGACCGGGCCCGCGCCCTGGGCCATGGACTGGCCCGGCTCTCCGCGACCCTTTTCGCCGAGCCCAACCCTGCGGTGATCAAGGGGGTGTTGTACGCCCAAGGCCGCATCCCGACCCCTGCCGTACGCCTCCCCCTGCTGCCCGCGGGCACGGCATCGGTCGCGGCGGCGCTGCGGGAACTGGCGCACCTGACCTGACCCGCCCCCGGCCGGCGCCCCGCTCCGGGGCCCGGCCCGGGACACCGGCCCGCGACACCGGCCCGCGACGGCGCACGCCGCGCGGCCGGTCCCGGGCGCTCGCGGCGCCTCCGGCACCATTGGAGTCACTCGTCGAGGGTGAGCGAACGAAGGCCGTCGTCCAGCATCCGGATCAGTTCACCGACCCGTCCACCGCCGCTCGGCGCCGCCGGGAAGCGTCTGAGCACGTCGACGACGACCGGTGTCGCACGGTGCACCGCCTGCTCGACGTGCGCGGCACCCACGCTCCGATCGTCGTCGGCGACGAGCTCGGCCGCCCTGGCGGCGTGAGCGCCGGCTCCGAGAACGTGCTTGACCTGGGTGGCCTTGGCCAGTGGATGCAGGTAGGCGGCGCCCGCCGCGGACATCGCCGCCCGCGCCGCCTCGCGCGCGGCGGCCGTGTCGGCGCTCTGGGCCGCCTTGAGCGCCGCCCACGCGGTGTCGCGCAGGGCCTTCCCCCGCTCACCGCCGCGTGCGAACTCCCACGCGGCCGCGATGGCCTCTCGAGGCCGCACGTCGTCCCGCCGGCCGCCCTCGAACACGTCGAGCACCACTTCCGCGCACGCCGCGGCGAACGCGGTGACCTCACGAAGATCTTGCTTGCTGAGGGCGATCTCGCCCACGTCCCCTGTCATGGCTCCATCCTCGACCACGGCACCCCCGGGGACGGCCGAGGACGGCACGCTCGCATACGAGGGCCGATTGACCCGGGATGGGCGATTCGCCGCCAACGGGCGTGTCGCCCGAATCGGCCCCGGCGACGGGCGACTTGCCCGAATTGAGCTTCCGGCCGCCGACCCGTGATGTGAGTCACGCCGACGGCGTCAACATCATTTCCCCACGAGGGGCGATTCCCTTTTCCCGGTTGGATATTCGCGAATTCCCGGAGACCTTTTCAAGGTCATCCATCGGCCGGAATGCCGGAAGTTGATCTCCCGGTCGAATTCGTGTCTTGTTCCGGCCCGCAGGCCTCGCCTACGGTCACCTCATTCCAGGCGGTCAGCTGCCGAATCCGGCCTCCGCCAGGGCTCTTCCGTCCCCCACGTGAGGAATTCCGCCATGCCCGCACAGGGAAAGCACCGCCGGCCGAAGCAGCACCACGCACTCACCCGCAAGCTGGCCCTCGCCGGTACGGGCAGCGCGGCGCTGGCCCTCCCGCTGATCAGCGCGACCACGGCCGGGGCGGCCGAGGCGGCCATCGCCCCGACGACGTATTCGGTGGTCAGCGGTGACACCCTGAGCAAGATCGCGGCCGAGCACTCCATCGGCGGCGGCTGGCAGAAGCTCTACGAGGCCAACAAGAGCATCGTCGGCGCCAACCCTTCGGCCATCCGCCCCGGCCTGAAACTGAAGCTCACCACGGCAGCCGCTCCCGCCGCCGCCCCGGCCGCGGCCAAGGCCGCCACCGGCTACGCGAACAACCTCGACGGCTGGATCCGCGAGTCGCTCGACGTCATGGCGCAGCACGGAATTCCCGGTAGCTACGACGGAATTCACCGCAACGTCATGCGCGAATCCTCGGGGAATCCGCTGGCCATCAACAACTGGGACTCCAACGCCGCGGCGGGCATCCCCTCCAAGGGGCTCCTCCAGGTCATCGACCCGACCTTCCAGGCCTATCACGTGCCCGGCACCCCGATGGACTCCTACGACCCGGTCGCCAACATCACGGCCGCCTGCAATTACGCGGCGGCCCGCTACGGTTCGATCGACAACGTCAACGGCGCCTACTGAACGAGCTCGTGGTGGGCCGCTCCCCACTCGTCGACGTCCACCGAGGCGTGCACGACGGGACCGGCCCCGTCCGCCCCGGTGGACAGGTGCTTGAACAGCAGATCGAGCACCGCCGCGCTCAATTCGGCCTGGACCTCCACGGTCAACGCGTGCGGGGCCGACGCGAATCCGCGCCGGTCGAAGCTGTCGGACAAGCTCGCCGAATAGTCGACGGCGATCCGCGGCATCGGGAGATCCGATCGTTCTCGGTGACCCGGCCCGCGGAGGACCGCGTCGCGCGGTGACGGGTGGGGTCCTGAACTCGACTGCCGCCCGCCGGCTCTTGCGCAAGGCCCGGGTGACGCCCGCGATGACGGCCGCCCGCCCCACGGCCCCGGTTCAGTCCAGCCCGTACCGCCTCGCCGACTCCTCCTCCTGCGCCAGCCGGTGCATGGCCTTCAGTACCGGCTGGACGAGGACGACCGCGGCCACCGCCGTCTCGACCTTCTCCTCCTCGGAGGGGTAGGTCTCCATGAAGTCGAAGTCGCGCACGGCCGCCCCGTACATCAACTCGGCATACGGGGCCATCAGTTCGGCGTTCCACGGATAGTCGAGCCGCAGGAGGGCGGCCACCGCCGACACGAGCGAGCGGTGGACGGGGGACAGCTCCCCCACCTCGCGGGCCGACGACCAGCCCAGCATCTCCAGCAGCCGGTCCACTTCGCGCCGCGCGGCGAGCACCGCCGGGTCCTCGCCGTCCGGCTCGGGCCCTTGCGGCAGGGCCCACAGTGCGGCGCCTATCCGCATCGTCCGCCCCAGGGACTCGTCGTCCACGTGCGCGAGCACGTCCCGGGCCGTGGCCACCGCGATCCCGCCGACCTGGATCAGCGCACGGACCAGCCGCAGCCGCCGCAGGTGCCCCTCGTCGTAGTCGGCGGTCGTCGCGCTGACCCGGCGGCCCGGCGCCAACAGGCCTTCGCGCAGGTAGTACTTGATCGTCGCCGTGGAAACGCCACTGCGCTCGCTCAGCTCCGCCAGCCGCATCCGTTGAACCCTCCCCCTTGGACAGTCCCGCTATCCAAGCATGCACGGAGGGGCCCCGCGTCAGCCCCCGTAGACTTTTTTGATCTTGAAGTCGGTGCCCGCGAGAACGTAACCGCCCTGCCCGTACGGGTCGTCGATGTACGGGCGGATCGCGGGAGCGCCGAGCCAGGGGGACACGTTGAGGTAGCGCGAACTCGGGATCTCGACGCCGAGCTCCTTCTTCGCCTGGTCCATCAGGGCGGGCAGGCGGTCCCAGTCGATCGCGGACATGTCCATCAGCTCGTCCTTGACGGTGCCCGCCGGGCCGGTGCGCTTGGCGACGCCGCCGCGGTACTGCCAGGAGTCGACGGTCCTGGCTCCGGGTGCGGTGGGGATGTCGGCGAGCACGTACTCGTCGTAGACCTTCATGTCCACGAAGGTGGTGGTCCCCGCCTGCCGCTTGAAGGCCGCGATGGCGGTACGGATGCCGGCCGGGGTGATCATGCCGCCCGCGGGCGGGGCGGCCGGCTTCGGCGTGCTCGCCTTGGGGGTGGGGGTCGGCGTCAGGGCCACGGCGGTGCCCTGGGCCGGGGAGGCGGATGCGGACGCGGACGGGGTGCGCGAGGGCTGTACGTCTGCGCCCTTGCCCGTGGAGCCGCCGTCGTTCCCGTCGGGCAGCCATTTGACGAGCCCGACGACGCCTGCGGCAAGGACCACCGCGAGGAACCCGGCGAGCAGGGGCGGACGACGGCGGCGACGCGGGGCGGGCGGCCCCTGGAAGGTCACGGGGACGGTGGAGGCGTACGGGTTGCCCGCGCCGGGGACGAACGGCGTCGGCGGTGCCGGGAGCGGTACCGATGCGGGCCCCATGGCGTGCCCGTGGGCCGGGGTCGCCGGCCCGAAGCTGCCGAAGCTGCCCAGGGCCACCGGCGGTGCCGCCGGGGCGGCGCCGCCGAGAGCACTGCTCGCACCACGGAGCAGCGCTTCCAGTTCCTCGGCGTCGGGCCGCACGGACAGGTCCCGTACCAGCAGCCGTTCCAGTACGGGTCCCAGCGGGCCGGACCGGACCGGCGCGGGGATCGGCTCGTCGAGCACCGCGACCACGGTGGCCAGGCTGGTGGCCCGGCGCAGCGGGTGCACCCCCTCGGCGGCCACGTAGAGCAGCATCCCGAGCGACCACAGGTCGGAGGCGGCCAGCCCCTCCGCGCCGCGCGCCCGCTCGGGGGCTATGTACTCCGGCGAGCCGATCAGCGCACCGGTCGAGGTCAGCCCGGTCGCGCCGTGCAGGGCGGCGATCCCGAAGTCGGTGAGCACGGCGGAGCCGTTGGGGCGCAGGAGCACGTTGGCCGGTTTCACGTCGCGGTGCAGCACCCCCTCCGCGTGCGCGGCCCGCAGCGCGGAGAGCAGGTCGAGCCCGAGGCGCAGCACGTCCGCCACCGGCAGCGGCCCGCCCTCCAGCCGGTCGGCCAGGGAGCCGCCCCTGACGAGCTCCATCACGATCCACGGATGGCCGTCCGAGCCGGGCTCGGGCTCCACGATGTGGTGGATGGTGACCACGTTCGGGTGGGCGAGCCGGGCGAGGGCCCTGGCCTCCCGGACGGCCCGTTCGCGCAGTTGGACGACGAGCCCGGGCTGCGCGGCGGCGGTCGCCGGGTCCGGCGGCCGCACCTCCTTGAGCGCGACCTCCCGGTCCAGTGCGATGTCGCGGGCGCGCCACACCGTCCCCATCCCGCCACTACCCAGGGGCCGCGCGAGTTCGAAGCGCCCGTCGATCAACCGTCTGCCGGCCTCACTGCTGTCCATGGCCGGTCATCGTAGGCGCCACCACCGACGCCGGCGTACCCGTACCGGGACGTGGACATCACGGGCACGGTCGGGGCACGGGTCCGTGCCGGGGCACGGGTCCGGACGGGGCGGCATCCGGAGTGGACCGTACGCGGTGTGGGTAGTGAGCCTGCCCGATGTCCCCGAGGGGCCGAGGCCCGGACGGAGGTGGAACGGTGTCCGCATGGCTCCCGCCCGCCGAGTACCTCAAGACCATCCCCGCGGCGTCCTCGTACGCCTGCCTCTACTTCACCGACACCGCCGGCCGCCCGGTGCAGCTCCGCGCCACGTACTCCACGGAGCTCTGGCAGTGGCCGGGCGGGAACATGGACCACGGCGAGACCCCGTGGGAGTGCGCGCTCCGGGAGTGCCTGGAGGAGACGGGCATCTCCTTCGAGGGCGAGCGGAAGCTGCTGGGCACGCAGTTCATCGCCGACCGGGGGGAGGCCTGGCCCGCGAACCACATCGGTTTCCTCTTCGACGGCGGCACCCTCACCGACGAGCAGATCGCCGCCATCGTCCTGGACCCCGAGGAGCACAGCGAGGTGCGGGTCCACTCGGTGCGGGAGTGGGAGGCGCTGATGACCCCCTCGAACTTCGCCCGCCTGCGGGAGATCGATGTGGCACGGCGTACCGGCACCGTGGCCTACATGGAGGTCTGACCCGGCCCGCCGCTGCGCCGGTCAGTTGCGGGAGTTGCCGAAGAGCAGTCGGTAGGCGACCAGGAGGACCAGAGAGCCCGCGATGGCGGAGCCCCAGGTCGCGAGGTCGAAGAAGTCGTTCTGGATCGACCGGTTCAGGAACTTCGCCGAGAGCCAGCCGCCGGTGAACGCGCCGGCGATGCCGATGAGGGTGGTCCCGATCAGGCCGCCCGGGTCACGGCCGGGCAGCAGGACCTTGGCGATCCCGCCCGCCAGCAGTCCGAGGATGATCCAGCCGATGATGCCCATGCCCGTTCGCTCCGCTTCGCTGTGCGCGCCTCGTCGTGCGCGCGATGTCCGTTCAGGTCTCACAGGAGGAGACGCGTGAACAGGCGAAACGGTTCTCAGACGGACCTGCGGGACCCGGGGGCGGGCGTGAGGACGGCGATCGCGACCAGGCCCAGCACCGCGGCTCCCGCGACTCCCGGCGCCAGGAATCCGCCGCGGGAGCGCCAGGACAGCACCGACCACGTCGACTGGGCGGAGGCGAACGAGCCCGCGCTCAGCACGGATCCCACCGAGGCCGCCGACAGGGCCGAGCCGATCGAGCCGACCGACAGCACGCTGCCGACCGACCCGATGGAAAGGATCGAGCCCACCGAACCGATGGAGAGGATCGAGCCCTTGGAGCGCAGCGAGAGGAACGAACCGTCGTCGGCAGGCATGCGGCTCATGCTGCCACACGCGCCATCGCCGCGGCCTGAGGTACGGCTTGGGGCGCGGCCTGAGGTACGGCCGGAGGAGCAGCCTGAGGTACGACCGGAGGTACGGCCGGAGGAGCGACCTGGGGCGCGGCCTGAGCCGGAACGGCCGCCGTCTGCCGCGGTGCCCGCGTGAGCAGCAGCACTCCCCGGGCCGCCGCGAGCGCTCCCGCCACGGCCAGCAGGACCCCGAACGCGCCCCCTTGGATCCGCTCGCCCAGCAGGATCATGCCGATCGCGGCCGCGGCCAGCGGGTTGGTCAGGTTGACCACCGCGAGCGGGGCTCCCAGGCCGCCCCGGTAGGCCCGCTGGGACAGGAGCATGCCCCCGACCGCGAAGACCACCACGAGCAGTGCCACCGAGACGACCCGGACGCTGAGCAGGGAACCGCCCCGGCCGCCCGCCACGGCCACGGTCTGGGTCAGGGCGGAGGCCGCCGCGGAGGCCAGCCCCGACGCCGTCGCGTGGCGCAGCCCCGAGCGGGTGTCGCTCCGCGCGGTCAGCAGCATGATCACCCCGGCCGTGGCTCCGGAGACGGCGAGCGCCTCGGCCAGGGTCAGGGTCTCGTCGGGGGACGGGCCGGAGGCGGGCACCAGGAGCAGGCCGAGGCCTATGACGGTGGCCAGGGTGCCGCGCCACTCCGTGGCCACGACACGCCGCCCGGCGCCGCGCGCACCGAGCGGTACGGCGGCGACGAGGGTGAGCGCGCCGAGCGGCTGGACCAGGGTGAGCGGCCCGTACCTCAGCGCGGCGGCGTGCAGGAGCGCGGCGGCGGCGTTCAGGCCCGCCGACCACCACCAGGCGCCGTTGCCGAGCAGCGCCGTGGCGCTGCGGGCGACCGCGCGGCGGGCGAGGCGTTCCTGGGCGACGGCCGCGGCCGCGTAGGTGACGGCCGCCGCGAGGCAGAGCAGGACGGCGAGGAGCGTGGCGTTCACCGGACCGCCCCTACGGGCTCCACCGGTTCGGCGGGCCTCACCGTGCCCGCACCCCCAGCGGCGGGCACCGGTGCCGGTGCCGGACGCCCGCCCGGCACGCTCCGCCGGGCGACGAGGGACCGGCCGGCGAGCGGGCGGCCGACCGGGCGCGGGACGAGCCACAGGGCCGCCCCGAGGAGCAGCGTGGCGACGACCGCGTCGAGCCAGTAGTGGTTGGCCGTGCCGACGACCACCAGCAGGGTCACCAGCGGGTGCAGCAGCCACAGGGCGCGCCACCGCGAGGAGGTCGCGGCGATCATCCCGAGGGCCAGCATCAGCGCCCATCCGAAGTGCAGCGAGGGCATCGCGGCGAACTGGTTGGCCATGGTGTCGGCGGCGGGCGCGGCCCCGTAGACGGTCGGTCCGTAGACCTGGCCGGTGTCGATGAGGTGCGCCGCTCCCAGCATCCGCGGGGGTGCCAGGGGGAAGGCCAGGTGGATGACGAGGGCCGCGCCGGTCAGGACGGCCAGGACCCGGCGGGTCCAGAGGTAGTGCGCGGGGCGGCGGAGGTAGAGCCAGACCAGGAAGAGCACGGTGGCGGGGAAGTGCACGGCCGCGTAGTAGGTGTTCGCGGTGTGCACGAGGGCGTCGCCGTGCAGGAGCAGGCGCTGGACCAGGCCCTCGCCGGGCAGGTGCAGGGTGCGCTCGGCGTCCCAGACCCGGGCGGCGTTGCGGAAGGCCTCGTCCGTGCGTCCGGTCGCGAGCGTGCGGCCGAACTTGTAGACGGCGAAGAGGCTCAGGACGAGCAGCAGCTCGCGTATCAGGCGGCGGCGGGCGCCCGGCCCCGTACGGGCCCCGGCGGGTGTGGTGTGGGAGGTCATCCCCCGGTCTCGCTTCCTGTACACGGCTTCACGACTGTCAATCGACACACCAGTGTATCGATACATTCTCGTATCGATACGAGTGTGTACCGATACGCTCGCGTTCCCGTAGACTTTCACTACAGACCGCCGCGCCGCGACCGAAATATCGCCGCACGGCAGGACGTGGCACGCACCATCGAGGAGAGCCGCCCATGACGTCGCCGACGCCGGAAGCCGTTCCGGCCCCCGCGCGCCGCTCCAAGATCACACCGGAGCGGGAGCAGCAGCTCTACGACGCCGTGCTGGAGCAGTTGCGCGAGGACGGCTACGAGGCGCTGACCATGGAAAAGATCGCTGCCCGGGCCACCTGCGGGAAGTCCACGCTCTACCGGCAGTGGAAGACCAAACCCCAGCTCGTCGCCGCCGCCCTGCGGGCGGACCGGCGCGGGACCCTCGCCGCGGTGGACACCGGAACCCTGGCGGGCGACCTGCGCGAGGCGGCCCGGCTCGCCGCCTGCACCTCGGGGCGCGACACCCGGCTGACGCAGGCCCTCGGACACGCGGTACTGAGTGACGAGGAGCTGAAGGCGGCCCTGCGCGAGGCTCTGGTGGAGCCGGAGCTGGCGGCCTTCGACTCGATCGTGGCGCGGGCCGTGGCCAGGGGCGAGCTCGCTCCCGGGCACCCCGCCGTGGAGTTCCTGCCCGCGCAGCTGATGGGCGTGCTGCGCATCCGGCCCGTACTGGAGGGACGCTTCGCCGACGCCGAGTACCTCGTGCGGTTCGTCGACGCCTGCCTGCTGCCGGCGCTGGGCGTGGCCCCGCCGGCAGCGGACCGGGCCCCTGAACCGGGCCCCTGAACCGGGCCACCCGAACCAGCGGGCCGCCGTCCCCGATGACCGGACGGTGACCCGCTCGCGCTGCCTCGTGGGGACGGTGGCAGCGCGGCCCCCGGACCGGACGGCGGGCACTCCCTCGCGGAGTGACCGCCGACCGGTCCGTGCGGCCGTCCGTGCGACTGCCGCCTACCCCTGCGGCAGGCTCAGCTCCGAGCCGCGCCCATCGCCCGGGCGAACTCCTCCGGGTCGGCGTCGAAGCCCCGTACCGTCGGGTCGATCGACCAGACCCCGTCGGCGTCGCGGGTGAACTCGGCGACCGTGACCGCGCTCGCCGCGCCGAAGCCGGCGAGGTCGTCCACGGCGAGATCCGTGTAGCCCTCCCGGATGCGCAGCCCCTTGCCCGCGACCTCGGCAAAGGTCAGCGCCGGTCCGCCACCGGGCCGCTGGATCACCACGCCCACCACGACCCGGTTCGACGCGTCGGCGATCCGCGTCAGTTCGAGGGTCATGACCTCGTCGAAGCCCAGGCCCAGCCCGGTCCTGCTGTCCCGGTTCAGCGTGATGGTGCCGTCGGGCGACCGGCTGCCGAAGTGCACCAGGTGGACGGGCTCCCCGTACGGGTCCGCGGCCGGGTAGACCGCGGCGAGCAGGTCGAGGTCGTGGACGGGCGCTCCCGCCGGGCTGGGATCCCACCGCAGCGCGATCTCCACCTTGGCCAGGCCCTTGCGTACTCCGCTCACCGAACTCCCCCTCCGAACACCGTGCGTTGCCCCGCCATGCTGTCACGGGTCCCGCCCCGGGGCTCGAACGACCGTACGTTCCCGGCCAGTCCGGAGCCCGCGGCGGGGGCAGCGGGTCCGGCGGGCCCGGCGCGGGCGGCAGGTTCGGCGTCGGCTACCAGTCCCCGTCCTGTACGGGCTTGCCCGGCCGGGGCCCGTTCCCCAGCGGCGCGATCTGGCCGGGGGCGGGTTCCGCCCACGGAGCCTCGTCGGCGCCCAGCCATTCGCCCACCGGCCGCACCTGGCCGAGGGGGTCGGAGGGGGCGAGATCGGCGCCGCCCTCGTCGTAGTAGTCGAACCACGGCAGCCCGGCCTTGGTGTAGGCGGCCCGGTCCACGGGTGACGGGGGCGGCTCCTCCCCGGTGATCCTGCGCCACGCGGGCGGGGTCACCAGGTGGACGAAGACCCGCGCGGCCGGCTCGGACGCCCAGTCCTTCGCCTTGCGGTCGTCGCGGTACACCTCCTGCCGCATGGAACCGCCGACGCCGAGCCCCATCGCCGGGGCCGCCTGCGGCACCGGCCCGCCGCCCGAGCGCCGCAGCGGTCCCGCGGCCGAGGCCGCCGGGGCCGCGGGAGCTCCGGGAGGCCCGCCCGGCGCCGGGGCCGCCATCGGCGGCGGCACCGGCATCCCGGGGGCCGCTCCGTAGCCGCCGCCCCCGTACCCGCCCGGATGGCCACCCGGCGGCAGGGTCCCGTACGGAAGACCGCCGACCCGCGGGGCCCTGGCCGTGCGCGCCCGCTCGCGCTCCTCGTCCCGCCACCGCGCCAGCGCCTTCGCGCCGAGCGGGAAGGCCTGGAGCTGGACGCCGCCCGCGGTCTCCTCGCCGGTGACCTGGCCCTCCACGGTGGCGCCGAGCCCCAGCGGGACGGCGACGAACTGGCGGACCGTCCCCGTGCCCGAATTGATCCCGTCCAGCCACGGCTGGCGCGGCAGCACGAGGTAGTTCTGCGGCCGGCGCCCGAGCCTGCCCGTCCACCGCTCGCCGGAGACGGCGCACACCTTGCCGACCCCGACCTGGAGCGCCGTGGGCTCCCGGGTGCCGCCGAAGCTGAGCCACATCGCCTCGCGCAGGTACACGGGGAGCATCACGCCTCCCTTGGCGAGCCAGTCCGCCGGAACCGTGTCCGGATAGTCCTCCACCCGACGCAGCGGGAACTCCCCCAGCCCCGGCGGCAGATTGTGCGTACCGGTCTCCGGCAGCCGCAGCGTCCGCATGAAACGGACCTGCGCCCCCTCGCCCAGCAGCAGCGCGTTCCCCTCGACCCGTACTCCGCTTTCGGCCACCGACCGGCCCCTCTCCCGTTCAAAGCCGGATTCACAGCAAGATCTGCCGCCGTTCCGGATCGTGACCCTCAAGATTTGCTCAGATGTCGTGACACCGCGCCCGACGAGTTCCTAGCTTCCTCATATACGCGTCCACCAGCCCCCGCGGTTCCCCGCGCCCCGGCCCGGTCCCGGGTGCCCTCCGCGCGCTCCCGCGCGGCTCCGCCCGCCCGCGACGCTCGCGTATCCGTGTACCCCAGGAAAGAGTGCAGCATGAAGGTTCCCCAGGCCGGCGTGATCGCCGCAGTGATCGGTCTCTCCCTGACCGCATCGGCGTGTGGCGGTGACGACGACAAGGGAACCCTCGCCGTCGGCATCAAGTTCGACCAGCCGGGCGTCGGCATGCGGGAGCCCGACGGCACCTTCACCGGTTTCGACGTGGACGTGGCGACGTACATCGCCAAGGAGCTGGGCTACCCGAAGGACAGGATCGCCTTCAAAGAGGTCCTCAGCAACGACCGCGAGCTCCTGCTCGAGTACAACGAGGTCCAGATCGTGGCGGCCAGCTACTCGATCAACGAGAAGCGCAAGCAGAAGGTCGACTTCGCGGGCCCGTACTTCCTCGCGCACCAGGACCTGATGGTCCGCGCCGACGACCGGACGATCACCAAGGCCGAGGACCTCAACAACCCGAACAAGCGGCTGTGTTCGGTGACCGGCTCGACCTCCGCGGAGAACGTCAGGAAGAACCTGGCCCCCAAGGCGAGCCTCCTGGAGCTCGGCGGCTACTCCGAGTGCGTCGTCGCCCTCAAGGAGAACCTGGTCGACGCCATGACCACGGACAACTCCATCCTGGCCGGCTTCACCGCCCGCAAGGGCAACGAGGGCAAGTTCCGGCTGATCGGGATGAGCCTGAGCAGCGAGAACTACGGCATCGGCATGAAGAAGGGCAGCGGCGAGCTCCAGGTCAAGATCAACAACGCGATCCGCAAGATGGTCGAGGACGGCACCTGGGACGCCGCCGTGAAGAAGAACTTCGGCCCGGACTACAAGTACGAGGCGGCGCCCGCCATCACCACGGGCAGCTGACGCCCGTCGGGGCGAGCGGCCGGCCGGTCGCGGTCCGGCGCATGGCCGGAACCCGCCATCGAGCCTCTTCCCGGGCCACCATTCGGGCCATGATCCGGGCCACGGCGCCCCGGCCCGCCTCGCGCGCGAGCGCTCCCTGGCCCGCCTCCCCGCGCGAGCACGCCCGGGAGCTCCGCTCGCGCGAGCGCGCCTGAGCCGACGGGCGCGGCGCCTCCCGGCGCCGCGGCCGCGCCGACCGGGGATCAGGCGCCCGAGACCGGGGCCTTGCCGCGCAGTACGGTCAGGAACTCCCGCATCCAGGCGGAGTGATCGGGCCACGCGCGGGCCGACACCAGCGTGCCGTCGACGACGGCCTCGGAGTCCTCGAACGTGGCTCCGGACGCCTTCATGTCCAGCTCCAGCGCCGGATAGGCGGTGACCCGGCGGCCGTCGAGCGCACCGGCCGCGGCGGTGATCAGGGGGCCGTGGCAGATCTGCGCGATCGGCTTGTCCTCGCCGGCGAAGGCCGACAGGATCCGCCGCACCTCGGGGTCGTTGCGCAGGTACTCGGGGGCGCGTCCGCCGGGTACGACGAGCGCCGCGTACTGCGCCGGGTCCACGTCGGCGAAGGCGATGTCGGCGGGCCAGGTGTAGCCGGGCTTCTCGGTGTAGGTGTCGAAGCCGTCCTCGAAGTCGTGCACGACGAACCGCAGCTTCTTCACCGCGGGAGCCGCGATGTGGACCTCGTACCCCTCCTCGATCAAACGCTGGTAGGGGTAGAGGACTTCCAGAGATTCCGCCGCGTCGCCGGTCACGATGAGGATCTTCGGTGCCATGGGCTGCTCCTGGTAGGGCTGTTCACGGTGTGGCCTCCGCTACCGTGCCCGCGCCGCCCGATCCTGCATAGGGATTCTTGCGCCAATCACCCACATGACGCGCGTAGAAAATCCCGGCTCCCGACACGTGCTTTTCACCTGTAGGGCACATGACAATGTGAACCTCGCTCTGTCACCTGATGCCCCGCCAATTCCCCGGGCGGGAGCGGTGCGTGTGGAGAGGTACCCCCACGTGATGAGAATCTCGCGCCTTACTCCCTGGGCAGCCGGCCTCGCGGCCGCGTCCCTCATACTGATCCCGGCCTCCGCCTCGGCCGGCCAGCGGAACGTGGCCGCCCCCGCGGACGCCCCCGCGGCGGCTTCGGCCTCAGCCGTCGACACCTACTACGCCACGGCCGAGGGCAAGACCGGCGCCGCGCTCAAGACGGCGTTGCACAACATCATCAAGACCCAGTCCGAGGTGACGTACGACGGCGTGTGGAACGCCCTGAAGGTCACCGACCAGGACCCGGCGAACCCCAACAACGTCATCCTGGTCTACTCGGGCCGTTCGCAGTCGAAGTCCACCAACGGCGGCGGCGTCAACGACTGGAACCGCGAGCACGTCTGGGCCAAGAGCCACGGCGACTTCGGCACCGCCACCGGCCCGGGCACCGACCTGCACCACCTCAGGCCCGAGGACGTCACGGTCAACAGCACGCGCGGGAACAAGGACTTCGACCTGGGCGGCGGCCCCGTCTCCGAGGCCCCCGGCAGCCTGACCGACTCCGACTCCTTCGAGCCGCGCAACGCGGTCAAGGGTGATGTCGCGCGCATGCTGCTGTACATGGCCGTGCGCTACGACGGCGGCGACGGTTTCGCCGACCTCGAGATGAACGACAAGGTCAACAACGGCAGCGCACCCCTCTTCGGCAAGATCAGCGTCCTGAAGCAGTGGAACCTGCAGGACCCGCCGGACGCCTTCGAGCAGCGCCGCAACCAGGTCATCTACGACACCTACCAGCACAACCGGAACCCGTTCATCGACCACCCGGAGTGGGTCAACTCCATCTGGTAGGCGTACGCCAGGACCCCTCGGCGGCCTACTGCGCGCCGAGGGCCATCCACTTGTCCGGTGCCTGGAGCGTCTCGAAGCCGGCCTTCGCGTACACCTCGTGGGCGTCCGCGGTCGCCAGCAGGATCCTGCGCAGCCCGTACGGGGCGAGGTGGTCCCGTACCGCCGCCGCCAGGGCGGTGCCGAGCCCCTTGCCCCGTACGCCGCGGTCCACGTAGACGTCGCAGAGCCAGGCGAAGGTGGCGCGGTCGGTGATGACGCGCGCGTAGGCCACCTGGCGGCCGGACACGGCGTCGTAGACCCCGTAGTTGAGCGACCCCTCGATGGCGGCGTCCTGCTTCTCGCGGCTCCGCCCGAGCGCCCAGTAGGCGTCCCCGGACAGCCACTGGTGGATCAGCTCCCGGTCGAGGCGGCCGGGGTCGGTGGAAATCTCGTAGCCCTCGGGCGAGGGCAGCGCGGTGTCGTCCATGCCCGCATCCAAGCAAAGCGGACGGGACCCGGCCAGCGGGTTTCGACAGGCGGGACGCAGGGCCCTGCCGCCCCGGGGCGCGGGGATGACGGGGCGGCAGGGCCACCGGGGCGCGGTGACGCGCTACAGCCGGTCGGCCAGGGCCTTGAAGGCCGGCCAGTCCAGGGCCGGGGTGCGGGAGTCCCAGACCTTCTGCGACAGGGCGGCGAGCGGGAGCCGGATGCCGGCCGCGACCTGGGCCTGGGTCTGGGCTCCGGCGAGATCGCACCAGACGGCGAAGCGCGCGCCCAGGATCTGCCCGGCGTACCGGGCGGGCACGGCCGTGGTGCCGCGCAGGACGAGGGGGGTCCACTGCTCGTAGATGCGCCGGCCGTCGGGGTAGACGAACTGGTTCGGCTGCCCCAGCACGTAGTAGAGGTATTCGTCGTTGAGGTTGACGACCTTGCGGCCCTCGCGCAGGTACTCCAGCGGCGGCCGGGCCCCGTTCTCCTTGCCCGTCCAGTACTCGACCTGGATGTCCTTGGCCGGCTGGGCCACCCCGCCGGTGAAGAAGCCGTCGTTCCAGGCCGCCGGCGCACGGCCCGCCGAACGGACCACGTCCGCGCGGTCGTTCAGCCAGCCCGTCGCCAGGTCCTGGACCCGCGCGGTGGGTCCGTACCGCTGCCGGGCGGCGGCCGCGAGCTGCGGGAAGGAGCTCTGCGGATCGCGGTAGACCAGGGCCTGGTACTCGTCGGCGCCCACGTTCCAGATCGCGCCGGGGAACAACGGCAGGTACTCGCGCAGGAGTTCGTCGACGAGTTTCGCCGCCGCCGGGTCGGCTATGTCGACCGCGCCCTTGACCGCCCGGCCCTGGACGTCGCGCAGTTGCAGCGCGGGGTAGGCACGCAGGACCGCTCCGAGGTGGCCCGGGGAGTCGATCTCGGGGACGACCGCTATGTGCAGGCGGGCGGCGAGCGCCGTGATCTCGCGCACCTGCGCCTTGGTGAGGTGGGGGGTGGAGACGATCTCGGGGTGGGTGGTGGACTCGATCCGGAAGGCCTGGTCGTCGGAGAAGTGCAGGCCGAGCTGGTTCAGCTTCAGGTCGGCCATCTCGCGCAGCCGGTCCTCGATCCACGCCGGGGTGAAGTGCTTGCGGGCTATGTCGAGGTTGAGCCCGCGCTGCGGTTTGGCCGGGGCGTCGCGCACGGTGCCTTCGGGAGCCGAACCACCGCCGCTCACCTCCTGCTTGAGGGTGCGGGTGCCGTAGAACACCCCGGCCTGGTCGGGTCCGGTGATGCGGACCGTCCCGTCGCTCACGGTGAGGGTGTACGACTCGGGGGCGCCGGATCCCTTGGGCCCGAGGGTCAGTTCCACGTCGCCCTTGCGCGGGGTGGCCGACTCGGCGAAGCCGATGCGCAGTTCCCCGGCGAGCAGCTTGCCCTCGTCCGCCAGGGCCGCACTGTCGCCCGGCGGTACGACGACCCGCGCGTCGGGGGCGGGCCGCCAGCCGGGGCCGCGGGCCGGCACGTGTTCCCGTACGGCGGGGATGGTGCGCGGGGCCTTGGACAGCGGAAGGGTGGGTGTCGGCGAGGGAGCCTGGTCCTGCGGGGTGGTGGGGGTGGCCGGGGTGGCGGCCGGGATCGCGGCCGTCGCGTCCGGCGGGGTCGATGCCGCGACCGGGGTCCGGGCGTTCCCCGGGGAGGGCGCCCCGGACGCACACCCGGGGACGGCGGCAAGCGTGACCAGCGCGGCGACCGTGGCCGTCGCGATGACGTGGCCGCGCCCTGAGTGCTGCTTGGTCTGTCGCATCACGCACCTGTCGCACGCACCTGGCCCCCGTACCAACCTGGCACGAGGGACCGAGGTGCGCGACCCGGGCGGAGGATCGGGCCACGGATCGAGCCGCGGATCGCGCGGGGAATCGGGCGGGGATCAGGCCAGGACGCCGAGCGCGGACTCGGCGAACCCGTGGTCCTGCGCCGGGGCTCCGCCGCCGACGCCGATGGCTCCGACGAGCCGGCCGTCGCGGTGGACCGGGAGCCCGCCCGCGATGAACAGCAGCGGCCGGTCCAGGGCGGTGGGGAGGGTGTGGAAGGGGCCGCCGGGCTGGACGGCATCGACGAGATCGGCGGTCGGTGCGTCGAGCTGCAGCGCGGTGAAGGCCTTGCGCGTGCTGGTCTCGCCCGAGATCAGGACGGCCCGGTCGTCGCGGCGGAAGGCGAGCGGGTGGCCGCCCGCGTCGAGCACGGTGACGCTGACGGCGACCCCGGCCGCTCCGGCGGCGGCCGTGGCGGCGGCGACGAGCGCCTCGGCGTCCGCGGTGGTCAGGGGGGCGACGGCGGTACGGGTGGGGGTGGCGGTGGACATGCGGGGCTCCTGTGACGTGGGGAGGGTGCGTATGGGAGGTGCGGTACGGGGGTGGTGGATCAGTGGTGGGCCGGGACGGCCGCGCCCGCCGGAGCGCCGGCCGCGATGACCCGGCTGCTTCCTTCGCCGCCCGCGCGGGTCCCCGTACGCCGTTCCAGCGCGCCGGACACCAGGGCGAGGGCGAGGGCCGAGGCGGCCAGCGCCGCGCCGACCCAGTTCGGAGCGGTCCAGCCGAGGCCGGCGGAGATGACGAGTCCGCCGAGCCAGGCGGCGAGGGCGTTGCCCAGGTTGAAGGCGCCGATGTTCACGGCGGAGGCCAGGGTGGGGGCGCCGGCGGCCTGGTCGAGGACCCTCTTCTGCAGCGGCGGCACGGTGGCGAAACCGAGGGCCCCGATGAGGAAGATCGTGACGGCGGCTCCGGCCCGGGTGTGGGCGGTGACGGTGAAGGCGGCCAGAACCACGGCGAGGGCGCCCAGCGAGGTGTACAGCATCGGCATCAGCGCGCGGTCGGCGAAGCGGCCGCCGACGAGGTTGCCCGCGACCATGCCGAGGCCGAGGAGGACGAGCAGCCAGGTGACGGAGGTGTCGGCGAAGCCGGCCACGTTGGTCATCATCGGGGTGATGTAGGTGATGGCGGCGAAGACCCCGCCGAAGCCGAGGACGGTCATCCCCATCGCCAGGAGCACCTGGACGTTGCGGAACGCGGCCAGCTCGTGGCGGATCCGTACGCCCTCGGGGCGGGGCAGGTCGGGGACGAGCCGCGCGATGCCGAGCAGGCCGAGGAGGCCGAGCGAGGCGACGATCAGGAAGGTGACCCGCCAGCCGAGGTGCTGGCCGACGAGGGTGCCGAGCGGGACGCCGACCACGTTGGCCACGGTCAGGCCGGTGAACATCATGGCGATGGCTCCGGCCTTCTTCTCGGGAGCGACGAGCTCGGCCGCGACGACCGCGCCGATGCCGAAGAAGGCGCCGTGGGCGAGGGAGGCCACGACCCGTCCGGCGAGCATGACGCCGAAGGCGGGGGCCAGCGCGGAGACCACGTTGCCCACGATGAACAGGCCCATGAGCAGCATGAGCATGCGCTTGCGCGGGATGCGGGTGCCGAGCACGGTCATCAGCGGGGCGCCGAGGACCACGCCGAGGGCGTAGCCGGTGACCAGGAAGCCGGCGGTGGGGATCGAGACGCCGTACGTGCCGGCGACCTCGGGGAGCAGGCCCATGATCACGAATTCGGTGGTGCCGATCCCGAAGGCGCCGATGGCGAGTGCGAGGAGTGCGAGAGGCATGAGGGGTGCCCTTCAGGAGCTGCGTACAAGAACGTCAGGGGAAGAGGGAGGCAGCGGGCCAGGCGATTGCCACAGCGGGTTGCCTGCGTCCACATTAATTGCAGACGCGGGATATTTGCAAGCGCGGGCAATTGCAGACGTGCCCTATCCTGGAGCCACACGCCTTCGAGGAGGAAGCCATGACGGCCACGGACAGCGCACTCACCGCCCTCTCCCAGGGCTGGTGCGCCCTCTCCCTCCTGCACGGGCGGATCGAGGCGCACATCGAGCGCGCACTGCAGGCGGGACACGACCTGAGCGTGCGCGAGTACTCCCTGCTCGACGTCCTCAGCCGCCAGCACAGCGGCCCCGGCGGCCACCTGCGCATGCACCAGGTGGCGGACTCGGTGGTGCTCAGCCAGAGCGCGACGACCCGGCTGGTCAGCCGGCTGGAGGACCGCGGGCTGCTGAGCCGCTACCTGTGCGACACCGACCGCCGCGGTATCTACACCGAGGTGAGCCCGGCCGGTCTCGCGCTCCTGGAGCAGGCCCGCCCCACCAACGACACCGCCCTGCGCGAGGCGCTGGACGAGGCGGCGCGCAAGCCGGAGCTCGCCCTGCTGGTGGCCGCGGTGCGCAACACTCCGGCGTCCTGAACCCCGGCGTCCGAGGTTTCTCGGCCAGGGGCCGGGCCAGGGCCAGCTCCCTCGGGAACCGACGAACCGGGAGCACGAGGGCACGAGATACCGGGCATCGGCCGGTGTCGGGATGCCCACTACGATCAAACTCCGCTTGCTCACGGGGGAGCTGAGGCCATGAAGAGTCCGGGATGCCTGGCGATGGCAGTGAGTGCAGTCATTCTGCTGGGATGGCTCGGCTGGAGTGCGAAGTCGATGCTCGACTCGTCGTTCGATGGGCCGGACAACCATGTCGCGGCGGCCGATCCCCGGGTCTGCCCGCAGACCGAGGGCAACAACGTCTCCCTCGCCGATGCGACCGAGCACTTCGGTCTGGCCCTGCCCGCCGACGCCACGAGCCTCGTCTTCACCGCAACGGCGGGTGGTCTGCAGGGAGAGAGCAGATTGGCGCTGCGCTTCACCACTACGCCGGCGGATCTCGCCACGTTCCTCACGGCCAGCCATTTCGAACCGTCAGACGCGACCACGCGGGTCCATGAGAGTAGCTGGTTCGCCTACCGTTCCGGAGTGGCTGCCCAGCCTGCGCAGGGGCCGTGCGGTCTGACCCCGCCGGGCAACCCGAGCATGGTCTACAGCCAGGACGGTCCCGGTTATCCCAGGCGGACCAGTCCGCGGGACCTGGCGGTGGACCACACCGATCCCGCCCATCCCGTGGTCTGGGTTGCGGGTTCGGACCTGTGATCGCGCCGGCCGTGCCATGACCGGGTCCGCCTCCCCGCGGGTCCGGGGCGGCATGGCCGGCCGGCGCAACGAACAACCCGGCCGACCCTTCCGGTCACAGCACTAGACGCGCTGCTCCAGTACCTGGCCCGGCCAGGCGCCGGAGAGGAACGGGTCGGTGCGGGTGAAGCCGTTGCGCTCGTAGTACGCGACCAGTTCGCCCGTACCGCCCGCCCAGCAGTCGACCCGCAGCAGCTCCACACCGGCCCGCCTGGTCTCCTCCACGGCTCGGGCCAGCAGCGCGGCGCCGATGCCCAGCCCGGCGTACCGCCGGTCGGAGACCAACAGCCGGACGTACCTCTCGGGTTCCCCGGCCGGCGCGATCATCGGCATCTTCGGGCTGGGCCCGGTGTCCAGCACCAGGGCTCCGACGGGCACCCCGTCCCGCTCCGCGATGTACGGGGAGTTCTCCGTCGTGTACCCCTGGACCCGCTCCACGCCGCCGGGAATGAGCGAGTACGGGGTCGTGCCCCACTGCTCGGTGTTCCCGCGGGCGTTCATCCAGGCCACCGCGGAATCGAGCATGTCCAGAATGGTCCGCACGTCCGCCGGGCCGCCCGGCCGGATCCGTATGCCGTGTGTGCTGTCGTTCATGGGACGAGCCTATGCCGTGTCGCGGTGCGGGTTCCCGGCGGTCAGCGCGCGGTACTCCGTGGGCGTGAGCCCGTACGCCTCGCGGAACGAGCGGCTGAAGACCTCGGGTCCGCTGAAGCCCCAGCGGGCGGCGATGGACTGCACCCGGTGGGCGGCGAGTTCGGGCCGGCCCAGGTCGGTCCGGCACTGTTCCAGACGGCGCCGCCGGATCCGGGCCCGGACGCTCTCCCCCTGCCCCTGGAAGAGCTGGTGGAGGGAGCGCACGGAGATGGTGTGCCGGGCCGCGATGGCCGGCGGTGCCAGCTCCGGGTCGCCGAGGTTGTGCTCGATGAAGGCGTGGATCCGGCGCAGGAGCACCTCGGCCCGGGCTTCGGCGGGGATCCGCTCCTCGGCGTCCAGGTGCTGGGCCAGGCAGGCGGTGGCGAGGTCGACGGCGACCGTGCCGAGCCTGGCCAGCTCCCGCGGCTCGCATTCGGCGGCGTGGTCCTCCAGGGCGGTCATGAAGGAGGCCAGGATCGCCGCGATGCCGCGGTCACCCGGTATGCGGCGGGCCAGCAACCGTTCCAGCCGCTCGGGACGCAGGGGCAGTACGTCCCGGGGGAGCATCAGGATCGTCGCCCGCACCTGGCCGCCGTCCGCGTGCATCGTGTTGTCGGAGGGGCGCGAGGTGTCCCACAGCATGAGGTCCCCGGGACCGACCGTGCACCCGTTGCGGTGCTGGGACATCGACGTGACGCCCCTGCGCAGCAAGGCCAGTTGGTACTGCTCCGGATCACCGCGCCGGATCAGCGCGGGGGTGCGCCGCGAACGCAGGGGCGACAGGGTGAACTTGGACGCGCGCAGGGGCCCCAGGTCCACCACGGCGGCCTCGCCCTGGAACTCGGCCGGCCGCTCGCTGCTGAGCGCGGCCGGCATCACCTCGCGGGAGATGATGTCGGCATACCAGTCGAACCGCTCCCCCGCGGGCACCCCGCCCGACGACACCACTGACCACATCCCGCGCCCCCACGCTCGAACTCATCGGCAGGATCCTAGGATGCCGCCAACTGATCTCCATCGGCGCATGGTTGCGGCCCGCGTGGCGCCGGTCCCCGTCCCGTGCCTCCTCAGCGGGAGCCCGGCGAAGCCGTGGGCGGCCGGGACGAGGCCGAGGGCGAGCCCCGCGTCGGGGTCGGGGTCGGGGACGGGGACGACGGAGCGGAGGCGGAGGAACTGGGCCGTGGCGTACCCGCACCCGTCTCGGGCGCTCGCGACGGGCTCGCGGTGGTCCGGTACGAGTGCGTGGGCACGGCCGAAGGCGAAGGCGAAAGGCGCGACGGGGAGACGGACGGGGACGGAGCGGCCGGGACCGGTCCCGGAGACGGGCCGGTCGGCGTGGGCGAAGGCGGCGCGGCCGGCGGCACAGGTACCGGCCCCGGGCGGAGCGGAGCGTCCGGCGCCAGTACGGCGTACCCCACCACCGTCGCGGCGGCCGCCGCCAGCCCCGCCAGGGGCAGCGTGAAACCGCGCGGCCAGGCCCACGGCAGTCGCCGCACCCCCGGCTCCGGCGGCTGCGCCGGGCGCAGGTCGCGCACGGTGATCCCGGTCGCGCGGGCGTCCAGGGCCTGCCGCAGCCGGTCCTCGACCGGCCGCCCGCCCGGCCCCTGTCCACGCGTCATAGCCGACCCTCCAGAATCCGTTCCAGCGCGTCCAGCCCGCGGCTCGCGTTCGATTTGACCGCCCCCCGGCTGATCCCCAGGGTCTCGGCTATCTCCGCCTCGCTGAGGTCGGCCCAGTAGCGCAGCACCAGGACCTGGCGCCGCCTCGGCGTCAGCCGTCCCAGCGCGGCGAGGACCTCACGGTGTGCCTCGTCGAGGACCACGGAGGCTTCGGCGGAGGGAACGTCGGCCGGCGCCTGCGGGGTCCACGCGCGGGCGGTCCGGCGGCGGCGCAGGACGGAGCGGGCCGTGTTGACGACGGAGGTGCGCAAGTAGCCCAGCGCGTTGTCCACCTCCGTGATCCGCTCGCCGTGGCGCCGGTACAGGGCCGTGAAGGCGTCCTGCACCACGTCCTCGGCGGTGCCCAGATCGTCCACCAGCAGCACCGCCAGCCGGACCATCCGCAGCCGGTGGGCGTGGTAGAGCTCGGTCACGGTGGGCGGCGGGCCGCCCCCCTCGGAGTGATGGCCGTACGTGTACCCGTGCCGGTACGGCTCCGACGGCGCGGGCGGGGCCTGCGCGGAGGAGCGCTCGCGGCGCAGCAGGAACGCCCACAAGCCCCGCCGCGGCCGGTCGAAACCGAGCGCGGCGGGGCCGGCGGATGGTGCGAGATGGAGCACGGAGGTCCTCAGCCGTTGGCGCGGCGCCGCACGGTGTACAGGGTCGCGGCCCCGGCGGTGATCAGCACGGCGGCCCCGGCGCCGAGCGCGGCCGTGGTGGCGGAGGAGCCAGTATGCGCGAGCTCGGAATCGCCGGGCGAAGCGGGGGCGGGGCTCGGAGCCGCGCTCGGGACGGCGGTCGGCGTCCCGCCCGGGGCGACGGTCGGGGACGCACTCGGGCGGGCGCTGGAGGACGTGCTCGGGCGGACGCTGGGGGCCGCGCTCGGCGTCGCGCTCGGGGGCCGGCTCGCCGAAGGCGCGGGGGCCGAAGGGGCCACGCTCGGCGTCGCGCTCGTCGCCGGTGCGGGGGCGGCCACGGTGGGCGAGGCGGACGACGCCCCGGCCGCGGCAGAGGCCGGCCCGGCCAGCGCGAGGGCCGCACCGGCGGCGGCGACGGCGACGGCCGCCGCCCTGCGGACGGACAGCGGGGCGCGCTTCAGGTTCTTCACGGTGGTTCTCCACGGTCGGCTGCGGGGCGCGGGATCACGCCCTTCACCCCCGCACGACGCGCGAGTGCCCGGGAGGTTGCCGCCGATTCCGAAAAACTTTTCGCGGCCCTCCGGAACGGCCGCCGTACGCCCCCGCATGCCCGGCACGGCCCCGCACGGCCCCGCACGGCATCCGCACGCCCCCCGGCGCCGCCCGCTCAGGCCCGGCGTGCGCCCGCGGGCCCCGCCCCCCGGCGGCCCCGCACCCCCCGCAGGACCGCGCCGATGACGGCCACGCCCTCCTCGATCTCCCCCGCCGTGCCCGCCGCGTAGCCGAGGACCAGTCCCGGAGCCCCCGGAGTCATCCGGTGCCAGGACAGGGGATGCGCCTTGACCCCGAGGTCCAGGGCCGCCTCTGCGAGAGCGGTGTCGTCGAAGCCCGCCGGGGCCCCGGGGCCGCCCGCTCCCTCGAAGGTGACCATCAGGTGCAGCCCCGCCGCCGCCCCGTGCACCCGCGCGCCGGGCAGTTCGGCCGCGATCGCGCGGAGCATCGCGTCCCGGCGGGCCCGGTGGCGGCGGCGTACGAAGCGCAGGTGGCGCTCCAGTTCGCCCGAGGCCATCAGCCGGGCCAGCACCAGCTGGGCGAGGACGGGATTGCCGAGGTCGGCGTAGCGCTTGGCCTCGATGACGGCGTCCAGCCGGCGCGGCGGGACGAGCAGCCAGCCCAGACGCAGGGCGGGGGCGAGGAGTTTGGAGACGCTTCCGGTGTAGCAGACGGCCTCCGGGAGCAGGGCTCGCAGGGCGGGTACGGGGGCGCGGTCGTAGCGGTGTTCGGCGTCGTAGTCGTCCTCGATGACCACTCCCCCGGCAGCCGCCCAGCCGAGCAGCTCGCGACGCCGTTCCCCGTCGAGGACGACCCCGGTCGGGAACTGGTGCGCCGGTGTCAGCACCACCGCCTGGGCGGGGCCGGCCGCCAGGGCCGCGGTGTCGATGCCGCCCTCGTCCACCGGTACGGGCAGGACCCGCATGCCCCCGTGCTCCAGCTGCTGCCGCGCCCCCAGCGAACCGGGATCCTCCACGGCGACGCGCCGTACGCCCTCCGCGCGCAGCACCTGGGCCAGCAGCCCGAGCGCCTGGGCCACGCCCGCCACCACGACCACCTCGTCGGGGGCGGCCCGGATCCCGCGGTTCAGGGCGAGCCAGCCGACGATCGCCTCGCGCAGCGCGGGGGCGCCCTGCGGGTTGCCGTAGCCGAAGTCGGCGGGGGTGAGTTCGGCCAGGACCCGGCGCTCCGCCTGGAGCCAGGCCGTACGCGGGAAGGCGGTCAGGTCGGGCGCCCCCGGCGAGAGGTCGATCCGGCACGGGGCGGCGCGCAGCGCGTCGACGGGGCCGCCCCGCGGCCCCGGGGCGAACGGGCCCGCCCGATCCGGGACTCCGGGCCGGGCGGGCCGCGAGGGGGCCGGCCGCTCGGTCACCGGGGCGGCCACCACCACGGTCCCCGCGCGGCCCCGGCCGGCCACCTGGCCGGTCTCCGCCAGCCGCTGGTACGCCTCGGTGACCAGCCCCCGGGAGACCCGGAGCTCGGCCGCGAGCACGCGGCTGGCCGGGAGCCGGCTGCCGACGGCGAGCGTGCCGTCGGCGATGGCGGCACGCAGCCGGTCGGCGAGCCAGTCGGTACGGCCACCGGCGGGTGCCCGGCCGATGTCGAGCTGGAGGAAGTCCGACCCGGCTGTTTCGGACCCCTGGATGGCGCTTTCTTTGGACCTGTCCATGGATCCATTGTGGCGCCAGGCTCGAGGGTATGAGCACCTCACCTCCTCCCCGCCCTTCACACCCCTCGCACCCCTCACAGGCCACGCACCCTTCGCCCCGGCACCTGCGCGACCTCGCTCCCGGCATCGCCGGCATGGTCCTCGTCGGCAGCAGCGTCACCTTCTCCCGCTCCCTCGTGGACGCCCCGCTCTTCGGCGTGCAGGCCGTCCGGTACGCGGTGGCCGCGCTGCTCCTGTTCGGCCTGGCCCGCGTCGCCCGGGTGCCGATCAGGGCCCCGCGCGGCCGGGAGTGGCTGTGGCTGGCCGGGGTCGCCGCTACCGGGCTGGTGCTGTTCAACGTGGCCGTCGTACGGGGCGTCGCGCACGCGGAGCCGGCCGTCATCGCGGTCGCCGTGGCCTGCGCGCCGGTCCTGCTCGGGGTGATCGGTCCGCTGCTGGAGGGCCGCGGGCCCAGCCGCCGGGTGCTGCTGGCCGCTCCGGTGGTCGTCGCCGGGGCGGTGCTGGTGGAGGGAACGGGCCGGACGGACGCGGCCGGGGTCGGATGGGCCGCGCTCGCGCTGGGCTGCGAGGCGGGGTTCACCCTGCTCGCGGTACCGGTGCTGCGCCGCCACGGGGCGTGGGGGGTGTCGCTGCACGCGGTGTGGATGGGAGCGGTGATGCTGGCGGTGCTCACGGTGTGCGTGGAGGGGCCCGGCGAACTCGTCTCCGTGAGCCCGCGCCAGTGGGCCGCCGCCGGCTACCTCGCCGTGATGGTGACCGCGGTGGCCTTCCTCCTCTGGTACCGCACGGTGGCCGCGGTGGGTTCCGGCCGGGCCGGGCTGCTGACCGGGGTGGCCCCGCTCGCGGCGGCGGGCGCGGGAGCGGTCACCGGCGGCGGGGTGCCGGAGCCGGCGGTGTGGCTGGGCCTGGCCGTCGTCGTCGCCGGGCTGGCGGCCGGACTCCGGCCGGAGCGGACCCCGGGCGGGCCGGCGGGCGCACCGGCCGCGCCGGTCACGCGGCCCGCGCCCGCCCTGTCCGTCATGCCCGCCACACCGGTCACGTCCGCCCCTCCCCTCACCTCCGTCACGCGAAAGCCTCGTAACGCCCATGAGTCCACGGCCCCTTGAGGACCCCCCGCCTTGTGGATCACAATCCGCAGATGGCAACGCCTCCGTACAGCAGCTGGATGCGGTACTTCTCCCCGACCGCCAACCACCGCCGGCTCGGGCTGGTGTGCCTCGGCGTGGGGGTGCAGCAGGGCGAGCTGCCGGTGGTCGGCCCGCGCGTGCTCGACCACCACGTCGCGGTGGTGGTCTGCGCCGGCCGGGGCTGGTTCAGCCACGGCGGGCGGGCCCCGCAGCCTGTGACGGCCCCGGCGCTGCTGTGGCTCGTGCCCGGGGTGGAGCACCACTACGGCCCCGATCCGCGGACCGGCTGGGACGAGTGCTTCGTGGATTTCACCGGGCACAGCGTGGAGGCGTACACCGACCTCGGCTACCTCACCCCCGACCGGCCGCTGGTCCCGCTCAGCGGCACCGCCGGGGTGCGGCACGTGGTCGACGGGATCGTACGGGCGGCCCGGCTCGGCGGCCCCCTGCTGGAGGTGGAGGCCGCCGCGGCCGTGCACGGGCTGCTCGTGGCGCTGCGCTACGCCCGGGCCGGGGTGTCGCGGCAGGGGGACACCGTGATGGACACCCTGGCCCGGGACGCCCTGCTGCCGATCTCGGTGGCCGACCACGCCGCCCGGCTCGGGATGAGCCTCCCCGAGCTGCGCGGGGCGGTGCGGGGCAGTACCGGGGAGGGGGTCAAGGAGTACCTCCTCGGCATCCGCCTGAGCCGGGCGAAGGAGCTGCTGGCCCGCACCGACCTGCCGGTCGCCGGGGTCGCCCGGCGGGTCGGTTACGAGGACGCCGCCTACTTCAGCAGGCTGTTCAGCCGCCGGGTGGGCATGGCGCCCGTCCGGTTCCGCCAACAGCAGTCGGTGCAGCAGCAGTCGGCACGATGGCTCCTCTCCCCCAGGGAGCCTCAGCCCTCCGAACCGCGGCCCCCGGAACCCCGGCCGCCGGCCCCGGCCCCGCTCGAACCCGTCACGGCAGGTAGCCGATGGTGAGTTCCGCGACCGCCGTCCACGGATTGCCCGAAACCTCGCTGGTGGCCTTGAGCTTGACGTAGCGGGCGGTGCGCGCCGTGAAGGTCACGTCCTGCTGCGCGGTGGTGTTGGCGAAGGTGCCCGAGGCCGCCGCGGTCCCCCAGGTGACCCCGTCCGTGGACGTGAGCACCTGGTAGGCGGCGATGCGTCCGTTGCTCTGCGTCTGCCGGGGCAGGTAGTGCAGGGCGGAGACGTTGTACGAGGCCCCCAGGTCGAGGGTGATCTCGTGCGGCATCGGTGCGGTGGCCTGGTACCACTGGGTGTGCCAGATGGTGGCCGCGTCCCCGTCGAGCACGTTGGCCGCGGCGCCGTTCTCGCCGGCGGTCTCCTGGCTGTCGACGGCCTTGACGCTCATCTGCGTCTGCGGAACGAGGAGTTCGCCGCCGGTCCCGGAGCCGAGGTCGTCGACGGCGAGGTCGTCGAGGATGAAGTCGGCCTCGTTGTGGGAGCCTTCGCCGGTGACCTTCCGTACGCCGATCCAGGCGTCGGCGCCCGCGGTGAAGGTCTTGGTGAAGGTGGTGGCCGTACGGGCCTGGTTCAGGGCGGTGGCCGTCTCGGTGCTGCCGGAGCCGGTGATGAACTGGTAGTCGCCGCTGAAGCCGCTCTCGTAGCTGAAGGTGACCTTGTACGAGCGGCCGGGCGTCAGCCGCAGGGTCTGCGGGAGGGTGCGGTAGACGAGGCCCTGGCGCTCCTCGTGCGACTTCAGCGAGTTCTGCCCGCCGATCACGTCGTCGACCAGCTTCCCGCTCCAGCCCGCCTGGGTGTACGGGGCGTTGCGCTGGGCGATGTGGGTGCGCGGGTCGGTGGCGGAGCCGCCGGCGCCGCCGAAGGCGAAGGGCCCCCAGCCCGCGTCGACGTTCTCGAAGTCCTCCGTGAACCAGTGGCCGTTCAGCGGGGTGCGGGCGGAGCGGACGACCCGTACGTCGTCCAGGTAGACGGTGCCCGACCCGGAGGCCGCGGACAGCTTGAGGGTGGCCGTCGACTGTCCCGCGGGGACGTCGAAGAGCACCTTCATCCGCTGCATCTTGGTGCCGTTCTTCTCACTGCCGCCGAGGTTGTTGGTCAGCGTCGAGGAGTCGGCGTAGACGGAGGCGGCCGTGCCTCCGGCCGGGGTCACGGTGAGGGTGGCGGCGCGTCCGGCCGGGGTGGTGACCCAGACGGAGGCGGCGTAGGTGCCGGGGGTGAGCCCGGTGAGCTGCTGGGAGACGGCGGGCGCGGTGCTCGCGGCCATCGTGAGTTCGTTCTGGCCCTGGGCGTTGCGGGTGACGGCGGCGCCGGTCCCGGTGACGCTCCAGGCGTTCAGGTTGCCGGAGAAGAAGGAGGGGTCCTTCACGGGGGCGCCCTCGCCCCAGTTCGGGTCGGCCTGGGCGGGGGCGGCGCCGTTGGTGACGACGTAGGCGGTCTTCGCGGCGGCGTTGATGCTGACCTGCCCGCCGCTGACGGCCAGGTCGCCGACCAGCTGGCGGCCGGTGTCGGTCAGCTTGTACAGCTTGGGCGAGGACCAGCCGGCCGGCAGGGTCCAGGTGGTGGAGGCGGCCTTGTCGTTCCAGTGGTAGAGCTTGCCGTCGCGCGGGAGCAGGTAGGCGGAGCCGTCGAGGACGGTGCGGCCGGCCGTGGTGATCTTGCGGGTGTTCCCGCTGGTGGTGACGGTGGTGCCGTTGGCGAGGGTGACCGAATTCGCGGTCCACTTCACGATCGGGGATTCCTGGAGGTACTTGGTCGGCAGGTTGGTCCCGAAGGTGGTGTTGACGAAGGCGGTGTAGTCCCGCTTGCCCTGCCAGCCCTCGTAGGCGGTGATCTCCGCGCCGCCGAGCAGCGGGTTGGCGGCGATCCAGTCGTCCTTGGTGTGGTTGGCGATGAAGCGGGCGATGTTCGAGTTGATGCCCTTGAGGTCGCTGCCGCCGTAGTTGACGTCGGTGGCCCAGTGGTGCCAGAGGGACTGTCCGGTCATGGAGGCGGGGAACTCGGTGGCGAGCTGGAAGCCGAGGCCGCCGATCTCGCGTTCGAGCTTGCGCGAGAGGTAGCCGTCGCCGTACCAGACGTCCACGTAGAGGAAGTCCAGGCCGGGCGCGGCCGCCTTCAGGTCCTGGAACCGCTTGAGGCGCTCGCCTGACTGGCCGTCCTTGCGGGTGTCCACGTAGTACGACTGGTCGAGCCAGTCCCAGCCGAGACCGCCGGTCTGGTGCGCCGGGTCGAAGGTGGCCGAGACCGGGTACTCCTCGGTGGCGTTGACGTGGACGCCGAAGTCGGCGTTGTAGGTGTGGCCGACGGTGGTGAGGGTGTTCAGGTCGGTGGCACCGCCGAGCTTGGAGCCGATGTTCTTGTAGTCCATGTGGGCCGAGTCGTGGCCCTCGGAGGCGTACCCCTTGAGCAGGACGAACTGGCCGAGGCCGTCGGTGGCGAGGTTGACCCGCTTGGTCTCGTCGAGGGTCTCGGCGAAGGGGTGGGTGGCCGCGGAGGCGAAGTTGAAGGGGATGCGCTGCACGACCCGGTCGGCGGTCTGCTGCCAACCGGTGGGAGCGGTCCAGATGTCGCGGTAGGCGACCGCCGCGTCCTGCCAGTCCACGGTGGAGTCGGCGTTGCGGTCGGCGGTGATCGCGACGCGGACGTAGGGCAGCGGCTCGGTGTCGGTGTCGGCGGCGCCCGTGGACCGGTAGAGCCAGGATCCGCTCCACAGGCCGGCCCGGCGGTAGGTGCCCTTGTCGGTGACCTGCTTGCTGATCCGGCCGTTCTCGTTGGACGTGCCGCCGGAGGGGGCGTCGTAGTACGAGTTGGAGTCGATGGCCGCGGCCAGCTTGCCGGTGTTGGCCAGCCCGTACATCACGGTCGTCGCGGAGGCGTCCACCGGGGTGCTCGCGGTGATCGAGGTGAAGGTGTCCCCGGTGCCGGTGGTGGCGGTGTGCATCT
The DNA here is from genome assembly GCF_042888445.1 of Streptomyces sp. NPDC002886. Classification (NCBI taxonomy): domain Bacteria; kingdom Bacillati; phylum Actinomycetota; class Actinomycetes; order Kitasatosporales; family Streptomycetaceae; genus Streptomyces; species Streptomyces sp. NPDC002886. The sequence goes on from NZ_JBIAPV010000001.1 coordinate 466,091, forward strand.
TCGCGGTGGAGAGCGCGGCGCCCGCCTGGTTGCTGCGGACGCTGACGAGGTTGTGGTCGGGGATGGCGAAGCTGCGGACGCGCAGGGCGGCCGTGTCCTCGATCGCCGTGACCTTGAACTCCACCACCGAACCGGACACCGAGAGCCGGGACCTGATGGTCACTCCGGAGAAGGCCAGCGCGTAGTCCACGCCGGAGGCGGAGGGGGTGGAGGTGACGGTGGGGGTGTAGGTGGTTCCGTTGACGACGATCGCGCCGATGGTGTCCTCGTTGCCGTTCAGCACGTCCCCGGTGGCGGTGCGGGTGTAGCTGATGACACGGGGGAAGGCGCTGTCCACACTGACGGACAGCTCGGGCGAGGAGATCGTCACGGGGCCGGCCGCCACGGCTGGGGCGGCGGGCACGGCCACGACCAAGGTGGCCACGAGACCGGCCACCGCGGCTGCGGCCGGCCAGAGGGGGGTGCGCATCGGACCTCCGGGAGTCGGCGCTTCCTGGGCGGAAGACCGCCCACCGTGGAGGCCGGCGGTCCGCTCACTGACCTGACAGCCTGCGGACCGCGCACCGGGAGGCCCATGGACAAAGCCGCGCCCCGTCCTGGACTTCTGTGACTGGTGGGTCGGCGGGCGCACGCATCGGCCCGCTCCGAAAAGGCACGCTCGCGGCCCGCCGCACCCCCCTCCACCCCTCGGGGAGCCGGGCACGGGGCCGCGGCCGCGACGCCGTCAGCTGCTCGCCGGCACCAGGACGACGGCCGTCCCGTACGCACACACCTCGGTGCCCACGTCGGCCGCGTCCGTCACGTCGAAGCGCATCATCAGCACGGCGTTCGCACCGCGTGCCTTCGCCTGCTCGATGAGGCGTTCCATGGCCTGGTTGCGGGTCTCCACCAGGGTCTTGGTGAGGCCCTTCAGCTCGCCGCCGATCATCGACTTCAGGCCCGCGCCGATCTGACTGCCCAGGTGGCGGGAGCGCACGGTGAGGCCGAAGACCTCTCCGATGACCCGCTCGACCCGGTAGCCGGGGACGTCGTTGGTCGTCACCACCATGACACCGGTCTGCTGCGCGCCGGGGCCGCCGCCGTAATCATCGATACCCATGCATCCACTCTGGCGGCGCCGCCCGGTGGCCGCATCCGGAGGCGGGGGCCGGGGCCGGGGCTGCGGAGCGATCTCCGTGGTCTCGCGACCACACTCCTCATATTGCGCATATCGGGCGATGTCACGGTGCGTCAACGGGATGTCACGGCCCGCCGTCGCCATAGTCGTCCGTGGCAACCGTCTGGTTGCCGCCCCGTGCCGCGCGACGCGGCCGGGCAGACGCTTTTCTCGGAGGAGCCGGCTCATGCTGAAGCCCACCAGGACCATCCTCGCCCTCACCGCCGGAAGCCTGGTGCTCGGCCTGGTCGGTGCGGGCACGGCCGTCGCGGCCGATCACTCGGCGCCGCGCGGCCCGGTCCTGACCGCCTCCCCCGCCGACGACGAGGACGGCTTCGGCCGGGACGACGAGTACGGCGACCGCAAGCACGCCCGCGGCGTCGTCATCTCGCGCGGCCCGCTGACCGTCCGCAGCCGTCCGACCACCCACTCCCACAAGGTGGGCCGGCTGCACCCGCACGAGAAGGTCGCCATCGAGTGCAAGACCCGCGGCGAGCGGGTCGACGGGAACAACATCTGGTACCTGCTCAAGGAGCGGGACGAGCGTCAGCCCCGGGACGAGGACCGCAAGGGCGCGATGATGCCCAAGTCGGCGAAGTCCGCGGCCGCCAAGGACCGCGACGACAACTGGGTCGCCGCCCGCTACGTCAAGAACCTCGGCGAGGTCGAGTACTGCCGCTCGTAGTCGTCCCGCCGCCGTCCCGGCTGATCGGCAAGACACCCCCTACGCTTCCGGGCGTACGGTCCGCGGTCCCACGCACCGCGCACCGTACGCCCGTACCCGTTCCCGCAGTTCCCGGTCCGCCGTGACCACGACGCACCCGCCGCGCTCCGCGTGGGCGGCCGCCAGCTCCACGATGCGGTCGTCGCCGCTGCCCGGGGCCTCGTCCACCCGTACGCCGGGCACCGAGGCGACGCCGCGGGCCGCGCCTTCGAGGACGAGGACGATCTCCTCGCCCCCGTCGCGCAGGGCCAGCCGGTCGCGCAGCCGCTCGGCGGCGCCGCGCCGGTCGCGCCACCAGCCGTCCGGCACGGACCCGACGACGTTGGCACCGTCCACGATCAGTACGTTCGGCTCGTCCACGGCTCCAGTATGGCGAGCCGGCCGGAAGCCGCCGCGCCCGGCCTTCTAGAAGTCGCCGTAGTTGACCTGCCAGGTCGCCAGACCCATCCGGCGCCAGATGGCCACCACCCGGTCTCGGTCGTCCAGGGAGACCCGGACCGCGTACCGCGCGCGCACGTGCGCGTTGAACAGTTCCGCCTTGACGATGTCGTCGCGGCGCGTGTCGCCCGCCGCCCGCATCCACAGCTCGTCGTACGGGACCTCGTGCTCACGCAGCCAGGCCTCGGTCGGCTCCCGGTGCTCCTCGCCCCGCCCGGACAGCAGCACGATGGTGTCGCCGTCGGCCCGCCGGAAGGAGTCCAGCGCGTCGCGCACGGGGGTGTTCAGGGTGTCGAGACCGCAGCGCGAGAAGTCGTACGGATTGCGGTCGCCGGTCATCGCGAGCGTCCCGTCGATATCGCACATGACCGCCGAGGGCAGCGCCGGATCGGGGACGTACGGGGACACGTCCGGCTGGTCGTTGAGCCAGTCCGCGGTGAGCCGCCAGCCGCCCTTCTTCGCCTTCGCGTGCTTCTCCGCGAGTATCCGGATGATCTCCTCGCCGACCTGGCGTTCGCGCGCGGCGTCGCGCCGCAGGCACTCCTCCACGGGCACGTCGGTGTGGTCGTGCACCACGAAGGTGGCCCGTCCCGCGACGGCGGCCTTCAGCCGCTTGGGGATGTACGAGGTCAGGTGGGTGTTGTCGACGACCACGTCGAAACCGCCCTCGACGGCCGCGCTGACGGCCGCGTCCTGGATGTCCAGCACGGTCTGCTCGTGCTTGTACGAGCGCCCGCGCTCCGGGTCCGGCACGTCGAGCATGGCCCGCAGGTCGTCGAGGTTGACGCGGCGCATCCGGCCGCGGGACTCCGCCTGGAGGGCGCGCGCGGCGGTGGTCTTCCCGGAGGCCGGCAACCCGGTCATGATGTGGACCACCGGGAGCGCGGGGGCCGCCGGGGACGCCGCCGGGGGCGCGGGGGTCTCGGTTTCCGATACGTCGGCCACGGGTTCAGTTCTCCTCGTCGTTCGTGAAGGGGTCGGAGGCCTCGGGCCGCACCTGCCGCCAGGTGATGAGCTCGGTGGTCCTGCCGTCGAGGCGCTGGAACAGCGCGCCGCGGATCCCGCTGTCGCGGATCGTCGTCTTGGCGGCGCGCGCGAACGCGCCCCGGTCGCCCGCGAGATGGGCCAGCGAGGCGTACGCCTCGTCGATGGCGCGCTCGCGGAGCGCGGCCTCGGCCTCCAGTCGTTCGATCACCGACCGCACCCAGTGGTCGAATTCGTCCGGCACCTGCTCCAGCAGCGCGTCGAGCGGCTTGCCGCCCGACGCCTCGATGTCGGCGACGGTGCAGTGCAGGCCCTGGGCGAGCTGCTTGAGCGGCAGGCCGGCGAACCGCTGGATGCCGTGTCCGCGCCAGATGTCCCGCTCGGTCGCTCCGGTGAGCACCTTGTGGAGGCGTACGTACTCGGCGATCTTGGCCTTGGCCCGGACGCCCGAGGCGAAGCGCAGGACGTAGCCCTCCGCGTCGGTACCCGTCGAGGGAGCGCCGTCCGGCAGGGTGCTGGAACCGGTGAGTTCGAGCAGTTCGGCCAGCGGCATGGCGGGCCACACCTTGACCACGGAGCCGATGCCCTCCCAGTGGTCGGCGGCTTCGGCGAGCGGCACCTCGGCGCCGCCCGCTCCGTACGCGGCGAGCAGGACCAGGTCGCGGCGCTCCCCGTAGTCCACGACGATGCGGTTCTGCGGGTACACGATCTCGGCGAGGTAGGTGGTGCCGGGGACCAGTGCGGAGGTGTCGCGTCCGTCGAGGCGGCGCTGCGCCCAGACGGCCTGCGTGCTGGTGAAGGAACCCCTGGAGGCGGCCCGCCACTTCCCTGCGTAGTGGAACAGCACCCCGAGGCTGCCGTCGACCTTGTCGTACACCTCGAACGGCTCGTCCTGCGGCAGGGCCGGCGCGTACGGCCGTCCCGACTCGTGCTCGCCGACGTTGAAGAACTTGGGCAGCGGCAGCGCGACGACCTCGCCGGTGACGTCGTCGGCGACGAGTCCGCGACAGCGCGTGGTGACCTGGTTCCAGACCTGGTCGTACTGGGCGGTCCTGGTGTAGCTGTAGAGGGACAGCGGCAGCTCGGGGTGGGCCTTGCGGGCCACGTGTCCGGCGTCGATGGCCTCGGTCAGCGCCTGCGCGGGCATCAGGTCGTGCAGAGTCAGGCGGTCCTGGCTCATGGGGTTCCTCCCGGTTCGAGATGCCTCATTCTCGGGTGCGGGAGGCCCTGGCCGAAACCGAATATCAGCTCGTCATCGCAGGTCCTTCGCCCTGTGCGGGCCTTCGCCGCCCAGCCGGTTGATGTCTCGGGGGCGCAGGATCCGCTGGGTGTCCGCGTCACCGGGCCCGGCCGCGGCGACGGCGATCATGGCGCGGCCCAGGGCGCCGGTGGTGGTCACCAGATCGGGTGCGAAGCGCCGCAGGAACGGGAAGAGCGGCGCGGTGACGGCGTACCCGGCGCGGTAGAGCGGGGTCTTGGAGGGAATGCCGCGGTCCGGCTGCACGATCCCGGGCCGGAACATGTACGCCTCGAAGGGGAGCTTCAGCAGGTCGTTCTCGGTCTTCCCCTTGACCCGGGCCCACATGGAGCGGCCGCTCTCGGTGCTGTCGGTGCCCTCGCCGGACACGTAGGCGAAGGTCAGCCGCGGGTTGGCGGCGGCGAGGGGGCGGGCCGCGGCGAGCGTCAGGTCGTGGGTGATCCGCCAGTACTCCTCCTCCTTCATGCGGAAGGAGGAGATGCCGAGGCAGAAGAAGCACGCGTCGTACGAGGCGAGGTCCGGCCCACCGGGCAGCGACAGGTCGGTCGGATCGGCCCGGACGAGCTGGCTCAGTTTGGGGTGGGAGACGGCGAGGGGACTGCGGCCGACGGCGAGCACGCTGTCGACGGACTCGTCGCGCAGGCACTCGCGGAGCACGCCCCGGCCGATCATGCCGGTCGCGCCGAAGAGGATGACGTTCACGGGCCCAGCCTAGGCCGCCCGGGTAAGGCTCAGTGGGAGACGCACAGCTCGTTTCCCTCGGGGTCGGCGAGGGTGGTCCAGGTGGAGGGGCCCTGGTTGCCTTCGTGCAGGCGCTCGGCCCCCTTGGCGAGGAGGCGCTCGACCAGGGCCCGCGGGTCGTCCTCACCGGTGCGCACGTCGAGGTGCACGCGGTTCTTGACGGTCTTGGGCTCCTCGATGAACTGGAAGAGGATGCGGGGCGCCCGTTCGAGGCCCTCGGGGTGGCGGATCCCCTGGCCGGCCTTCCAGACGAGGACGCCCCGGTGCGTGGTGGTGTCCTCCTCGGTGGCCCGCCCGGCGGCGATCATCTCGCGGATGAACTCCTCGTTGCCGGGCTCGACTTCCCACCCGAGGGCATCGGCCCACCAGTCGGCGAGGGCGTGCGGCGTGGCGGAGTCCACCGTGACCTGGAATGTGTAAGCCATGCGGCGAGCCTACCCGCGACGCTCCACCGGCCCCCGGAAGGAAGCGCCGTGGGTCCGCCGGAACCCTGCGGGTCGCTCCTGCGCCCGTGCGCGCGGCATCGCTAGCATCACCGGGGGCGAGTCCCCTCCGCGTCCGCCGGTCGTCGGACCGGCCCGCGCGATGACCGGAGGTACTCCATGGCCTCCACCCCGCCCCGGCGACGCGGGATCCTGCACCCCCTGGCGGCGCGGCTGTTCCCGCCGGAGGCGGAGGGAGCCGAGTCTCCCCACGGGGTGCTGCCCCCTCTGCTGATCGCCCTCACCTTCGTCAGCGGTGTGGTCGACGCAGTGAGCTACCTGGGCCTCGGCCACGTCTTCGTGGCCAATATGACGGGCAACGTGGTCTTCCTCGGCTTCGCGATCGCCGGGGACCGCTCCCTGTCCGCCCCGGACTCGCTCCTCGCCGTCGGCGCGTTCCTGGCCGGAGCGGCGGCCGCCGGGCGGCTGCGGCGGACCACCGGGGCGGCCGTGATGTTCGCGCCGCTGGTGGCGGTGCAGACCGTCCTGGTGGGCGGAGCGCTCGCCCTGACCGTGCTCGGCGCGGGGCCGCCGGCCGTCATCGCCCTGCTCGCCCTCGGCATGGGCCTGCAGAACGCGGTCGTGCACCGGCTCGCCGTCCCCGATCTCACCACCACCGTCGTCACCAGGGCCCTGACCGGGCTGGCGGCCGACCGGTGGGGGCCGGGACCGCTCCGCCGCCTGGTGACGGTCGTGGCCCTGCTCCTCGGAGCCCTCGTCGGCGGATTGCTGACGCTCCGTCACGGAGCGGTGTGGGCGCTGGCCTTGGCCGTGGTCCTGCTGGCCTGCGTAGCCCTCTCGCCCCGATGGGACGGCACCGGGCGGCGGCCGTAGGGGCCGGACCCGCCGGAGCGAGCCGTCTCACCCGCAGTCGCGGACAACCGGCCATCGGAGGCTTCGGTCAGATGCCGTGGGTGGCGGTGATGGTTCCCTCGGAGACGGCCGCGGTGAGCAAGGCGTGGTCCAGGGCCGTCTGGTCCGCGTAGTGAAGTGCGAAGTCGGCCATGGCTCGGTCGAAGGTATCGGCTTTGCCGAGATACCCGGCGATGGCGATCCGGTCGCCGGAGCGTGCGTGCGCTCGGGCCAATGCCGTGCCGCACAGTTCCGCGTACTGACGGAGCATGTCCGGGGTCATGGTCTCCACGACGGCCGACCCCTTCATGTCGCGCAGTTGGCGGACGTAGAACTCTCGCCCTCTCGGCCCGGCCGTCCAGCCCAGGAAGATGTCACCGGCCGACTGCAGGAGTTTCTGTCCCGCGACCACCCGGTGACCGTGATGGCCGTGGCTGTCGGCGGGGAGATGGTCTTCCAGCACCGAACGTCCCGCTTCCTTGATCTGGAGGAAGAGCGGGTCCCGCTCGTCGCGGCCTGTCAGCAGGAGGATGAAGCAGCGGGTGCCGACGCTCCCGACGCCGACTGCCTTGCGTGCCGCTTCGACGAACCGGTAGCGGTCGAGCAGGAGGCGTCGTTCTTCGGGAAGTGTGCCGCGGTATTGGCGGAAGATCTCACCGACGGCCCGGCTCTCGCGTGAGGTGAGGGCGTCGAGCAGGGGCGGATCGTGGATGATGCGCCGGCGGCCGTCCCGGACCTCGGTGAGCTTGGCGAGTGCTTGAAGGCTGGTACGCCGCCTGGCCCGGACCAGGCTCGTCTCGACCCTGCTGCGCAGCTTGCTCTCCCGGATCAGCGGGAGTATCTCGGCCGTGTCGAACCGCTGGTACCAGACGTCGAGTTCGCCCTGTTCGGCCAGCCTGCGCATGGACAGCCGGTATGCCTGGCCGGCGGCGAGGGCGATCCGCCACGCGTGGTCGTCGCCATGGGCGTTGTCGCGGGCGGCCACGGCCGTGCTGGCGGCGAGCCGCTTGACGTCCCATTCGAAGGGGCCGGGCAGGGTTTCGTCGAAGTCGTTGAGGTCGAACAGCAGCGCCCGCTCGGGTGAGGCGAACAGTCCGAAGTTCAGCAGGTGCGCGTCGCCGCAGAGCTGGACGTTCAGGCCCGTTCCGGGTTGCGCCGCCAGGTCGGCGGCCATCACGGCGGCCGCGCCGCGCAGGAACGCGAACGGGGAGGCCGCCATCCGCCCGTACCGGATCGGCAGCAGCTCGACGACGCGGTCGGCAGCCTGCCGCTCCAGCACGTCGAGCGGGTCGGGCCGGTCCGCTGCCACCGTCCACCGCCCGTGCGAGGTCCGGGTCACCTGCCGTCTGGCTGACCTGCCACGTCGGGCCCTCTCGGCTGGACTGGTCATACCCATCTCCTTGGCCACCCCACCTCCCCAGCCTGACCTCACCGGGGCCCCGGCGCACGTCCACCACCCGGGCTGCCCAGTCAGAGCGTGTACGCCGTTCCGTTGAGCGGCGCGCCCACACCCGCGCCCGTGCTCGGCTGCCGCCAAGCAGACGACCCCTTCGGCGGGTCTGGGCCCGGCGGGATCGGGCCGCTGGGAGCGTGCTGCCATGGCATCCGAGGCAGGCACACCCGCGAAGGCGGCAGGGGCTGGGGTCGTACTGCTGACCCTCACCGCCGGCCAGTTCCTGATGGCGCTCGACAGCTCCGTCATGAACGTCTCGATCGCGACGGTGGCCGACGACGTCGGGACCACCGTGACCGGGATCCAGGGCGCCATCACGGCATACACCCTCGTGATGGCGATGTTCATGATCCCCGGCGGCAAGGTCGGCGCGCTCATCGGCCACAAGAAGGCGTTCCTGATCGGATGCGTGATCTACGGCTGCGGATCCCTGATCACCGCTCTGGCACCGAACCTGCCCGTGCTCCTGTTCGGCTGGTCGTTCCTCGAGGGCATCGGAGCCGCGCTCATCCTGCCCGCGATCGTCGCGCTGGTCGCCGGCAACTTCACCGCGGAAGGCAGGCCCGGCGCGTACGGACTGGTGGCCGCCTCCGGAGCCGTGGCGATCGCGGTCGGACCGATCATCGGGGGGTTCGCCACGACGTACTTCTCCTGGCGCTGGGTCTTCGCCGGTGAGGTCGCGATCGTGGTCGTCATCCTGGCGCTCGCCCGCCGCACCGCCGACGCACCGGTCGGCGAGCGCCGGCACATCGACCTGGTCGGCGCCGTGCTGTCCGCCCTCGGGCTGGGGGTCTTCGTCTACGGGGTGCTCCGCTCGAGCGAGTGGGGCTGGTTCCTGCCGAAGCCCGGTGCGCCCGCCTGGCTCGGGATCTCCCTGGTCGTGTGGCTCATGCTGGCGGGCCTGTTCCTGGTATGGCTCTTCCTGCGCTGGGAAGCCCGCCTCGTTGAGCGGCACCGGGAGCCACTGGTGAACCCGGCTCTGCTGCGCAACCGGCAGCTCACCGGCGGCCTGACGATGTTCTTCTTCCAGTACCTCGTACAGATGGGCGTGTTCTTCGTCGTACCGCTGTACCTGTCGGTCGCGCTCGGCCTGTCCGCGCTCATGACCGGAGCACGCATCCTGCCGCTCTCCTTGACCCTGCTGGCTGCCGCGATCCTGATCCCGCGCTTCCTCCCGGACGCTTCACCGCGGCGGGTGGTGCGACTGGGCGTCCTCGCGCTGCTCGCGGGCGCGGTCGCGCTGCTGGCCGCACTCGACACCGACGCGGGCGCGGAGATCGTCACGATCCCGCTCCTGCTGATCGGGCTCGGCATGGGGGCGCTGGCCTCGCAGCTCGGGGCGGTCACGGTGTCCGCGGTCCCGGACCAGCAGAGCGCGGAGGTCGGCGGCATCCAGAACGCCGTCACGAACCTCGGCGCCTCGATCGGCACGGCACTCGCCGGGTCGATCCTGATCGCCGCGCTCACCACCTCCTTCCTGACCAACATCGAGCAGAACCAGGCCGTCCCGGCCGAGGTCAAGAGCCGGGCGACCGTCCAACTGGAGAGCGGCGTGCCCTTCATGTCGGACGCCCAGCTCACGTCGGCACTCGACAAGGCGGGCACGAGCCCTGACGTGGCATCGGCCGCGATCGACGCGAACGCCGCGGCGAGGCTCGACGGTCTGCGCGCCGCACTCGCCGTCCTTGCTTTCACCGCGCTCCTCGCGATGTTCTTCACCCAGCGGATCCCCTCGACCCCCGCGAAGACCGCGGAACCCGACGGATGACACGTCCTTCAAGGCGGCGCCCCGGTCCCCGTTCAGGGGGGAACCCGGTGGATCGGCGGGCCGGCTCCGACCGGCCTAAAATGGGCCTGACAGGCAAGGAAGGCATGTCCGATGGCTTCGAAGGGCCTCTACGGGGCCTTCGGCCGGCCCGGGAGGCATGATGACCGCATCCGGCGCGGCACCGCAGCGCAGGCAGAACGATCCCGAGGACGTACTCAAGCAGCTCGGAGGCTCGTGGCACTGGGCACTCGGTTTCGCCCTCGCGACCTTGATCCCCGGCATCCTCGTACTCGTCTGGCCCGACGAGACGCTGCACATCCTGGCCGTCATCATCGGCCTCCAGCTCCTGGTGGCCGGCGGCTTCCGTTTCGTCACGGCGTTCTCGCACAGCGGCGACGTGGGCGGCAGCAGACTGGCGGGAATCCTGATCGCCATGCTGGCGTTCCTGGCGGGCGTCCTCGTTCTGCGCCATCCGATGCAAACGATCGGCGCACTGTCCCTGATCGTCGGAGTGTTCTGGCTCCTGACCGGCGTACTCACGGCGTACGTCGCGATCGCCGACCGCGCCCTCGTGCACCGCGGGCTCCTCTTCGGCCTGGGCGCCCTCGGCGCCGTCGCCGGGATCGTCGTGCTCTGCTTCCCGGTGGACTCCGCCGTCGCTCTGACACGGCTGCTGGGACTGTGGCTCGTCCTGCTCGGCGTCTTCGAAGTGGTGCTGGCCTTGGCCCTGCGCTCCGCAACCCGGCAGATCATGCCCACGCCTCCAGGGTGATCACCGAGGGCTGCCCACCGTGGGGAGCGCGTGCGCTCCGGCCGAAGCATTGCCGGACGCAGGTCGTTCGGTCGGCCACCGCCCCGATCGGCCTGTGCCGCGCCCCCGTTCACCCACGGCGACCGGATCAGGTCCGGTAAACTCCGCCCGTGTCAGGACGCTTGCGAAATTCTTCGGACTCCCTTCTCGGCGGTGGGCGGCCCACACCGTGACGAGCGGTGGAATGGCCGAGGCCGAAGGCCCGGTGAATCGTCCGCCGGCCTATTTCGAGCAGCCGATCTGGACCCTGCTCGGCCTCTTGGTCGTGTGCGCTGGTCCCGTGATCCTGCTCGCCGGTATCGGCGGGTACGTCCCCGACGACGACAGACTGGGTGTCGTCGTGACCGGCCTCGTCTGGACCGCACTCACCGTGGTCGTCGTGGTCCTGGCCATCGTCGGCACCGTGCGGGACCAGCGCGTGTGGCGCGACCTGGACACCGCCGGCGTGCGCGTCACGGGCACGGTCACGTCGGCACAGCGCGTGTGGTGCGGCGAGGACGACCGCTGCACCAGGGTCCGGATGCTGGTCACCGTGCCGGGCCGGCCGCCGTTCACCACGAGCCACCTCGTCGCCGGGGAGGAGATCATCGAAGTCGGGACGGGCATCCCGGTCGACGTGCACCCGACCCGCGACCTCTTCCGCCTGGCCACCGTCCCGTCCACAGGCGGGGCGTCCGGGTAGGACGCGCCCACGTCGGCGTCGTCGATCCAGAGCCGTAGCCGTAGCTGCCGCCGGGACGAACGCGCCCACCCGCTCACGTCCGCCGTCGGGCCCTCCCGTGTTCCATGAGGAACGCCACGAAGGTCAGCACCCACGCCCCGACCGCCACCCAGAGCAGCACCGTACCGAGGGGCCTCAGCCACTCCACCCCGGTCGGGACGGCCGCGGCGAGGCAGGCGGTCGCCGTCATGCCGAGCGGGAAGACGCTCGACCAGCGCCGGACGTCGTAGCGGGGGCGCGGCCGGGCCGCTTCGGCGGCGACCAGCACGACGTACCAGGCCAGGGAGAGGCCGAGGGTCACCAGGGTGACGGTGCGCAGCCCCGCGTGCACCCATCCCGTCCACAGCGGTGACGCCGTGAGCCCGGATCCGGCCAGGGCGGTGATGGAGAGCGCTCCGCCGGCCACCCAGTGGTCGCCCGCGCCCGAGACCACTTGGCGGAAGTCGAAGCGCGCGAGCGCCTCGACGTAGAGCAGGAGTCCCAGACAGAAGGCTGCCAGCGCCGCCCGGCCGAGCCAGTCGTGGCCGGTGGGGGCGGCCAGGGTGCCCGCCAGGACGGCGAGCCCCTGGGTGGCCACGCAGACGAGGAAAGCCGCACCGGGCATCCGGTAGCCCCAGTGCCGCAGTACGGCGACCAGCAGCCCCGGCCAGAGCGCGGCGGCCAGCGCCAGCAGCCCGAGGGCCAGGGACTGCCACCCGAGGAGGGAGAGCCGGTTGCCGAGCACGGCCGTGGCGGCCACGGCGGTCAGCGCCGCCGGGGTGTCGGCCTCGGCGCGGAACCGCCGGCGGTCGCCCATGAGCCGGGCGGCGAAGTCGGCTGCGAGGACGAGCCACAACGCGGCGCAGACGGCCAGCGCGCCGATCGACAGCGCGTCCCGGCCGATCAGGTGCAGCCCGGCCGAGATGATCCCGGCCGCCATGACGGCGGCGCCGGCGGCCGGCGACAGCTCGGCCCACCATCGGGCACCCGCAAGGAATCGCACCCTTCCAAGGGACACCACCACGGTGGGTCAGGCCGCCGCGGCGCGCCATCGCAGCGGGTTCGATGACCCTTCCGGGCTCGGCCGACGCCCTTTTCCCGCCATTCGATATTCAATATTCGATATTTCGATCCTATTTCCTTTCCCTATATGGATCGGGAATGACGAACACACTTACGACAACCTTGCCGCATTCTCCCGCTTGGCCCGACACGCCCATACTCAGGCGGAATTGGCCTGATTCACCGGTACTGTCGTCGTCAACGCACCGCCGATTAACGGGCCCTTCAGGGCCCTCCTTTTTTTGCACATTGGAGAAGGAAATGCAGGCCTTGGCAACGGAGCCCGCACGCCAGGCTCCCGCTCAACCCGCGAGCTTCATCCAAGAAGTCCTGCGCGGCGTCGCCCAGGTCGATTTCATGCCGAACGCGGTCACGGGCATCTTCTTCCTCGCCGCCCTCGCCGCCGCCGGCTGGCAGTACGCCCTCTACGGCCTCCTCGGCGCTGTCGTCGGGACCGCCACCGCTTACGCGTTCGGCATCGACCGCGAGATCGTCTCGGCGGGACTGCGCGGCTTCAACGGCACCCTCGTCTCGCTCGGGTTCGCCGTCTTCCTCGGGTGGGACCACCTGTCCACCCTGCTGCTCGCGATCGGCGGCAGCATCACCGTGGTGGTCGTCACCTCGGCGCTGGCCACCATCCTCGGCACCTGGAACATCCCCACGTTCACGGCGCCGTTCTGCATCATCGCGAGCGTCATGACCATCGCCGCACCGAGCTTCTCCCGGGTGTGGCACACCGGCCCCGATCTGGCGGCGCTGCCCGCGGCCGCCGCCGGAACCACCTCACTCGACTGGGGCCAGCTCTGGCGGGCCTTCTTCGCCAACGTCGGCCAGATCTTCTTCATGCCGCAGTGGTACGTCGGCCTGATCTTCCTCGCCGGCATCTTCGTGGCCAGCCGGGTCGCCGGGGTCATGGCCTGCGTCGGCAGCGTCACGGCCATCTTCGTTGCCTGGGCGATGGGTTCACCGTCGGACGCCGTCTCGCAGGGGCTCATGGGCTACAGCAGCGTGCTCGTCGCGATGGCCCTGTGCGGCGTCTTCCTCGTGCGCTCCAACTGGAGCTTCGCGTTCGCCGTACTCGGCGCCGCCGCCGCGACCGGCCTCACGGCCGCGATGACCGCCTTCTTCGACCCGTTCGGCGGCCACACCTTCACCTGGCCGTTCGTCCTGACCACGCTCGTCTTCGTCGCCGCCGTGCCCCAGATCCCCCGACTGCACCGGACCTGACGCCGTCGCGGCAACACCGGCACCCCTACGCAGCACCAGCGGTACCTGAACCACCTTGAGAGCCGAAAGTGAGTGACCGATGAATCTCGCTCCCCGTGAGATGGACAAGCTCTGGATCTACGTCGTGGCCGACCTGGCCCGCAAGCGGCGAGACCGGGGTGTCAAGCTCAACTACAGCGAGGCCTGTGCCCTGATCAGCGAGGGCATCCTCGAAGGAGCGCGCGACGGCAGGACCGTCGCCGAGTGCATGGAACTCGGCAAGCAGATCGTCTCCGCCGCCGATGTCATGAAGGGCGTACGGGAGATGCTCCCGCTGCTCCAGGTCGAGGCCGCCTTCGTGGACGGCACCAAGCTCGTCTCCTGCCACGACCCCGTCGGCGCCTGAGCGGTGGCGGCCATCGCACCCGAACGGCCCGGCCGGGCAACGGAATCGGCGGCCTCGGTCATCCTGGCCGGCGGTCACGAGGGCGGCGCCGCGGCAGGCGGCGTACACCCCGGCCGCCCGCTGTCCGAAGCGGTGCGCGCGGCGCTCGCCGCCTCGCCCGAGCCGGTGTGCGTGGTCCCGATGACCCTGGGGCGCGACCCCGGGCTGATCGCCGACTGCGCCCGCGCCCTGCGCTGGCTGAGCCGGGAGGAGGGACCCGGGCGGCTCGTGCTGGCGCCCCCCTTCGCCACCGTGGACCACCTGACCGCGTGGCTCCGTACCGCCGCCCTCAAGGCGGTGCGCGAGGCTCCCGACACCTCCGCCGTGCTGGTCACGGCACCGGTCGCGGGCCCCTTCGAGGACGCCGATCTGTTCCGGGTGGCCCGGCTGGTGCGCCAGTACGGGCACCACCGCTGGGTCGAGGTCGCCTTCGACGGGGGCGATCCCGACCTGGCGGAGGGGGCGGAGCGCTGCCGCCGGCTCGGCGCCGGCCATGTCGCCCTGGTCCGGGCCGCGTTCGTCCCGCCGGCGGAGCTCCCGGCCGGGGTCCTGGACACCGGTCCGCTGCTGTCCGACGCGGCGATCGCCCAAGTCGTACGGGCCCGCGCGCAGGAGGCGCTGCACCGGCTGGCCCACGGGCACGACGGTGTGGCCGAGGGGCTGGACGCCGAACACGGGCACGGGTACGCGCACACCCACGGCCCGGGCGGCGACCACGACCACACCCATCCGGGCCCGGACCCGGGCGCGGACCCGGACGCGCACCACACGGACGCGCACACCCACGCTCACGGCGAGAGCCACCGCCGCGCGGACGGCCGAGGTCACGGTCACGGTCACCCGCACGGCCATTCCCCCCACTGAACCGAAGGAAGGGAAGTACCACCATGTCAGGTGGCGTCTCATACCTCTACGGCGAAGGCTCCGTAGAGATCAACGCCGGCCGCCGCAAGGCCAAGGTCACCGTGTCGAACACCGGCGACCGCGCGGTCCAGGTCGGCTCGCACTACCACTTCTTCGAGGTCAACCGAGCCCTCGACTTCGACCGCAACGCCGCCTACGGCATGCACCTCGACCTCCCCGCGGGCACCGGCGTCCGCTTCGAGCCGGGCGACACCCGCGAGGTCGAACTCACCGCGTACAGCGGCCACGGCCGGCTGATCGGTTTCAGCTCCCTGACCAACGGCGGTCTCGGCTCCACCGACACCCGCGTCCGCGCGATGAACCGGGCCGTCGAGCTCGGATTCCTGGGGGCCCGGGCGGAGTCGGCCCAGCAGGCCGCGGACGCCCAGGCCGCCTCGCCGGCCCTGCAGGTCGCGAAGGTCACGAAGGCCGCGGCGAAGCCGGCCTCGAAGACCGCGGCCAAGCCCGCGGCGAAGCCCGCCGCCAAGGCACCCGCCAAGACCGCGGCCGCCAAGAAGGCCAAGACCTCCAAGAAGGGCGACAAGTAGCGATGGCTGTCCTGAGCCGCAAGCAGTACACCGACCTGTTCGGGCCGACCGTCGGCGACCGCTTCCACCTGGCGGACACCAACCTGGTCATCGAGGTCGAGAAGGACCACAACGAGGGCCACTACGGCGACGAGGCCGTCTACGGCGGCGGCAAGGGCATCCGCGACGGCATGGCGCAGGACCCGCAGGCCACCAACCTGCAGGGGGCCCTGGACCTGGTCATCACCAACGTCGTCGTCATGGACGCGATCCTCGGCGTCGTCAAGGGCGACCTGGGCATCAAGGACGGGTTCATCGCGGGTCTCGGCAAGTCCGGCAACCCGCACACCCAGTCCGGCGTCCACCCCAAGCTGGTCATCGGCCCGGGCACCGAGGTCATCTCCGGCGAGCACATGATCGCCACGGCGGGCGGCATCGACAGCCACATCCACTTCATCGCCCCGCAGCAGGCCGAGCACGGCCTGTCCAACGGCATCACCACCCTCATCGGCGGCGGCACCGGCCCCTCCGACGGCACCAACGGCACCACCTGCACCCCGGGTCCGTGGAACATCGGCCGCATGTACCAGGCGTCCGAGGACCTGCCGGTCAACGTCGGCCTGCTGGGCAAGGGCAACGGCTCGCTGCCGGAAGCGCTGATCGAGCAGGTCGAGGCCGGCGTCTGCGGCCTGAAGGTCCACGAGGACTGGGGCACCACCCCGGCCGCGCTGAGCCGGGCCCTCGACGTGGCCGACGCCTACGACGTCCAGGTCGCGGTGCACACGGACACCCTGAACGAGTCCGGCTTCTTCGAGGACACCCGCTCGGCCATCGACGGGCGCACCATCCATACCTTCCACACCGAGGGCGCGGGCGGCGGCCACGCCCCCGACATCATGCGGGTGGCCGGCGAGCCCAACGTCCTGCCGTCCTCCACGAACCCGACCCTGCCGTACACGGTGAACTCGGTCGACGAGCTCCTCGACATGGTGATGGTCTGTCACCACCTGTCGCACGACATCCCGGAGGACGTCTCCTTCGCGGACTCGCGCGTGCGCGCCGAGACGATCGCCGCCGAGACCGTGCTGCACGACGAGGGGGTCATCTCGATCTTCTCCTCCGACTCCCAGGCCATGGGCCGCATCGGCGAGTCCTGGACCCGCGCCTTCCAGACCGCGCACCACTGCAAGGACCAGCGCGGCAAGCTCGACGGCGACACCGAGCGCAACGACAACTTCCGCGCCCTGCGCTACCTCGCCAAGATCACGATCAACCCGGCGATCGCCACGGGCACCGCCGAGCACATCGGCTCCCTGGAGACCGGCAAGCTCGCCGACATCGTGCTGTGGCCGATCGGCTCCTTCGCCGCCAAGCCGAAGATGGTCATCAAGGGCGGACTGATCAACTGGGCCCTGATGGGCGACCCGAACGCCTCGCTGCCGACCCCGCAACCGGTCTACTACCGGCCGATGTTCGGCGCGTACGGCAAGGCCAAGCAGGCCACCCGGGTGTCCTTCATGTCGCAGGCCGCGATCGAACTCGGCGTGCCGGAGAAGCTGGGCCTGGACAGCAGGGTCCTGCCGGTGCGGCACTGCCGCACCGTCGGCAAGCAGCACATGGTCCGCAACGACGCCCTCCCGGTCATCACCGTGGACCCGGAGACCTACAAGGTCACCCTCGACGGGGTGCCGGCCACCATCGAGCCGGCCCGCGAACTGCCCCTGAACCACCTGTTCTACCTGGCATGAGCGCTGCCGCCGACTCCGCCGTGGCCGGCCCCGCGGCCGGGACGCCGGTGCGGGCCCTGCTGGTCAGCCTCCAGCTCACCGACTCGGCCTTCCCCAGCGGCTTCTACACCCTCTCCCACGGCCTGGAGGGCTACGCCCAGGCCAAGGCCGTGACCCCGGAGGGCGTACCGGGGCTGCTGGCCGACCTGCTGCGGCATGCGGTGGGGCCCTCCGACGCCACCGCGCTGGCGCTGGCCCACCGGGCCGCGCTGGCCGGTGACTGGGAGGCCCTGGCCGAGACCGACCAACGGCTGAACGCGGCCAAGCTGAACGAGGGGCTGCGCCGCGCCGCCACCCGTACCGGCCGCCAGCTGCTGGACATGGCCCGCGAGTGCGTCGGCGGGGAGCCCCTGGAGCGGTACGCGGAGCTCGTGGCCGCCAAGCGGGCCCCCGGCTCGCAGGCCGTGGCCGCCGGGGTCGCGTACGCGGCCGCCGGCGTCCCGGCCGAACAGGCCGTCGTGAGCGATCTGTTCGCCTACGCGGCCAGCTTCACCGGGGCCGCGCTGCGGCTGCGGCTCACGGACCACCGCAAGGCGCAGGTGGTGCTGCGCGGGATCGCACCCGTCATCGAGGAGGTGACGGGGGCGGCGCTGCACCGTGAACTCGCCGATCTCGGCGGGTGCGTTCCGATGGCCGACATCATGTCGGGCCGTCATGAACGGGCAGAGGCAAGGCTGTTCGCCACCTAGTTCGCTGCCCCCTTCCTTTCATCAAGCTGTCTTTACTTGAGGTGTGTGACTTTGATGACCGAGGACAACGTTCTGCGCGTCGGTGTCGGCGGCCCCGTCGGCTCCGGCAAGACGGCGCTGATCGAGGCGCTGGTGCCCGTGCTCATCGCGCGCGGCCACCGGCCCGCCGTGATCACGAACGACATCTACACCCAGGAGGACGCCCGCCAGGTCCGCCGCACCCTGGCCGGGGTGCTCGACCCCGAGCGCGTCGTGGGCGTGGAGACCGGTGCGTGCCCGCACACAGCGGTGCGCGACGACCCGACGATGAACCTGGCGGCGGGCGCGGAGATGCTGGAGCGGTTCCCCGATGTCGACACCCTGCTCTACGAGTCGGGCGGCGACAACCTCACCCTCACGTTCAGCCCGGTCCTGGTCGACCTCTTCCTCTTCGTCCTGGACACTGCCGAGGGCGAGAAGATGCCCCGCAAGCGCGGTCCGGGCATCACCGAGTCCGACCTGCTGGTGATCAACAAGATCGACATCGCCCAGTACGTCCGCTGCGACATCGGCGTCATGGAGTCCGACGCGCACCGCGTGCGCGAGGGCCGCCCCGTGGTCCTGACCAACTGCCTGACCGGGCAGGGCCTGGAGGACGTGGCCACCTTCATCGAGTCCTTCCGCCGGGTACCGGCGTGAGCGTGGTGGCGGACCCGGTGGCGGACCCGCCCCACACTCCGCCCCACGCTCCACCCCGCGGCCTCCTGCCGCCGGCGCGCCTGGAGCCCGCGCACTACGAACCGCCACGCGTCCCCCTGGAGGTGCTGCGGCACTCCTCGGTGCCCGACACCCTCGGTGTCGGGCGCCCCGGCAAGGTCGGCCTGCTGGAGCTGGCCTTCGAGCGGGTCGGTGACCGCACCGAGCTGGTGCGGCACTACCAGAAGTCCCCGCTCCAGATCATGCGCCCGCTCTACTTCGACCCGTACCGCCCTGATCTGCCCATCACCTTCCTGATGTCCACGGGCGGCGGGGTCATCCAGGCCGACCGGCTGCGCACCGACCTGTCCTTCGGCCCCGGCACCTCGGCGCACGTCACCACCCAGGCGGCCACCAAGGTCTACCGGATGGAGCACGACTACGCCGTCGCCCAGACCCTCCTGACCGCCGGCCCGGACGCGTACGTGGAGTACCTGCCGGACCCGGTCATCCCCTACGTCGATTCCCGCTTCTACCAGCGCACGGTGATCACCGCCGACCCCACGGCCACCGTCCTGGTGAGCGAGACCGTCCTGTCCGGCCGGCTCGCGCGCGGGGAGCGCAACGCCTACCAGGTCTTCGCCTCCGACTTCGAACTGCGGCGGCCGGGAGGCGAGTTGGTCGCATTGGACACCGTGCGACTGGAGCCGGGCGGGGCCGCGGGGGCCGCCGGCCGCTCCGGCTCCGGCTCCGGCTCCGTCGACGGGCCCGCCGTACTCGCCGGCCATTCGGTGATGGCCTGCTTCTTCGCGGTCAGCCCGCTCGCCCCCGCCCGCGAACTCGCCGACCTGCTGCACGCGACCCTGGCCGGCCGCGGGCTCGCGTACGGGGTCAGCGTGCTGCCGCAGGACTGCGGGGCCTGGGTGCGGCTGCTCGGGGAGCACACCGAGGCCGTGACCCGGGCGCTCGGTGCCGTCTGGGACGCGGTGCGGCGCAGGCTGATCGGCGTACCCGCCCCGGACCTGCGCAAGACCTGAACTCCGCACTCCCTCACGCCCGTTCACGACCAGAGAGAGCTCCACCAGATGCCCAGTGGCTACGATACGGGTAATACCGCCTGGATGATGGCGAGCACCGCCATGGTGCTGCTGATGACCCCCGGCCTCGCCTTCTTCTACGGGGGCATGGTCCAAACCAAACACGTGCTGGTGATGCTCAAGATGAGCTTCGCCTGCCTGTCGCTGGTGACCATCCTGTGGGTCGCGGTCGGTTACTCCCTCGCCTTCGGCAAGGACTCCGGCGGCGGCATGATCGGCAACCTCGACCACGCCTTCTTCCGCGGCATCGGAATGGACTCCTTGCACGGATCCATCCCGACCGTGATCTTCGCCTGTTTCCAGATGTCCTTCGCGATCATCACGGTGGCGCTGATCAGCGGCTCGATCGCGGGCCGCGCCACCATGAAGGGGTGGCTGGTCTTCGTCGTCGCCTGGACCATGCTGGTCTACGTGCCCACCGCGCACTGGGTGTTCGCCTCCGACGGCTGGATCAACAAGTCCCTGGGCGCGCTCGACTACGCCGGCGGTCTGCCGGTCGAGCTCAGCTCGGGCGCCTCGGGGCTCGCGGTGGCCATCGTGCTGCGCAAGCGCAAGGACTTCGAGCGCGAGACGATCCGCCCGCACAACCTGCCCCTGGTTATCATCGGTCTGGCGCTGCTGTGGTTCGGCTGGTTCGGCTTCAACGCGGGTTCCGCTCTCCAGGTCGAGGGCAGCGCACCGACCACCTTCCTCAACACCCAACTGGCCGCCGCGGGCGCGATGATCGGCTGGCCGATCATCGAGAAGTGGCGCCTGGGCCACGTGGAGATGCTGGGCGTGGCCTCGGCGGCGGTCGCCGGCATGGTGGCCATCACCCCGGCCTGCGGCGAGGTCTCCCCGCTCGGCGCTCTGATCATCGGCTTCACCGCCGGTGTGGTCTGCTGCTTCGCCATCAACATGAAGTACAAGATCGGTGTCGACGACACCCTCGACGTGGTCGGCGTGCACGGCTGGGGCGGCATCGTCGGCGTCCTCTCCATCGGCTTCTTCGCGACGTCCGCGATGAGCGGCAAGAAGGGCCTCTTCTACGGGGGCGGCCTGGACCAGCTCTGGCGTCAGGCCGTCGGCGTCCTGGCGGTGGGGTCCTTCGCCTTCGTGATGACCTGGCTCATCGCCAAGGTGATCGACAAGGCCGTCGGCTTCCGCGCCTCGGAGGAGTACGAGAACGTACCCGGCCGGGACGAGGAGGTCGCCTACGACAACGCGACCCTGGACGAGATCCGCGACCGGATCGGCGGAGCCGCGGCCTCACCGCGCGAACCCGCCGCGGTGGGAGCCGCCAAGGACGGGTCGGAGCAGCAGGACGCCGCGCTGCTCGCCGAAATCGTATCCGTGCTGGACCGACGAGAGCGTGACAAGTGACCGCGCACACGATGGCCGCGACCGTCTCCACGGTCTCCGCCGCACCCGCCGTCGCCGACTCCGGCAACGCGGCCTGGCTGATGATGGCCACGGCCCTGGTGCTGCTGATGGCTCCCGGAGTGGCCTTCTTCTACGGCGGCATGGTCCGCACCGGCCAGATCGTCGCCATGCTGAAAATGATCTTCTTCTGCATGGTGATCGTCACCGTCCTCTGGTTCGCGATCGGCTACTCCCTGGCCTTCGGCCCCGATGCCGGCGGGCTCGGGGTCATCGGGACGCTCGACAACGCCTTCCTCCGCGGGATCGACGTCGATTCGCTGACCGGCTCGGTGCCCACGGTCACCTTCGTGGTGTTCCACCTGTCCTTCGCGGTGGTCACCGTGGCCCTGATCGCCGGTTCCATCGCGGGCCGCGCGAAGATGGGCGGCTGGATCGTCTTCGTCATCGCGTGGACCCTGCTGGTCTACATCCCCATGGCCCACTGGGTGTTCGACCCGGCCGGCTGGGTCGCCAAGCAGCTCGGCGCCGTCGACTTCTCCGGCGGCACGGTCGTGGAGATCGGATCGGGGGCCGCCGGGCTCGCCCTCGCCATCGTCGCGGGCAAGCGGGCGGACTTCGACCGCCAGGGCATCCGGCCGCACAACCTGCCGCTCGTGGTCATCGGGCTCTCGCTCATGTGGTTCGGCTGGTTCGGCTTCAACACCGGTTCCTCCCTGGAGACCCCGGGCGGCGCGGCGATGGCCTTCCTCAACAGTCAGCTCGCGGCGGGCGCCGCGATGGCCGGCTGGGCGGTGACCAGTTGGTGGCGCACCCGGCAGGTCGGCCTGCTCGACATGTGCATGGGCGCCGTCACGGGACTGGTCGCCATGACCCCGCTGGCCGGCGGGGTGAGCCCGGTCTGGGCCACCGTCATCGGCTTCCTCGCCGGGCTGACCTGCGCGTTCGCGATCAGCTGGAAGTACCGGCTGGGCGTGGACGACACCCTGGACGTGGTGGGCATCCACGGGTGGGGCGGCATCGTCGGCATGGTCATGGCCGGCCTCTGCGCGACCGGGACCCTGACCGGCCACAAGGGCCTGTTCTACGGCGGCTCCTGGGACCTGCTGAGCAAGCAGCTCACCGCCACGGTGGTGCTCGGCCTGTTCTCGTTCGTGATGACCGCGCTGATCGGCAAGGCCATCGAGGTCACCATCGGGCTGCGCCAGCCCGGCGGAATGGTGGAGAAGGAGCAGGCCTACGCCGACGTGCTCTCCGACAACCTGGAGGAGCTGTCGACCGGCGACTCCCGCGCCGAGGGGGGCGGTGAGGAGCCGGAGAGCGCCTCCGCCCTGGTCGCCCGACTGCGCGAGGTCCTGCTGACCGCCCCGCAGGGCGGCGGCGACCGGCAGGGCGGCGGCGACCGCGGCTGAGCACGGCCGTACCCAGGGCCTCGGCCCCGGTCGCGCGACGCGGCCGGGGCCGAGTCGGGTCGCCCACCGGGTCACGCCGCCCACCGGACCGGCTCCCCCGCGTCGACGGGGCGGCGTACGGCGTCCAGGCGGGCCCGCAGGGGCCCGGCGCACGGGCGGTCAGCCGGTGAAGCCGAGGCCGCCGAGCGCCTTCTCGATGCGCGCGCGGTGCTGCTCCTCCCACGTGTCCAGGGACTCCCCCGCCTCCTTGGCCAGCTTGTCCAGGGAGGCCCGCAGGATCTCGTCCTGCCGGGCGGCCGGGGTGACCACGACGCCCTCTTCGTCGGCGACCACGATGTCACCGGGGTGGACGCTCACTCCGCCGACCCGCACGGCCTCGCCGAGGGAGCCGAGCTTCTTCTTGCCTCCCGGGATGGGGATGACACCGCGGGCGAAGACCGGGAAGCCCGCTGCGCGCACCTCCGCGAGGTCGCGCAGGAGCCCGTCGAGCACGAACGCGGCGATGCCCCGGCGCTGGGCCACGGCGCACACGTTGCCGCCGGCGAGGGCGTAGTCCAGGTCGCCCGATTCCACGACGATGACCGAGCCCGGCTCGGCGCGGTAGATGGCCGCGTGGAGCATCAGGTTGTCCCCGGGCTCGCACCGCACCGTGTACGCCGGTCCCGCGACGCGCGGCGCGTCCCACAGCGGGCGGATGCCGATGTCCATGACCTGCTCGCGGCCCAGGAAGTCGGCGAGGGTGGTGGGCGGGACGCCCTTGAATCCGTTGTCCATGTCAGTCCTTGCTCTCGGAACCGGCCGCCCGTGCGGCGGGACGCCCGGCGCAGCAAGATCGTAGGTCACCACGCCCCGGGAGGGCGCGAACGGGCCCCCGGGGACGGGCGGCGCCCTCCGCTGTCGGCGAACCGGCCTCGGCATCCGGCGCGGGTAGTGCTTGGCTGGCGCCATGGAGATCCTCATTCTGGGCGGAACGGCATGGCTGGGCAGGGAGTTGTCCCTGCAGGCGATCGAGCGCGGTCACCAGGTGACCTGCCTGGCACGCGGCGAGAGCGGGCCCGTCACTGACGGGGCCAGGCTCGTGGTGGCCGACCGGCACGCCCCTTCGGCGTACGAACCCCTGCTGGACCGCGCGTGGGACGCGGTCATCGAGGTGTCCTGGCAGCCCGGTTTCGTACGCGGGGCGCTCGCCGCGCTCGCGGACCGGGCAGCGCACTGGACCTACGTCTCCTCGATCAGCGCCTACGCCTCCCACGCGGCCCTGGACGCCGACGAGTCCGCGGCCCTGCTGGCCCCGGTCGAAACGAGCGAGACCGACCGCACGGTGTACGGCGAGGCCAAGGTCGCCTGCGAGCAAGCGTCCGCGGCCGCCGTCGGCGACCGGCTCCTGATCGCCCGCGCCGGCCTGATCGGTGGCCCGGGCGATCACAGCGACCGCTCCGGCTACTGGGCGGCCCGCGCCGCCGCCGATCCGGTGGGGCCGATGCTGGTCCCCGACGAACCGGACCTCGCCACCCAGACCGTCGACGCACGGGACCTCGCCGGCTGGCTCCTCGACTGCGCGGCGAAGGGAACCACCGGCACCTACGACGCGGTCGGCCCGGTGGTTCCCTTCGCTCGGTGGATCGAACTGTCCCGCGCGGCCGGAGGCCACACCGGTCCGGTGGTCTCCGCCGGCTCGGAGTGGCTGCTCGCCCACGGCGTGGCCGAGTACATGGGCCCCGGTTCGCTGCCGATGTGGGTGGTCGAGAAGGGCTGGGAAGGCTGGGCGGCACGGAGCGGGGCGGCGGCGCGCGCGGCGGGCCTGCGCCACCGCCCGCGCGCCGAGCTGCTGGCCGACACCCTGCGCTGGGAGCGCGCACGGGGCCTCGACCGGACCCGGCGCGCGGGCCTCGGCCCCGGACGCGAACGCGAACTGCTCGACGCCCTCGCGGCCGGGGCCGGGGCAGAGACCGGCTGAGGCCCGTTCGGGCTACCGCGCGCGTTCCGCCCGGTAGCCCGCGGAGGCGATCGCCGCGATGACGGCGTCCGGATCGACGGGCCGGTCCGTGTCGACGACGGTGCGGCCCGTCCGCAGGCTCGTCGCGCTGGCGGCCACTCCCGCCAGCTCCTCCACCTCGTCGTCGATCAGCAGGCCGCAGCTGTTGCAGTGCATGCCGGTCACGGTGAACTCCAAGCGTTCCTTCACGAGGTGGCCTCCCGGCTCTCGAAGGTGATCCGGCCGCCGTACATGCCCATGCCGCAGCTGTACTCCAGCGTCCCCGGCTGCCGGACGCCCAGGTCGATGCCGGTGGCCCCGGTCGCGGGAAGGATCTTCTGGATGCCGAGGCCGGGAAGGACGAAGGCGCGGACGCAGCCGCCCGTCCCCCGCGTGGCGACGACCAGGGTGGTGGGGACTCCGGCCTTCGCCGTGACGTCGGCCGGGGCGTAGGCGTTCGTACGGGCCCGGATGGTCACGGTCTGGGTGCCGTCCGGGTGGAGCACCACCGTCTCGGGCGCCACCTCGGCGGCGACCGCCGCCGGGGCCCCGGCGGGCCACCAGCCGCCGAGCCGAAGCCCGCTGCCCAGGGTCCACACCGCGACGAGCAGCACGACGACGGCGGTCGCAAGGGTCAGCCGCCCCTGCCACAGCCGGGCCGCGGAGCGCAGGAAGAAGCCGAGGGCCGCGAAGAGCGGGCCGGTCCCCAGGACGAAGCCGGCCATGACGGCCGCTCCCGCGAGCGGGCCGCCGGAGGTGACGGCGAGGAGCTCGACGCTCAGGGTCACCCCGCAGGGGATGAGCACGGTCAGGAAGCCGAGTACGGCCGGGGTGGTGACGGCCGTGCTCCGGGCCGAGCGGCGGACCCGCCGGCCCCAGGAGGCGGGCGTGCGCGGCACGAAGCGGCGTACCGCGCGCACTCCGAACATGTCGAGGGCGAACAGCAGCATCAGTACGCCCGCACACAGCATCAGCACGGCCCGGGTGCGGGGACCCGGCTGGACCGCGGCTCCGATCAGGCCGAGGGCGGCGCCGAGGAGGGTGTGGGACAGGAGCTTGGCGCCGAGGAAGGCCCCGACGGGGGCGAAGAGGCCGCTGCGCCGCCACCTCTCCTCGGACCACTCGGTGGACCGGCGGCCGACGGCCCCGGCGAGCAGACCTCCCTGAACGGCGGCGCAGGAGGCGCCGCCGGCGAACAGACCGGTGGAGACACCGGTGACGAACAACGCGGTGGACGAAGCCATGGGGAACGGACTCCCTGTACGTCGAGAGCGGCAGTGGATCAGGACACGGCGAAGCACCCCGGCCGCCCGGTGTGCGGGCGGGTGCGGGTGCGGGACCGGTCAGGTCCGGCTGACGCAGAGGGAGTCGAGATCGGGTGCTCTGGGGCGGGAGCATTCCGGGGACGGTGCGGGGCCCCGGTGACCGGGAGCCACGGACGGCGTCCCCCATACGGCCGAACCGGCGAGATCTCCTGCGGGACCGGCCGGCACGGTGGGCGCGTGCGCCGAGGCCAGCGGGCAGTCCTGGCCCGACGCGGAACAGCCCCCGTCAGTCCCCGCGCCCTCGGCCGTGCCCGCGGCGGCGCTTTCCGGGCCCCTGTCGACGGCGGGCATCCCGGCGCTCGCGGGCGGCCCGGCCATGGCGTCCATGGCGGGCGGCTCTGCCGTCGTGGGCATCCCGGCCATCGCGGGCGGCTCCGCCGTCGGAGGCATCCCGGCCATCGCGGGCATCCCGGAGATACCGGCCATCCGGGCCGTCCCGGCCGACCGCTCGCCCGCCGCGTGCCCCGCGAACGCGGGGTGCGTGAACAGCCCGCCGCACACGAGCAGCAGCACCGCCACGACGCCCGCGACGACGGCCGAGGCACGGCGATGGGGGCGTATGGGCTGCATGTCCGCGATGCTACGACAGCCGCCCGGCGCCCTCCCGAACCGGGGCGGCGCAAACCCGTCCGACACCCGTCGCGCCGGCCGCTCCGCCGTTACTGTGTGGCCATGGAGACCTCCATCACCGCGCGGGTGAAGTCCGCCGGCGTTCACGGCGACCGGGCCTGAGGCCCCCGCCATGGATGCGCCCCTCCACGGCGCCTGGCTGCGGACCGGGATCAGCCGGGACGGCGGCCCGCTCCGGGAAACCGAGCACGTCGTATGGCTCCAGACCGACACCCTCTACGCGGACAGCCGAGGGTTCGCCGGAACCACCTCGTACGACGGCCGCCGGGTCACCTTCCACCACCACGTGGGCGCCCCCGGTCACGACGTCGGAGTCCTGCGTCCCGATGGCAACCGTCTGGTCGAAATGGGCACCAACCCCGACGGCAGCACCTTCCTGGAGGTGTGGTCCCCCCTGCCGTACTCCCAGGGCCCCACGGGCTGCTGGTTCGCCGCGGGCACCCAGACCGTGCGGGTGGGCCATCACGTGGTGCACGTCGACGCCACCGGGCACGGCTCGCACCACGTCCTCCTGCGCACCGACCCCGTCCCGTCCGGGCCGCCGGCGCCGACGGATCAGGCCGAGCAGCCTGATCACGCGGACCGGCAGTACCAGGGGCACCAGGAGTACCAGGGCTACCAGGCTCAGCCGGACGAGCCCGCCTGACGCCCTCCGGTGTCCGCGGCGCCGGCCGTACGGGCCTGCGCGCGTCCGAGCAGTTCCGCCAGACCCCGCCGCGTGGCGGCGATGACCACCCGGTCCTGCGGCCGCAGGACGTAGCCCGGGCGCAGGGCCCACACCAGGGCGGGCTCGCGGGCATCGTCGTAGCCCGGCTGCGTCCCGAGGTCGGGGCGGCGGTTCGCCGGGGCGGCGGAGTCCAGCGCGATCACCCGCCAGGCCCCGGGCCGGAACGATTCCTCGATGGTGCGGCCCTCCAGCAGCGGATGGCCGGCCACCTCCAGCGCCGCGAACACGAGCACCCGGCGCTCCACCGGGATGGCGCCGAGCACCCGGCGGCCCATCATCGCCCCGGCGAACGCGGGCGCGGCCAGATGGGAGACGCTGCGGCTCCGGGCGAGGGCCGCCGGGTGGGCCTCGCGCAGGGTGCGGTAGACCGCGGTGGCGAACTCGTTGTCGTACAGCCGCATCACCACCCGTACGTCGGGCTTCACCGAGCGGGCGTAGAGCGCGGCCTCCAGGTTGGTGGTGTCCGAGCTGGTCACCGCCAGCAGGGCGTGGGCGCGGTGGATCCGGGCGGCCTCCAGGACCCCTTCGTCGGTGACGTCGCCGACCACGACGGGCACGTGCAGCCGGCGCGCGAGGGCGATTCCGCGGGCCAGGGGGTCGGACTCCACGCACACCACGGGGATCCCCAGCTCCCGTAGCCGCGCGAGCACCCGGGTACCGACCTTGCCGAGGCCGAGCAGCACGACGTGGCCGGAGAGTCCGCGCGGCGGCCTGCGCAGAGCCGTCGCGGTGCGGAAGGCGCCCAGGGCTTCGAGGGCCGCCGCGACCAGGATGGGCAGCAGGAGCAGCCCCACGAACCCGGCCAGGATCTGCAGGAGTTGGCGTTCGGGCGGCTGGTCGAGCGCGGGGTCGTTGATCGCGAAGACGTCGAGCAGGGTCAGGTAGACGGCGTGCAGCGGGGTGTCCCCTGTGACCAGGGAGGAGGCCACGGCGAGTGCGCCGACGGCGGCCGTGATCCCGGCGAGCGACCAGCGGAGCCTGCGGGAGAAGAGCGAACCGACCGGCAGGGAGACCTGGTTGAGCCGTCGGCCGTCCGGCGCGGGCGTCGCGTGGGAGACCGCTTCGAGCGCGACGATCCCCCGCCCGGTGGCGGCGGCCACGGACCGGTCGTCCGGGAGCAGTTGGGGTCCCCGGTCGCCGCCGATCTCCGATCCGTCCGCTCCGGCCGGGTCGACGGAGGTGGCGGACAGCAGGGCCAGGGTGCACAGTCCCGGGTCCGCGACCTCGCCCCGGCCGGGAGGCGTGCGTTCGACCGCGCGCAGGAGCAGACCGTCGGCCTGGATCACCTTGCTGGTGCCCGCGACGGCGGAGGCGGCGAGTGCGGGGGCGGCCGTATCGGCGTCGGAGAGCACGGTCGTGGCGGAGTCCAGCGCGCGCAGGTCGATGCCCGGTTCCGCGACGAGCGCGGCCTGGTCGAGCAACTCCTCGAGGTGCTGGCCGAGTTTGCGGTTGTAGAGGCGGATGACGAGCCGCAGCCTGGGGTTCAGCCGCCGGGCCACGAGGGCGGCCCGTACGTTGGTCTCGTCGTCCTCGTAGACGAGCGCCAGCGCGGCCGCCCGGGCGACCCCGGCGGCGGCCAGGGCCTCTTCGTCGGGGGCCGGAGCCTCCAGGACGCGCAGTTCGGGTACGGCCGCTTCCCCCGCGCCGGCCCGGTCCCCGGCGGCCGTACGGATCCGCGCGGCCGGGAACCGCCCCAGCAGCGCGCGCCCGGCCCCGGCCCGGGCGCGGGTCCGCTCCTGCCCGGGCCCCGCTCCGGGGCGCACCTCGCGGGCAGCCGGCACGACGAGCGTCACCCGCTCCTCGTACACCTCGCGGAGTTCGGCGGCCAGCCGGTGGGCGAGGCCGTCGTCCCCGCACACGACCATCAGGTCGGCGGATTCGGTCGGTTGGGGATGCGCGGAAGGAGAGGACACCTCCCCAGCATGCCGTGTCGACCGGTGCGGCCCGGCGCCGGTCCGTCAGTGGATGACGGTGAAGCTGCGCCAGGGCAGGGCCTCGGGGGCGGTGACGTTCGAGAGGGTCGTGGCCACGTAGGTGCCGTCGCGCCGGTCGAGCTTGCGGCAGTCTTCCGTCTGGTACAGGACCACGTCCACGAGGGTGTTGTTCACCACGTGCGTCGCCCCCTTCGGCAGGGCGATCCGGTGGCAGCCCTTGACCGAGGTGTTGCTGTAGCTCACCTCGACCGGCGAGTCGTGGCCGCGGAACTCGAGCATTCCGACGGTGCTCCGGCCCAGGCCCGAGCAGGCGGTGGCCGTCAGCAGCAGCGCTGCCGTTCCCGCGATGATGCTGATACGCCTGCTGTGGGACATGGCGCGGTCCTCGTCTGTGCGGTGATGGCGGTCCTACGCACAGACTGCCCCGGCGCGGCGCGCGCGGCTCCCGTTGCTCGGCCGTCCGGGTGAACGCGGCCCGCTCCGCGGCCCCCTGCGCGACGCGCTCGCCCGGGTGAACGGCTCAGGTGCGGGCCAGTGCGTCGGTGACGAAGCGCGCGGCGCGGTCCAGGGCCGCGTCGGCCTCGTCCAGCATGCCCTCGAAGGCCTGGAAGACGTGGGGGACGTCGGCGGTGACGTCGAGCTGGACGCCGACCCCGGCCGCGGCGGCCCGGACGGCGAACCGGGTGGAGTCGTCCAGCAGGACCTCGTTGGAACCGGCCTGGAGGAGCAGCGGGGGCAGCCCGGTCAGGTCGGCGTGCAGGGCCGGGCTCAGCAGCGGCTGCTCGGGGTCCTGCCCGGCCAGGTAGTAGCCGAAGACTACGGCCAGGTCCTCGCGGGTGAAGAGCGGGTCGGCGTCGCGCTTGGTGGTCATGGACTCCCCCGAGAGGGTGGCGTCCAGGCCCGGCGAGAAGGCGACCGCGGCGGCCGGCATCGGCAGTCCGGCATCGCGGGCGGCCAGCAGGGTGGTGACGGCGAGACCGCCGCCGGCGGAGTCCCCGGCCAGGACGATCCCCTCGGCCGCGACGCCCTGCTTCAGCAGGTCGCGGTAGGCGGCGAGGCCGTCCTCGACGGCCGCGGGGAAGGGGTGCTCCGGGGCGAGCCGGTAGTCCACCGAGACGGCGCGGACGCCGGTCCGGCGCACCAGTGCGGCGGTGAGCCGCAGGGCGGTGTCGGGCGATCCGAAGACCCAGGCCCCACCGTGGAAGTAGAGGATCGTCCCGGTGGCGGCGCCGTCCTCGGGCTCGACGGTCAGGGCGGGAAGCCCGCCGAGGATGGAGGGGGTGACGACCACCCCGGCCGGAGCCGGGCCCGCGGTCATCTGGGCCTCGAATTCCTTGCGCAGCCGGTCCGGCGGGAGGGTGCCGTCGAAGGGGGCCTGCCGCATCAGGGCGTCGATGGCCGTGCGCTGTGCCTTGCTCATGGGATCCTCCAGAGGCAGCGATGTTCTTCACCAGGAACTATATTCCTAGGAATATCATTCCCGAGAATCTGGAGCAAGGCATGACCGACCCGACGCAGGTGTTCATGGACCTCGTCCGCTACGAGACCAGGCTCTACAACGCGCTGGGCGAACGACTGCGCGTGGAGCACGGCGTGACGATGGGCCAGTTCGAGTTCCTGCGCATCATCGACGGCCGGGAGGGCTGCCGGGTCAACGACCTGGCCGAGGAGGCGGCCATCACCGTCGGGGCGACCAGCAAGGGGGTGGACCGGCTGGAGGCCCTCGGCTGGGTGGTCCGGCGGCCCCATCCCACCAACCGCCGTTCGTCCCTGCTGGAGCTGACCCCCGAAGGCCGCGAACGGCTGGCCGCCGCCACACCCACGTTCGAGGACGGCCTGCGTTCCTGGCTCACCGGGCCGCTGACGGCCGGCTCACTGGAGGGGTTCGCCGCCACCCTCGCCCTGCTGCGCGGCACGCTGCAGGACGCCTCGGCGGGCACGCCCGCCGGCTAGGCAAAGGAAACGGCCCGGGCCGGCCGCGGGGTGCGCGGCCGGCCCGGGCCGGATGCCGGGATCAGACGAGGTCGAACCGGTCCAGGTTCATCACCTTGTCCCAGGCGGCGACGAAGTCCTTGACGAACTTCCCCTTCGCGTCGTCGCTCGCGTAGACCTCCGCGAGCGCGCGCAGCTCGGAGTTCGAGCCGAAGACCAGGTCGACCCGGCTGCCGGTCCACTTGACCTTGCCCGAGGCGTCGTCACGGGCCTCGAAGGCGTTCGCGTCCTCGGAGGTCGGCTTCCAGGTCGTCCCCAGGTCGAGCAGGTTGACGAAGAAGTCGTTGGTGAGGGACCCGGGGGTCGCGGTGAGGACGCCGAGCGGCGACTGCTGGTGGTTCGCCCCGAGCACCCGCAGGCCGCCCACCAGGACGGTCATCTCGGGGGCACTGAGGTTCAGCAGGTTCGCCTTGTCGAGCAGCAGGTACTCGGCCGGCAGCCGGCTGCCCTTCCCGAGGTAGTTGCGGAACCCGTCGGCCAGCGGCTCCAGCGCGGCGAACGACTCCACGTCGGTCTGCTCCTGCGAGGCGTCCACGCGTCCCGGCGCGAACGGCACCCGGATCTCGACACCGGCGTCCCTGGCGGCCTGCTCGACGCCCGCGCCGCCCGCGAGGACGATCAGGTCGGCCAGCGAGACCTCCTTGCCCCCGGTCTGCGCCGAGTTGAAGGATCCCCGGATGCCCTCCAGGGTGCGCAGTACGCCTCCCAGCTCGTCGGGGTTGTTCACCTCCCAGCCGCTCTGCGGCTGGAGGCGGATGCGCGCGCCGTTGGCGCCGCCGCGCTTGTCGCTGCCGCGGAAGGAGGAGGCCGCCGCCCAGGCGGTGGAGACGAGCTGGGACACCGTCAGGTCCGAGGCGAGGACCTTGGCCTTGAGGGCGGCGACGTCCGCGTCGTCCACGAGGGAGTGGGTCACCGCGGGAAGCGGGTCCTGCCACAGCAGGACCTCGGAGGGGACCTCGGGTCCGAGGTAGCGGACGATCGGGCCCATGTCGCGGTGGGTGAGCTTGTACCAGGCGCGGGCGAAGGCGTCGGCGAACTCGGCCGGGTTCTCGTGGAAGCGCCGCGAGATTTGCTCGTAGGCCGGGTCGATGCGCAGCGACAGGTCGGTCGTGAGCATCGTCGGGGCGTGGGTCTTCGAGGGGTCGTGCGCGTCGGGTACGGTGCCCGCCCCGGCGCCGCCCTTCGGTCGCCACTGGTGGGCGCCGGCGGGGCTCTTGAAGAGCTCCCACTCGTAACCGAAGAGGATGTCGAAGAAGGTGTTGTCCCAGGTGATCGGGGTGTTCGTCCAGATCCCCTCAAGACCGCTGGTGATGGCGTCGCCGCCCTTGCCGGTGCCGAAGGAGTTGGCCCAGCCCAGGCCCTGCGCCTCGATCGGGGCGGCCTCGGGGTCGTCGCCGACGCTCTCCGCCGGGCCCGCGCCGTGGGTCTTGCCGAAGGTGTGGCCGCCCGCGATCAGGGCGACGGTCTCCTCGTCGTTCATCGCCATCCGGCGGAAGGTCTCGCGGATGTCGCGGGCCGCGGCGAGCGGGTCCGGGGTGCCGTTGGGGCCCTCCGGGTTGACGTAGATGAGGCCCATCTGGACGGCGCCGAGGGGGTTCTCCAGCTCGCGGTCGCCGGTGTAGCGCTCGTCGTCGAGCCAGGTGGTCTCGGGGCCCCAGTAGACGTCCTCGTCCGGCTCCCAGACGTCGGCGCGGCCGCCGGCGAAGCCGAAGGTCTCGAAGCCCATCGTCTCCAGGGCGACGTTGCCGGTGAGGATCATGAGGTCGGCCCAGGAGAGGCTCTGGCCGTACTTCTTCTTGACCGGCCACAGCAGCCGGCGCGCCTTGTCGAGGTTGCCGTTGTCCGGCCAGCTGTTGAGGGGGGCGAACCGCTGCTGGCCGGCTCCGGCGCCGCCGCGGCCGTCGCTGATCCGGTAGGTGCCGGCGCTGTGCCACGCCATGCGGATCATGAACGGGCCGTAGTGGCCGAAGTCGGCGGGCCACCAGTCCTTCGAGGTGGTCAGCACCTCGGCGATGTCCCGCTTGACCGCCGGGAGGTCGAGCGTGCCGAAGGCCGCGGCGTAGTCGAACCCCTCGCCGAGGGGGTTGGCCACGGCGGGGTTCTTGGCGAGGATCTTCAGGTTCAGCCGATCCGGCCACCACTGGCGGTTTCCGCCGCCCTGGGTCGGGTGCGGGGCCCGCTCGTGCGCGACCGGGCAGCCACCGCCGCCCTCCGCCTTCGCATCGGTGACGATTGCGTCATGGTTCTCAGACATGGGAATCCTTCCGGACCGGACCGGGGGTCACGGTGATCAGGAACTGCATGTAATGGAACATTTCTGGGGCACGGGAACCCGGTGACGGGCCCCGGTTTCACGGTCGTCCTGACGCCGGGGCGGTCACCGTCGCGGACGGTCTCACGTCCAGTCTCACGCTGCTCCGGCCGTTCCTGTCCCTTGGCTGTCAACGCGTCCGATCCTACGATGGACGCAATCCAAGTCAAGAACGACACCAAGCCCGCATGAAGTCGGATCCCGGACCGCAGGCGGTAAGTTGCCGGGGCGTCCCCGCCGGGCCGTCCCGCCGAACCGCCCCGGCGAGCCGCCGAACCGCCCTGCCGAACCCGTTCCCTCCGAAAGTGAAAGTGGTGAGCCTCTATGAGTGACCTGCTGGAGCGGCTGCGCGAGCGCGGCTGGCGGATGACCTCCCAGCGCCGCGTGGTCGCGGAGGTGCTTGACGGAGACCACGTGCACCTCACGGCCGACGAGGTGCACGCCCGCGCCGTGGAACGGCTGCCCGAGATCTCCCGGGCCACCGTCTACAACGCCCTGGGCGAGCTGGTCTCCCTCGGCGAGGTCATGGAGGTCGCCACCGACGGCCGGGCCAAACGGTACGACCCCAACGCGCACCACCCGCACCAGCACCTGGTGTGTTCCGGCTGCGGCCTGATCCGGGACGTCCACCCCACCGGAGACCCGCTGGCCGGCCTCCCGGCCGAGGAGCGGTTCGGGTTCACGGTGTCCGGGGTCGAGGTCACCTACCGGGGGCTCTGCGCCTCCTGCGCATGACACGGGCCGGGCCCGCCGCGCGATGCGGCGGGCCCGGCCGATTTCGCCCGTACGGGTATCCGCGCACGGCGCACGAGGTGGACGCCTGCCCGGCACAGCACGGCACGGCACGCGGCCGGGCGTCAGCCCAGCTGGATGTCGGAGTCCGGCTGGGCGACCTTGAACAGCGCCCGCGCGATCACCGCGGCGTCCTCGTCGGTGAGGTGCGCGGAGAAGTGCTTCTGGATGCTGCGCATGTAGACCGGGGCCGTCGCCCGGTGGGCCTCGGCCCCCGCCGGGGTGATCACGGCCCAGGAGGACCGCTTGTCGTGCGGGTCCGGAAGCTTGTCCACGAGGCCCGCGCGCACCATCTCGTCGATCAGGCGGCTGACCCGGGTCCGGCTGAGCACCACCCGGTTGGCCACCTCCTGCATGCGTAGCCCGTGCTCCCCCGCCGCCTTGAGCTCGAGCAGTACGTCGTACCACGTCAAGGGGATCCGGCCGTCGCGCTGCACGTCGCCCTCGATGGCGCGTACGGCGGTGTTGTGCGCGAGGAGCATCGCCCGCCACGCCTCGAGTCGATCATCCCGTTTGGTCACACCGCGATCCTACCCCCATTGCGTGCGCCCGCACATACTTGTTAAGGTGCGTGCGTACGCACTTATTGATCCTTGATTTTCGGAGGCTGGCACATGGCGGTTCAGAACCTCTCCCGCGACGAGGTCAAGCAGAAGCTCGACAGCGGCAAGGCCGCGGTCGTCGAGGCGCTGCCCGAGCAGTACTACAAGGAGGCGCACCTGCCGGGGGCGCTGCTCCTCCCCGTCGACGACGTCGACCAGCTGGCCCCCGGCCTGCTGCCCGACAAGGACGCCGAGGTCATCGTCTACTGCACCGGTACGACCTGCTCCAACTCGGGGATCGCGGCCGAGCGCCTCGCGGAGCTCGGCTACTCGAAGGTCTTCACCTACAAGGACGGCAAGGAGGACTGGATCGGGGGCGGGCTCCCGACCGAGTCCGGCGTCTGAGCACCACGCCCCCAC
The DNA here is from genome assembly GCF_042888445.1 of Streptomyces sp. NPDC002886. NCBI lineage: Bacteria > Bacillati > Actinomycetota > Actinomycetes > Kitasatosporales > Streptomycetaceae > Streptomyces > Streptomyces sp. NPDC002886. Next base: position 501,268 of record NZ_JBIAPV010000001.1, read on the forward strand.
CCGAGCAGGAGGAACGGACGATGACCAGTAGCGCGACATCCCCGACCCGCACCGTGGACGGGGTCGAGCTCCCGGCCGTGGGCGACTGGAAGGTCGACCCGGGGCACGCCGAGGTCGGCTTCCTCGGCCGGCACTTCATGCTCACGAAGGTGCGCGGCCGGTTCACCGGCGTCGACGCCACCGTCTACATCGGCGAGCGGCCCGAGGACAGCAAGGTCACCGCGGTGATCGACATGGCCAGCGTCAACAGCGGGGACACGGCCCGGGACGACCACCTGCGGTCCGCCGAGTTCTTCGACGTGGCCGAGCACCCCCAGGCGACCTTCACCTCGACGTCGGTGAGCTGGAACGGTACGAGCGGCACGCTCGCCGGCGATCTCACGATCAAGGGGTTCACCCGTCGCGTGGAGCTCGACGTCGACTACTTGGGTCACGCCAAGGACCCGTGGGGCAACGACCGCACGGTCTTCTCGGCGCGCGGCAAGATCAACCGCGAGGACTGGGGCCTGACCTGGAACATGGCCCTGGAAACCGGCGGGTTCCTGGTCTCCAAGGAGATCGAGCTCTCGCTGGAAATCGAGGCGGTCAGGGAGGTCTGACGTCCCGCACGTCGACCCGCCGGTCCCGGCACGGCCTCCGCCGTGCCGGGACCACCCCTGTCCGCTCCGCCGTCCCGGTCAGGCCTCCAGGACCCTGCGCACCATCTCGCCGAGCGCGCCCCGGATCCGCCCGGGGGTGAAATCGCTTCTGCGCAGAGCCTGTTGGAGGTCCGCGTCAACCATGGCCAGCAGCAGGTGCGAGGTCCCCTGGGCGTCCAGCTCCGGCCGCGCCTCGGCCAGCAGGACGGACAGGTGGCGCTGCCACAGGCAGTAGGAGCCGATCTGGTACCGGACGCCGGGCGCGGTGGTCTCCGAGAGCCGCACCAGTTCCAGGTTCGTGTCGAGCAGGTCCAGATAGGTGTCGAAGAAGGCGGTGATCCGCGTGCTCGCGTCGGCTCCGGGCCCCAGGGGCGGCGGCCCGAACAGCATCCTGCCCTGGAGTTCGCTCTCCTGGGCGTCGAGCAGGGCCACGGCGAGCCCGGACTTGCTCCCGAACCGGCGGAACAGCGTTCCCTTGCCCACGCCCGCGCGCGCCGCGATGGCGTCGAGGGACACGTTCTCGACACCGTGCTCGCCGAAGAGTTCGGCGGCGACCGCCAGGATGCGGTCACGATTTCGCGCCGCGTCCGCCCGCTCGCGGACCGGCTTCCGGATGAGTTCGGTCACTTCAGGTGACCCTCTGGTCATGCTGTGTCTTCGTCCGTGACGTCGTAGGTCCGTCGGTCGTCGCGAGTGTACCCATCTCGGACATCGCACGCGCCTGGTGGGCAGCGGCCACACCTAACCCCCAACTGCCGTTCTTCGCCGTTCGTTTCCTTGCCCGCGTGAACACGATGTGTCAGGGTCGTTGCCGAAACGGACCGCAGTCCGCTTACGGGGGACCACCATGACACAGCTCAAGGGCCGCCGCACTGCGTTCCCTTCAGGAGCCGGCCGCCCACGGGAGAGTTCCGTCAGCCCGAGCGGCAGCTGATCCCGCCCACAGCGAGCACAGCCGAGCGCGCACCACTCCCCCTGGCACGCCCGCCCTCGACCGGAGGAAGCATGACCACGCATCCCAGCCCGACCGGCCCGGACAACCAGCTCCTCGACCTGACCCAGCACGAGATCCAGGCGCTGCGCACCAGGTTCAACCTCGCCGACGCCCACACCCACCAGCAGCAGTCGAACAGCCAGCGCGACATCGTCGCCCGGCTGCCCGAGCTCTGGTACGAGGCGGAGCGCGGCCTGCAGGCGACGGCCGAGGAGCGCTTCATCGAGGCCTTCTTCACCCTGCACGGCCAGGACACCGCCCTGGCCAAGAAGAAGACCCTGCTGTCCTACGCCGCTTCGATCTCGACGATGGTCGCCGGCATGTACCTCAAGCAGCAGCGCAAGTCGGTCACGCTGGTCGAGCCCTGTTTCGACAACCTCTACGACGTGCTGAACAACATGGGCGTACCGATGTACCCGATCGAGGAGTCGGCGCTCCACGACCCGGACCGCATCTACGCCGAGCTCAAGCGCCTGGTCCGCACCGACGCCCTGTTCCTCGTCGACCCGAACAACCCCACCGGCTTCACGCTGCTCCAGCACGGCCGCAAGGGCTTCGAGGAGGTGGTCCGCTTCTGCAAGGACCACAACAAGCTGCTGGTCATCGACTTCTGCTTCGCCTCGTTCACGCTCTACGACGAGAAGCTCGCCCGCTTCGACATCTACGAGCTCCTCGAAAGCTCCGGCATCTCCTACCTGGCCATCGAGGACACGGGCAAGACCTGGCCCGTCCAGGACGCCAAGGCGGCCATGATCACGGCCAGCGACGACATCCGCGAGGACGTCTACAACCTGCACACCAGCGTGCTGCTCAACGTCTCCCCCTTCGTGCTCACCATGCTGACCCAGTACGTCCAGGACTCCACCCGCGACCGGCTCGGCTCCGTCCGCGAGGTGCTCACCCAGAACCGCGAGGCCATACGCAAGGCCATCGACGGCACGATCCTGGAGTACCAGGAGCCCGTCGCCGGAGTGAGCGTCGCCTGGGCGCGCATCAACCACCCGGAGCTGACCGCGACCGAACTGCAGCGGCTCCTGGCCGAGGCCGAGGTGTACGTCCTGCCCGGCCGGTTCTTCTACTGGAGCCAGCCCGACCGCGGTGAGGCCTTCGTCCGGTTCGCCCTCGCCCGCGACCCGCAGGTGTTCTCCGACGCCATGGCCCGGATGCGCGAGGTGCTCGACCGCCATGCCGTCTGACACGCACGTCCGTGAGGAGTACGCCGACGCCGCGCTCTTCCTCGGCATGAACGGCGAGGACGAGGACGTACGCCGCGCCTGCAAGGCCTTCTTCGTGGAGCGCCTCGACGGCCGGATCGTCATGAGCCTGGAGCAGGTGGGCCGCTGCGACGACATCATCTGGGGCTTCTCCCGCGAACTCCAGGACGCCTACTACCCGTTCATGGACAACCTGCACACCGTGATGGACATCCGGCGGCTCGGCTACGAGGAGGCCGACGTCCTGCGCGCCACCGGCGCGGAGCTGCCCCGGTCCCTGCCGGTGCACGAGCGCCTGCTCCTCGGCATGGTCGAGGGCCGGGGCGGGCTGCTGCACACGGCCAGCCCGCGCCTCGCGGACACGACCGGGTTCGCACTGCGCGCCGTGGCCGGCGCCGACGGGCCGGAAGCCCGTTTCCCCGAGCCGCTGGAAAGCCTCTACCAGCAGTCCCTCGCCCTGCGCGTGCCCGCCGAAGCCCTGTGACGGAGGACCGATGATCACCGGAATGACCACCGCGCTCGTCACCCCGGTCGACGCGGCGGGCGAGATCGACGAGAAGAGCACGGCCCGCCTGATCGCGACCGTACGGCCTTACGCGGACGCCCTGTTGCCGGCCTTGAGCACCGGCGAGGGGGGCTCCCTGTCGGACCGTCAGTGGCGGGACACACTGACCGCCGCCGTCCGGTACGCCGACGGACTGCCCGTTCTCGCCGGCATCCTGCGGCCCACCACGGCCGGGGCCCTGGACCTCGCCCGCGGCGCGGGCGGCCGCGGCGCCGCCGCGGTCGTGGTCACCACCCCGTACGGGGCGGACGTGGCCCAGGAGGAGATGTTCCGCCACTTCGAGGCCGTGGCCGCGGCCGGACTGCCCGTGATCGTCTACCACGAGTCGGCCGTCTCCGGGAACACCCTCGAGCTCTCCACCCTGCTGCGCGTCTGCGCGCTGCCGGGGGTGGCCGGGGTCAAGGACTCCGCCGGGGAACCCGAGTTCACTCGCGCGCTGATCGCCGCCGGCCCGGGCGTACCCGTGGCCCAGGGTCTCGAACACCTGCTGCTGGAGTCCGGACCCGTCGACGGCTGGGTCGTCGCGCTGGCCAATGTCGAACCGGAGCTCTGCAAGGCCCTGTTGACCGACCGCGGCCCGGAGCGGGCGACGCAGCTGCACGCCGCGTACGCACGGTACGGACTGGACCGGGACGACTGGTACCGCTCGCTGAAGACCGAACTGCTGCGGCGCGCCGTGATCGAGACCGACCGGGAGGTCCCGTGCTGAACGTGACACCGCACCCCGCCAACAGCCCTGGCAGCCACGACAGCCCGCACAAGCGGCTGTTCCTCCACAACCGCGCCCTCCAGACGTCCACGGTGCTGGCCCGGATCGAGGAGCTGGAGGCGGCCTGGATCGAGCCCCTCGTAGAGGACCTCGCCGACCGCACGCCCCCGCTCGCCGGCCGCGCCGAGTGGAAGGAGCGCCTGGACGGACTGCTGGTCCTGGAACGCGAGGGCAGCCCGGCCGGAAGCTATCTCGCCGAGAAGGCCACCCGGGCCCAGTTCACCCATGTGGTGAAGGAGTTCGCGCTCGACGGACTGACCGAGGCGCAGAACTTCTTCCCGGCGGTACCCCGGCTGCCGATCCGGGCGCAGATGGCCGTGATGCGGGTGCTCATCGACGAGTTCGGCTGCGGAAACCTCCAGCAGACCCACTCCAAGCTCTACCTCGACCTGCTCGCCGAACTGGGGCTCCCCCAAGAGCTGGAGAGCTTCATCGACAGCACCGGCGACGAGACGTACGCGTTCCTCAACGTCTTCTACTGGCTCACCCAACGCGCCACGGACGTCGAGTACTTCCTCGGCGCGCTCGCCTACCTGGAGGCGAGCATTCCCGACGCCTTCCAGGTGCAGGCGCGCGCCTGCGCCCGGCTCGGGATCGCGCGGGGCAGGTACTACACCGAGCACCTGCACATCGACACCTTCCACATGCGCGAGATGCAGACCGCGATCAAGGAGTACGAAGCGGCGCGCGGTCTCGACGCGACGAAGCTCTGGATCGGGGCGCGGCTGCTGTCCGGGCTGATCGGGAGCGCCTTCGACGCCGCCGTCGAGCGCGCGCGGGAGGTGGCATGAGCGACGCCGTGCTGGAAGAACTGCCGGGCGACCGCGTGCGGGTCCGCGTCGCGGGCCGGGAGTTCGTGATCGACGCCGCCTGTACGCACCGGCTCGGCCGGCTCGTGCACGGTCAGGTCAACGCCCGCACCCTGCGCATCACGTGCCCGCTGCACGGCACCGGCTTCGACCTCGCCACCGGCTGCCCGGTGGCCGGCCCGTCGGCGGAGCCGCTGACGGTGCACCACACGGGCGTGCTCGGGCAGCTGTACGAGCAGCAGGAGGTCTGGCTGCCCGCCTCCGAGCGGCTCCTCGAATGGGACGACGGCTTCCACGACCTGATGCTGGGCGACCGGCTGCGCATGGCCGCGTACAAGGCGGCGATCACCGAGGCCGTGCGACCGGGCGCCACCGTCCTGGACCTGGGCACCGGGACCGGCATCCTGGCCCAGTGGGCGCTGGAGGCGGGAGCGGCCCGGGTGTACGGCATCGACCTCAACGAGAAGATCCTCCGGACCGCGACGCGGCGGCTCGCCGAAGCCGGGTTCGGGGACCGTTTCCATCCGCTGCGCGGGTTCTCCTTCGACATCGAGCTGCCCGAGCGGGTGGACCTGATCATCTCCGAGATCATGGGCAACCTCGCCGACAACGAGAACTGCGTCGCGATCCTCGACGACGCCCGCCGGCGCTTCCTGCGGCCGGGCGGCGCGATGCTTCCGGTGGCCGTGGAGAGCTATCTCGTACCGGTCACCGCGGAGGCGGCGCACGCGGCGGTGCGCGACGGATCGCCGCAGGACGCCGGGGACCCGGCCGCGTTCGCCGAGCTGCTGAAGGGGCGCGGGGCACGGGACGCCTTCGACCTCTACTACGACGCGATCATCCCCGTCGGCGGCCAGCTCTCGGCGCCGCGGCTCGTGCGCCGGTACGCCTTCGAGGGGACGCACGGCGCGCACGAGACCTCGTACGAGGTTCCGCTCGTGTACACCGTCCAGCGGGCGGGGCTCTTCACCGGCTTCAAGGGCTACTTCGTGGCCACCCTCTCGGACACCGTGGCCCTGGACATCTCCGGCGACGAGGTCGCGCCGGACGATCCGCGGGCCCGTACGACCTCGGACAGCTGGAAGCACGCCTATCTGCCGGTGCGGGACGCCGTGCCGGTGCGGCCGGGCGACCGGATCGCGCTCACCTTCTCCAGGCGGCACCCGGCCGACACCGGATCCGGATCCTTCGGGCAGGTCTACGCCTGGGAGGGCTCGGTCGTCTCCGGGGACGTCACCGTGGCCCGGTTCGCGCACAGCACCCGGCCCGACCAGAAAGGCTCGACCCCGTGACCACGACGACCACGGCTACGGCAGCGACCGCGGCGACCACGACAGACACGACGGGCAGCAGGGTCACCGACCCGCGGCTGCCCGCGACGCCCGACACGATCAGCGTCTACACCGATCTGAACTGCTCCTTCGCCCACGTGGCCGTGCACCGGCTGCACGAGACCCGGCGCGAGCTGGGTCTCGAGGGACGGATCTGGTTCGACTTCCGGGCCTTCCCCCTGGAGCTGTTCAACCGGGAGGTCAACGCCCGCCCCGGCGTCGACTCCGAGATCTCGGTGCTCGGCGCGCTCGAACCGGAGGCCGGCTGGCGGCTGTGGCAGGGGCCCGACTGGACCTACCCGGTCACCACCCTGCCCGCGCTCGAAGCGGTGCACGCGGCCAAGTCCCAGTCCATGGAGGCAAGTGAGCGGCTCGACCGCGCGCTGCGCCGGGCCTTCTGGGCGGAGGGCCGCTGCATCTCGATGCGCCACGTCATCCTGGACGTGGCCGCCGAAACCGGCGCCGTCGAGGTGGACGGGCTCGCGCACGCCCTGGACACGGGCTCGGCGCGGGCCGCCGTGACGGCCCAGTACGAGTCGGCGCGCGAGGGCCGGGTCAACTGCAGTCCGCACGTGTTCCTCCACGACGGCACCGACATGGCCAACCCCGGCATCGAGGCGCACTGGGTGAACGGCGACTTCGGCGAGGGCTTCCCCGTGATCGACCGGGACCGCCCGGAGGTGTACGCGGAACTTCTCGCGCACGCCGCCCGGCTTCTCTGAGGCCGCGCCCGGGGCTGGACCCGCCCGGGTCCGGGCCCGCCGGGGGGCGGGCCCGCCGGGGGGGCGGGCCCGGACCCGGGCGGTGTCGTCGGGCGCCGGCGGTTCCGTCAGACGCGGTCGGCCGCGATCAGGAGGTACTGGAAGGAGCCGTCCTTGTAGGACTCGATGAACGCCTCCTCGATGCCGGTGACCAGCGAGGACGTGGCCCGCAGCTCCCAGTAGGGCAGGGTCGCGGGGGTCAGGTCGATGACGGCCTGCGGCACGAGGCGGTTGTCCGCCATGGAGCGCAGGTACTCCCGGCGGGAGTGGATGTTGCACTCGAAGTGGGCGTTGATCTGGGAGACCCACTTCGAGGGCTGGCCGTACCGCGGGTTCCAGCAGCCTGTGATGGTCACGTACCGGCCGCCGACCTTCAGGACGCGGGAGTGCTCGGCGAAGAGGTCGTCCAGGTCGACGTACATGCTCGACTCGTTGTTCCAGGACCCCGCGGCCTGGCCGGTCTCGAAGGGCGTGCCGAGCATGTTGCAGACACGGGCCCGCACGTGGTCCTCGATGCCGAGTTCACGGGCGCGCTGGTTGGCGAAGTCCGCCTGCTTCGCGGAGAGGGTGACGCCCTCGACCTTGGCTCCGAAGCGCTGGTGGGCCATCACCATCGAGCCGCCGCGGCCGCAGCCGGCGTCCACGAGCGTGTCCTCGCGGCCGATGGGACCGAGGTGGTCCAGGAGGAGTTCGGCCTGCGCCGACTCCAGCCGGTGGAGCTCGGCGACCAGCTTCTTCTCGTACGCGCCGTCGTCGGCGTCGCCGAGGGCGGCGTGGTCCACGTCGCCGATGCCGTAGTGGTGGTGGTACAGGCCGTCCACATCGCCGAGGCGCAGGTTCACGGGCCTGGCCTCGTTGTTCCAGTAGCGGGCGATGTCGCCCTGGTAGGGGGTCGCCGGACCCGGAATGACCACGGGGGACGGGGCGGTGCCGTTGGAGCTGGTGGTCAGGTCGATGCTGGTCACTAAGAGGTCCATCCTTACCAGAAGTCGGGCAGGCTGTAGCGATAGGTATTGGTCTGATGCCAGTAGTGGTTGCCGTCGACCCAGACGGCGACTCCCCGCAGGAAGCGCAGCACGCTCGGGACGGGGCAGGCCGCGGCCAGGGCGGCGGCCTCCGCTTCGAAGGCGTGCATGAGGTCGTTGTGGACCTCGACCGCCTTCAGATAGCCCTCCTTGTCGGAGGTCCCCTCCCGGTCGGCGATCACCACGGGAAGGTTCATGTGCCGCCCGGGGGCGGCGAGTTCCTTCGTGTAGGAGTACAGGTCGTTGACGATGGTGGTGGCGTTCCCGGCGAGTGCGATGACCCGCTGCATGGCCGCCTGGGCGTGCAGGTCGGCCGGGAGCTCGTAGCCGCCGACGGTGTCCGTGATGGTCGGGCAGGGGCGGAAGTTGTTGAACTGCCGCATGGCCAGGTACTCCCACACCTCGGGGACGTACTCCGTCTGGCTCCAGGCCGCCTCGGCGAGGTACCCCAGGTGCAGCCGGGCCATGTCGTGCCGGTAGCGGTCCGCCTGCGAGGGGCTCGCCTGCCGGAGGAAGTACTCCATGGCGGAGCGGTAGGCCCGCCGGGGCGCGTCCGACCCCAGGGACTCCGCCCACGCGGGCTCGTACTCCTTCGTCGTGTGGAGGGGGTCGATCGCGGTGTGCGCCAGTAGGAGTCGTCCGCCGAGGCCGATCGGCGAGCCGCCGTGGTCCTCGCAGTAGCAGTCGTCGACGGCGTTCTCGGCGACCATCAGCCGGGTGGCGACCATCAGGTGCTCGATGGTGGGGGCGTCGGGGTGGCAGGCGACCATGTAGCGCCCGACGTGGAAGCCGTCGAATTGGTTCTCCCAGGCATCGGGGAACAGGTCGACCTCGTCCACCGCCCAGGCCTTGATCCGGCGGCTGACCTCCTCCACCCGTACCGGGTCCGGCTCCGGCACGGGGTGGTAATAGAGGCCCGGGATCGGATTTCCGGCCGCGGGGGCCAAGGGCTCCTGAGCCGGCTCGGGTGCGGGCGGCACGGGTGCGGGCGGCACGGGTGCGGGCGGCGCCTCCCGGCGGGCCGGGTGCAGGCCCTCCGTGCCCAGGCCGCTGGGTCCGCCCAGGAGCCGCCGCAGGGCGGCGCTCGGGGCGGGCGGCGCGATGGGCGGCGACGGGGCGGGCGGGGCGGGCAGGCCCCCGGACGCGGGGACCTTGACGCTGCCGAGGACGTGGGCACCGAACTGGGCGGCGGCGCCGGGCAGGCTCGACTGCAGAGGGGAAGGCCCGGGCTCGGGCATCCGTAACTCCTTGAGGTGGGTGGTCCGTCCCGGATCCCGGGCGCGCTCGGCCGGCCCGGGAGACTCCGGGCCGTCGTCGTACGGGTCCGCCGGCCGGTCAGTCGCTGCGGCGGGCGATCTGGACGTTCTCCAGGACGCCGAGGGCGTCGGGCACCAGGATCGCGGCGGAGTAGTAGGTGGTGACGAGGTAGGAGATGATCGACTTCTCGTCGATGCCCATGAAACGGACCGACAGGCCGGGCTCGTACTCCTCGGGCAGGCCGGTCTGGCGCAGTCCGATGACGCCCTGGTTGTCCTCGCCGGTGCGCATGGCGAGGATGGAGCTGGTGTTCTCCTTGGTGATGGGGATCTTGTTGCAGGGCAGGATCGGGACCCCGCGCCAGGCCGGGACCTGCTGTCCGCCCACGTCCACGTGGTCCGGGTAGAGGCCGCGGGCGTTCATCTCCCGGCCGATCGCCGCGATCGTGCGGGGGTGGGCGAGGAAGAGCTTGGTGCCGCGGCGGCGGCAGAGCAGCTCGTCCATGTCGTCCGGGGTGGGCGGGCCGGAGTGGGTCTGGATCCGCTGCTTGAAGGCGGCGTTGTGGAGCAGCCCGAACTCCCGGTTGTTCACCAGCTCGTGTTCCTGGCGCTCGCGCAACGCCTCGATGGTGAGCCGGAGTTGCTCCTCGGTCTGGTTCATCGGCCCGTTGTAGAGGTCGGCGACCCTGGTGTGGACCCGCAGGACGGTCTGGGCGATGGAGAGTTCGTACTCGCGCGGCTTCGACTCGTAGTCGACGAAGGTGCCGGGCAGTTCGGCCTCGCCGGTGTGGCCGGCCGACATCGCGATCTCGGCTTCGCCGTGCTTGTTCTGCCGCTGCAGGGGCAGCGAGCTGAACCGCTGGATGTGCTCCTGGAGGTGCGGCGCTTGGGACACGATGCCGGCGAAGTCGGCGCGGGAGAGGGTGAGCAGGGTGCCGGGGGTCTCGGCGGTGGCCGTGTAGTCCCATCGGGCGTCGGAGTCGAGCAGGGCGTTCTCGCCGAACCGGTCGCCGTCGGCGAGCACCGCGACGGAGACCTCGTCACCGTACTTGCCGGCGGAGGTCTGGCTGATCCGGCCGTGGGCGATCAGGTGGATCTGCTCGGCGGCGGCGCCCCGCTCGACCAGCACCTCGCCGGCACGGAAATCGCGCTGGACGCAGCGGCCGGCGAGCGCCGTCAGCACTTCCTCGTCGTCGAAGCCGCGCAGCAGGGCGAGTTCGCCGAGTTCGCGCGGGATCACCTGGACCCGGGCACCGTCCTGGACGAACTCGATGCTCCCGTCGCCGACGGTGTAGCTCAGCCGGCGGTTCACCCGGTAGGCGCCGCCCTTGGTCTCCACCCAGGGCAGCATCCTCAGCAGCCAGCGGGAGGTGATCTCCTGCATCTGCGGGGCGGACTTGGTCGTCGTGGCGAGGTTGCGGGCGGCCGACGTGCCCAGGCTGGACTGCTTGGGCGGATCCAGCTGCGCTTCCGGGCTGGTGTCAACGGTCATCGGTCGAGCTCTCCTTCATCGGCTTCCTCAGCGGGAAAGCAGGACGAACGCCTGGGCGTCCGTCCAGATCCCGGGGAACCGTAACGGCGGAGATCACTGATCGACCTTGAAAAAACGTTGCCATTGCTTCCTTCCGGTGATCCTGCCCCTCAGGGGGTTTGATCGCCGGACCAACGATTTCCAGCCGGGGCGGCACAGCCGGACCGTCCGGTCAGATGTACATGTTCTTCTCGTCGTACGAGGGCCCGTAGTAGCGCTCCAGCTCCTCCAGGGGCTCGTGCGTGCGCTCCAGGCTCTTGGAGATCCTCGCCCGGGAAGGGGCGGCTTCCGGGTTCCAGGTCTCCGGCTTCCACAGGGCGGAGCGCACGAAGGCCCTGGAGCAGTGGAAGTAGGCCTGTTCCACCTCCACGAGGAGGGCGAGGGTGGGCCGGTGCCCCTGGACCGTCAGCTCGTCGAAGAAGGGCGCGTCGCGCAGCAGGCGGGCCCGGCCGTTGATGCGCAGGGAGTCCCCGCGGCCCGGGATCAGGAAGAGCAGGCCGACGTGGGGGTTGGCGAGGATGTTGCGGAAGCTGTCCGCCCGGCGGTTTCCGGGGCGGTCCGGGATCACGAGGGTGGTGTCGTCCAAGACCTTGGCGAAGCCGGCCGGGTCGCCCTTGGGCGAGACGTCGCAGGTGCCGTCGGCGCCGGAAGTGGAAATCAGACAGAGCGGGGAGGCCTCGAGCCACCGCGCGTGATGCTCGTGGAGGGTCCGCCGTTCCTTGCCCAGGGCCACCGCGGTCGGCTCGCCGAGGATCTCGCTCAGCTCCCCCTCGGTGGTGATCTCCTCGAACGCTCCCGTGTCCGTAGCCACTGCTCCGCCCCCGCCTGCTCGTCCGCGGCCTTCCGCCGCCGTCCTACCGCGACTATGCCACTGGTTCCGCGTACGAAAAGGGGGCCCGCCCGAGCAGCGGTCTTCAGTGAATCGTCCCCTTTGATGCTTGACCGATCAACCGTCGGCACGTAACTTCTACCGCACCAACTCGTGAGCCACTGGAAGGGGGCGAAGCCGGATGTCCACCATCTCCGTACCGCTTCGCCTCACCCACCAGACCGCTTGGGCTCCGGGTCGCGTAGCACACGGCTGCTGAATCGGCCCTTCCCCGGCGTGCCCTCTCGTGGCCCCGGGGGTTGTTCGTACCACCATCTCCTTCACCACTCCTGCCACTCTTACGGCACTTCGTTGCGTGCCGATTTGTCGCGCTGCCGGTCATCGAGCCGCGACCACAACGAGAAAGCTCCTGCACATGGCGACTAGGACAGTCCGATCGACCGCGCCCCGAAACGGGGACGTACCGTGGTAGCGGCGCGCATCACGGTCAACGGGAAAGAAACACCGATCGCTCCGGCAGCGGCCCACACCACGGTGCTGGACTTCCTGCGCGACCGCGGCCTGACCGGCACCAAGGAGGGCTGCGCCGAGGGTGAGTGCGGCGCCTGTTCGGTGCTCGTGGCCCGGCCCGGGGTGAACAAGCCCACCGACTGGGTGGCGGTCAACGCCTGCCTGGTTCCGGCCTTGGCGCTCGACGGTCAGGAGGTCGTCACCTCCGAGGGCCTCGCCACCGTCGACGCGTCCGGTACGGCCACCGCGCTGCACCCCGTACAGGAGGAGATGGCCGTCCGCGGCGGCTCCCAATGCGGCTACTGCACACCGGGGTTCATCTGCAGCATGGCCTCCGAGTACTACCGGCCGGACCGCTGCGCACACGCGGACGCCGACGCGACGGGGGACCCGGCCGCGGCAGCGGACACGGATCATGACTCCGAGCACGGTCCGAACGGTTTCGACCTGCACGCGCTGAGCGGGAACCTCTGCCGCTGCACCGGCTACCGACCCATCCGTGACGCGGCGTTCGCCGTGGGCGCGCCCGCCGAGGACGATGTCCTGGCGCAGCGGCGCGAACAGTCCCCGCCGGAGGCCGCCGCCACCGAATACACCCAGGACGACAGGGCGTTCCTGCGCCCCGGCACCCTGGCGGAGACGGTGCGGCTGCTGCGCGAGCGGCCCGGGGCCGTGGTGGTCGCCGGCAGCACCGACTGGGGCGTCGAGGTCAACATCCGCTCCCGCCGGGCGGATTGCGTGGTCGCCGTCGACCGGCTGCCCGAACTGCGGGAGCTGCGCGTCGAGTCCGATCACATCGAGATCGGAGCGGCTCAGACGCTCACCGAGATCGAACGCCGCCTCGACGGCAGCGTCCCGCTCCTGGCGGAACTGTTCCCGCAGTTCGCGTCCCGGCTCATCCGCAACAGTGCGACCCTCGGCGGCAACCTCGGTACCGGCTCCCCCATCGGCGACAGCCCGCCCGTGCTGCTCGCGCTGGAGGCCTCGCTGCTGCTGGCCGGCGCCGACGGCGAGCGCGAGGTCCCCCTCGCCGACTACTTCACCGGCTACCGGCAGAGCGTGCGCCGTCCCGGCGAGCTGATCCGCGCGGTGCGCGTCCCGCTGCCGCTGTCGCCCGTCACGGCCTTCCACAAGATCGCCAAGCGGCGCTTCGACGACATCTCCAGCGTGGCGGTCGCCTTCGCCCTCGACATCGAGGACGGGATCGTCCGCAAGGCGCGCATCGGCCTGGGCGGCGTGGCCGCCACCCCGATCCGCGCCCTCACCACCGAGGCCGCCCTCGAGGGCAAGGCCTGGACGGCCGAGACCGTCGAGGCCGCGGCCCGGGTCCTGCGGGCCGAGGGCACCCCGATGGACGACCACCGCGCCAGCGCCCTCTACCGCTCCGCGATGCTCGGCCAGAGCCTGAACAAGCTGTACGCGCGAACCACCGAGGCGGTGTCGTCATGACCCAGTTGTCCGAGCGTCCCGAAAAGCCCGTCGTCGGTCTGTCGATGCCGCACGAGAGTGCGAACCTGCACGTCACCGGAGCGGCGCTCTACACCGACGACCTGATCCACCGCACCAAGGACGTCCTGCACGCCTACCCGGTCCAGGTGATGAAGGCCCACGGCAGGATCACGGCGCTGCGCACCGAGCCCGCGCTCGCCGTGCCGGGCGTGGTCCGCGTACTGACCGGGGCCGACGTGCCCGGCGTCAACGACGCCGGGATGAAGCACGACGAACCGCTGTTCCCCGACACGGTCATGTTCCACGGCCACGCGGTCGCCTGGGTCCTGGGCGAGAGCGTGGAGGCGGCCCGGCTCGGTGCGGCGGCGGTCGAGGTGGAACTCGACGAACAGCCCTCCGTGATCACCTTGCGGGAGGCGATCGAGAGCGAGAGCTTCCACGGCGCCCGGCCCCGGATGGAGACCGGTGACGTCGACGCCGGCTTCGAGGACTCCGCGCACGTGTTCACCGGGGAGTTCCAGTTCTCCGACCAGGAACACTTCTATCTCGAAACGCACGCGGCGCTCGCCCTCCTGGACGAGAACGGGCAGATGTTCGTCCAGAGCAGCACCCAACACCCCTCGGAGACCCAGGAGATCGTCGCCCACGTACTCGGCCTGCACAGCCACGAGGTGACCGTGCAGTGCCTGCGGATGGGCGGCGGATTCGGCGGCAAGGAGATGCAGCCGCACGGGTTCGCGGCGGTCGCCGCGCTCGGCGCCAAGCTCACCGGCCGGCCGGTCCGGGTACGGCTCAACCGGACCCAGGACCTGACCATGTCCGGCAAGCGCCACGGGTTCCACGCCACGTGGAAGATCGGCTTCGACGCCGAGGGCCGCATCCAGGCCCTGGACGCCACCCTGACCGCCGACGGCGGCTGGAGCCTGGACCTGTCCGAGCCCGTGGTGGCCCGCGCGCTCTGCCACATCGACAACACCTACTGGATCCCCAACGCCCGCGTCGCCGGCCGCATCGCCAAGACCAACAAGGTCTCCAACACGGCCTTCCGCGGCTTCGGCGGACCCCAGGGCATGCTGGTGATCGAGGACATCATGGGCCGGTGCGCGCCGCTGCTCGGCCTGGATCCGATGGAGCTGCGCGAGCGCAACTTCTACCGGCAGGGCCAGTCGACGCCGTACGGGCAGCCGGTCCCCCACCCCGAGCGGATCTCCGCCATCTGGCAGCAGGTCCGGGAGGACGCCGCCCTGGCCTACCGGGGGCGCGAGATCGCGGCCTTCAACGCCGCGCACCCGCACACCAAGCGGGCGCTGGCGATGACCGGGATCAAGTTCGGCATCTCCTTCAACCTCACCGCCTTCAACCAGGCCGGTGCGCTGGTGCTGGTCTACAAGGACGGCTCCGTCCTGATCAACCACGGCGGCACCGAGATGGGTCAGGGCCTGCACACCAAGATGCTGCAGGTGGCCGCGACCACGCTCGGCATCCCGCTGCACAAGGTACGGCTGGCCCCGACGCGCACCGACAAGGTGCCCAACACCTCGGCGACCGCCGCCAGTGCGGGGGCGGACCTCAACGGCGCCGCGGTGAAGAACGCCTGCGAGCAGATCCGCGAGCGGCTGCTCCAGGTGGCCGGCACGCAGCTGGGTACGAACGCCTCGGACGTGCGCATCGTCGAGGGCGTCGCACGCGCCCTGGGCGTCGACAAGGAGCTGGCCTGGGACGACCTGGTCCGCACCGCGTACTTCCAGCGGGTCCAGCTCTCGGCGGCCGGCTTCTACCGGACCGAGGGCCTGCACTGGGACGCGAAGGCGTTCCACGGCTCGCCGTTCAAGTACTTCTCCTACGGGGCCGCCGCGACCGAGGTGGAAGTGGACGGCTTCACCGGTGCGTACCGGATCCGGCGCGTGGACATCGTCCACGATGTCGGCGACAGCCTCTCGCCGATGATCGACATCGGTCAGGTCGAGGGCGGTTTCGTCCAGGGCGCGGGCTGGCTGACGCTGGAGGACATGCGCTGGGACTCCGGCGACGGCCCGAACCGCGGCCGCCTGCTGACCCAGGCCGCGAGCACCTACAAGCTGCCGAGCTTCTCCGAGATGCCCGAGGAGTTCAACGTCAGGCTGATGGAGAACGCCACGGAGGAGGGCGCGGTCTACGGCTCCAAGGCGGTCGGTGAGCCCCCGCTGATGCTGGCCTTCTCGGTCCGGGAGGCCCTGCGGCAGGCGGCCGCGGAGTTCGGGCCCGCCGGAATCAGCGTGGAGCTCGCCTCGCCGGCCACGCCGGAAGCGGTGTACTGGGCGATCGAAGGGGCCCGCCGGGGCGGGCCGGCCTCCGCGGGCAACGGAGTCCTCGCCGATGCCGATGCCGGTGCCCGTGCCGGTGCCGAAGCAAGCGCCTTGAGCAATGTCTGACATGAGCTGGGTCGCCGCGGTCGCGCGGTTGCGGGCACGCCGGGAACCCGGCGTGCTCGTGACCGTCGCGACCGTGCGCGGCCACGCGCCCCGCCGGGCCGGTGCCAAGCTCGTCGTGGGGCGGACCGAGACCTGGGGGTCGATCGGCGGGGGCAACATCGAGGCCGTCGCCATCGACCGGGCGCGCGAGCTGTGCGGCGCGGCCGATCCGGAGACGGAGCTGATGGAGTTCGCCCTGAACGACAAGGTCACCAGCCGGCACGGCGTGCAGTGCTGCGGCGGAGCCGTCACGGTGCTGCTCGAACCGCTGCCGGTGGTCCAGGCGGTGGCCGTCTTCGGCATCGGGCACGTCGGGCTGGAACTGGCCCGGATCCTGGCCCGTCAGGACCTCGACCTGCACCTCGTCGACAGCCGCCCCGACATGCTGACCGAGGAGCGGCTCGGTGTGCTGGCCGACGCGATGGCGCAGGTCCACGTCCACCACACCCCGCTGCTGCCGGAGACGGTGCTCGGGGAGCTGCCGCCCGGCACCCACGTGCTGATCATGACGCACGATCACGCCGAGGACGCCGCGCTGTGCGACGCCGCCCTGCGCACCGACGGTCTCGGCTCGATCGGACTGATCGGCTCGTCCGCGAAGTGGTCGCGGTTCCGGCAGCGCCTGGCCACGGAGGGCGGCCATGACGCCGGCACCATCGACCGGATCACGAGCCCGATCGGACTGACCGAGATCACGGGCAAGGAGCCCGCCACGATCGCGGTGAGCGTCGCGGCGGACCTGCTCCGCACCTTCGAGCAGGACCGGCACTGGGCGGTCCCGAACACCCTTGCCGAGGTGCCGTACCCCACGGTCGCCGGCAGCGCGTGAGTCCTCGCGGGCGCACACGCCGCCGGCGGCCGGGCCGGGCCCGGGTGGCTCCGTGGGCTCAGTTCGCGGCGGCCCGCGCCGGGCGCCTGAGCAGGTAGCCCGCCGCGGCCAGCACGAGCACCGTCATACAGGCGATGAACACCAGTCCCGCGCCCTCCAGCCCGAGGGGGCCCTCCAGTAGGCCCACCCCGATCACGGGCAGCGAGATGCCCGTGTACGCCACCAGGAACAGCGTGGAGATCACGGCCGCCCGCTGGTCGGCGGGAGAAGCCCCGGCCACCGCGGACAGGGCCCCGCGGAAGGCCAGCCCCTGCCCGAGCCCGCCGACGAGTGCGCTCAGCACCACCAGCGCCAGCAGGTCCCACCACAGCGCGCCCGCGAGCAGCGCCAGTCCGGCGAGGAGCACGGCGCACCCCAGCGGCAGGGACCGCTCGACCCCGACGCGGCCGACGGCCAGCTGCCCGGCGGTGGACGCGAAGAAGGCCAGGGCGACCACCAGCCCGCTGACGGCCCGGTTGTGCACGTCCAGGGACTCGGCGAGGAACGCCGGGCTGACGGAGGTGAACACCCCGAACAGGGCGAAGCCCACGAACGCGGCGGTCGCGGCCGGCCCGAACACCGCCCGCACCTGCGGGGGCAGCGCGGGCCGCTGCGGTCGCACGGTGCTGAGCGGCCGGCGCTCGCGCACGGTCTCCGGGAGGATCAGCAGGACGACGGCCGCGGCCGCCACGAGCCCGAGGTGCACCACGAACGGCAGGTACAGCGGCCAGGAGGCGTACTGCGCGAGGACCCCGGCGAGCAGGGGGCCGCAGCCCAGTCCGCCCATGTTGGCGGCCGTCGCGACGAAGGTGGCCCGTGAGGCGCCGCCGGGTGGTGCCAGCTCCATCACGTACGCCGTGGCGGCCCCGGTGAACAGGCCGGCGGACAGACCGGACAGCAGCCGTCCCGCGTACAGCCAGGGCATCCCGTCAGCGCACAGGAAGCAGACGGCGCTCGCCGCGGCGAAGCCCAGTCCCGCCAGCAGCACCGGCCGGCGGCCCACGACGTCGGAGGCGTTGCCCGCCAGCAGCAGGACGCCGATCACGCCGAAGGCGTACACGGCGTACACCACGGTCACCATCAGCGCGGAGAAGCCGAACTTCTCCTGGTAGAGCCCGTAGAGGGGGGTCGGCAGCGTGGTGCCGGCCATGCAGACGGCGAACACCGCCCCGCTCAGCAGGGTCGGGCTCCACCCTTGTCGATCAAGGTCCATGCCGCCGACCGTATCCGTGGGGAGCCCGGGGCTCGCGTCAGTACACCAGCTTGTAGGTCACGTCCTTGGAGACGGGCTCCGGTGCGGTGTCGGTGTAGAGGAGCCGGATCGTGGTGAAGCGCCGGAGGTCGGGGTGCTCGGGCCAGGGCTGCGGCGCGCCCAGGGTCACCGTGACCGGGTAGGCGCGGAAGCGGCCGGCCGCGCAGTACGGGCGGCAGTCGTTGACCATGTCGGTGCCGGTGGCCGTGGCACTGGCCGGACCCCAGGTGTTCCAGCGGAGCCCGACGAGCCGGTTGTTCCCGTCGCCACAGGCGAGGATGTACTCGGTCGGGCGCATCTGGGCCTGCGAGGAGCAGTCGACGACCACGACGGGATCCTGGGCCGGGTCCCGGGCCGGGTGGGCGATCCCGGCGCCGGTGCGTGGGGAGACGGCCGCGGAGGCCGGGAGCACGGCGGCCGTCACCGCCGCCACCGCGCACAGCAGGGTGGCCGTCCGCACCGTGCGCCGGGATGTGTGTGCGGGGCGGTCACCTGCGGAAACGTTCACGGAAGACCTTCCTTGCCCTTGCCGCTCTGCCCGGCACCGGCACCAGCGGGGTCTTCCCAGCTTCCCCCATGGGGGTGAAGCGCGCACCCGCGGGAAGCGCGGGCGCACAGCCTCACCTGCGCGGCCTCACTTGCGCAGCAGGGCGCAGACGAAGTCCTCCTGGACCTCCCGGACCTGTTCGAGCAGGTCCGGATCGATGGTGAGGGAGGTCTGCGTGGTGATCGAGAAGGTCAGCGAGCGCCGGCCGTCCGCCGTGGCCGCGACGAGCTGCGTGTAACCGGCCGTGTTGCCGGTGTGGCCGTAGACCGTTCCGCAGCGGGTGGTGTAGCGGAAGATCGCCAGGCCCGCCTCGGTGCGGCCGGGGCCGGGGGGCTGGGACAGGGCTCCCGGGATGAACCGGAACTGCTGGCGCCGGGTGCGCTCCGAGACGAGGGCGCCGCCCGCGTAGCCCCTGATGAACGCGGTCAGGTCCTTCGGGGTCGACACGATCCCTCCGGACGCCCAGGCTCCCGAGGCGCTCACGGCCTCGCTGACGTCGATGGGCCCCTCGTCCGGATCGATCTGGTATCCGTGCAGGAAGGGGGTGGGCAGCCGGTAGCCCTGGGGCAGGCTCGTGGCCCGCAGGCCCAGCGGCTCGTAGACCAGCTCGCGCAGCAGCGTCTCGTACCGGCGTCCGGTGGCGGCCTCGGCCATGAGGGCGACGGCGATGTTGTCGGAGTTGGAGTAGGCGTAGCGGCTGCCCGGCGGGAAGCCGAGGTCCTCGTCGGCGACGAAGTCCAGCAGGCGGCGGGAGTCGAAGCGGTGACGGGGGTCCTCGGAGATGATGTCGATGAACCCCTGGGAGGACGAGTAGTCCGGCAATCCACTGGTGTGGTTCAGCAGTTGACGGAGCGTCACTTCGTGCCAGGCTTCCGGCTGTCCGGGCAGCACCTCGCCGATCGTGTCGTCGAGCCGCAGCCGGCCTCGGTCGACCAGGGCGAGGGCCACCGCTCCGCTGAATGCCTTGGCGACGCTGGCGATCCGCATGTGGTCCGTGGCTCGCGGCGGCCGGCCGCTCCGCACGTCGGCCACGCCCGCCCGGTAGACCTCCGTACGGTCGCCGTCGCGCAGGACGGCGATGACCCCCGGGGGCCCGTCGGGCCGCTCGACCAGCTCCCGCAGCTCCTGGTGGAGCGCGGCCCCGGGAGGCGGATTGCGGTCCGCGCCGGCCTGGGCGGGCTGCACGGTGACGGCGAGCAGGGCGCCGCACGCGGCGGTGGCGGCGGCCAGGCGCAGCGACGGACGGATCCGACCGGAGTGGCCGTGCGGGCGTCGGGACACGGAGGTACCTCCCGGGGAAGACGGACGCGGTGGCCCACCATGGCAGGGCCCCCACCGCCTCCGGCGGCGACACGGCCGCAGGCCGGTGAGCCTTGGCCCATCCGGCCCTGCCGGGCTCGCACGCCGCCGGCCCGGCTACCAGACCGGAATGGGCGCGGGCGCCTCCGTGCCGAGGTCCGGTGCGTCGCGGAGTTCCACGGTGGTCCCGGGGCGGTGGAGTTCGAGGATCACCAGGGTGTTCTCGCCGGCGCGCCACAGGGGGCCCGGTGCGTACAGGGTCTTCTGCGGGCCGCGCTCCCAGAACCGGCCCAGGGCGAAGCCGTTGAGCCAGACCATGCCCTTGGTCCATCCGGGGAGGGCGATGAACGCGTCCGCCGCGGAGTCCAGTTCGACGGTGACACGGTGGAAGGACGGGCCGTCGGCGAGCTCGCCGTGGCCGAACTCTCCGTGGCCGAACTCTCCGTGGCCGAACGCGAGTCCCGTCAGGTCGTCGAGGGGCAGTGGCCTGATCTCCCAGCCGAACTGGTACTGGTTGTCCAGCCTCACTCCGTCGCGGATTCCCTTGCGATCGGCCAGCAGGGGGCCGTAGTTGATCCGCCCCTGGTTCTCCACCAGGATGTCGAGCTCCGCTCCCCCGTCGGGCACGGCGACGGTCAGCGCCGCCGACGGCTCGTCCCGTTCCAGCAGCCCGATCTCCCGCCCGTCCAGGAAGACCTGGGCCCGGTCGGCGAGCCCGTCGATGCGCAGGGCCGATTCGGGCAGGGGTCCCCGCAGGCGGGTCCGGTAGTGGATCAGGCCCAGTGACTGGCCGGCTTCCTCCATGGTCAGCGGTTCGACGTGGTGCACGGGCTTGGACAGCGCGTCCAGGGAGTCGGCGAGCGAGACGCGCCCGTCCACGGAGAGCACTTGGGGCACCACGCGTGGGGGCGGAGCGGGGAGTTCATGGGTGACGGGGGCGGTGTGGCGGCCGATGACCTCGCGGAAGAGGTGGAACTTCCGGGTGAGTTCGCCTGCCTCGCCGACGGGGGCGTCGTAGTCGTAGCTGGTCACGTCGGGCTGGTAGGTGGTGCCGTCGTGGTTGGCGCCGTTCCACCAGCCGAAGTTGGTGCCGCCGTGTCCCATGTAGATGTTCACCGAGGCGCCCGCGGCGAGCAGGCTGTCCAGGGTGGCGGCGGCGTCCTCCGGGTCGCGCGTGTGGTGCGGCTCGCCCCAGTGGTCGAACCAGCCGTGCCAGTACTCGACGCAGACCAGCGGTCCTTGTGGCTGGTACGTGCGCAGGGTGGCGAGCGAGCTCTCGGGGCGGGAGCCGAAGGTACCGGTGGTCAGGACACCGGGGATGCGGCCGCCGAGCTGGAACCCGTGGTCGGCGCCGTCGGTGGTGAACAGGAGGCAGTCGATGCCGCGTCGGACCAAGCCGTCGCGGAGGTGCTCCAGATAGCCGGTGTCGTTGCCGAAGCTGCCGTACTCGTTCTCGACGCCCACCGCCACCACCGGCCCGCCCCGGCTGCCGAGGAGGGGGACCAGGACGGGGGCCAGGGTGTCGAACCACGCGTCCACGGCGGCCAGGTACGCGGGGTCGCGGCGGCGCAGCCGCATGGTGCGGTCGGCCAGCAGCCATCCGGGCAGCCCGCCGAAGTCCCATTCGGCGCAGATGTAGGGGCCCGGCCGGACGATGACGTCCAGGCCGAGGTCACCGGCGGTCCGGATGAAGGCCGCGACGTCGTTCGGCCCGTCGAAGGTGAACGCGCCGGGGCTGGGCTCGTGGACGTTCCAGGCCACGTAGGTCTCGACGGTGTTCACGCCCATCGCGCGCAGGCGCGACAGGCGGTCGGCCCAGAGGCCGGGGTGCACCCGGAAGTAGTGGATGGCCGCGGAAACGATCCGGTGCGGGCGGCCGTTGCGCAGGAAGCCCGCCTCGTCCGTGGTCAGCGTCGTGACCGGATACGTGACCGGATTCGCGATCGGCGGCTGCGGTGGCTTCACGTGTGCGCTCTCTTTCGGTGACTTCCGGTGACTTCCGGTGGTGCTCGACTCGTCGGCGGACAGGGGCTCCGGCAGAAGGAAGACCCCGCATAGAAAGCGCTTTCTACGGCCCCCTGATCACGCTAGGCGGAAGCAGCCCGAGGGGTCAAGGGAGATCACATGCGGGAGCGGGTGGAGGAGCGGCACAAGAGGGTGCTGCGGCTCGTGCGGGACGCGGGAGCATGCGGGTGTCCGACCTCGCCACCGAGCTCGGGATCTTGGCAGCGACTTCGGCCGGGAGCAGTACTCCGACGCGTACTGGCCGACGGTCGACCCGTACCGGCTGCACGACTCCGGATCCGCCGACCCGATCACCCGCCGGTACCTGACCCTGTTCACCGACCGCGGCACCGACCCCACCGACGCCGGTCACGCCTCCGTCCTGATCCGGGAGAACCGGAACGGAACCGCGACCGTCGTGGTCTCGGACCCCGCCCGGCAGGCGACCTCGCCTGAGGTCAGGTGGAACCGCCGCGTCTCCAGGATCCGGCGCCGGGCGTCAGAGGAAGTGGCCGCTGGCGAGGTAGGGAGCCGGTTCGGGCATGCCCCGGAGGGCGAGATAGCCCTCTTGGCCGATGTCGAGCCGCGCGGCCAGACCGACGTCGACCGCCCAGTGGTTGCCGGTGGTGATGCAGTTGACGAGCGTGTCGCCACGGGAGGCGGCGAGGGCCTCCCACAACAGGTCCTGGGCGGTCCGCGGCTCCGCCGCGGCGAGGAGCACGGCCCGGTTCTCCTCGTCGTCGACGTACGCGTATCCCGGCCGGCGCAGGTCTTCGGACACGACGAGTCTGAGGCGCTCGAGCATGTAGGCGTGGTCGGGACCGTGGCCGGCCCCGCGGATCCGCTCGTCCAGCCGATCCATCCATTCGAGGTCCTCCGGCCGGCCCTCCCGGAGCCCGTTGACGACGGGCAGCGTGGACCGGTCGACCGTACCGACCATGCGCATCTGCGGGTGGAGCAGGAAGCCCGCCCGCCGGTAGCGGCGCGTCGCCCCGGGGTGCACCGATGAGGAGAACAGCCCCGGGCGGCCGTCGGCGTGCGCCAGGGCGGCGTCCATCAGCCGCCTGCCGATGCCCCGGCCCTGGTACCGGGTCAGCACCCCGTAGGTGGCGAGGTACCACACGCGCCCGCGGTTCTGCGCGATGGCGAACCCGATGACGCCGTTGTCCTCGGCCGCGTCGACCGCGACCCAGCACCCCGCGGGGTCAATCTCCAGGTAGAACCGCATCCGTTCGATCCACTGCTTCGATCCGGATTCCGAACGGGGCTGGATCTCCGGTTCGCCGACCCTTCTGCTGCTCTGGTCGGCCTCGAAGAACAGCACCGCCGAGGCCCGCTCCGCCGACGGGAGGTCTTCCTCGCGCGCCGGCCTGACCTGTACCGAATCCATCCCCCTACGCTACCGGCCGACCCCACCGGCCACACCAATTCCCCTTCCTGATCGGCCGGTTCGCACGGCCGCCCGTGCCCGGCGGGACACCCCGGGAGGTGATCGCGTCCGGCGGAGCCGGGACGCGCCGAACCGGACGTCAGCGACCGCACCCACGCGGTGGCCCGCCGCTGGCAAGGTGCGGTCGGCGCCCCGGCCGAGGCCTACTCCCTGAAATCCCATGCCGCGACGGACCTCGCCCGCCTCCACTTCGTCCGGGACATAGCCCGACTGGAACGCTTCTGCACGGAAACCGAGCAGAACGGCCTTGCCCTCATGCTGACCAACGAACCGGCGCTGTGGACAGCCCCGGGGCCCGGTCGCCAGCCCACGCGTGACCAGGAGTTCAGGATCCACGCCGGGGGCGAGCTGGCCGGGACGCTCCGGTGGGCCAACGGCACGTATCAGAAGAACACGTGCGCTCTGGACGGCACTTACCGTCTGGCCTGGGACGGGTACTCCGAACAGACCGGATCGGGCGGGGAGTTCCGCTACCTGGCCGTATTCGTGAGCCCTACGACGGGCGACGCCAGGGCGCTGTGATCCGCGAAGGACGACCATGTGCCGTTCGCGTTCGGCGTCGGACGTAGGCTGCTGTCCGCGAACGAGGGGGAGACGATGACCGACGACCGCAAGACGACCGTGCCCGTGTGGACGCTGGCGACCACTGATGTCCAAGTGCCGGGCTTGACCGCGGGCGACTCGATGACGGCGGAGCGCCTGGCTGAACTGCGCGGGGTGCTGGCCGTCCTGGCCGACCAGCCGATCGTCACGCTCGAGGTGCATCCGCTGCCCGCCACGATCGAGCGCGGCCGTGGCATCCCGCTCGACGCCGCGAGTCCTCTGGCGCAGCACCTGTCACAGTTCATCACGCAATCGGCGCGCAGTTCCCTGACGGTGGCCAGAGCGACCGGTTCCGGCGAGTGTCTGTATCGCATGGTGGTCCCGGCGAAGGTCGCCTCCCAGTTGGGGCAGGGCATCCTTCGCCCGATGGTGGCGAAGGGTGGTGCGGGCGGTGCCATCTTCGGTGACCTCGTGAACTCGACGGGCAAGATCGCCTCCAAAGTGACGTTCATGCCGGTCGGAGGAGCGGCAGCGGCGGGCACGGTCGGCGGCGCCGGTGCGACCGCCGGTGTCGCCGCCGCCGGAGGCACTGCGCTCGCCGTGGCCGCTCCGCTCGTGCTCATGGCCGTGGCGGTGGGAGTGAGCGCGCACGCCGACCAGAAGCGCCAGCAGGCCATCGAGCACATCACGAAACTGCTGGAGCAACTCCAGGAGGAGAAGCTCGACGACGAGCACAGCGAACTCGACGGCTGCCGCGATGCCATCGACAAGGCCACTGCCATTCTGCTCGACCAGGGCACGCTCGGCGTCTCGCTGGGAATCGACTCGGCGGTGCACGCCATCAACACGGCGCTGGGCAAGGCCGACCGCCGCCTTGCCCGATGGCAGAGCGCGCTGGACGGACTGCCCGAGGGCAAGGCCGTCGAACTCGGCACGTTGACCAAATCGTTCCCCGGCGTCGACGACCACGGCGGCGCGTTCCGCGCCCACCTCGAACTCGCCTCCCTGGCTGTCGCGCTGAAGCGTCGGGTGGTCGTCCTCCAGGCCGTCGACCACGCCCAGAGGGATGCCGGCAATCCGTTCGAGAACTTCACCCGCGCGCTCAAGCGCGATCAGCAGCGCCTCGACGAACTGGAGTCGGGCATCGCCGGTGTCCTGGTACGGCTGTCGGCACTGGAACTGGCACGCCCGAACGGTTTGCGACCGGTCTTCACGACCGGTGAAGTCGAGCGCCTGCTGAGCGCGGCCCACCGGATTCACCAGTTGGGTGACGGCGTCACGGTCAACAGCCGCACGACGGACGTGGCCATTGAGATCGCCCGTGCCAAGGACGGCTCGGTGGTCGTGTTCCCCGCGCTGCCCGCGTAGGCACGGGGCCCGCTCGGGGCGGCCGGCGGGGGCTGGTTTCGGAGCGGTGTCCGCGTCAGTGGGCGGACCCTCCGAATTCCGCGTGCTGCGGGTGAAAGGCGTACTCCGCCTCGTCCTGTGACGGCGGGGCCGGAAAGACGATCTGCCGTGCCTCCGCCCGGGCTTGCGCCAGGAGGTTCTCGAACTCTTCGTCGGTCATGGGGCTCACCTCGCAGAACTTCTACGTAGGTGATTCGTAGCGGGACCGCCGCAGGATTGGCCCGCCGACCCGCTGCGGGTCGGACCCCTCGGCAAGAGGTCCGACCCGTGACCACCCGGGCAGCGCGCGGGGGTTACTTGGGCATCAGGACGGTGTCGACGATGTAGACGTTGGCGTTGGCGGTCTTGACGTTGCCGCAGACCACGTTGGAGGTGTCGTTGACCTTGTAGGTCTCGCCCGAGCCGCTGGTGGTGAGCTTGGTCTTCTCCAGCGTGTCGAAGGAGCCGCTCTCCAGCTGCTTCGGGGTGAGCGGCTGGCCGACCACGTGGTACGTGAGGATCTTGGTGAGGGTGGCCTTGTCGGCGAGGACCTTGTCGAGGTCGGCCTTCGGGATCTTGGCGAAGGCGTCGTTGGTCGGCGCGAACACCGTGATGCCCTGGGCGTTGTTCAGGGTGTCGACGAGCCCGGCCTGCTTCACGGCCGCCACCAGGGTGGACAGCGCCGGGTTGTTGGAAGCCGCGGTGGCGACCGGGTCCTTGGCCATCCCGTCGAAGGAGCCTGCGCCATCGGCGGGAACCCCGGCGCAGGCCGGACCGAACGGCTTGTCCCCGGCCATCGACGCGTCCGGCGTCGCGGGCTGCGAGGCGGCGGGAACGTCGCTGCTCTTGTCCGCGGAGGATCCGGACGCGGAGTCGCTTCCGGAGTCGGAGCAGGCGGACAGGGCGAAGGGAAGAACGGCCGCGGCGGCGACGGCGAGAGCGGTACGACGGAAACGAAGCGTGCGGGACATGTGTGAACTCCATTTGGTGTGCGAAGAGTTGATCAGGAAGGAAAGGTCTTGGCTGCCGGTTGCTTCTCGGCAGGTCAGGGCGCGGGTCAACCCGCGGTGACGAACACGCTGTGCCAACCGCTGGCGCCGTCAGGGATGGTCCGGGTGCGTTCCTCGGTCTGGACCCGGCCGGTTCCGTCGGTGGCGCGGACGGTGAGGGTGTGGCCGCCGGGGGTGGTCGTCCACGGGTAGGACCACTGGCGCCAGGTATCGACGGTGGCCTGGGGGGCGAGATCCGCGTCCCGCCACGGGCCGTCGTCGATGCGGACTTCGACGCGCTGGATGCCGCGGTGCTGGGCCCAGGCGACGCCCGCGATGGTGACGGTCGCGCCGGTGGGCCGGGCGAAGGGTTTGGGGGTGTCGATGCGCGCCTGCGTCTTGATCGGCGCCTTGCGGGCCCACTTGCGCTTGACCCAGTACGCGTCGTAGGAGTCGAAGGTCGTGAGCTCGATGTCCTCGATCCACTTGCAGGCGGACACGTAGCCGTAGAGACCGGGGACGAGCATGCGGACGGGGAAGCCGTGCTCGAACGGCAGCGGCTCGCCGTTCATGGCCACGGCAAGGATCGCGTCGCGTCCGTCCATGACCTCCTCGACGGGCGAGCCCAGCGTCATTCCGTCCACCGAGCGGGCGATCAGCTGGTCGGCCTTGCCGCCCTTGGAGGGCGGTGTGACTCCGCACTCACGCAGCAGGTCGTCCAGGCGTACGCCGAGCCAGCGAGCGTGTCCGATGTAGGGGCCGCCGACCTCGTTGGACACGCAGGTCAAGGTGATGTCCCGCTCGATGAGGGGACGGTCCAAGAGGTCCTGGAAAGTATAGGTGCGGGAACGGGTGACGCCCTTTCCGTGGACGCGGAGCCGCCAGGTGTCGCTGTCGATCCTGGGGACGACCAGAGCGGTGTCCACGCGGTAGAAGTCCCCGTTGGGGGTGGTGAAGGGGCTGATGCCCTGCGCCTTCAGCTGGACTCCCCTCGGGAGGGGCGGCGCCGGGGAGGAGGGGGCGGGCAGCTTGACGGCGGACCGGGAGGCGACGGCGCCCTGGGCGCGCCGGCCGGTCAGGGTACGGCCCAGGGCGCCCGCGCCGGTCGCGGCGACGGCTGTGACGGACGCGGCGATGAGGAAGCCGCGCCGCGACCAGCCATCGGTGCCGGCCTCATCGCCAGGTGTGGAGGCGAGCTTTCCGGCGAGGAGGTAAAGGACGGCGGCTCCCGAGACGGCGCCCGCCATCGAAGGCAGGACGTCTCCGATTCCTCCCGTGTCGGGGCGGCTCAACGCGGCGACCGCGCCGATGAGACCGAAGAGGAGGACCCCGGCCGCTCCGGTGCGCCGGTGGCGCAGGGAGAGGATCCCGAGGACGACGCCGAGGAGTCCGAGGGCGGCGAGGATGCCCAGCTGGAGGACCAGCTTGTCGTTCTCGCCGAAGGTGCGGATCGCGAAGTCCTTCACGGCGGCGGGCGTCCTGTCGATGGCGGCGCCGCCGACCACCGTCACCGGTCCGGCCTGCGGCCGCACCACGGATGCCACGACCTCTGCCACCGCCAGGGCCGTGTACCCGGCCAGGAGGCCGGACACGGCGCCCAGTGCGCCACGGAAGAGGGACTTGCGGAAGGTGCTCACACCCTCCATTCGCTGTGCTCCGTCCGGCGGATTGGTCCCTTCTCCGAGGAGTCGCTCTCGCTGGGATGGAACGGGCGCTGCGGGCGGCGGTTTCGACCGCCACCGCGGCCGCGTTGTCCGCGGAGAGCCAATCCGCACACGCGCCCGCGACGAAGGAGGTGCGAGAGCACCAGCGGACAGGGCCGGCTCGGCCGGGCCGGCCACCCCCGGAACCCGGTACGCGCGGGACCACCGGTCATGACGGGCGTCGACCGCCCCGGAGGCGCCGCATACGCTTCCCGGACCAGCGGCGTCCTTCCCCGGCCGCCCCTTCGACGCGGAACGGCAGGTCGGGCGTGAACCTCCTGGGCCACACCTCGCAAGACAGCACGGCGGCCCTGGTCCCGGTCTTCGGTCACCGCCTGCCGCAGGAAGCCACTGCGGCGGTACTCCTCCTGCACGGGGGCCGCGCGGACGGCCTCGGGCCACCATCACGTGTCAACCTGCCCGGACTGCGGATGCGGCCCTTCGGCGCGGCGCTGCTCCGCGACGGGTTCCACGACGATGTCCTCGTCGCCCACGTCCGCTACCGGTACCGCGGATGGAACGGACCGAACGCGCACCCGGTCGCCGACGTACGGCAGGCACTGGACGAACTGCGCGCACTCACCGGTCCCGTTCCGGTCGTCCTCGTCGGGCACTCCATGGGGGGCCGGGCGGCACTGCGGGCTGCGGCGGACCCACAGGTCAAGGGGGTCGTCGCCCTGGCCCCCTGGTGCCCGGCCGGCGAGCCCACCGCCCATCTGCACGGTCGCACCGTCATCGCCCTGCACGACGGGGCCGATCGTGTCACCGGGGCGGCCGACACGTGGTCCTACCTCACGCACGCCCAGTCGGCCGGAGCCAGGGTCCTGGGCATCGCAATGCCCCGCGGCGGCCATTCGATGATCCGGGACGCCCGCCGGTGGCACCGCATCGCCACCGAAGCCACCCGCGCGGTCCTCGGAGACACCGTGCTCGCGTCAGGGGGTTCGTGGACCGGCAGCCCCCGCCCGGCCCGGGACCTCCCCGCCGCCCTGTTGTGGTGACGCCCGCGATCCGCGCCGTACGGATGGGTGCGGGGCGCCGCGTTCACTCGGGACGGGGAGAACCGCCCGCTCGTGGTCGCGGGCGCAGCCAGGTCCGTACGAGGAGGACGACCGCCGATCCGAGGAACAGGGCGGCGGTGATGAGGAGCCAGCGGGCGAGGAACCCGTCGGCGGGCAGCGCGGTGTAGGCGGTGTAGTGGCCGCCCTTCCGCAGGATCAGCGGCCACCACACCAGGAACAGCACACCCGAGACGAAGGCCGGGACCCGCAGGTGGTTCACGCCTGCTTTCGGCGTGGCCGCGTCGGTCGCGCCGCGGCCCCGGAAGAGTCGCTGGGCGGCGCGGTCGGTGAGCGAGTAGGCGGGCAGCAGGACCATGTCGTGGAGGACGGCCGCTCCGACGAACCAGATGACGACGCCCATGGTGTCGCCCTTGAGGAGACGGACGCCGGCGTAGAGGGTCAGGGCGAAGCAGGCCAGGGTGAGCAGGAGGTGCAGCGGGGAGGCTCCGTAGCGCCTGCGGAACGCGGAAGCCGTGGCCGTGCTCTTGGGTGGGGTGCTCATTCCGGTTCTCCGAAGGTGAGGCGGGTGACCCACTTCGTGTTGTGCACGCCGGGGGCCGCCGGGATGATCACGCGGGCCGGGTAGCCGTGGTCCGGCGACAAGTCGGCGCCGTTCACGCGCATCGCGAGGAGCGAGCGGTCATCGCGCGCCTGGTTGGCGGCCAGGACCACCGAGGAGAAGGACCCGCCCCGCTGGGCCGATTCCACCAGGACCTGCGGGGTGTCGGTGCCGAGCCCCACGAGAGCGGCCAGATCGGTGAGGCGGACACCGGACCACCGCTGGTCGGGGGTCGACCAGCCTTCGACGCACGCGATCGGCAGATCCGCCTCCCGTTGGGGCAGCGCCAGCAGCATGTCTCGGGTCAGTACCTCCTGGCGGCCGCCACCGCGGACGGTCAGTCGCCAGGCGGGGCCGATGTCGCTGGGGCGGATCCCGCTGGAGGCCGCCGTCTTGTTGATCTGGAAGCCGTTCGGTCCGGTGCCGGGGTCGCGGCCGTGCGGGGCCAGCAGCGCGGTCTTGCGCCACCAGCCTCCGATGCTCTGGCCGGCCGTGACCGCCAGGAGGGCCAGCGAGCCGGCTCCCACCATCGCGAGCGCTCCGCGTCGGGAGATCGTCGGGGGTGCCGGGTTCGGGGAGACCAGACCGGCGGCCTCCGGCGATTCGGGTGCGGGCTGCCGGGCCCCGCCGGCCCGCACCGCCCGGACGGCGCGCGGCAGCCGGAAGGAGACATGGACGACGAACGCCGCCATGAACACCCAGGAGCCGTAGAAGTGCAGCACGTAGAAGGAGCCGGGGAAGAGGTAGTCCAGCTGGATGTTGAGGATCCCGGTGGCGAACGTGAACCCGGCTCCGCCCACCAGTAGGAGCAGCGACAGCCGTTCCAGGCCGTGGGCGGCCGACCGGACCGGTGGCCACTCGAACAGCTTCGGGATGACCGACCACAGCTTCGCGAGGAGCACCGGGACCAGGACCACGCCGAGGACGGTGTGCACCCCCTGGGTCAACCGGTACAGCCAGTACGGCGAGGTCGGCCAGGTGAACAGGTAGAAGCACAGCAGGCCCTTGTCCGGCGTCTGGTCGTTGCGGGCGGCGAGGTCGGGGTTGTACGCCGCGTACGACAGCAGGCCCGTCACGAACAGGATCACGACGCCGGCCAGCAGGAGGAGTCCGAACACACCGGTCAGCCACGGCCCTCGCAGAGGACTGCGCCAGAACCCCGGACGGGCCGGGCCCGGCGGCGGGCCCGCGGCGCGCGCCCGGTCCGCCGTCTCCCGCACCCGTCTGGAGAGCGGGATGCGCACAGCAGGGCCGGGCTTCGCCGACGCGGACTGCCGCGCACCGTCGGGCTGGTCGGTTTCACCGCTTGCGGTCACCTGGTACGACTCCCCGCGCTCCCGGCTCATCGGGCATGAGCCTCCGGGAGAACATCCCGCGCCGGCGCCCGTCACCGGCCGGTGACACGCAGGAGCAATCCTTACGGCGCACCGACCCGCCGACGCCGGGCCGTCCCCTTGGCCGAACAAGCCGGTGAGCGCGGTGTCGGACATGTCGGGCTCGGGGGGAACAGGCTTCCACGGAGGCGCCAGGAGGACCCGTGCGCGCCGCGCGGAGTGCCGATGTTCAGGGGGTGTCCCCCTCCCAGAGGAAGGGGCCTCCGGGATCGGCTTCGGAGGGCCTGTACAGAGATCGGCCGCCGGGTCCGAAGAGACCTCGATCGGTGATCAGGAGCGCTCCTACCGCGCGTTGCCGCGGGGACAGGTCGGTGACGTCGTAGAGCTGGCCGTCGAGGGGGCCGCCGAGCAGGTTCACGTACAGGCGTCCGGGCAACGGGGCGGCCCACCGGCCGTCGTCGCCGCAATACACTCTCGCGTCCATTGTGGTCACCTCACGCGCCTGCCCTCTCCAGGGCCCCGCAAGCGGGTGAACTGGCTCACCCACCCCAGGCGAGGGCCGCTTCGATGCTGTCGGTGACGTGGAACAGGGCGCGGGCTTGGGTGAGCTCCAGGACGCGTGCGAGGGAATGGGGCAGCGGGCCGATGAGGACCAGAGGGCGGCTCCGCCGGAGGCGGAACATCTCGTTGAGCATGGAGGAGTCGGCGAAGGTGACGCCGCTGATGTCCAGGATGATGCGCCGGATGTCCGGATCGGTGATGGCGGCGGTGCCGGCCTCTTGAACGGCCCGCAGGGTCCGCTGGTCGAACTCACCGGCGCAGACGATGACGCGCGCCCCGTCGTTGCGGTCCGGGAGCGCCAGGACTCGCTGCGCTCCTGGTGCTCTTTCGTCGGCGTCGGGCCTGGGGCGGCCGCCGGCGAGGAGTCCGGCCTGGTTGAGTGCGTGGACGATGAGCCAGGCGAGGTCGTCGGGGTTCGGAGGGTCGGGGTGAACCGCGGCGAGGTACGCAGCAATTCTTGTTGCGACTACTTTTGCTGTTTCTGCATCACTCATGCGTGCCTGTCTGCTGCTTTTCGGCTGTCCCGAACGCCCCGTACGTCGCGTCCGTGCTCTTCAAACGCTGGGTGGCGGTGATGGTTTTCCCACCGCCCGGGAGGGGGGTGATGTCGACGCGTTCGGCAAGGAGCTGGATGAGGGGCCATCCGTAGCCACCAGGACGGCCGTAGGCCGTGGGATGGGACCAGGGGTGGTCGGGGTTCGCGTCGCTGACGGCCAGGTGGAGGGCGTCGTCGGTGATGGCGGCGTGGAAGTGGGTGACGCCGCCGCCGTGGCGGATGGCATTGGTGACGAGCTCCGAGGTGATCAGGAGAGCGTCGGTGGCAGGGACGCTGTCGGGGCTGATGCCCGCGCCCGTGAGGAGCTCGGTGACCCGGTGGCGGGCGGAAGCCGCCGTGGCAACAGCCGGCTGTGCACCGTTCATGGTGTGCTCCGGACGGGGGGTGTTGTCGGCTGCCGCAGACGGGTTCATGCCGCTATCACCTGCCCTTGATGTCGGAGGTCATGCGCCGCGATGCCGGAGGTCATGCGCCGCGCCGATCTGGTTCGGCTGCGGGTGAAGGTAGTCGGCATTTCCTCGCGTCCTGGACGCTGTCCGCCCATCGGGATGCAGGCCTGAGGTTGGTGACCTCGAAGCGGTGAGGGACCGTGCGGTGCGGGAGGCGCAGTTGCGAGGAGGGCGACGGATAGAGGATGGTTGCCGGAAGGCAAGTAACTTTCTCCGAGACTATGAGGTGAGGGGTTCGCGCAGCGGGCCTCAACGATTTGGTGATTCCCACCCAGGAAGCGGCCCCTTCGGTGCGCGCACCGTGGAGTGAGGCCCCCTACCCCGTGCTTGTGGCAGACGACCAGGCAAACCTGGTCCTGGTCAACGAGGTTGCCGGTCTGCTATTCCCTCAGGCCCGCGCAGGGACGCCGATCGCGGGGACCGTGCCCGCGTGGCTGTCCGAAGCCCACACCCGCCGTCTCGCCCCTGCACCTGCCCGGGCTTCGGTGGCTGAAGCCGGCGCTCTGGTGCAGGGGCCGGTCGGCGACCGTTCGTATGAGGCGCATCCCACATGCCCCGGTGACGGGACGGTGGTGTGGTGGCTCGTCGACGACACCGACCACCGTCTGGCCCGCGAGGCCTTGCGCATGGAGCGGCAGCGCACCGCCTTCCTGGGGGAAGCGTCGAATGTGCTGCTGTCTTCGCTGAATCTGGAACGGTGCATGGACGTCACGGCGCAGATGGCCGCGGAACACCTGGCCGACGCGGCTGTGGTCATCGCGCCGTCACGCGCCCGTGAACTGCCCATCGTGTCCTGTGTCCGCGGCGGGATGCCGACGGCGTCGCGGGTTGCCGCACAGCCCGAGGCCGTACCGGGGCTGGCGGAAGCGCTCCAGGGATTCCCGCCCGTCCCCTCGCGCTGGATCGACCCGTCCACCGCCCCGGAGTGGCTGGTCCCGGAGGAGTTCGGCACGGTCGGGTCGATAGTGATCACACCACTGCCCGGCCACGGCGTCCCCGCCGGAGCGCTGGTCCTGCTGCGCCGCGCCGGCCGTAGCGGATTCACCGAGGGCGAGGAGGTATTCGCCGGTCTCTTCGCCGCCCGAGCGGGCGCCGCCATGTCGGCCGCGCGCCTGTACGCGGAGCAGGCGTCGATCAGCGAGACGCTGATGCGCGAACTGCTTCCGCCATCGCTGCATCAGGTGGCGGGGGTCGAGTACGCGGGCGGCTACCGGCCCTCCCTGGACCATGAGCGGATCGGCGGGGACTTCTACGACGTTCATCCCGCCGCCGTGGCGGGCGACGCGTCGCTGGTCGTCCTTGGCGACGTCTGCGGCAAGGGCCTGGAAGCCGCCGTGATGACGGGAAAGATCCGCAACACCCTGCACGCGCTGCTGCCCATGGCCCATGATCACCCGCGGATGCTGAACCTGCTGAACACCGCGCTCCTGAGCACGCACAACGCGCGCTTCGCGACCCTGGTCCTGGCCTCGGCGGTCCGCGAGGGCGGCTCCGTCAAGCTGCGGCTGACCAGCGCCGGCCATCCCGCTCCCCTGATCCTGCGCGTCGACGGAACCGTGGAGGAGGCCGCGACCTACGGCACGCTGGTCGGAGCGCTACCGACCGTGACCGCCGAGACGGCGGAGGTGACGCTCGCCCCGGGCGAGACCTGCGTGCTCTATACCGACGGGATCACCGAGGCACGAGGCGGACCGCTGGGTGGGGCCATGTTCGGTGACGCGCGGCTGCAGCGGGTGCTCGGGGAGTGCGCGGGGATGCCGGCGGAAGCGGTGGTGGAGCGGGTACAGATGCTCGCCTCCGAATGGGTCGGCGGCGGCCGTCACGACGACATGGCCGTCGTGGCGATCTCCGCGCCCCGAACCAACCACCTCAGTGCCGTAAACGGGCACACGAGGGGCAGGTTCACGGCGTGACAACCCCTATGACAAGCACGGAACCCGTGACCGCACGGCTTTGGAACGCGGCCTTGGCCGGCGACGAGCGGGCCGCGGTCACCGCTGTCCTCCATGCCCTGGACGAAGGAGCCGCACCGCAGGACCTCTTCCTGAACGTGATCGCCCGGGTGCAGGGCCGTATCGGTGAGCAATGGGCCGCCAACCGGATCAGCGTCGCGCAGGAGCACGCCGCCACCGCGATCAACGAGCGTGCCGTAGCCGTCGTCGCCGAACATCCTGCCGCCCGTACGGAGATCTCGCGTGGGCGGGTCGTGGTGGCGTGCGTGGACGGGGAGTGGCACGGGCTGCCGGCACGGCTCGTAGCCGAGGTCCTCAAGCTGCGGGGCTGGCAGGTGGACTACCTCGGCGCCCACGTGCCCACCCCGCATCTCGTCGCGCACATCCACCGCACCGGGCCGGACGTCGTCGCCCTGTCCAGTTCGATCCCCACCCGGCTGCCGACCGCGCACGCGACGATCACCGCATGTCAGGCTGCCGGGGCTCCGGTTCTCGTGGGAGGAGCCGCGTTCGGGCCGGACGGCGAGTACGCCCGGCTGCTGGGTGCGGACGCGTGGACGCCGGACGCCCGTGCGGCCGCCGATCTTCTCGAGAGCCGGCCCCTGCCGCGTCCCCGGCCCGACCACCAGCCCATCGATGACCTGCCGCACCTGGTCGACCAGGAGTACACCCTCGTCACCCGCAGCCGACCGCAGCTCGTACGGACGGTCTTCACCGCCCTGGAGAGCAGATTTCCGGCGATGCGCGGCTACAGCGAGGCGCAGCGGGAACGCACGGCCGAGGACTTGGCCCACATCGTGGAGTTCCTCGGTGCCGCCCTCTACACCGGCGACGCCGAGCTGTTCTCCCGCTTCCTGCTGTGGACGGCGGGCATCCTCGAAGCCCGCAGCGTCCCGGCGCAGAGTCTGCCGCCGGCGCTGGACGTACTCGCGGCTGAGCTGAAGGACTTCCCCCGCGCCACCGACATGCTCCGCCTCGCCCTCACGCGCCTGACCGATAGCCCTCTCACCGTTGGCGGAGCCGCCGGATGATCCCCGTACCCGGGCCACTGCGCCTCACCCGCACCGATACGGCCGACGCCGTGCGCATCGAGCTGCACGGCGACTTCGACTACCTGGATGCCGACCGCCTCCTGGACTCCGTTTCCGCGGTCCTGGCCGGCCCGGGCACCCTGCGTGATCTGCACCTGGACTGCACGGACATGGCCGGCGTCGACTCCAGCGGGCTGGCGGTCCTGCTGATGATCCGCCGGCGCACGGACGCCGCGGGCGTACGCTTGCACCTCGACGGACGGCCGACGGCGCTGGAGCGGATCCTGCAGGTCACCGGCACGCTCGACTACCTCACCAACCCACACGCCATCAATCGGTCGGCGGGCTCGACGGCCTCGACGGCCGAGAGAGTGTCCGCCGGTTCGCAGGAAGCCATAAAGTCCCGCTCCAGCGGGCAGGACCCCAGCACTTGACCGGCACCGGTGGGCGGGCCGCTCGCACGGAGGGAACGCACATGCCTGTACCGGCCTTCGGGCCCAGCGGCATCGACCCGGACGCCGCACGCTCGGTCGGCGACATCGCCGAACTCCTCGACGTCGTCTACGAGAACGCCCGCCAGGCCACTGCGGCAGCACCGGTCTCCACCACGCAGCTGCGCCTGATGTTCCTGCTCGACCGCCGGCCCGGGATCCGCATGAGCGCCCTGGCCCAGCTTCTCGGCGCCGCCGCCCCCTCCGTAACCCGGCTCTGCGACCGGCTGGAGGCCGCCGGATTCCTACGCCGGCATCCCTGCCCCGGCGACGGCCGCGAGCTCACCCCCCGGCTCACCCCGGCCGGCGAACTACACCTCGCCCAGATACGAGAGAAGCGCCGGCAGACGCTCGCCCAGGCCCTCGACACC
This sequence comes from Streptomyces sp. NPDC002886, assembly GCF_042888445.1. Taxonomy (NCBI): domain Bacteria; kingdom Bacillati; phylum Actinomycetota; class Actinomycetes; order Kitasatosporales; family Streptomycetaceae; genus Streptomyces; species Streptomyces sp. NPDC002886. The sequence continues at coordinate 537,805 of NZ_JBIAPV010000001.1, forward strand.
ATGAGCGCCGATAACCGGCACGCACTCGCCACAGGACTCGCGGCACTCCAGCTGGGCATCACCGCGGCCACAGGCTCCCTCGAGCAGGACGACCCCGCCACCTGAGCACGTGTCCCTGCGACCGAGCTAGAGGGTGAGCGCCGCCTCGACGCTGTCGACGATGGTGAAGAGCTGATCGGCCGAGGTGAGCTCGAGGAGCCGGGCCATCTGGGGGTTCAGGGGGCCCGCCAGGACCATGGGACGGCCGGTGCGCCACAGGCGGATCAACTCGTTGAGCATGGAGGAGTCAACGAACGTGATCCTGCTGACGTCCAGCACGATCGTGCGCACCGGGTCGGCGAGGGCGCCCGCGACCGCCTGCCGAAGAGGTTCGAGGGTGTCCTGGTCGAACTCGCCCGTGCAGGTGATCACGCGGACACCGTCGATGTCCGGTGAGACCGTCACGCACGGTTCCATGGGGGCCTCCTCTTGCCGGGTTGTCGGGGGGCCGAGGGATACGGCCCATCGCGTAGGCGGGGGTGATCGCCGGCTTCGGGACGGCCGGACAACTTCTCTGCGTACGGAGGGGCCCTGGTGCCTGTGCACCAGGGCCCCGACTGCTCGCGGCGGCCCCTGATCACTGCGGGCCGCCCGGTCCGGCCATCAGCCCCGTCGCCGTCTTCCAACAACCCTGGCTTCGACACTCCATGACCGCACCGCACTGCTGCACTGCGACTGCCTGAACTTCGCTTACCGCTGCCCGGCGGTTCGTCCCTGCCGGGCCTTTCGGTCTCTCTGGGCTACGAGAGAAACCATAACCACGCCACAGCGCAATGTCTACTCCGACCAACACAGATTTACAGGTGCCCGTTCCTCAGATATTCGGGTGCCGCCGGGTTCGACAGCTACGGACGGGAGGGTGTCGGGCGGCCAGGGCTAGCGGGGCTCGCCGTGCCCGCCGAACCATTTGGTGCGCCGGCGACCCGCGGCCGGGACGGCCGTCGGGGTGGGGCGGTCCTCGCCGAGTGCTTGGGCGTTCTGCGCGCGGGCGGCGTCACGCTGCTCGATCAGGTCCTCGCGTTCTCGGTCCACGACCGCGCTCTCCCGCTTCGAGGCGAGGGAGGCTTCGTGGCGGGCGAGGCGGTTGCGGCGGGAGGCCCGGCGGGCCGCCGCCAGGACGAGGGCAAGGCCCAGGACGGCGACCGCTCCGACAGCGATGCCGTAGAGGAACAGCGCACCGGTCGAGCTGGTGACGTGGTAGCCGAAGACGGAGAAGTCATTGGTGAGCTCGTGGGCACTGCCGAGATTCGCCATGACCCCTGCCACGGCGAAGATCAGGGCAGCGATCAAAAGGATGAGACCGAGGATGAGGATCATGGAGCACTCCCTGCTCCGCACTGCCACGTGCGAATGAGCCGCGACCGGCGGAAGCCCGCCGTTCCAGACAGCGTCTGCCCTACGACGACAGCGCCAAGCATCCCGGCCCCGGCGTAACCGGCGGCCCCCTGTGTCTCCGCCCCGTTGTTCCAGCGGCCGGCGTACAGCGAACCGCACAGGACCACGCCGTCGTGGCCTCGCCCGGCGCACCTCCGGTCAGCGACCGAAGGTGTCGATCCCCTCCACGAGCCAGTGCCCGTCTCGGTCCACCAGGTCCAGGGCGAACATCGCTCCCGCATAGACGCCCTGGTCCTGAGAGCTCCGTCCCTCGGCTCCCGCCGTACTGACGCTGCTCTGATCCGCGTAGACCAGGACGCGCGCCCGGTCGCCGTCGATGCGCTCGACGGCACTGTCCGTGAGCGTCGTCGTGATCACTGTCTTCTGCTTCTCCGCCTGGGCGAGAACATCGTTGAACAGCGCCCGGTGCTGGGTGACGGCCTTGCCGGTGAGCAAGGTCTTCGCCGCGCTCTCGAAGGCGGCGGGCCGCGCGTGGTCGTAGGAGAAGAGGGAGGCGACGGCACTGGCGGCCTGGCCCTTGATCTCGCTGGTACGGGCGACGTCGGTGAGCGCGGTGTTCGCCCGTACGGGATCGTCCCTCAGCGCCGCTGCCCGGCTCTGGGCGTATCCGGCGCCGGAGCCGAGGAGGACGGTGAGGGCGCAGAGGACGAGGAGGGGGACGAGGCGTTTCCCTCCGCCCCCGCGCGTGCGGGCGGCCGTACCGGCCGCTTCGTCCGGCTCGGGCGTCTCCTGCCGCTTCGCGTCGGCGGCCCCGCTCGTCGGTGTCCGCGTCCGCGTCGGCGAGGATGCGGGCCGATGGCCCACGGGTGGGCGGGAGGCGCCGTCCAGGGGCTCCTGTGAGCCGGTGGCGTCGGCCGGGCGCACGGCGGGGACGGTCTGGTTGCCGACGGTCCGGCGGCGGCGCTGGCGGTTGATGAGGTGGCGGGTCGTCGACATCGTGCCTGTCCTTCTCGGGTGCGGGCGGCTCTCGGCTGCGGCGTGCTCTCGCGGTACGGCGGCCGGTCAGCCGGTCGCCGTACCACCCACGGGGGCCTGACCCAGCGCGCTGAGCTTCCAGTGGGTTCCGGTGCGGCTCAGTTCGCCGAGCATGCGGCTGTCCTTCTCGCTGCTCTTGTCGTCAGCCGCCTTCACGGTGATCCGCAGGGCGACCAGCACCTTGGCCCGCCCCGCGCGGTCGTCCAACTCGGTGACGGCGCCGGACAGCACCCGGGCGGTGGTCACCGTCTTCGCCGCCTTGACCTGTTGCGCGAACTCGACACGCCCTTTGACGAGTTGGTCGTGCAGGTCGCCGGTCGTGGACGACTCCCACAGATCCAGGCCCTGGTCCACCTTGGTGTGGTCGAGGGTGTTGAGGTTCTGCACGGCCTGTTCCGCCGCCGCGAGCGCCCGGTCGCGCTGGACGGCGTACGCGGCGGACTCGTCGTGGCTCGCCCCGTACCAGTCCTGGGCCGCCCACGCGGCGATTCCGCCCGCGACCAGGGTGAGGGCGAGGGCGACGGCCAGGATCGGCCGGGTGCCCACGAGGGCGCGGACCGCGAGTTTCATGGGGTGTTCCCGTCTCCCGCTCATCTCTCAGCGGGTCTTGATGTCGACGATCTGCCAACGGTTCTCTTGGAACTGGGCGGTGACGGTCAGCTGGGCCGCGGCCGAGGTCGTGGCGCCCCCGTCCCGCTGTGAGGTCTGGTCGAGGAGGACCAGGAGGCGCGCGGTGTCCCCGTCGAGTTCGATCACCCCGGTGCGGACGGCCCTCGTGTTCAGGGTGATCTTCTGCGTCTCCAGGTTGGCGCGGAGCTGGGCGAACAGGTCGCCGTACTGCCGGGCCGCCTTCCCCCCGAGCACCGTCCGCGCCGATCGCGCGGTGGCGTCGGCGCCGGTGGGGGTGTACGAGAAGATCCTGGCGAGGCCGTCGCCGACCTCGCCGCTCACTCGCTCGGTGGTCGCGGTGTCGGTGAGGGCGCGGTTCTGGGCGGACGAGGTCGCGCGCAGTCGGTGGGCGCCGTGGAAGAAGGCTCCGCCGCCCAGGAGCAGGAGGACGACGGCCGCCGCGACGGCCGGGGTGCGCCACCGGCCGGCCGGGCGGAGGCGGGAGTCCCGCGCCTCCGGTGCGCCGTCGGCACCAGCCGTGGTGTCCCGCACGGCCGGTCCCTCCGTCTCTGCCGGCCCCTCCGTCTCTGCGGGTCCCTCCGTCTCCGCCGGCCCCTCCGTCTCCGTCGGCCCCACCATCTCCGCAGGCACGTTCCTCGTCTTGCGCCGCAGCAGCGTCACCGTGCCTCGCCTTCCGCGCCGGCCGTGGCGGAAGCGGTGGCGCCCGCGCCCGCCACCGGTACGGCGCTCAGTGCCTTGACCTTCCAGGTGTCGCCGCCCGTACGCTCCAGGACAGCTTCGAGACGCTTGCGGTCGCTCGTCGCCTTCGAGGTGCCCTGGGGCGTGACGTCGACGCGGATCGTCGCGATCAGCTTCGCCGTACCCGCCCGGGGGTCCAGCGCGGTCACGGCCGCTTCCGTGACGGTGGCACGGGCCGAGGCACCCACCACCGGCCGGGTGGCGCCCAGTTCGGTGAGCAGCGGCCCGGTGGAGGCGTCGCGCCACGCCTCGATGCCGGCCTCCGCGTGCTCCCGCGTGGACGCGTCCAGGGTGTTGAGCACCGTGAGGTGATCGCGGCCCTGGGCGAGGACCTCGTCCCGCGCCCGGCCGAAGGCGAGAGCCTCGTCGGTGCGGGCCTGTGCGTAGGTCCAGGCACCGGTCCCGCAGAAGGCGAGCGCCCCTGCCAGGGCCGCGCCCGCGAAGACGCGCGCTCGCTTCATCGGCCGCTCCCGGCGCCGAGGCCGAGCAGCCCGGCCAGGTCCGTGGGGCCACCGGCCTGGCCCGGCAGGGCGAGTGCGCCGGGCAGGGGCTGCGCGGCCGGTGCGGTGGCGGAGCCGGCGCTGCCCGAGGGCAGGGAGCCCGGTTTGGCCGGGGTGGGGACGGGGCCGCCCTGGGGGGCGTTCGCGGAGCCGCGCACGTTCCTCCCGGACGAGGCCGGGCTGGTGCAGGAGGCTCCGGTGTTGAGGGCGGGTGCGGTACCGAGGTCCAGGCCGTTGCGGTAGCGGGTGCCGCCGTAGCCGGAGGTGCAGGGCAGGGGCTTGAAGAAGGTGACGGCCATGCCGAGGTTCATCCGTCCTCCGTCGACGGTGGTGGCGCCCGCGGAGACGGCCGCGGGGAACTTCACGAGCAGTTCCTCCAGGCCGCGCTGCCGGGTGACGGCGATCTCCGAGGTGGTGAGGAGGTTGGCCAGGACCACGCCGAGGCTGGGGTCGAGGTCGCGCAGGAGGCCGCTGATCTGGGTGGCCGCGTCCGGCGTGACGGCGAGCAGGCGGCGGACATCGCTGTCGGATCCCTTGAGGGTGACGGCGAGTTCGCGTGCGCCGGTGGCGAAGTCCCTGATGGCCCGGGCTTCCTCCGCCTGGGTGCGCAGGACGACCTCGCCGTCGTTGATGAGGCGGGTGGTCGCGGGCAGGGAGCGGTCGGCGGCCTGCACGAACGCGCTGCCGCTGTCGATCAGGGCCTGGAGGTCGTCGCCGTGGCCTTCGAAGGTCTTGCCCAGCTCGTCGACGACCGTGCGCAGCGAGTCGAGCGGAACGGACCGGGTGAGGTCGTTCATGCTGGCCAGGAGGTCGGTGACGGGTGCGGGGACCTCTGTGTCGGCCTGGTCGATACGGGCGCCCTCCCTGAGATACGGGCCCTGGTCGCTGCGGGGCCGCAGGTCGATGTACTGCTCGCCGACGGCGGACAGTCCGGCGACGACGGCCTGGGCGTCGGCGGGGACGCGGGCGGCCGCCTTCTTGATGTGCAGCCGGGCCACGACCCCGTCGGCGGTGAGGTCGATGGCGCCGACGCGTCCTACGGATACGCCCCGGTAGGTGACGTCCGAGTGGGGAAACAGGCCCCCGGTCCGGGAGAGGTGGACGTCGACGGTGTAGTAGTCGGCGACGCCGATGTAGCGGCCGAGGTCGGCGTAGCGGATGCCGAGGAGACCGAGGACGAGGACGGAGATGACGAGGAACGCGAGGTTCTTCAGTCGTACGGCGAGGGTGATCACCGGGTCTTCCCTCCGTCCTTCGCTCCGTCGGTGGTGCTCCGCGCGCTCGGGGAGGACGAGGCTCCCGGCGGTTCGAAGGTCTGGACGGGCGGCAGCGGCAGCGGTGAGGGCGGCTTCGTGGAACCGCGGCCGGACGCGCCCCCGCGGCCGGTGGTGCCCGGATCGGTGGGAGGGGTGGGGGTCGGCGTCGGGCCGGGCGTGGCCCGCGGGACGAGCGGCGGGATCACCTGCGTGCCCGGTTCGGCGGCGATGTGCAGGTAGGTGTTGAGGTAGTCGCCCTTGATGCCCCGCATCACCTCGTCGGTGAAGGGGTACGTCAGCAGCGCCTGGAGGGAGTCGGGCAGGTCGGCGCCGGCGTCGGCGAGTGCTTGCAGGGTCGGCGCCAGTGCCTTGAGGTCAGCGACCATGTCGTCCTTGCCCGCGTTGATGGTGGAGACGGCGACGCCGGACAGCGTGTCGAGGGCGCGCAGCATGGTCAGGAGCGAACCCCTCTGGTTCTCCAGGGTCTTGAGGCCCGGCGAGAGGCCGGTGATGACCTTCCCCACGTCCTCCTTGCGCCCGGCCAGGGTGGTGGAGAGCCGGTTGACCCCGTCGAGGGCCTGGGTGATGTCGTCCCGGTGCGCGTCGAGTTCGCTCACCAGGGTGTTGACCCGCTCCAGCATGGAGCGGACCTCGGGCTCGCGTCCGCCCAGCGCGGCGTTCAGCTCCTTGGTGATGGTCTTCAGCTGGTTGACCCCACCGCCGTTGAGCAGCAGGGACAGGGCGCCGAAGACCTCCTCGACCTCGGTGTCGCGGCTGGTGCGGGCGAGCGGGATCGTACTGCCGTTGGTGAGGCGCGCACCGCCCGCGTCTTTGGCGGGGGCGGTGAGTTCGATGAACTTCTCGCCGAGCAGGCTGGACTGCTGGAGGCGGGCGCCCGCGTCGGCGGGCAGCCGGATGTCCCCGTTGATCTTCATGGTGACGCGCGCCGTCCAGTCGCCGGTCCCGAGGCGGATCTCGGTGACGCGGCCGACGGCGACGTCGTTGACCTTGACGGCGGACTGCGGGACGAGGCTGAGGACGTCGGCGAGTTCGGCGGTGACCGTGTACGGGTGGGAGCCGAGGTCCGCGCCGCCGGGCAGCGGCAGGTCCTCGATGCCGTCGAAGCGGGGCAGGTCGGCGGGGAGCATGGTCACGGTGAGGACCACGACCGCGCCCAGGGCGACGATCCCGGCGATGCCCGCCCCGGCGGCCTTTCCGGTGAGGGGTCCGCGGCGCTTCATCGACCCCCCTTCCCGGCGGCCGAGGAGCCGCCCGCCACGGGCAGGGGGAGCAGCGGTCCGCCCATGCTGATCTCGTTGAGGTTGGCCCGGCCGTCGAGGGTGCGGGTGTCCTTGTTGTACGCGCCCACCACGTTGGACGCCGCGAGCGGGGCCACGTCGAGTGCCTCGGCGAGGGAGGCCCGCTGGTCGACGAGGGTCTGGGTCAGGGGGACCAGCCGGTCGACGTTCTGCTTCAGCTCGCCCCGGTTGTTCTCGATGAAGGTCTTGACCTGGGCGAGGGCCGTGCCGAGTTCGGTGAGGGCGCCCGCGAGGTCGTCCTTGTTGTCGGCGAAGAACGTCACCACGTCGTCGAGGCGTTCCTGGGCGGTGCGGACGTCGCCGTCCTTGTCCTTGAGCATGGTCGTGAACGTCTGGAGCTGGCCGAGCGTGGCGAACAGGTCGTCGCTGCTGCCGTCGAGGGTCTTGGCCGCCTTGCCGAACTCCTGGATGGACGTGCCGATCGCGTCGCCGTTGCCGCGCAGGTTCTTCGCGCCGGTGTCGATCAGGCCGGCCAGGGCTCCGCCCGCATTGGCGCCGTCGGGGCCGAGGGCCTGGCCGAGGTCGGTGATCGAGGCGTACAGCTGGTCGATCTCGACGGGGGTCCGGTTGCGGGACGCGGCGAGGTGGGCTCCGTTGGCGAGGGCGGGGCCCGAGGCGTAGGCCGGGGTGAGTTGGACGTACCGGTCCGCGACGATGCTGGGGGCGACGATGACGGCCCGCGCGTCGGCCGCGACGCGTACGCCGTCGTCGATGTGGAGTCGGACGCGTACCCGGGTGCCCTCGGGCTCCACGGACTCGACCTCGCCGACGCGCACCCCGAGGATGCGCAGGTCCGAGCCGGCGTAGATGCCGACGGCGCGGTCGAAATAGGCCGTGACACGGGAGCCGTCGGAGCCGAGGGCGCGGACGGCGACGAGGCCGCAGGCCGCGAGCACCACCATGGCGAGCCCGATGACGAGGGGTCTTCTGAGTTCGGTCATCGGGCACCGCTTCCCTTCGCCGCCGCCGGCGACGTCTGCTGCGGCGGTTGGCATCCGGTCTTGGGCTGTGACGCCTCGGGCAGGTAGTTGCGCGGCACGACTCCGCACAGGTAGCTGTCGAACCAGTGGCCGTTGCCCAGGGTGTTGCCGACGAGCCGGTAGTACGGGCCGACGAGGGCGAGGGTCTTGTCGAGCTGGCCGCTGTTCTTCTCCAGGACCTCGGTGACGCGGCTGAGGGCCTTCAGGGTGGGGCCGAGTTGGCGGTCGTTGTCGGCGACGATGCCGCTGAGCTGCGTGCCCAGCTCACGGCTGCCCTTGAGCAGGGCGCGGATGGCGTCGCGCCGGTCCTTCAACTCTCCGAGCAGTGAACCGCCGTCCTCGATGAGGGTCTCGAAGCTTGACTTCTTGCCCTCCAGGGTTTTGGTGAACGTCCGGCTCCCCTTAAGGAGTTGGGACAGTTGGGCGTCACGGCTGGAGACGGACTTGGAGAGTTCGGACAGGCCGGTGGCGGCGCTGCGCACGCTCGGCGGCGAGTTCTTGAAGGTGGCGGAGATCGTCTCGAAGCTTTCGGCGAGCTTCTTGGTGTCGATGGCGTCGACGGTGCCGCTCAGGTCCTGGAACGCCTGGGTCACGTCGTACGGGGACGTGGTGCGCGTCGACGGGATGCGGCTGCCGGGGTCCTGACGTTCGGCGCCCAGTGGGTCGAGGGCCAGGTACTTCTCGCCGAGCAGGGTCTTGATGGCGATGGCGGCGGTGGAGCGGTCACCGACCCAGGCGTCGCCGACCCCGAAGGTCACCTTCACCTTGGGTCCGTCGAGGGCGACGCCGGTGACCGAACCGACCTTGACGCCGGCGATGCGCACCTCGTCGCCGGTGGCGAGTCCGGCGGCCTCGGTGAAGTCGGCGCTGTAGGTCGTGCCCGCGCCGGAGAACGGCAGGCGGTCCAGGTTGTAGGCGAGGACGGCCGTCATGACGAGCACGACGAGTCCGACGACGGCCACCGTGACGGGGTTGCGGTCCTTGACGGGGGTGAACCGGGGCGGGCGGCTCATCCGCGGCACCTCGATTCGGTCACGATGATGCCGGTCGGCGGCTTGGAGCCGTCGGAGGTGCTCACACCGCTCACGCGGGCCTCGCAGAGGTAGAGGTTGAACCAGGACCCGTACGAGGACAGCCGTGCCAGGGCGGCCATCTTGGCCGGTGTCCTTTCGAGGAAGTCCTCGATCTGCGGCGTGTGGTCGCCGAGGGTGTTCGAGAGGCGGCCCAGTTCGCCGATGCTCCGCTTGAGGGGGGCCCGCCCGTCCTGGAGGAGTCCCGCGGTCACGGTGGTGAGGTCACCCATCGCCTGGACGGCCTCACCGAGCGGCTTGCGGTCGTCGTTGAAGCCCGTGACGAGCTTCTGGAGGGTGACGACGAGATCGCCGAAGGCGGCCTCGCGGGTGTTGAGCGTGTCCAGGACGGTGTTGAGGTTCGTGACCACCTGGCCGATCACCTGGTCCTTGGCGGCGACGGTGCGGGTGAGTGACCCGATGTGCCGAAGGAGGCTGTCGACGGTGCCGCCCTCGCCCTGGAGGACCTGTACGAGCGACTCGGCGAGGTCGTTGATGTCAGTCGGCGACAGGCCCTCGAAGAGCGGCTTGAACCCGTTGAAGAGGAGCGTCATGTCGAGAGCGGGCGTCGTGCGGTCCAGCGGGATGGTGGAGCCGGGCGGCAGGGCGGAGCCCACGTCGCCGCTGCCCCGGTCGAGGGCGACGTAGCGCTGCCCGACCATGTTGAGGTATTTCACCGCGGCGGTCGCCGAGACGGGCAGCGTGCGGTCCTCGCGGATGCGGAAGGTGACCTGGGCGGTGCGCCGGTCGACGACGCGGACGTCCGTCACCTCGCCGACCTTCACGCCCGAGATCCGTACGCTGTCCCCGTCGATGAGCCCGGTGACGTCGGTGAACAGCGCCTTGTACGAGCGCGTACCCGAGTCCACTCCGGTGTTGGCGATGCTGAGCGCGAGCACGGTCGTGGCGAGGGCCGTGACCAGGACGAAGATCAGGGACTTGATCACCGGGCCGGTCAGGGGGCGCCGTCGGGTGTGTGCGAGGTCGTCCCTCACTTGAGGACCACCTCCGCTCCGCGGTACGCGGGTCCGGCCAGCAGGCTGCTCCAGTCGGGCAGGTCGCCTGGCCGCTTGTCGGCGGCGGGCGCGAGGAGTTCGTTCAGGATGTCGTTCTCCTGCGCGGAGTTGGCGGGACCGAGGTCCTGGTCGGCCGCCGCCGTGGCCCGCGCGGCGGGTGCCACCGGGACACCGAGGTAGGGCACGGGGTAGCAGTGCGGACCGCCGCCCGAGGTGTACGAGGGGGTGTCGCGACCGGGTGCGTAGGCCCCCCGCGAGGGCACGGTGACCACGTTGACGTGCAGCCCGGGCCGGTCGGTGCCCTTGCCGAGGGCCTTGTCCATGGCCGGTACGAATTCGGCGAGGGTGCGCAGGGTGCAGGGGAACGACGAGGAGTATTCGGCGAGCAGTTCCAGGGTCGGCCTGCCGGTGGCGGCGAGCCGGATGATGTTGTCCTTGTTCTGGCGCAGGAAGGTGGTGATGTCCTGGGCGGTCCGGGTGGTGGCCCCGAAGGTGGCGGCCAGCTCGCTCTCCTTCTCGGCGAGCGTGCCGCTGGTGGTGGTGAAGTCGGTGAGGGCCGTGACGATGTCCGGGGCCGCGTCCGCGTACACGTTGCTGACCTTGACGAGTTCCTTGAGGTCCCGGTTGAGCGCGGGCAGTTCGGGGTTGAACTTCTGCAGGTGCGCGTCGAGTTGGGCGAGGGTGTCGCCGAGCTTGGCGCCGCGCCCTTCGAGTGCCCGGGAGACGGCGGACAGGGTGGCGGAGAGCTTCTGCGGCTGGACGGCGGTGAGCATGGGCAGCACGTTGTCCAGGACCTGCTGGAGTTCCACCGCGCTGCTGGAGCGGTCCTCGGGGATGACGGCGCCGGCGCCGATCGGTTCGGACGAGGGCGACGCCGGCGGTACGAGCGCCACGAACCGTTCCCCGAACAGGGTTGTCGGCAGCATCTGGGCGCGCACGTCGGCGGGAACCTCGTGGAGGGTGTCGGGATCCATCGCGAGGGTGAGCCGGGCTCCCGTGCCGGTGGCGGCGATGGAGCGGACCTCGCCGATGACGACGCCGCGCATCTTCACCTCGGCCCCCGGGTGCATCTCGTTGCCGACGCTGCCCGTCTCGATGGTGATCGGGGTGCTGTCGGTGAACTGCTTGTCGTAGACGGCGATCGCCAGCCAGACCAGGAGGGCGGGGACGAGCAAGAAGACGAGGCCGGCGGTGCGGCGGCGCAGGGTCGTGACTCGTGGGCTGCTCATCACGCGTGGGCTGCTCATCTCACCCCGCCACCTTCACGGTCGTGGTCGCGCCCCACAGGGCCAGCGACAGGAAGAAGTCGGTGACGCTGATGAGCACGATCGCGTTGCGCACGGACCGGCCCACCGCGACGCCGACCCCGGCGGGGCCGCCGGAGGCGCGGAACCCGTAGTAGCAGTGGGCGAGGATCACCATGACGCTGAAGATCAACACCTTGAGGACCGACAGCACGACGTCCGTCGGGGAGAGGAACAGGTTGAAGTAGTGGTCGTACGTTCCCTGGGACTGGCCGTTGAACAGGACGGTCACGTAGCGGGAGGCGAGGTACGACGAGAGGAGGCCGATCGCGTAGAGCGGGATGATCGCGGCGACGCCCGCGATGATGCGGGTGGTGACCAGGTACGGGATGGAGCGGATGCCCATGCCTTCGAGGGCGTCGACCTCCTCGTTGATCCGCATCGCGCCGAGTTGGGCGGTGAAGCCCGCGCCGACGGTCGCGGAGAGGGCGAGCCCGGCGACCAGGGGCGCGATCTCGCGGGTGTTGAAGTACGCGGAGACGAAGCCGGTGAACGCGGCGGTGCCGATCTGGTCGAGGGCCGCGTACCCCTGGAGCCCGACGACGGTGCCGGTGAACAGGGTCATCGCGATCATCACGCCGATGGTGCCGCCGATGACACCGAGTCCGCCGGAGCCGAAGGCCACCTCGGCGAGCAGCCGCTGGACCTCCTTGAGGTAGCGGCGCAGGGTGCGCGGAATCCAGGCCAGTGCCTTGACGTAGAACAGGAACTGGTCGCCGGACCGGTCGAGCCAGAGGAACGGGGAGGCCATCGACCTCAGCCTCCCTTCGGCGGGACGATTTGCAGGTAGATGCCCGTCAGCACCATGTTCACGAAGAACAGCAGCATGAAGGTGATGACGACGGACTGGTTGACGGCGTCGCCGACCCCCTTGGGGCCGCCGCGCGGGTTGAGGCCGCGGTAGGCGGCGACGATGCCCGCGATGAACCCGAAGATCAGGGCCTTGAATTCACTGATGTACAGGTCGGGCAGCTGGGCGAGTGCGGAGAAGCTGGACAGGTAGGCGCCCGGGGTGCCGCCCTGGAGGATGACGTTGAAGAAGTACCCGCCGAGCGTGCCGACCACGGACACCAGGCCGTTGAGGAGCACGGCCACGCCCATCGTCGCCAGCACCCTCGGCACGACCAGGCGTTGGACCGGCGAGACCCCCATGACCTCCATCGCGTCGAGCTCCTCTCGGATCTTGCGGGAGCCGAGGTCGGCGCAGATGGCGGAGCCGCCCGCGCCGGCGATGAGCAGCGCGACGATGAGCGGGCTCGCCTGCTGGATGACGGCGAGGACGCTGGCGCCTCCGGTGAAGGACTGGGCGCCCAACTGCTGGGTGAGCGAGCCGACCTGGAGGGCGATCACCGCGCCGAACGGGATGGAGACGAGCGCGGCGGGCAGGATCGTGACGCTGGCGATGAACCAGAACTGTTCGACGAACTCCCGGAACTGGAAGGGCCGTCTGAAGATGGACCGCCCCACCTCGGCCGCGAGGGCGAAGAGCCGGCCGGTCTGCCGCAGCGCGCCCGTGATCACGAGCCGCTCCCGGTGGCCGGAATCCGCAGGGTCGGCGCTTGCGCCCCGCGCGCGTAGGTGTCCTCGATGGCGGTACGGGCGGCGGGCGGCAGCGTGTCGAGCATGGCGAGGACGCGCTCGCGCCGCCTGATGGCGGCCTGGCGCGGCGGGAGTCCGGGCGAGGGCTCCAGTTGCGGGACGATGACCCGGGGCGCGGCGGGTACGACGCCGGGCACGGCGGCCTCGGCGGCGAGGGTGGCCGCGTCCTTCTCCTCGGACATCCCGATGGGCCCTTCGCGCCGCCCCGCGAGGAACTGCGCCACGACCGGTTCGTCACTGGTGAGCAGCAGTTCCCGCGGGCCGAAGGTGACGAGGTTGCGCCGGAAGAGCATCCCCATGTTGTCGGGGACGGTCGCGGCGATGTCGAGGTTGTGGGTGACGATGAGCATCGTCGCGTCGATCTGCGCGTTGAGGTCGATCAGCAACTGCGAGAGGTTGGCGGTGCGGACGGGGTCGAGACCGGAGTCCGGCTCGTCGCACAGCACGATCTGCGGATCGAGCACGAGCGCGCGGGCCAGTCCCGCCCGCTTGCGCATGCCGCCGCTGATCTCACCGGGGAGCTTGCCTTCCGAGCCGAGGAGTCCGACGACGTCGATGCGCTCCATGACGATCCGGCGGATCTCCGACTCCTTCTTCCGCGTGTGCTCGCGCAGCGGGAAGGCGATGTTGTCGAAGAGGGACATGGACCCGAAGAGGGCGCCGTCCTGGAACATGAGACCGAAGAGTTTGCGGGCCTCGTAAATATCGCGCTCGGGGCTGTTCACCATGTCGACGCCGGCCACGAGGACTCGTCCTCTTTCCGGCTTCAGCAGGCCGATGAGCGACTTGAGGAAGACCGTCTTCCCGGTTCCGGAAGGGCCGAGCATGACGCTCACTTCCCCTGCGGGCAACGTCAGGGTCACGTCCTGCCAGATGTTCTGCTTGCCGAAGGACATGGTCAGACCTTCAACAGCCACTTCGATTCCCACTCCACCTCCAGCAGTCGCGCGCCACATGTGCGTCGCGGGCCGCACGTTAGGTCGTTCACGATCACCGGACAATAGGTGTGACACCAATTCGAACCGGGGTCGGGGAACTTGTCACCGCGTGGACAAATTCGGGTGCGCCACTTGTCTCCGCCGTCAGGACTCCCCCGTTCAGGGGCCGCCTACCAGGGGGCGAGCATCGCACCCGGAACGCTACGGCCGAGTAACATCGGACGGCAATAAGTGGGTCGCGAGTTTTTCGCGGGACGGTCCGGAACCCGCATTCCTTGTCACGTGGATTACACATGCGCGCCGCCGATTGTCACGACGCAGAGCACCCCCAACTCCCCGGTCGGGCTGCATACGCCCTGCACGAGGGGAAACAGGCCGGATCGGCGCCCGATCGACCGGAATTATCGATTTTACGCACCCGGTCGCTAATGCGATGCCGAGGACCGCTCACCCCGTGAACAGTTAATGCGGGCTCTTCAAAGAATCTTGAACTACGCCATTGTTCAGCCAAGTTTCCCGCAAGTAACGTCAGCGTCGCGGCCGAGGAACACCGAGCCGCGGGCCGTCTGCGTCTCCCCCATCGCACAGCTGCGGCCCACCTCCGCCGGTCAATCCCCAAGGAGTCCCACAGCCATGAAGAACACCCTCAGAAACCTCGCCTTCGTCACTGGTGCCGCTGCCGCCGCACTCGCCCTGACCGCGGGCACCGCCTCGGCCGTGCCGTCCACCACGTGGACCGTCAACCCCTCCCCCGCCGCCTTCACGGCGACGAACAGCGGGAACATCGTCCTCAGCGTCAACGGCATCGCCATGACGTGTACGACCTCGGGCGGGTCCGGCTCGATGGCCAGCGCGACCGGCAACCCCGCCACCGTCGCCTCGATCAGCGCCATCACCTTCGGTGCCACCGGCTCGCCCTGCACCAGCGTCCTGGGCAACGTGACCACCGTCGCCACCACCCCGTGGACCGTGGTGGCACAGGACTACACCGCCGCGACCGGCGTCACCAAGGGCTACGTCGGCAACGTCGACGCCAAGGTCACCGTCGGCGCCTGCGTCTTCCGCGTGACGGGCAAGGCGTCCGGCACGTACACCAACTCGACGGGCAAGCTCGCGGTCTCCAGCACCACCGGTGAGCTCAACGTCGTCTCCTCGACCAACTGCGGCAGCGCCGTTCCGGTCGGTGCCAAGCCGATCTTCAAGGGCGCCTACCTGGTCAAGAAGACCGGCACCGCGATCATCCCGACCATCGTCGGCTCCAACCCGTAAGGCGTGCGGGAGTGCCGCCGGCACTCCCCGGGTTCGTACGCCCGACCGGTGGGACCCGGCCGGGCGTTCGCCGACCCACGACGCCTGCCAGACACGCCGACCAGGCACGCCGACCGGCCCGCCGGCCGTCGTGCCCCGGACGATCCCCGAGCGGAGCAAGTGATGAGAGGCCACCGTCCCGCCCTGCGGACACACCGCGTGCGCGCACGCGGTGCGGCGATCGCCGCCTTTGTGGCGCTCGCCCCCCTGTTCTCCTCGGCTGTCGCCGCGGTGGGGTCGCAGGAGGTCACCGCGAAGCTGCCCTACGACTGCGCGCTGCCCTCGGGACCGCAACGCGTCGCGGTACGGATCAAAGCCACCTTCCCCGGCCGGGCCACCAGCGGTGAGGCCATCCGCCCCACCGCGGTCACCACGACGGTCGAGCTCCCGGCCCCGGCCGTCGCCGATCTCGCGGCCCTCAAGGCCGCCACCGTGGTGCCCGAGACCAGGCTGTCCCTCGAAGTCGCCCAACAGGGGGCGAAGGCTCAGGCCCTCTGGCGCGGCACCGGCGCCGCCCAGCCCGTCGCCGTTCCCGCCGAGGGGCCGTTGACCGTCACCACCAGCGGCGAGGCCCCGACCGTGACGGCCGTCGCCGACGGCGACCTCACCCTCACGGCCACGGACCTCGGCGTCGACCTCGCCCTCGGTACGGCCGAGGGCGCTCCCGCCGTTCCCCCGTCCCTCACCCTGGCCTGCACCCTCGCGAAGGACGCCGACGGCCACGGCCTGCTGGTCACCGTCCCGGTCGGTCCGGCCTCCCACACCCCGGCCCCCAGCGGTTCGCCCTCCCCTTCGGGCCCCACGGCCCCGGCGACCGAGCGACCGAGGGACCCCGCGTCACCGACGGGCCCCGGCACTCCGAAGGGGCCGACCGCGCCCGGGGCCCCTGCGGCACCGGCGCCCGGGGACAAGGGCAAGAGCAAAGGCAAGAGCAAGGCGCCGAAGGTCGGCGACGCCCGCTCCGGCCCGGCGGCCGGCAGGCCGCCCGCTCCGCGCTGCGTCAAGGAGAACCCGACCAGCCAGTCGCTCACCGGATACATCACGGGCTACTCCAACGTCACCAAACTGGGCGGCGCTTCACTGATCCCGCTGTCCTGCGTACAGATCGAGCAGGGGCCCGCGGACTTCGTCCCGTTCCCGGACGGAACCTTCCACATCATCCAGAACTCCGAAGGCAATCTCGACCACCAAGGCCGCAAGCAGACCCCGCCGTTCACGTCGACCTTCCTGACCTTCGGCTTCACCCCGACGACGGCGACCATGGTCCTGGAGCAGGCGGGGCCGATGAGCGTCGCGGCGGACGTCCTGCTCGACTTCAGCACGGGCGACAACTACGCGACCACCTATGTGCGCGTTCCGCTGGTCCTGCGCGTACTGAACGCCGAGGTCAACGGCACGCGCCTGGACGTCGGCCCCTCCTGCCGCACTGCGGGCCCGCTCAGCTCCCCCGAGCCCGACCCGCGCGCGCACCCCGGCCCGCACCTGGTGATGCTCGGCAAGGGAGTGATCATCTCCGGCCAGCCGGCCACGGGTTACCAGTTGTCCTCGGGCGGACCCCTGACGGGCGAGGTGACCATCCCCGCGTTCACCGGCTGCGGGGCGGGCGGTGAGGACTTGGACCGGCTGCTGACCGCGTCCATCTCCGGCTCCGGCAACTACATCAAGCAGATGCAGGGCCAGACCTGCAGTGTGGCGCAACCGACCGAGGGCGAGTGCACCGAGGACCGCCAGCCGTACGTGGTCCCGACGCCCGAGCGCTGATCCCCACCCTCGCACCACGCACGTCCACCCGTACCGCCGTACCGCCGTACCTCCGCACCGCCGCACCGCCGCACCGCAGACCTGAACGTCCCCCGTCATCGAAAGGCACCTCCATGCCACTCGCCTCCGCACGCACCCGGCTCGCCACCCTCTCGGCGCTGACCGCGTTCGGCGCGTTCGCCTCCCTCGGTTCGGCGACCGCCGCCACGCCGGCGCTCAACGGAAGCTGGGGTCCGTTCACCCGCTGCCCCGTCGACGCGCCGGCAATGCTCGGGGCGGACGGCCTGGACAAGGCACCTCAGTGCGTCGTCTCCTACTCCACCAGCGGGTCCATCAAGCTCGGCAAAACGACGGTCCTCACCGGCAACAGCAACCTCCAGATGGGAGTCGTCCAGAACGCCGACGGCACCAGCATCGTTGTCGCACCCTCCTCCGGGGCGATCATCGCCGACTCCGCGACCGTGCCCGGCGGCCTCCTCGGGCTGATGTGTCCGAGCAACATCCCGGGCATCACGGCCATCTGCCAGCAGCTCTCGGACGCCAAGCTCAACAAGATCACCGCGACCCTGGAATCGGTGGGTACCCCCTCGAACTTCGACCAGATAGCGGGCGTCGTCACCGACCAGACGATCGTGAACATCCCCGTCCGCATCCACCTGGAGAACCCGTTCCTGGGCAGCAACTGCTACATCGGCACCAAGGCCAACCCGATCATCTTGCAGCCGAAGAACCTCAACTACCCCGAGTTCGGGGTGGATCGGTTCAACGGTGACGGCAGCGCGAACGAGGAGGGCGACATGAGCCGACTCAACCTCCTCGGCTCCACCCAGTACGACACGACCTTCGCGGTCCCCGGCGCCAGCGGCTGCGGCCTGGGGATCTTCGGCCTGATCGACGCGGCGGTCAACCTCAAGACCGGCCTTCCGTCGGCGGCCGGCAAGAACAGCCTGACCCTGAACAACACCCAGACCTACCTGGGCGGGCTCTACGCCCCGGGCACGGTGGCCCCCGACGCGGGCAAGCAGCTCTCCCGCAACTGGCACTCCGCGGTCAAGTAACCGCCATCCAGGGCCGATTCCCGGCCGATTACACCAACCTCGGCTCTTCCTCCGGCGCAACTCGTGCTCACGTGGTGTACAGCACAAGCAACTTGATTTAGCGTCAGCACCACAAACAGGTATGGACCTGACGGGCCGCGCCCGCGCCCTCCGTTCAGCCAGGGCGCTGCCACGCCGCTCCCCATCGGGCGCGCAGGAGAGCAAGGGACCGGTCATGCCCTCAATCGCACAGACGCCGGACATCGGTGAACCGCTCGATCCGCTCCCCAAGGAGTTCGCAGCCTTGATGAGGCCCGAGGTCCCGGGCCTCATCAAGGAGATCAGAGTAGAAGTCCAGCGCGCCTTTCCCGTGTACACCCGGCTCCTCAACGGCCCCAACGCGGACGCCATCCGCCAGGGTGTGGAACAGGCCCTGGGCACGTTCGTGGACCGCGTCGCCGATCCCGACGCAAGCTCGGTCCTGCGCGACGAACTCCTGCGCAAGTTCGGCCGGGTGGAGGCCTACGAGGGCCGCGACCTCGAAACTCTCCATGGGGCCTACCGACTCGGCGCGCGCATCGCGCTGCGCCGGGCCAAGACCCTCGGCCGCCGGTACAAATTATCCCCCTCCCTCATCCTCGCCTTCGCGGACGCGCTCTTCGCGTACGTCGAAGAACTGGAGGCCCTCGCGCGTGAGGGGTACGCGGAGGTACGGGCACGTGCGGCCTCCGAGGTGTCGGCATTACGCAGGCAACTGCTCCATCTCATCCTCGTCGGCTCACCCCTGCCGCAGGCGACCATCGCCGAGCTGTGCGAACAGGCGGCGTGGGAACTCCCCACCGAGTGCACCCTGGTGGCCTTACGGGCTCCGGTGCCCGACACCCTGCGGACCTGCCTGGACCGGGACGTCCTCGCAGATCTCGGCATCCCGCAGCCGCACCTGCTGATCCCCGGCCCCCTCACCCCCGAGCGTCTGGCGATGCTCGAATCCGCCCTCGAGGGAGCCTCGGCCGTCATCGGCCTGACCGTGCCACCGCCGCGGGCCGCCGACTCCATCCGGTGGGCCAGGAAGGTGCTCCAGCTCATCGACGACGGGATCGTGCCCCACCAGCCGGTCGTGCACTGCGAGGACCATCTGACAACGTTGTGGCTCCTGTCCGACCCGGCGCTCGTCACCCACATCGCCGCCCGCGAACTGGCCCCGCTCAGCGGGCTCACCGGCTCCCGGCGCGGGCGCCTGGTCGAGACGCTGCGCGTCCACATCTCCACGCGTGCCCCCGCCGATCAGGTCGGCGAGGTGCTCGGTGTCCACGCCCAGACCGTCCGCTACCGCCTGCGCAACCTGGACGCCCACCTGGGCGACCGCATCACGGACCCGGACCACCGCTTCACCCTGGAGGCGGCCCTGCGCTCGCTCCACCTCCAGGGCAACGACTACGCGGAATGACCCGGCATCGGAACCGGAGCGCCGTCGTACCCCCTTGAGCTCGCCGTAGTGGGTGCCGCTCGTCCAGTCCTCGTACCATCGCGGCGCGCAGCCGGTGCATGCCGTCGACAACAGCGGCCGGCGGCCCCGACCACGAGGATCGGTTCGAGCTCCCTGCCGCGCTCGGCGAGCACCTGTGCACGGCCGTGGCACAGGCCCCCGAGGCGCGGTGAATCCGACGGCAACAGGCAGCAGCGTCACCAGATTTCAGGATGCACATCCTATGGAGCTGCAGATCTGATCACGTGGCTAAACTGGCCGTTCCCCGCACGATGGAGTCTCGATGCCCGAACGCCGCTTTGATGCCTCCGGGTTCCGTAGCGCGCGTGTCGCGAGGAGCATGACCCAGGCGCAGGTGGCTGCCGCACTCGGAATCAAGGACCCGTCCGTCGTCTCCCGCTACGAGACCGGGGACGCGTCCCCGCCGCCGGAGAAGCTGCCCCGGCTTGCGGCGCTGGTCGGTGAGCGCGTACATGACCTGTTCCCTCGGTCCGGCCTTCCGACCCTTGCGGATCTCCGATGCGACGCCGGCATGACACAGAAGGACACTGCGGCCGTCACACAGACCAGTTCCTGCTCACCGGTGCGGGCGGCCGAGGGAGGACGGCGAAAACTGGCCCCCCAGTACACCGCTCCTCTCGCGAAAGCCTACGGCGTCAGCGTTCAGGAGCTCTTGGCCGCAGAGAAGCGCTCCTTCGATGAGGATGCGCCGGCGGCGCCCCGGCCATCCAAGGCCGAGCAACCCAGCGGGCCGCACACCATCGCCAAGAAGATTGCCGCCCTGCTGGAAGGCGCCGCCGGACAGGAGCGCCCCACAGATGCCGAACTCGCCGACCTCGGAAACGTGCGGACGGGGCGAAAGACCCTCAACGGGCCCCTCGTGACAAGCCTCCGTCTCGGCCGGGCGGCGCACCCCACTCCCGAGGTTCTGGAGGCACTGGCGGCCGCGCTTGACGTTCCCTCCCTGTTCTTCGAAACCGGCGACGCGGAAGTCGCGGCAGTCGTCGCCGGCCTGAGATCCGCACGCATAGGCCTTGCCGCCATGGCGGCTCGGGGAGCCGAGGGCGATCCCCAGAACGCCGAGCTCATGCGCTGGGTGGCCGACATGTTCGGGGGAAGACCGCAGAGCGACATCAGGGTAGCCACGCGACCCCAAGGCGACGCCTGCTAACCTGCCTCGTGAAACGATCATTTCATTGCGGATCTGACCGTTCCGTGATCTAGTGACGGCGGGGGCTGCGGGCTCATTTCCACCACAAGTTCCCCTTCCAGCCTACCGGGAGGGCCCGTGAGCGACGGGTACGAGCACCTCGCCAGAACTGTGAGAGAGGTCGAGGAGCTCCAGTCGGAGGCGGGACTCGACCGAGCATCGGTTTTCAACCTACGAGACCTCTCCTTCCACAGCTCCCTTCCAGAGGCCGACATCCGGCGGCTGCTCGACGGCGAACTCGTCGAAGCGCCGAGAAGTGCCGCGGCCGAGCTCGCCCGCCGCATCGTGTTCCTCAGGGAAACCCGGCTGACCGTGGACAAGCACACGGGTCACCGACGCCAGTACACAACCGCCGAGATCGCTGCCGGCAGTGGGATGACCCCGCAGTGGCACGGCAAGTTGCTGAACCACAGCACGCCCAACATTTGGCATGGCGCCGGCCTCGCCAGGTTCT
The DNA here is from genome assembly GCF_042888445.1 of Streptomyces sp. NPDC002886. Taxonomy (NCBI): domain Bacteria; kingdom Bacillati; phylum Actinomycetota; class Actinomycetes; order Kitasatosporales; family Streptomycetaceae; genus Streptomyces; species Streptomyces sp. NPDC002886. Next base: position 558,820 of record NZ_JBIAPV010000001.1, read on the forward strand.
TCGACGTCCCCATGGAGTACTTCACCCAGACGCCGCCGGAGGCGGTGAAACGGGTTCTGGAAAGCAAGGTCATCCCGTACCTCACGTCGTTCCTCAGGAACCCCTCCGAGGCTGTGAGGAATCGTCACGCCATGCAGGTCCAGCTCCGTCTCGGCAACAGGGAGCTGTCCCCGAGCCTGGAATCGGCTTTGCTCTCCTTCATGGACGCAATCACTCGGGAAGACTCCGGGCCCTAGGCCCGGGTCCGGACGCAGCGACTGACCTGGCCTTCAGTCACCAGTAGCAGCAGGGCGGGGCGCGTCTTCACCGCCCATCGGAGGGGAACTCAAAGTGGGGGCATTCGGATGAACGAGGGGAAGATGGCAGGCTTTCACAAGGGGGGGCCCGCGGGCCTCGACGGACTGCCCTCCCGTCAGGGCTTTCTCGCCGCACCAAGAGCTCACCTGGCCCGGCGTTCCACCACGCGGAGAATCGCGAAGTTCTGCGACGCCGTGCTCGCGGGTCTCGACAAGCCGATTCCCTCGGATCCGGACAGCCTGTTCGCGGTGATGAGGGCTGACGTCGAGCGGCGCTTCAACGAGGACCGCGCGGGGCTCCCGTTCCACCCGGTCATCCTCTACTTCCGCGAGTTTCCCGAGGGGACCGCCAGTGGACTCACGGCGCGGTTCGACGACCGGATCGTCATCATCGTCGAAAGTCAGACGACCACGCTTCACCAGTTCGTGATCTTCGCACACGAGATGTGGCATGCGTTGATGGGCGATTGCCTGTCCCACGGGGTCCACGACGACGTCGCCGCGGCCGCAGCCAGGTCCCTCGGTGGCGAACTCGTAGGCGACGACCTCGTCGCCCTGGCCGCGAGGAGCCACGTCGACAATCAAGAGGAAAGCGATGCGGAGGAGTTCGGGCTGCAGATGGGAGCGCGGCTGCGAGACCTGCAAGGGTCAGACGCCCTCCCGACATCCGGTTTGCCGGGCCGGATTCAGTCCAGCATGGGTAGAGGCTACTGAGCATGACCGGATCTGACTACTACATTCCCGCCGGCGTCCTCGCGATTGCCTTGGTGGTGAAGGCTCCTTCGTTCTGGCGCAGTTGGCATTCGCCGATGTCGAATTCGATTTTTGTGATCCTCGCGGCCTCGGCGGCAGGTTTCGTGTTCGGTGCTCCGCCGACGATCGAGCGGGTCAACCGGTTCACCGGCGTCCCGAACGTCTCGGCGCTCATCGTCTATTGCATCCTGTCGTGCCTGTCGTGCGGCTCGATCGTGCTCCTCATACACTGGCGTGGGGGGCCCGAGGAGATCCTCCGGAGGCACACCAGGACGTGGATCGCGGCCACCGCCGTGGTGATAGCGACGTTCTGTGTTCTCTTTTCCCTCAGCAGCGTACCCATCGAGCAGCAGCGCGACTTCGACACCTTCTACGCGAACACCCCGTACGTGCGGGAGATGATCGTGCTCTATCTGACCGCGCACTTCGCCATGAGCCTCGTAGTGGCGACGAAATGCTGGCGGTGGGCCCGTGAGCTTCGAGATCTCCAAGCGGCGTGGACCCACTGGGGCCTCCTCATACTCGTAGCCGCGTTCGGTATCGGCTTGTCGTTCGCCCTGCTCAAATTCATGGCTGTCGGTGCCCGATGGGCCGGTTCGGAGAGATGGGACTCCCTCAGCACCGACATCGCCCCTCCCCTGGCAGGACTGGGCGCCGGCCTGACGACGATCGGCTTCCTGGTCCCGGTCGTCGGGCCACGGCTGGGGTCGATGTGGGAGGCCTGGCGGGCCTACCGGGCGATGGAGCCCCTCTGGCGTGCGCTCGAGCCCTTCGCGGGACCCGGGAAGCCCACCTGGATTCGCCTTACCTCGTCGCCGGAGATCCGGGCGATGGCCAGGTCCACCGATATTTCCGATCGACTGCTCAATCTGGCGCCCTACCTGGACAGCAACCGCCGTGAGGCAGCCGAGCGATACGCCTCATCACAAGGCTGCGAACCGGAGGCAGCTCTCATCTTCGCCGAAGCGACGACGATCCATGCCGCCTTGGCCACCGTGGAGATCGCCGGGAGGCTGTCACCCGGGTCGGTAGCCACCGCCGCCGACATAGGCGCCACCATCGACACGCGTGTGTCAGGAACGAATGGCCTTGCCCGACTGAGCATCCAGTTCGCCAAGATCCGCCACTCCGGCTTTCCCACCGGCGACGATGCCCGCTCCGAGGGCAAATGATCACGCCTACTCTCCCCCACGAGGCTCGCGGGGGTCGTAGGTGAGCGCGGGAACGGCGTACCTGTCCGTAGCCGTCGGCTTCCTCCTCGCCACCGCCGTCAAACTCTGGGCGCTGCGGAAGAACCCCCGGGACCCCCTCCTGTGGGCCGTCACCGCAACTCTTTTCGTGGCTGCGTTTCTGTTCGTCACGGCCGCTCCCCCGAATCTCGCGGTCATCAACGAATGGCTCGGCATACCGAACATCGCAGCGCCCATCGTGTATTCGATCCTGACGGCGTTCGACGGCATCAGCATCGTGTTGCTGATCCATTGGCGGGGCAACGAGGATTCGCGCGTCACCCTCCGGCAGACCCGACTGTGCCTTTCTGCCTACGCCACGGTGATGGTCGCCCTTTACGCCCTGTTCGCACTGGGTGACGCACCGGTCGAGCGCCTCCGGGACCTGGACACGTACTACTCCGGCACGCCCTGGATCCGCGAAATGATCCTTCTCTATCTGGCCGCGCACAGCGTGGCGGCCGTCACCATGATTCTCCTCTGCCTGCGCTGGTCGAGGCAGGTTCCGGGCACCTTGAAGGCCGGGCTGTTGCTGATCACCACGGGGGCAGTGTGCATGTTCGGCTATGACCTCTTAAAGTTCACCGCGATCATTGCCCGCTGGCTCGGCCACAATTGGGACTCGCTGAGCACCACCGTCGCCTTCAATCTGGCCGGTTTCAGTGCCTTCCTCTTCACCGCCGGCTTCATGCTCCCGCCCATCGGGCAAGGCGTGGGCTCCAGGTGGCGGGCACTTCGCCGCTTTCGCCGACTACAGCCTCTCTGGTGGGAGATCCACCCGGAGATCCCTCCTACGAGTCCGCCGCCCATGCCGTGGTGGCAGCCGGTGGAGCGTCGGCTCATGCAGCGTGAGAGGGACATTTTCGACGCGGTACTTCGGCTGATGCCCTGGTTCGACCGGTCGATCGGCGCGGAGGTCTACGCACTCGCCCTGGCTGAGCACTCCGAGATCCGCCGTGCCCGCGGTGAGGCCGATGCGTGTGTCATCGCCCACGCGGTCATCCAGAAGGGGCACGCCGTACCGGCCCTCCCTTCGGAACACCGGTGGACGGTCAGCTCCATCGAGGATTCCGAAGATCTCGCCGACATGTCCACCGCCATGCTGCGGTCCACGCGGGTCGAAGTGACGCGGCAGTCCAACGCGTCGGCCGAACCCAGTGCATGACGGCGGCAAGCAGTCCGAAAGACCACCTGCCCCTGCCTGTACGCCGCACACCGAGACCCATCACAGAGGGATGACCATGGCCACCACACACCCGAAGCACGTCGAAGCCCTCATCATCGGCGGGGGATACGCCGGCCTGCTGGCCGCATCCGTGGTCGCCCTGGCCGGATACGACGTACTCGTACTCGCGGGCGGCCAACCCGCCGCCCACGCGCGGGAGGCGGGTCTCGAACCCGCTCGGCACGGCGAGGTCCTCCACGTCGGCGGGATGTGGGACATCAACGATCTGGCCTACGGCTCGGGTGCGATGCTGCAGCGCCGCGGGGCTCTGACCTTCCCCTTCCCGGCGGGGGATCACCTGTCCCGGACACGCCCACGAGCCTGGGGGACCCGTGAGCTGGTGACGTGCAGCCGCGACCTCTTGACCAGCGTGCTGCGCGAGGTCGTGGTCGCCAATCCCGCACGCGAGCGGGACACCGTCATCCTGGATGGTGCACAGGCCGTCGGGCTCATCGGCGACGAGTCCGCTGTGCTCGGCGCGCGCGTGCGGTTCGGTGACGGGACGGAACAGGATGTCACCGCGCAGCTCGTCGTCGACGCGAGTGGCGCCGATGCGAGTACGGCAGGCTGGCTGAGGGATCTCGGTGTCGCCGCCGTACCGGTCATCTCACGGGGCACGGCCGGGTTCTCCGCCAGCCGTCTCTACGAGGTACCAGAGGGACAGGCGGACACTCCCGTCACCGCTGTTGTGGACGGCGCCCGCAGTGCGGTACTCGTCCCGGTCGAGGATGGGCTGTGGGCTGTCACCCAGACCGCCCCGGATCGTGCACAGATCTCCGACGCGGACACCTTCGCAGACACCGCGCTGGCTCTGTCGGACCCCGCGGTCGGCCGGTTCATCGCCGGGGCGAAACCCGCGGGCGACGTGGTCGTCACACCCACTTCGGCCCTGCGCTGGTACCGGTACGAGCAAATCCGCGGTCCCCGCGGCATCGTCGTCATCGGGGACGCCCTGGCGACCTTCAGCCCCCTGGACGCACGAGGGCCGCTGGCGACCGAGGCCGCCGCCAGAGCCCTGCGTGAGGCACTCCAGCGCGGCATCGGCCACCCGACGGCATCCCGCAGGGCTCAGCAGGCAATCTCCGAAGAGATCGCTCACCTGTGGGCCGATCCCCAGACGGGCCTGATGGGTGGGGGCCGTCACCAGCCCGCCGGCCCTGGTCTCTCCGCACGCCTCTCGCGCGTACGGGCAGCAGCGGGCCGGGTTCTGAAGTCGCGAGCCCGCTGAAGCGCAAGCCACGCCGGCCCAGGCTGGGCACGGACCGAGAATGGCACCGTACGCGCGGGCCACAGCCGAACGTCACACCACGACGTCCAGAGGGGAATCTTCTATGCACCTGTCCACACCTCTCGTACTGCAGAGCGGCACCCGCATTGCCAACCGGATGGCCAAGGCCGCCATGGAGGAGAGCCTGGCCCGCCAGCCCGGTCAGTTGCCCGGGCCGGAGATCGAGGAGCTCTACCGCAGCTGGGCTCGCGGTGGAAGCGGGCTGATCATCACCGGGAACGTGATGATCGATCGGCGCGCCCTCACTTCCCCGGGAACGATCGTGCTCGACGCCGAAACCGACCTGGACCCCTTCCGCCGCTGGGCCGCGGCGGCCGGCTCGGAGGGCGGCCAGGTATGGATGCAGATCAACCATCCGGGCCGGCAGATTCGGTCGGACCTGCCCGGTGTCGCATGGGCGCCGTCCGACATCGGCGTCAGCATGGGAAAGCACACGAGTACCTTCGCCCGCCCGATAGCGATGACTGAGGCGGACATCCAGGCCACGATCGGCCGGTTCGCCACCACGGCACGTCTCGCACAGGACAGCGGGTTCCACGGCGTCCAGATCCACGCGGCTCACGGCTACCTTCTCAGCCAGTTCCTCTCTCCGCTGGTCAATCGCCGTACCGACCAGTGGGGCGGCAGCCTGGAGAACAGGGCACGGATGCTCGTGGAGGTGGTGCGAGCCGTTCGCGCGGCGGTGTCCCCGGGCTTCGCCGTAGGCATCAAGATCAACACCGCCGATTTCCAGCGCGGCGGCTTCGACGTCGACGAAGTGGAACAGGTACTCGCGTCCCTCGGAGACCTCGGCGTAGACCTGGTGGAGCTCTCCGGCGGCAGCATGGAGAGCGCGGCGACCATGGGCCGCACGGCCGATGACAGGAAGCTCGACCGGGAGGCCTACTTCCTGGCGATCGCCGAGCGGCTCGTCGCGTCCGCGCCCATGCCGCTGATGCTGACGGGAGGAATCGGCCGTCGCGCCTCCGCCGAGCGGGTCCTGACGAGCGGATTCGCCATGGTCGGGCTGGCCACCGCACTCGCTCTCCACCCCGACCTGCCCACGCGCTGGCAGGAGGGCGAGGACATCGAGGTTCCGGCGCTACGCCTCAACTGGCGGGACAAGGACATCGCCAGCGCGGGTGTACTCGCCGTCGTACGGGCGCACATGAGCCGCATCTCCCGCGGCCTCCCGCCTCGCGCCCGGACCTCTGCGTACCTCGCCCTCATCCGCGACACGCTGCGGAATCGAGGAATGACCCGGGCCTACGGGCGGTGGCTCGCCCAGAACCCCGCACCGGAGGCGACCATGCCGCTCAGCGGCTGACAAGCCGGCGAGCGGCACAGGATCCTTGGCACAGGATCCTTGGCGCAGGTGAGGTGGACAGGTGGCGTGGACAGGTGGGGTGGACAGGACACCTGGAGTTGGGGGCCATAACCCGCCGGGGTTTCTCCGAAACCCCGGCAGCGACTCGGCTCACCCTGAGCTTAATCTTGGACGACGGCCGAGTCCGAAGTGAGCGCAGGTCCACGCTGGACCCACTGAGGGATTCGGATCACCGCCGGAGGGCATGGGGTGCGCGGGTGAGGAGTCAGGGGATGAGGATCGTGAGGAATCGGCGGCTGGAGCAGGAGATGGTCCGGCTGTGCGATGAGTTGTACGCCGGCCTGGGCGAGCCAGCCCCCCGCGACATCACCGAACTGATCGACCGAATAGCCGCGCATCTCACCGTCCACCGTGGCGATCCCAGACGGCCCGTGCGCATCGTGCGCCGTGACTTCCCGCAGGGCCTCGGCATCGTTTCAGGACTCTGGCTCGACCGGGAAACCGAAGACATCATCGTCGTCGCGAAGAGCACCAGTCCCTTCCATGCTCTGGTCATCTTGGGGCACGAGATCTGGCACATGATGAAAGGTCACTGCGGGACCTACGTCCTGGGTGCGCAGGTCGCCACGCGTCTGATCGGTGATGACGTCCTGACGCCGGCGGACCTCGACGAAGCAGTACGTCTCGTCGCCGCGCGGACCCACGCCGCAGGAGGTGACGAGGCCGAGGCCGAGCAGTACGGCCGCATGCTCGGCCGGCGGTTTCGCCATTTGGTGGAAGCCCACTCCACGCAGCGGGTCCTCCAAGGTCCGGCTGCCCGTATCCAAGCCTCTCTCGGCAACGGTAGATGAACGGCTCGGACTACTACATCCCGGCGGCTGCCCTTGGCATCGCGTTCCTCTCCAAGCTCCCCGGACTGATCCGGCAGTGGGGCAACCCCATGGTCCGGTCCGTCGCGGGGTTGCTCCTCATGTCCAGCGCAGGGTTCGCCTTCGCCGCGCCCCCCACCATCACGGTGATCAACAGAGCCGTGGGGCTGCCGAACGTCTCCGCGCCGCTGGTCTATGCCATCCTCAGCGTGTTCAACACCTGTTCCATCGTCCTCCTCGCGTACTGGCGTGAGGGGTTCGGCACCGAGGTGCAACGCCGCGTGCGACGGTGGTTCACCGTATGCGGCGCGGTGGTCGCCTCACTCGCCCTGTGCTTCGTCCTGGGTGATGCCCCGGAGGAGCGGCTCCGGGACCTGGACACCCACTACGCGTCCACGCCCTGGATCCGCGAAATGATCGTCATCTACCTCGCCTGGCACATCATTGTCGGCACGGTCGTACCCGTGATGTGCTGGCGGTGGTCTCGCGTCGTCGACGGGTGGCTCCGGGCGGGCCTGCTGACCCTCGTGGCTGGCTTCGTCTTCAGCACCGGTTTCGGCCTGGCCAAGGCCGCGGCCGTCGTCGCGCGCTGGGCGGGCGGAGACTGGGACTTCCTCAGCACGGACGTCGCTCCGCCGCTGGCCAGTGCCGGAGCCGTCCTGACCACCTCCGGCTTCCTGCTGCCGCAGGGCCGCCGCATGGCCGGGGCATGGGAGACATGGCAGACCTACCGGTGGATGGGGCCGCTGTGGCGCAGGCTCCGCATCCTCATGGGCCAGCCGATGTCGACCAGTTGGTGGACACCTCTCGAATCCCGGCTCTTCAATCGCGAAACGGACATCTACGACGATCTGCTGGCCTTGGCCCCGTACTGCGACCTTCGGGTCATGACGGCATATCACGACCCGGCACCCGACGACGGAGTCGAGCCCGATGAAGCATGGGCCGCGGCCGCGGCCCTGATGATCGCCTTTGCCATCGAGGCCAAGGAATCCGCCACGGAGAGCGGAGAGGAGTGCCCGGAACAACTCACTGACGCGCTCAGCCCCGTGTTCGGCACCGGCACCAAGGGCATCGCCCGCATCTCCCGCCAATACGGAGCTCTTCGCAGTCACACCGCGGCCGTCCCTCTGCAAGGACGCTCCCTGTGAACGGCCCCCGTCCCTCCGTACCGCGCTCACCCCTGCCTTCCATGCCGTCGACCTTGTAATCCTTTCCAGCCTCTGTCGATACTCCTCATCGTCCGAGCCACCCGCGAAGCGGCAGTCCTAGAGAGCAACACACGATGACCCAGCAGCCCAACGGCACTACCGGCACCACCCGCGCCGTCATCCTCGGTGGCAGCCTGGCCGGTACACTCGCGGCCGCCGCACTCGCACCCCACTTCGTGGAAATACTGGTCCTCGAGCGCGACAAGAAGCTGCCCGATAGCGCGGCACCCCGGCCCAGACTTCCCCAGGCCGCCCACGCCCACATGCTGTGGTCGGGTGGTGCGGACGCGATCGAATCCCTGCTTCCCGGCACAACCGACCGGTGGCTGAAGGCCGGAGCTCACCGCGTACCCATCCCCAACGGCATGGTCTCCTACTCGGCCGCCGGCTGGTTCCGGCGGTGGACCGAGACCCACTACCTCATCGGCGCCAGCCGCGACCTCATCGACTGGGGCATACGCGCCGGGGCCCTGGCGATACCCAACGTCAGCGTGCGTACGGGCATCACCGTCACATCGCTGGTGGGCAGCGCATCGAAGGTGTGCGGTGTGCACGTGCTGACCGAGAGCGGCGAGGAGAGCGTGATCGACGCCGACCTCGTGATCGACGCCACGGGGCGTGGGTCCAAGGTCCTGGATTGGCTCAAGCAGCTCGGCGCCCCCACGGTGAGCGAGACCGTCGTGGACGCCGGGGTACGGTACGCCAGCCGCCGCTACCGCGCCCCGCAAGGCGCCGAATCCGACTGGCCCGTCATTCACATCCAGGCCGACCCGCGGGAAGGAATGCCCGGCCAGGTCGTCTCGATCATCCCCATCGAAGACGGCCAGTGGCACGTCAGTATCTCCGGCACCCGCGGCGGCGAGCCGAGCACCGATGAGAACCTCTTCGAGGAGTTCGCCGGAGGAGTCCGCCACCCGCTGGCCGCCGAATTCCTCGCCCGCGCGGAGCCGATCAGCGACGTCGTCGTCTACGGCCGGACCGCCAACCGGCAGCGGCGCTTCGACAAGGCCGCGATGCCCGCCGGCTTCGTCGTACTCGGCGACGCCGCCACCAGCCTCAACCCCGTCTACGGCCACGGAATGTCCTCCGCCGCCCTCGGCGCGCTCGCCCTGCGCGAGACTGCGGCGAAGATGCCCGTGACCACGCCCAAGTTCGCCGCGCGGGCCCAGAAGGCGATGGCGCGACCCGCTGCCGCGGCCTGGCTGCTCGCCGTCGGCCAGGACCGCTTCTACCCAGGTGCTGTCGGCAAGACGCCCAACCTGGCCGACAGGCTCGCAGCACGCTACGTCCACCGCCTCAGCCACACCGCCATCGGCAATTTCCTCGTCGTGAAGGCGCTTACGGACGTCATGACCATGCAGAAACCCGCCTCCGCTCTCGGCGCCCCCGACGTCCTGATCGCCGCGGCACGCGGCCTGCGCAAGCCCCTGCTCGACGGCCCCGCCCTCACCGCGAGGGAGCAAAGCATCCTGGACCGCGCGCCTCTTCACCGAGCAGAAAAGATCAAGGCCTCCGACCACTGAGTCCACTCATCGGTCGCGGTCGGCACGACAGTTACGACTCCCACCTCGCCTACGAGGACGACGCGCGATGCGCGCCGGGCCTGCGGGCCGCAGTCCGCCGCCGCGGCATCACAGCTCGCCCATTCCCGTCCGCCGGGACCTTCGCGCTGCCAGGCTGACCCGTGCCATAAAAGCCTGCGCGAGCGTGGTCGCCTCCCCCGCGAGTGCCCGGCCTGATCGGACCGAGGCGGTGTCCAAGTGCCTGCGGGGCGTGGAGCGGGCCATCCTTCGGGGGCCCGGCCGTTTCGGTACGGTGCCGCGTTCCTCCCCGCGCAGGAAGCAGCTCAAGCTGCACGCCCGCCTCGTGGTCGCAGCACTCCGGCAGCCCGAAGTACGCCTCGACACGCACCCGGTCGAGGCCGCGAGGGAACTGTCCGGCCTGCTGACGACCGTCGTCGACGACTACGCCTGCGGCAGGCTCGGATCCATGCTCCCGGAAGAAGCGTTGAAGGACCTCACGCCGGTGAAGGACCACACGGCACTCCGGGAGACCCTGCACCTCGCTCTCGCCCTGGCGATCGTGGGCGCCGTCGGATGGCTGGGCACCTGGTTCGGAGGGACGATCGGGGTCGAGAGCCCGTGGACCCTGATCCCGGCTGCCGTCGTCGCGGTGCTGGTCTCGCACGGTCCTGTACGGACTTGGACCGATGATGGTGCCCCCGCGCACGTCGTCCCGCACGCCTGCCGGGTTCGTCGTCAGGATGCGGTCAGCTCTCCTGCTTCCGCGTGTTCTTGACGTCGATTTCGGCGATGAGGCCCTCGATCAGGCCCTTGATCTCGTCCCGGATGGGGCGTACGGCCTCGACACCCTGCCCAGCCGGGTCCTCCAGCCGCCAGTCCAGGTACGTCTTGCCGGGGAAGAACGGGCAGGCGTCCCCGCAGCCCATCGTGATGATGTAGTCGGACGCCTTGGCGGCCTCCGGGGTGAGGACCTTCGGCCGCTGGTCCGAGATGTCGATCCCCAGCTCGGCCATCGCGGCCACCGCGGAGGGATTGACCCGGTCTCCGGGAACAGAGCCGGCGGAGCGGACCTCGACACGGTCGCCCGCGAGGTGCCGCAGGAATCCGGCGGCCATCTGCGACCGGCCCGCGTTGTGGACGCAGACGAACAGCACGGACGCGAGCGGGGTGGAGAGCATGTGCTTTTCCTTCATCGGCAGGGGCGACGGGACGGCGTGCGGGCACACCCCCGAAAGGGTCAGTCCGGAGTGGTGTCAGTCCCGAATGATGTGAGAATATCAGCGCATGATGACGTCAGCCACCACTGATCTGTTCCGAGTGATCGCCGACCCGACCAGGCTCCAGATCGTGACCCTGCTCGCCCGCGAGACCCTCTGCACCACCCACCTCGTGGAGGAGACCGGGGCCCGCCAGACCAACCTCTCGAACCACCTGAAGGTGCTGCGCGAGGCCGGCGTCGTCGAGACCGAGCCCTGTGGCCGGTTCATCTACTACAAGCTGAAGCCCGAGGTCATCGAAGCCCTCGCGGAAACCTTCGGCGAGCTGGCCGCCACCGCTCGCGCCACCTACGAGACAAACCGAAAGCGAGCCTGCTGATGACCACGACCGCGCCCGTCCCGACCGGGGACACCTCCCGGACGGAGTCCGGGGGAAGCTCGATCGTCGCCAAGCTCTCCACCCTGGACCGCTTCCTGGCGGTCTGGATCCTGCTGGCCATGGCCTTCGGCCTCGGGCTCGGCCGGCTCGTCCCCGGCCTGAACGACGCGCTCGCCAAGGTCGAGATCGGCGGCATCTCGCTCCCCATCGCGGTCGGCCTGCTGATCATGATGTACCCGGTGCTCGCGAAGGTCCGGTACGACAAGCTCGACTCCGTCACCGGCGACCGCAAGCTGATGATCTCCTCGCTGGTCATCAACTGGGTGGTCGGCCCGGCCGTCATGTTCGCGCTCGCCTGGATCTTCCTGGCCGACCTGCCCGCATACCGCACCGGCCTGATCATCGTCGGGCTGGCCCGCTGCATCGCCATGGTCATCATCTGGAACGACCTCGCCTGCGGAGACCGCGAAGCCGCCGCCGTCCTCGTCGCCCTGAACTCGGTCTTCCAGGTCCTCGCCTTCGGCGTCCTGGGCTGGTTCTACCTCGACCTGCTGCCCGGATGGCTGGGCCTCGGCGAAGGCGAACACCTCGACATCTCCCTGTGGAAGATCGCGCTCAACGTCGTCATCTTCCTCGGAGTCCCGCTCCTCGCCGGCTTCCTCACCCGCCGCCTCGGCGAGAAGAAGCTCGGGCGTGACGCGTACGAGTCGACGTTCCTGCCGAAGATCGGCCCCTGGGCCCTCTACGGCCTGCTCTTCACGATCGTCGTCCTCTTCGCCCTCCAGGGCAAGAACATCACCTCGCAGCCCATGGACGTGGCCCGCATCGCGCTCCCGCTGCTCGTCTACTTCGCGGTGATGTGGTTCGGCACCTTCGCCCTCGGCAAGGCGATCGGTCTCGCCTACGACCGCACCGCGACGTTGGCCTTCACCGCGGCCGGCAACAACTTCGAGCTGGCCATCGCCGTCGCCATCGCCACCTTCGGCGTCACCAGCGGCCAGGCCCTGTCCGGGGTCGTCGGACCGCTGATCGAGGTACCGGTCCTGATCGCGCTGGTCTACGTATCACTGGCCTGGCGCCGGAAGTTCACGGCAGCGGCCACTGCCCCGCGGTGACGGGATGGCGATCGGCGGCAGCCGGCCTCCGCTCGCTGCCGGGCCCTTCCCCCGCCGGGAGCGGAGGGCCGTCTTGTCCACACTGTGATCGCAGCCTGGGCAGGACTACTCCCCATGCGTCCGCACATGTTTTCGGCATATTCGAAACGGCGATAACCCATTCGATGACGCGTGTGCACCAGCAGGGGGCGCAATGAAGTACGACCTGTCCGACCGCCTAGTCGTGGGGATCGCCTCCAGCGCCCTGTTCGACCTCACCGACTCCGACGCAGTGTTCCGGGAGCAGGGTGAGGACGCCTACCGGGCCTATCAAGGGGTCCATGCCAACGACATCCTGGAAAAGGGCGTGGCCTTCCCCTTCATCCGGCGCCTGCTGTCGCTGAACAGCCTCGTGGATCCCCGCGATCCGTTGGCCGAGGTCATCATCCTCTCGCGCAACGACCCGGACACCGGGCTCCGTGTGATGCGTTCCATCGCGGCACACGGCCTTCACATCAGTCGGGCCGTGTTCCGACAAGGCCGATCAGCACACCGTTTCATGCCGGCGCTGAACATGTCCTTGTTCCTGTCGGCCAACGGCTCCGACGTGCGTGAAGCCATGGCCGACGGACAGCCGGCCGGACACGTTCTCCATACAGAACGCGTCGATGACGACGCCGACCAGGAACTACGCATCGCCTTCGACTTCGACGGCGTACTGGCGGGTGATGCCTCCGAGCGGATCTTCCGAATCGAAGGCATCGACGGGTTCCGCGCGCATGAGGCCCTCAACGCGACCACTCCGCACGACCCCGGCCCCTTGAGAAACTTTCTCGCCGGAATCAATCGCATCCAGCGCCTCGAAGAGGAAAAGCGCCTCGCTGATCCCACCTACCGGCCTCGCCTCCGAGTCTCCCTGGTCACCGCCCGGGACGCCCCTTCCCATGAGCGTGCCGTGCGGAGCCTCAATCAGTGGGGACTTCGAGTCAACGACGCCTTCTTCCTGGGCGGCATCGAGAAAGCCGCCGTCATGCGCGCGCTCGATCCGCACATCTTCTTCGACGACCAGGTCGCCCACCTGAACGGAACGGCACCGGCCACACCGAGCGTTCACGTGCCCTTCGGAGTCGCCAACGCATCCCCCTGAGAACCATCGACACTTGGACATCGCTCTTCGCTCTTGAACGCGGCTACCGGAATGCGACCATCCAAGAGCTGTCCCGTAATTACTGAGAGGGGCGGAGGCCTCGGACATGCGCGATCACGTCTGGTTGGCCCAGGCCGGCCCTGTTGATCCGGCCTCGGCCTCGAATCACGCCCTCTGCGGCCAGCCTTTCCCGCAATGCGTCGGGTGCCAACGAGTCTTCGAAGCCCTCACCGAGGCCTCGCCCCGTGTCTGCGTACTCGTAGCGGATCGCGTACATCCTTCCCTCGTGGTGCCACTCCCAACGAACCAGAGGTCGCGCGAGGACCGCTTCGAACCACTCTGCCGCTCTGTTCCCCAACTCCACAGGGTTGCCCGCGGCTTCGAAGGCGAACTCACTCGAGGACTGCTGGATGGTGAAGTCCTGCTTGTGGAGTTCGCCCCCACGGACTCTTCGTACTCGAAGCAGGGGATTGGCTGTGGCTCGTCAAGACGCTGACGGGCGCCGGCGGACCAGGTGACGGGCGGGGACGAGCGCCAACCAGAACCACATCGCCGCGGCCGTACTGACGAATGCCAGCGGGATGGAGAGGACGAAGATCACCACGCTGACGGCGAGCCGGACACCGAAGCGGCGGCGCTCCCCGGCTCCGGGAGATGAGGCCGTCGGGTGCACCTGGTGCCGGGTGAGCAGCAAGAGGACGAGATGCACGGTGTGGATGGCGGCCACCGCCGTGGCGTAGACGGCTACCGCCTCGGGCTGCGAGGCGTACTCGGCGAGCAGTGCCGTCGGGAAGGGGAGCAGGGCGACCAGGCCGAGGCCGAGAAGGATCACGCGCGTCACGGCCGCGGTGCCGTTGCTCAGGCCGGCGAGGATCCTGCGATGGTCACGCCAGAACCCGGCGGTGAGGGCGAAGCTGAGGGCGAACGCACCCAGGTTGGGCAGCGCGTTCCTCAAGGCCTGGTGAAACGCGGAGTCACCCAGGCCCGCTGGAACTGCCACGTCGATGACCAGCAACGTCATCGCGATGGCGTAGATGCCGTCAGACAACGCCACCAGCCGCGCCATGCTCGTACCCTCATCAACGGGTTGACCATGCATCCGAGGCTCCGTCATGGCGCACACCGTACGGGATGCACAGCCCCGTACCCGGACAAGCCGGGCGGGGACGGCCGGACGGACACCGAGCTGCTCCAGGGCCTGCGCGGATCACCCGTCCGCCGGTTCGCGACCGAGATCCAGGACCGCGGGGACCGAATGGACGGCAGCCTGAGACGGGAGGGCCGCCACGCTCGGATGGTCCCGTCCGATCGAACCGAGCCTCGCGCTTCCGCCGGGGGCGCCGAGGTCGGCGAAGAACTCGGCGTTCACGGTGTTGAAGTGCTGCCATTCCTGCGGGGTGTCGTCCTCGAAGAAGATCGCCTCGACCGGGCACACCGGCTCGCAGGCACCGCAGTCGATGCACTCGTCCGGCTGGATGTAGAGCATGCGCTCGCCCTCGTAGATGCAGTCGAGAGGGCACTCATCGATGCATGCCCTGTCCTTGACGTCCACACAGGGCAAAGCGATCACAAACGTCATCGAACTGCCGTCCTCTCCAAGTGGTTCCTGCTTGCCGTTCCGACGCAGCCGACGGTATGGGCTCAAGTAGACTTGAGGTCAACAGGAGGTTTTTGATGACGAGCAACCGCTCCGTCGACGCCCGGGCCACCCCGGACGACTGGCTGGGTATCGGCGAGGTGAGCACACGAACCGGGGCGGCCGTCTCCGCCCTGCGGTTCTACGAGGAGCTCGGCCTGATCGCGTCCGAACGCGACGACCGCAACCAGCGTCGCTACCCTCGGCACATGCTGCGCCGTGTTGCGTTGATCTCGGTGGCCAAACGGATCGGCATCCCGTTGCAGGACCTTCGAGAGGCGTTCGCCGATGTGCCGCTCGACCGTCCACCGAGTCACCAGGAGTGGCAGCGCGCCTCCCGCAGCTGGAAGCACCGGCTGGAGGAGCGCCGGCAGACCATCGAGCGGCTCGAGGCCGAGCTCACCGGATGTATCGGCTGCGGATGTCTCTCGATGAAGGCATGCGCTCTGCTGAACCCCGGAGACACGCTCGCCGAGGACGGTGTCGGCCCCCGACGGCTGTGAGACGGAGCATCACAGACCGGGCACCACCGCAGGGAGCAGAGAGAGCAAGTGCGGTACGACGGCGGGGCCTTGGTGGTCGCAATCGTCCGGCATTGCGCCCTCTTGGAACTTGGCTTGTAAGAAGCACACATGAATTTTCTTTGTGTGCGAGGGCGCCGGGATGTTTGATCGCCTGGAGGGGCGAGATCCTTGGCCCCGACGAGCGGCTGTTCCGGGTGATGACCCGGGACGCATCCAGGAGGAAACGTGACTACGACTGTTGAGCCCCGCCATCGCGCGGGCTTAGGCCCCGATGACATCCGCCATGTCCACACCTTAGGCCCGCACGGAACGAACCTCGAGGCCGCCGCGCACGAGTGGCTGCGGCGCCGGGGAACCGCCGGCACGGTCGAACTCCATCCGTCGCTCGAGGACGCCCTCGAGTCGGTCCCGCACGACGGGGAGCACGCGCTCGTGGCCTGCGCCGTCTATCCGGCGCTCCACACCCTGACCTTCGGGAACCTGCACCGGCTGCACATGGTCGACAGCTTCATCATGCCGACGCACAACATGGTCCTGGCCAGCATGGGGGCCGACGCTCCCGGCACCGTCTCCACGCATCCGGCCCCGATCGGACTGGTGCCGCGGGAGGCCGAGCCCCGCTTGGTACTGAGCAATTCCCAGGCCGCGATCGACTGTGCGGCCGACCTGAGCGAAGGCTGCATCACCACCCTCGTCGCCGCCGAGCGGCACGGGATGCGCATCCTTCGCGACTTCGGGCCGGTGCCGATGGTCTTCACCATCCACCAGGTGCTCGCCGAGGACGCGGCCCGGCCCGTCGCCGCGGGAGCAGCGCTGTGACCACCACCGCCCACACCTCCACCACCGCCAACACCGCCACGGTTACCGCCACCGCCCCGCTCAGCGCGGCCTTGCGCGCCGAGGCGAGGGAACTCGCCGGGTCCCTCATACCCAAGGTCAATCGCTTCCGCCTCCGGCAGGCCGACAACGGTACGGTGACGGCTCCGCGGACCGCCGATGGGGAACTGCTCGCCGAGATCCGGGACGAGGCCACCGCCTGGTACGTCCGCGACGGGCAGCCCGGCCAGGCGGCCGCGCTCGCGGCGGACGTGGACGGCTGGCTCCGCGAAGGCCTGGACAGCGCACCGGACTTCGCCCGCTCCCGGGACGCGCTCACCCCGCCGCCCGACGGCAGACACGTGTTCTTCCTGGCCCCCGCGCAGACCACCAACAGCGTGCCGCCCGTCGGCAAGCGGCTCGACTGCTTCCTCGCCCTGCGCAAGGAGCCCGACGCCCTGCCTCGACTGGCCACGTCCTTCCCCCACCCGAAGAACAACTGCCAGTCCCTGGTGCTCGTCGCGGGGAGCCACGGGTTCGCACACGGCAACTGCCTCGTGTTCTTTCCCGAGAACGTCGCCGCGCACGACAAGGTGCGGGACCAGCCGTACGCGATGTTCTTCTACAACAAGATGCGCAAGATCCACGAGACCTACGCGCTGCCGGGAGCCGAGGCGGTCCTCACCGCGGGTTCCGTGCCGAGGGCCTCGTCCGGCCTGGCGCCGGAGGTCTGCTACGAGGCCCGTGCGATCTGGGGATACCTGCACGACTCCATGCACTACCAGGGGCGCTGGCCGTTCGACCAGCACATCACGTTGAAGATGAACTGGTTCGTCGGCCTCCTGGAGGAGACCAAGGTCGACGCCAAGACCGTCCTCGCCTGCGCCGACGGCGGAGTCCCCTTCGCGCGGGAACAGATCGCCATGATCTTGCTGGAGCGCGTCTTCCGCTACCCGCAGGCCGACGACGCGACCCGCAATTTCGATTCGGGCACCGGTGTCTTCCTCTACTCCTGGCTGCGCCGCCATGATGCGCTGACCGGCTCGCCGGAGGCCGACGGCCTGCTCCGGCTGGACTGGGACAAGACCCTCGACGCCTTGCGCGCGTACGTCGCCGCCGTGGAGGAGCTTGAGGACCGTGTCCGCACCGACGACGAGTACCGGGCCGCGGCCAAGGAATTCGTCCGCACGTACCTGCCCCCCGGGGAGGCGAAGCAGCGATTCGGCTTCACCGAGGATCAGAGCGTCCTCCTGAGGGCCAAGCGGACGCTGGCCGGCCTGCCCGCCCTGCGGTTCGCGGACGCGGAGTGGTGAGCGTGCGTCATGACGGTGAGAGTCGTTGGAGCGCCCGCCTCGGCACCCCGGTCCTGTCCTGCCTCATGGTCCTGCTCCTGGCCACGGGCTGGGTGGTCTCCGGCAAGCTGGTCAGCGACACCCCGCCCCTGGCCGTAGCGGCCGGCCGCACGGCGGCGAGCTTCCTCGTCATCGGCGCGATCGCCGCGCTGCGGCCGCGGACGTGGGCGGCGATACGGCTCACCGGCGGCCGGCACCGGGCCGTCGTGCTGCTGGCGTTCCTGGGCTTCTTCGCGTACTACACGGGAACGCTGCTCGGCGTCGACCGGATCGGCGCCTCCCGGGTCGGTCTCGTGGTGTCCCTCCTGCCTTGCATCACCTTCGTGATCGGCATCGTCGCCTTCCGCGAACAGGCGGGCATCCGCCGGGTCCTGGGCACCGTGCTCGCCGTGGCGGCGGCCCTGGGCTATGCGCTGGACGACGGCCCGGCGAGCACCGGCGGCGGAACCGACCCGCTCGCGTCCGGGGTCTGCCTCGCCCTGGCCGGGACGTTCGCGTACGCCCTGTACGGCTACGTCTACCGCAAGCACATGGCCGACGTCCCACCGCTCGCCGCCCTTCCGGCGGTCACCGGCGCGGCCACGGTCATGCTCGGACTGACCGCGGCCGTATGGGTACCGCTCGGCGCCATCAGCGCGGCCCAGTGGGCCGGAGTGGCGGTGCTCGGTGCGCTGCTCACCGCGCCCGTCTTCGTCATCTCCCATGAACTCATCCTGCGCAAGGGCCCCTTGTTCACTTCCTCCGTCGCGCTGGTGGTGCCGTTCCTGGTGCGTCTGGGCGAGTGGGCGCGGGGTGCGGCGGACGCCCCGGGACCCGCCTCCCTCCTCTTCCTCGCACTGTGCTCGGCGGGGGTGTGGATGACGGTCGTACCGGTCCGCGTACCGGCCCCCGAGCCCGCCGATCCCACCGAGCCCACCCAGCCGCCGATCCCAACCGAGCCCGAAAGAAGTACACCGTGACCCCTCCTCACCCCCCACGCCCCGTCGTCGTCCTGGTCTACCAGCGGCTTTCACTGCCCTGGATCTTCGAAGGCGCGCAGCGGGCCGGCATCGACCTCGTGCTGGTCCCGCGACCCGACGAGTCCGTGTCCCCGGACCGGCTGCCTCCCGGCGTGGTGGAGGTGCTCCCTCTGGACGTGGAAGGTGATCCGGCCAAGGCGCTGGGCATCCTGCGGGAACGCCACGAGAACGCTCCGTTCGACGGCATCACGACGCTGTACGACCCCGCGGTGCCCTTCGTCGCCGACGCGGCCGAAGCGCTCGGCCTGCCAGGTCTCGGCAGCGAGACGGCAAGGGCCGTACAGGACAAACGGATCATGCGTCGGCGGCTGGCCGAAGCGGGCCTGAACGTACCGGACTTCGTCGTCCTCGACGACCCGGACGACTGGGCCGACGCCGCCCGCCTCACGTTTCCGGTGGTGGTCAAGCCGGCCAACGGCTTCTCCAGCCTCGGCGTGACCAAGGCCGATGACCCGCGGCAGCTCCGTGCCGTCGTCGAAGAGGTCTGGCAGATCTGCCGGGACAACCTGAGCCACGTCGCGGGTCTGGTCGTGGAGGAGTACCTGGACGGCCCCGAATTCGCCGTGGAGTCCCTCGCCCACCGCGGCGAGGTGCAGGTGCTGTCCATCGGCTACAAGGGCCAGCCGGTCGGCCCGCACTTCGAAGAGGGCGTCTACCGGGCCCCGGCCCAGCTCGCACCCCACGTGCAGGAAGACCTGGTGCGCGAGGTCGTCGCCGCCCACGCCGCCCTCGGAGTCACCGACGGCCCGACCCACACCGAACTGCGGCTGCGCGAGGGCGGACGTCCTTACCTGCTGGAACTCGGCGCCCGGGTCGGCGGCTCCGGCGTTTCCCACTACATCGCCGCGCACGTCACCGGGGCCGACCTGGCGGCGGACGCACTGCGCATCGCCGCGGGGCTCGCCCCCTCCCCCCTGCCCGGGCCGCCGGCGCAGCCCGCCCGGGCGACCGGGGCCGCGGCCAACTACATCGTGCCCTGCGGCGGCTCCGGACGGATCACGGCCATCCACGGCCTCGACGAACTGGCCGAGGACCCCCGGGTGGACCACGTTCTCCAGATGCTGCACCCGGGCGACGTCGTACGGCCCTATCCGGAATTCACCGGCTATCCGGCGTTCGTCCTGTCGCACCACCCCAGCGCCGAAGACGCCGAGGAGTTCCACCACACCATCGAACGGACCGTCCGCATCGACTACGCACCCGTGGAGGAGCGGCAGTGACCGTTGCGGCTCTCGACGACCGCGACGGGCACATCTGGCTCGACGGTCGCTTCGTACCCTGGCGGGACGCCCGCCTGCACGTGCTCAGCCACGGGCTCCACTACGGCGGTGGGGTCTTCGAGGGCGAACGGGTCTACGACGGTCGCGTCTTCAAACTGACCGAGCACTCGCAGCGGCTGCACGAGTCGGCGCTCGAACTGGGTTTCCGCCTCCCCTTCTCCGTCGCCGAGCTGGACGAGGCGACGCTCGAACTCGTCGGCAGACAAGGCATCCGCGACGGATACGTCCGGCCGGTGGCATGGCGCGGCAGCGAGCGGATCAGCGTGGCCGGCGCCGGCGTCTCCGTCCACGTGGCGATCGCCACGTGGGAGTGGCCGCACGTCTTCTCGGCCGACGCCAAGAACGCGGGCATACGCCTGGGCACCTCCCGCTGGCGGCGCCCCCATCCGGACACCGCGCCCGTCCGGGCCAAAGCGGCCTCCTTGTACAACATCTGCACCCTGGCCCGGGACGCCGCCGACGCCGCCGGCTTCGACGACGCGCTGCTCCTCGACTACCGCGGCCACGTCGCCGAGGCCACGGGAGCCAACATCTTCTTCGTGGCCGGGGATGAACTGCACACCCCCCTCGCGGACTGCTTCCTCGCGGGCATCACCCGGGAGACCGTGCTCGGTCTGGCGCGCGAACTCGGAATCCGCGTGGTGGAGCGCCACATCCGTCCCGAGGAACTCGGCGGATTCGACGAGTGTTTCCTCACGGGCACCGCCTACGAGGTTCAGCCCGTCCGTGCCATCGACTCGAACGGGTTCACGGTGGGCCGGACGACGACCGCTCTCACGGAGGGGTACACCAGACTGGTCCACGCGCCGAGCAGGACCACCGCCGTGCGCTGAGCGACCCCGAGAGGCCCCCGGCGGTCCCCGCCGGGGGTCGTGGGACGCGACGAACGGGCGCGGCCCACACGGCGTCCTCGCCCGGCATCCGGTCCAAGCGGTGCAGCAGGTCCTCCCACCCGTACCTGTACCCGTACCCGTACTTCCCGGCGGTCACCGGGCACTGGCGGCGGGACGTACGACGATCTCGTTGACGTCGACCTCCGCCGGCTGGGCGATGGCGTAAGCGATGGCCTCGGCGATGGCGGACGCCGGCAGCGCCACGGCGCGATAGGCCTTCATGGCCTCCCTCGCGACAGGATCGGAGATCCCCTCGGCCAGCTCGGACTCGGTCACGCCCGGAGAGACCAGAGTGACCCGGACGGTGCCGTCCGACTCCTGGCGCAACCCTTCGGAAATGGCGCGGACGGCGAACTTGGTCGCGCAGTACACGGCCGCGGTGGGCGACACCTCGTACGCGCCGACGGAGGCGACGTTCACGAAGTGCCCGCCGCCCTGGGCCCGCATCACGGGCAGGGCAGCGGCGATCCCGTGCAGCACACCCCGCACGTTCACGTCGATCATCCGGTCCCACTCGTCGACCTTCAGCGCGTCCAGCGGTGAGAGCGGCATCACCCCGGCGTTGTTGACCATCACGTCGACTCGCCCGTACTGCTCCCGGGCGGCAGCCACGAAGGCCCGTACATCGGTGGCGTCGGTGACATCCAGCCGCCGGAAGGCCGCGGTGCCACCTGCCTCGGTGATCTCCCGGCTCAGGGCGTCGAGCCGGTCGCTGCGCCGTGCGCCCAGGAATAGCCGGTGGCCGTCGGCAGCGAGCCGCCGGGCCGTCGCCTCCCCGATCCCGCTGCTGGCCCCGGTGATGACCACTACCTTGGCTTCGGTACTCATACCCGTCCTGCTCCTCGCTCCTCGTTCGAAGCGGATCACTCCGCCGGACCGAGTCTGTGCAAGCGGCGGCCGGCCAACCAGGACGCACCGCACCCAGGCATCGCACGCCCCCACCCCCTAGCGTGTGGGCATGCCCGCGACCGTTCCCGCGCCAGTGCCCGTGCCTGTGCCCACGCCTGTGCCCGCCCCCGGCAATCTCCTCGGAGAGTTCCTCCGCGCGCGCAGGGCGGCCCTGGGCCCGCGGGACGTCGGCCTGGTGAGCCACGGCGTACGCAGGGTCGTCGGCCTGCGCCGCGAAGAGGTCGCCGACCTGGCCGGAGTGAACGCGGACTACTACGCCCGGCTGGAGCAGGGCCGCGAACGCCGTCCCTCGCCCCAAGTCCTCGACGCGCTCGGCCGGGCCCTTCGTCTGACTCCCGACACCCACGCCCACCTGCACCGCCTGGCCGGCACACCCCCGGCCGACCGGCCGGCCACCGACCGGATCAGCCCAGCCCTGCAGCGGCTCCTGGACGGCTTCTCGGACGACCCGGCGTTCGTCATCAACGCCACCCTGGACATCCTGGCCGCCAACCCCCGCGCCGATGCCCTGCATTCACCGTTCGCGCCGGCGGACAACCTGGCGCGCATGGTCTTCCTCGACCCCGCGGGCCGGCGCTTCTACACCGACTGGACCTCCACCGCCCGGACCACCGCGGCCCACCTGCGGCAGACCGCCGGCACGACACCGAACGACCCGCGCCTGCGCTCCCTCGTCCACACCCTCACCGCCCACAGTCCGGAATTCGCCCGCCTCTGGACCGCCCACGAGGTCCTGGGCAAAACCCAGGACACCAAGCGCCTGCACCACCCGTCGGCCGGCCCCCTGACCGTGACCTACCAGTCCTTCGACGTCCGCGCCGCCCCGGGCCAACAACTCGTCGTCTATCAACCCGCGCCCCACACCCCCACCGCCGAAGCCCTCGCCCGGCTCGCCGCCCGAACCCCAGATCTTCTGGCTGAGGCCCACGATGAGGTGATGGGGTAGCCGATGATGTCGAGGTCGAGGCCGCGCACCCAGTCCCAGAACGGGCCGTGCGGGTCGAGCTTCTCGCCGATCAGACCCAGCAGGCGGGACCGCACTCCGAACTTCGTCTCCGTCGACTTCCACCGCCTGTCCGACGGCAGGTGACGACTCCGGGCCCTGGGCCGGGCCACGACCTGCGTCGGCCGTGGCCCGGCCGGCCGGGAGGCCGGGCAGAGGAGCCGCCCTACACCGTGCGGCCGACTCGCCGTCCTCCCAAAGGGCCAACGGACCGCGTCCCCGGAGCGCCTGCGTGCCCCCGGGGGGCCCCGCCTCGTTCCATGGGACGTCTCCCCCCACCGGAACGGCTGCTCCATGACCTTCACACCGCACTCCCGGCTCACCCGCAGGGCGCTCGTATCCGCCGCGCTCGCGGTCGGAGCCGCCTCCATCTTGCCCACCGCCGCCGCCTCCCCGGCCAGGGCCTCCACCGGTCCCCGGGGATTCCAGCGCCGTGACGGCCACCCGGCACCCGAGATCACCGACTGCGCCGGCTGGGGCGCCCGCGAGGCGTCCGAACCCGTCGTACTGCTCGCCTCGCGGCCCGAGAAGATCATCATCCACCACACGGCCACGGCCAACGTCACGGACTACTCGCGGGAGCGGGCCCTCCAGCTCGCCCGTGCCATCCAGACGTACCACATGGACATGCAGGGCTGGATCGACACCGGCCAGCACTTCACCATCAGCAGGGGTGCCTTCGTCCTCGAGGGGCGGCACCACAGCCTCGCCGCGCTGGACGCCGGGGCCCAGACGGTACGGGGCGCCCACTGCGTCGGCCAGAACAGCGTGGCCATCGGCATCGAGAACGAGGGCACCTACATGACGGTGCAGCCTCCGCCGGCGCAGTTCTCCGTCCTGGCCGACCTGTGCGCCCGCGTGTGCCGCCAGTACGACGTACCGGCCTCCGAGATCTACGGGCACCGGGACTTCAACAGCACCGCGTGTCCCGGTGACACGCTCTACGCGCTGCTGCCGAAGCTGCGCGAGGACGTCGCCCTGCGACTCGGAAGCGCCGAGCCCGTGTCGCTGCCGCGCCGGCCCGAACAACGCCCTCTCGACCGGCCCGCCGACCCGGCGGCGGTGGCCGACGCCCACGCGGAGTACCTCCCGGAAGGACTGCTGGCCTCTCTGCGCCACGGCTGACACGCACGGCGCCGACGGCTCACGTCACGGTTCGGTACGGTCGTCGCCCCCCAACGGCCCGACCGGCCGCGGCAACCGCTCCGTGTGCCTGTCGCCAAAGCCGCTCCCGCCCGTGGTTTCGTGCCGCCAGGTGCGCCGCGCGGCCGGCAGCACGTGGTCGTGCCGGCCGTGCGGCGCGGCAACCCGCGCGGGGCCCGGTGCCGCTACGGGGCCGCGGGGATCACGACGGGCTGGCCCGTGACGACGAGGGTGAAAACGCGTCCGGGGGAACCAGGAGGGCCCGCAGGTCCGGCTACTCCCTGGGGTCCGGCGGGCCCGGCTGATCCCGGGGTGCCGGCCGGGCCGGGGACCCCCGGAGCGCCCTGGGCTCCCGGAGGACCGGGGGCTCCAGCCGGTCCGGGAGACCCGGAGGGTCCAGCCGGTCCGGGAGGTCCGGGAGGAAACGGAGGCTCTCCGGGGTGGGGCTCGCACGACTCGTCCCATGGCCGCCCCTCGGCGCATTCGTCGTACTGCGGAGGGGGATTCACCGTCAGGTACTGCGCGTCCGACGGGTCCTGCGGGGTGGCGGCGGCTGCGGGCGCCGCGAAACCGGCCCCCGTGAGGGCGAGCGAGACAACGGCTCCGGCGACCCATCCGGTCCGGCGTGGCGGACCGCTCCGCCGCGTCGCTGCTGTGCTTTCAGACGGCATGCGCTTACTCCTGATCATTGTCCGCTGGAAGTGGACCCCGGGCCCGTGGGCGGTCGGCGGCCGCCTTCGGGGCGTCGCGAGGTCGTCATGGCGTGGCACAGACGGCATACGGGGTGAGGGTGACGTCGTCCCGCGTCCTGTTCTGCCCGTTCACCTCCCAGTCGTTGGTGCCGGGTACCGGCCTGCTGACGAGCTGATCCGGTGCGGGACCGCTGGATCCGAAGCCGCCGCCCGTCAGTACGCTGCCGGCCGGGCAGGACACCTTTGAGGTCCCCGGCACCGAGCCCAGGTCGATTCCGATGAGCGCGCCTTCGGGACTGTCGATGGTCGCGGAGACGGAGTTGGTGGCGAGGTCG
Organism: Streptomyces sp. NPDC002886; assembly: GCF_042888445.1. NCBI lineage: Bacteria > Bacillati > Actinomycetota > Actinomycetes > Kitasatosporales > Streptomycetaceae > Streptomyces > Streptomyces sp. NPDC002886. The sequence goes on from NZ_JBIAPV010000001.1 coordinate 583,959, forward strand.
ATGACGGATACCGCGTGCGCGCCATTGGGGTGGCTGACGTACAGCCGGGCTCCGGTGGGGGAAACCGCCATTTCCGCGGGATCCCCGGAGGTGGGGATGGAAGTGACGACGCTGTTCGTGGCGGCATCGATGACCGACACCCGGGCGTTGTTCCGGTCGGCGACGTAGACGCGCTTTCCGTCCGGCGAGACCTCCACGCCGTCCAGTCCCTGGTTGACCGGAATCGGCACCACGACCGTGTTGGTGGCGGTGTCGATGACCGAAACCTCGCCCGAGGTGTTCTCGGTGACGTAGACACGCGCGCCGCTCGGCGAGATGGCCACCTTTCGCGGTGCGCTCGGTCCGACGTCCACCGTCGTGATGAGCGTCATGGTGGCGGAGTCGATCACTGCCACCACACCTGCGCCCCGGTAGGCGACGTAGAGGCGCTTACCGTCCGGGGATACCGCCAGCCCGTTCGGGAGCGTGTCCGCCCCCGTCTCGAGGGTGCCCACGACGGCATGGGTGGCGGAGTTGATCGCCACCACACGGTTGGCCAGTCCGTTCCCCTCCACGGTGACATAGGCGCGACTGTCGTCCGGCGAGATGGCCACGCTCTCCGGAGTGCCGTTCCCCGTGGGGATTTCGGCCACCACGGTGTTGGTGAGGGCGTCGATCGCCGACACGGCGCCCGAGTCCCGCTCCGTCACGTAGACCTTCTTGCCGTTTCGGGCAACGGCGACCTGCAGGGGCCCGCTGAACGCTCCGGTGTCGATGCTCGTCACGAGGGCGTTGGTGGCGGTGTCGAACACCCGGACCTTGTCCTGGCCCGTGTTGGCGACGTATGCGTACGTGCCGGGCGCGGCAGGAGCCGCCAAGGCGACGGACGGCGTCAGAACGGCTGCGGCAGCGGCAGCCGCAGCCGCAGCCGCAGCCGCAGCGAATACCGTGCACGATGCTTTCCGAACACCGTGCTTCGACACGTACCCCCGGACGCTCCCCACACGCGGATTCCCGCGAACGGCGAAGTGCTGCATGGATCCTCCTCGAACGACCCGATCAGGGAGTGTCCCTGATCGAGCTGCGAGGAACGTTGTATGCGTAGTTATATCTGATCATCAGTCATGACATGTCGCCAGTACTCCAAATGTCGCAATCCGGCCTACCTTCGGGGCAAGGTCAACGGCCAGGCCCCGGGGCTGCCCATCGACCCGCACAGGGCCGACCGGACACGGCGCCGGACAAGACCACCGGCCTGGGTGTGCCGTTGGAGGACGTTGCCAAGTGCGCCCCTCGGAGCGGACGCCGTCAGGTCGCGACACTCACTCAGCTACGCGATATCCACCGATATGAGGCTATATTCCACATCTCGGAGGGCTACGGCGTCGCGGCCCATGCGTGAACGGGGCTGGGATGCGGGACGAGGAAGAAGGCGAAGCGCCGGGTCCTCCGGTGCGCGAGCCGTCCCTGCTCGACTCGATCGTGCCCCTCGTGGTGCTGGCCGTACTGGTCGCCGGGTCGCTGGCCCTGTTCGGGCTCGACGCACTGGACGGGCCGATCCAGGTGGCCCTGGTGCTGTGTGCGATGGCCGCGGCGCTGGTGGCGATGAAGAACGGCCATCCGTGGAGCGCGGTGCAGCAGGCGGGTCAGCGCGCCCTTTCCTCGATCACCAGCGCGGTGTTCATCCTCCTGGCGGTGGGCGCCCTGATCGGGGTGTGGAACCTTTCCGGGACGATCCCGACCTTGGTGTACTACGGCATCCAAGCGCTCTCACCGAGTTGGTACTACGCGGCCACGGCCGTCATCTGCGGCGCCATCGCCCTGAGCATCGGGAGTTCCTGGACGACCGCGGGCACGATCGGCGTGGGGTTGGTCGGAGTCGCGGACATGCTCGGCGTGTCCACAGCGATCACAGCCGGCGCGGTGATCTCGGGCGCGTACCTCGGAGACAAACTCTCCCCACTGTCGGAGACGACGGTTCTGACCGCCCAGATGGTGAAGGTCGACGTCCACGAGCACATCAAACGCCAGGCGTGGACGTCGTTGCCCGCGTTCGTCATCGCCTTCGCAGTCTTCCTGGTGATCGGCCTGGTCAAGAGTGCCGACGTGGTCAACCCGGTGGGAGAGGACATCGAGCTCGCCCGCCTCGGCGACATCTACCACATCACTCCCTTGAACCTTCTGCCTCTCGTCCTCCTGGCCTTCCTGTCGGTCAAGAAGGTGCCCGCTTCGCTCGCCCTCATCGGCTCGGCCATCTTCGCGGGCGTGCTCGGCGCGTTCCTGCAGCCCTCCGTGATGCGGGACTTCGTCGCCGGGTCCGGAGACGTCGTGCTCGAGTCGCTGAAGGGCATCTGGCTCGCCATGGCGAACGGATTCTCCATTCAGTCCGGCATCCCGCTGATCGACCAACTGCTCTCACGCGGCGGCATGGACAGCATGCTCCTCACCCTCTGGCTGATCATCGGTGCGGTCACCTTCGGTGCCGTGCTGGAGGAGTTCGGCCTCATCGCCCGGCTCGTGGACCCACTGATCCGCTCGGCGAAGAGCACCGGCCGCCTGTTCCTCACCGTGTTCGCCTGCGCCTTCGGCCTGAACGTCGTCGCCGGTGACCAGTACATCGCCCTCGTTCTGCCCTCGCGGGTGTTCCGTCTGGAGTTCGAGAGGCGCGGGCTCGCGCCGACGAACCTGTCCCGTCTCTGCGCCGACAGCGGCACGGTCACCTCCGCGCTCGTCCCGTGGAACTCCTGCGGCGCGTTCATGGGAGCGGTGCTCGGCGTCCCCACCCTGACCTACGCCCCGTTCGCGATCTTCAACTACGCCAGCCCGGCCCTGAGCGTCCTCTACGGCATCACCGGGTTCAAGATCGAGAAAGTCGCACCGCCCGAGGCCGGGTCAGTGACCGGCTCCGAGGGCGGGTCCGGGTCCGGGGCCTCCATCGGCCCGTAGCCGGCAGCCCCCACCACCGAGAGTCGTAGAGACGAAGGAAGCCATGAGCAACGCCGAGACCAACGACGCGGCGGCGACCACCGCAGGCCGGCCGGCCGTCAAGCTGACGCTGCTGACACTGACCGCGATGGTGGTCGGCTCGATGGTCGGCGCCGGGGTGTTCTCCCTACCGCGCCGCTTCGCCCAGGAGACGGGGGTCGCGGGCGCCCTGATCGCCTGGGCGATCGCCGGTACGGGCATGCTGATGCTCGCGTTCGTGTTCCAGACCCTCGCGGTACGCAGGCCCGACCTCGACGCGGGCGTGTACGCCTACGCCAAGGCCGGATTCGGGGAGTACCTCGGATTCTTCTCCGCTTTCGGCTACTGGGCGAGCGCATGCGTCGGCAACGTCACCTACTGGGTGCTCATCATGTCGACGATCGGCGCGATCTGGCCCGCGCTCGGCGACGGGGACACCATCCTCGCCGTCATCCTCTCCTCGGTCGGCTTGTGGGCGTTCTTCCTGCTGATCCGCCGCGGAGTCAAAGAGGCGGCCGCGATCAACAAGATCGTGACCGTGGCGAAGATCGTGCCCATCCTCGTCTTCGTCGTCCTCGCGCTGTTCTGCCTCGACACGGACGTCTTCGCGGCCAACTGGGGCGGCGCCGACTACGCCGGTTCACTGTTCAACCAGGTCCGCGGGACGATGCTGGCCACCGTCTTCGTCTTCCTCGGTGTCGAGGGGGCGAGCGTCTACTCCCGGCACGCCAAGCGGCGCGAGGACGTCGGCCGCGCCACCGTCCTGGGATTCCTCAGCGTCTTCGCCGTCTTCGCCTCGGTCACCATCGTGTCCTACGGGATCATGCCGATGGCCGAGATCGCCGAGCTGCGCCAGCCCTCCATGGCCGGTGTCCTGGAGCACGCGGTCGGCACCTGGGGCAAGGTCTTCGTCAGCGTCGGCCTGATCGTCTCCGTCCTCGGCGCCTATCTGGCCTGGACGCTCATGGCCGCGGAAGTGCTCTTCGTCGCCGCGAAGGACAAGGACATGCCCCGCTTCCTGGGGCGGGCCACCTCTGAGGACGTGCCGGTTCCCGCGCTGTTGATGACCACGTCCCTGAGCCAGGTCGTCCTGGTCGTCACGATGTTCTCCGAGGACGCGTTCAACTTCGCGCTCGACCTCACCAGCGCGCTGAGCCTGATCCCCTTCCTGCTCGCCGCGGCCTTCGCCGTGAAGGTCGCCTCCGGGCCGGGCCGCGAGGAGACCGTCGGGCGGAGCACGCGCGGGGAGCTGGTGATCGCGGTGGTCGCCACGCTGTACACGGCGTTCCTTCTCTTCGCCGCCGGGCTCAAGTTGGTCCTGGTCTCCTTCATCCTCTACGCCCCGGCCACGTTCCTGTTCGTCAAGGCGCGGCGGGAGCAGAACCGGCGCCTGTTCTCCCCCGGCGAGGCCGTCATCTGCGCCGTCTCCATCGCCGGCGCTCTCGTGGGAGTGCTCGCTCTGGCCGTGGGCTGGATCGAGCTGTGATCCGTACCTGACCCCCGATCCCCGATCGGGATACCTGATCCCCGAGATCCATCCAACGAAAGGCGCAACGCGTTGAGCACCGACAGCACCCCCCGGCCCGCCTTCGGCGTCCACTCCGAGGTCGGCAGGCTCCGCAAGGTCCTGGTCTGCGCACCCGGGCTCGCGCACCGCCGCTTGACCCCCACCAATGCGGACGACCTGCTCTTCGACGACGTCATGTGGGTGGAGAACGCCCAGCGCGATCACGCGGACTTCGTCAACAAGCTCACCCAGCGCGGAGTCGAGGTCGTCGAGCTGCACGACCTGCTCGCCGAGACCATGGCCATCGCCGAGGCCAGGACCTGGCTCCTCGACCGGAAGATCACCGCCAACGAGGTCGGCCTCGGCCTCCTCGACGGCACCAGGGCCTTCTTGGAGACCCTCGCACCGCGTGAGCTGGCCGACTTCCTGATCGGCGGGTTGTCGACCGCCGACCTGCCGGACGACTTCCGGTCCGGTTACGTGGCGCTCGCTCGCGAGGCGACCGGTGCGCGGGAGTACCTGATGCCGCCCCTCCCCAACACCCTCTACACCCGCGACACCACCTGCTGGCTCTACGGCGGCGTCACGCTGAACCCGCTGTATTGGCCCGCCCGGCACGACGAAACCCTCCTGATGAAGGCGATCTACACCTTCCACCCCGACTTCAAGGCCTCCACCGTATGGTGGGGAGATCCCGAACAGAACTGGGGACAGGCCACGTTCGAGGGCGGCGACATCATGCCGGTCGGCAACGGCGTGGTACTGATGGGCATGAGCGAACGCACCTCACGCCAGGCCATCACGCAGGTCGCCGCCTCCCTGTTCAAGAACGGCGCCGCCCAGCACGTCATCGTCGCGGGCATGCCCAAGCTGCGGGCCGCCATGCACCTCGACACCGTCTTCACGTTCGCCGACCGCGACATCGTCACCCTCTATCCCAAGATCATGGACGCGGTGCACACCTTCTCCCTGCGCCCGAGCGACAAGCCCATGGGCATCGAGATCACGGACGAGGGATCGAGCCCGTTCGTCGACGTCGTGGCCAAGGGCCTCGGGCTGCCCCGGCTGACGGTCATCGAGACCGGCGGGGACGTGTACGCCTCCGAGCGCCAGCAGTGGGACAGCGGCAACAACGCGGTCGCCCTGGAGCCCGGCGTGGTCTTCACGTACGACCGCAACACGCAGACGAACACGCTGCTGCGCAAGGCCGGTGTCGAGGTCATCACCATCGTCGGCGCCGAACTCGGGCGCGGGCGCGGTGGCGGACACTGCATGACCTGCCCGCTCATCCGCGACGCCGTCTCCTTCTGACGGGCCGGGCACCGTCGCCGGGCGGCTCGTCGGATCCGCCGGGCCGCCCGGCGGTGGGGTGCGGGGGCTTGGACGTCGTGTACGGCCGGGTCAGGCAGTCAGGCCCGCGTCTGCTTCTCGGTGCATGCCCGTGCACAGCGCCCAGATGACGAGAAGGTTGATGGCGATGAGCACCAGGGCCCACAAGGGGTAGTACGGCAGCCACAGGAAGTTGGCGATCGCGCCCAGCCCGGCGATGGAGACACCGAAATAGCGCGCCCACAGGGCTCCGCTGATGACGGCGCAGCCGGCGAAGACGAGGATGATGCCCAGGATGAGGTGGATCCAGCCCCAGCCCGCCAGGCTGAACTCGAAGATGTAGTGGCGCGTCGCGAGGAACACGGTGTCCTTGGTGATGGCAGCGATCCCTTCGAAGATCGCCATCGCTCCACCGAAGATCATGAAGGCTGCTGCCATGACGGTGGTGCCGGATACGGGCGCGTGCCAGGGACTCGGGTGTGAGTTACCTGCTCGGGGTCTGCTGGCGTCACTGGCCATTTCGGTCTCCATGGGTCGCAGAGCCGGCCGACCTCGTGTGCCGGGATCGGCATGATCCCCTGTTTCAGCGTGTCACGGCGGCCATCCATCGGCATTCCGGACCACGACGCCTCCCCGCGTTTCCGCGTTTCCGCGTTTCGGAGTGCCGGAGTGCCGGAGTGCCGGAGAGCCGGGGCGGAGCTCGTCGCCCGGCGCCCGCGGCGGTGGCGGGATGCTGAAGCCCCCACGGAGGCATAGCGTGCGGTGAGGTCCTGTCGCCACACCGGGAGGCGTTCATGTCGGAGCTGATGGTGATCGGATACGAGGATCCCGAGACGGCTCGGCGCGCCTACGCCACCGTGCAGGAGCTGCACCGGGACCACGTCGTCAGCGTGAGCGGGCTGGCGGTGGTGTCGGTGGATGCGCAGGGCGAGACCCACGTGGACACGCCGAGCCGCCTCATCGGTCCGTCGGCCGCGGCCGGGGCGGTGTGGGGCATCGTCTTCGGCGTGCTGTTCCTTCTGCCCGGCGTCGGGTTCGTCGCCGGGGCGGCGGTCGGCGGACTGCTGGGGAAGCTCGGAAAATCAGGTGTCGATGAGGAATTCCGCCGACGCGTTCAAGACCTCCTCAAGCCCGGGTCGGCGGCCGTGGCGATCATGGGCCTGATCGTCTCGGAGGAGAGGTTCACCGAGGCCATGCGGCAGCACGGCGGCACGGTTTTGAAGGCCTCGCTCGAGGCCGCCGAGGAGAGCGAACTGGCCGAGCAGCTCGCGGGCTCTCAGCCGAGGCGTGCCTGAAGGCCGACCGGGAGAGCGCGCCGACTCCCGCCAGGCGGCTGGAAGCGGAGCGAAACGACAGCCGCTCCGACCTTCTCGCCCCTGGCGGCATCAGCGCGGTTCAGCGCAGCCTTCCCCTGGGCTTCAGGCGAGTGGAGGGCAGATCCGGGGCCGGAATCGGAGGGCCGTCGTAGCCCTTCACCTCCCCGTACCGGGAGCCTTCCATCCAGTCCTTGCGGAACTGGACGATCTCCTCGTTGGAGCGCCCGATCCAGTTCCAGAACATCACGATCTCCTCCTCGAACGGCTCGCCGCCCAGCAGCATCAGGCCGGCGTCCGAGACCGCGCGCAGCGGGAGGTCCGTGCGGCCGCAGCCGAGGTAGAGCATCGCGCCCGGGAGGAGGGGGACGCCGTCGACGTGGGCTTCGCCCGACATCGACAGGACGGCGTACTCGAAGTCCGGGTCCAGCGGGAGGCGGGTTTCCGTGCCCGCCGCCAGGGCCAGGTCCGCGCCGACGATCGGGCTGTACGCGGTTCCGGGCGAGGTAGCCGCGTCCAGGGTGCCCAGGATGACCGTCGCCGTCAGGCCCGGGGCGGTGACCTGCGGGAGGTCCGCGTGGTGCTGGAAGTGCGGGTCCACGTCGCGGTGCGCGTCCGGGAGGGCCACCCACAGCTGCGCGCCGTGCAGGAGGCGGGCGTGCGGGCGCGGGCTCTCCTCGGAGTGGCTGATGCCCCGGCCGGAGGTCATCAGGCCGAGTTCGCGCGGGCGGATCGTCGCCAGGCTGCCGACGCTGTCGCGGTGCAGCACCTCGCCCTCGTGGAGCCAGCTCACGGTCTGGAGCCCCGAGTGCGGGTGGGGCGCGACCTGCATGCCCGGCTCCTCGGCGATGTCGTCGGGACCGTAGTGGTCGACGAAGCACCAGGCGCCGACCATGCGGCGGCCCAGGTTCGGCAGCAGGCGGCGGACCTCGGTGGACCCGCCGAGTTTGACGGTGCGCGGGCTCAGGAGCTCGCGTACGGGCTCGGCGACGACGAACCCGCGTCCGCCGCAGGTGGAGAGAGCGGGCTGGCGATCGAGATTGCTCATACCGCACAACTTAGTCCCGGCGCGGCCGCCGGGGTCAGGGGAATGTGCGTACGGATCCGCGTGTTGAGCTGCCCGACAGAGCGACGAAGGGATCCGATGGACGTCATGGGCGCGATCGACGGGCAGCAGGGCTACCTGGAGCACGGGACCGCCGCCGAGCGCTGGGACCGCGGCCGGCTCTTCTTCGAGGCGAAGGAGTACGCGAACGCCGCCCGTGTCCTGCACGGCGTGGCGGCCGAGGCCCCCGAGCTGCTGGCTCCGCGGCTGCTGCTGGCCCGTGCCTACTACCACTCCGCCCAGCTCTCCAAGGCCGAGCGCGAGCTCCGTGCCGTTCTGGAGCGCTGGCCCGTGGAGGACTACGCGCAGCTGATGCTCGGGCGGACCCTGGAGCGCCAGGGCCGGGCCGCCGAGGCGGCTCCGTACCTGCGGATCGCCGCCGCGATGGCCGGGGACTTTCCGGAGTAGGGGCCCGCTCTCCCCGCCCGGGGCGGGGCCGTGTGCCGCCCCGGGCACTCTCCCGGCCCCGCCCGTGCGGGACCGGGGCGGTCCCTCGGTTAGCCTGGGGGCAATATGAACCGTCTGACCACGCCCTTCGGCTCCTACGAGCTCGCCCGCTTCCCCGAGGACCCGCGCGACCGGCTCTTCGCATGGGACGCCGCCGACGAGTACCTGCTCCGCCACCTCGAGTCCGGTACGGGTGACCGCGGCCCGGTGGATCTGGCCGGCGGCGGGCAGATCACCGTGATCGGGGACCGCTGGGGGGCGCTGACGACGGCGCTGGCCGCGCACCACCCCACCCAGATCACCGACTCCAGCCTGACCCGCTCCGCCACCATGGCGAACCTGGACCGCAACGGGATCGGCACCGCCAAGGGCACCGTGACCCTGCTGACCACCCAGGACGCGCCGCCGGAGCGGATCGACGTGCTCTTGGTGCGGGTGCCCAAGAGCCTGGCGCTGCTGGAGGACCAGCTGTACCGGGTGGCCCCTCACGTGCACGCGGGCACGGTCGTCGTCGGCGCCGGCATGGTGAAGGAGATCCACACCTCCACGCTGCGGCTCTTCGAGAAGATCCTGGGACCGACGAAGACCTCCCTGGCCGAGAAGAAGGCCCGTCTGATCTTCTGCACCCCCGGCAACCCGGGGGCGACCCGTCCGGCGACCCCCGGACCCTGGCCGCTGACGTACGTCGTGGACGAGGACGGCGGCTCGGGCGCCGGGCTGACCGTCGTCAACCACGCGGGCATCTTCTGCGCGGACCGCCTCGACGTCGGCACCCGCTTCTTCCTCCAGAGCATCCCGACCAATACGGACGGGGCCCGGGTCGTCGACCTGGGCTGCGGCAACGGGGTCGTCGGCACGGCGGTCGCGGTGGCCGACCCGCGTGCGGAGGTCGTCTTCACCGACGAGTCGTACCAGGCGGTCGCCTCGGCCAAGGCGACGTTCCGCGCCAACGTCACGCACGAGCGGGAGCGGGCGGACTTCCTCGTCGGCGACGGGGTGGCGATGCTGGACCCCGGCTCCGTGGACCTGGTGCTCTGCAATCCGCCCTTCCACTCCCACCAGGCGACGACCGACGCGACGGCGCTGCGGATGTTCGCGCAGTCGCGCAAGGTGCTGCGTCCGGGCGGTGAGCTGTGGGTGGTGGCCAACCGGCACATGGGGTACCACACCCACCTGCGACGCCTCTTCGGCAACAGCGAAGTCGCCGCGAGCGAGCCGAAGTTCGTGGTCCTGCGGGCGGTCAAGCGGCGCGAGCAGCCCCGCGGCGCCTGACCCGCGCGTACGGCCCGCCGGTCCCGGAGCGATCCGGGGCCGGCGGGCCTTCGTGCGCCCAGGCCTCAGCGGTGGGCGGGGAACTCCACCACCTGCTGATAGGTGGGCCGGTTCTGCCAGTTGATCTGCGGGTGGGCCAGACCGCCCACCGGGCGCTGCACGATCGAGTCCGCGCACCACTGGTTGCCCGCGGCGCAGGTTCCGTCCGCCGGGTACACGGCGGCGGGGGTGGCGGCCGCGGCCTGCTTGAGCGTTGCCGCCATCGTGTCCCGGCACCCGGCGAGCGAGCCGCCCCCGCAGTAGGGCCGGGCCAGCGGTCCGGACACCGGGCGGCCGAGCAACGTACGCAGGTCCTTGTCCACGTAGCTCCACCAGCCGTACTGGAAGGCCGAGCCGGCGTGCGAACCGGTGGGCCCGTGGCCCGCGTTGGGTGCCTCGTCGATGGTGAGCGAGGCTCGCAGGGCATCGTAGAGCGGCGCCCCTAGGCCGGGCTTGAACTCTGCCTCGACGAGCAGCGGCCACCAGGCGTCCATGATCCGGATGGCGTCCGCGTCCGCGTGCGCGTACGTCTTCGAACCGGGTGCGGTCTCCTTGCGTTCGGTGCCCGCGGCCTGCCACGCGGCGAGCTTGTCGATCGCGGACCCGACGGCCGGATCGGTGACGGGCGCACTGCGCAGCACGGCCAGCAGCTCGGGCAGCAGGTTCTCGGCGCGCAGGTCGGTGACGGCCGCGTCGGCCATGGCCTGGGTGAGCTTGGCCCGGGTCACGCCGCCCGCCGCGACGAGCGGTTTGACGCGCTGGTCGAGGAGGTCGCCGCGGTGCACGGAGCCCATGCCGAATCCGGCCGCGGCGTATCCCTTGGCCTGCTTGTTGTTCCAACTGATGTAGTAGTCCTGGCCGATGGACTGCGGGTGCTCGGCGGGCGGCGTGTAGTCGGCCGTGTTGGCGGCCGGGTCGAAGCCCCGCCATTCGTAGCCCTGCTCGCCCCGGACGGGCAGCGCCGCGTCGACGCCGGCCGCGCGCACCGGGTTCGAGCCGCTGTTGTAGTACGCGGCTTCGCGCGAGTCGGCGTAGAACCAGTTGAAGGCGTAGCCGATGTGCCGGGCCGCCTCCTGGAAGGTGCGGGCGTCCTTCACGTAGGAGGGGTCGTTGAACATCTGGAAGCCGATGATCGAGTCGGCCTCGTGGCGGTACGTGGAGCGCAGCGCGGTGTAGGCCACGGGCTTGCCCGCGATGGTCGCGCGGTGCGTGACGATGCCGTAGTTCGTGCGCCACACCCGCATCCGGTAGGAGCCGCCCGGGGTGGGGTCGGCGACCGAGGACTTCCAGGTGTTGGTGTGTTCCAGCTTCTCCATGGGCGTGCAGGCGCCCCGGTAGACATACGAGGTGCTCGCCTTGGTGGGGGTGCCTCCGCCCGGCTCGCACAGGTCGACGGCGAAGGTGTCGGTGATGTCCTGGCCGGCGGAGGTGGCGCTCCAGGCGTAGTCCTGGCCGCGGCCGAGCTGTACGTACATGCTGACGCCGGCGAAGGATGCGCCGCGCGCGCTGATCCCCGGGCCCTGGAGCTCCTGGAGCATGAGGAGTTGGGGCGCGAGGTAGCCGGTCTGCGGGCCGAAGACGGCGACCGGGTGGCCGCTCGCGGTCTTCGCGCCGGAGACGAGCAGGGCGTTGGACATGCTCTGCTTCACCGGCTTGGGCGGGTTCGCCGCGGCGGAGGTCGCCGCCGAGCCCGTACGGTCGTACACGAGCTGCTCGGCGGTGACCGAGCCGGCGTCGGGCAGGGCCGCGCCCTGGGGGGCGGCGGGCTTCTGCGCGTAGGGGAAGCTCGTCCCGTCGTGGACGGTCAGCACGGCTTCCGGGTCCTCGCGCTGACGGAAGGACTCCCAGACGCGGGTGCCCTCCTCCAGGCCGTACGTCTGCTGCGCCGACAACAGGGAGAGCGCGGACTGTACTTCGCCGCCTCCTCCGCCGCCGAAGAGGCCGCCCACGACCGAGGCGAGGGCGATCAGGTCGGTGATTTTGAAGGGCTGGATCTCACCGGCGTTGGTGATCGAGTTGATGTGCCCGGTGAGCACGTACTCGCCGGGGAAGTAGCGGCCGTTCTTGGATTTCACGCGGTAGGCGTTGATGCCGTCGATGTAGGCCTGGGCGTCCTCCATCGCGAGCCGTCCGCGCTCCCCCTCGGCGGTGCGGATCCGGTCCACCTGCGCCTGGAGGTCCGCCTCGGTGTACGGGGCCTGCGGCCAGAACTGCTGCTCCAGGCCCTGGTTGGCGAGGGCGCCGCCCGCGAAGGGGGTGAGGTCGCCCCGGCCGACGTGCCGGAAGAGGTCCATCTGCCAGAGCCGGTCCTGGGCCGCCGCGTAGCCGGCCCCGAAGGAAGTCCCGTAGCGGGTCGTGCCCTTGATGTGCGGCACGCCGCTCTTCTTGTCCCGGGTGATGGTGACGTCGGAGCGCGGGCTCGTGGTGGACTCGACCTGGTCGGCCGGGACGCCGAAGGAGGCGTCGTTGAAGAAGTCGTTGACCTTGGCGTCGGTGAGGCCGGGATAGCCGGCCACCAGGGAGTCGTAGCGCGCCAGTTGGTCGGAGGTGTGGGCGGGCAGCGTACCGAAGGCCTTGTGGGCGAGGATCTGCGCGAGGGTGGCGTTGCCGCTCTGGCCGGGCGGCAGGATGTCCGAGCACTGCTGTCCGCAGTAGTCGGCGTAGTCCGCGACGGCTCGCGGCACCGGGGCGCCGGCCCCCGATGCGGCCGCGGCCGGGGTCAGCAGGGCCGCTCCGAGGGCGATCAGTGTGGTGGCGACGGCAGTTCGCGTACGGGCTCTCGCGTGCGTGGTGGGGCGTCGCATACGTGCTCCTCCGTGGGGGGCAGGAACCGGTCACGGGGAGGGTACTGGCAGGTGCTACCGCACGGTAAGATGAACGACCGTCACTTTTTGCCCGCGCGGAGATCCGTACGGAGACCCCCTGCGGAGACCCCGTGCGGAAAATGCGTTGCCCCGGGGCGGCCGGCCGGGCGAAGCTCCACGACATGTCACAAAGCACCGCGGACACCAGCACGCGCGCCGGGCGCGGCGTCACCGACCTGTTCACCGCCGACGGCCGCCTCGCGGCCATCCCGCGCAAGGCCGCCCGTCGCGAGCAGCTGCTCGCCCACCTCACCGAGACCCTCTTCACCGCGGACCGCGCGTACACGGAGTCACAGGTGAACGGGTTGCTGCGCACCGTCCACGAGGACTGCGCCGCGCTGCGGCGGTACCTGGTCATCGCCGGGCACCTCACCCGCACCCGCGACGGCTCCGGCTACCGGCGGGCGACGACCACCCTGTAGTGGGTCGTCAGCCGGCCGTCCTCACCGATCACGTGGAAGGCCACGGCCGGCGGCTCGTCCGTGTGGACGTACTCCTTCTCCCCGGACGCCGCTTCCCACGGGAGCCGCGTCGTGGACACCACGCCCGGAGCCGCGAGCAGCGGCCGCCCGGCGAAGCTGGTCGCCGCGCCGGTGTGGGCGTGCCCGCACAGGAACGCCGTCAGGTGCGGGTGGCGCCCGGCCAGCTCCGCCAGCCGCTCCTCGCCGAACTGCCGGATGCCGTCCACGTACGGGATGTGCAGCGGGACGGGCGGGTGGTGGAAGGCGACCAGGACGGGCACCTCGTGCGGAGTGTCGGCGAGCACCCCGTCCAGCCAGGCGATCGTCGAGTCCTCCAGGTATCCCCGGTGTGCACCGGGTACGGACGAATCGCACACCGCGAGGACGAAGCCCTCACCGCGCAGCACCTGGTCGACCGGGGCGGCGGAAGCGCGCTCCTCCCCCAGCAGGCCGCGCCGGAAGGCCGTGCGGTCATCGTGGTTGCCGGGGCAGACGAGCAGGGGATGGCGGGAGCCGAGGGCCTTGCGCGCCTCCTCGTACTCCTCCGGGCGCCCGTGATCGGCGATGTCGCCGCTCACCAGCACCGCGTCGAGCTCGTACGGAAGCCCCTCCAGGTACTCCATGACGGCACGGGTCCGCTCGGCGGCCCGGTCCCCGCCGTCGAGGTGGATGTCGCTGAGGTGGGCTATCACGATCACGGGCGGTGGCTCCTTCGGTTCAGAAGCTGGTGAGTTTACGCGGAGGGTTTTCTTGACCCCTAGGTCAACAATCGATAGCGTGGCGTCATGGGCAGGCCGAAGAACTTCGAACCGGACGCGGTCATCGCACAGGCGATGGAGGCGTTCTGGACCAACGGCTACGCCGGCACCTCCCCCGCCGACCTCGCGGAGGCCACCGGAGTGGCCAAGGGAAGCCTCTACCACGCCTTCGGATCCAAACGCGAGCTGTTCGGGAAGGCCTTGGAGCTCTACGCCCGCGCCGGCTCCGAGATGACCGAGGAGTTCCTCGCCCGGCCGAGCACGACGAAGGAATGCATCCGCGACTACCTGGCCCTCCTCGTGGACACGGACCTGGACGGGCCCGTCAGGCGCGGCTGCCTCGGCGCCAACACCACACTGGAACTCGGCGGACGGGACGAGGCGGCGACCCAGGCGGTCCACCGCATGGGACAGCGCACCATCCAGCTCCTCACCGACCGCATCGAGCAGGGCCGCCGCGACGGGGACGTCGCCGCCGAGGTGGACGCCCGGGCGCAGGCACAGTTCCTCCTGAACACCATCGTGGGGCTGCGCGTCATGGCGAAGACCTTCGACGGGCCGACCCTGCACGGGATCATCGACACCGCCGTGGCGGGTCTCTGACCCGCCATGCCCCCTCGGGGGCATTTTTTGCGCCCTAATTTTTGACCTGTAGTTCAAGAAAACTCGCTCACACCTCGAGAAAGTGGCGTCATGGACCTCGGAATCAACGGAAAGACCGCCCTCGTCACCGGCGCCGGCCGCGGCATCGGCCTCGCCATCACCCAGGCACTGGCCGCGGAAGGCGTGCGCGTGGTGGGTGCGGCACGCACCATCACGCGCGCATTGGAGAAGGCCGCCGCGGCCACCGTGTCCGTCGACCTGAGCACGCGCGACGGAGCGACACGGGTGGCCAAGGAGGCGATCGACGCGGTCGGCGGGATCGACTTCCTGGTCAACAACGTCGGCGCGGGCGATCCGGACGGCCTGTCCCTGGGCGGCTTCCTCGACGTGGACGACGACCAATGGCAGGCCGTCTTCGACCTCAACCTGTTCAGCGCGGTCTGGACGACCCGGGCGGCGCTGCCGAGCATCCTGGAGCGACGCGGGGCGATCGTCAACATCTCCTCCATCAACGCCCGCGTCCCCGCCGGTTCGCCGGTCGGCTACGCCGAGGCCAAGGCGGCGCTGAACCAGCTCGGCAAGCGGCTCAGCGAGGAACTGGCGCCGCGCGGCGTGCGCGTCAACACGGTCTCGCCCGGCTTCGTCTCGAGCTCGCTGTGGACCGACCCGAACGGCTTCGGCGGCAAGGTGGCCGAGGCGTACGGCGTCAGCCACAGCGACCTGCTCGCGAACATCCCGGGGCAGTTCGGCCTCGCGTCGGGACGCATCACCAAGCCCGAGGAGGTGGCCGACCTGGTCGCCTTCCTGCTCTCCGAACGGGCCGCCAACATCCACGGCGCCGACCACGTCATCGACGGCGGCACCCTCAAGGCCGGCTAGGCCGCGAGGCCCGCAGGCCTTGCCCGGTTACCGCCCGGACGGCTGGATGCCGGAGAGCCGGCGGAGGATCGTCGTCTTTCCGGCGCCGGGGGTGCCGGTGAGGACGTACCGCTTCACGGCGAGTCCTCGGCCAGCAGCCGCAGCGCTTCCAGGGCCACCGCACTGCCCCGCGCGACCCCGTCCGCGACCACCTGTCGGTGCGGGTCGTAGCCGCCGGTCGCCTCCTCGTCCACGAGCTCGTCGGCGTTCGCGCCGTCCACCACCAGCACGCCGCCCGCGGTCAGTCCGCGCAGCGAAGCCGTCACCAGCAGCGCGGAGAGCTCCATCTCGATCGCGGCGACACCGGCCTTCCCGTACTCCGCGAACGGGATGAGGCCCGGCTGGAAGGCCGCGCGGGTCCAGACGATGCCCCGGTGGTGGGGTGCGCCCGCCTCGCGTGCCGCCCGCTGCAGGGCCAGTACCGCCTCGGGGGCGGACACCGCGGGGTACTCCGGCGGCAGGATCTGCCCGGTCACCCCGTCGTCGCGCACGGCGGCCTCGGCGATCACGAGGTCGCCGTCGGCGATCCCGGGCCGGATCGCCCCCGCCGTGCCGAACCTGATGATGGTGCGCACGCCCGCTTCGGCCAGCTCCTGGAAGAGCAGGATCGCCCCGGGGGCGCCGACCCCGTGCGAGGCGACCACCACCGGGAGTCCACGCCAACTCCCGCTGAAGACGCGGTACTCGCGGTGATGGGACACCTCCACGGCATCCTCGAGCAGACCCGCGACCGCTCCGGCCCGCGCCGGGTCGCCGACGACGAGCGCGGAGGCCGGCAGGCCGGTGCGCGGGATGCGGGTGAGGGGCGACAGGTCCTGCGTCATACGACAACTCCAGTGCTACGGGCGGCACGGCGGCGACCCGCCGTGGTCAGGAAGAGGGCCGCGAGCGTGACGGCGTACGGCGCGGCGTCCGTGGCCTGCTGCGGAAGGCCGAGGCCCTGCAGGCGGAAGCCGACCGCTTCGGCGGCGGCGAACAGCAGGGCCGCGAGCAGTACGCCGATGGGTGCGCCACGGCCGAGCATCACGGCGACCACGGCGATCCAGCCGCGGCCGGCGGTCATGTTCTCGGAGAACAAAGTGACATTTCCGAGTGCTAGTTGGGCCCCCGCCAGACCGCAGAGCGTACCTGCGGCCAGGACCGCGCCGTAGCGGTACTTCACGGGATTCACTCCCAGTGCCGCCGCGGCTTCGGGCGCTTCGCCGACTCCGCGGAGCCGCAGCCCCAGTACGTGGCGGGCGAGCGTGAAGGCGGTGAGCGCGACGGCGGCCCAGGAGACGTAGGCGAGCGGGGACAGCCCGCCGATCAGCGGGAGCCCGGCCAGCGCGGGGTCGTCGAAGGTGCCCCGCACTCCGAAGACCGTACGCAGCAGGAAGCCGGTGAGTCCGAGGGCGAGGAGGTTCATGGCCACGCCCAGCACCACCGCGTCGCCGCGCAGGGTCACCGCGCCCACGGCCAGGATGAGCGAGTACGCGGCGGCCGAGAGCGCTGCCGCGAGCACTCCGAGCCACGGACTGCCGGTGAACCAGCTCGTGGTGACCGCACTGAAGCAGCCGATCAGCATCATGCCCTCGAGGCCGATGGCGAAGACGCCGGCACGCTCGCAGATCGCCCCGCCGAGGGCGGCGAGCAGGATCGGGGTGAGCGCGCGCAGGACCGAGAGGAGGAGGTCGGATTCGAGGGACATCAGTCTTCCGCGTCTTCCTTGGGTCGGCCGGTCCGCCGGGTCATCCGGGGTCGGGAGGCGAGAAGGACGATGACCAGGGCCTGAAGCACCAGGGTCAGCTCGCGTGGCACCTCGGTGGCCCGCTCCATGCTCAAGCCGCCGACCTGCAGGACCGTGAAGAAGAGCCCCGCGAGCACGGTGCCGAGCGGGGCGGCGCCGGCGAGCAGCGCCGCCGTGAGCCCGGTCCACGTGTAGCCGGGCGCGGTGAGCGCTCCGTCGAGGAAGCGGTGCGGGAAGCTCAGCGACCCGATCGCTCCCACCAGTCCCGCGAGGGCGCCGGAGCCGCCCATCAGGCGCAGCGTCAGCCGTGCCCGGTCCACGCCCGCGTAGGCCGCGAACCTCGGACCCAGCCCGGTCATCCGGACCTCGTACCCGGCGCTGGTGCGCGTATCCACGAAGAAGTGGACGGCTGCCGCGGCGACCACGAGGAGTAGGCCGGCGGTCACCGTGCTCGACCCGAGCGCGGGCAGCGCCACCCCCTCGGGCAGCCGCCGTGTCTGGGGCAGGCTGGAGCCCGGCTCCTTCAGCGGATACCGCGCCAGGTAGGAGGCGAAGGAGACCGCCGGGTAGGACAGCAGCAGGCTGCTCACCAGCAGCGGAACCCCGAGGCGGGTCTCGCACACGGCGGCGAGCACGGCGTACGCGGCTCCGGCCGCCATCCCGGCGAGCAGGGACACGAGGACGGTGAGCGGGGCGGGCAACGGTGCGTAGAGGCCGGTGACCGTGGCGGCCAGGCCGCCGAGCACCAGCTGCCCGTCGCCGCCCAGGTTGATCAGTCCGGCGCGCAGCGGCACGGACAGCGCGACGGCCATGCCCAGGACGCTGGTGCCGGTGGTCAGCGTGGCGCCGAGCCCGTCGGATCCGAGGGAACCGCTCAGCACGGCCCCGTACGCGGTGAGCGGGTCCGCCCCGGTGGCCGCCAGGAGGACCACCCCGACGAGGAGGGTGACGACCACGGAGATGAGGACGGGTGAGCGCAGCACGGACGTGAGGGCGGAGCGGGCGGAGCGGGCGGAGCGGGCCGGGCGGGTGGGGAGGATGCTCATGTCAGGCCACCCCCACCGCTCCGGCCATGGCCAGGCCCAGGGTGCGTTCGTCGGCGTCTTCCCGGGTGTAGGAGGCCGAGATCCGGCCCTCGTACATCACCAGGATCCGGTCCGACAGACCGCGGACCTCGCTGAGTTCCGCCGAGACCAGCAGGACCGCGTGGCCCGCGTCCCGGTAGGCGATCAGCTGGTCGTGGATCTGCTGGATCGCGCCGATGTCCACTCCTCGCGTGGGCTGTTCCACGAGCAACAGCGGTGCTCCATGGGCGAGTTCCCTGGCCACCACGAGCTTCTGGAGGTTGCCGCCGGACAGTGCGCCCGCCGGGGCCGCGGGCGAGGGGGCCTTGATTCCGTAGCGCTCGATCAGGGAACGGGCGTGCGTGCGCAGGGCCGCCGGATGCAGCAGCCCCCTCCTGGTGGCGAGCGACCGCCGGTGGTGGCCCATCGCCAGGTTCTCCGCGAGGGAGGCGGCGGGCGCGGTGCCCACGGCCGCACGGTCCTCCGGTACGTAGGCCAGGCCCGCGGCCCGGCGTGCCGCCGGAGAGGCGTGGGTGATGTCCTGCCCGGCGAGCTCGACACGGCCCGCGGAGACGGGGCGCAGCCCGGCGAGCGCCTCGATCAGCTCGCTCTGGCCATTGCCCGCGACGCCGGCGATGCCGACGATCTCGCCCGCCCGTACCGTCAGGTCCACTCCGCGGACCCCCGACACGGACAGGACGAGGTCACCGGGAGTCCCCGGCGGACGGATGCGGTCCAGCTCCACCCGGCGGCCGGTCATCGCCTCGGCGAGCTCGGCCGCCGTGGTGTCGGCGGTACGCAGCCGGGCGGTGACGCGCCCGTCGCGCAGTACGGTGACGCTGTCGCTGCCTTCCATCACCTCGTGCAGCTTGTGCGTGACGATGATCACCGAATGGCCTTGCGCTGCAAGGGACTTGAGGACGGCGAACAGCCGGTCGGCCTCGTCCGGCGTGAGGACGGCCGTCGGTTCGTCGAGGATCAGGACGCGGGCCCCGCGGTACAGCAGCTTGAGGATCTCCACCCGCTGCCGGACCCCGACGGGCAGGTCGCCGACCCGGGCGTCGGGGTCGACCGGCAGCCCGTGCTCCTCGGCGAGTTCGCGGACGCTCCGGCGCGCGGCGGCGTGGTCGAGGAGGCCGAAGCGGCGGGGCTCGGCCCGGAAGACCACGTTCTCGGCGACCGTCAGCGAGTCGAAGAGCCGGAAGCTCTGGTGGACCATGCCGAGCCCGGCGGCGATCGCGTCGGCCGGGTCGGAGAACTCCACCTCGCGCCCGTTGACGCGGATCGTGCCCGCGTCCCGTCGCTCCATCCCGTAGAGGATCGACATCAGGGTGGACTTTCCGGCGCCGTTCTCCCCCATCAGCGCGTGGATCTCGCCGCGCCGCACCCGGAGGTCGACGGCGTCGTTCGCGAGCGTTCCGGTGAACCGCTTGGTGATTCCCGTGAGTTCGACGACCGTGTCGGCAGGGCTACTTGGCGGCGGGGTCATCGACCTTCAGCTCTCCGGAGACGATCTGGTCACGCAGCCGCTTCACCTGGTCCAGGACCGGGACGTTCCGGGCGATGACGCACTGGGACTCGGCGACGCCCGGCTCCAGGCCGGTCAGGCTGATGCCGCCCTCCTTGAGTCCGTACGAGACGATCCGGCCGTCCTTGCCGCCCAGCACCTGCTCGATGCCCTTCTCCACGGCGACATCGGTCTTCTTGATCACGTTGTCGACGACGGTGCCGGGCGCCGCGAGGCACTGGTTGACGTCCACCCCGTACGCGAAGGCGCCCTTGGCCTTCGCCGCTTCGAAGACGCCGTAGTTGCCCGCGGCGGCGGCCGCCATCAGCTGGTCGGTCCCGGCCGCGATCAGCGAACTCGCCTGTTCCTTGGCGCGGGCCGAGTCGTTGAAGGGGGACTGGCCGCCCACGAAGCGGGTGGTCGCCTCGGCGGCGGGCGCGGTCTTCTTCGCCCCCGCGGCGAACGGGTCGCTGTACCGCCGGAACTGGGGCGTGTCGAGCACGTCCACCGCCCCGACCTTGCCGCTCTTGCTGAGCAGTCCGGCCTCGGCTCCCGCGAGGTACACCCCTTCGTGCTCCCGGAAGACGGCGCAGTCGACGTTCGGGTACGTCTGCTGGGTGCAGGCGTCGACCACCAGGAACCGCTGCCGCGGATGGGCTTCGGCCTGCTGCGCGACCAGGTCGGCGAATTCGAAGCCGACCAGGACGATCACCTGCGGCTTCGCGTCCACCGCGGCCTGGACGTTCTGCTGACGGGAGGCCACGTCGGTGGATTCGTACACCTTGGAGCTGCCCGAACGCGCCTTGGCCGCGGCCTTCAGGCCGTCCACGGAGAGCTTGAGGAACTCGTTCTGGCCCACCGCGTCCGGGGTGACGAGCGTGAACGCCGGGCCGCCGGCGCTCTTCCCGGGTTCCTCCTTCTTCGCCGCGGCGGCGTTGCAGCCGGTGGCGAGCAGGGCCCCTCCCGCCACGATGGCAGCGAGTCGAAGGGCGCGGGTACGGGATCTCCGGGACATGGAGGTGACCTTCCAGGACGGTACGGGGGTACGGGGGTACGGGCGTGCAAAGGCGCGAGGGCACGGCGCACGGGGATACGCGGACACGGGGGTACGAGGTACGGGGATGCGAGTGCCTCGGCACGGGGTGCGCGAGGCGGGCCGCGGTCGCTCGGATGTGAACGGCGCACGACATCGATGAACTCGATGTGAAATCAGACGAGTCGGGAAAGGGCTCGTCGGGGGTCAGGCGTCAGGCGAAGGAGCGCTCAGCCGCGACACGCGTCGCTGGCGCACCGGCCGTAGTCGAGGTAGCGGCGCAGCGTCAACAGCATGTGCGCTCTCCCCTCGGACTACCACTGTGTGCAACAGATCGTTGAAGCCAGGAGACTAACACCGGTTCGCGTGCGACCGGTCCGCTGTCTCGAACTCTGGTTCCCACGGCTCCTGTACGGTGACGCGCACCCCTCCCCCCTTCCTCCCCGAAGCCTTTGGAGTGCACTGCCATGACCAGGGAACTGCGTGCCGTCGAGTGGGCCGGAGACGCTCTCGCGCTGATCGACCAGACCGCTCTGCCGCATCGCAAGGAGGTGCTCCGCGTCGCCGACGTGGACGCGCTGGTGGACGCGATCCGGCGGCTCGTGGTGCGCGGAGCCCCGGCGATCGGCGCGGCCGGGGCCTACGGCGTGGCCATCGCGCTGCTGCAGGGCGAGCGCGAGCGCTGGGACCGTACGCGGATACGCGCCGAGGTCGCCCGGATCCGGGCGGCCCGGCCGACCGCCGTCAACCTGGCCGTGTCGGTGGACCGGGTGCTGGCGAGGCTGGACGAGGGCGTGACGGCGGTCTTGGCCGAGGCCGTCGCCGTGCAGCGCGAGGACGTGGAGGCCAATCACGCCTTGGGCTCGTACGGGGCGGACTGGCTGCTGAAGCGGCTCGACACGGACCGCCCGCTGCGCGTTCTGACGCATTGCAACACCGGTGCGCTCGCCACGGCCGGCTGGGGCACCGCGCTCGGCGTGATCCGTGAACTGCACGCCCGGGGACAGCTGGAGACGGTGTACGCCGATGAAACGCGGCCGCTCCTGCAGGGATCGCGGCTGACCGCCTGGGAGCTGGCCGAGGAGGGCATCGCCCACTACGTCCAGGCCGACGGCGCGGCGGCCGGGACCATCCTGCGGGGAGAGGTGGACGCCGCGGTGGTGGGCGCCGACCGGATCGCCGCGAACGGCGACACGGCGAACAAGGTGGGCACGGTCGGCATCGCCCTGGCGTGCGCTCACGCGGGCATCCCCTTCATCGTGGCCGCGCCCACCACGACGGTCGACCTGGCGACCGCGAGCGGCGAGGACATCGCCATCGAACTGCGCGGCGAGGAGGAGGTGTTGGAGTGGGGAGGCATCCGCACCGCGCCGGTCGGCTCCCGCGGCCACAATCCGGCCTTCGACGTCACTCCGGGCAGCCTGGTGACGGCGCTGGTCACCGAACGCGGCGTACTGGAGGTGGCCTCGGGCGAACTCCCCCGGGATCACCTGGCCTGAGACGGCACGACGCCAAGGGCGCTCCCGCACGGGGAGCGCCCTTGGGCGCGGCGGACGGCGCGAGGTGTCAGCCCGTCGCCAACTCCAGTTCCAGGAGCCATTCCACGATCTCGGTGTGGTGGCGCGCCTGACGGGGCGAGTCGCCCCACGCGTACAGCCCGTGCCCTGCCACGACCACCGCCGGCATCCGCGGGTCGCGGGCGGCCTCCAGGCGGTCTCCGAGCTCGCGCATGTCCTGGCTGTTGGCGATCACGGGCAGGGTGACCTCCTCCCCCTCCGCCGGACGGCCGAGCCCCTTGAGCATCTCCAGGTCCTTCAGGACGATGCCCCCGGGCTGCCTGCGCCCCATGAGCACGGAGGCGACCGTGTGCACGTGGACGACGGCGTTCGCACCCGTCAGGAGCGCCACGCGCGCGTGCAGCTCCGCTTCGGCGGAAGGCCTGCCGTCACTCACCGCCGCACCCCGGTCGTCCACCACCACCACGTCTCCGGCGGCGAGTTCACCCTTGTCGTGGCCGCTCGCCGTGACCGCCAGCCGGAACGGCTCGCGGGAGAGGAGCACCGAGAGGTTGCCGGAGGTGCCGCGCATCCAGCCGAAGGAGGCGAATCGGGCCGCCTCCGCCGCCAGTACCGCTCCCGCCCGCTCCAGGTCGGTCACCGTCGTCACGCTCATGCTCCGCTCCCCACTCCACCGATGTCCTCGAAGGTCCGGGCCTGCGCATGGCCTCGTACGCCCTGCTCGTAGTACGGCTCCCCCGGCCGCCGCACACCCACCGCACGCCATCCCGCCGCCCGGGCGGCGTCCAGTTCACCCACCCGGTCGGAGAGGAACAGCAGCCGGTCCGGGGAGCGTCCGGTGTCCGCGGCGATCGTGCGGTAGGACGCGGCCTCCTGCTTGGGACCCGCGTTCTCCGTGTCGTACCAGCCGCTGACGAGGGCACGCAGATCTCCCTCCGCGCTGTGCCCGAACCACGCCCGCTGTGCGGCGACGGATCCGGACGAGTACACGTACAAAGCCGCGCCCGCCGCGTGCCAGCGCCGCAGCGCGGGCACCACGTCCGCGTAGAAGTGCGAGACGAGCTCACCGCGCGCGAACCCCTCGGCCCACAGCACGCCCTGAAGGGTTTTCAGCGACGTCGCCTTCCGGTCCTGGTCCAGCCAGGTGTTCAGCACCTGCACGATCCGCTCCGGGCCCGCGTCCGGCTCGCCCAGCTCCGTCCGTACCTGGGCGAGGGCGCGGGCCACGTCCGGTTCCCCGGACCGCTCGGCGACCAGGGCCGCGAACCGCTCGCGGGCGTAGGGGTAGAGCACGTCGACGACGAAGCCGGTGGCGCTCGTCGTCCCCTCGATGTCGAGGACGACGGCGTCGACTGCGTCGGTGACCTCGTCGGCGTCGATGACGTCATCGGCCCCGATGACGTCGTCGGCCCGGCTCACGCGGCGTCCTGCCCCGTGATCGTGTCGAAATCGGGGAAGCGGTGCGCGATTCCGCTGCCGGTGAAGGTGCCGATCCAGCCGTCCTCCTCGTGGAAGAAGCGGATCGCGGTGAAGGCCGGCCGGGTGCCCATGTCGAACCAGTGCGTGGTCCCCTTCGGCACACCGAGGAGGTCCCCCCGCTCACACAGCACCGCGTGGACCTCGCCCGCCACGTGCAGGTAGAAGATGCCGGAACCCGCGACGAAGAAGCGCACCTCGTCGTCGTCATCGTGCGTGTGCTCCTCGAGGAACTTCCCGCGTGCGGCCCTCGCCTTCTCGGCGAAGCCGGGGTCGTCGTCATCGGGGTGCAGGGCGACCACGTCGACGGTGGCGAACCCCTCCTCCTCGGTCAGCCGGGCTATCTCCGCCCGGTAGGCCGCGAAGACGGCGTCGCCGTCGGCGTCGGCCGCGAGGTCCTCGCGTACCGGCCACTGTTCGTAGCGGACTCCGAGCGGCGCCAGTGCGGCGGCGATCTCGGCGGGCTCGGCGGTACGGCGTACGACGGTCTCGGGGCCGCTCTCCGGCCAGGTCGTCAGCAGCGTCACGGAATGCTCCAGGGTGGAAGGGGCGGGGTGACGGGGGTGCGGGCCCCTGGCCCCGGGCCCGATTCTCGCCTCCCGGTGTTGCCACAACATGGCGGCCGCATGGCGGGGTGCGGCGGATGCCCGACCCCGCTGAACAGCACCGATCCACTACGCACAGGGGTGGTTGACCATGCATCGGGTGTCTGGCAATCTGCGCGCATGACCCCGACCGCACGGCTCGTTTCCCGCAGGCACGTCGACCTTTGTCGACAGGCCGGCGGGATCTGTGCCGTGCCGTCGCCGGGCTGTCCCCGCTGATCTCCCCGTCAGCCTGACCCCGGCCCACCCGCTCCGCCCCGGCCCACCCGGCTGCCCGCGCGTCCGTCCTTCCGTCCGGCGGGGCCTCCGGGTGTGACGACGCCCTTGCCGGGCCCCGTGGCGCCCGCGCGCACCCCGACAGCCGGCGCCGACGCATCGGCATCGCCCGCCCGCCGGCATCGCCCGCGCACCGGCATCGCCCCTCCTCCGAAGGAGCTCCGCACGTGAGCAGCCCGAGCGCCCCCGGCGCCCCCGACACCCCCGTCACCCCCAACCGCCGCGATCCTTACGCCGGTTTCGCCGGACGGGTCGGCCGCACTTTCGCCGAGTCCGTGCCTTCCTGGAAGCCGCCCCGCCGGCCCGGCGGCCGTGCCCCGAACGTCGTCGTGGTCCTCGTCGACGACATGGGCTACAGCGACATCGGCCCCTTCGGCTCGGAGGTCCCCACCCCCGTGCTCGACGAACTGGCCGAGGGCGGCGTCCGATTGGCGAACTACCACACCATGCCCCTGTGTTCACCCGCACGCGCGGCGCTGCTCACGGGCCTCAACCCGCACCGCGTCGGATACTCGACGGTCGCCAACTTCGACCCGGGGTTCCCCGGCTACGGCATGGAGGTCGGTGAGGACGTCCCGACCCTGGCCGAAGTCCTGCACGACGCGGGCTACGCCACGTACGCCGTCGGGAAGTGGCACCTGACCCGCGACTCGGCGTCCAACGCCGCGGACGACCGGCGCAACTGGCCGCTGCAGAAGGGCTTCGACCGGTACTACGGCGTGCTGGAGGGCCTGACCAGCCTCTTCCACCCACACCAGCTGGTCCGCGACAACAGCCCGCTGGACATCGACGAACTGCCCGACGACTACTACTACACCGACGACATCACCGATCAGGCCATCTCGATGGTGAAATCGCTCCGCGCGCACGACCCCGACAAGCCGTTCTTCCTCTACGTGGCGCACAACGCCGTCCACGGCCCCCTCCAGGCCAAGCCCGGCGACATCGCACGCAAGCGCGGGCTCTACGACGACGGCTGGGACGAGCTGCGCGAGACCCGGTTCGCCCGGCAGATCGCCGAGGGCCTCTTCCCCGAGGGCACCACCCTGCCGGACCGCAACTCCGAGGCGGGCTTCGACGTAGGCCCATGGGACGCGCTGACCGACGCGCAACAGCGCCGCTACGCCCGCTACATGGAGGTGTACGCGGCGATGGTCGACAACATCGACCAGAACCTCGGACGGCTCACCGACACCCTGCGCGCACTCGGCGAACTCGACCACACCATCATCGTCTTCACCTCCGACAACGGCGGCACCGGCGAAGGCGGCGCCGAGGGCACGCGCAGCTACTTCAGCCGCTTCGTCCACGGCCCCGTGCCGGACGACTGGAACGCGGACGTGGACCGGGACACCGACCTCATCGGCGGTCCGCAGAGCCTGGTGCACTACCCGCGCGGCTGGGGCATGGCCTCCAACACTCCCTTCCGGCTCTACAAGGGGCAGACCCACGCGGGCGGAGTGCGCGTGCCGTTCGTCCTCTCCTGGCCCGAGGGCCTGCGCCGCGCCGAAGACGACGACGGGGTCCGGCAGCAGTACCAGTACGTCACCGACATCACCCCCACCCTGCTCGACCTGGCGGGCGTACGACGGCCGGAGTCGTGGCGTTCGCGGCCGGTCCAGGAACTCGACGGTGTCAGCTTCGCCGCCGTCCTCGGCGACGGGCGGACGCCCAGCGCCCACACCGAGCAGTACTGCGAGATGTCCGGCAACCGCAGCTACTACCGGGACGGCTGGAAGCTGGTCACCCTCCACCGTCCCGGCGCACCGTACGACGACGGCGAATGGGCGCTGTACGACCTGCGCACCGACCCGACCGAGACCGCGGACGTCTCCCGGGACCACCCGGACGTGGTGAAGGAGCTCGCGGCGGCGTGGGAGGCCGCCGCCTGGCGCAACGGCGTGTTCCCGCTCGCCGACGGTAGCGGCGCGCTCGCCCGGCGCAACCCCGCCGAGGAGCGGTTCCACCGCCCCGTCACCCTGCTGGCCGGCACGCCCGAGCTGGAGCGCTACCGCTCGTCCCGGCTCATCGCCTTCCGCTCCTTCGACGTCACCGTCGCCCTCGACGATCACTCCGCATCCGACCAGGGCGTGCTCGTGTCCCACGGGGACCAGGGCGGCGGCTACAGCCTGTACGTGGAGGGCGGCCGGCTGCGGTTCGCGTACAACGAGTACGGACAGCTGCACGAGACCGACGCCGGCCCGCTGCCCGCGGGCCGGCGGACGCTCACGCTCTCGGCGGAGGCGGTGGAGGGTCTGCGCTGGACGTTCCGCATCCTGATCGACGGCGTGGAGACGGGCCGGTCGAACAGCGTGCACCAGCTCATCGGCATGGCTCCGCTGCAGGGCATCAGCGTCGGAGTGGACCGCAAGTCCCCCGTCTCCTGGCCGGTCTACGAGCGCCACCGCAGCTTCCGCTACACGGGCCGCCTGCGCTCGGTGACCTACGCTCCCGGCGTCCAGGCGCCCTACGACCCGGCGCTCGTGGCCCGTGCCCTGCGAGAGGCGGCCGCCGCGTTCGAGTAGCGCCGGCCCTCGAGGCAGCGCCTCCGACGGCCGTGGTGACGGTGATCCGGGAACAATCGACCCCGCCGGGACGGTTGCACCGACAGAGGGGCCGACACCGTCGCGCACGCTCAGGCCACACCGTATTCCCGCAGGAGGACTGCTTTCCATGACTGACCGGCCCTTGACGCTCATGGCTGTACACGCCCACCCCGACGACGAGGCCACCAGTACCGGAGGGGTCCTCGCGCAGTACGCGGCGGAAGGCATCCGCACGGTTCTCGTGACCTGTACCGACGGCCGTTGTGGTGACGGACCGGGGGGTTCCAAGCCGGGCACCCCCGGGCACGACCCCGCGGCCGTGGCCTCGATGCGCCGCAAGGAGCTCCAGGAGAGCTGTGGCGTGCTGAAGATCAGTGATCTGGAAACCCTGGACTACGCCGACTCCGGGATGATGGGCTGGCCGAGCAACGAGGCCCCCGGAGCCTTCTGGCAGACCCCCGTCGAGGAGGGCGCCACCCGGCTCGCGGAGCTCATGCGGCACTACCGGCCCGACGTGGTCGTCACCTACGACGAGAACGGCTTCTACGGCCACCCCGACCACATTCAGGCCCACCGCATCACGATGGCGGCACTGGAGATGACCGACCTGACACCGAAGGTGTACTGGACGACGATGCCCAAGTCGGCGATCCGGCGCTTCGGGGAGATCATGCGCGAGTTCGCGGAGGACATGCCGGAGCCGGATCCCGCCGAGACCGCCGCGCTGGCCGAGATCGGCCTCCCGGACGACGAGATCACCACCTGGGTGGACACCACCCCGTTCAGCGGCCAGAAGTTCGACTCGCTGGCGGCGCACGCCAGCCAGGGCGAGAACATCTTCTTCCTCAAGATGGGCAAGGAGAAGTTCGGTGAGCTGATGGGCGTGGAGACCTTCGTGCGCGTCAAGGACGCCACCGGCGCCGCCGTACCCGAGACCGACCTCTTCGCCGGACTGCGCTGATCCACGGGTCGCCGGTAGGAATGCGGTGACCGCCTCCCTCCACACCCGCGCCGGAGGGAGGCACCATCACCGTATGGACCCGTCATCGGAGTTGTCGACCTCGTGGCAGGTGGCCACCGCCATCGCCGCCGCCCTGATCGGCGCACACGACCGGATTCCCGGACGGCGGGACGAGCGCCTGAGGAGGTTCGGGGTCTGGAAGATCAACCCGGCGACCGGTGAAGCGGGAGTGCTCGCGCTGCTCGGCATGGCCTTGCACCTCACCGCCGTGGACGCGGGGGCCGCCGGCCCACGGGAGGCCCGCCGCGCCATCGAGTCCACGACCCTCACCGCCGCCGCCTCGCTGCTGCAGACCCGTCCCTCCCACGACCTCCTGGCCGGGGTTCCGGCCACCACCGGTACCCCGGGCGCTCCGCTGATCAGGCTCCTGATCCACTCCGCCGAGAGCCCCGCCGAGCTCGCCCTCGCCCGCCTCTCGCTCGCCACCCGGCGCCTGCTCCTGACCCTCGCCGACGGCCGGCCGCCCCGGGCGCTGACCATCCGCGAGGTGCTCGCGTAGCCGCGAGGCGGCGGGCATGCGGGCCTCCCCCGCCCCGGACCGGTCGTGTGCCCGGCGCGTGTTCGTCAGGCGTCGGCGAGGATCGGGTCGTACGGCGTACCCGTGCGGCGGCCGGCCATGAAGGAGAGGAAGTCGCCGACGAAAGCGCTTTTGCCGTACACGCCGTCAGCGGTGGTGAGGTCGCGGTGGAAGGCGGTGCGGAAGAGGGTTCGGTACTCATCGGCGTCGATGCTCCCGCTGGCGTCCTTGTCGGTGGCGTCGAAGAGGACCTCGGCGACGCGGATGAGCGCGGGTCCCGCGAGTGAGGGGACGCCCGTGGCGTACTCCTCGGCGCTGACGCGGCCGTCGCCGTCCGTGTCGAGGGCGGCCTGGAGTTCGCGCCACCAGGCGGCGAAGGCATCGTAGAGCCGGGTCTCCTCGGGTTCGTCCAGATCGAGCCGGGTGGAGAGTTCGCGTGCCATGGCGGCGAGGTCGGGCCAGTCGAGGTGGCCGTCGCCCGTCTGGTCCAGCACCCGGCGGAAGAACTCCTCCGCCGGGCGTCGGCTCTCCTCCGTTCCCCTCGACGGTGCCGGTTCGAAGTCGGCTTCGCCGGTGAGCGGGGTGAGGAGGCGGAGCAGGGCCGATGCCCGCTTCATGCGGGCCCGCAGGGCGGCTACGGTGCGGGCGCGCGGGTCGTCGCTGTCGGGCGAGAGCGAGAGGGCTTCGATGATGCTCTCGGCGTTGATCCAGCTCGCGGGCAGGAAGCGGGTGAGCCCGGCGGTGAGGTAGGCGCCCTGCATGAGGGTCGCGGCCCCCGGCATCTCGGGCAGGCCGGCCCGGCGCCGGTAGGACTCGGGGAGCGAGGCGACGGTGATCGCGCCCAGCAGCGGACCGACCACGGCCCGGCCGGCCGCCCACAGCGTCGGCGCGCCGTCGAGCAGCGCGGGAGCGGGAAGGTGGTCGAAGAGCCGGTAGAGGATGACGCGGACCGCCTCGGTGTTCTCCAGCTCGTTCTCGACGACGCGGTCGAAGTACCGCCAGAAGTCGTTCAGGTCCTCGGGGAGTTCCGCGGCGTCGCCGTCGAGGGCGGCGAGGTACGCACGGTACTCGGCGTACATCCGCTCCATCGTGTCCTGGTCGAGCGGCTGGCCGCTCAGCCGGCACATGGTGACGGCGCTCTCGAAGAGGGTGGCGACCACCCAGGCACGGGTCGCGCGGTCCATCGCGTCGTAGGCACGGCCACGCGAGTCGGATTCGCTCATGCGGGCGTGCAGCCGGTTGAGCCGGGCGGCTTCCCGTTCGCGTTCCGCCGGGTCGGGGGCGAACATGCGCCGCATGCTGAGGAAGGTGTTGCGCAGTCGGCGCCATGGGTGGGTGACGAAGGTGGAGTTGTCGGCGAGGGCGGCACCGACCTGCGGGTGAGCGGCCTCCAGGACGGTGGCGCGGATGATGGCTAAGGCCCAGCGCGGGTCGTCGAAGAAGCCGCTGAGATGCGAATCCGGCCCGAACAGGGTTGCCTCGTCGGCCGTTCCCGTGGTGTCGGTGGTCATGATGGGGCTCCGTTCGTTCGGGCGGGCACGCCGCCGAAGCGGCGGTCGCGGCGCCGGTAGGTGTGCAGGCAGGCCAGGAAGTCGGGGGCCCGGAAGTCCGGCCAGAGCGCCTCGGGGAAGACCCACTCGGCGTAGGCGACCTGCCAGAGCATGAAGTTGGAGATGCGCTGCTCACCGGAGGTGCGGATGACCAGATCCACGTCAGGGGTGTCGGGGAAGGGCAAGTGGTCCGCGAAGAGCCGCTCGGTCACCTCCTCGGCGGGCGTCCCGCTGAGGATCAGCGACCTCGCGGCCTCGACGATGTCCCGGCGCCCCCCGTGGTCGAAGGCGACGGTCAGCGTCATCCCCCGGTTCTCGGCGGTCAGTACCGCCACGTCCTCGAAGTCCTGGGCCAGTTCACGGGGGATCCGCGGGTCGCCGACCCCGAGGAAGCGGCAGCGGATACCGCGAGCGAGCAGCAGCGGCGCGTGCTTGCGCACGACTCGCCGCACCAGACGCATCAGGAATTCGACCTCGGTGCCGGGACGGTTCCAGTTCTCGGTGGAGAACGCGTACAGGCTGAGCCACTCCACGCCCGCGGCCCGGGCCGCCTCGATGACGTCGATGACCGCGGCCTCCGCCGCCCGGTGACCCGCTGTACGAGGAAGCGAACGCCGCTGCGCCCAGCGCCCGTTGCCGTCCATCACACAAGCCACGTGCCGCGGCCCCGCCCTATCCGACGCGGCACGACCAGCCGTTCCCCGCTCTTTCACGCCCACTCCGCCTTGCCCAAGTCCCCACCAGCGCGTTCCCTCCCCGGAGTCTGGCAGCGCGCAAGGGCCATGATCGGCCGAACGAGCGACCGTCACCTCTGGGTCGTGCGTGCGATTCCATCCGCGTGGTGAAGCGTGGAAGGCTCCTCCGTGCCTCTCTCCGATGCGGGCAGGGGAAGGGAGAACCAGACGGCTTTGCCCTCGGCCGTGGGCAAGGTGCCCCAGGCCTCGGCGAGGGAGTCGACCAACAGCAGTCCCCGTCCGGATTCGGCGTCGTGCGAGGCGAACCGGGCCTGCGGGAGTACGGGGCTTCCGTCGCACACTTCGACGCTGAGTTCGCGCGTCGCCTGGCGGACGCGAAGCCGGACCGGGCCGCAGCTGTGGTTCACCGCGTTGGAGAGGAGTTCCGACGCGAGCAAGCACGCGGTCTCACACAGCTGGTCGTCGCCCCTCCCCCATACCCCGAGGGTGGAACGCAGGAAGCGGCGGCCCGCGCCGACGCTGCTGGGCTGGGCGGGCAGCACCACGCTCTGCGAGGTCACAGGCGAATCGGGGAGGTGGACGAGGAGCAAGGTGACGTCGTCCGCGTAGTGGTCGGCGTCGGCGTCGGGAAGCATCTCGCCGAGGAGCCAGTCGGCCATCACTTCCAGACCTTCGACCTTGGCGCAGGTCTTGGCCAGTGCCAAGGACAGGCGGTCGACTTGTTCCTCGATGTCGCTGCCCGGGGTTTCGACCAGTCCGTCGGTGTAGAGGGCGAGGACCGAGCCGGGTTCCACCGTGTGGCGGCTCTCGTGGTGTGGTACCTCGCCGACACCGAGCGGCACGCTGACATCGACATCGAGTCGACTCACCCGGCCGTCGGGAGCAGCGAGGAGCAAGGGGAGGTGCCCGGCCGAGCAGACCGTCAGTTCTGCCGCGTCCGCGTCGACGACCAGGTAGCAGCAGGTGACGAACTGATCCGGGAGTTCGCTGACCACGGCGTCGAGGGCGCGCATCAGCTGCCAGGGCGGCATGCCGGTCTTGGCCAGCGCGTGTGAGGCCGAGCGGAGCTGACCCATGACGGCGGCGGCCTCCAGCCCGCGGCCCATGACGTCGCCGATCATGACTCCGACCCGGCCGCCGCCCAGGGGGATCAGGTCGAACCAGTCGCCGCCCACTCCCGCGCCTTGGCGCGCCGGAAAGTACCGGCTCGCCGTCGGCACCCCCGGGACCGCCGCCGGTGATCCCATGAGGCTGCGCTGCAAGGTGAGGGCGACGTGGCGCTGCTGCTCGTAGAGTTCGGCGAGCTTGTCCTCGGCGGCCTTGCGGTCGCTCACGTCCCGGATGGCCGCCGACACGAGAGTTCCGTCCGGGGTTTCCAGGGGGCTGAGGCTGATCTCGACGGGGAACTCGCGCCCGTCCCGGCACAGGCCGTGCAGTTCCAGCCCGGCGCCCATGGGTCTGACCCGGCGGTCGACGAAGTAGCCCTGCCGGAAGTGGGAATGATGACCGCGGAACCTCTCCGGGACGAGGATCTCGACGGGTCGGCCCAGCAGATCCGCCCGAGTGTGACCGAAGAGCGCTTCCGTCTGGGCGTTGACGAGTTGGATGGTGCCGCGGTCGTCGACGATGACCATCGCGTCGGGGGCGGCTTCCAGGAGTGCCCGGAACAGTGCCTCGGCGGCCTTTCGTTCGCTCACATCGCGTACGGCCGCGGAGATGAGCAGGCCGTCGGCGGTCTGCAAGGGGCTGAGGCTGATCTCGACGGGAAACTCGCGCCCGTCCCGGCACAACCCGAACAGCTCCAGGCCCGCCCCCATGGGCCGGACCTGACGGCTGGCCGCGTACCCGAGCCGGTGGTGCGGGTGGAGCCCCCGGAAACGCTCGGGTACCAGGACGTCGATGGGCCGGCCGAGCAGCTCCTGACGGGGGTAACCGAACAGTGCCTCCGTCTGGGCGTTCACCAGCCGGATCACACCCGCGTCGTCCACGATCACCATCGCGTCCGGTGCCGCTTCGAGAAGGGCTCGGAAGGGTTCCTCGGTCGTTGTCGTCATGTCGTGCCTCGCACTCGCCGAACTCCACCGAAACCGATATCCGATCACGCCCCCACACGTCACCACGCCTGTTGACCGGAACATGTGCGCAAATGACCGAGTGCGACCAGGGGCAGGGCGCGGCCGACCTCCGGCCTCAGCGGCGGTACCTACCCCCTGTACCCCTCCAGCAGCCGCAGCCAGATCTCGCTGATCGTCGGGAAGGCCGGGACCGCGTGCCACAGGCGCTCGATGGGGACCTCGCCCGCGACCGCGATCGTCGCCGCGTGCAGGAGTTCGGCCGCGCCCGGGCCGACGAAGGTGACGCCGAGCAGGATCTCGCGGTCCAGGTCCACCACCATGCGGGCCCGGCCCCGGTAGCCGTCGGCGTACAGGCCCGCGCCGGAGACCTTGCCGAGGTCGTGGTCCACGGCCCGGACCCGGTGGCCGGCGCGCTCCGCCTCCGCGAGGGTCAGGCCCACCGATGCGGCTTCCGGATCGGTGAACACGGCCTGCGGGAGGGCCTGCGTATCGGCCGTCGCCACGTGCGCTCCCCAACGGCCGGTGTCCAGTGCCGCGTTGCCCGCCGCGCGGGCGGCGATGACGGAGCCCGCGATCCGGGCCTGGTACTTGCCCTGATGGGTGAGCAGCGCCCGGTGGTTGACGTCGCCGACCGCGTACAGCCAGTCGATCCCCGGGACCCGGCAGCTGTCGTCGACCGCGATCCACTCGCCCGGGGTGAGCCCGACGGTGTCGAGACCGATGTCCTCGGTGCGCGGGGCGCGCCCCGTCGCCATCAGCAGCTCGTCGCCCTCCAGCGTCTCGCCGCCTTCGAGCACCACGGTGACGGGCCCGGTCGAGCCGTCCCGTACGACGGACTCGACGGCCACGCCCGTACGGACCACCGCGCCCGCCTCGCGCAGCGCCTCGGCGACCAGTTCCCCGGCGAAGGGCTCCATGCGCGGCAGCAGCCCGGAGCCGCGTACGAGCAGGGTCACCTCGGAGCCGAGCGCCTGCCAGGCCGTGGCCATCTCCGCGGCCACCACCGACCCGCCGACGATCAGCAGCCGGCCCGGCGCCGCCTGCGCCGACGTGGCCTCGCGGCTGGTCCACGGCCGGGCGTCCTCGAGGCCCGGCAGCTCCGGGATCACGGCCCGGGTACCGGTCGCGACGACGACCGCGTGCCGCGCGGAGAGCACGTGGTGCTCCCCCTCCGGGCTGGTGACGGCGACCTTGCGGACTCCGTACAGCCGGCCGTGGCCCCGGTACACGTGGGCGCCGACCGACTCCAGCCAGTCGATCTGGCCGTCGTCCTTCCAGCTCCCGGTCCAGTAGTCGCGGTGCGCGAAGACCGCTTCCGCGTCCAGCGGACCGGCCACGGCGCCCGCCAGACCCGGCACCCGCCGCGCATCCGCCCGGGCCAGCGCCGGGCGGAGCAGCGCCTTGCTGGGGATGCAGGCCCAGTACGAGCACTCTCCGCCCACCAGCTCGCTCTCGACCAGCGCCGTGCTCAGCCCCGCGGCACGGGTCCGGTCGACCACGTTCTCGCCGGCCGGCCCCCCGCCGAGGACCACTACGTCGTACTCCACCGCTTCGCTCATCGGACCAGTCTCACCGCACGGCGGGAGCCCGTCACGTACTGGGCCGTCCGGCGTGCCGGGATCGGAGGCCCGGCACGCGCGGATCGGGCGTCCGGCGCGCGCGGATCAGCCATCCGACACGCGCGGATCCGGCGTCCGGCTCCCGGGGATCAGGCGTCCGGCGTGCCGGGCTCCTCGGCCGTGGCGCCGGCCGCGCCCGCCTGCTCGGCGGCGATCTTCGTCCGCACCTCGTCCATGTCCAGGGCCCGGGCCTGGGTGATGAGGTCCGTCAGCGCCGCCTCGGGCAGCGCGCCGGGCTGCGAGAAGATCGCGACCTGGTCCCGGACGATCATCAGGGTCGGGATGGAGCTGATCTGGAAGGCGGCGGCGAGCTCCTGCTGCGCCTCGGTGTCCACCTTGGCGAAGAGCAGGTCGGGATTGGCCTCGGCGGCCTTCTCGTAGACCGGGGCGAACTGCAGGCAGGGGCGGCACCAGCCCGCCCAGAAGTCGATCAGGACGAACGCGTTCTCGCTCACCGTCCGGTCGAAGTTCTCCTTGGTGAGTTCGACAGTAGCCACGGTATTCCAGACCTCCAGAGTGCTGTGCTGCTTGTTTTCCCTGAACGAACGGCCGGCTCGAAGCATTCCTGACCGCGGACACGACGGTACGGACCTGCGCGCCCTCGTCGCCGAAGCGACCCGGGCGGGCTGGTCACAGGAAAGGGACGGCTCCGAGGGGCCCCCGACGGACGGGAGGCGTGCCTCATGAGCCGGCACGCCCCCCTGGTCATGGCCCAGGACGCGGGCGAGGCCTCCGGGGTGACGGCCCGGGCCGACGGGGACGACCTAGAACGGATGCCCGCCCGGGGTGGCGCGGAGCGTGGTCCAGCGCAGCTCGGTGAAGGCGTCGAGGTTCGCCTCGCCGCCGAAGCGCGCGCCGGTGCCGGACGCGCCGACACCGCCGAAGGGGGCCACGGCCTCGTCGTTGACCGTCTGGTCGTTGACGTGCGCGATCCCGACCGGGATCCGCCCCGCCAGGTCCAGCCCGCGCGCCGCGTCGCCGGTCACGATCCCGAGGGAGAGCCCGTAGGGGCCGGCGGAGGCCAGCTCCACGGCCTCGTCCTCCGTCGCGAAGGACCGTACGGGCGCCACCGGCCCGAAGACCTCCTCCGCGTAGGCGGGGCTGTCGTCTCCGGCGCCCGCCAGCACCGTCGGCCGGTAGAAGAGGTTTTGGTAGGCGCCGCCGGTGACGAGTTTGGCGCCCTGTGCGGCGCTGGCTTCCACCAGACCGTGGACCCGGTCCAGCTGGGAGCGGTCGATGAGCGGACCCAGGTGCACCTGCTCCCGGTACGGGTCCCCGACCGCGAGCTCCTCCGCGCGCGCGGCGAGCCGCTCGACGTACTCGTCGTAGAGCGAGGCGTGCACGAGGTGCCGGCCGGCCGTCATGCAGATCTGGCCCTGGTGGAAGAAGGAGCCCCAGGAGGCCTGCGCGACGGCCGCCGCGACGTCGGCGTCACGGAGCACGACGAGCGCCGAGTTCCCGCCCAACTCCAGGTGCGCGCGCTTGAGGTGCCGTCCCGCCAGCTCTCCGACGATCCGGCCGCTCGCGGTGGAGCCGGTGAACGACACCACCCTGACCAGCGGATCGGTGACCACGGCCGCGCCCGTTTCCGCGCCGCCGGGGAGCACGTGCAGCAGTCCGCCCGGCAGGCCGGCCGCCGCGAAGACGGCGGCGAGGGCGAGCCCGCCACTGACCGCGGTACGGCGGTCCGGCTTGAGGAGCACCGCGTTGCCGAGGGCGAGCGCGGGGGCGACCGAGCGGATCGAGAGGATCAGCGGTGCGTTGAAGGGAGCCACCACCCCTACGACACCGACCGGTTCGCGGCGGGTGAAGGACAGCCGCGGCGCCTCGCTGGGCAGCACCTGACCGGCCGGACGCGAGGCCAGGGCCGCGGCCTCGTAGCACTCCTGCGCGGCGACGTGCAGTTCGAAGGCGGCCTTGCCGGGGATGGACCCGGACTCCCGCACCAGCCACTCCCGCAGCTCGTCGGCGTGGGCGGTGAACAGGTCCCCGGCCCGGCGCAGCACGGCGGCCCGCTCCAGGTGGGTGGCCCGCGCCCAGTCCCGCTGGGCCGCGTGGGCCCGTACGGCGACCTCCGCCACATCGGCCGGAGCGGCCAGGTCGACGGTCGCGAGGGTCTGGCCGGTGGCGGGTTCGAGGACCGGGGCGGTACCCCCGGTGAGGGTGGGTCCGTCCTGCCAGAGGGTCGGATCGAGGAGCGGCATGGCGCGGGGGCCTCCGGATGCGGGGGAGCGTGGCGCGGGGGGCGGCAGCACGCGCCATCGTGCCACTCCACCGCACCGGAGGCACCAATTCGCTTCGTTTACCGGGCAGTTGACACCCGACTATGACCGGAAACGATCGACCGGCCGAAGTCGCGTCAGCGCTCCAGGACGAGCGCGATGCCCTGCCCCACACCGATGCAGAGGGCCGCGATCCCGGTACCGGATCCGGCCGCCGCGAGCTGGTGCGCCACCGAACCGGCCAGCCGGGCGCCGGAAGCGCCGAGCGGGTGTCCGATCGCGATGGCCCCGCCGCGCGGGTTGACCACGGCCGGATCCAGCTCGGGCCAGGCCGCCAGGCATCCCAACGCCTGCGCGGCGAAGGCCTCGTTGAGCTCGAAGGCGGTGAGATCCGCCAGCCCGCGGCCCGCCTTGGCGAGCGCGCGCTCGACGGCGTCCACCGGACCGAGGCCGAAGAGCTGGGGTTCGATCCCGGTGACGGCCGACGCGCTGATCCGGGCCAACGGCTCCCGCCCGGTGGCGGCGAGCCCCTCCTCGTCCGTCAACAGCAGTGCGGCGGCCCCGTCGTTGAGCGGCGAGGCGTTGCCCGCCGTGACCGTGCCGGTGCCGTCGCTGCGGAAG
Organism: Streptomyces sp. NPDC002886; assembly: GCF_042888445.1. NCBI lineage: Bacteria > Bacillati > Actinomycetota > Actinomycetes > Kitasatosporales > Streptomycetaceae > Streptomyces > Streptomyces sp. NPDC002886. The sequence goes on from NZ_JBIAPV010000001.1 coordinate 621,588, forward strand.
GCGGGCTTCAGCCGGGCGAGCGCCTCCGGGCCGGAACCCTCGCGGATGCACTCGTCGCGCAGCAGGTCCACACCCGCGTACGGAACCACCTCGGCGCCGTACTGCCCGGCCGCCCAGGCGGCGGCCGCCTTGCGGTGGCTCTCCAGCGCGAAGGCGTCCTGCGCCTCACGGGTGATGCCGTGCTTGTCGGCGACGAGCTCGGCGCCCTCACCGAGGGAACCGGCCCACTCCGCGGGCATCCGGGGGTTGGTCATCCGCCAGCCGAGCGTGGTGGACCACATCTGCTGGTGCCCCGCGGGGAAGGCGCGCTCCGGCTTCTGCACCACCCAGGGGGCCCGGCTCATGGACTCGACACCCCCGGCGATGGCGACGGAGGCGTCCCCGAGCGCGATGGCGCGGGCCGCCTGGACGACGGCTTCGAGCCCGGAGCCGCAGAGCCGGTTGACGGTCACCCCGGGCACGGTCACGGGGAGTCCGGCGAGCAGCACCGCCATGCGGGCCACGTCGCGGTTGTCCTCGCCCGCGCCGTTGGCGTCCCCGAAGACGACGTCGTCGATGCGGGCCGGGTCCAGTGCGGGCGTACGGTCCACGAGCGCGCGCACCACGTGGGCGGCCAGGTCGTCGGGGCGGATCCCGGCCAGGGCGCCGCCGAACTTCCCGATCGGGGTGCGGACGGCGTCGACGACGTAGACGTCGCGGACGGTACGGATGCTCATGGAGTCCCTCCGGAGCGAACGGGAGGCGGCGCGGCACACCGACGCCACTGTCCGGCCCGGCGCACGCTCCGCCCGCGCCCGGTGGGGCGCGCCCGAAGTCTCCGTCCCCCCGGCCCCGCTGTCAACGCTCTCCAGGCCCCGACGGGTCCCCGACGGGGCCCCGACCTGCACCTGCCGCGGATCGACCGGCTCAGGTCGAGTCCCGCGGCACCGCCACCGCCGCCATCAGGTCGTGCCTGAGCACGACCGCCGCGGGGTCCCGCACCGCCTCGTCCACCAGCGCCGCCAGCCGCTCCCCCGTCGGCATCTCCATCTGCACCGTGCTGAGCCTCGGCCGCAGCAACCGCCCGATCATCAGATCGTCGGCGCCCATGACGGCCACGTCCTGCGGCACCCGCAGCCCCGCGTCCTGGAACGCGCGCATCAGCAGCATCGCGTACTCGTCGTTGTACGCGAACGCCGCCTGCAGACCGAGCGACTCCCACTGCCCGGCGAGCTCCGCGGCCGACTCCTCCGAGTAGGCCATCCGCAGGGCGACGATCTCCGCCCCCGCCACGGACCGCGCGCCCTGGAGCCGGGGCGTGGAGAACAGCTCGAGCCCTTCCTCCTTCGGAACGACCACGCCGATCCGTGGCCGGCCCCGCTCCACCAGGTGCTCCGCCGCCCGGGCGCCGACCTCCGCCTGGTCCATGACCAGCGCGTGCGCCCCGGACACGGCTTCGGGCCCCATCGTCAGCACCGCGCGCGCCCCGGCCCGCTTGAGCGTGGCCACGTTGTGCGCGGACAGGGTGATCTCGCCGAGGGAGAGCACCGCGACCGGCCGGAGTTCGGCCCAGGCCCGCGCGGCCTCGTCACCGGTGAGGCCGAGGCTGCCGTACTGGACCACCGTGTAGTCCAGGGCGCGCAGGGCCCACTGCAACTCGTTGAGGAAGGTGCTGTACAGCGGGCCGATCGGCACGTGGGACGTGGGCAGCAGCACGATGCGGGTGTGTCCGGCGCGCAGACTGCGGGCGGCCGCGTGGGGGACGTAGCCGAGCTCTTCGGCGGCCTCGCGCACTTTGCGGCGGGTCGGCTCGCTGATGCGTACGGCCTCCGCGTTGTTCAGGACGTACGAGACCGTCGCGCGCGACACGCCGGCGAGACGGGCGACGTCGGCGCTGGTCGGCACGGCCGGCTGGGGCTGCGACGGCGGTGTGGGGGGCTTCGGTGACTGAGACATTGCCGTGGCATCTTTCCAGACCGTTTGTGCCCAGGGGCTAGCGGATGGCCGGAAACCAATGCTACACAGTGGTTACACGATTCACTGACACGTGTAACCAGGGCGTCACCCGAGCTTCACCAAAGGGTGTCTCCGGGTGTTTCCCCACGTGCCGGTGGCGTGCCCAGCCGTGCCGCCGCCCTGCCGTGTTCCGTCGCACCCCCGCCGTCGCGACAGGGCGGCGCGCACTCCTTCCCACGCTGGTCCCCGTTGTTCCCCGGCTCGTCCCCACACCCCTCAGCGCCCCTCCGTACCCCCAAGTAGCCCCTCCATACCCCTCGTTCCTTCCCAAACTGCCCAGGAGGGCACCGTGGCCCTTTCCTCCCCCGGCACCGGCACCGCCGCCGCCACCACCGAAGCCCCCGCCACCCGGCGCGGCCTGCTCCCCTTGCTGCTCGTCGGCAACGGAGCCATGTACGCCCTCTACATCGGCGTCGCCGGCGTACTCCTCGCCCTCCAGGTCGAAGACATCGACGCGGCGAACAAGGTCTCCAACTTCGGCCTGATCGCGGGGGTCTCGGCGATCTTCGCGACGGTCTTCAACCCGGTCGCGGGCGCCCTGTCCGACCGCAGCGGACGGCGCAACCCCTGGATCCTGGGCGGCGGGCTCGCCGCGATACCGGCGATGTTCCTGCTCGGCCTCGCGGACACGATCCTGCTCATCACCATCGCCTGGTGCCTCGGCCAGGCCGTGATGAACATCTACCAGGCCGCCATCACCTCCGTGGTTCCCGACCGGGTGCCGATGAGCGCCCGCGGCAAGGCCTCCGCCGCCGTCGGCCTCGGCCTGCCGCTGGGTTCGACCGTCGGCGCCCTGATCGGCGCGGCGTTCTCGGACGACTACCGCACCGGGTACCTGATCTTCGGCGCGCTCGTCGCCGGCGCCGCCGTCCTGTTCACCGTCTGCACCCGCGAGGAGCGGCGCCCGGCCAAGCCCTCCATGCCGGTCAAGGAGCAGCTCGCCGCCTTCGCGAGCGCCCTGAAGGACCACGACTTCCGCTGGGCGTTCATCGGGCGGGCCCTGCTGGTCCTCGGCTACTTCGCGGTGAGCGGCTACCAGCTGTACATCCTCCAGGACCACACCGTGCTGCCCGAGGGCATGAAGCCGGAGGCCGCGGTCGCCATCATGATGCCGCTGACCAGCGTGGCGATGGTCGTCTCCACCGTCCTCGGCGGATGGCTCTCGGACAAGTACGACCGCCGCAAGCTCTTCGTCGGCGCCTCCGCCCTGCTGTCCGCCATCGCCCTGGTGATCCCGGCCCTGTCGACCAGTTGGACGGCCATGCTGGCCTTCGCCGTGATCAACGGCCTCGCCTTCGGCTCCTACATGGCCGTGGACACCGCCCTGGTGACGATGGTGCTCCCCAAGGCCGAGGACGCCGCCCGCGACATGGGCGTACTCAACATCGCCAACGCGGGCCCGCAGATCATCGCCCCCTTCATCGCCTCGGTCATCGTGTCCGTGAGCGGCGGCTACACGGCCCTGTTCATCGCGGCCGCCGCCCTGGCGGTGGCCGGCGCCCTGGCGGTCAAGCCGATCCGCAGCGTCCGCTGAGGGACGGGCCCCCTGCCTGGCGGCTCGGTGGCATGCCGGGCCGGCGAGCCGCCGGACCGAGGTCCCGCCCCCGCCCCGTTCCACTCACCGATTCATCGATGCCCCACGACGCATCACCCCTGACGACGAAAGGCACCACCGTGCAGCTCCACACCCACACCTGGGGCGAAGGCGACCGCGTCGCCCTCCTGATCCACGGGATCATGGCCGACCACCGGACCTGGCGCCGGGTCGGCCCCGCCCTCGCCGAACGCGGCTACCGCGTCATCGCCGTGGACCTGCGCGGCCACGGCGCCAGCGGCCGGGGCGAGTACAGCCCGGAGGCCTTCGCCGACGACGTGGCCGAAACCCTGCCGGTCGGCGCCGAACTCGCCATCGGCCACTCCCTCGGCGGCCTGACCCTCGCGAAGGCCGTCGACCGCCTGAAGCCGAAGCGTGCCGTGTTCTCGGACCCCGCCTGGCACTTGGCGGAGCTCGGCGAGGGCTTCGGGCCGGAGATGTTCGCCCAGTTCAAGTCCGCGCCCAAGGAGCGGATCCAGGCGATGAACCCGCGCTGGGAGGAGGCCGACGTGGACGTCGAACTGGCCACCCTCGCCCTCTGGGACGAGGCGACCGCCCTCAGCCTGGCTCCGCTGACGGGCACGGACCTGCTGCCGGCCGCGCCGGTGGTCCCGTCGCTCGTGCAGCTGGCGGACCCGAGCTTCCTGATCTCACCGGAGCGCGCGACGCTCCTCAAGGAGCGCGGCTTCGAGGTCCGCTCGGTGACCGGCGCCGGCCACACCATCCACCGCGACGACTTCGACGGCTTCATGACTTCGCTGGAGGGCTGGATCTAGGGACCGGCCCCCACCACCTGGGATTCCATCACCCCGTCCTCCCGGCAGAGCTCCCCGTTCAGCCGTGCCGAGAGGGCGGGGTGGTGGGCATTCCGGTTCGCCCCACCACGAGCCGGAAGGCCGTCACCTCGTCAGTCGAGCACGGCCGTGGCTTCGACCTCGACGAGGAGATCGGGTTCCCCCAGCGCCGCGACGCCCAGCAGCGTGATCGGCTTGACGGGGTCGACACCGAGCTTGGCCGCCGCCCGGGCCACGCCCTCCCCCAGCAGCGGCATCTTCTCGGGGCTCCAGTCGACGACGTAGACGGTCAACTTGGCCACATCGTCGAAGGATCCGCCGATCTCGCCCAGGGCGGTGCCGATGTTGAGATAGCACTGCTCGACCTGAGCGGCGAGGTCCCCCTCGCCGACAGGACGCCCTTCGGCATCGCGCGCCACCTGACCTGCGAGGAACACCAGCTTCGACCCGGTGGCGATCGAGAGCTGACGGTAGACGTCCGGTTTCGGCAACCCGTTGGGATTGACGAGCTTCACGGTCATAACAGCTCCTTGTCGTCGGGGCGCGCGGTCCGGCGCCCTCCGCAAACCATAGCGCTGCTATGTATTGTCGGGGCATGGCGCGAACCAAAGACCCGGCGATCCGTTCCCTCCTGATCGAACGAGCCGCCATGATGCTGCGCACCCGGGAGCCGGTCACGCTCCGTTCCGTCGTGGCCGGAACCGGCGTATCGACGATGGCCGTCTACACCTACTTCGGAGGCATGGACGGCCTGTGGACGGCCATGCGCCAGGAAGGCTTCAAAGGCCTGGCCGCCGTGCTCGACACGGTGGAGCCGTCCGCGGATCCGGTACGAGACCTGGCCGCCCTCGGAGCCGCCTACGTGCGCCACGCCCTCGCCGCCCCCGATCTCTACCGGATCATGTTCGACGCCGGCTTCGCACTCGAAGACGCCAAGGCCGCGGACGAGACCCTGCACCGCCTGGTCAGCGCCGTCGAACGGGCCAAGTCCGCCGGCCGCTTTCACGAAGACACCGACCCCCTGACCCTGGCGACGCACAGCTGGGTGATCGGCCACGGACTCGCGTCCCTGGTCGCGACGGGCCCACTGCCGCGTCAAGTCCTCGCCCAGGGCGTGCCCATGCTGACCGCACTGTTCACGGGCTCCGGCGATACCGCCGACAGGTGCCGCCGGTCCGTGGAGCAGGGCTGGCAGATGGCACCCGTCCCCACCGCGGACGGCCCGTAACCGCCGGGCCGGGTGGAATACACCCGGCGACCCGAAGCGCCCACCGACCCACCGGCGCACGCACCCTCCGCGCACCCCGCCACCCGGTAACCTCGCCCGAATGACGGCACTTTCACACCACAGCAATGGTCACGTCGAGCAGCCCGGTCGTGACGGGGTCACCGCGACCGCCGAGGCCGATCCGCATGCCATCGGGCCGGTGCAGACCTCGTACGCCCCCGATCGCGACGGGGATCCCGATCCCGGTGAGATCGTGTGGACCTGGGTTCCGTTCGAGGAGAACGACGGGCGCGGAAAGGACCGGCCGGTGCTGGTCGTGGCCCGCGAGGAGAGCGGGACGCTCCTGGCCGTGCAGCTGTCCAGCAAGCGGCACGATCACGACCGGGAGTGGGTCCCCATCGGGACCGGACCGTGGGACAGCGCGGGCCGGGAGTCCTGGGTGGACGTGGACCGGGTGCTGCGCGTGCACGAGGACGGCATGCGGCGCGAGGCGTGCGCGCTGGACCTGGGGCGGTTCCGGCTCGTCGTGGACCGGCTGCGCGAGCTGTACGGCTGGCGCTAGCAGGCTGTCGGGACCGGCGGCCGGCGCCGGCCGCCGGGGCCCTGGCGTGGCCGCCCGGGCCCCTCGCCGTCATCCGTTGCGCGAGGACTCCCACACCGCGCTGGTGCCGAAGTAGGAGTCGTACAGCTCCTGTACCTCCAGAAGGCTCTCGGGCGGGACCTTTCCGTACCGGATCCGCTCCAGGTGCCGGAAGTACTCGAAGCGCTCGACGCCCGGCGTGATGATGACCAGCATGTCGGCGATCTCGCCCGGAGCCGCGGCGAAGGCGTGCTGCTGACCGGGCGGTACCACGACGACGTCGCCGCGCTCGGCCGTCACGACCTGCTCGCCGGCGAGCAGTTGTGCGGTGCCGTCGAGGACGTAGAACATTTCCGCGGACCTGCCGTGATGGTGCGGGCGGGCACCGTTCGCGCCCTTGGCCAGGGTCACGCGCATCGTGGAGAGCGCACCACCCACCTGGGCGCTGTCCACCAACAGGTGGTTCTGGACCGGGGTGCCGTCTCCGATGAGCTCGGCGTCGGCTGCGCGTACGACGACGGAGTCATCGAAGTCGGGGATGAAGAAGGACATGCTCGGGAGCCCGTTCTGTGCTTTCGCTTCGGCTTTCGCCCGTCATTGGTTGGCGTCGCGGATCTTCCTCAGGATCGGGATCATCGCGGAGATCTCTTCGGCCGTCAGCACGTCGTGCAGGTGACGTTGGGTCGACGCCAACCCCAATCTCCCGCGCTCGCGCGCCTCCTTGAGGCCTTCTTCCGTCGGCGCGACGAGCGTGACGCGCCGGTCCGTCGGGTGGGCCCCGCGCGTCACCAGTCCGCGCTTCTCCGCCGCGTCCAGCAGCCGCGTGGTGCGCGTCGTGCTGGTCGCGAGCGCCCGCGTGATGTCGACGGTGCGCAGAGCGTGCCCGGGGGTGCGTGCGAGGCGGAACAGCAGGTCCGAGATCGAGGCTTCGAGGTCGCCGCCCGGGCTGACCTCCGCGTCGATGCGTCCGGTCACGGCCAGGTACGCCTCGCGCAGCATCCCGTAGGTCTCCCAGCGGGGGTCGCCGAAGAGGTCCTCCCTCGCGTCAGCGGTCGAACCCTTCGCCGTTTCGTCCATCGCCTTCACCACCTTGCCGTTGACGTGCCGTTGACGTGCCGTTGCCGTTGGTGTCCACATATATCCCTTGCGGGACTGTCCTGATCGATAGTAAATTCGGGACTGTCCCGATCGGGACGATGTTGCCACAGTCGCGAGGAGATTCCCATGACCGCGTACGCGCTGTTCGACAACATAGAGGTCACCGACCCGGCCAAGCTCGCCGAGTACGCCCAGCGCGTGCGCGCGGTGGTGGAGCGCCACGGCGGCCGCTACCTCGCCGTCGGGGGGCGGCTCGACCCGGTGGAGGGGGAACCGATGCTGACCTACCCCGTCCTCATCGAGTTCCCCGACCTGGCCGCCGCCCGCGGCTGGTACGACGCCCCCGACTACCAGGAACTCAAGGCCCTCCGGCAGTCGGGCTCCAAGGCGAACGCCACCCTCTTCGAGACCGGCCCTTCCGACCTCCTGGACGCCTGAACAACCGCCCCGCGGCGTCGGACAACCGTCCGGGCGGAACCCGGACGGCCCGGAGGCCGGACCCGAACGACAGGAGCGCGCGATGTCTCACCCGCACCACCTGCAGTACCCCGAGCCCCGCTACCGGGGAGACAGGGGTGAGGTGAACGCGTCCTTCCGTTCCGCCGACACCCCGCCGGACCTGGTCTCGCCCGGCGGTGACGCCTACCGCTACCTCGCCACCCACGGGTCGACCGGCGGCGAGTACGGCCTGTACCAGGTGGACCTGGCGGCGGGGGCCGCCGGCGCCAAGACCCACTTCCACAAGGCGATGTCGGAGTCCTTCTACGTCCTCTCCGGGGAGCTGGAGCTCTTCAACGGCGAGAAGTGGGTGACGGGCCGCGCCGGTGACTTCCTGTACGTGCCGGTCGGCGGCCTGCACGGCTTCAAGAACGTGACGGACGAGCCCATGTCGATGCTCATGCTCTTCTCCCCGGGCGCCCCGCGCGAGGAGTTCTTCGAAGGGGTCGCGGAGGTGGCGCGGCGCGGCCGTGCCGCACTCAAGGAGTTCCGCGTGCGGCACGACAGCTACTTCGAGGAAGACTTCCCGGCCGGTCCCTGACCGGCCTCCTGCTGCCGGCCTCCTGCCGCCGGCTACCGACTGCCGACTACCGGGTGGACGGCTCCGCCAGTACCCGCTCGAACGTCTCCCGGGTCTCCGGATCGCGGTCGAGAATGCCGAACACCACCCGCTCGAAGACTCCCGCGAACCGTCCGGCCAGCAGTGCGCGGAAGGCCTCCGCCACCTGCGCGGGGTCGTTCTGGAAGACCCCGCACCCCCAGGCGCCCAGCACCAGCCCCCGGTACCCGTGCAGTGCGGCCACCCCCAGCACCAGCCGCGCGCGGCGGGCGAGGGCGGCGGGGATCTCGGGCTCGCGGGCCGGTTCCTGGCGGCGGATGGTGCCCGCGTTCGGGGCCGGTGAGGTGAGGAACCCGACCCGGAAGGGGGTGTCCAGGAGGGTGCCCCGGTCGTCGCGGAAGACGGGGACCCCGGGCGAGTGAATCACCCGGTCGGTGTAGAAGGTGCTGACCTCGGCGCGGTGGATCTCGTAGTACTCCGGGGCCTCCAGCAGGGTCTCGTACAGCGCCGAGGCGCGGCAGAGGGCCTCCTCCTGGGCCTTGGCCCCGCGGACGTAGCCGCCCCCGGGATTCCGGGCCGAAGCGAAGTTCAGGACGGCCACGGAACCGGGTCCCGAGAGTTCCCCGGCGAGCCTTCGGGCGGCGACCGTGCTGCTCTCCCCAGTGACCTCGACGACGGTCCGACGGGTGTCCCGCGCGTCCGGCTCACCTGGAATGACCGGGTTTGGGCCATATATCCTGGTTCCTGCCTTGGCCTCCGCCACGGCGGCGGCGAGAGAGACCTGCCGTCCCGACCGCGTCCGGTAGCCGCCGGCCGCCACGATGTCCGCGTTCTCCCGCGCGATCTCGCGCAATCTGCCGCTCATGCGGTGATCTTCGGCGCTCCGACAGGGCGTCCGCAATGGATTTGTGCCCCAAGAGACGGGTAGGCACGGGTGATGTCAGAGCCGACGACAGGAGACGAGGGCCCCGTCATGCCCCAGGACTCGCTCACCCGACTGACCGAAGCCACCGCCGAGGAACTGATCCACGGCATCTGTTTCAAGACCGGCCCGCCCCGCCTGCTGGGCGCGGAGCTCGAATGGCTGGTGTTCGACGCCGAAGAACCCGGCCGGCCCGTGTCCCACGAACGCCTCGCCGCCGCGCACGAAGCGGCCCGAGCCCTCTCGCTCGGTTCCGACGTCACCGTCGAGCCCGGGGGCCAGCTGGAACTCAGCTCGCCCCCCGCCACCTCCCTGACCGGCTGCGTCGACGGCCTCCAGGCCGATCTGACCGCCGTACGGGGCGCCCTGCGCGACCGGGGACTGGTGCTGCGCGGACTGGGCCAGGACCCGCGCCGCCCGCTGCGGCGGATGCTGACCAGCCCGCGGTACGAGGCCATGGAGACCTACTTCGACCGCACCGGCCCGGCCGGGCGCGCCATGATGCGCGCCTCGGCCTCCGTGCAGGTCAACGTGGACGCAGGTCACGAGGAGCCCGGCCCGCTGGGCCACGGCAGGCGCTGGCGCCTCTCCCACCTGCTCGGTGCCGTGCTGGTCGCCGCCTTCGCCAACTCCCCCGAGCACGAAGGCCCGTACGCCGGCTGGCGGTGTGCCCGTCAGGGCAACTGGAGCGACATCGACACCCGTCGCTCCCTCGCCCCGCCGCTGGAGGCGGAGCCGCGCGGCGCGTGGACCCGGCAGGCACTGGACACCGAGGTGATGTGCGTGCGGACGCACGAGGAGGGCGCGCCCTGGGCGGTACCGCGCGGGCTGACCTTCCGCGACTGGCTGCGCTCCGACGGTGGCCACCGGCCGCCGACCGCCGCCGATCTGGACTACCACCTGACCACCCTCTTCCCGCCGGTACGGCCCCGCGGCCATCTGGAGCTGCGGATGATCGACGCGCAGCCCGGCGAGGACGGCTGGCTGGTCCCGGTGGCGGTCGTACACGCGCTGTTCGACGACCCGGAGGCCGCGGAGACCGCGTACCGCGTGGCGAAGGGGCTGGCCGATTCCTACGGCGCCGGGCCCGCGCCGCGCAATCCGCTGTGGCGCTCCGCCGCCCGGGACGCGCTGTCCGATCCGGAGCTGCGGTCCGCCGCCCGCGCCTGCTTCCGGGCCGCGCTCGCGGCGCTGCCACGGATCGGAGCCGGCGGCCACGTCCTCGACACGGTCGGCGAGTTCACCGAGCGCTACGTGTCCCGCGGCCGCTGCCCGGCCGACGACCGGACCGAACCGCAGAGCCGGCAGACCCGCTCGCGCCCACATCAGCAGCAGGCGCAGCAGCCCGCGCGTCCGCACCCGCGAACCCGACCGCAGCCGACGGGCGAGGAGGCACGCTCATGACCGCCGAACCGGAGCTCCTGCGCGAGCGGGCCGCCGCCGCCCTGACCGCGGCGCGCGTCCGCACGGCCGGACTCACCGACGCCGTCACCGAGTCGGAACTGACAGCGCAGCACTCCCCCTTGATGTCGCCGCTGGTCTGGGACCTCGCGCACATCGGGAACATGGAGGAGCTCTGGCTGCTGCGCAACGTGGCGGGCCGCGAGTCCATGCACCCCGAGATAGACCCGCTCTACGACGCGTTCGAGCATCCCCGCGCGGAGCGCCCGAAGTTGCCGCTGCTGAGCCCCGGCGAGGCCCGCCGCTACGCCGCCGAGGTCCGCGGCCGGGTCTTCGACCTGCTGGAGCGCACTCCCCTGGAGGGCACGGCCCTGCTGGACGGCGGCTACGTCTTCGGGATGATCGCCCAGCACGAACAGCAGCACGACGAGACGATGCTGATCACCCATCAGCTGCGGCAGGGCGCGCCGGTGCTGACGGCGCCCGACCCGGAGCCCCCACAGGGACCTCCGCCGGCGGCGGCCGAAGTGTTCGTACCGGCGGGCCCGTTCACGATGGGCACCTCGGCGGAGCCCTGGTCCCTGGACAACGAGCGGCCCGCGCACCAGCGCGAGGTCGAGGCGTTCTGGATCGACACCGTTCCGGTGACCAATGCCGCGTACCAGGAGTTCATGGCGGACGGCGGTTACCGCGAGGAGCGGTGGTGGGAGCCGGCCGGCTGGGCGGAGATCCGGCGGCACGGGATCGAGGCACCGCTGTTCTGGCACCGCGAGGGCGGTACCTGGCTGCGCCGCCGCTTCGGGGTCACCGAGCCGGTGCCCGGGGACGAGCCGGTGCTGCACGTGAGCTGGTACGAGGCCGACGCGTACGCCCGCTGGGCGGGGCGGCGGCTGCCCACCGAGGCGGAGTGGGAGAAGGCCGCCCGTCACGATCCGCGGGCCGGGCGCTCCACCCGCTACCCGTGGGGCGACGCGGACCCCACGCCCGCGCACGCCAATCTCGGCCAGCGCCACCTGCGGCCCGCCCCGGCGGGCGCCTATCCCGCGGGGGCCTCCCCGCTCGGGGTGCGCCAGCTCATCGGCGACGTGTGGGAGTGGACGTCTTCGGACTTCCTCCCCTACCCCGGCTTCCGGCCGTTCCCGTACCGCGAGTACTCGGAGGTGTTCTTCGGCCCGGAGCACAAGGTGCTGCGCGGCGGCTCCTTCGCCGTGGACGCGGTGGCCTGCCGGGGCACCTTCCGCAACTGGGACCTGCCGGTGCGCCGGCAGATCTTCTCCGGGTTCCGGACCGCGCGCGGCGCGGCCCCCGCAGGCTCCGCCGAGCAGGCCTGATGTGCCGTCACCTCGCTTATCTCGGGGCGCCCGTGAGCCTCGGCCGGGTGCTGAGCGAGCCCGAGCATTCACTGGTGCGGCAGTCGTGGGAGCCGCGCCACCAGCGTTCCGGCACGGTCAACGCCGACGGCTTCGGCGTCGGCTGGTACGCGGAGGGGGACCCGGTGCCGGCCCGCTACCGCCGGGCCGGGCCGATCTGGGGCGACCTGACCTTCAGCGACCTCGCCCGGGTGGTCCGCAGCGGGGCCGTGCTGGCCGCCGTACGGGACTCCACCCGTCCCGGGGCCGACGGGGAGGCGGCGGCGGCTCCGTTCGCGGAGGGGCAGTGGCTGTTCAGCCACAACGGCTCGCTGCGGGACTGGCCGGACGCCGTGGCACCGGTCGCGGCCGGGCTGCCGCCCCAGGAGTTGCTGTCGCTGGCCGCGCGCACGGACTCGGCCCTGATCTGGGCGCTGGTCCTGCACCGGCTGCGGGCGGACCCGGACCTCGGCGCGGCGCTGGCCGGCACGGTACGGGAGCTGGCCGCGGCCTCACCCGGATCCCGGATGAACCTGCTGCTGACCGACGGCCGGACCATAGCCGCGACGGCCTGGGGGGATTCCTTGTGGTACCTGGCCGACCCGTCGGCGCAGCGGACGGTGGTCGCCTCGGAACCCTACGACGACGACCCGCGCTGGTGCGAGGTACCCGACCGGACCCTGCTGACCGCCACCCGCACCCGGATCGGCCTCACCTCCCTGAAGGAGGCCTCCCCCGGCGCATCGCACGGACCGCACGCATCGGACGCACTACACACATCGCACACATCGGACGGAACCCACGCACCGCACACCCCGCACGCACCGCACGCACCGCACCAAGGAGACGACGGCCAGTGAACGACTTCGAGCTGACCCGCACCCTCGACGAGCACGCCGCCGAGACGGCACTGCGCGCGGATGTGCGCGACGGCCTGACCCGGTCCCCCAAGTCGCTGCCGCCCAAGTGGTTCTACGACGCCCGGGGCAGTGAACTCTTCGAGGAGATCACCCGGTTGCCCGAGTACTACCCGACGCGCGCCGAGCGGGAGATCCTGCTCGAACGGGCCCGGGAGATCGCCTCGGTGAGCGGGGCCCGCACCTTGGTGGAGCTGGGTTCCGGCTCCTCGGAGAAGACCCGGCACCTGATCGAGGCGCTGCCCGCGCTGGACACGTACGTACCGGTCGACGTGAGCGAGAGCGCGCTGGCCGGGGCGGCGAAGACCCTGCTGGACGAGCATCCGGGGCTGCGCGTACACGCGTTGCTGGCCGACTTCACCCGCGCGCTGCGGCTGCCGGACTCCCCGGGGCCCCGGCTGGTGGTGTTCCTGGGCGGCACGATCGGGAACCTGCTGCCGCCGGAGCGGGCCGTGTTCCTGGCGGACGTACGGGCGATGCTGTCGCCCGGGGACGCGCTGCTCATGGGGACGGACCTGGTGAAGGACCCGGCCGTCCTGGTGTCGGCGTACGACGACGCGCAGGGCGTGACGGCCGAGTTCAACGCGAACGTACTGTCGGTGGTGAACCGGGAGTTGGGCGCGGACTTCCACACCGCCGACTTCGCTCACGTGGCGGTGTGGAACCGGGAGCACGAGTGGATCGAGATGCGGCTGCGGGCGCGGCGGCCGTTGGTGGTGAAGGTACGGGCGCTGGATCTGGAGGTGCCCTTCGAGGAGGGTGAGGAAATCCTGACGGAGATCTCGGCGAAGTTCCGTCAGGAGGGAGTCCGCAGGGAACTCGCCTCCGCCGGACTGGAGTTGACCCACTGGTGGACGGACGCGGGAGGCCGCTTCGCCCTGTCGCTGTCGGTGGCCGACGGGATCGGCACCGACGGCTGGGAGGGCACCCCGGGCAGCAACGGCCCCGCCGGCCGTGAAACGGGCGACGCGGGCGACGCGGGTACCGGTTCGGCGAGCACGGCCGCCTGAGCCGCCGCCGCGAGGTCCCGCCGGTGCGCGTACCGGCCCGGCGGGATCCGCGGCAGCAGCCGTACCTCGGCGCGCACCCCGCGGGCCCGCGCGATCCGCCACAGCGAGGCGGTCAGCGGATCGTCCCCGACGAAGGCGGGCGCCCCGGCGGGCCCGCCGTCATCGAGCAGATAGCTGATCCTTACGGGCTGTACGGGCACCCGCGCGTCCAGCGCGGCCTGGAACGCGGCCCGGCGGAAGGGCCCTTGGGCGCGCCCGCACCAGGTGGAGCCCTCGGGGTAGACGGTGACGCGGTCGCCGGCGGCCAGGGCCCGGGTGAGGACGCCGACGGTGGCGGGCAGGCTGCGGATCCGGTCGCGTTCGATGTAGACGGTGCCGGCCTGCCGGGACAGCGGCCCGAGGACCGGCCAGCCGCGGATGTCGCTCTTGGCCAGCATCCGGGAGGGCAGGACCGCGGCGACGAGCGGGATGTCCAGCCAGGAGATGTGGTTGGCGACGATCAGCCGGCCACCCCCGGGGCCGGGGACCCCGTGCACGGTGATCCGCAGCCCGAGGGCGCCCAGCAGGGCGGCGGCCCAGGCCCGTACGAGGACGTGCCGGGGGCGCTCCGGGAGCAGCCGCAGCGGCGGGGCGCCCAGGATGCCGAGCAGGACCAGGGCGATGGCGGCGGCGAGCCGCAGGACCGCGCGCGGCACGCTCGCCGTGCGCCCCTCGTGGCCGGCGCAGTCCTCGGGGGTGCAGGGCGAGGTCGGGAGCCAGGCGCTCATGCGGCCGGGGCGAGCGAGAGGAAGTGCTTGAGGTAGCGGGGGTTGGTGCGCCGCAGGGAGAGCAGGACGTACAGGTCGGCGCAGCCGAACTCGGCGTCCAGGGCGGGCTCGCCGCAGACCCAGGCGCCCAGGCGCAGGTAGCCGCGCAGCAGCGGGGGCAGCTCCATCCGGCCGGGGAAGTCGATGCCTTCGGGGTTCCACGGGAGGTGCGGGGTGACCCGGTACTCGACGGGCGCGAGGCTGCGGGTGAGGACGTTCTCCCGGGTGGCGGCGGCCAGCACCCCGCCGTCGGAGAGGGGTATGGAGCAGCAGCCGGCGAGCCAGTTGTGCCCGGAGCGGTCCATGTACCGGGCGAGGCCGGCCCAGATGAGGGCGATGACGGCGCCGTTGCGGTGGTCGGGGTGGACGCAGGAGCGGCCCACCTCGACCAGGTCGGGGCGGATGGGATCGAGGGAGGAGAGGTCGAACTCGCCCTCGGAGTAGAGGCGTCCGGCGACGGCGGCCCGTTCGGGGGGCAGCAGCCGGTAGGTGCCGACGACCTGCTCGGTCTCCTCGTCCACGACGAGGAGGTGGTCGCAGTAGGCGTCGAAGGCGTCGGAGTCCAGGCCCGGCTCGGGGCCGTCGAGGCGGGCGCCGAGCTCTCCGGCGAAGACCAGGTGGCGCAGCCGCTGGGCGGCGCGCACCTCGGCCTCGTCGCGGGCGAGGCGGACGGCGTAGCGGGGTGCGGGGGTGTCCGTCGCCCGCGGGGCGGGCGCGGCGGGCGTGAAGAGAGCGGCGGGGGGCACGGTGGAAACGGGAGGCACGGTGGAGGTGGGGGCGACGACCGACGGGGACAGCGGGGCGATGGTCATGACGGCTCCTGGTCCGGCACGGGAAGCCAGGCCGGCAGGTGTGTGGCCTGGCTTCCTTACTTCTTCCGTGACCGGCTGGATTCGACATGGCCGCTTCGCGGCCCTTGGATGTGCGGACGCTGAACTTGGCGGGCGGCCGGTCAGCGGTCGGAGCTGAGAACCTTGCTGATGGTGTCGGAGGCGGCCTTCGCCGCCCTCTCGGGGTCCCCACCGGTGAGGACGGCCGTCATGAACGGCTTGATCGGGTTCTTGGCCTCCACCTCGGCCCAGTGGGGGGACTGCGGGGTGGCGCGGCCCTGGGCGGCGCCGGGGGCCATCGCGGTGGCGCCGTCGTTGCCCGCGACCACGTGCGCGAGGGTGCTCTTGTTGGGTACGTAGCTCATCGTGCTCGCCAGCTCGGTCTGCCACTTCTCGCTGACCAGGGCCGTGATCACGTCGACGGCGTGCTTACGCTGCTTCGTCTTCTCAGGGATGATCAGGTCCGAGCCGCCGGTGAAGACCGAGCCGACCTTGTCCGCGGTCTTGCCGGGTATCGGGAAGAAGCCGAGCTTGCCCTTGAGGGCCGGGTTCGCGGCCTCGATGGCGGCGGCCTGGCCGGGCGGGGCGATGATCTGGGCGATCCCGCCGCGGGCGAAGACGTCGGACTGCGGGGGCGTCTCCTCGTCGGCGTCCTTGGGGCCGTCACCGAGGGCCTGGAGCTGCTTGTAGAACTCCATTCCGGCCAGGGCCTTCTCGTCTTCGAGGGTGCCGATCCACCGGCCGCCGCTCTCGACGGCGAGCTCGCCGCCCTCGTCCCAGACGAACCCGGCGAGGACGTACCAGTTCTGTCCGGCGAGGTAGATGCCCTGCTGGCTGCCCTTGTCGAGTTTGGTCGTGGCCTGGATCCATTCCTGGCGGGATTTGATCGGCAACTTGACCCCGGCGCTCGCGAAGAGGTCCTTGTTGTAGATCACCACGCGGTTGGCGGCGTACCACGGGACGCCGAACTGGGCGCCGTTGACCTTTCCGGGTTCGGAGAGACCCTTCAGCCAGTCCTTGCCGTCCCATTCGCGCAGGGCTTCCAGGGTGAGTTCGGAGACTCCGCCGCTCTCCACGTACTGGGCGACCTGGGTGTTGCCGACCTCGATGACGTCGGCGCTCTCCTCGCTCGTGCCGGCCAGCACGGCGTTGACCTTGTCGCCGATGCCCTTCCACTCCTGGATCTTCACCTCGAGGTCCACACCGGGGTGTTCCTTCTCGAAGGTGGTGGTGAACTGGCTGATGAAGTCTTCGGAGGCGCTGCCCTTCATCAACCAGAGCGTCACCTTCTGCTCACCTCCGCCCGACCCGGTGAGACCGCAGCCGGTGAGGGCGGTCGCGGCCGCGAGAGCGGTGGACACGGCAAGCAAGCGCATCTTCACGAGGGGTCACCTTCTGGGGGATTGATCTCAGATGGCTTGAAATTGGCATAGACCAATGGGTGGGTCAAGGGGGTATCGCTATGGATTGTTTACGCAAAGTTCGCGGACCCGGACTTACTGGGGCACCGTAGAACAAGGCAACAGCCACCCAGTGTCGGGAGACCCCCATGTCCAATCACACGTACCGGGTGACCGAGATCGTGGGCACGTCCCACGAGGGCATCGATCAGGCCATCCGCAACGGCATCGCCCGCGCGAGCGAGACGCTCCACCATCTCGACTGGCTCGAAGTCGTTCAGATCAGGGGGCACATCGAGAACGGCGAGATCGCGCACTACCAAGTGGGGATCAAGGTCGGTTTCCGTCTCGACGGCGAGGCCGGGGCCTGAGACGCCGCGGCCCTGAGAGCCGGCCGCCCTGAGGCCCGGCTCCCCTGAGACCCGGCTCCCCCGAGCCCCGGCCGCCCTGAGCCCCAGCCTCCCCCGAGCCCCGGCCGCCCTGAGTTCCAGCCTCCCCGGACCCTACGGGCGCCCGCGGGCGCTCCCCGGCCGCCTCGGGCGCCCGGGGAGCGCCCGGCACGGGAAAGCACGCCCGATGGGGCGCCGGGCCCGTCAGGTGCGCCCCTCGCCCTCCTGCGCGTCCTTGAGTTCCGGCGCGTCCGCCGCCCAGTTCGCCAGGACCACCCGGAAGCCCGCCGCGCGCACGGCCTGGCACACCAGCTCGTCGTCGTCCACCAGCATCCGCACCTCGCGGCCCCGCGAGATCCGCCGCAGGACCTCCAGTTTGGTCGTCCGGGCGGGCCGCCGGTCCTGGTTCCCGCGCATCCACACCCGCCCCTCGGGCAGCCCGTTCCGGACGAGCCAGTCCTCCGTGTCCGCGCGGCACCGCTCCGGGCGGCCGGTGAGGTACGTGACCTCGCAGTCGGCCGCGCTCTCCACCGCGAGCGCGATCCCCCGGGCGAGGGGCGGATCGGCCGGGGCGGCACCGAAGAACCCGCTCCAGTCGCGCGGCCGGCGCTCCAGGAAGTGCTGGCGGTGAGCGGTGTCGGCCAGGGTGTTGTCGATGTCGAAGACGGCCAGGGGCCTTCGGTTCTGAGTCTCGGTCACCCCGCCAGCCTAAGCACCGGCCGCTTCCGGACACCCCGGGGTTCCCGGTGCCGATGCCCAGGTCCGGCCGGGCTCTGGCCGAGCGGCCGGTAGGGTCGTGGCCTGGTGGTCCCGGGGGGCCTGCTGACACACGGGGGTCACGACACATGCGTACGCCGGAGCAGATCTGGGAGGCCGCCGACCTGCCCGCGCGTCGGCTCGCCGGGGTGGCTCTCAATCCGTCCTCTCCGGAGGATGTCCTGCTGCGCCTGCTCGCCGACGGTCCGCCGGCCGTACGGATGGTGCTGTGCCGGGACCGGGTCCTGCCCGACACCGTCGTCGAGGCCGTGCTCCAGCACCCTGACACCCGTACCCGTAGCTTCTTCGCCCGCAACCCCCACGTCGACCCGGCCCAACGGGCACGACTGGTCGACGATCCCGAGTGGTTGGTCCGCGCCCTCCTCGCCGATGGTCCCAAGCCGCCTTTCGATGGTGTGTGCGGGCCGCTGCCCGACGAGGTGGTGGTCCGCATGATCGACACGTATGACGACGACAGCCTGTCGGGCACCTTTTACCGGCAGATCTCCACCGCGCTGCAGCTGTCCATGCCCACCCATCCGGTCGCGAAGGTCCGCCGCTGGGGGATCGGCAGGTGGGACCAGCTGCCCGCCGAGATCCGGGCCGGGCTGCTGGCGGATCCCGACGAGGACGTCCGGGAGAGCGCGCGGAGCAGCGCGGAGAGGTCCGCGCAATCCAAGGATCCGGCGTGGGTGGAGCGCGAACTGCCCGACCGGTCGTGCCACGCACGCTGGGACATGCTGATGTACCAGGCCCTGAGCAGGACTGTCGTGGACAACGTCCTGACCGCCCCGGTCGCCGAGGCGGAACGTAAGGTCATCGCCGGCAACCCCAGCCTGCCCGCCGACGTGGTGGTCCTCCTGGCCGCCGATCCGGACCCCGCCGTACGCGAGCGGATCGCCTACCGCGCGGACCTCGGACCCGCCGAGCGCCGCGCGCTCGCCGTGGACCCCGATCCGGCGGTGCGCCTCGCCGTGTCCGTGCACCCCGAACTGAGCGAGCGTGAACGGGCCGCGATCGACTACGAGGTCCCCCTGGACGACTCCTTCCAAGCCTGGCCCGGCCCCCTCGTGCCCCGCGACCCCGTGCACGTGCGCCGGGACGCGGACTCCGGTCACCCGCTGATCCGCCGGAGGGCGGCCGAGGACCGCACGTTGCCGCCCGACCTGCTGGAGCGCTTGGCCGCCGACGAGGATCTCGGCGTACGCGTCCTGCTGGCCCAGTACCATCCCGACGCCCCGGCCCCGCTCCTGCTGCGCAGCTTCCTCGAATACGCCGGCCCCCAGCGCGGGCACCTCACCACCCGGCCGAACTTCCCCACGGCCGGCCTGGCGGCGTTCGCCGACCACGAGGACCCCGAGGTCCGCGCCCTGGCCGCCCGCGACCCCCACACCGCGCCGGTGACCGTAGAGCGCCTCACCCAGGACCCGGACCCCGCCGTGCGCTCCGCGCTGGCACGCCACCCGAATCTTCCGCGGGCCCGGCTGACGGAACTCCTCGACGACGCGGAACTGGCCCACGCGGCCGCGGCGAATCCCGCTCTGGATCCCGAGCTGATCCAGCGGCTCGTGGCAACCGTGGCGCCGTCGGTCGACCGCGGGGCCGGGACCGGCCGGTGAGCTCGCCGGGGTCTTCGGTATCTTCGACCTGACCTGGGCAAACCTCGCCGGCCCGCACGGTGGGAGGACGGCTGATCCGCATGACACGAACCCCGAAGCCCGTGACCCGCCGCCGGCTGATCGGCGGGGCCACGGCGGTCCTCCTCGCCGCGACGGGCTGCGCCGGTCGAGACCGGGCGGAGGGCGCGGCCATGTCGGCGGGAGCGCGTGGATACCTCACCACCGCGCTGGACGTCATGGAGGCCAAGTCGCTCCTCACGGCGGACACCGACTGGCCGACCGTACGCCGCGAGGCCTTCGCCCGGGCGGGAAGCGCGCAGGTCCCCGCGGATACCTACGGGGCCGTCAGGCAGGCCTTGCGGGCCCTCGGCGACCGGCACAGCCAGTTCATGACCCCTCAGGAAGCCGAGCAGGCGCTGAGCCCCGCACCCGATACCTCCGCGGTGCCGGAGGTGAAGGTGCTCGCCGGTTCCATCGGATACCTGTCCCTGCCGGCGGTGTCCTCCGACCGTGCCGCGGCGGCCTACGTGCGGCAGGCCCGCAAGGCCGTCGCGGAGGCCGACGGACAGGGAGCCGGAGGGTGGATCGTGGACCTGCGCAGCAACACGGGCGGGGACATGTGGGGGCCGCTGGCCGCCGTGGGGGCCGTCTTGGGCGACGGGGACGTCGGAGCGTTCGTGGAGGCCGACGGCAAGCAAACTCCGTGGACGATCGAGCACGGTACGCCGCGCCAGTACCTCGCCACCTGGGGCCCCGCCACCCCGCTGACCCATGCGGCTCCCCCCGTGGCGGTGCTCACGAGCAGCCGGACCGCGAGCGCGGCCGAGGCCGTGACCATCGCCTTCCGCGGCCGCCCCGGCACCCGCAGCTTCGGCCAGGCCACCCGCGGCGTCCCCACGGGCAACGACTCCCACACCCTCCCCGACGGCGCGCTCATCCTCCTCACGCAGGCCCGGGAGGCCGATCGCACGGGCCTGATCCACAACGGCCCCCTCCCGCCCGACGAAGTGGTCCCGGACGACACCCGCGACCTCGGCAGCGGCCAGGACCGCACACTCGAAGCCGCCGCACGCTGGCTACGCGGCCGGACCACGGCCGCCTCCGCCCCCACCCCGACGCCGACGCCGACGCCGACGCCCGGGGAATCCTGAGGCCCTCCGTGCGTTGATCCCTGTGTGATCCGCTCCCTCTCGATACTCGACCGGTCCCGCACCCGCACGGGACACCCCGCGGCCCAGGCCCTGCGCGACACCGTGGAGCTCGCGCGCACCGCCGAGCGGCTCGGCTACCGCAGATTCTGGGTCTCGGAGCACCACAGCGTGCCCGGGGTCGCCGGATCCGCGCCCACGGTGCTCGCCGCGGCCGTGGCGGGGGCGACCGACCGGATCCGGGTCGGCACCGGCGGCGTGATGCTGCCCAACCACCAGCCGCTGGTCGTCGCGGAGCAGTTCGGGGTCCTTGAGTCGCTGTTCCCCGGCCGGATCGACATGGGGCTCGGCCGCTCGGTCGGCTTCACCGGCGGGATCCGCCGCGCGCTCGGGCGGGACACCGCCGACGCCGATCGGTTCGAGGAGCAGCTCGCGGAGCTGCTGGGCTGGTTCGACGGCTCCCAGCGGGCGCATCCCGAGGTGCACGCCCGCCCGGCGGAGGGGACGCGGATCCCGGCGTTCGTACTGGCCACCGGTGAGGGGGCGGGGATCGCGGCCCGCGCCGGACTGCCCCTGGTCGTCGGGGACCTGCGGAGCCGGACCCGGATCACGGAGATCATCGCGGCGTACCGCGAGGAGTTCCGGCCCTCCCCCTGGGGTGCGCGGCCGTACGTCGTGGCCTCCGGGACGGTCGCGGTGGCCGCCACCGCGGAGGCCGCCCGGCGGATCCTGGTGCCCGAGGCCTGGGCGGTCGCGTACTCCCGCACCCGGGGCAGCTTCCCGCCGCTGCGCCCGGCCGAGGAGATCGAGTCGCTCTCCATGAGCGCCAAGGAGCGGGAGCTGTACGAGGGCGCCCTCGCCGGGCACATCCACGGCACGGAGGAGCAGGTCGCGGCGGAGCTGTCCGAGGTCGCGGAGCTGACCGGGGCGGACGAGCTGCTGGTCACCACGTCCACGTACGACCGGACCGCGCTGCTGGACTCCTTCGGACGGCTCGCCCGGCTCACGGGCCTCGCCGAGCAGCGGGACGGCCACGCGGACGGGCGCGCGGGCGCCGACCCGGACCTCGTCGGCCGCTCCGCGGGCGCCGGACACTAAACTAGGACGAATGCACCAGCCCGTCGCCCCCGCCCCGCACGCCCACGATCCCTACGTCCGCGTCCGCGGTGCCCGGGAGCACAATCTGCGCGGGGTCGACGTGGACGTTCCACGGGACGCGCTGACGGTGTTCACCGGGGTCTCCGGCTCCGGGAAGAGCTCGCTGGCCTTCGGCACGCTCTTCGCCGAGGCCCAGCGCCGGTACTTCGAGTCCGTGGCCCCGTACGCCCGGCGGCTGATCCATCAGATCGGCGCGCCGAAGGTCGACTCCGTCACCGGGCTCCCGCCGGCCGTCTCGCTGGAGCAGCGGCGCTCCTCCCCCGGGTCCCGGTCCTCGGTCGGCACGGTGACCATGCTGTCCAACTCCCTGCGGATGCTGTACTCGCGGGCGGGCTCCTACCCGCCGGGCGCCGAGCGACTGGACTCCGACGCGTTCTCCCCCAACACCGCCGCCGGGGCCTGCCCTTCCTGTCACGGCCTGGGCCGGGTGCACGGCACCAGCGAGGAACTCCTGGTGCCCGACGCTGGCCTGTCGATCCGTCAGGGGGCCATCGCCGCCTGGCCGGGCGCCTGGCAGGGCAAGAACCTGCGCGACATCCTGGAGGCCCTCGGCCACGACGTGGACGCGCCCTGGCGGGAGCTCCCGGCGGCGGACCGCGAGTGGATCCTGTTCACCGAGGAGCAGCCGGTGGTGACGGTGCACCCGGTGCGGGAGGCCGACCGGATCCAACGTCCGTACCAGGGCACGTACATGAGCGCCCACCGGTACGTGATGCGGACCTTCTCCGACAGCAAGAGCGCCACCCTGCGGGCCCGGGCCGAGCGGTTCCTCCACCATGCGCCCTGCCCGGTGTGCGAGGGCAGGCGACTGCGCCCGGAGGCCCTGGCCGTGACCTTCGCGGGCCGCACCATCGCGGAGCTGGCGGCGCTGGCGCTGACGGAGCTGGACGGGGTACTGGCCGCCGCGCGCGGTGGCGGCGAGGCCTCCCGGGTGCTCACGGAGGACCTGCGCTCCCGGATCGGCCCGGTCACCGAGCTGGGGCTGGGCTACCTGAGCCTGGACCGCGGCGCCCCGACCCTGTCGGCGGGAGAGCTGCAACGACTGCGGCTGGCGACGCAGTTGCGTTCGGGGCTGTTCGGCGTGGTGTACGTACTGGACGAGCCGTCGGCGGGGCTGCACCCGGCCGACACGGAGGCGCTGCTCGGCGTCCTGGACCGGCTCAAGGAGGCCGGTAACACGCTGTTCGTGGTGGAGCACGATCTGGCCGTCGTGCGGCACGCGGACTGGCTGGTGGACGTCGGCCCGCTGGCCGGGGAGCACGGCGGACGGGTACTGCACAGCGGGCCGCCGGACGCTCTGGCCACGGTGGCGGAATCGGCGACGGCCCGGTACCTGTTCGGGGTCCGGCGGCCGGACGAACGGCCCTCGGGTCAGCCGCGGAAGGCGACCGGGTCGGTCCGGCTCAGCGGAGTCGAGCGGCACAACCTGCGGGACGTGGCGGCGGAGTTCCCGCTCGGGGTGTTCACGGCGGTGACCGGGGTGTCGGGGTCCGGGAAGTCCACGCTCGTGGGCCAGGTGCTCGCGGGGGAAGTCCACGAGCGGCTGGCGGAGCCGGAGTTCCCGGTACGCCGGCTGGTGGAGGTGGACCAGAAGCCGATCGGCCGGACGCCGCGCTCCAACCTGGCCACGTACACGGGGCTGTTCGACGTGGTCCGCCGGCTCTTCACGGCGGCGCCGGAATCGAGGGCGCGGGGCTGGAAGGCGGGCCGCTTCTCCTTCAACGTCCCGGGCGGGCGGTGCGAGTCCTGCCAGGGCGAGGGCTTCGTCTCGGTGGAGCTCCTTTTCCTGCCCAGTACGTACGCCCCGTGCCCGCAGTGCGCGGGGGCCCGTTACAACTCCGAGACGCTGGAGGTCCGTTACTCGGGCCTGAACATCGCCGAGGTGCTCGCCCTGACCGTGGAATCGGCGGCCTCCTTCTTCGCCGGGGTCCCGGCGGCGGTCCGCAGCCTCGACGCGCTGTCGGACATCGGCCTGGGGTACCTGCGGCTCGGGCAGCCCGCCACGGAACTCTCGGGCGGCGAGGCGCAGCGCATCAAGCTGGCGACGGAACTCCAGCGCGTGCGCCGCGACCACACCCTGTACCTGCTGGACGAGCCGACGACCGGTCTCCATCCGGCCGATGTCACGGTGCTGCTGAGGCAGTTGCACGGCCTGGTGGACGCGGGACATTCGGTGGTGGTCGTGGAGCACGACATGGCGGTCGTGGCGGGCGCCGACTGGGTCATCGACCTGGGCCCGGGCGGCGGTGCGGACGGCGGCCGGGTGGTGGCCGCGGGCACGCCCGCCGAGGTGGCCGGCGCCACGGGCAGCCGTACGGCGCCCTACCTGGCGCGGGCCCTCGCGGCGGGCCGGTAGCCATCACCCGTGGCCATCGCGCGCGCCGATGGCCGTCATCCCGTCATCCCCTCGCCTCCGGGGCCGGTGGTCACGCCTCCGCGGGCTTGGCGAAGTTCCCGTAGCCCTGCCAGTCCAGCACGACGCACGGCTCTTCGCCCAGCACCCAGGCGTCGTGGCCGGGGTCGATCTGGATGAAGTCCCCGGGCTCCGCCTCGATGCTCTCCCCGTCGTCCATGACGACCTTCATCCGGCCGCTGACGATGTAGGCCACGTGGGCGGCCTCGCAACTGTCGGTTCCCGCGATGGGCTTGATGTGCTGCGACCACTGCCACCCGGGCTCGAACACGGCCCGGCCCACGGGCCCCTGGTCGGTGTTGAGCAGGTCGAGCCTGCCCTTGCCGTCCTCGAACCGGCGTGTCTCGTCAGCGGAATCGAAGCCCCTGCGGACGATTCCCGTCATGATCGTCGACCTCCCGGCGCACGACTGCCCCGAGTCCACCTCTCAGCGTACGCCCGTACGGCGGTTCGGTCCCGGCGTCGAAGGCCGCTACGCGTCCCCGTGGAGCAGGTGCTGCGAAAGCTCGCGGAAGCTCCAGATTCCCTGGCTCCGGCCGAGCATCCACACCAGGTCGTAGCGGTCGGGCCAGGTCGCCGGGAGTCCCAGTACGTCCTGCGCTCCCAGCCCCCGGATCAGGCGGGGGATCCCCTGGTGTTCCCAGCAGACCAGGACGGGCATCCGCGCCGCCAGCACCGCCTTGGCCAGGGCTGGCTCGGCTCCGACCGGGAATTCCGCGCGGACCGGCGTACCCAGCGCGGTGGCGAGCGGCTCGACGGTCTGGCGGCACCGCGCGGGCGCCCCCCTCGTGCCCCCGGCCGCGAAGACGGCCCCGGGCCGGGGCAGGGCGGCACCCTTGGCCGGCGGGAAGAGGGCGGGCAGTTCCTGGGCGCGGCGCAGGCCCCGGACGGCGAGGGAGCCGGGGGTCTCGTTGCCCTCGTCGTCCTCGCCGGTGTCTCCGGCGTACGGCTTCTCCGCGTGCCGGATGATCATGACCAGTGCGTCCTTGGCGGCCTCGGGGCCGGGACGCGGCGTGGGGGGCCGTTCCTCCCCGGCGCAGCCGGCCGCCGCCAGCGGGGCGAGCGCGGCGGCCAGCAGGGTACGGCGGCGCGGGCCGGATCCGGCAGGGGCTTGAGGCATGCGCCCACTGTCACCCATGCCCGCGAGGGCGTCCGGTCACGGCGCGACGGGAGCCGCTCCGATCATCCGATCGGCGGACTCGCGGTCCTATCCGGTCCTACGCCGTCCTACGCGGTCCAGGTCAGCGGGGACCTCGGCGGACGGCCCGCAACCACTCCTTGTTCATGGCGGCGATCGACGGCAACGGGATCCCCTTGGGGCAGGCGGTGGCGCACTCACCGGTCAGGGTGCACCCTCCGAAGCCCTCGGCGTCCATGGTGGCCACCATGTCCAGCACCCGGGTCTCGCGCTCCGGCGAACCCTGCGGGAGCACGTTCAGATGGTTGACCTTGGCGGAGGTGAAGAGCATCGCCGAGCCGTTGGGGCACGCCGCCACGCACGCCCCGCAGCCGATGCACTCGGCGTGCTCGAAGGCGTAGTCGGCGTCCGGCTTCGGGACGGCCGTGGCGTGCGCCTCCGGCGCGGAGCCGGTCGGGGCGGTGATGTAGCCGCCGGCCTGGATGACCCGGTCCAGGGCCCCCCGGTCGACGACGAGGTCCTTCACCACGGGAAAGGCCGAGGCCCGCCAGGGTTCGACGTCGATGGTGTCGCCGTCGTCGAAGGAGCGCATGTGGAGCTGGCAGGTCGTGGTGCGCTCCGGCCCGTGGGCGTCGCCGTTGATGACGAGGCTGCACGCGCCGCAGATGCCTTCGCGGCAGTCGTGGTCGAAGGCGACCGGGTCCTCACCGCTCAGGATGAGGTCCTCGTTGAGGGTGTCGAGCATTTCGAGGAAGGACATGCCCTCCGAGATGCCGTCGACCTCGTACGAGGCCATCGCGCCGGGGGCGTCGGCGTTCTTCTGGCGCCAGACGCGCAGGGTGAGCTTCATGCGTAGCTCCGCTGGGTGGGGTGGACGTACTCGAAGACGAGGTCTTCCTTGTGCAGGACGGGCGCGGCGCCGGTTCCGGTGTACTGCCAGGCGGCGGCGTACCCGAACTCCTCGTCGCGGCGGGCGGCTTCGCCGTCCGGGGTCTGGGACTCCTCGCGGAAGTGGCCGCCGCAGGATTCGGCGCGGTGGAGGGCGTCGAGGCACATCAGCTCGGCGAGCTCCAGGTAGTCGACGACGCGGTTGGCCTTCTCCAGCGACTGGTTGAACTCCTCGCCGCTGCCGGGCACCTTGATCCGCTTCCAGAACTCCTCGCGGATCTCCGGGATCCGGGCGAGCGCCTTGCGCAGGCCCTCCTCGGTCCGGGCCATCCCGCAGTACT
This sequence comes from Streptomyces sp. NPDC002886, assembly GCF_042888445.1. Taxonomy (NCBI): domain Bacteria; kingdom Bacillati; phylum Actinomycetota; class Actinomycetes; order Kitasatosporales; family Streptomycetaceae; genus Streptomyces; species Streptomyces sp. NPDC002886. The sequence goes on from NZ_JBIAPV010000001.1 coordinate 648,419, forward strand.
CCCACATCAGTTCGCCGATCTCCCGGTGGAAGGACTCGGGCGTGCGGTCCCCGTCGACGGCGAGCAGCTTGGCGAGGCAGTCGCGGGTCTCGCGGACGGCGGCCGCGGCCTCGGGGTGCGTGTCGTCGACGGTGTCCGGGTGCGGGTTGCGGGCCAGGTAGTCGTTGATGGTGGAGGGCAGCACGAAGTAGCCGTCGCCCAGGCCCTGCATGAGGGCGGAGGCGCCGAGGCGGTTGGCGCCGTGGTCGGAGAAGTTGGCCTCGCCGATCGCGAACAGGCCGGGGACGGTGGTCTGGAGGTCGTAGTCGACCCACAGTCCGCCCATCGTGTAGTGCACTGCGGGATAGATCCGCATGGGGACCTCGTACGGGTCCTCCGCGGTGATCCGCTCGTACATGTCGAAGAGGTTGCCGTACTTCTCGGCGACCTTCTCCTTGCCCATGCGGCGGATGGCGTCGGCGAAGTCGAGGTAGACGCCCTGGCCGCCGGGGCCCACCCCGCGCCCCTCGTCGCAGACGTTCTTGGCCGCGCGGGAGGCGATGTCGCGGGGCACGAGGTTGCCGAAGGAGGGGTAGATCCGCTCCAGGTAGTAGTCGCGTTCGGCCTCGGGGATGTCGGCGGCGGGGCGGCTGTCGCCCTTGGCCTTGGGGACCCAGATGCGGCCGTCGTTGCGCAGGGACTCGCTCATCAGCGTGAGCTTGGACTGGTGGTCGCCGGTGCGCGGGATGCAGGTGGGGTGGATCTGGGTGAAGCAGGGGTTCGCGAAGTACGCGCCGCGCCGGTGGGCCCGCCAGACGGCGGTCGCGTTGGAGTTCATGGCGTTGGTGGAGAGGTAGAAGACGTTGCCGTAGCCACCGCTCGCGAGGACGACGGCGTCCGCGTAGTACGTGTCGATCTTGCCGGTGACCAGGTCCCGGGCGACGATGCCGCGGGCCACGCCGTCGACGGTGATCAGGTCGAGCATCTCGGTGCGGGCGTGCATCTCGACGTTGCCGGCGGCGATCTGCCGCGAGAGCGCCTGGTAGGCGCCGAGCAGGAGCTGCTGCCCGGTCTGGCCGCGGGCGTAGAAGGTGCGGGAGACCTGGACGCCGCCGAAGGAACGGGTGTCGAGGAGGCCGCCGTACTCGCGGGCGAAGGGGACGCCCTGGGCCACGCACTGGTCGATGATCTCGACGGAGATCTGGGCGAGGCGGTGGACGTTGGACTCGCGGGCGCGGAAGTCGCCGCCCTTGACGGTGTCGTAGAAGAGGCGGTGTACGGAGTCGCCGTCGTTGCGGTAGTTCTTGGCCGCGTTGATGCCGCCTTGGGCCGCGATGGAGTGGGCGCGGCGCGGGGAGTCGGAGAAGCAGAACTGGACCACGTGGTAGCCCTGTTCGGCGAGGGTGGCGCCGGCGGCGCCGCCTGCCAGACCGGTGCCGACGACGATGACGGTGTGCCCGCGCCGGTTGGCCGGGTTGACCAGCTTCGCCTCGAAGCGGCGGCGGTCCCAGCGCTCGGCGATCGGACCTTCGGGGGCCTTCGCGTCGGCGATCGGGGCCCCGGTGGCGTAGTCGGCGTAATCGTTGCTCATGTCAGCTCACCACTCCGGTCATGACGGCGACGGGCACGGACACGAAGCCCGCGAAGAGGACCAGGGCCAGGGCGTTGGCCAGGAACTTCAGCGTCCTGTCCCGCCGGGCGTTGCCCGCGCCCAGGGTCTGGGCGGCGCTCCAGAAGCCGTGGCGGACGTGCAGTCCGAGGGCGGCCATCGCCACGAGGTAGATGGTGTTGCCGTACCAGGTGGAGAAGGTGGCCAGGACGTTCTCGTACGGGTGGCCGGCCCAGGCCCGCTCGTTCACGGTGAGGGTGGTGAGGTCGAGCAGGTGCCAGACGATGAAGAGGGCGAGGATGATGCCGCCCCAGCGCATGGTGCGGGTGGCGTAGCTCGCGCGGCGGCGCTTGTGGACGTACTTCACCGGGCGCGCCTTGATGTCGCGGCGGCTGAGCTGGTACGCGCAGACCCCGTGCGCGACGACGGCGGCGACCAGGGCCACGCGGACGATCCACAGGGCCCACTCGTGGTGCAGGAAGGGCGAGCCGAGGGTGCGCAGCCAATGGGCGTAGCCGTTGAACTCGTCCGCCCCGAAGAAGATCTTGAGGTTGCCGAGCATGTGCACGACGAGGTAGCCGAGCATGATCAGGCCGGAGACGGCCATCACGGACTTCTTGCCGACGGAGGAGTCCCAGAGCGTGCGCGTGGTGGACGGCCGTCGATCCGTCCGCGTTGCCAGAGCCATGACATTGACCGTAAGGACCAAGGTCCCGAAAGGTCCAAGACATGGCAGAGCTCAAGTCAATAGGATCAGCCTATGCAGGGGCTAGCCTGGGGTCATGCAGTTCCAGCAGCTGGTCTACTTCGTCGCCGTCGCCGAGACCCGGCACTTCACGCGCGCGGCCGAACGCGAGCACGTGGCCCAGCCCTCCCTGTCGCAGCAGATCAAAGCGCTCGAACGGGAGCTGGGCGCCGAACTCTTCAGCCGGGCGCGCGGCAACATCACGCTCACGGACGCCGGCGAGACCCTGCTGCCGCTGGCCCGACGGATCCTCGCGGACGCGGACACGGCTCGGCTGGAGGTGCAGGAGCTGGCGCAGCTCCGGCGCGGCCGGATCCGCCTGGGGGCCACCCCGAGCCTGTGCACGGGCCTGCTGCCGGGCGTGCTCCGCGCCTTCCACACCGCACATCCGGGGATCGAGCTGCTGATCGAGGAGAGCGGTTCGCTGGACCTCGTACGGGAACTCGCGCGCGGCTCCCTGGACCTCGCGCTGATCGCCCTGCCACTGCCCCCGTCGGCGCCGGCGCTGACCACGATGGAGCTGCTGACGGAGGACCTGGTGGTGGTCTCCTCGGCGGCCCTCCCCCCTCCGGCGGGCGGCGGTCCGCTCACGGTGTCCGCACTGCGCGACGAGCCGATGGTGATGTTCCGGCACGGCTACGACCTGCGGGACCTGACCGTGGCGGCCTGCCGCGCGGAAGGCTTCGAGCCCGCGTTCACGGTGGAGGGGGGCGAGATGGACGCCGTACTGGGCTTCGTCCGCGCGGGGCTCGGCGTCGCGGTGGTCCCGGAGATGGTGGTCGGCCAGGCGGGCTCCGGGCTCCGCTCCACCCCCCTGGCGGGCTCCCCCCTGCGCCGCACGATCGCCCTGGCCCACCGCACGGACGTGGCACCCCCGCGCGCGGCCCGGGAGCTGAAACGCGTCCTGCTGGGCTGAGGCCGGTCAGGCGCCGCTCAGCCCGCGGGGACGGGTTCGGACGGAGGGCCGGGGTTGGAGGCGGGGTCGGCGTCGGCGTCGGCGTCGGCGTCGGCGTCGGCGTCGGCGTCGGCGTCAGGGTCGGCGTCGGCGTCGGCGTCAGGGTCGGGGCCCGGGTCGGCCGTCGCGACCACGACCTTGGCCGTCCACGATCCCGGCTCGGACTGCGGGTCCCAGACCACCACGACCTCTTGCCCGTGGACGTCCCGGGCCAGCTGCCGCACCATCTCTGCGGCGGCCCGCCGCGCCTCCTCCGGGGTTGCGCCGGAGGGAACGTCGGGAAGCCCGCCGCACAGCGTCCCGCCGGGGTTCTCGGTGAACATCCCGGTCCGCCAGCCGTCCCTCCCCGTGCCCCCGGCCCGCCCGGCCATGAGGAGCAGTCCGACGGGCAGGCCGAAGGGCGGCCGCCGCTTCTTCACCTTCCTGTTGGTCCGGGCCATGACCTCAGGACCGCCTGACGGGCAGCGCCCGGTCGAGGCCGCCGGACAGGAGGGCGAAGGCGCGCTCCGCGTCGGCCACGGCGGCGGGGTGGGCCTCGTCGGCGCTCCGGCCGGCGTCGATGCGGCGCCAGTTCTCGCGGCCGAGTTCCTGCCGGGCCGCCACCAGGTATCCGGCCGCCAGACGGGCCGTGAGCGGGTCGACCGCTTCGGCTTCCAGTACGGCGGCGAGCAACTCCACCTCGCGGTCGGTGTAGTGGGCCAGCCGGGACTGCAGGCTGGCGGTGCCGTAGAGCAGCCCCTCGAAGGCGAGCACGTTCGGGTGGTCGCAGAGCCCCGTGATCGGGTCCCGCTCGGCCAGCGCCGACAGGAAGTGGGCGCGCACGGCCGCCACCGGGGTCTGCCCCGCGGCCCGCTCGCGCACGACGCGCGCCGCCTCGTCCTGATGGTCGGCGAAGCGGTCGAGGACCAGGTCCTCCTTGCTCGGGAAGTAGCGGAACAGCGTGGGCTTGGAGACCTCGGCGGCGGCCGCGATGTCCGCCACCGAGACGGCGTCGAAGCCCCGTTCCAGGAAGAGTTCCAGCGCCGTGGCCGCCAGCTGCCGACGCGTACGGAGCTTCTTGCTCTCGCGCAGACCCGTCGTGTTCTCCATGCGCCCACCCTAACACGAACGAGTGACCCGGTTAGTTTCGTAACCGGGTTGCATTTTCTTTCGAGAGCCGCTTTCCTTGAGATACCGACGACGAGGGGACGTCTCATGACGAACGCAGTGGATGTACTGATCGTGGGCTCCGGCCCGACCGGCCTCACGCTCGCCTGCGACCTGGCCCGCCGCGGCATCGCGGTGCGGATCATCGAGGGCCGCCCGGGACCGCACCGCGAGTCCCGGGGCAAGGGACTCCAGCCCGACAGCCTCGCCTTCTTCGAGGAGCTCGGCGTGGCCGGATCCATGCGGGGCAAGGGACGCGAAGGCGTGGTGCTGCGCAAGTACTTCGACGGGGAGCCCGTCAAGGACACCACCGTGGAGCGGGGTCTGCTCATCGGGCAGTGGCAGGTGGAGGAGACCCTGCGCGACCGGCTGGCGGAGCTGGGCGTGCGGGTCGAGTACGGGTCCCGGCTCGCCGGAATCGCCCAGGACGCGGACGGCGTCCACGCGCAGCTGGAGGACGGCACCGTGATCCGGGCCGGCTATCTGGCGGGGTGCGACGGCGGGCACAGCACCACCCGCGGGCTCCTCGCGATCCCCTTCGAGGGGAGCGGGGAGAGGGAACCGGCGATGGTTCTCGGGGATGTCAGGGCGGCGGGGCTCAGCCGCGAGTTCTGGCACCAGTGGTTCACCTCGGACGGAGGCGGGATCCTGCTCTGCCCGATGCCGGGGACGGACACCTTCCAGTTGCAGGCCGGTCCCGAGACGGACGAGCGGGGCGAGGCGCTGCCGCCCTCGCTGGAGAGCTTCCAGCGGCTCTTCGACCGGCACGCCCGGGTGCCGGGGATACGGCTCACCGAGCCCACCTGGCTCTCCTCCTGGCGGGTCAGCGTCCGGATGGCCACCCGGATACGCGAGGGCCGGGCCTTCCTCGCCGGGGACGCGGCGCACGTCCACCCCATAGCCGGCGGGCTCGGCATGAACACCGGCATCCAGGACGCCGCCGCCCTCGGGCGGACGCTGGCCGCCGTCCTCTCCGGGGCAGCCGGGGAGGAAGCGCTCGACGGGTACCAGGCGGAGCGGCTGCCGGTGGCCGCCGAGGTCCTGGCCGACACGGCTCGGCGCTACGAGCGGGTGATGGCGGCCGTCCGCGAGCCGGGCCGGGGCACGGAGGCGGGCCTGGAGTGACCCCGGCCCCGCTCGCGGACCCTGCTCAGAGGGTGGACACCGCGTCCGACAGCGACAGGGTGTGGATGCGGTCGGCGGCGCCCGGGCGGGCGTAGTACCAGCCCTGGGCCGTGTCGCACCCGAGGGCCCGTAGCTGGGCGGCCTGGGCGCCGGTCTCCACGCCCTCGACGGTGACGGCGAGTTCGAGGCTGTGGGCCAGCGCCACTATGCCCTCCACGATCTTGACGTCGACCGGGTTGGCCGGGTTCTGCTGCATGCCCTTGGTGAAGGAGCGGTCCAGCTTCAGAACGCTCACGGGGAGGCGGCGCAGGTTGGCCAGGTTCGAGTAGCCGGTGCCGAAGTCGTCGAGGGCGATGTCCACGCCCAGGGCGGCGAGCCGGCGCAGCGGTTCGAGGAGTTCGTCGTCGGCGCCGATCAGGGCCGACTCGGTGACCTCCAGGCACAGGGTGCCCGGAGTCAGGCCGGAGGACTCCAGGACGCGGATCGTGTCGGCGACCAGGCCGGGGTGGTGCAGCTGGGTCGGGGACAGGTTGACGTTGATCCGCAGGGTGGCGCCGCCCTGCTGGTGCTGCCAGGCGCGGGCCTGGCGGACGGACTCCTCCAGGACCCAGCGGCCGAGCGGCACGATCAGTCCGGTGCGTTCCGCGAGGGGAATGAACCGGTCCGGGCCGAGCACCCCGTGCTGCGGGTGCGACCAGCGCACCAGCGCCTCCGCCCCGTGCACGCTGCCGTCGTGCATGTGGACCAGCGGCTGGTACTCGATGAAGAACTCGCCGCGTTCCAGCGCGGCCGGGAGGGCGTTGGTCAGCCCGTGCCGGGTGATGGCGCGCGCGTCGGCGGCGGCGTCGGCGAACTCGAACCGGTTGCCGCCGGCCGCCTTGGCCCGGTACATCGTGATGTCGGCGCTGCGCAGCACCTCCGCCGGGGTGCGCTCGCGGGCCGGGCCCTCGACGATGCCGATGCTGCCCCGGACCGTCAGCTCGCGGCCCTCCAGCCGGATCGGGACGGACAGGGCGGAGAGGATCCGGACGGCGAGTTCGGTGGCCTTCTCCTCGGTGTCGGGTCCGGTGGTCAGCGCCACGAACTCGTCACCGCCGAGCCGGGCGACCACCTCGCCCGGTCCGGTCGCGCAGCTCTGCAGCCGGTCGGCGACCTCCACCAGCAGCCGGTCGCCGGCCGAGTGGCCGAGGCTGTCGTTGACGGCCTTGAAGCCGTCGAGATCGAGGTAGCACAGGCCGAAGCGGGATCCGCCGGCTCCGCTCAGGGCCTTCTCCAGACGTTCGAAGAAGAGCGTCCGGTTGGGCAGGCCGGTCAGGGCGTCGTGGGTGGCCTCGTAGCGCAGGCGCAGGTTGAGCAGCCGGCGCTCGGTGGTGTCCTCCATCAGGGCCAGCTGGTACTGCGGCACGCCCTCGGCGTCGCGCAGCAGCGACACCGTCAGGTTGGTCCACAGCACGGTCCCGTCGTGCCGGTAGTACGGCTTCTCGACGCGGTAGCTGTCGCGTTCGCCGCGCACGAGCTCCCCGTACATCCGCCACACGTGCGGGGTGTCGTCGGGATGGCTCCACTCGCTGACGTTGCGGCCGCGGACGTGCCCGTCCATGCCGCCGAACATCTGCAGCAGCGCGTCGTTGATCTCCAGGACGTTGCCGTCCAGATCGGCGATGCCGATCCCTATGGCCGCTCCCTCGAAGACCGCCCGGAAGCGGGCCTCGCTGGCGTGCAGCGCCTGCTGGGCGTCGGCGCGGGCGGTCAGGGCGGAGCGGGCGATGGCCTCCTGCTCCTTGAGGGTGCGTTCGCGCAGGGCGCGGGCGAACCCGGCCGCGATGCCGTGCTGGAGCCGGGCGCAGCGGGACCGGTACTCCTCGGTCCCCTCGACGCTCTCGGCGTCGGGGCCGCCCGGACCGCAGTACAGCACCAGGTAGGACTCGACGACACCGAGCGTGCCGGCCAGGGCCTCCGGGTCGGTGCAGTGGACCGCGACGAGCTCCTCCCCCACCCGCTGGCCGACGGAGGAGTCGAAGGGCCGGGCCCGCAGGGCCTCGACGAGGGTGCGGGTGAGCGGTACGAGGTGGCGTTCGAACTCGGCACGGGTGAGCGAGGTCGCGGTGACCGGGAAGATCGCCCTTCCCCAGATGGTCGCGAACCGTCCGATCCGGTCCTCCAGACCGCCCTGCGGCGCGGCCGGGTCGTCCGCCGTCTGCGTCGGCAGTCTCACGCCTTGCGTCCCACGCCCGCGAATCCCGAGAAGGCATAGGGGTCTTCGTCCGCGGACTCGCCCTCCTGCCCGCCGGTCGTGTCGGGCCGCCAGTTGGGCATGGACACCAACCCGGGCTCGATCAGGCCGAAGCCGTCGAAGAAGCCCCGGATCTGCTCCGCGTCCCGCATGACCAGGGGGTTGCGGATCTCGCGGTAGACGCCGACGGTGCCGCTCGCGACCTCCTCCGAGAGCGGGATCCCCTCGTACGAGGCGTGCGTGAGGATCAGCAGGCTGCCGGGGGCCAGCGCGTCGCGCAGCTGGGCGACGGCGGCGTAGGGCTCGTCCGTGTCCTCCAGGAAGTGCAGGACGGCGACCAGCAACAGGGCGACCGGGCGGCTCAGGTCGAGCCCCTGCGCGACCTCGGGGGCGGCCAGGATGTCCTGCGGCTTGCGCAGGTCCGCGGCGACGACCCCGGTCCGCTCGGTGCCGGCCAGAACGGCCTGGCTGTGGGCGACGGCCACCGGGTCGTGGTCGACGTAGACCACGCGCGCCTCGGGGCTGGCGGCCTGGGCGATCTCGTGGACGTTGCCGAAGGTGGGGATGCCGGAGCCGATGTCGAGGAACTGCGTCACGCCCTCGGCGACGGCGTAGCGGACGGCTCGGCGCATGAATGCCCGGTTCGCCTGCATGATCTTGGGCAGGCCCGGCATGAATTCCATGGCCCGACGGGCCGCCTGCCTGTCGACCTCGAAATTGTGGGAGCCGCCCAGGTAGTAATCGTAGATGCGGGACACGCTCGGCACCGATATGTCGATGCCTTGCGGGGCCCAGGCGGGGCGCTCCATCGGGGTCTCCAAGCCTTGGTCGTGCGGCGGTCCGGACGGGTCGGACTCCTGTCCGAGCCGAATGTACTGATCATTGCCCAACGGAGCGAGCGAAAGCGGAAATTGCTGATCCGTTCTTCGTCACATGCCAAAGGCCGGACGATCGACATCCGCAGAATGATCGAAACCGACAAATACCTTTTGAGAAAAGGTCGGTGAACGATCGGAGACGACGCGAATCTGGCTCAAACCTCCGTAGCCAAAGCCTCACCCGTTCAGGCGAACCAAGGGCAACCTTCCCGCGCGCGGGCGCGCGCGACCCCATGATCCCCGGGTGAAAAGAGCCTCTTCCAGGCGCCTGTTGGCCGTACCGGTCCTCCTGTGGGCGGCCCTGTCCGCGACACCGGCCATGGCCGATAGCAGCGCATACGCGACGATCGACCCCGGCGACGGGACGGCCGCCGTCAGGCAGGCCTTGACCGCCCTGGGCGGCGCGACCGGGGGCATCCGAGGTGGCGGACGTCACGGCGAACAGGCCGACCAAGGCCGCCGCGGCGACCACGGCAACCAGGGCGGTCGGGGTGATCGCGGCAACCGGGGCGGATCCGGTCAAGGCCACGGTCAGGGCCACGGCGGACACGGGGGCGGGCACGGTGGCGGACACGGCCACGGTGGCGGGGGCCACCACGGCCACCCGCCCTGCCCGCCGCCGCCCCCGCCCCCGCCGTGCCCGCCCAAGCCCACCCCGAAGCCCCCTCCGCCGCCCCACCCGAAGCCCACGCCCACCCCGACACCACCCCCACCCCCGAAACCGCCCGCTCCGAAACCGCCCGCCCCGAAACCGGTGCCCCCACCCCCCGCACCGGCCCCGCCCCCCGTGCGCCCGGCCCCAGCTCCCCCGGCCCCGAAGCCGGCCCCGAAGCCGATCCCCAAGCCGATTCCGAAACCCGTCGCGGAGCCACCGGCACCGCCGGCGCCACCCCGGGTGATCCCCGTGGCCGTGCCCAAGAAGCCGATCGAGCGCCCCGCTTACCACGCGGCGGCCCGCAAGCCGGTCGAGCGCCACATCTCACCGGTGACCTTCACCTTGATGACCGCGGCCCCCGCGGTGCTCGCGATCGTCGCGCTGCGCCCGCGCTAGAGCCGCCGCATTCCACCCCCGTAATCGATTGGGAGTCATCTTGTCGGAATGGCTCGTCCTGTCCCTCGCGATGGCCGCCGCGTGTGCCGTGGTGCTGTCCATCGCCTTCTTCAACCAGCGCCGGATCGGTGAGGACGACGATCCCAGCGAGACCCCGGACGTCATCGAGTACATGACGATGATGATCGGCGTGATCTACGCGATCGTGCTCGGCCTGGCGATCGCCGGCGTCTGGGAGGGCCGCGGTGCCGCCCAGGAATACGTGCGCCAGGAATCGCAGGCCCTGCACGAGATCAGCGTCCGCTCCGAGGTCTACCCGGCGGACGTGCGCAAGAAGATCAGGTCCGACGTCGACGCCTACGTGACCTACGTCGTCGACACCGAATGGAAGGAGATGGCCGAGAACGGCGAACTGACGGACCGCAGCGGGGAGCTGCTGGAACGTATCCGCCGTGATGTGACGGACTACGAACCGCAGACCGACCACGAGGGCCAGGCGTACCAGCCGCTCGTGGACCAGGTCGCCGTGGTCGACGACGCGCGCAACGCGCGCGGCCAGAGCGCCGGGGCCACCATGCCCGGGGTGGTCTGGTTCGGCCTGATCGCCGGGGCCCTGGTGACGGTGGGGCTGATCTTCACCCTGCAGATCAGGCGCTCGTTCCGGGAACTGCTGCTGGCCGGGCTGTTCAGCGCGCTGATCGCGTTCCTGCTGTTCCTCATCTGGGACTTCGACGCACCCTTCGGACGGGGTATCGCCGCCACGGCCGAGCCGTTCCTCTCCCAGTTCCCGTATCTGGGCCTGGGCGGCTGACACCGCGCCACCCGCCGCCGGGGTCGGCGACCCGGTCGCCCAATAAACCGGGGACGGTCCTCCCGTCCCCGGTTCGGCCTACGGCCATGCCCCATTCGCCCGTTCCTGATCGCGGGGCGGCGCGCCCGGACCTAGCGTGGCGGACATCGAGGCGCACGACCCCCCACGTGCGGAAACCGTTCCGCGGCTGCTCCTCGGGGATCCGGAGAATCATCCATGGGCGCGATACCCACCTCCCCCACAGCCCTGTTGGGCGCCGCCGCGGCGGGCGCCCTCCTCATCTGCGGCGCAGTGGCCGCCCCCGCCGCGCGTGCGGCCGAGGCCGCGCCGATCACCTCCTTCGGTTTCGCCATCACCCCCTCGACGGTCGCCCCCGGCGGCCAGGTGGTGCTGTCCGTCACCGGCTGCAACGCCGCCTTCGCCACCGTCTCCTCCGGCATCTTCGACACCGTGAGCATCGACCGGGGCAAGACCGCCCGGGTCACCGTGGACCGGGACGCGCGGCGCGGAGCCCAGTACTCCGTCTCCTTCACCTGCGCCGGCGAGACCGGCTCGGCCGACCTCACCATCACCGGCGGCACGGGCAGGCCCACGACCAGCTCCACCGTCGGCGCCCGGAAAACGCCGAGCGCGAGCACGGCCGCAGGTACGAGTACAGGCACCGGCACCGGTACGGGCGCTTCGCGCCGGGCCACCCTCGGTGTCCGCGGCGGCCTCGGCGGCAGTATCGCCGGGCTCGATCCCCTGGAGCTCGGCGCCGGCGCGGGGCTCGTCCTCGGCGGTCTGGTCGGTCTCGGCTACGCCCTGCGCCGCCGGGACATCCGCCGCATCCACTGATCGCGCGCCACCCATCGGCCGCCCCCACCCGGGGTCCCACCACAACCTCATCTCCCCGAAAACGCCGGTCGCCCCGTGTCCTGGCCAGGACACGGGGCGACCGGCGGTTGTCCGGGCCGACCGGGGAGGTCGGCCGGTCAGGCCCGGCCGCGGATCGGGCGCCGGCGGCGCATCACGTGGGCACCGGCACCCAGGGCCGCCGCACCGACGAGGCTCGCGCCGATGGCGGTCTCGGTGGTGGACGGGCCGAGGGATCCGCCGATGCCGCCCTGGGCGCCGCGGCCGTCCAGGATCGTGAAGCGGTGCGTGGCGACCAGGCTGTTGTCGTGGCACTTGACCGACAGGGTGTGGTGCCCGGGCGAGGCGTGGTTGAAGATCCGGACCGTCGCGAAGCCGATGGAGCCGGCGGACAGGTTCGTCTGGGGAAAGTTTCCGTGCGAGAAGACGATGCCGCCGTGGCCGCAGCCGGCCGCGCTGACCTGCATCGTGGAGCCCTGGTGCACGGAGTACGGGTTGACCGTGACATTGCTGGGTCCGCCGTTTCCTCCCGAGGGCGGACCGCCCGCGGGGTTCGCGGAGGCGAATGGGGCACTGAGGGCGATGGCGGCGCAAGTGGCCGCCGCGGTCACGGTAAGAGCGCGGAGAACACGCATGGTGGAACCTCCAGCGGGAAGCGCCCCGGAGCGGTGGCCCGGGCAGATCGACGAGAACGCCTCCCAAGACGAACCCTCTGTTCGGTCCGCAACCAGCGCATGTCCAGCTTTGGGCCGCAAGGTTGAGCGACACGCCGATGCGCGGCGGCGTTTGCTGACGGATCCGCAGGTCACGACCCGTCAGGCATTTATGTGACGATTACCTGGATGGGCGCACCCCTTCCGGCCCCACCACCCGTTCGCCCTTCCCCGATCGCCGTCCCGCACGCACCGGCTTAGCGTGCGTGAAGTAGGGCGTGCAGGGGTGGGACAGGAACGCGGGTCGGGACCCCCGCGTCCGGGAAGGGAGAACCATGCTCGAGGACGAGGGTGAGAGGCCACCGAGGAGGCGCTCCCCCTGGGGTGCGATCGCGCTGGTCATGCTCAGCGGCCTCGCCATGATGCGCAACGGAGCCGAGGCCGGCGACGGCCCCCCGCAGCCGGCCGCGGCCGCGGCGGTCAGCGCACCGTCCGGGGCGACGGTCGGGCAGCCGGCCGATCAGGCACCCGCCGAGCTGCCCGTTCCGGCGCCGGACATGGAGGCGCTGGACCACTCGTCGGTCCAGCGCATCCGGATCCCGTCGATCAGCGTGGACGCGCCGGTGATGACGGTCGGGCTGGACGCGCAGGGATGGATCGACGCGCCGCCCCCGCAGGACAAGAACCTGGCCGGCTGGTACCTCAACGGCATCTCGCCGGGCCAGCAGGGTTCGGCGGTGATCGTGGGCCACGTGGACAACGCGCAGGGCCCCGCGGTCTTCTACGGGCTGGGCTCGGTCCAGAAGGGCAGCCGCATCGAGGTGGCGCGCTACGACGGTCGCACGGCGGTGTTCGAGGTGTACGGCGTGGAGGTCTTCTCCAAGAGCACCTTCCCGGGATCCCGGGTGTACGGGGACACCGGGCACCCGGAACTCAGGGTGATCACGTGCGGCGGCGGCTACTCGAAGGGGCGCGGCTACGACGGCAACGTGGTCGTGTTCGCGCGGATGGTGGAGGCCCGCTGACCGACTCGTGCGCGGCGGCGGACGCCGCCGCGGCCGCGCACGGGGTACGGCCCCTTGCCGGGTTCCGCCGTCAGCGCGGCGGCAGCTCGGGCAGCGTCATCCGAAATCCCCGTCCGAGCAGTTGCGGCAGGTAGCTCGCCAGCGCCTGCACGCTCTGCGAGCGGTTGCCGCCCGCGTCGTGGTTCAGCACGATCACGCCGGGCGCGGCCTGCTTGAGGACCCGCGACACGATCGCGGTGGTGCCCGGCTCCTTCCAGTCCAGGGTGTCCACGGTCCAGGCGAGCGGCTCCATGCCGAGCTCCGCGCCGATCTCGAAGGCGGCCCGGTTCCAGGCCCCGTAGGGCGCCCGGAACCACTGCGGAGCGGTGCCGACGGCCTGTTGTACGACCTCGCTCGTGCGGCCGATCTCGGAGGCCATCGCCGGCCGGCTGATCTTGGTGAGCTGCGGATGGGTCCAGGTGTGGTTGCCGATGACGTGTCCCTCGGCCACCATCCTGCGCAGCAGGTCCTTGTTGTCCACCGCCATCTCCCCGCAGACGAAGAACATGGCCCGGACGCCGTGGCGTGCGAGCGTGTCCAGGATGCCGGGGGTGTAGCGGGGGTCGGGGCCGTCGTCGAAGGTGAGGGTCATGGCGCTGGCCGTGCTCACGCCGGCGGGCAGTTCCAGGATGGGCCGGGTCCGTACGGCGGGCTTCGCCACGGGGACGCGCTCCGGGGCCCCTTCGGAGGTCATCGGTTCGAGCCGGTACGGGGATCCGCGCGGGAACTGCGGCAGCCCGGCGGGGGCTCCGGTGAGGGGGCCGGGCCCTGCGGCTCCGCCGGGCGGCGGTCCCGCCGCGGGAGCCCCTGTACCTCCGGCGCCCGGTGTCGGCAGATCGGTTTCGCCGCCCGTCAGCAGTCCTGCGGCGGCGGCGACTCCGAGGAAGACGGCGGAGCGCAGGAGCACGCGTCGCCCTACTGTCGGCTCGTCATTTTTCATTACTACTACGTATCAACGACATCGCCGCAGATGTCGAGAGGCGCGGACGCGCCCCCGCGCGCTCACCCGCCCGGAGTAGTCCCGCCGGCCAAGCCCTCCGGTCAGCCCCGCCGGTCAGCCCCGCCGCACCAGCGGGAACGGCAGCGTCTCCCGGATCGTCAGACCCGTGAGGAACATGACGAGCCGGTCGACTCCGATGCCCAGTCCGCCGGTCGGCGGCATCGCGTACTCCAGCGCGTCGAGGAAGTCGTTGTCGAGCTCCATCGCCTCCGGGTCCCCGCCCGCCGCCAGCAGCGACTGCGCGGTCAGCCGGCGGCGCTGCTCGACCGGGTCGGTCAGCTCCGAGTAGGCGGTGCCCAGTTCGGTGCCGAAGGCCACCAGGTCCCAGCGCTCGGCGAGCCGGGGGTCCTTGCGGTGCTGCCGGGTGAGCGGGGAGACGTCGGTCGGAAAGTCCTTGTAGAAGGTGGGCAGCTTGGTGCGCTCCTCCACGAGCCGCTCGTACATCTCCAGGACCACGTCGCCCCGGGTGTTGTCGGGCGTGTGCGGCACGGCCGCGCGGTCGCACAGCCGCCGCAGGACGTGCTCCTCGGTGTCGGCGTCGACCTCCTCGCCCAGGGCCTCGCTGATCGCCCCGTACATCGTCTTGACCGGCCAGGGCCCGGAGATGTCGTGGACGACGAGCTTTCCGTCCGGTCCGGCCTTGTGCGCGATCGGCGAGCCGAAGGCGGCCGTGGCGGCGCCCTGGATCAGCTCGCGGGTCAGGTCGAGCATCACGTCGTAGTCGGCGAAGGCCTGGTAGGCCTCCAGCATCGTGAACTCGGGGTTGTGCTTGTAGGAGACGCCCTCGTTGCGGAAGGTGCGGCCCATCTCGAAGACCTTCTCCATGCCGCCCACGCAGAGCCGCTTCAGGTACAGCTCGGGCGCGATGCGCAGGTACAGGTCGAGGTCGTAGGCGTTGATGTGGGTTCGGAACGGCCGGGCGTTGGCCCCGCCGTGGATCTGCTGGAGCATCGGGGTCTCGACCTCCAGGTAGCCCCGGTCCAGCAGTCCCTGCCGCAGGGCCTGGACGGCGCTGGAGCGGGCCCGTACGACGTCGCGCGCCTCGGGGCTGGCGACCAGGTCGAGGTAGCGCATGCGGACCTTGGCCTCCGGGTCCGCGAGGCCCTTGCGCTTGTCGGGCAGCGGGCGCAGGCACTTGCCGGTGAGCTGCCAGGAGTCGACGACCACCGACAGTTCGCCGCTCTTGCTGGCGCCGACCTCGCCGCTCGCGACGACGTGGTCGCCGAAGTCCACCTGGGAGGTGAAGGTGTCGAGCACGGCGGCGCCCGCCTCGTCGCGGGTGAACATCAGCTGGACGTCCCCGGACCAGTCCCGCAGCACCGCGAACACCACGCCGCCGAGGTCGCGCACGACCATCACGCGTCCGGCGAGGGTGACCGGCGAGCCGGTGCGGGTGCCGGGCGGGTATCCGGGGTGCGCGGCCTTCAGCTCGGCGACGGTGTGGGTGCGCTGCGGGATGCCGACGGGGTACGGGTCGGTGCCGGCGGCCCTGATCCGCTCCAGCTTGTCGTGCCGGACCCGGACCTGTTCGGGCTGCCGCTCGGCCCGTGCGGCCTCGCCGTCCTCCTCCCCTACGGATTCCAGCCCGAGGGACTCGATGGGAGGCAGGCCGGCGGTGGTGGCGGGGGCGGTGAGCCCGCGCGGGTGGCCGTTGCCCCACAGGGTGCGCATGCTCGGCACGGAGACGAACCCCTCGGCGATGCCGGAGGCGAGGCTGACCCGGGCGAGCGAGCCGGCGTCCTGGAAGCAGAGGAACCGCGGGTACCACTCGGGGCCGTACTTGACGTTGGAGCGGTACAGCGCCTCCAGCTGCCACCAGCGGGAGAAGAAGAGGAGCAGCTTGCGCCACACCTTGAGGACGGGACCGGCGCCGATCCGGCCGCCCTCCTCGAAGGCGGAGCGGAAGACGGCGAAGTTGAGGGAGATGCGGCGCACGCCCAGGCCCGGGGCGGCCGCGCAGAGCTCGGCGACCATGAACTCCATGACCCCGTTGGGGGCGGACCGGTCGCGGCGCATCAGGTCGAGGGAGATGCCGTCCTTGCCCCAGGGCACGAAGGAGAGCAGGGCGATCAGCTCGCCCTTGTCGTCGAAGGCCTCCACGAGCAGGCAGTCGCCGTCGGCGGAGTCCCCGAGCCGGTCGAGGGCCATGGAGAAGCCGCGTTCGGTCTCGGTGTCGCGCCATGTGTCGGCCCGGTCCACGATCGTCTGCATCTCGTCCTCGGAGAGGGCGGAGTGGCGGCGGATGACCGTGCTGGCTCCGGTGCGCTTGACCCGGTTGACGGCCTGGCGGGTGACGCGCATGTCGCGGCCGTCGAGGTCGAAGTGGGCCACCTGCAGGATGGCCTCGTCGCCGAGCTGCAGGGCGCCGAGTCCGGAGCGGGCGTACGCGGTCGCGCCGTCCTCGGAGGCGCCCATGACGGCGGGCTGCCAGCCGTAGCGGCGGGCGACGGCGAGCCAGGCGTCGATGGCGGGGGTCCACGCGGCGGGGTCGCCGACGGGGTCTCCGCTGCCGAGGCAGACGCCGGCCTCGACGCGGTAGGTGACGGCGGCCTTGCCGTTCGGGGCGAACACGACGGCCTTGTCCCGCCGGGTGGCGAAGTAGCCGAGGGAGTCGTTGCGCCCGTAGGCGCCCAGCAGGGCCCGGATGCGGGGCTCCTCGTCCCCGTGCAGGGCGGCGGTCAGCCGCTGGGAGCGGAAGAGGGTGGCGGCGGCGTTCAGCAGGGCGAGGGCGCCGAAGAGGCCGAGCAGGAAGTACAGGGGGCGGGCGGGGTGGCCGTCGAACTGCCGGGCGGAGAAGAGCCCGCCGAAGACCTGCTTGGCGGACCAGTCCAGCCACTGCCCCTTGGGCAGGGTTCCCGGGAAGAGCGCGACCAGGCCCCAGCCGAGGAACACGGCCGCGAGCAGGCCGAGGCCGAGCACGAGCATGGCCCGCCACAGGGCCCCCGGCCGGGAGGCGGCGTTGAACTCCTTGCGCGCGGCGATCAGGATCGCGAGGGCGGCGACCGCCAGGGCCATGGAGGAGAAGCCCACCCAGTAGTCCTCGGCGGCGATGGTCAGTACGTCGACCAGGAGCAGCAGGGCCAAATAGGTGACGACGATCCACCAGGCGACCTTCTTGCGCATGCCGAGTGCGGCGGCGAGCAGGAAGAGGAAGACGGCGTAGGCGAGGTTGGCGCTGACCGGTACGACGATGAGGTCGAGGAAGCGCACGACTGGCCGCAGCAGGCGGCGCAGCGTCGGGGAGAGCGCCAGCAGGGCGCAGACCAGCCCGAGGGTTCCGAAGAACGCTCCGAAGGCGTCGGGCACCCGGTTCAGGAAGCGGCTGCGGCTGGCGCGCGTCCCGCGCGTCTCCTCCACGGTGGCACTCATGGTTCGCACTGTAGGGAGGGCCGCGCCCCTTCGCGCGGTGAGCGGGTTTAGCCTCGGGAGGGTGACAGAGCATGTGAGTACGGGATTCGAGCGCGGTACGGACGGTCCGAAGGTGATCCTCGCCGGGGTGGACGGGTCGCCGTCCTCGCTCCGCGCGGCTTCCTACGCGGCGGGGCTGGCCCGGCGGCAGAACGCGCTGCTGGCGCTGGTGTACGTCCAGCCGGTGATGCCGGCCGGGGCCTCGCTGGGAGCGCCGGTGCCGGAGGCCACGGAGGAGATCGCGCAGGGGCTGGTGGCAGAGATCCGGGAGTCCGCGGAGCGGTTGAAGGGCGTCTACGACGTCCGGTGGCAGTTCCACACCTTCCGCGGGGACGCGTACGCCGGGCTGGTGAGCGCGGCGGAGGAGCTGATGGCGGACGCGGTGGTGGTCGGGGCCTCGGAGCAGGCCGGGCACCGGATCGTGGGCTCGGTGGCGATCCGTCTGGTGAAGGCGGGGCGCTGGCCGGTCACGGTGGTTCCGTAGGGATCCCGCCGCGGCGGCGATTCGCCCGCGCAATCGGATCACCGTAGACGAGGGACTCCGCGTGACATACATTCGTGCAGCTCACACAGGTCGGGCCAGCCGCTGAGCGGCCCGTTTCCGTGTCACTCGTTGCATATGTTCCCGTGGGGGGTATTTCGCCATGTCCATGAGCCCACCAGGTCCTTCGCCGTCCGTGGCGCCGGGCCCCTCTCAGCCGCGGGCCGTCAGCGTCCTGCGTTCCCCCGAGGGGCAGGCAACGGCCTTGACCCTCTTGCTGTCGTTGGTGGGGGTCCTCGGCCTCGTCCTGTCCGGGGCCGAGCTGTTCCGGGCGGGCCTCCAGGACGACCTCACGAGCGGGCCCTCGATGGGGACGAGCGAGCGCCTCGGTGGGCTCGACGCCCTCACGATCCCCCTCGGTCTCCTCGACGTGGTGCTCTACCTGGCCACCGCCGTGGTCTTCATCGTCTGGTTCCACCGGGTCCGCAGCAACGGCCAGGTGTTCCGCCCCGACGGCTTCACCCAGTCCGCCGGGTGGGCCATCGGCGGCTGGTTCGTCCCGCTGGCGAACCTCTTCTTCCCGTACCGGACGGCGCGGGAGACCTGGAACGCCAGCACGCAGTACGCGCCCGACGGCACCTACCGGCAGGTCTCGGGCGCCCCGGTGGTCGCCTGGTGGCTGGCGTTCGTCGTCAGCACGGTCCTCGACCGCGTGTCCTCCCGGCAGTACCTGGCGGCCGAGACCCACGAGGCCCTGCGCGACGCCTCCTCCTTCGCGGCGGTCGCGGAGCTCTCCACCACGGTGGCCGCCGTGCTGGCCGTCCTCTTCGTGCGCAAGCTGACCGCGATGCAGCGCGTCAAGGCCGTCCAGGGCCCGAACGCCGCCGCCTGACCCCCCGTCGGGGCCTACTTCGCCATCACGAGGCCGTCCTTCGCCGCGCCGCGGCCGAGGACGGCCTCGGTGATCTCGTCGCGGGCCTCTTCGTAGTCCTCGCGGCCGGGCGACCGGTCGAGGGCGGCGGGGAGGTTGACCACCCGGCCCGCTCCCAGGTCCATCATCTGCGGGACGAACTCGGCCTTAGTGACCTGCCAGCGCTGCCCGGGGGCGGCCGGCGGGGCGAAGGTGAAGCGGCCGATGGAGCCGTAGTTGCCGCGCATGTCCCGTGCGCCGCCGTAGTTGAACATCTCGCCCGCGACCTGGTCGCCCATGCCGTAGACGATCCAGGTCCCGTTGACCTTCTCGTACGCCTGCGGGATGTGGGCGTGCGTGCCGAGGATCATGTCCACGTCGGGGCGCCCGCCGGTCTGCGAGGCGGTCAGCGCCTTGCCGAGCGCGAGCTGCTTCTCGTCCGGTTCGGTCTGCCATTCCGTGCCCCAGTGCAGGCTGACCAGGACCACGTCGGCGCCCGCCTTCCGGGCCGACCGCGCGTCCGCGATGATCTTCTCCTGCTCCATCAGGTTGACCGCCCAGGGCTGGCCCTCGGGCATCGGGTAGCCGTTGGTGTCGTAGGTGTACGCGAGGTGCGCGACCTTCGCGGAGCCCGCGGTGTACATCGTCACGGTGCCCGCCTCGGCCTGCGTACGGGCCGAGCCCGCGTGCTTCAGGCCGACCTTGTCGAAGCGGTCGAGGGTGCGCTTCAGACCGGCGGCGCCTCCGTCGAGGGTGTGGTTCGAGGCCGTGGAACAGCCGTCGTACCCGGTGTCCTTGAGGCCGTCGGCGACCTCGGGCGGGGACTGGAAGGCGGGGTAGCCGGTGAACGGGCCCTCCTCCGGACCGTAGATGGTCTCCATGTGACAGAGGGCCAGGTCGGCCGCCGAGACGATCGGCTTGACCGCGGAGAACATCGGCCGGAAGTCGTGGCCGTCGCCGTCCGCGTCGGAGGCGGCCCGCCGGATGACCGACTCGTGGGGCAGCACGTCGCCGCTCGCGACCAGGGTGAAGCCCCGCTGCGAGCCCGCGGCGGGGGCCGTGGTGGATCCGGGAGCGCCCGAGGCCGCCCGGGCGGAGGACGGGGAGCCGGCGAGGCGGGCGGGCGCGGGGTCCCCGCCGGCCGAGCAGCCGGCGACGGCCGACAGCACCACGGCGGTCAGGAGGGCGAGGGCGTGGCGGGTACGTGCGGTCATCGGTCCCGGCTCTCCTTGGCTGACTCGATAAATACGACTACCTGATCTTCAGTCAATCCATAGAAAGAGATGCCCGAAGTCAAGAAGCGGCTCCGCCCCCGGCCGCGCGCTCACCCCAATGGCCGTTCGGCGCGCCGTTCGACCGTTCACCGCCCCGCGCGGCCGCCCACCGGACGACCCGGGTGCTTGGGCGCACCGTCCGGACGGGACGGTTCCCGGGCGGCCCGGTGCAGGTCAGGGTGGATCCGTCGACCTCGACCGACCCCGCACCGACCCCCGGAAGGAGCCTCCCGTGCCCCTCGCCCCCACCCTGCGACGCACCGACCCCGAGGCACTGGCCGAACTCCAGCGCGAACACGGACGGGCCCTGTTCGGTTTCCTGCTGGGCCTCACGGCCGGGGACGCCCAGCGCGCGGAGGACCTCGTCCAGGAGACCCTGCTGCGCCTCTGGCAGCATCCCGAGGTCCTGGGCGGCGCCTACGAGTCCCTGCGGCCCTGGCTGTTCACGGTGGCCCGGCGGCTCGCCATCGACGCCCGGCGGGCACGCCTGTCCAGGCCCCTGGAGGTGGACCCGGAGGGGCTGGACCAGGCACCCGCGCCGGGGGACGCGGTGGCGGGCTCGGTGACGGCCATAGACGTACGGCGGGCCGTGGGCTCCCTGGGGCCGGAGCACCGCGACGTCCTGGTGCAGGTCTACTTCCAGGACCGCTCGGTGGCCGAGGCCGCGGCCGAGCTCGGCATTCCGGCGGGAACGGTCAAGTCCCGTACGTACTACGCCCTGCGCGCCCTGCGGAAGGACCTCCAGGGCTACGGGTACGGACTCGGTGCCTGAGCACGGGCCGGCCGGCGTCCGCCGGGCCTTGTCAGTGCCGGCTGCGAGACTCGCGGGATGCCGAACTCCACGAACACCGCAGAGATCAGCGCCTACTGGGACCAGGCCGCCGTCCGGTTCGACGAGGAGCCGGACCACGGCCTGCGGGCCCCGGAAACCCGCGACGCGTGGGCGGACCTCTTCCGCTCCTGGCTGCCGGCCGGCCCCCTCGACGTCCTCGACGTGGGCTGCGGCACCGGGTCGCTGTCCCTGCTGGCGGCCGAGGCCGGGCACCGGGTCACCGGGGTGGACCTCTCGCCGCGGATGGTCGGGCGGGCCCGGGCGAAACTGGCCGCCGCCGGACTGGCGGGCCGGTTCCTGGTCGGCGACGCCGCCGCACCGCCCACCGGCGACCAGCGGTTCGACGTCCTGCTCTCCCGGCACCTGGTGTGGACCCTGCCCGCCCCGGAGGCCGCGCTCGGCGACTGGATCGGCCGACTGCGCCCGGGCGGCACCCTGGTGCTGGTCGAGGGCCGCTGGCGCGAGGCCGACGCGAGCGCCGCGCCGTACGTTCCCGGAGCCGAGACCCTGCCCTGGGCGGGCGGCGTCGGCGCCGACCGACTCGCCTCCGCCGTACGACCGTTGGTCGCCGCCCTCCGCGTCGAGCCCCTCGGCGACAACGCGGCCCTGTGGGGACGGGCGGTGACCGACGAACGCTACGCCGTGATCGCCACGGTCTGACCGGTCCCGCACCCGCGAGAGGCCCCTCGAACCGAGGCACGGCGAACGCGTCAAAGAATGGCCTGAACGCCCGCGAACCGGACACGAACCGCATCGAAACCGGCACCGGACCGTTCAAGTTGAGTAAACATCCCCCGCATCGCGAGCCGCGCAAGGAAGGCTCGGCGCTGACGGCGGGAAGACGCGACGCATGCGGGAGAAGGTGGAACGGTGCAGCCCGAGGGTACGAACGGCACCAGTGACGGTGGGCTCGCGGTGCCCATGGCATGGCTCTACGCGGAGTACATCGCCGACGAACTGCTGCGCACGGGCCGGCTGATCCCGGTCAGCACCCTGGAGTTCCGCGCCGGACGCGACACGCTCGCGCTGACCATCTACCTCTCGGACGCCGCCGGCGAACTCTCCGGCATCCGGGTCGTCTCGCAGCTCGACGAGTGGATGTCGCTGACGGCGTACGGTCACCCCTGGCGCGACTGGGTCCACACCCGGTTCCTCGCGCTGGGCGAGGAGGCCCGCGAGCGCGGGCAGGGCGAGGACCCCGACCTGGAACTGGCCCGGGCCGCCTGGCGCTGGCTGGACCACACGGAGCTGTTCGCCACGAACCTCGACCCGGGACGCCACGGCCACGCCGACACCCCGCCCGGCCTGGACGAGAACGCCCGCGTCTGGACCCCGGCCTGGCAACTCGGTCTCCCGCTCGGCCATTTGGCCATGCACCTGTTCTGAGCGGGCCCTCGGGTCCGTCGAAATCGGTCCGTCGAGATCGAGTGCAACCATTTCGGCACTGAACATGGTCATGCTCAGTGCACGGGTATGCGAAGGCACTTGCGACTCGAGAGGTCTACCTATGAAGATGCGCCACGCCCTGACGGCCGCCGCGACGGCTGTGGCAGCAGTCGCAGTGATCGCCCCCACCGCCCCTGCGGCCTTCGCGACGGGGGCGGTGGCCGGGGCCTCCCAAGGGACACCGGTCTCCCCCGGTGTGCACCCGGATGCCGCCGGCCGGTCCTGTGCGTTCGAGTCCGAGCGGCTACGGGTGGCCGTCCAGCGGCTGCCGCGACGGCTCACCGCGGGGGGCGCGTGGACCTCCTTCTCCATGACGCTCACCAACACCACCGACAAGGCCCTGGAGAAGGTGCAGCCCTTCCTGGCCGTGGCCTCCGCGGAAAACGTCGAAGGGCCGTTGCTGGAGCTGGAGACCGAGTACTACGACGCCAAGGCGGGGCGGTGGACCACGTTCCGGGAAACGACGCCCGACGAGTTGTTCGGTTCCCTGGCGATCGGTCCGCGCACCACCGTCACGCTCAAACTGCGCACCCGCGTGGTCAAGAACGCCGAACCCGGCGCCGGATACGCACTCGCCGCCGCGGACTACCGCAACGGTGACGGTTCCTGTGGTTCGGCCAAGGAGACCTGGCACGACTTCACCATGCTCCCGGCTGGCAAGACGTCGACGCAGTCCCCGGACCCCGCACCGGCCGCCCAGGCGGCGCCAGCCGCGACGCTCCCCACGTGTCGCGACCTCGACACCGCCTACGGGCAGTACCACCCCAACATCTTCGTGGGGCGCGTGTTCGGCATACCCAAGTCGATCCCCCTGGGTACCCGCTGGACGACCTACACGGCCACGCTCACCAACGCTTCGTCGAAGGAGCTGAAGTCGTTCCGACTCGGCGCCGTGTTGGAGAGCTACATCTACAACGAAGGTGAGCACGACCTGAGCCCGTACGGCGACCTGCAGTACTGGGACACCTCCCAGCGGGCCTGGAAGACGCTGCGCCGGGCCGGTGGGAATTCCGGCGGCTCCGTGCCCGCTGCCAAGACGCTGAAGCCCCGCGAGTCCGTCCACGTCCAGCTGCGGTTCAGGGTGGGCAAGGACCTGCCCCGCGGCCAGGCGTACGACGCGTCCACCGGCATCACCGGCACCTTCACCGACCGCTACCGCGGCATGAACTGCACGAGCGACGGCTTGGCCATCGGCTACTTCCACCCCCGCAGGTGACGCGTCCCACCGCCACCGGGCGAGCGGCAGCCGCTACTCCGGCCGCCGTGGCCCCGGCGGCGGCTCCGTCGGGTCGGTGACGAGTCCGGTGAAGTCCGCCTCGTTGCGCTCGGCCCGGATCACGTACGCGCGGGCGACGCACCACAGCACCGGATACACCAGCACCCCGAGCACGATCCAGACCAGCGGCCCGGACGCGACCCGGGGCAGCAGGAACAGCAGCGGCAGCAGGCCCACCAGGAGGACGAGCGCGGCCAGGGCGGCGAGTCCGGCGCGCAGCTGGCTGCGCATGAGGGCCCGTACGTAGGTGGCGCCCAGAGTGGTCTGCTCGGAGATCTCGGACCGGGCCGGCGTGTGCGCGGGCACCCTCCTGCGGCTGCCGCGCGCAACCCCGGTGACGACCTCCCGCCGGGGCGGCTGCGGCTGCTGCTCCTCGGCCATGGGCCGGAGTCTAGCCCGCGGCGGTCCGGCCGGGGCCCTCCCGGGAGGGTTCCCCGGGACCCCGGCCGCTACTTCAGCAGCTTCGACAGTCTGCGGTCCGCGAGGGGCTTGCCGCCCGTCTGGCACGTGGGGCAGTACTGGAGCGAGGAGTCGGCGAAGGAGACCGAGCGGACGGTGTCCCCGCACACCGGACAGGGCTCGCCCGCGCGGCCGTGGACCCGCATCCCGCTCTTCTTCTCGGCCTTGAGCCGTCCGGCGGCCACCCCGTGGGCCCGCTCGACGGCGGCGCGCAGGGTCTCCTCGACGGCCTCGTACAACTGGTCCACCTGCGCCTCGTCGAAGGAGGCGGCCAGCTTGAAGGGCGAGACCCGGGCCTGGTGGAGGATCTCGTCGCTGTAGGCGTTGCCGATCCCCGCGATGACGCTCTGGTCGCGCAACACGCCCTTGATCTGCCGCCGTTCCCCGGCGAGCAGCGCGCCGAAGGCCGCGCGGTCGAAGGCCTCGGCGAGCGGGTCCGGGCCCAGCCGGGCGATGCCGGGTACCTCCTGCGGATCGTGGACCACGTACACGGCGAGCCGCTTCTGGGTCCCGGCCTCGGTGAGGTCGAACCCGCCGCCGCCCTCCAGGACGAGGCGCAGCGCGAGCGGCCCCTTACCGGGGCGCGGCGGCCGGTCGGGGACCGTGTCGGTCCAGCGCAGCCAGCCGGCCCGGGCGAGGTGGGTGACGAGGTGCAGTTCGCCGATGCGCAGGGCGAGGAACTTGCCGTACCGGGCGGTGGTCCCGGCCCGCTGCCCCTCGAGTGCGGTCAGCGGCGGGTCGTAGGTCTTGAGCACGCTCACGGCGAGCGGGAGGACGCGCTCGACCACCCGCCCGGCCAGGTGCTCGTCGAGGAACCCCCTCAGGGCCTCGACTTCGGGCAGTTCGGGCATGCCCCCAGCCTGCCGTGGCCCGGGGCCGGGCGCGAGCCGGGCGGCCTAGTTCGTGTCGGTGGCAGTGGCGGTACGGGCCTTTGCCTCGCGGTGGGCCCGGGCGTCGCGGACGCCCTTCCAGAGGATCACCGGGCCGAGCAGGATCAGCGCGCCGAAGGCGACGCCCGGGTGGTCGCCGCCCGTGGCGAGAGTCGCGATCAGCACCGTGCCCAGCGCGTGGTCGAGGGCGTCGAGACCGGGACCGGTCCGTCGGCCCCGCCCGGCGCGGCGCATGCGGTGCAGCGCCCTCAGTGCGAAGAAGAGGTTCAAGCCGGCGCAGGCGAGCAGGGCCCAGCGGACCGCCACGGGTATGTTCACGGGGCGACTCTAAGCTCTTGATCCGGCCATGACGGCCCCGGGCCGCAGGTGAAGGCCGGGGCGTCGGGGGCCGCGTACGGGGTCAGGGCATCGTGAACTCGCACCACACGCACTTGCCGTTCCCCCGCGATTCCACGCCCCAGACGTCGGCCAGCCGGTCCACCAGCATCAGGCCGCGTCCCGAGACCCCGGAGTCGCCCGCCTCCCGTCGGCGCGGCAGGGCGCTGGAGCGGTCCTCGACCTCCACGCGGAGCCGGCGTTCGGGGCCGGTCAGGACCCGCAGCGTCACGATGGCGGGACCGTCGGTGTGCATGAGGGCGTTGACGATGAGCTCGTCGGCGATGAGCTCGATCTCGTCCGCCCGGTCCCGCGCGCCCCACGCCCGCACCGCCGCGCCGATCATGTGGCGGGCCGATACGAGGGCCTCGGGATCGCCGGGCGCCACGTGCTGCTGGAGCCGCCCGCCCGCCTGTTGGACCTCCTCGGCCTCGCGGCGGAGCAGCAGCAGCGCCATGTCGTCGGCGCCGCCCCGGTCGTCGACGACCTCGCACAGCCGGTCCGCGAGCAGGGCCAGGTCGGCCGGTCCGGTCCGTACGAGGGAGGTGAGGAGCCGGACGCCGTCGTCGAGGTCGGCTCCGGGCTGTTCCACCAGGCCGTCCGTGCACATCAGAAGCGTTTCTCCCGGCCCGAGTTCGACCGTGGTCACCGGATACTCCAGCAGCCCGAACTCCGCCGACAGCCCCAGCGGCATCCCGCCCTCCAGGGCGAGGCGCTCGCAGTCCCCGTCGCGGGTGCGCAGCAGGGGGTCGATGTGGCCGGCCCGGACCAGTTGCAGCACCCCGGTCGACAGGTCTGCCTCGGCGTACGTGCAGGTGGCGAAGCGGTCGGTGTCCAGCTCGTGCAGGAAGACGGAGGCCCGGGCCATGACGGTGGCCGGCGAGTGCCCTTCGGCGGCGTAGGCGCGGAGCACGATCCGCAGCTGGCCCATGACCGCCGCCGCGTGGGTGTCGTGGCCCTGGACGTCCCCGATGACCGCGCCGACCCGGCCGCCGGGCAGCGGGATGACGTCGTACCAGTCACCGCCGATGTCCTGGCCCATCTTGGCCGAGCGGTAGCGCACGGCGATCTCGGCGCCGGGCACCGAGGGGATCCGGCGCGGCAGCATCGCCTGCTGGAGCCCTTCCGCCAGATCGTGCTCCTGCTCCAGCAGCATCGCCCGCTGGAGGCTCTGCGCGATGCTGCTGCCGAGCGCGACGAGGAGGTTGCGCTCCTCCTGGGTGAAGCCGTCCTTGTCCTGGTAGAGCAGGCCGATCGCGCCGATCGGGCGGGCCTGGGCGATCAGCGGCAGGTAGGCGGCCGCCGAGATGTGCATCGAGGAGATCTTCGCCCACAGCCCGGGGTACCCGGCGGCGAACTCGGCCGCGGAGTCCAGGAAGCGCGGCTGGAGCGAGCGGACCACCTCGCTCATCGGGTACGGCTCGTCGATGCGCGTGTAGCGGGTGCCGGGGACGAAGCTGCCGGCGGGGCCCTCGGCGACAAGGTGGATCCGGCCGGCCTCGACCAGTCCCATCACCATGCCCATGGACCCGAGCCGTTCCAGGCCGTGGGCATCGCCGAGGGCGTCGATGACGTCCTGGACGGTACGGGCGTGCGCGAGCGCGGCGGTGGTGGACTCGACCACGGAGGTCTGGCGGCGCCGCTCCTCGTCCAGCCCGAGGCGTTCCGCCGAATGACTGAGTTCCTCGGTGGCGTCGCGGACGATGCCGATGATGCGGTAAGGGCGGCCTTCCGGGCCGCGCATGACCCGGCCCTGGGTGTGCGTCCAGCGCAGCGTGCCGTCGTGGCAGCGGATGCGGAAGTAGGCGCCGTAGCTGTCCACCCCGCTCTTGAGGGCCGAGGAGACCAGTGCGTCGAGCCGGGCGCCCTCGGCGGGCGGGACGCGCGGCGCGAGGGACCCGGGCCTGCCGTCGTACTCCGCGGCGGTGGTGTCGAAGACCTCCAGGGCGGCCGAGTCCATGTGCATGAGACCGGTGACCAGGTCCCAGTCGAAACTGCCCATGCGGTTCAGCGAGAGCGAGCGGTCCGGGTGTGCGGGCCAGTCCTCCGGCAGCGATACGGCGATCGGCACCGGTCCACCATGACACACGGGCCGGTCAGGCGCTCTCCAGGTACTGGCCGTCGTACGGAGCCGAGGGCTGCTGCTCGGGGACGGAGTACGGGTCGGAGTACGGGTCCGCGTAGGGGTCCGCGTACGGGTCCGCGTACGGGTCGCTCGGCTGCGGCGACGCCCCGTCGGGGCCCACCAGGGTCCCGGGGTCGCCCGGGGTCTGCCCGGGCAGGTCGGAGGGGATGTCGCCCGGCTGGTCGGTGGTGGGCGGCGGAGCGGTGGGCGGGCCGGTGGGCACGCCGGACGAGGGCTGGTCGGGGGCCGTCGGGGTGTTCGGGCCGGTCGGGTCGCCGGGGGTGCTGGGAGCCGTCTGCGGAGAGCTCGGCGGGCAGTCGGGCAGCTTCGGGGCGGCGCTGCCGCCGGGGCTCGGCGGGCCGGTGGGCGGCGGCTCGGTGCGGGCGAGGCTGTTGCTGTCCGGGGTCCGGCACGGTTCGGCCGGCGAGGTGCCGGGCGGGGTGGCGGGCCCGGCGGGAATCCCGTCGGCCGGGTCGTACGGGGGCGGCGTCTGCGGGGCGCGGTCCTGGGCTCCGTCGTCGCCGGCCGTGCGCTCGATCCAGGTGTTGTCGGCGACGTTGACGATGACCAGGTTGTTGATCACCTGCATCGTGGGCTCGATGACCACGACCTGGGCGGGCTGGTAGCCGCTCCAGGGCTCTCCCTTGAGCACCGGTGCGCCCTTGGCGGCGCGCGGCGAGAGCAGCGGGTTGCCGCAGGCGCAGCGGACGCGGGGCATTCCGTGGTTGTCCACGAGGACGGCGGTGCCGGCCTGGAGCACGGACTGGAAGGCGTCCGGCTTGCCGCCGACGAAGCCGTGGTTGGTCACCCGGGTGTCGGCGCGCAGCACGACCGGGGTGAGGCCGCGCAGGAAGTCGGGGATCTGCTCCTGCTCCACCTGGGAGGCCTCGGCGAAGGCCCGGGCCTTGGCGTCGTCGGCGGTCAGGGACTGGACCTGCGCCTCCACGTCGCAACTGCCGAGACGCTGGGTTCCGCCGTACAGGCCGGGGGTGGCCGCGTTGACGGTACGGATGCCCTGGCCGGTCGCGTTGGGCAGCGGGGGCTGGACGGGGGCCGATTCGCCGGTGGCGGAGGAGGAGGTGAAGGGGTCCGGACCGGCCGAGGCCACGGGCTGGAGGTGGACGTCCTGGCTCTCGGCGGCGGGGCCCTTGGTCCGTCCCTCGTCGGCGGAGGCGCCGCAGGCCGCGGCGAGGAGTCCGAGGACGGTGAAGAGGGCCGCACGGGCCGGTGCGTGACGACGCGGCGCCTGACGAGGTGTCGGTGCGTGCACGTTGCATCTCCCTTTTCGCCCCGGTTGCTCCCTCTTGTCTGCCGTATGTACGGGGAGCCCGCAACCGGAGATCACGCATCCGACCCCCTCTTGAACATGTTCAAGAGGGGGTCTAGGCTCACGATCGTGAGTTGAACGCGTTCAAGGCGTTTGTTCCGAGGGGGGATCCGCGGTGACCGTGCTGGTGAATCTGATCGTCACGCTGGGCATGCTCTACGTCGTCCCGGCCGGCCTGCGCCTGATCGATCCGGTCCGGTTCGCACGGACGGCCCGGCTCTGGCCGCTGTTCGCGACTCCCGGAGCGGTGTGCCTGTGGCTGCCCCGGGGAGCCCCGGCCACGGCCCTCGCCGCGGTCTACGCGGCGGCGACGCTGGCCCTGGCGGTACGGGCCCTGGTCCCGGCGGTACGGGCCCTGGTCCCGGCGCTAATGGCGCTGGTCCCCGCGGTACGGACCGCGCCCGGCCGGGGCACCGGATCGGCACCCGGCCCCGGAGCCAAACCCGGACCCGCCGAGGTGGCCGTGCTCACCGCACTCGTGGCGCCCTCGGTCGCCGGGACCGCCCTGGTCGCCGAACGCGCCGGGTACCGGCTCTTCGGCTTCGACCTCGACATCCTGGCCCTGACCGTGCCGCACTTCCACTTCGCCGGTTTCACCGCGGCCCTGGTCGCCGGGCTCGTGTGCCGGGCCTGCGCCGCCGGAGCCCTCGCCCGCTGGGCGGCGTACAGCGTCCCGGCCGGAACCGGGCTCGTGCTCCTCGGCTACTTCATCGACGACTGGGCCGAGCTGGTGGGCGCGGTGACGCTGACCGGCGGCATGTGGGCGGTTGCCCTGCTGACCTGGCGGGAGGTCCGCACCGGGGCCGGGGCCCGCGACCGGATCACCGGCACGCTGCTCGCGGGCTCGGCGGCCGTTCTGGTGGCCACCATGCTGCTCGCCCTGTGGTGGGCGCTCGGTGAGGCCACCGGGATCGTGCACCCCACCCTGACCTGGATGGCCGCCACCCACGGCCTCGGCAACGCCCTCGGCTTCGGCCTGTGCTCGCTGCTCGCCTGGCGCCGCCTGACCGCCGGCTGGGCAGCCCCCACCGCTCCGGCCGGGCAGCCGGAACGACCTGAACTTCCCCGAGCGGCCGCCCCGGCCGCCCGGCCCGCCCGAACGGAGATCCCGGCATGACCCGCCTGACCAGCGAAGGCCGCAGCACCTTCAACTACCCCGACCGGGGCGCCACCGCCCGGCGGCCGCTGCCCGCCGGGTACAACATCACCCACCACCGCACCCGGATCGGGCAGGGGCAGGCCGCCTTCGACGCCGCCGGGGCGGCCGTCACCACCTTCCGCGCCCACCGCGCCTCGGGCATGCTCGTCACGGCCGGAGGGTCCCCCGTCCGGCCCGGTGACCGGGTCGTCGTCGGGATCGGGGTCGGCCCGCTGCGGATCGACGCCCCGTGCCAGGTGATCTGGACCGCGTACGAGCCCCGCCGGACCGGTTTCGCCTACGGCACGCTCGCCGGGCATCCCGAGTGCGGCGAGGAGTCCTTCGTGGTGGACATGGAGCCGGACGGCTCGGTGTGGTTCGAGGTGAACGCCTTCAGCCGCCCGGCCAGCTGGTACACCCGTCTCGCGGGCCCGGTCGTCCCCTTCCTGCAGCGGGCCTACGTCCGCCGGCTCGGGCGGTACGTGCGGCGCCTCGCCACGGGCGCCCGGCCCGCGCGGGCCGGATACTGGAGGCGATGGACTGGTTCACGGCGCCCGGATACTGGCTGGGGCGGCTGATCTTCCAGCGGGCCCTGGCCGGTGTCTACCTCCTCGCCTTCGCCGGGGCCGCCCTGCAGTTCCGGGCACTGATCGGGGCGCACGGCATGCTGCCCGTGCCGCACCACCTGCGGTACGTGCCTTTCCGCCGCGCCCCGAGCCTGTTCCACCTGTACTACTCCGACCGGTTCTTCGCCCTCTGCGCCTGGACCGGGGCCGCCTTGGCGGCGGCCCTCGCCGCGGGGGCCGGGGACGCGGTGCCCTTGGGTGCGGCCATGGCGATGTGGGCGCTGCTGTGGCTGCTGTACCTGTCGATCGTGAACGTGGGGCAGACCTGGTACTCCTTCGGCTGGGAGTCGCTGCTGCTGGAGGTCGGCTTCCTGGCCGTGCTCCTCGGCAACGCGCGGGCCGGGCCACCGGTGCTCGTGCTGTGGCTGCTGCGCTGGGTGGTCTTCCGGGTGGAGTTCGGCGCGGGGCTCATCAAGATGCGCGGCGACCCCTGCTGGCGCCGGCTCACCTGCCTGTACTTCCATCACGAGACGCAGCCGATGCCCGGCCCGTTGAGCTGGTTCTTCCACCACCTGCCGAAGCCGCTGCACCGGGTGGAGTGCGCCGCCAACCACGTGACCCAACTGCTGGTGCCCGTCCTGCTGTTCACTCCGCAGCCGGTGGCCTCGTACGCCGCCGCGGTCATCGTGGCCACCCAACTGTGGCTGGTGGCGTCGGGGAACTTCGCCTGGCTGAACTGGATCAC
Organism: Streptomyces sp. NPDC002886; assembly: GCF_042888445.1. Classification (NCBI taxonomy): domain Bacteria; kingdom Bacillati; phylum Actinomycetota; class Actinomycetes; order Kitasatosporales; family Streptomycetaceae; genus Streptomyces; species Streptomyces sp. NPDC002886. Next base: position 679,775 of record NZ_JBIAPV010000001.1, read on the forward strand.
GATCACGGCGGCCCTGCCGGCCTTCGACTTCGGCACGCTCGCGGGCGCACCGCCGCCGGCCGCCTCCCGGCAGGGGCCGCTCTGGTACGTGGTGCTGGTGTGCGCGGCGACCGCGCTCGTGCTCGTGCTGAGCCGGCACCCGGTGGCCAACATGGTCTCGCGCGGCCAGGTCATGAACCGGTCCTTCGACCCCCTCCATCTGGTGAACACCTACGGGGCGTTCGGCACGGTGGGCCGGATCCGCGAGGAGGTGGTGGTGGAGGGCACCGCGGACCGGCAGCCGCGGGAGGACGGCGCGTGGCGGGAGTACGGGTTCCGGGGCAAGCCGGGTGACGTGCGCCGGATCCCGCGCCAGTTCGCCCCGTACCACCTGCGCCTCGACTGGCTCATGTGGTTCGCGGCGCTCTCCCCCGGCTATGCCCGCGACTGGTTCGGGCCGTTCGTGGAGCGGCTGCTGGCCGGCGACCGGGACACCCTGAAGCTGCTGCGGCACAACCCCTTCCCGGACGCGCCGCCGCGGTACGTCCGGGCGCGGCTGTACCGCTACCGGTTCACGACCTGGCGGGAGCTGCGCGAGACCGGGGCGTGGTGGCACCGCACGCTGGTGCGCGAGTACCTGCCGCCGACCCGGCTCGCGGAGGCGGCGTGGTCGGAGCCCCGGCCGGGGCCCCGCTCAGAGCCCGAGTAGTGCGGACTCCTGCTCGGCGCTCATCCCGGGAGCGGGACGGTCGGCGCGCTGCGGGGCCACCCCGCCCACCTCCCGGAGCCAGCTCCAGGTGTCGGCGACGGTCTCCTCGACCGGGCGGCACTTCAGGCCCGCCGCGAGCGCCTTGGTGACGTCCGCGCCGTACATGTGGTCGTGCATTCCGCCCTCGGGCACCCAGACGGGCAGATCCGCCCAGGGCTGCACGCCCGCCTCCTCGATCCGGGCCGGATCGATCCAGCGGAGCTCGGCGCCGCCGCCGGTCACCTTCGCGCAGGCCTCCAGGAAGCTGCCCATGGTGGCGTGGCCGGCCGGGGAGACCAGGTTGTAGGGACCGCCGTGCCCGGCTTCGGCGGCGTCCAGGGTCCAGTGCGCGAGATCGCGTACGTCCACGTACTGGAGCGGGAGCTCGCGCGGCCCGGGGGCGGGCAGCGGGCCGCCGCGCGCCGCGCGGTTGAGCCACCAGGGCAGCCGGCCCACGTTCTCGTACGGGCCGAGGATGAGCCCGGCGCGGACCAGCAGGGCGCGGTCGCCGAAGGCGTCCACGGCGGCCATCTCGGCGCCGCGCTTGTCCTCGGCGTAGGCGACGGAGTCCGCGTCGGGCGAACCGTCGACGAGCGGGCCGTCCTCGTCCGCGCCCGCCGCGGCGGGGTAGGAGTGCACCGAGCGGCTGGATATGTACGCGTACCGGCCGACCCGGCCGGCCAGCAGGCGGGCGCTGTCGCGGACGGCCGTGGGGGCGCCGCCCCAGGTGTCGACGACGAGGTCCCACTCCCCCTCGGCGAGGGCGTCCAGGCCTTCGGGAGCGGTGCGGTCCCCGTGCAGGGCCGTGGTCCCCGGCGGGGGCGCGTGGTGTCCGCGGTGGAAGACGGTGACGTCCCACCCGCGGCTCAGGGCGTCTTCGGTGATCGCGCGCCCGACGAATTCGGTCCCACCCAGCATCAGCAGCTTCATGCGGGTCAGCCTGCCCGGCACCGGGGGTGCACGGAACCCTTGATCGCCCACAGCGATGACGCCCACGGCGTACGCGTACGGGGAACTTCCGGGCGCCGTCCGGCATTGCGGCGACACGGGGCGGACAGCCGCCGCCCGTCGTCCCGGGCCCTGACTCCGGGACGACGGGCGGACCGCGCCGTATGCGTCTGTCCGACCGCTCGCGGTCCGACCGACGCGCGATCAGTCGATGCCGGGCAGGATGTGCGGCTCCGCGAGGTCGTCCTCGTAGCCGGCCAGTCGAATCGGAGCGGACCGGGCCCAGACCTCCAGGTTGCCGAGGGTCTCGGGGTGCTTGCCGCTCCGCGACCCCGTCCGTTCCCTGGTGGCCTGGTCCGTCGTCGTCAGTTCTGGTGTCACCGCGCACTCCTTCGTGTCGCGTAACCCGGCGGGCTAGCCGCGCGCCGGTGCGGGATGAAAAGGGTTTCCGGACGCGGTGGCGCCGTGGTGGAGCGAGGGCCCGTGTGGGGCTCTCTTGGCGATCAGAGTACACATATGAGCGCACCCCCGCTCGATAGAATAGTAAAATCCACTCCGGAAAGCTTGTTTTCGCCACGAGTTCATCACCTCGCACGTCGGCGCGTCGCGTACGACTGATCTGCTCGACGGCGCCATACGGGTGATACGCGGTCGGCGACGGAGGGAACGACAGTGGCGAAGTCCGAGGTGCCGGTGGCCGTCGGGAGCGTCGGGGAGCTGATGGACCTGCTGCGCGGGCACGGCGACGGGCATGGGCTGCGGGTCGCCGCGCTGCTGCGCCGATCCCACCCCTTCGACAAGGAACTGCAGGTCGCGGGGCTGCTGATCCACCACCCCGCGGAGGCGATCCGCCCTCTGCTGGGCGAGCGGGTGGCCCGGCTCGTACGGCTCCACGGACCGGGGGCGCCGGGTCCCGGGTCCGACCCCGACGCGGAGTCCCTCGGGCACGCGGCGGAGGCGGGCCGCTCCGCGGGCCTGGACGCGGGCGTGCTGGAGGACTGGCGCCCGGTCCTGGAACTGGTCGCGGCGGGGGCCTACGGCCGTACCGTCTGAACGGGGAGCGCCCCCGGCCCCTCTCGCGAGGAGAGGGGCCGGGGGCGCTCGGATGAGTCGGGGTGGGCCTACCAGTTGGCGGGCGCGTAGTCCTTGAGGAAGACCCCGAACAGGTCCTCGCCGAGCTCGCCGCGGACGATCGGGTCGTAGACCCGGGCCGCGCCGTCGACCAGGTCGAGGGGGGCGTGGAAGCCCTCCTCGGCGAGGCGGAGCTTGTCGAAGTGCGGGCGCTCGTCCGTGATCCAGCCGGTGTCGACCGAGGTCATCAGGATCCGGTCGGTCTGGAACATCTCCTGGCCGCTGGTCCGGGTCACCATGTTCATCGCGGCCTTGGCCGCGTTGGTGTTCGGGTGCCCCGCGCCCTTGTAGCCGCGGCTGAAGACGCCCTCCATCGCCGAGACGTTCACGACGTACGCCCGTCCACCCGCCGCCTTTCGGGCGGCTTCGGCCATGGACGGCCTGAGCGCACTGATCAGGATGAACGGCGACGTGTAGTTGCACAGCTGGGTCTCGAGCAGCTCCACCGGGGAGATCTGGTCGATGGTCTGCACCCAGGTGTTGCTGTCGACGACGTCGGGCAGCAGGCCGCCCGCGTCGATGGCGGTGCCGGCCAGGTGTCGCTCCAGGCTGGCATTGCCCGCGACCAGGGCGAGGTCGGCGACCTTCTGCGCCTCGAGCCCGCTCACGCCGATGGGCAGCGCCGCCAGGCCGTCGACCGCGCCGGAGTTGAAGGCCCCGATGACGTGGTGGGCCGGGAGCTCGCCGGCCGGAAGCGGAGCGCCCTCCCCCTCGACCAGCGCCGCGTAGGCACTGGGCAGGCGGCGCACGGTCTGCGTCGCGTTGTTGATCAGGATGTCGAGCGGGCCGGCCGCGGCCACCTGCTCGGCGAGGGCCACCGACTGGGCCGGGTCGCGCAGGTCGATGCCGACGACCTCCAGGCGGTGCATCCAGTCCGCCGAGTCGTCCATCGCCTTGAAGCGGCGGATGGCGTCCTTGGGGAAGCGGGTGGTGATCGTGGTGTGCGCGCCGTCGCGCAGCAGCCTCAGCGCGATGTACATGCCGATCTTGGCCCGGCCGCCGGTGAGCAGCGCGCGCTTGCCGGCGAGGTCGGCACGGGCTTCCCGCTTGGTCCGGTTCTCGACGGCGCAGCTCGGGCAGAGCTGGTGGTAGAAGTAGTCGACCTCGACGTACCGCGCCTTGCAGACGTAGCAGGAGCGCGGGCGCTGGAGAATTCCGGCGATCCGGCCGGTCTCCGTGACCGAGGAGGGCAGCAGGCCCTCGGTCTCGTCGTCGATGCGCTCGGCGGAGCCGGTCGCGGTCGCCTCGGTGACGGCCTTGTCGTTGGCGGTCTTGGCGGCGCGGCGGTCCTGGCGGCGGCGCTGCTTGACCGTCCGGTACAGACCGGCGGTGGCGCGGCGCACGGTGATCGCGTCCGGGTGGTCGACGTCGAGCTTGTCGAGCTCGTCGAGCACACTGAGGCAGAGGGCCAGGCGGTCGGGGTCGATGCCCGGCCCGAAGGCGTGGCCCTGCTCCTGGCTGTCTTCGGTCACCGTCATACCCGCTGCGTTCCTTGATCAGTCGTCCGCGTCCGCCGGATGCGGAAGTCCCCAAAAGGGCTAGTGTACGGATCCCCCACACGGGAAGACAAACGCACTTCCCCGCTCCCGGCTACTGCGTTCGGAGTACGCCCAAGGGCTTACCCGTCCCCACCTTGAGGGGGAGGAATAGCTCTCCGGACTCGGGCATTGTGACTTTTATGAGCGCCCTAGCCTTTTCGGTCCTGCTGTGCCTGGTGTCCGCCGTGGCGTACGCGGCCGGAGCGATCGTCCAGGAGCGGGTCGCGGCCGCCTCCACCGGCCGGTCGTACGCCCCGGTGCGCCGGCCCGCCTGGTACGGCGCGATCGCGCTGAACGGCCTCGGGGCCCTGCTGCACGTGGTGGCGCTCGCCTACGGGCCGCTGAGCCTGGTGCAGCCGCTGGGCGCTCTCACCATCGTCTTCGCGCTCCCGATGGCGGCCGTGTTCGTACGGCGGCGGGCGGGAGCCGCCGCGTGGCGCGGGGCGGTCCTGGCGACGGCCGGGCTGGCCGGGCTGCTGGCCCTGACGGGCGGCGGCGGGCGGGCCGAGCAGTCCCTGTCGGGCGGGGAGCAGAGCCTGCTCCTGACCGCGACCGGGGCCCTGGTGTCCGTACTGTTCCTGGCCGCGCGCCGGGTGCGGCGGGTCACCGCGCACAGCGTGCTGCTGGCCACGGCCGCCGGAGCCGCCTTCGGGATGGCCTCGGTGTTCACGAAGTCGGTGGCCGAGAGCTTCGCACCGGACGCGCTGGTCACGCTGTGGCCGGAGCTGACCGCGATCGCCGCGCTGGCCGCCGCCGGACTGCTGCTGTCGCAGGCGGCCTACCGCGGCGCCGGGCTGACCGCCCCGCTGGCCACCGTGACGGTGGCCAACCCCGTGGTCGCGGCGGCGGTCGGCATCGCGCTGTTCGACGAGGGCTTCCGCTACGGGGCGGCCGGCGTCGCCGCGGCGCTGGTGAGCGCGGCGGCGGCGGCGACCGGGCTCGTCCTGCTCACCGTCGCACCCCGGGAGGCGCGGGTGCCCGTACCGTCGGGACCCGTGCCGGTCCCGGCTCCCTCGGCGGCCGGGACGCTATCGCCGGCCGGGGCCCCGGCGGTGGCCGGGACCCCCGCGGTGGGCGGGACCCCGGCTTCAGCGGCCCCGGCTTCAGATGCTGACTCCGTGGGACCGCAGGTACCGCAGCGGGTCGATGTCGGTGCCGTAGCCGGGTCCCGTGCGCATCTCGAAGTGCAGGTGCGGCCCGGTCACGTTCCCCGTCGCCCCGGAACGGCCGATGCGCTGCCCGCCGGAGACCGCCGAGCCGGCTTTGACCGAGACCGCCGAGAGGTGCGCGTACTGGGAGTACCGGCCGTCGGTGTGCCGGATGACGACCTGGTATCCGTACGCACCGGCCCAGCCCGCTGAGACGATCTGCCCGCTGCTGACGGCCTTGACGGTGGTGCCGGTGGCCACCGGGAAGTCGATCCCGGTGTGGTAGCCGCTGGACCAGGACGAACCCGCGACGTGGTAGCCGGTGCCGAGGCCCGCGTCGACCGGGGCGCTGAAGGCTCCGGAGGGGGTCTGCGGCTTCTCCGCGGGCTTCTCGGCAGGCTTTTCCGCGGGCTTCGCCGGCTTCGAACCGGCCTGCTCCGCCGGCTTCGCCGGTGCCACGGGCTTCACCGGCTCGGCCGTGCGCGGCGGCTTCTCCGGATTCTGCGCGGGCGGCGCGGCCGTGACGCGCAGGGTGAGCCGCTGCCCGGGGAAGATCAGGTCCGGATCGCCGCCCACGACGGCCCGGTTGGTCGCGTACAGGGACTGCCAGCCGCCGTCGACGTGCTGCTCGGTGGCGATCGCCGACAGCGAGTCGCCGGGAGCGACGACGTAGGGGTTCGGCAGGACGGACCCCCCGGCCGGGCGCGGCGTCGCGGCTTGGGGAGCGGCGGCCTTCGGAGTGGCCTTCGGCGCGGCCTGCGCCGCGACCTTCGGAGCCGTCGCCTTGCCCGGGCCCGTCACCTTGCCCTGGGCGCCGAGCGCGGGCGCCGGGCCGCTGCGGCTCAGTCCGGCCTGCTTCCCGCAGACCGGCCAGGCCTGCGGCCCCTGCCCCTTCAGCACCTTCTCCGCGACGGCGATCTGCTGCGCCTTGGTGGCCAGATCGGCGCGGGCGGCGTACGCGGTTCCGCCGAAGGCGCGCCAGGTGCTCTGGCTGAACTGCAGTCCGCCGTAATAGCCGTTGCCGGTGTTGATGTGCCAGTTGCTCGTGGACTCGCAGGCGGCGACCTTGCTCCACGTGTCCAGCGACGCGGCGTGCCCCGTGCCGGCTCCGATCAGGGGCAGCGCTATTCCGGCTCCGCCGGCGGTCACGACGAGCGAAGCACGGTTGATGCTGCTCGGCTGATACCGGCGGTGCCGGCCCCGTACACCCATGGGAGCCCCCATCGAAGACATCAGGAACCTCGCAACCTAACGCCACGACCGGGGCATGACAAGGCGCACAACACAACGCGTTCGAGCGGAAGTTGATTTAACGCCGAATGTAAGACGCCGGTAAGGATCACCGTCGGGGTAGCGTCGTCGTACCTGCATTCCGCCGCACATCGAATGCACTGTCGACGCACTCAGGAGCGCACCCACATGAGCAGCAGCACGGCCCAGATCGGCGTCACCGGACTCGCGGTGATGGGCAGCAACCTCGCCCGCAACTTCGCCCGCAACGGGTTCACCGTCGCCGTCCACAACCGCACCACCGCCAAGACCACGGCGCTCGTGGAGGAGTTCGGCCACGAGGGCTCCTTCGTGGCCGCCGGGAGCGCGAAGGAGTTCGTGGACGCGCTGGAGCGCCCGCGCCGCCTCATCATCATGGTGAAGGCCGGCGAGCCGACCGACGCGGTGATCCGCGAGTTCGCCCCGCTGCTGGAGCCGGGCGACGTGATCATCGACGGCGGGAACGCCCACTTCGAGGACACCCGCCGCCGCGAGAAGGAGCTGCGCGAGCAGGGCCTGCACTTCGTGGGCGTCGGGATCTCGGGCGGCGAGGAGGGCGCGCTGCTCGGCCCGAGCATCATGCCCGGCGGATCGGAGGAGTCCTGGGCCTCGCTCGGCCCGATGCTGGAGAAGATCTCCGCCAAGGCCGCCGACGGCACGCCGTGCACCTCGCACGTGGGCCCCGACGGCGCCGGACACTTCGTGAAGATGGTGCACAACGGCATCGAGTACGCCGACATGCAGCTGATCGCGGAGGCCTACCACCTGCTGCGCGAGGTGGCCGGCTACTCCCCCGCGAAGATCGCCGAGACCTTCCGCGCCTGGAACAGGGGCCGGCTGGACTCGTACCTGATCGAGATCACCGCCGAGGTCCTCGCGCACACGGACGCCGCGACCGGCCGGCCGTTCGTGGACGTGGTCGCCGACGCCGCCGAGCAGAAGGGCACCGGCCGCTGGACCGTGCAGATCGCGCTCGACCTGGGCGTGCCGGTGTCCGGCATCGCCGAGGCCGTCTTCGCCCGCGCGGTTTCGGGCCACGGCGAGCTGCGTACGGCCGCCCGCGGCCTGGCCGGGCCGAAGGCCCAGCCGCTCTCCGCGGAGGCCGCCGACGCCTTCGCGGCCCAGGTGGAGCAGGCCCTGTACGCCTCGAAGATCGTCTCGTACACGCAGGGATTCCACCAGATCCAGGCCGGCAGCGAGGAGTACGGCTGGGGCGTGGACCCGGGCGCCGTGGCCTCGCTGTGGCGCGGCGGCTGCATCATCCGCGCCGCGTTCCTGGACCGGATCCGGGCCGCGTACGACGCCCGCCCGGAGCTGCCCAGCCTGCTGGCGGACGCCGGCTTCGCCGATGAGATCGGCGCCGCGCAGGAGGACTGGCGCGAGGTGCTGGTGGCGGCGGTCCGCCAGGGCATCCCGGTACCGGCCTTCGCGGCCTCGCTGGCGTACTACGACGCCCTGCGCTCGGAGCGGCTCCCGGCGGCCCTGACCCAGGGACAGCGCGACTTCTTCGGCGCGCACACCTACCGGCGCACCGACCGGGATGGCTCGTACCACACGCTGTGGAGCGGCGACCGCTCCGAAGTCCGTACGGACTGACGTCGGCGTACGAGCCGGCGCGGCCGTCCGCGTCGGCTCGGCAGCTCGGTGTCAGCCGCTCCGCGTCAGCTCCACGGCTCCGGCGCGGGCTGCGGCGCGGGGCCGGGCGGCGGCGGAACCGGGTCGGGTTCGGGCACCGGACCCGGTGTCGGCGGCTCGGGCCGGGGCAGCGGCGCCGGATCCGGGAACGGATTGGGCACCGGGGCCGGGCCGGGGACGGGAGGCTGTGTCATACCTCCAGCCTCCCCCGGTCCGCGTCCCGGCGCCCGCCGGGCGACGTCACCAGAGGTCGGAGTCCGAGTCGAGCTGCGCCTTGGCAGCGGCCACCACCCCGGCCGGTGCCTCGGGCGCCTGCTCGGGGTGTTTGGCGGCCCAGCTCGCGGCATACGGGCAGAGCGGGACCACGGGCACGCCCTCGTCGGCCGCGATCCCGTAGAAGGCCTTCACCAGGCTCCCGGCGATCCCGCGGCCCTCGCGCCCCGGCTCGACGACGGTGTGCACCGCCACGAGGGCGTGGGGCGCCTCGGCGAGCACGAAGTAGGCGATGGTTCCGACCACCGCCCCGTCCTCGACGGCCAGCAGCCGCCCGGACGGGCGGTCGTCCACGATCTTGATCGATTCGCTCGACCCGCTCTGCGCCATCGCCCCTGCTCCCCTCAGACAGCCACCGCGTGGGGGCTGCGCTCCTGGTCCGTTCCGGGAACCGGGGCGGACGGATCCACACCCAGTTCGATGATGCGATTGTCCCCGTCGACGTGGACGACACGCGGCTCGAACACGCGCGCCTCGGCGTCGTCCATCTGCCCGTAGCTGATGAGGATGACCAGGTCACCCGGGTGCACGAGGTGCGCGGCGGCACCGTTGATCCCGATGACCCCGGATCCGCGCTCGCCCTTGATGACGTACGTCTCCAGCCGCGCCCCGTTGGTGACGTCCACGATGTGCACGAGCTCGCCGGGCAGCAGGTCCGCCGCGTCGAGGAGATCGGCATCGATGGTCACGGACCCGACGTAGTGCAGGTCGGCCTGGGTGACGGTGGCCCGGTGGATCTTGGACTTGAACATGGTGCGAATCATGAAGAAGCTCCCGAAATGTCTGCTCCCTGCCCGCTCATCGCAGGTCAAGGGCCGTATCCGGAGCCTACAACGGACCGGCGTCGGTGATACCTACGTCCACACCGCCGAAGCGTCTCCCACGATCGAGCGCGCTGAGCGCACAGGGGTCCCTCGGTCACTTCTTCCAGATGTCCAGCAGTTCGTTCGCCGCGCGGAAATGATCGGGCGAATCCACGTTGCACACGACGGAGACGGCCGTGTCGCGGTCCGGGGACACCTTGAAGCTGCTGTGGAAGCCTTCCCAGTCGCCGCGATGGACCAGGCTCCGGTCGGGGAGGAGCAGGATGCCGGCCCCGTACTTCCCTTCCGCGATGCCGCGTTGGCGCAGGACGTCGCCCACGCTCACCGCGTCCGCCGTGACCCCTGCGAGCAGTTCCGCTCCACCGACGCGACCGGTGCGGTAGTTGTCGGCCCAGCGGACGAATTCCCCGGGGGTGCTTTGAACGGACCCGTCTCCGTACTGTTTCCAAGGAGAGGAGTTGGGGGTGAACGAGCCGTCCTTCTCGTCGTACGACTTCGCCTTTCCGGGAACGTCCACCGCCGGAGACAGGGTCATGCGCAGGTGCAGCGGGGTGAAGAACTCCTGCTGGACGAAGGCGGGGAACGGCTTGCCGGTGACCCTTTCGACGACGTGCGCCAGGAGGACGTAGTTGGAGTTGGAGTAGGAGAAGCGCCGGCCCGCAGGCTCTTGCGGCTGTGAGGCGAGAATGGCCTCGATCGCTTCCTTCTGTCCGGCCGGGTCCGTCACCTCGATGCCCTTGGCCTCCAGCAGGTCCTGGTAGTCGGTGATGCCGCTGGTGTGCCGCATCAGGTCGCCCAGGGTGACCTCGCGCGTCCAGGCGGGCGGGTCGTCGAGGAAATCGGAGAGGTGGTCGCTCAGGGCCAGTTGGTGGCGACCGGACAGCAAGAGGACGGCGTCCGCGGTGAATTGCTTGGAGTTGGATGCCATGTCGAAGACGGTGCGTGGGGTGATGGAACGCCCGGTCGTCAGATCGGCCTTGCCTCTCCCCGCCTCCCAGACGACGTGTCCCCGCTCACCGACGGCTGCCGCACAGCCCGGGCCGTCGGGAGAAGGCACCAGCTGCCGGAGCACCTCCGTGCTCCGCTTCTCACGGTCGTCGCCGCCCGTCGCGTAGGCCCGCGGGTTAGCGGCGCCGGCCAGTATCACCACGAGCACGGCGCCCCCGGCGGCGCACGAGGACGCCATCCGCTTCATGGTCACCGCCTTCTTCCTTCTTCCTTCCGCCTTCTTCCTTGCCCACATCAGGTGGGGTCCGGGGCGATCTCGAAGGCCGGGGGCTTGAGGTCCTTGAGGCAGTCGGTGTTCGGCGCCATGGGAGTGTCGAAGAAGGAGACGGTGATCTCCTGCGCGCACTTCGACGACGCGAAGACCACGTGGGCCTCGTAGGGGATCGTGACGACGGTGGCGTTGGGCAGCGTGCGGGCCACGTACGCCCCGTTGGACGCTGCGGTCTGGCCGTCGAACCCGCCGGAGATGGCGAGGGTGGGGATGTCGCTCCGCGTGACGTCCCGGATGGAGGCGGGCGCCGCGGGGACGTCCCAGACGTCGCAGTCAGGGCGGAGGAAGGTCAGCAGGGGGGCCTGGGCCTGTACCGATTCGGGGAAGGACGGGTAGGTCTTCTGACCTGCGCGGAGTGCTTCGGCCTGGGTCTCGTACGGGGTCCACTCGCTGCAGAAGACGCCGTAGACGAGCCCGTGGGACAGCCGGCCGATGGCCTGGGGGCTGTACTTGCCGCTCGCCCACTGCTCGGCGATCCGCTGGGGCTTGCCGTTGGCCAGTTCGTCGAGGGCCATCGGCACCTGGGGGGCTATGTGGGTGGCGGCGGTCATCCAGTTCACCAGGGCTCCGCCGTCCAGGGTGACCTTCACCTGCTTCTCGCTGTCGGGGAGCGTCACGGTGGTGGTGACGGGCTTGGCTTCGAGTTCGCGGACGAGCCGTTCGAAGGTGGCCGACACGTTCGGGTAGCGACGGTTGCAGTCGGGCTGCTCCGCGCAGGCCTTGAACACCCCGTCGAACCCCTGCTTGGCCGCGGCCCAGGTCACGGCCGAACCTCCGGTGGACGGCGGCAGGATGCCGTCGATGCCCACGGACCGGATTCCCTCGGGGTGCAGGCGCATGGTGACGAGCGCCAGCTGGGTGCCGTAGGAAATGCCGTACAGGTTCCATTCCTTGAGGCCCAGCGCGGTTCGCAGGTCCGCGTAGTCGGCGGCGCTCTCGATGTCGTTGTAGGCACTGAGGTCGGCCCCGGTCGCCGCCAGTTCGTCGCGGCAGGCCTTGGTGGCCGCGACGTGCTCGCGCTCGGTGGACGGCGCGTCGTAGACGAGGCCGGTCGCGCGCGCGTTGAACTCGTCGATGGTGCGGCAGGTGAGTGCCGGGTCGGCCGAGTAGGTGCCGCGCTGGGACATGAAGATCACGTCGCGGTCCCGGTTCAGGCCGCCGCCGATCGCCATCTTCGCCTCCCCGACCGCGTCGTCACCGGGTCCGCCGGCGAGCCACACGATCGGATCGGGTTTCGGTTCGGCGGCCTCGGCGGCCACGATCGCGACACCGAGGGTGATCTTTCGACCGTCCGGCTTCGTGCGGTTCTCCGGCACGGTGAGCGTGCCGCAGCGGGCTCCGTCGAGTTCGGCGACCGGATCCGCCGTCTTGGGGCAGGGGCCCGGCGTGAACGCGGCGTCGCCTACGGTGCGGGCGACCGTGCCGGCGGCTCCTGAAGGCGTCTCCTCCTGCGCACTCACCGGCGCCGCGTACAGACCGGCGATCAGCATCCCGGCGGCCGCTGCGGCCGACCCGGTGCGCAGGCGTCCTGCGTGTGACCGTGCCATCATTCCTCCCCGTCACTCCGGGGTGATCGTGAACGGTTCCCACCTCAGCCCCGCCACGCAGCCGGTGTCGGGCGCGGTCGGATCGGCGAGGAAGGACGCCAGCACCTTCTGGGCGCAGGGCGATTGCGGGACCACCCAGTGCCCGATCCCGGGCACCTGCACGGTGGTCGAATTCGACAGCGTACGGGCCGTCTTGGGGGCCCAACTGGCTCCGGTCTTCATGTCGAACGTCCCGTTGATGAAGAGGACCGGTACCGAGCTGACGGTGGGCACCCGTACGGCGGCGGTGCGATCGGGGACGTTCCAGATCCGGCACAGCTCGTCCTGGAAGGGCAGTTGGGGTGCCTGCGCCTGAGCCGACTCGGGCCATGCGGGGAACGCTTCGCGGCCCGCCTTCAGCACGTCGGAGGTCGAGTGGCCGGGTACCCATTCGCCGCACACCACCGACTGGGTCAGGCCGTGTGCGGTCTGGCCGTCCACCTCGACCGAGCCGGCGGCGCGGGCCTTGGCCAGGCGCTCGGGGTTTCCGCGGGCGAGTTCGTCGATCGCGGCCGGGAAGTCGGCGAACGGAATCGCCTTGGCGACCAGCAGGTTCACCAGCGCGCCGCCGTCGAGGACGACCTTCACCGGGTCTCCGCCCTGCGGCGGACGGACGTTCAGCGTCAGCGGCTTCGCTTCGAGCTTCCGCACCTGCTCGTTCAGGGTGCGTTCGAGGTCCGGGTAACGGCTCTTGCAGCGGGGCTCGGCCTCGCAGGCCTTGAAGAGGTTGTCGAGACCCTCCCGGGCGTTGGCCCAGGCGAAGGGCAGGGAGACGAACTGCGCCGGGGCCGCCGAGTCGAGCGCCACCGCGCGGATGCCCTGAGGGTGCAGGCGCAGGTAGGTCAGGGCCAGGTTGCTGCCGTAGGAGTGGCCGTAGACGTTCCACTGCTTGAAGCCCAGTGCGGTGCGCAGGTCGGCGAAGTCGGCCGCGTTCTCGGTGCTGTTGTAGGCGCCGAGGTCGGTCCCGTCGGCCGTCAGACGGTCCCGGCACCGCTTCACCGCGTCGGCCATGAGCCCTTCCGTCTGCGGCGCGTACGAGGGGAGGCCCACGGACCGGGCGTAGAAGTGATCCAGTTCCGGGCAGGCGAGGTTGGGTTGGTCGTAGAGATTGCCGCGCTGGGCCATGACGACGAGATCCCGGTCCTTGTTCAAGCCGGAGGAGACCAGGAACGGGATGTCGTCGAACACCTCGCCACCGGGGCCGCCCGCCATGAACACCACGGGGTCCGGGGCGGGTTCCGCCGAGACGGACGGGATGACCGCCACGGCCAGCCGGATGGTCCGGCCGTCGGGACGGTCACGGTTCTCGGGGACTTCCAGGACACCGCACCGTGCGGTGGCCAGCGCTTCGATCGGCTCGGGCGGTTCGGGGCAGGGTCCCGGCACGAACCGCGACGCGGCGGTGGCGCCGGGCCCGATGATTCCCGTGGTGCCGGCGGGTGGTGGTGCGGCACCCGCCGCCGTCGGACCGAGGGCTGCCAGGAGGGCCATGGTGACGCCCGCAACCGGCACGGCGATGTGGGAACTCTGCTCAGCCATGTGATCCCGTTCCTCTGCCGGTCTACGGCTGTCCCACCGGGCGATACCCCGGCGATCCGGGCGGAACGCACATTTCCACGATAACGGGTGGCCTGAGGGCGCACAACGAGGGGAGCCTCCGGCTCCGACCGGCGGCGACACGCTCGGCCGGATGCGGTGGATCTCCGGCCGGGTCGGCGAGGATCGCACCGCGGCCGCTGCCCCGGCCGGACGAGCCCCTCCCCCCTCTCGCCGGAGTCACCATGGCCCCCACGGCCCCACCCCCGGACCCAGCCCGCCCAAGCCGCTCCGGGGCGTCGATGCTGCCCGTCCTGCTTCCCATCGCGTTCCTGATCCTGGCGGCGGTGGCCGTCGGGTCGTGGCTGCAGTTCCACGAGCGGCAGGTGATCGACACGGTCCACACGGTCGGATCCACGGCGCGCGACCGGGTGGACGTGCAGGCCTCCGTCCAGCGCGTCGACGCCTCCGCCAGAGAGCTGGTCCTCCGGGTCCGGGTCATCCCGCGCGGGGCCCTCGGCGAGGAGGGCGGCGCCGCGCCGGTGGCCGATCTGGGCCTCCAGACCTCCGAGGCGACCCTCGGTGACCTGGAGTTCAAGGCGCACGAGCGGATCACGACCAAGGATCTGCAGGTCGCGGTCACGGACGGATCGATCGGCGACTACCCGTTCGACTCCTACGTGACCGACATCGGGTTCTGGGCACAACTCGGCGGTAAGGAAGTGCCGGTGCGGCTGCTGTTCTCCAACAACGACACGCTCTTCTCCGTCTCCGCGACACCCACCGGCTCCCGCCAAGAGGCCCTCGTGGGGGTGAAGTTGTCCCGATCGGCCAGCCTGCTCGTCTTCACCTCCTTCATGATGATCGTGATGTGGGCGCTGGCGGCGTCCGTGCTGCTGGCGACCTGGTACCTGACGACGCGCCGCCAGGGCCTGGTCTGGCCGGCCCTCGGATGGATGGCCGCCACCCTCTTCGCCCTGTCGGCGTTCCGCAACACCGCTCCCGGCACGCCCCCGATCGGCTGCGTGCTGGACTGGTTCGCCTTCCTGTGGGCCGAGACCATCATCGCCCTCTGCCTGATCACCGTGGTCGTCACCGGCGTCCGCACCGCCCTCCGGGAAGCCGACGCGCCCCGCGCCTAGGCCGTCTCCTTGGCACCCCGCTGGGCCCGCGGGGTCAGTCGACGCCCAGCAGGCGGCGCAGGTCCTCGGGGTGGGAGGCGCATTCCGCGCCGGTGGACCGGTGGACGATGACTCCCTTGCGCATGACCGCCACGGTCCCGGCGGCGGAGAGGGCGAGGCCCAGGTTCTGTTCAACGAGGACGACCGACATGCCCTGCGCGCTCACCTCGCCGATCACCTCGCCCACCTGGGAGACGATCGCCGGAGCGAGGCCGTCGGAGGGCTCGTCGAGGAGCAGGAGGCGCGGATTGCCGAGGAGGGCCCGGGCGATCGCGAGCATCTGCTGTTCCCCGCCGGACAGCTGGTCGCCCCGGTGCCCGAGCCGTTCGCCCAGCCGTGGCAGCAGGTCCAGGACGCGGGCCCTGTTCCAGGGTCCGGGCGCCGGGCGCCGCGTGGCGATCGTCAGGTGTTCGTCCACGGTCAGCGGGGCGAACACCCGGCGGCCCTGGGGAACGACCCCGACGCCGGCCCGGGCGATGACGTCGACGCGGGCTCCGGCCAGTTCCCGTCCGTCGAGGAGCACGCTGCCCCCGTAGGGGCGGACGAGTCCCATGACGGTCGAGACGAGGGTGGTCTTCCCGACCCCGTTCCGACCGAGGAGGGCGAGGGTACCGCCCTCCTCGAGGTCCAGGTCGACACCGTCGAGGACGACGCCCCCGGCGTAGCCGGAGCGCAGTCCGCGCATGCGGAGGAGCGGGTTCACGGGGTGACCTCCATGCTGGTGCCCAGGTAGGCGGTCCGGACCTCGGCGGAGGCGCGCACCTCGTCCGGGGAGCCGGTCTTCAGGTGTCTGCCGAGGTGCATGACCGTCACCGTGTCGGCGAGTTCGAAGACCATGTCGAGGTCGTGCTCTATGAGGAGCACGGTGATCTCCCCGGGCAGGGCGGCGATCAGTTCGGTGAGGCGCGCCGTCTCGGCCGGCGACATGCCGGCGGCCGGTTCGTCCAGGAGGAGCAGCCGGGGTGCGGTCCCGAGCGCCACGGCGACCTCCAGCTGGCGCCGCTCGCCGTGCGAGAGGGCGGCGGCCGTGAGGTCGTGCCGGGTGGGCAGGCCCACCCGGTCGAGCAGTTCGCGCGCCTGCGCGATGGCCGCGTCGCGGGAGCGGGAGCGGGGGTTGGGCCTGCGGTTCACCGAGAGCAGTACGTTCTCCAGCACCGTCTCGCGCAGGAAGAGACTGGAGTGCTGGAACGTGGCCGCCACCCCGAGTCCGACCCGGCGGTGCACGGGCAGCCGGGTCACGTCCCGTCCGTCGACGAGGATGGTTCCGGCGGTGGTCCGCAGGGTGCCGGAGATCAGGCCGAAGAGCGTGGACTTGCCCGCGCCGTTCGGGCCGATGATCGCGTGCCGGGCACCCGGACGCACCGTCAGGTCGACCTCGTCCAGGGCTCGGAAGGAGCCGAAGTGCCGCGACACCATGCGCAGTTGCAGTACATCGTGAGCTGTCACGCCGCCCTCTTCCGGGTGAGCCTGTGCGGGATCCGTACGCCGGCCAGTCCTCGGGGCAGCGCGTAGACGGCGATGACGAAGAGCAGTCCGAGCAGCAGGGGACCGCGGCCCGCGACGGCTTCGAGGTTGCCGAGGTAGTCGCGGGTGAGCCAGACCAGCGCGGCGCCGGCGCAGGCCCCCCACATCGAGCCGGAGCCTCCGATGACCACGGCCAGCAGGGCCAGCGCGGCGATCTCGAAGCCGGCGTCGCCTGGCGAGACGAAGCGCTGGACCGAGACCCACAGGGCCCCTGCGACTCCGGCCAGCGCCCCGGCGCCGCTGTAGACGGCCAGGGCGTACCGCTGGGTGGGGTAGCCGATCGCCCGCATGCGGGGCTCGTTGTCGCGGATGCCGCGCAGGGCGAGGGCGAACGAGGTCGCACCCAGGCGGGAGAGCGCCGCGAAGAGCAGCAGGAACACGGCCAGGACATAGAAGTAGACCAGCCCGTCGAGTTCCAGGGCGGGGACGCCCGGCAAAGGGACGACGGGAGGAATGCCCGACATCCCGTCGGTGCCGTTCGTGACGGACTTCCAGTTGACGGCGGCGCTGTAGACGATCTCGCCGATGGCCAGCGTGAGCATCAGGAAGACCACGCCCCGGGCTCGTACGGCGAGCCAGCCGGTCCCGGCCGCCACCAGGGCGGAGACGCCCCCGGCGACGAGGAGTTGGAGCGGTCCGATGTCGGTGATCCGCGTCGCCACGATCGCCGCAGTGTAGGCGCCGACCCCGAAGTAGGCGGACTGGCCGAGGGTCGGCAGACCGGTCAGGCCGGTGAGGAGGTTCACGCTGAGCGCGAGGAGGGCGAACACCAGGATCCGCGACAGGGTGCCGACGGCGTACGGGCCGAGCAGGAAGGGGGCCAGGGCGAGGGCGACGGCGACCACGGCCGCCGGCAGCCGGCGGGTGGCGGGGAGGGCGGTTGCGGGGCCGACGGTGGCGGGGCCGGCGGTGGCGGAGGGGCTCATGCGCGGACCGCCGGTGCCACGAGGCCCTGCGGGCGGACCACGAGGACGAGGAGCATGGTGCCGAAGAGGAGGAAGGAGGCGTACTCCGGGAGGAGGGCCACCCCGAGGGTCTGCACCTGGCCGATCAGGAGCGCCCCGGCGAGTGCGCCGCGCACCGATCCGAGGCCTCCCACGACCACGACGACGAGGGAGAGGACGAGCACGGTCTCGTCGACGCCCGGCCCGGGGCCGAGGATGGGGGCCCCGAGGACCCCGCCGGCCGTCGCCAGGGCGGCGCCGGCCGCGAAGACCCCGTAGAGCACTTTGCGGATGTCGACGCCGAGTGCGCGGACCATGTCCCGGTCGGCGACGGTGGCCCGGACGAGGGCTCCGAGCGAGCTGCGCTCGAAGACGAGGTACACCAGGAGCGCGAGGCCGGCCGCGACGGCGATGAACACCAGCCGGTAGACCGGGTAGGAGTGACCGAGGAGGCCGACCGTCCCGCGCAGGGCCGTCGGCGGGTCGGTGGGCAGGACGTCTCCGCCGAAGGCGGCGGCGAGGAGGTCCGCCACGATGAAGGTGATGCCGAGCGTCAGCACGGCTTGGTCCAGGTGACCGCGGTGGGCCAGGGGCTGGGTGAGGAAGGTCAGCGCGGCCCCGCCCGCGGTGCCCACCAGGACGCCCGCCAGCAGCGCGAGGAGGAGACCCGTCACGGTCCCGTCGGACAGGGCGTAGGCGACGTAGGCCCCGGCGAGGTAGAGGGTGCCGTGCGCGAGGTTGAGCACGTCCATCATGCCGAAGACCAGGGAGAGTCCGACCGCGATCGTGAAGAGCAGCAGACCGAAGGCGACCCCGTCGACGACGCTGACGAAGTTGCCGTCCAGCCATCGGGACATATCGGCCGCCATGTCAGCCGCCCAGTCTGACGAGCTCGGAACTCACGGTGTTGGCGCCCTGCTTGACCTCGCGCAGGTACCAGGGCTGGACGGGGGTACCGCCACCGTTGAACCGCCAGGTGCCGCGCGGGCTGTCGACGTCCCCGACCTGGGCGATGGCCTTGTTGACCGACTCCGAAGTCACCGTGGAACCGGCTGCCTTGACCGCCTTGTCGAGGACCTGCGCCGCGTCCCATGACGCCATCGCGTAGGTGGTCGGGGCCGAGCCGTAGGCGGCCGTGTAGGCCGGCGCGAACTCCTTGTTGGCGGCGTTGTCCAGGTCGGCGCTGTAGTTGAGCGCCGTGAGGATGCCGTCGGCCGCGGCTCCCTGCCCCTTGAGCACGCCGCCCTCGGTGAGGAAGCCGGGCGCGTAGAGCGGGATCTTTCCGGCCAGTCCGAAGTCCCGGTACTGCTTGACGAAGTCGACGGCCGCGCCGCCGGCGTAGAAGCAGAAGACTGCCTTCGCACCGGACTTCTCGATCTGCGCGAGGTACGGCTGGAAGTTCTTGGTGCCCGGGAACGGCGTGTAGACCTCCTGGCCCGCCACCTTGCCGCCCGCCGGGAGGAAGGTGGACTTGAAACCCTCCACTTCGTCCTTGCCCGCCTGATATCCCGCGGCGATCAGGAAGACGGGGCCGCCCGCTCGTTCGGCCACGTACGTGCCGAGCGCCTTGCCCGGTTCGTCGTTGACGTACGAGGTGCGCCAGATGTACTCGGTCCCGGTCAGTGTCGTGGGCGAGGCGTTCGAGCCGACGAGCGGGACCTTGCCGGTCTCGAAGAGGTCCTTGACCCCGTTGATGGTGGCCGAGCTGACCACTCCGCTGACCGCGATCACCCGGTCCTGCTTGACCAGCTTCTCGGCCGCGGCCTTGCCCGAGTCGGCCGTCTCCCCCTCGTCCGCGACCACGATCTCCACCTCGCGGCCGCCCAGCTTGCCGCCGTGCCGCGCGACGTAGAGCTCGAAGCCCTGCTTCATGTCGTCGCCCAGCGCCTTGTAGGTCCCCGACCGCGGGACGAGGAGCCCGATCTTCACGGGCCCGCTCCGCTCGTCCTCGCCGGTCCCGAGGCTCGCACCACCACATGCCGTGGTCAGCAGGAGCGCCGTCGATGCGGCGACCAGACCAACGGGACGAATACGACCTGCCATGGGAACTCCGTACGTAGTCAACCAGCCCTGTTGGGCGGGATGTTGTTGATGAGGGTCGCCTTGGGGAGGCCCAGGCGCAGAGGGTCCGGCACAGAGGGTCCGGGGCTCGCGGACGGCCCGGCCTCCGGTCGAAGTGACACGTGTCTATCGCGCTTTTATGACGTGCGTCAAGACTGCGCAAGATATGCGACGGCACCCGTCCGTCACCTCTTGACCCGCGCCCCAGACATAGAGCAATACTGGCCCTCGTCAAATTGCCGCTATAGCAATTCCGGCGACGGGCACACGATCAGTCAGGGAGTGAAGCACCATGACCGACGATCCTTCACGGCGCAAAGTCCTCAAGAACGGCGGGGCGTTGACGGGCGCCGCACTGCTCTCCGGGACAGTGGGCGGGCACGCGGCCCAGGCCGCCCCGCGCACGACCCCGTCCCCACCCGTCGTGGTCCTGCCCTCGGGCCGGCTGCTCGGGAGCGCCGAAGGGGGGCTCGCCGTGTTCAAGGGCGTGCCCTACGCGGCGCCGCCGGTCGGCGCACTCCGCTGGCGGGCGGCCCGGCCCCACCCCGGCTGGCAGGGCACGCGCGACGCGACCGCCTTCGGCCCGAGCGCCCCGCAGCCCTACCGGGAGGGCGGCGACCAGGTGCTCGGCACCCACGGCTCACCGCCCTTCGACGAGGACTGCCTCACGCTCAACGTCTGGACTCCCGGAACCGACGACGCCAAACGGCCCGTCCTGGTGTGGATCCACGGCGGCGGCTTCATCTCCGGATCCGGCTCGATGCCGAACTACTCCGGCGAGACCTTCGCGCGCGACGGCGACCTCGTCGTCGTGACCGTCAACTACCGCCTGGGACCGCTTGGTTACCTCTACTTCGGCGAGGACGGCGCCGGCGGCAACTTCTGGCTCACCGACCAGCTCGCCGCCCTGCGCTGGGTACGGCAGAACATCGCCTCGTTCGGCGGCGACCCCGACGACATCACCCTCGCCGGCCAGTCCGGCGGCGCGCTGTCGGTCGCGGCGCTGGCCGGCGCCCGCGCCGCCGGGCGGCCGGGCCGCCCGCCGTTCCGGCGCGCCATCCTGCAGAGCCCCCCGCTCGGACTGAAGATCCCCACACGGGCCGAATCCCTGGAGCGCACCGCCGCCTTCCTGGACATCCTGGGGGCCGCGAACGTGACGGAACTGCGGGCCGTGCCCTGGCAGCGCCTGATCGCCGCCACCTTCGAGATGTTCGGGCGCACCGGACGGTGGGGCTACTGGTCGACCCCGTTCCTGCCGGTGCTCGACGGGGTAACACTGGACCGCGACCCCGCCGAGCTGCTGCTCGGCGGAGCCGGGGCGGACATCGACGTCCTGATCGGCTGGACCAGGGAGGAGGCCAACTTCGCCTTCGGGCTGAGCGAGCCGTACGCCGCCGCGACCAGGGAGCAGGTGGTCTCCAGGGCGCGGGACACCTTCGGGAACCGCGCGGAACAGGGCTACACCGCCTACGAGGAGGCCCGGCCGGGCGCCCGCCCCGTGGACGTGCTGATGGATCTGATCACCGACGACCTGTTCCGGATGCCCGCCGTCGAGCTGGCCGAACGGCGGGCGGCCCGCGGACGTCCCGTCTGGGCGTACCAGTTCAACCTGCCGACGCCCGCGCACGGCGGCCGGCTCGCGGCCGCGCACTGCCTGGAACTGCCCTTCGTCTTCGACAACTTCGACAAGTGGTCACAGGCGCCGTTCCTGTCGGGGCTGAACCCCAGGGTCCGCGACGGTCTCGCCTCGACGATGCACGCGGCCTGGATCTCCTTCATCCGCACGGGCGATCCCAACCACGGCGCCATGCCCCGATGGGGCCGCTACGACCAGGACTCCCGCACGACGATGGCGCTCGACTCCGTCACCAGCGCCGTCGGCGACCTCGCGGGCCACTGGCGGCGCCTGCACCATCCCGAAGGGCGGTAACCGGTCACCCTCGGGGGTCACCTCCGTGCGGCAGGTGACCTCCCAAAGGCGCCGCGAACCCGGGGCGACGCGCCCTCTTCCAGGGGCCGCAGGCCCGCCACCTGCTCGTAGCCCCGGGCAACCGTGCTGTCCAGCAGGTGAGTTACCGGCCGGAAGGAGTAGGACGGTGCGCGACGTTCCGGTACCTTTCCGTCACGTCGCCGCCACACCAGGGCACAGGGCCCGATGGGACTTGCGGCGCGAAGGACCCGACATCTGTTGACGACATTGACCGAAGTCTTCACAGTCCGGCCGTTTACCCCGCACTGCCAGGTGATCCATGCCGAAGGGGATCACGCAGTGATCGGCATCTCACCCGGAAACAGCTACTTCTCCGCCCAGCGCGTCCTCGACCTCGCCCAGTGGGGCATGCGTCATTTCGCGCAGGTCGATCTCATCTACACCGACCTGCACGTGGCCGAGATGTACGAGGCACTCGGCTACGACGCCGACGAAGCCCGGCGCAAGGCGGTCAAGAACCTGCGGGGCGTCCGCGCCAAGGTCAACAACGCCGCGGCGGAAGCCGACCCAAGCGGCGAGCGTCTGCGTGCGCGGCCCATGTCCGCCCTCACGGACATTCCCGCGTACCGCGCGCTCCACGCTCACCTGTACAACTTGCTGGACACCGACCCGGAATTCCGCAGGACCTGCAATTCCCTGGTCGATTCGTTCCTCTCCTCCAAGGTGCTGGGCGGCAAGACCGCCACCACCCGGCAGCGCGAAGTCTGCCTGGAGTACGTCTGCGCCGAGGCGCCGCTCTTCCTGGACACCCCCGCCATCCTCGGGGTGCCGTCCTCCCTCAACTGCTACCACCAGCTCCTGCCCATGGCGGAACTGCTCTACTCACGCGGCTCCGGCCTGCGCGCCTCGCGCAACCAGGGACACGCCGTCATCACCCCCGCCGAAGGAGCACCCGATGTCCACTGAGACCCTTCTCGACTTCCCGTTCTCCGCGCGCGGCGACCAGCTGCCCCCCGAGGTCGAGGAGTTGCGCTCCGAGCCGGTCAAGCGGGTCCGCACGATCGCCGGTGACGAAGCCTGGCTCGTCTCCTCCTACGAGCTGTGCAAGCAGGTCCTGGAAGATCCCCGATTCAGCCTGAAGGACACCTCGGCCCCCGGGGTGCCCCGCCAGTACGCGCTGACGATCCCGCCCGAGGTCGTCAACAACATGGGCAACATCACCGGGGCCGGTCTGCGCAAGGCCGTCCTCAAGGCGATCAACCCGAAGACCGACGGCCTCACCGACTGGATGCGCGCCGAGGCCGCCACCCTCGTCGACGCCCTCCTCGCCCACGGGGCGCCGGTCGACCTGCGCAGCCAGTTCACCAACCCGTACGCCGAGAACCTGCACTGCCGCATCCTCGGCATACCGCAGGCCGACGCCCCGCGCCTGGCGTCCAGCCTCGACATCGCGTTCATGAACTCGGCCTGCCCCGTCACCGGTGCCAAGCTCAACTGGGACCGGGACATGGCCTATATGGTCGAGCGCCTCGACGATCCCGCCACCACGGGGCTCGTCGCGGAGCTGGCGGCCCTGCGTGAGGACCCCCAGTACGCCCACCTCACGGACGAGATGCTCGCCACGGTCGGGGTGACCTTCTTCGGCGCCGGGGTCATCTCCACCATGGGCTTCCTGACGATGGCCATCTTCTCCCTCCTCCAGAACCCGGACGTGTGGGAGCAGTTGCGGAAGGCTCCGGAGAAGATCCCGGCCGCCGTGGACGAACTCCTGCGGGTCAACCTCTCGATCGCCGACGGCCTGCCCCGTCTCGCCCTCGAGGACGTCACCCTCGGGGACGTCGAGGTGAAGAAGGGGGAGCTCCTCCTCGTTCTGGTCGAGGGCGCCAACACCGACGCGGCCGTCTACAGCGACCCCCACGTCGTCGACATCGACCGGGAGAACGCGGGCACCCACCTCTCCTTCGGTGGCGGACAGCACTACTGCCCCGCCACCGCCCTCGGCAAGCGGCACGCCGAGATCGCCATCGAGGTGCTCCTGGAGAAGATGCCCCGCCTCCAGCTCGCCGTGCCGGTCGACCAGCTCGTCTGGCGCACCCGCTTCATGAAGCGCATCCCCGAGCGGCTCCCGGTCCTCTGGTAGCCGCTCGGCAGGACGCACCTGGGCGGGTCAGTCCTCGGACCCGCCCAGGTCGGGACGGTCGCGCAGCTCTACGGTGCGGGTGGCCGAGGCGTGCAGTTCCAGGACGGTGATCTCGTTGCGGCCCGCCCGGAGCACCGGGGCGGGGACGTACAGGGTGACCTGGGCGCCGCGCGACCAGTACCGGCCCAG
The DNA here is from genome assembly GCF_042888445.1 of Streptomyces sp. NPDC002886. Taxonomy (NCBI): domain Bacteria; kingdom Bacillati; phylum Actinomycetota; class Actinomycetes; order Kitasatosporales; family Streptomycetaceae; genus Streptomyces; species Streptomyces sp. NPDC002886. The sequence continues at coordinate 703,638 of NZ_JBIAPV010000001.1, forward strand.
GGCGAATCCGTTGATCCAGACGCAGCCCTTGGTCCAGCCGGGCAGGGCGAGGAAGCTGTCGGCGGGCTCTTCCACGTCGGCGTACCCGCGGTGAAAGGCGGGGCCCACCGGGGGCGCGGCCGCGTCGAAGGCGCGGAAGGGCAGCCCCGCGAGGTGTGCGGGGTCCTCCAGGGGCAGGGGCCGGCTGGTCCAGCGTTCCGGGGGGCGGCCGTTGACGAGGACCTCGCCGAGAAGTCCCTTGCGGTCGTGGATGCCCGGCCCGTAGTTGACCCTCCCCTGGTTCTCGACAAGTACGGACAGCCGGGCGCCCGGGCGGGGGACGGTGAAGGCGAGGGCGTGCTCGTGGCCCTCGCGTTCGAGTACGCCGACGGGCTGTCCGTCCACGAAGACCTGCGCGCGATCGCGGACGTCCTCCGCGTACAGGACGGCCGGGCCGCCGGCCGTCAGCGGGGTCTCGTACAGGACGAAACCGCGGCCCTGCCCGAGCTCCTCCATCGTGAGCGGCCGGTCGCCCTCCACCGGTGGGCCGAGGAGATCGGCGTACTCCAACAGGGGTGCCGAGTCGGTGAGTTCGACGGGACCGTGCGCGAGCTTCGGGCCGGGTGCGGGCACCGGGGCGTCGGGGACGGGGCCGTGCTTCGCGAGAACCTCCCGGAAGGCGGTGTACTTGGCCGTGGGATCGCCGGCCTCGTCCAGGAGCGCGTCGTAGTCGTACGAGGTGACCGTGGGCCGGTACGTTCCCTTGTCGTTCGCGCCGTTGGTGAAGCCGAAGTTCGTTCCGCCGTGGAACATGTAGATGTTCACGGAGGCTCCGGCCGCGAGCAGCCGGTCCAGATCGGCCGCGGCGTCCTCGGCGCCGCGCACCGCATGGGGCCCGCCCCAGTGGTCGAACCAGCCGATCCAGAACTCCGAGCACATCAGCGGCCCTTCGGGCCGGTGGGCGCGCAGCCGCGCGAGCCCGGCCTCCACCTTGCTGCCGAAGTTGACGGTGCTCAGCACTCCTTCCAGGCTGCCGCGGGCGAGGTCCGCGGGCTGGTCGCAGGTGAACAGGGGCACGTCCACACCGTGCCGGCGCAGCAGCCCGGCCAGTTCGGCGAGGTACCCGGTGTCCTGCCCGTAGGCCCCGTACTCGTTCTCGAGCTGGACGGCGAGCACCGGGCCGCCCCCGCCGCCCAGCCGGGACAGCAGGGGTGGCAGGAGCGCGCCGAGGTACTCGTCCACGGCCCGCAGGAAGCGCGGGTCGCGGCCGCGCAGCGTAATGCCCTCCTCGGCGAGGAGCCACGGGGGCAGGCCGCCGCCCTCCCATTCCGCGCAGATGTACGGACCCGGGCGCAGCAGGACGTACAGGCCCTCGGCGGCGGCGAGGTCGAGGAACCGGGGCAGGTCGAGGCCTCCGTCGAGGTGGAACTCCCCGCGCCGCGGGACGTGGAGGTTCCACGGGACGTAGGTCTCGACCGTGTTGAGCCCCAGCAGCCGGGCCTTGTGGAGCCGGTCGGCCCATTGCTCCGGGTGGACGCGGAAGTAGTGCAGTGCACCGGAGACGATGCGGAACGGCCGGTCGTCGAGACGGAAGCCGTCTGCGGCGATCTCCAGTCGGGGCATGCCGTGCGCTCCTAGGGGAGGAGTGGAGGGGGAAGGGGGTCAGCTCAGCGGGCGGCACAGCAGGGCGTCGGGCACGCCGCCGTGGTTCCACTTCCAGGTGTAGGCGACGCCGGCGATGTACTCGGTGTCGTTGCACTGGCCCTTGTAGTTGCCGGGCGCCCAGTCGCTGGCGTTCGAGCCTCCGGTGGCGGGGCGGCTGTCACCCTTGTCGAACCAGAGCAGTCGGTTCGTGACGGGCAGGGTGGCGGCGGCCGGGGCGCAGAGCAGGGCCGACATGGCGTTGCTGCGGACGCTGTAGCCGACCGCGAAGGAGTTCGCGGGGCACTGCAGCTTGTTGTAGCCGCTCGCCCAGTCACCCCCGGTGACGAATCGTTCGTCCGTGACCGTGGTCCAGGTGCCGCCCGCCTTGGCGGGTCCGCCCGCGTCGGTGCACAGGCCCCGGCCGGAGCTACGGGCCAGGCCCGTCAGCCGCTCGGTGTCCGGGCAGTTGCCCTTCCGGTTGCCCGGGGACCAGTCCGCCTTGGCGGACATGACGGCGGAGACGTTGTAGTCGGCGTGGTCGAGGTCGAGCATGTTCCAGTGGCTGACCTGCGGTACCTGGCCGGTGCGGCCGGCGGTCCCGACCAGCTTGTTCCAGTCGTCGGCGCGCCAGTCGCCGCCGTCCTCGATGCCCTGGCGGGCACCGGTCGCCCCGTAGGAGAGCAGGGCCCAGTTGTCCATCGGGGCTCCGGCCGCGTCGGTCCAGCCGACGAGGGGCCAGATCGCGAAGTCCGTGTCGTTGGCCACGAGGATGTCGGTGAAGTGGTGCAGCCAGGCCTTTTCCTTGGCGTTGTCGGAGCCGCGGCCGCCGGCCCCGAACTCGCTGATCCACACCGGGGCGGTGAAGTGCTGGCCGGCCCGGGTGACGAACAGTGCCTCGGAGTCGACCACCTGGGCGAGCTGCTGGGGGGTGAAGTCCTGGTAGCGGGGGTCGTTGGTGGAGCCGGGTCCGCTGCCGGCGCCGGTGTTGGCGGGACCGGTGTAGGCGTAGAAGTGCGCGGAATAGACGAGCTTGCCCGATGTGATCAGCGTGTGGGAGAGGTTGGCCACCGGCGTCAACTGCGGCCTTCCGTGCGGGAGTCCCGCGAGCGGGATGCCGTACCAGTTGATGCCCTCCATGACGACCAGCAGGTCGGGGGCGGTACGCAGGATCCGGTTCCCGGCCTCTTCGTAGGCCGCGTAGGCGTCGTGGTCGTCGTACCAGCCCCAGTTGGGGTCGTCCCAGGTGTCGCGGCGCACTTCGTTGCGCAGGTCGGCGCCGACCACCCGCTTGTCCGCCTTGTAGCGGTTCGCCATGAACACCCAGTCGTCCAGCCACTGCTGGGTGCTCTGGCTGCTGTTCCAGCGCTCGTTTCCGTCGAGGCCGCAGCAGAAGCGGGCGGTGGTGGTGTGGTTGTTGAGGATGACCGCGAACCCGTCGGCGGTGAGCGCCGCGACGACCGCGTCGAGGACCTGCAGCGGGGTCTTGCCCTTCAGCTGCGGGTTGGCGGCGACCGCGGCGTCCGGGACGGGGACGGTGTCGTGGACCAGGGCGTTGGAGAACGGCAGCCGGATGCTGTTGAGGCCCAGTCCGTGGAAGTCGGCCAGGATGGCGGACATGGGGGTCCGGTCCAGGCCGAGGGGCATGCTGTGGGCGGATATGCCCTGGTGGTGGCTGGCGGGATCGTTGATGTCCCCGCTGCCGGTCCATGTTCCTTGAGCCCCGGCCCAGTTGCCCGCCTTGAGCTTGAAGCGGTTCCCCGCGGCGTCGACGATCCAGCGGCCCCGGGTGCTGAGCGGCGCGGTCCACGAGGCGGCCAGCTCGGGGCCGGTCAGGACCTCGGGCGCGGCCGGGGCGCCGGCCGCGGCGGGGACGGCGGCCGTCGCACCGGCCGTGGTGGTGGTGGTGGTGGTGGTGGTGGCGAGGAGCAGCGCGGACAGCACGGCGAGTGCCGAGGCCGCGCGTCGGAGCAGTGGTGTGCCTGTCACGTTGGATCCTTCGGAGAGGGAGGATGTGCCGTGCCGTGCCGTGGTGCTCTGTGCGGTGGTGCTCTGTGCGGTGGTGCTCCGTGCTGAGCCGTGCCCTGACTGTCTAGCCCTTGAGGCCGCTGGTGGCGATGCCCGCCACGATGTAGCGCTGGGCGACCAGGAACATGACGACCAGGGGGACGATCGTCACGACGGCTCCGGCGAACAGGCCGGGCAGGTTGATGGTCTGCGAGGTGAGGAACGTCGACAAGGCGATCTGCGCCGTCCAGGCCGACGGGTCCTGTCCGATGACCAGGGGCCACAGGAAGGAGTTCCAGCTGTCGATGAAGGCCAGTGCGCCCAGCGAGGCGAGCATCGCGCCCGAGTTGGGCAGGGCGATCCGGCGGTAGAGGCCGAACCAGCCGAGCCCGTCCAGTCGTCCGGCCTCTTCGATCTCGGCCGGGAACTGGAGGTAGAAGTTGCGGAACAGGAGGACGGCGAAGGGGTTGAACAGGCCGGGCGCGATGATGCCCCACAGCGTGTTCACCCCGCCGAGGGAGCCGACCACCACGAAGGTCGGTACGAAGGTCACCGAGCCGGGAATCATCAGGGTGGCGACCACCAGGGCCAGGAGGAATCCGCGTCCCCGCACCGGGATCCGGGCGAAGGCGTAGCCGGCGGCGGAGGCCAGGAGGGTGGAGACGGGGGCCGTGATGAGGGCGATCACGGTGGAGTTCCCGAGCGCCCGGCCCATGGACAGGGTCGGGTCGTCGAAGAGCGCGGTGAAGTTCTCGAAGTGCGCCGTCGACGGCCACCAGGTCCAGTGCGGCGACGTGACGCCCCGGGCGTCCATCAGGGAGCCCCGCAGCATCAGGTAGAAGGGCGTCAGGAAGGCCGTCGTCAGCAGGCCCACCAGCAGTCCTCGCGCGCCGAGGCCCAGCGCCGCGGACAGTCTCGCCGCGGTCTTCACGGGCGGCTCACCCCTCGCTCCTGCCGAATCCGGTGAAGCGCCCCTGGATCAGGGTCACTCCGACGATGAGCGCGGTGAGTACGAAGGCTCCGGCCGATCCCATTCCGTAGTCCTGGCTTCCCATCGCGGTGTTGTAGAGATAGCCCAGCGGGGTCTGGACGGGGGCGCCGCCGGTGCCGGAGAGCCCGCTGTTGAAGAGGTTGTAGAACTCGTCGAAGGCCTGGAAGGCGGCGATGAAGAGGAGCATCAGCACGGCGACGGAGGTGCCCCGCAGCATCGGCAGCGTGATCCGGCGCAGCAGCCGCAGGCCGGTCGCACCGTCCAGTGCCGCGGCCTCGTAGAGCTCCTTGGGGATGCTCTGGAGGCCGGCCAGGAAGAGCACCATGTAGAAGCCGACCTGGAGCCAGAGGCGCAGGGTGACCAGGACGATCCAGTACAGCGGCGGGGTGGTGGTCTGCAGCCAGGGGACCGGTTCCATGCCGAACCAGCCGCCGAGGGTGTTGGCGATGCCGCCCGGGAGTCCGTTGAACAGGCACATCTTCCACAGGAGCGAGGCGGCCACGTAGGACACGGCAGCCGGGATGAGGAAGACGGTGCGCAGTGCCGCACGCCCCCGCCGGATCCGGTGCACCAGCAGGGCGAGCCCGAGGGAGGCGGCGAAGGTGACCGGCACGATGAAGGCGGTGAACCAGAGGATCTGGGTCAGGGAGCCGCGGAAGGTCCCGTCGGAGAGCAGGGCCCGGTAGTTGTCCAGTCCCACCCACCGGGTGGGAGCGATGGTGCCGCGCGCGTCGCTCAGGCTGAGCAGGAAGCTCCAGCCGATGGCGACGTACTTGAAGACGCCGAGGCCGATCAGGATCGGAGCGGTGAGCAGCGCGAAGGCGATCCGGCCGGAGCGGCCCGCTTCGGAGCCGCCCGCGCCCGGGCGCCCGGCGCGGGCCGCCCCCGCGGTGGACCGCCCGGACGGTCCGGGCGGTCCCGGCCGCCCGGACCGCCGTGTGGTCTGCGGTGCGGGGAGCATCAGCCGCGCTGCTTGTCGATGGCGCTCTGGGCCTGCTTCACCGCGTCGGCCAAGACCTCCGCAGGGACCCCCTGCCCCCCGACGATCTTCGCGGCGGCTCCCGTGAAGGCGGAGCTGACGGCGGTGTCCCAGGTGCCCGGGTTGGCCTTGCCGTACCTGGCGGCCAGTTCCACGGCCTCCTTGGCGGCTCCGTCGGTGAGCTTCGCGGCCCCGGCCGCCACGGACTTGCGGGGCGGCACGTGGAACCCGTAGCTCTCGGCCCAGTCCTTCTGCAGGTCAGCCTGCCGGATCCACAGCCACTGGACGAACTTCTTCGCGGCGTCGCCGTTCTCGCTCTTGGCGTTGACGCAGCTGGTCCATCCGCCGACGCGCACGACGGGGGTGCCGCCGGCCTTGAAGGCGGGCCACGGCAGGACGCCGAAGTCCTCGCCGAGGGCGGCCTTGACGGCCGGCATCGCCCACAGGCCGCACCACTGCATCGGGACGACGTTCTGGGTGAGGGCGGACGGGTCCCACCAGTCGGTGGTGAACCCCAGGAGCAGAGACTTGTCCTCATGCAGGCGCTTGAGCCCGTTCAAGGCCTCCAGTGCCTGCGGGGAGCCGAAGGCCACCTTGCCGTCAGTCACCAGGTCGCCGCCGTTCGAGCGGACGGCGAGGATCGGGCTGTCGCCCAGGCCGTCGTTGCCGAGGAACAGGCCCTTGCCGGATTTGACGGTGAGGGCCTTGGCCGCCGCGGCCAGTTCGTCGAAGGTGGTGGGCGGGGTGATGCCGGCCTTGGCCAGCACGCTCTTGCGGAAGTACAGCATCATGACGTCGTCGATCATCTTGACGCCGTAGAGCTTGCCGTCGACGCCCACGCCGGCGACGGCGTTGTCGTTGAAGTCGGACCGCTCGCTGCCGTAGAGATCGTCGAGGGCGGCGATCTGGCCGCGCCGGGCCAGGCTCTCGCTGAAGTCGCCGATCTCGAAGACGTCGGGGGCCGCGTCGGTGAGCAGGGTCGCGTTGAGCTTGCCGGAGTAGTCGCCGGGGACCCAGGTGACCTTCACGGCTATGTCCGGGTGCGCCTTGGTGAAGGCGGTCGCGTAGCGCAGCGCGGCCTGCTGCGTGCCGGCCTCGCCGTACGCGTGGTACCAGACGTTCAGGGTGGTCTTCGCCCCGGAGGAGGCACCCGCGTTCGGGGCGGTGGAGCAGGCGGTGGTCACCACCGCTCCTGCGGCGATCAGCAGTGATCCGCCGAGAAAACGCCGTCGGCTAAGCTCGGTTCTGTGCGCGCTCATGTCGCATCCTTCCGTGAGGGTAGGCGGGATGTGGGTGTGTCCGGCGCGGTCGGTGCCCTCCATCAGTGCTTGCCGGCAGTGAGGGGCACCGGCCGGGTGGGCCGGGTCGGGTGCCAGTGGTGCTCGGTTCGTGCGGTTACGGAAGCGCCGCCGCGGCCGTGCTCGGTGGGAACAGTGCCTGGACCGCCACCGCGGCGGCTCCACGCGCCCACTCCTCCCAGGGCAGCGGGCGCAGGGACAGGGGGCATTTGACCGCGGCCCCGAAGGCGTGCGCCGCGTAGGCGTCCTTGATGTGCTGTCCGAACAGGTCGTAGGTGCCCGCTCCCTCGCCGCTGACCACGACGCGTTCCGGGCCCACGAGGTTGACCAGGGTGGCGATGCCGACACCGATGGCGCGGCCCGCCCGGGCGAAGGCCTCGCGTGCCACGGGGTCGCCCTCGCGGGCCAGTTCCACGGCGCGGTCGAAGGCGAGGTCGGCCACGCCGGTCCCGCGGCGGACCGCTTCGAGGATCGCTCCGGTCGAGGCGATGGCCTCGACACAGCCCACCGCGCCGCAGCGGCAACGCGGGCCGGCCGGGTCCACGCAGACGTGCCCCAGTTCCCCGGCCACACCGTAGGCGCCGGTGACCAGTTGCCCGTTGACCACGAGCGCGGAGCCGATCCCCGCGCCGATCGTGACCAGCGCGAAGTAGCCGGTGCCGACCCCCTCCCCGAACCAGTGCTCGGAGATGGTCAGTGCCTTGACGTCGTTCTCGACGGTGACCGTCAGACCGGTGGTACCGGCGACGATCTCCGCGAGCGGTACGTCGCGCCAGCCGAGGCGGCCGGAGAAGCGGACCCGGCCGCCGCCGCGGTCCACGTCCCCCGAGACCGCGATGCCGAGATGCCGGGTGCGGTCACGGAACGCGGGCTCCGCGTCCAGCAGTTCCTCGACCATGTCGGTCAACGATCCTGCGATGGAAGTGGGTTCGTGACTGCCGAGGGTTCGTTCGGCCGTGGCCCGGACCCGGGCCCGCAGGTCGCACACCACGCCGAACAGCCGGTCGTCACTGATCTTCACTCCGACGAAGAACTCCCGGTCCGGGGTGACCGCCAGCGGGTTGACCGGTCGGCCCGCCCCGGGAGCGGTGCGCTCCGGTGGGAGTTCGTACAGGTACCCGTCGTCGATGAGCGGCCTCGCGGCCTTGGTGATGGCCGTCGAGGAGAGCCCGGTCCGGCGCGCGAGCTCCACCCGGCTGAGCGGACCCTCGGCCAAGAGCAGGGCGAGGACCGCCGTTTCGGCCGGTGCGGAGACCAGGGGCAGCTGTTGGTTTCGAAACACGGGTGCAACGTAGAGCAAATAAATAACTTCGTCCAGTATTGATTTCGACCCCGGGTCCGACCTAGCCTCTGGCCAACTCTCTTCCTGTACACGGGCTTTCGACCTCAGGGGACCCCTTCGTGCCTGCCGCGCTCCCGCTCGTCACCTTCGACTCCGGCTCCGGTCTCGCCGTGCTCCGCACGCCGAACAGCGTGTACGCACTGCGCACCGGACCGGACGGCAGCCCGCGGCACCTGTACTGGGGCGCGCCGCTCGACACGGCCGCCCTGGCCCTGCTGCCGGAGGCCGCCTCCCCCGCCGCGAGCAGCTTCGAGGCTGGGGCCGCGGCGGACGAACTGGCTCCGCAGACCGGGGCGCGGTTCGGTCCGGCCGGCCTCCAGGTCCGGTTCGCCGACGGAACCAGCGGGGCCCAGTGGGAGTTCGCCGGACACCGGGTCGACGGCGGCGAGTTGCGGCTGTTCCTCAACGACCGCCGCTACCCCCTGCGCGCGGAGCTCTGTTACCGCGTCCGGCCGGGCAGTGACGTCGTCGAGCGGTGGGTGGAGCTCGCGCACACCGGAGCCGGGACCGGGATCGAGGCCGGTACCGAGGTCGAGGCCGGGGCCAGGGTCGAAGCCAGAGCCGGAGCCGGGGTCGAAGTCGAAGCCGGTCCGATCACCGTGGACCGGCTGGACTCCGCCTCCTGGACGGCCCCGGCCCTCGCCGACTACCGGCTCAGCCACCTCACCGGCGGCTGGAACAGCGAGTTCCAGCTGCACCGCGACCGGCTCCCGGTCGCCGAGACCGTCCTGACCAGCCGCCGCGGGCTCACCGGCCACCACGCCAGTCCCTGGCTCGCCCTCGACGACGGCACGGCTTCCGAGGAGCACGGCGAGGTGTGGAGCACCGCCCTCGCCTGGAGCGGCAGTTGGCGCATCACCCTGCACCGCGACGCGGTGGGACGCACCACCTGGACGGGAGGGTTCGGCCACGAGGGACTGCGCTGGACCCTGCGGCCGGGGACCGGCCTGCGCACCCCCGTGTTCGCCGGGCTCTACACCCCGCGCGGCTTCGGCGCGGCCAGCCGGGCCTGGCACGGCCACGTCGCGGACCACGTGCTGCCGGATCCCGGACGGGAGCGGCCCGTCCTCTACAACTCCTGGGAAGCCACGGGCTTCGACGTCGACCAGGCCGGCCAGATCGAGCTGGCCCGGCTGGCCGCCGGGCTCGGCGCCGAGCTGTTCGTCCTGGACGACGGCTGGTTCGGCGCACGGCGCGACGACCGGGCCGGGCTGGGCGACTGGACCCCGCGCCCCGACGCCTTCCCCGAGGGGCTGCGCCCCCTCGCCGACGAGGTCCACCGCCTGGGCATGGCCTTTGGTCTGTGGGTGGAACCCGAAATGGTCAACCGGGACAGCGAGTTGTACCGCGCCCATCCGGACTGGGTCCTCCACTCCCCCACCCGGGAGGCGACCGAGCTGCGCCATCAGCTGGTACTGAACTTCGCCCGGCCCGAGGTCGAGGCCTGGGCCCACCGGACCCTGGACCGCCTCGTCCGCGACCACCGGGTGGACTGGCTCAAGTGGGACGCCAACCGCGCCTTCACCGAGGCCGGCTGGGAGGGGAACCCCGATCCCGACCGGCTCTGGATCGACCACACCCGGGCCGTCTACCGCGTCATGGACCGGCTGCGCGCCGACCACCCCGGCCTGCGCATCGAGGCCTGCGCGGGCGGGGGCGGGCGCGCCGACCTCGGCATCCTGGCCCGCACCGACCAGGCGTGGACCTCCGACAACACCGACCCCGTCGACCGGATCGCGATCCAGGACGGCTTCAGCCAGCTCTTTCCGGCCCGGACCATGGCCGCGTGGGTCACCGACAGCCCCAACCCGGCCACCGGCCGGAGCACTCCGCTGCGCTTCCGCTTCCACGTCGCCATGGCCGGTGCGCTCGGCCTGGGCGGGGACCTGACGGGCTGGTCCGCCGAGGAACTCGACGAAGCCGCCGCGCTCGTGGCCCAGTACAAGCTCATCCGCCCCCTGGTCCAGTACGGGATCCAGCACCGCGTCAAGGGCGGGGACGGGGTGACGGCCGTCCACTACGCGGCCGGGGACGGCAGGGAGCACGCCGTGCTCGCCTGGCGGCCGACGACCCGCTTCGGGCACCGGCCCGCACCCCTCAAGCTGCCCGCACTCGACCCCGGCGCCCACTACCTGGACCCGGACCGGGACCAAGTACACAGTGGCGCCGTCCTGGTCCACCGCGGCATCGAACTCTCGCTGCCCGCCGGGGACTACGCGAGCCGGCTGATCCGGCTGCGCCGCATCACCCCCTGAGCCCCGCGTACGGGCCACCCGTACGCGGAGAACCGCACCCACTCACAGACACCTTGGACCGGACTATGCACACTCGACACGTTCTGGTCGTCGGCATCGACGGCGTTCGGCTCGACCTGCTGCCGCAGCTGGACACCCCCCACCTGGACGAGATAGCGGACGCGGGCTTCCTCGCCCCCGTCGAGATCGACGAGACCACGCCCACGATGTCCGGACCGTGCTGGTCCACCATCGCCACCGGGGTCACCGTCGCCAAGCACGGGGTGTGGGGCAACCGCCTCGACGGCAACCGGCTCGACGTCTTCCCCGACTTCACCACCCGCCTGGCACTCGAATGCGGGCGGCGGACCTTCGCCGCCGGCGGCTGGGCCCCCTTGTTCCTCGCCCAGCAGGGCGGGCCGCTCTTCACCGCCCCCAGCCGGCTGAGCTACATCGCCCCGCGCGCGGACACGCCGGAAGCCTGGGAGGAGGCCGACGAGGCCGTGACCGCCGAAGCGGCGCACGTACTGGGCTCCGGGGAGGAGCTCCACGCCTCCTTCGTCTACCTCGGCGCCGTCGACGAGACGGCCCATTTCCTGGGCTGCGGCGAGGAGTACCGCCGCTCGATCGAGACGGCGGACCAGCGCCTGGGCCGCCTGGTCAAGGCCGTGCGCGACCGCCCGGGCCACCCCGGGGAGCAGTGGACGGTCATCGTGGTGACCGACCACGGGCACCGGGACGAGGGGGGCCACGGGGGCCGCAGCGAACTGGAGCGCACCGCCTGGGTGGCCGCGTGCGGGCCCGGTCTGGCCGCCGGCGTAACCCCGCCGGTGGTCCGGCACACCGATGTCGCCGCCCACGTCTACGCGGCCCTGGGCATCGGCCTGGACGGCCACTGGACCCTGGACGGCGCCCCCTTCACCGCCTGACCGGGCGGGCTTCCGGGGGCGGGGCTCCGGCCCCGCCCCCGGTCACAGCCGTCGGGCACCAGCCGCCGGGGTGACGGTGAGGAGCCGCGGGAAACGGTGGCCGGCCGCGCCGAAGGCCGCCGTGACGCTGTCGCCCACCCCGTTCTCCCGCCCCGCCTCCACCAGCGCAATGACGGAGCCGCCGAAGCCGCCTCCCGTCATCCGGGCGCCGAGGGCCCCGGCGCCCAGCGCGGCGGTCACCGCCAGGTCGGTCTCCGGGCAGGAGACCCGGTAGTCGTCGCGGAGCGACGCGTGACCGGCCGTCAGGATCGGTCCCAGGGCGGCCGCGTCGCCCTCCCGGAGGCGGGCCACGGCCTCGCCGACCCGGCCGTTCTCGGTCACCACGTGACGGACCAACGGGACCAGTTCTCCCGGGAGTTCCTCCAGGGCCCCCACGAGGTCCCGGGCGGGCAGGTCCCGCAGGGCGCGCAGGCCGAGCAGCCCGGCCGCCCGTTCACAGCCCGCGCGCAGGGCCGCGTACGCCCCGTCTCCCAGGTCGTGGGAGACCCTCGTGTCGATCACGAGCAGTCCGAGCCCCTGTCCCGGGAGGTCGAGGGGGACCTGTTGGTGGCGCTCCGGGGTGCGGGCGTCGAGGTGGAGGGCGGCCCCGGTGGTGCAGCACACGGAGGCCATCTGGTCCATGATCCCGCAGGGCACTCCGGCGAAGGCGTTCTCCGCCCGCTGGGCGATCCGGGCCAGTTCGGGCCGGGGCAGCCGCAGTCCGTACAGCTCGTCGTAGGCGATGGCGACCGCGCACTCCAGCGCGGCGGAGGAGGAGAGCCCCGCACCGGTGGGCACGGTGCTGTCGAAGTGCAGGTCCGCGCCGCCGACCGGGTGTCCGGCCCCGGCGAGGGCCCAGACCACACCGGCCGGGTACGCGGCCCAGCCCGGCACGGCTCCGGGTGCCAGATCGGCCACGGCCAGTTCGGTGATCCGGCCGTCGCCCTGTGCGCTGTGCAGCAGCAGCCGGCCGTCCGTACGGGCGCGGGCGGCGAGCAGGGTGGTCTGCGGGAGGGCGATGGGGAGGGCGAACCCGTCGTTGTAGTCGGTGTGTTCACCGATCAGGTTGACCCGGCCGGGAGCCGCCCAGACTCCGTCGGGGGACCCGCCGAAGAGCTTCGTGAAGGTGCCCGCGGCCTGTTCGGTCCGGTTCACGCCAGGGCCTCCCGCAGTCGTCGCGCGGCCGTCTCGGGGGCCACGTCGTTGATGAAGGCTTCCGTCCCGGACTCCGTCCCGGCGAGGAACTTGAGCTTGTCGGGGGTTCTGCGGATGGTGAACAGCTCAAGATGCAGGGCGAGTTCCCCGCCGCCGGTGCGGGGCGCCTGGTGCCACGCGGAGATGTACGGGGTGGGGGCGGCCCTCCGCCGCGCATCCGCCTCGGCCTCCGGCTCCGGTACGGGGAACAGCCGGTCGAAGCGTCGGAGCAGGTCGAGGTAGATCCCGGGGAACTCGGCCCGCTCGGCTTCGGTGAGGCAGGTCAGGTCCGGGACCCGGCGGTGGGGGTACAGGTGGACCTCGTACGGCCAGCGGGCGGCGTAGGGCACGAAGGCGGTCCAGTGCTCCCCGGCCGTCACGACCCTGTCGGTGGCGGCGCGGGCCCCGGAGAGGAGGTCCTCGAAGAGGTTGCGGCCGGTGGCGGCGCGGTGCGCCCGCGCGGCGGCCGTCATCTTGGCGGTGCGCGGCGTGACGAAGGGGAAGGCGTAGATCTGGCCGTGCGGGTGGGCGAGGGTCACGCCGATCTCGGCCCCGCGGTTCTCGAAGCAGTACACCTGCTCGACACCGGGGAGGGCGGAGAGTTCCGCGGTGCGGTCGGTCCAGGCGTCCAGGACCAGCCGGGCCGCGGCCGGGGTGAGGTCGGCGAAGCCGGCGTCGTGGTCGGGGGTGAAGCAGACGACTTCGCAGCGCCCGGCCCCGCCCCCGAGGGAGGGGAAGCGGTTCTCGAAGACGGCGACCTCGTAGTCGGCGGCGGGGATCTCGCTGAGCCGGCCGTCCCGGGAGGGGCAGAGCGGGCATTCGCCGGCGGGCGGGTGGTAGGTCCGGTTCTGGCGGTGGGAGGCGATGGTGATCCAGTCACCGGTGGCCTCGTCCCGCCGCGGTTCCGGCCTGCTGTCCACGGGATCGAGGGGGCGCAGGTCGGGCGCGTCGCGCACGGCACCTTGGTCGGTGTCGAAGTAGATCAGTTCGCGGCCGTCCGCGAGTTTCGCGAGGGTCTTCTTCACCTACCGAGAATAAACACTCTCGAACATTTTCCACCAGCCCACGCCGAGGTTTCCCCCAGACTTAAACAGCATTGCCGTGTTATCTTGCTGCCTTCTGACCGGTTTCGCCGATTCCCGGGAGCGACCCGTGGCCGAGCAGGCTGCCCAACTGGCCCACCAGCGACGCGCGCTGATCCTGGACTCGGTCCGGCGCGAGGGCGCGGCACGGGTGGCGGACCTGGTCGGGCAGCTCGGCGTCTCGGACATGACCGTCCGCCGGGACCTGGACGCCCTGGCCCGGCAAGGGCTCGTGGAGAAGGTCCACGGCGGAGCCGTCGCCCCGGCCGGGGCGAGCGCGCACGAGCCCGGGTTCGAGGCCAAATCGGACCTGGAGGGCGATGCCAAGGCCGCCATCGCGGACACGGCCGCGACCCTGGTGGAACCGGGCAGCGTGATCGCCGTCTCGGGCGGCACCACCGCGCACGCGGTCGCAACCCGGCTCCTCGGCATCCCACGGCTCACCATCGTCACCAACTCCCTCCCGGTGGCGGAACTGGTGTGGGCCGAAGGCCGGGAGCGCGGCGCCGGCGCCCCCGCCCTGCTGCTCACCGGCGGCTCGCCCACGCCCTCGGCCGCCCTGGTCGGGCCGCTCGCCGACCTGGCGATCGGCTCCCTCCACGTGGACCTGCTCTTCCTCGGCGCGCACGGGGTGGCGCAGGGCGCCGGCCTGACCACCCCCAATCTCATGGAGGCCCAGACCAACCGCGCCCTGGTCGCCTCCGCACGCCGGGTCGCCGTCGTGGCGGACCACAGCAAGTGGGGGGTGGTGGGGCTCAGCGGCTTCGCGGCGCTCCGCCAGGCCGACTGGTTCGTCACCGATGCCGGTCTGCCCGCGCCCGCCCGCGCCGCGCTCGCGGAGGAAGTGGGCGAACTCCTCGTCGCGGGCGAGGAACGGCACTGAGAGTCCGCGGGACGGACCCCGGGAACCGCCCGGGGCGGGGGCGCCGACCCCGGGCCCCGGATCAGACCCCGGATCAGACCCCGGATCAGGCCCCGGATCAGGCCCCGGGCTCCGCGGGGGCCGGTCCGGTGGTCGCCCGGATGACCAGCTCGGGGTCGAACAAGAGCTCCCCCGTGGGCACGTCCCGGTTACTGACCAGCGCCAGTACGCTGCGCCCGGCCTCCAGGGCCAACCGGTCGGCGGGCTGGCGCCCGTGGTCAGGGGAGGGTCGGTGAACTCGGTGATGGACGAGCCGTCGTAGCCCGCGACCGAGACGTCCCCGGGCACCGCGCGGCCCTGGCGGGCCTGCCGCTCACCGGCGGCGGCCCCGTCGCGGGGTGCGCCGGGAAGCGGTGGCGGTGGGGTCCGGCGGCCCCCCGGGCGCGCCCGCCACCGGTTTGCGCGGCGGGTCCGGGCGGGCGGAGCGCAGGGGGGTCAGGAGGCCGGTGGCGGCGATCAGGACGCAGAAGGCGCCCGCGGCCAGGCTGGTCGACGGGACGCCGTGCCGGGCCGCCACGGTGGTGAGCACCGCGGCTCCCACCGGGCCCGAGGCGTTGTGGACCGTCCAGAACGCGGAGGTGACCCGCCCGAGCAGGTGGTCCGGGGTGACTTCCTGGCGCAGGGTCATGGAGCAGACGCCGCCCAGCGTCACCCCGAACATGAAGAGGACGGCCATCGCCGCGATCACGGGCACGCTGCGGCTGGCTCCCATGCCCGCCACGGACAGGCCGATCAGCGCGACCGCGCCGAGCCAGCACGGGCCGAAGCCGAGGGTCCGGCGCAGCGGCCCGGCGGCGAAGGAGGCACAGACGATGCCGACGCCGCTCACGGCCATCACGTAGCCGATGGTCGCCGGGGAGCGGTCGAGGTCGTCTTGGAGGCGGAAGATCAGCAGGTCGGTGGCTCCGACGGTGACGAAGGTGAGGAGGGTGAGCAGAACCGTCAGCGGGCGCAGCAGGGCGTGCGACCACAGGAAGCGGAAGCCGACCACGAACACCTCGCGCAGCGAGGTGTTCGTCCGCGACGGCCGGGACGTGGCCGCGTCCCCCCGGGTGCGGAAACGGACCCACCGCAGGCTGATCCCCGAGACGAGGAAGGTGGCTCCGTCCAGGGCGAGCGCCCAGGACCCGTCGATCCCCGCGACGAGCAGGCCGGCCACGACCGGGCCGAGGAGGGTGCCGAGGGCGAAGGTGCCCATCAGCCGGGCGTTGGCGGCGGTCAGGTCGGCCGGTTCGACCAGGGCGGGCACGGCGCTGACGTAGGCCACGTCGAAGAGCGTCTTCAGTACGGTGACGAGCGCGGTCAGCACGTACAGCCACCAGATCCGCGGGCCGCCGAAGGACCACACCAGCGGTACGGAGCCCAGCAGCGCCGCCCGCGCGAGGTCGCAGCCGATCATCAGGCGGCGGCGGTCCACCCGGTCCACCACGTGCCCCGCGAAGGTTCCCGTGGCGATGGCGAAGACCCCGGAGAGGGCGGTGATCAGGCCCATCCCGACCAGGGATCCGGTGAGTTCGAGGACGACCAGCGGCAGGGCGAGCATCGATATGGAGCCGCCGAGCACCGACAGGGCCTGGCCGAGCCAGAAGACGATGAAGGGGCGGTTGTGCCGCAGCCCGCTCCGCGGGCCGCTCACCCCAGCAGGGCGTAGACGGTGGAGGCCTTCGCGGCCGGTTCCTCGGCGTCCTCGGGCGTCATGGTGATGTCGGCGAAGGCCATCCGCTTGCCGAGTTTGGTGATCCGTACGTCGATCAGCACGTCGGCGCCGACCACCGGCCGTTGGAAGCTCGTGGACTGCTGGACGGTGGTCATCGGACCGTAGGCCCCGCGCGCGGCGGAGATCGCGATGACGGTCGCGGTGTCCGCGGCGGCCATCAGGGCCTGCCCGCTGAGGCCCCCGCCGTCGCGGGCGAGGCTGTCGGACCAGGGCAGCCGCAGTACGGCGTGCCGCTCGCCCGTCTCCTGGACGGTGAGTCCGAGGGCGAGCACCCAGGGGGCGAAGTTGTCGTGGAGGATCTTGTCCGCGTCTGCCGGCGTCAGCGTCGTCATCGGGTGATTGTGGCGGCCCGGTCCGGACCGCCACAACTCCCTTTCAGTCAGGCGCCTCGGGCCCGGAAAGATCCGGAAGAGACGGCCTGGGCGCGCCTCAGAGGGCGGCGGCCAGTTCCGTTCCCTGGCGGATGGCCCGCTTGGCGTCGAGTTCGGCGGCCACGTCGGCGCCGCCGATCAGGTGCGCCTCGATGCCGGCCGCGCGCAGGGCCTCGTACAGGTCGCGGCGCGGTTCCTGGCCGGTGCACAGGACCACCGTGTCGGCGGGTACGAGGCGCTGCTCGCCCTCCACCGTGATGTGCAGGCCCTCGCCGTCGATCCTGTCGTACGCGGCCCCGGCGACGGAGACGACGCCGCGGTGCTTGAGCTCCGCCCGGTGGATCCACCCGGTGGTGGTGCCGAGCCCGGCGCCGACCTTGGTGGCCTTGCGCTGGAGCAGGTGCACCTGGCGCGGCGGGGCGGGGCGCTCGGGGGCGGTGAGGCCGCCGGGGCCGGTGTAGGCGGTGTCCACGCCCCAGTGGCGGAAGTAGACCTCCGGGTCCTGGGAGGCGCCTTCGCCGCTGTCGGTGAGGAACTCGGCGACGTCGAAGCCGATTCCGCCGGCGCCGAGGACGGCGACGCGCTGCCCGACGGGGGCGCCGTCGCGCAGGACGTCGAGGTAGCTGACGACGTTGGGGCCGTCGACGCCCTCGATGTCGGGGATGCGCGGGGTGACGCCGGTGGCGACGACGACCTCGTCGTAGCCGCGCAGGGTCTCGACGTCGGCGCGGGTGTTCAGCTTGACCTCGACCGCGTGCTCGGCGAGTTGGGTGCCGTAGTAGCGGATGGTCTCCTCGAACTCCTCCTTGCCGGGGATGCGGCGGGCGATGTCGAGCTGGCCGCCGATGTGGCCGGAGGCCTCGTAGAGGGTGACGGCGTGGCCGCGGCCGGCCGCGGAGACGGCGCAGGCCAGGCCGGCCGGGCCGGCTCCGACGACGGCGACGCGCTTCTTCAACTGGGTCGGAGACAGGATGAGTTCGGTCTCGTTGCAGGCGCGCGGGTTGACCAGGCAGGTGGTGAGCTTGCCGCTGAAGGTGTGGTCCAGGCAGGCCTGGTTGCAGCCGATGCAGGTGTTGATGGTCTCGGAGCGCCCGGCGGCGGCCTTGGCGACGAAATCGGCGTCGGCGAGGAAGGGGCGGGCGAGCGAGACCAGGTCCGCGCGGCCGTCGGCGAGCAACTCCTCGGCGATCTCCGGGGTGTTGATGCGGTTGCTGGTGACGAGGGGGACGGAGACGGCGCCCATCAGCCGCTTGGTGACCCAGGTGTAGGCGCCGCGCGGGACGGAGGTGGCGATGGTGGGGATGCGGGCCTCGTGCCAGCCGATGCCGGTGTTGATGATGGTGGCGCCGGCCGCCTCGATCTCCTTCGCGAGGTGGACGACCTCGTCGAGGGTGGAGCCGCCGGGGATCAGGTCGAGCATGGAGAGGCGGTAGATGAGGATGAAGTCCTCGCCGACGGCGGCGCGGGTGCGCCGGACGATCTCCAGCGGGAAGCGCACGCGGTTCTCGTAGGCGCCGCCCCAGCGGTCGGTGCGCTTGTTGGTGGCGGCGGCGATGAACTCGTTGACCAGGTAGCCCTCGGAGCCCATGATCTCGACGCCGTCGTAGCCGGCCAGCTTGGCGAGCCGGGCGGCGCGGACGAAGTCCTCGACGGTGCGCTCGACGTCGGCGTCGGTGAGCGCGTTCGGGACGAAGGGGCTGATGGGGGCCTGGAGGGCGCTGGGGGCGACCAGGTCCTTGTGGTAGGCGTAGCGGCCGAAGTGGAGGATCTGCATCGCGATCTTCCCGCCCTCGGCGTGCACCGCGTCGGTGACCACCCGGTGCTCGGCGGCCTCCTCCTCGGTGGTGAGGCGGGCACCCCCCTCGAAGGGCCGTCCGGCGTCGTTCGGGGCTATGCCGCCGGTGACGATCAGGCCCGCGCCGCCGCGGGCGCGCTCGGCGTAGAAGGCGGCGAGACGTTCGAAGCCCCGCTCGTGCTCTTCGAGGCCGGTGTGCATGGAGCCCATGATCACGCGGTTCGGCAGGGTGGTGAAACCGAGGTCCAGGGGGCTCAGCAGGTGCGGGTACCGGCTCTGGGGACTCATGAGGGGCGCCTCCTCGCGCGGGGGGTGATGAACCTGTTCTAGCTGAGCGGGCGCTTATTATGCAACTAGGTGCACAACCGAGTGCGGAACCCCGCGGCCCGGAGATCCGCCGATTCCCAGGGCCAAGGGCCTTCACCGGCGGGACCTGTGGCGCAGTTCACGGCCGGGGTGATCGCGAAGGATGGGGGGATGCCCGCATTCCCCGCCCCCGAGGGCCGTGCCGCCCGCACGCGCCACGGCGCCCCCGCTCTGCGTGCGGCCCTGGCCGGCGCCGCGGCCACGGTGCTGCTCGCCGGCTGCGCCATCGCCGAGTCCGACACCGACCGGCTCGGCCGCAAGGCCGCGGCGGACGCCGTGGACCCCGTGAACCCTGTGGACGCCGTGGACACGGCCGCCTCCCCACCGTCGACCGCGCCCGGGCCCGCCCCCGACCCGACCCGCTCCCCCGCGCCCGAGGCCCGGCTCCTGCGGAACCCGCCCCGTCAGGTGCGCCCGGCGATCGCCCCCGCGCACGGCACGACGGTCGGCATCGGCCAGCCCGTCTCCCTGGTCTTCAAGGGCCAGAAGGTGGACCCCGCGCTCCGGGCCGGCATCGAGGGCCGCATGGAGATCAAGACCTCCACCGGGGTCGTCGGCGCCTGGCACTGGGCGGAGGCCAAGGGGGACACGCACCTCCACTTCCGGCCGCGGGAGTACTGGCCCGCAGGCACCGAGGTGACCCTCGACGCCAGGCTCGCGGGAGTGCAGCTGGACGACCGCACCGCCGCCGCCGGAAACCGCAGGCTGACCTTCCGGGTGGGCCCCGCGATGGTCAGCAAGGTGGACCTCGCCGCGCACACGCTCACGGTGGTCAAGGACGGCACGCCCCTGCGGACCATCCCGGTCAGCGGCGGCGAGGAGCGGTTCAAGACGCGCGAGGGCGTCAAGACGATCCTCAGCAAGGACGCCACCGTCCTGATGGACTCCCTGACCATCGGCATCCCGCGCACCGGCCCGGACGGGTTCTACGGCCGGTACGAATGGAGCATGCGCGAGACCGTCAGCGGCGAGTACGTCCACGCGGCGCCCGACAACGCGGAGTCCTTCGGCAAGGCCAACGTCAGCCACGGCTGCATCGGCATGTCGGTGGCCGACGCGAAGTGGCTGTACGAACGGTCCCGCGTCGGCGACGTCATCGAGGTGACGGGCACGACCGGCAAGCCCATGGACCACTTCGGCAACGGCTACGGCGACTGGAACCTGAGCTGGGACGCATGGCTGCGGGGCAGCACCCTGGGCGCCTCCAAGACCTGAGCCCGACGGCGCGCCGGAGCCCGCCCGGTCGTGTGCGTACCGCTCGCGCTGCTCCGGGTCGCCGCCAGAGGCCGTTCGGGCGCGACTCGGAGCCGAACGGCATCCAGCCCGGACGTACCGCGGGGTGGGGACGGTCGGCGGCACCTCCACTGTCCGGCCCTGCCGGACCTCCGTAGCGACCGGCAGCCCCTACATGGCGGACCGCAGCATCCCAGCTGTCTTGGCCATGGCGGCCTTCGTCGCCTCGTCCGTAGCGGTCCGCGCGGCGTCCTCCAGCAGGAGGGCGGCCGCCTGGAGGAGCCCCACGTGCACGGGCACGGTCTCCAGCCCGGTGAGCGCGGCCATGGCCTGATCGGTGGCGCTCTGCGGGATAAGGGTGCTGACGCCGCGTCCGACGATCCGCTGGGACTGCGTTGGTGTACTCACGAGGTTGATTCTCGCGGGTCTCCGGACGTCAGAATCCCCCTACGCGCGAGCGAGCTCACTGCCGCGGTCCCGGACGCCGCCGATCGCCACTGCCAGCGGGGCCGGGTATCCGTGCACGGTGTCCAGCGACTCCCGCGCACCGCCCAGGCAGTCCACCAGGTTCTGCCGGGCCCGCGTCAGGCGGCCTTGCTCAGCTTCTTCCACTCGTCGTAGCTGATGCTCCAGTCGGCGTATCCGTTGCCGGGGCCGTCGACGTTCTTGATGGCTTCCTTCCCCTTGATCGTGAGCAGGTCGCCGAGGATGGTGTTGTCGAAGAGCCACTTCGCGTCGGCCGGGGTCATGCCGATGCAGCCGGCGCTGTGGTTGGTGTTGCCGACGTATTTCTGCGCCTCGGGAACCCCTTGGTGGATGTAGGCGCCGGTGTCGGTCACCCGCATGCCCCAGTTGACGATCACGTCGTAGTCCACCGGTCCGCCCACGGACGCGGAGGTCATGTGCACCTTGGGTTCCCGGGTCTTGAGGGCGTAGGTGCCCAGTCGGGACTGGCGGCCCTTGACGGGCTGCCCGCCGGACATGGGGATGGACTTCACCACCTTGCCGTCGCGCTCGACGATCAGCCGGTGGGTGTCGAGGTCGGCGGTCAGCTGCTGGTCGCGGCCTATCGTGAACGTGCGGTTCAGGTCCCGGTCGAAGTGCGCGCCGCCGGGGTCGACCGTGGTGAGCGTGCCCTTGACCGTGACGTCCGTGCCGGGCTTCCAGGGGTCCTTGGGGCGCCAGTCCAGGCGGTCGTGGCCCGAGGGCGTGGTGACCCAGCCCCAGGAACCCTCGGTCGGGTTCGACGCGGTGACCGTCAGCGCCTTCTCCACCGCGGCCTTGTCCTTGACCGGCTTCTCGAACTGCAGGGACACCGGCTGGCCGGTGCCCACCGTCTTCCCCGCCCCCGGAATCAGGTCGAAGTCCAGTACGGCTCCGGTGGTCACCTTCGGCGGAGCGGCCGCCTTCGACGCCGCGGCCTGCACACCCGCCGCGTCGGCGGCCCCCTTCGCGTCCTCCGCCCGGCCCGTGTCCCCGCCGGCGCCGCAGGCCGTGAGGAGCAACAGCCCTGTGACGACGGCGAACAGCGGGGCCGCGGAGCTTCCGCGGCCCCGAGCGGATGCCACGGGGGTCGTCTGGGGGCCAACACGCATCATGGTGGACGGCTCTTCTCTGGAAAGGGCTGGCTGGTACAGCTGTGAGGACGGCCGCCGGCAACCCTCCGGTTCTTATCCGCTGATGACCGTTGTGTGACAAACCACAGGCCCGTCTCGTCGCGGATCGACGAGGGCGAGAGACCCCGCCCTTTGCCCCGCCCCTTGCCCCGCCACCCGATGCCGGACGCTACCCTCGGCCGGATGACGCGGAATCCCAGCAGCACCCCGCCGGTCCAGCGGCGCACCGTGACGGTGAACGGCGGAGTGCGCCTCGCCTACGAGGTCACCGGCCCGGTGGCCGGACCCCCGGTGCTCCTGCTCCCGGCGCTCGGCAAGACCGCCGCCGACTGGGCGCCCGTACGGGACGAACTCGCTCGGGAGCGGCGGGTGTTCGCGCTGGACCTGCGCGGCCACGGAGCCAGCGCGTGGCCGTCGGCGTACTCGCTGCCGCTCATGCGGGACGACGTGCTGGGCTTCCTGGACGCCCTCGGACTAGACCGGGTGGACCTGGTGGGGCATTCGATGGGGGGCGTCGTCGGGTACCTGGCGGCCTCCGCGCGGCCGCACCGGTTCGGCCGTCTCGTCCTGGAGGACGCGCCCGCGCCGCTCCCCCGCGAGCCCGTGGTCCCGGAACGCCCCGAGGGCGAACTCGCCTTCGACTGGGCGATGGTGCTCGCGGTCCGGCCCCAGCTCGACCGCCCCGACCCGGCCTGGCTCGCGGACCTGGCGCGGATCACGGCCCCGACGCTGGTCGTGTACGGCGGTCCCACCAGCCACCTGGCGCCCGCGTCCTTCGACGAGGTGGTCCGCCGCATCCCGGACGCCCGCCTGCTGACCCTCCCGTACGGCCACTTGATCCACGCGGCGGCGCCGGGCGAGTTCACGGCGGCCGTGGCGGCGTTCCTCGGGGCGTGATCCCGGGTCGCACCCCCGGGACCGGGGCGAGTGAGGTCAGCGTGGCCTTGCCCGACAGCCTCGACGCACTGGCCGACCACACCTTCAGCGCGATCAGGCAGCGCAGGACGGTACAGCCCACGACCGGAATGAACCAGACTCCGATCGCCCAGCCCGCACCGCCCCGGATGGCTCCCTGCGCGTACGCGCCGGCGTTCACCCGGACCCGGTGGAACCAGACGATGCAGACCACCGCCGTGAGGATCATGGCCAGCTTGACTGCGCGCCGAGCGGTGACAGTCGTGCGGTACCGGCGGACATGACGAGGGACCCCCCACGGGTGCGTTGACATGCGGAGGCCCGCCGACGGGGGCGGGCAGGCAGAACATACGGCACGGGTGGGCCCGCGCCGCGGGGCGCCCCGGTCCAGGGGGCGCCCCGCGGTGGTGGTCAGGCCCGGTGGAGGCGGACCGTGACGATCTGGAACGGGCGCAGGGTCAGGGCGACCGTGCCGTCCGCGGCGAGGGCGGAGACGGCCGCGCCCTCCAGAGGGCGTTCCAGCAGGTCGCTCTCGACCGCCGCCGTCAGGGGGAACCCCGCCGCCAGGGTGGCGTGCGCGCGGCCGCCCCCGGATTCGTAGAGCCGGACGACCACGTCGCCGCTGCGGTCCTCGGCGAGTTTCACCGACTCGACGACCACCGCGTCCGTGTCCACCGCGACCAGCGGGGCCACCGGGCCCGCGCCGCGCAACACGCGCTCGGGCAGGTTCAGCGCGTGGCCCTCGCGGACCGCGTCGCCCACGGCCGCGCCGGGGGCCAGCGAGAAGCGCAGGGTGTGCGCGCCCTGGTCGGTCTCCGGGTCCGGGTAGCGCGGGGCCCGCAGGAGGGAGAGGCGGACGGTGGTGGTCTGGCCGCCGTCCGGGCGCACGTCGCGGGTGACGTCGTGCCCGTACGTGGAGTCGTTGAGGACCGCGACGCCCCAGCCGGGCTCCTCGGCGTGAATCCAGCGGTGCGCGCAGATCTCGAACTTGGCCGCCTCCCAGGAGGTGTTGGTGTGGGTGGCCCGGTACACATGCCCGAACTGCGTTTCGGAGGCGGACCGTTCGGCCTTGACGTCCAGCGGGAAGGCCGACTTGAGAAACTTCTCCGTCTCGTGCCAGTCCACGTCCGTGACGATGTCCACCGTTTTCGCCCCGGCCCGCAGGGTGACCGTCTGGACCACACGGGACAGACCGAACGAGCGGCTCACCCGCACGGCGGCCGCGTCGGGCCCGGCCCCCGCGACCTCCAGCGCGTCCAGGTCCACCAGATCAGTGACCTTGTTGCGGTAGAACGCGTCGATGTCCCAGGCGTCCCACATGTTCGGGAAGTCGGGGTGGATCTGGAGCAGGTTCGCGGCGGCCCCGGGGGCGATCGATTCCCGGCCGGCCTCCAGGTCGTACGCGGACACGATCAGGCCGCGGCCGTCGATCTCCACGAGGAGCCGCCCGTTGGCGAGGACGTGGCCGCCGCCGTGGCGCTCCTGCACCGTGACGGGCTGCTCGGCGGCCGCCGGCCGGCCGGCCCCGCCGGCGGGGACTCCGCGCCGGGCGTGCGGGGCGCAGTTGAACACGAGCTCCTCCTCGCCCGCTCCGGCGAGGGCCGTCTGCGCGGCCACGGTGACGGCCGTCAGTTCCTCGCGCACCTTGGCGTACGTCTCGCGGGCCTCGCGGTGCACCCAGGCGATCGAGGAGCCGGGGAGGATGTCGTGGAACTGGTGGAGCAGCACGGTCTTCCAGATCCGCTCCAGGTCCTCGTACGGGTACGCGTACCCGGGGACCTTCACCGCGGCCGTGGACGCCCACAACTCGGCTTCGCGCAGCAGTGATTCGCTGTGCCGGTTGCCCTGCTTGGTCTTGGCCTGGGAGGTGTAGGTGCCGCGGTGCAGTTCCAGGTAGAGCTCGCCGGCCCACACGGGCGCGTCCCCGTACTCGGCGTGCGCCTTCTCGAAGAACGCGTCGGGGCGCTCGATCTCCACGCGCGGGGAGCCTTCGAGGTCCCGCTGCCGCTTGGCGCGGCCGAGCTGCTCGCGGGTCGGGCCGCCTCCGCCGTCGCCCCAGCCGAAGGGGGCCAGCGAGCGTGAACCCCGCCCCTTCTCCTGGTAGTTGCGGGCGGCGTGCGCCAGCTGGGCGCCGCCGAGGTCGGAGTTGTAGGTGTCGACGGGCGGGAAGTGCGTGAAGACGCGGGTGCCGTCGATGCCCTCCCACCAGAAGGTGTGGTGGGGGAACTTGTTGACCTGGGACCAGGAGATCTTCTGGGTGAGGAACCACTTCGAGCCGGAGAGCTTGACGATCTGCGGCATGGCGGCGGTGTAGCCGAAGGAGTCGGGCAGCCAGACGTTGTTCGTCTCGATGCCGAACTCGTCCATGAAGAACTTCTTGCCGTACAGGAACTGGCGGGCCATGGCCTCGCCGCCGACCATGTTGGTGTCGGACTCGACCCACATGCCGCCGACCGGCACGAACTGCCCGTCGGCGATCTTCTTCTTGACGCGCTCGAAGAGCTCGGGCCGGTAGGTCTTGATCCAGTCGAGCTGCTGGGCCTGGGACATGGCGAAGACGAATTCGGGGTGCTCGTCCATCAGGCCCAGCATGTTGGACGTGGTCCGCGAGACCTTGCGCACCGTCTCGCGCAGCGGCCACAGCCAGGCGGAGTCGATGTGGGCGTGGCCGACGGCGCTGATCCGGTGCGCGGAGGCGTTGGCGGGGGCGGCCAGGACCTCGGCGAGCAGCGCGCGGGCGTCGGCCGCGGTACCGGGGACGTCGCAGAGGTCCACCGCGTCGAGGGCGGAGTCGATGGCGCGCAGGATCTCGTAGCGCCGGGCATCGCGCTCGTCGAGCTGCGTCATCAGGTCGTAGAGGACTTCGAGGTCCTGTACGAGTTCCCAGACCTCGGTCTCGAAGACGGCGAGGTCCATCCGGGCGAGCCGGTAGAGGGGCCTGTCGCCGCTGGTCCGCTTGTCGCCCTCGTAGGTGACCGCGTGGTCGACGAGGATCGGGTTGGAGGCGCCCTCGACGTACCACTCGATGCGCTCGCCGCCGTCCGCGCGGTCGGCGACGCGCACCCAGTCGTTGTACGGGTTGAGCGCCTTGACCTCTCCGCCGTCGGCGCGGTGGACCAGGCCCTCGCACTGGAAGCCGGGCATCATCCGGTCGAAGCCGAGGTCGAGCACGGCTTCGACCGTGCGGCCGGCCCAGTCGGCGGGGACGGTGCCGGTGACCTTGAACCATGTGGTGCCCCAGGCCGGGCCCCACATGTCGCCGATGGCGCAGGGTTCGTAGGAGGCCGCCAGGCCCTCGGCCACGGGGACGGGCTCGCCGGGGGCCTCCCACCGCTCCACGGTCAGCGGGACCGGGCGGGAGTGGACGGCGGGCTTGATGCGCTCCTTGAGGACACGGCGGAGGCGGTGTTCGGTGATGCTGCGGTCGTCGTGCATGACGGCTGCTCCAGGGTGGGGGTGGACTGTGGTCCCGCGATGGATCGGGGGCCGGGCGGCCGGGCCGCCGGGGCTCGGACGGGCCCGGTCAGGTCGGGCCCAGTCAGCTCAGGTCAGGTCAGGTCTTGATGGCTCCCTCGCCGACGCCCTTGAAGAAGAAGCGCTGGAGGGCGAAGAAGAGCAGCATCATCGGGATCAGCGCGGCCATCGCACCGGCGGCGATGATCCGCTGGTCGCTGACGGTGGTGGCGCCGGCCAGGGTCTTCAGGCCGAGCTGGAGGGTGTAGTTGTCGCTGTTGGTCAGCACCAGCAGGGGCCAGAGAAAGTCGTCCCAGGCGCCCATGAAGCTGGTGATGCAGACGACGGCCAGGGCTCCCTTCGCGGCGGGGAGGAAGACCCGGGTGAAGCGGGTCCATTCGTTCGCGCCGTCCAGGACCGCGGCTTCCTCGACCTCCTTGGGGACGGAGAGGAACGCCGAGCGCATGATCATGATGTTGAGGACGGAGACCGCGCCGGGCAGCCAGACGCCGATGAGGGTGTCGACCAGGCCCATCTCGCGGACCGTCAGGAACATCGAGATCATCACGGACTCGAAGGGGAACATCAGCGTCGCCACCAGCACGGTGAAGACGATCTTGCGGCCCTTCCAGGCGGCCCGGGAGAGGGCGTAGCCGCCCATGGCCGCGAACAGCATGTTCGAGGTGATGGCGAGGACCGCCACCGTCAGGGTGTTGCCGACGTACTGGAACAGCGGGAAGGACTCGGCGACCCGGAAGTAGTTGTCGAGGGTGGGCTGCGAGGGCAGCACCCCGTCGTACACGTTCTCGGTGCGGCCGCGGATCGAGGTCAGGAACTGCCAGACGATCGGCCCGAGCATGATCACGAGCATCAGGAGGAGCGTGGCGTACCGGCCGGCGAGGCCGGTCCAGTACCGCCGCGCGTCGGCTCCGACGCGCTTGCCCGACGTGTTGCCGAGGGAAGCGAGGGTGCTCAACTTTCGTCTCCCTTCGAGAGACGGCGGCCCAGCAGGCTGAAGACCAGCGTCAGGAGGAACAACAGGATGGAGATGGCGGCCGCGTAGCCGGTCTCGCCGGAGAAGCCGAGGCCGACCTGCCGGATGAGGAAGGGCAGCGTACGGGCGCCGCCGCCGGGACCGCCGCTCTCCCCGCCGAGGATGTAGATCTCGGTGAAGACGCGGAGCGCGGAGATCGCGGAGAGGGTGCCGACGAGCAGCATCATCGGCTTCACCTGGGGAACGGTGATGCTGAAGAAGCGGCGGACGGGGCCCGCGCCGTCCAGTGCGGCGGCCTCGTAGAGCGAGGTGGAGACGTTTCCGAGGGCCGCGAGGTAGAAGACCATGTAGTAGCCGAGGCCCTTCCACACGGTCACGATCATCGCGGAGACCAGCAGCATGGTGCTGTCGGTCAGGAACGGGATCGGCTCGGAGATGATGCTCAGCTTCTGGAACAGCGTGTTGACCAGGCCGTCGCTGCGCAGCACCCACTGCCAGATGAGGCCGACGACCACGGCCGAGGCGATCACCGGGGTGTAGAACACCGACCGGAAGAAGCCGATGCCGGGCACCTTCGTCTGCACGAGGACCGCGAGGGCCAGCGGCAGGAAGACCAGGCAGGGGACGACGACCACGAGGTACAGCACGCTGTTGCCGGTGGCGACCCAGAAGTCGGGGTCGGCGAAGGCGCGGGTGTAGTTGTCGAAGCCGACGAACCCGCCGCCGCGCAGGATCTGCGCGTCGGTGAAGGAGAGGATCACGGTGTTGACGAACGGCCAGAGGCTGAACATCGTCACCATGATCAGGCCCGGGGCGAGGAAGAGGTACGGGGTCCACCACGTGCGGTGGCGCAGCCCGGTCTCGGCCTCCATGGCCTTCTTCGCCTTCTTCGCCTGCTTGGCCTGCCTGGACTGCTTGGCCTGCCCGGTCGCGGCTTTGCTCCGCGGGGCGTTGCCCCGTCGGGACGGGCCGGGCCTCTCCCGCAGTCCCGGCCCTGCGGGCGGACTCGTGGGGCTCATGGCGCCTTCCTCTCCTCTCTCCGCTGCCGCCGTCACCGCTGTGCCGTCTTGGCGAGCAGCTTGTTCGCCTCCTCCTGGGCCTTCCTCACCGCCGTCTTGGCGTCCTGCTCTCCCTTGATGGCCTTCTGCATCTCGCGCACGACCACGTCACCGACCTGGTTGGTCCACTGGACGGGGGTGTTGGCGTCGAGTCCGGCGGTCTTCAGCTGTTCGGCGCCGATGGCGCGGGCCAGCGTCTGCGCGTCCTTGCCGTCACCCCGGTCCGAGAAGAGGGGGTCGGCGAGGCCGACGGCGTTGGAGGGGTAGATGGTGGCGTGCTTCGAGAACTCCACCTGGTTGGGGCCGTTGGTGAGCCACTTGGCGAACTCGGTCGCCGCGTCCATGTGCTTGGTGTCCTTCTTGATGCCGAGCGACTGGGCGTAGATGCCGATGTGGCCGAGCTGCCCGGTGACGGCGCCCGCGACCTGCGTGTTCGCGTAGACCTGCGGGGCGTTCTGCTTGATGTCCTTGACGAAGCCCGGGGACCCGGGACCGAAGACGATCTTGCCGCCGCCGTAGAGCTGGTTGATGTCGTCCTGCTTGAGCAGGGATTCCTTGGGCATGGCGCCCTTGGCGTACAGGTACTTCATCCGCTCGACCCACTCGACGGCCTTGTCGGTGTCGAAGGTGAACGCGTCCTGCTTCTCGTTCAGGATCGGGACGCCCATCTTCTGCCAGTCCCCGGGCAGCCGGCCCTTGGGGTCGGCCATGAAGGCCGAGTACTTGCCCCCGGACTTGGCGGCGATCCGCTCGGCGTAGTCGAAGAACTGCTCGACGCTGGTCGGCGGCTCGGCCGGGTCGAGACCGGCCTTCTCGAAGAGGTCCTTGTTGTACGTGAGGATCTCCGGGGTCACGTACCAGGGGTACGCGAACACGCTGTCCCCCTTGCCGGGCAGCTTGAACTGCTCCCAGGCGCCGGGGACGTACTCCTTGGCCACCTCGGGGTCGAGCTTCGCCACGTCCGCCAGCATCCCGCGGTCGCCGAGGAGCTGGAAGGAGTCGGTGGAGAGGTTGACCACGTCGGGGAGGGCCCCGGCCTGGGCGTCGGCGACGATCTTCTCGTTGTAGCCGTCGCCCGGCACGTCCTCCCATTTCACCTTCGCGTCCGGGTACTTCTTCTCGAACGCGTCGATGACCCCCTGGACGTACGACGTGAACATGGGCTTCAGCTGGAGCGTGCGGAACGTGATCTGTCCGGCCACCTTGCCGGTCTTCTCCCCCTCCTTCACGTCTCCGGCGCCACCGCTCATGCCACACGCGGAGGTCGCGAGGAAAGTGCCGGCCACGAGCGTGGTGATGGCTATACGGGTCACGTTCTCACGGGTCATCGTCGCCGCCTTCAGGGGGAGTTCCGGCCTCGTCGCCGGATCACTGGGCCCAAACTCACCCGGAATCAAGATTCCGTCAATATGACCAAAGTCCCGCGCGACAGGCACCCGTACGTCCCGAATACGACAGCGGGAGGCCGAACAGTCCGAAAGTCACTCCCTAACCATCACTCCGACCTGCACTGATGCGCTTTAGTCCTCACCTCCTTTGGCGTGATATCGATTCGATAACGAAGGCGATCGTTCCGGGAGAGGTTGACTTCTTATCGCCGGTCAACCAAAACTGGCACTAATGCGGTTTACCCCGCGTACCGCAATACAGCTCCGCCACTCCTGCCAACCCCACCCACACGGATCGTCCGGCACGTACCGCCGGTGAAAGAGGGATTGACAGCCATGGCCGGGATCACGTTCCACCAGACGAGCCTCACCTACCCCGGCGCCGACCGCCCCACGGTCGAATCGCTGGACCTCGACATCGCCGACGGGGAGTTCCTCGTTCTCGTCGGCCCCTCGGGCTGCGGCAAGTCCACCACCCTGCGGATGCTGGCCGGACTCGAAGAGGTCACCTCGGGTTCGATCTCCATCGGCGGCCGTGACGTCACGCACCTGCCGCCCAAGGACCGGGACATCTCGATGGTGTTCCAGAACTACGCGCTCTACCCCCACATGACGGTCGCTCAGAACATGGGCTTCGCCCTGAAGATCGCCAAGGTGGACAAGGAGACCATCCGCAAGAAGGTCGAGGAGGCGGCGAAGATCCTCGACCTCACCGAGTACCTCGACCGCAAGCCCAAGGCCCTCTCCGGCGGCCAGCGCCAGCGCGTGGCCATGGGCCGGGCGATCGTCCGCGAACCTCAGGCCTTCCTGATGGACGAGCCGTTGTCCAACCTCGACGCCAAGCTCCGCGTCCAGACGCGCGCCGAGATCGCGAACCTCCAGCGCCGCCTGGGCACCACCACCGTCTACGTCACCCACGACCAAGTGGAGGCCATGACGATGGGCGACCGCGTCGCGGTCCTCGCGGACGGCCTCCTCCAGCAGTGCGACTCCCCGCGCACCATGTACGACCGGCCGGCGAACAAGTTCGTGGCCGGGTTCATCGGCTCCCCCGCCATGAACCTGCTGAGCCTGCCGCTGCACGGGGACGGCATCCGCTTCGGCGGCTCCACGGTCAAGATCAGCCCTGCGGCCCGGGCGGCGGCGGGCGGCGCCGCCGTCACCCTGGGGATCCGTCCCGAACACCTGGACTTCCACGCCGCGCACAGCGACAAGGGCCTGCCCGTCACCTTCTACTCGGTGGAGGAACTCGGCGCGGACGGCTTCGCGTACGGGCACCTCGACCTGGGCGACGGCAACACCCAGCCGCTGACCGTACGGACGTACGGCCGCGAGGAGGGCCTGCGCGGCAAGACCATCCGGGTCATCCCGCGCCAGGAGGACATCCACCTCTTCCACACGGCGACGGGCGAACGCCTTCCCGACTGACCGCGGCCGCTCCCCGCGTCCGCTCCCCGCCGCCACGAGAGCCCCGGACAGGTCACCGACCGGTCCGGGGCTCCCCCGTCCGCAGTTCCAAAATATTTATTGCGCAAATTCCGCTTCATATCTACTGTTCCCCCATGCGACCGAAGCACGCCCCCGAGCGGATCACCGACCTGTCCCGGCTGAAGGCGTTCACGCACCCCCTGCGCATGCAGCTCTACCGGCTGCTGTACGCCGCCGGCACGGCCACCGCGTCCCAGCTGGCCGAGCAGGTCGACCAGGCCCCGTCGCTGGTCAGTTACCACCTGCGCAAGCTGGCCGAGCACGGCTTCGTGACCGAGGCGAGCGGCCAGGGCACCGACGGCCGCGAGCGGTGGTGGCAGGCGGCGTCCGACGAGGGCTGGGGCTTCCGCGGCTCGGACTTCGCGCAGACGCCCGAAGGGGCCGCCGCCGTCGACGCGGTGACCCGCGGCATCCTCGACAACCGCACCGCGCAGTACCGCGCGTACCTGGACCAGACGGACGCGTGGAGCCCGGCTTGGACCGACGCCGCGTTCACCTCCGAGTGGATGCTCGAGCTGACCGCCGAGGAACTCGCCGAGATGAGCGCCGAGTTCGAGGCCCTCACCCGGCGCTGGCGGGAGCGCGGCAAGGCCGCCCGAGCGGAGGGTGACGCCGAGGACCGCGAGCACGTGTCCGTGCACCTCTACGGGTTCCCGTTCCGGCTCTGACGGAGCCGTATCCCCACCGGTATTCCGAGCCGTGTCCCCACCGCGTTCCGAGCCGCACCCCCAGCCCGATCCCGCGCGTCCCGAGCCACTGGAGCCTGCCTTGGCCACCGCAGAGAGAGCCCTGTCCGGATACGCCGCCGTGCCCGCCCACCGCGACGGCAACGTGCTGCGCTGGCTCGCCGCGTACACCGTTTCCCTCGTCGGCGACAACGTGTACTTCATCGCCCTGGCCTGGTCCGCGCAGAAGTCCGCCGGTCCGGCCGAGGTCGGCCTCATCATGGCCGCCGGGGCGCTGCCCCGGGCCCTGCTGATGCTGGGCGGAGGCGTGGTGGCCGACCGGTTCGATCCCCGGCGCGTCCTGCTCGGCAGCGACGCGCTGCGCTGCGTCCTGCTCCTGTCGGTGGCCGCCGCCGTCGCCCTGACCGTACCGGCCTTGTGGCTCCTGGTCGCCGTGGCGCTGGTCTTCGGCGCGGTCGACGCCCTGTTCATACCCGCGATCGGAGCGCTCCCGCCGCGGATCACCAGCGCCGATCAGCTCACCCGCGTGACCGGCATGCGCTCCCTGTCCATGCGCCTCGGTCAGATCGCGAGCCCTCCTCTCGGGGGCCTGGCCATGGGACTCGGCGGCCCCACGGCCGCCTTCACCGTCGCGGGCCTCCTCTTCGCACTGTCCCTGCCGCTCCTGATGACGGTGCGCGTGCGGCCCGTCGGGGCGCGCGAGGAGACCCCGGCGGAACCGGGCACGGCGTGGAAGGACCTGCTCGACGGCCTGCGCTACATCCGCCGCCATCGCCTCATCGGCCCGCTCGTCGCCGCCGGCGCGGTATGCGAGCTCGGCCTCACGGGCACGCTCAATGTCGGCATGGTGCTGCTCAACGCGGAGCGGGGGTGGGGAGCTTCCGGCTACGGCTGGATCGTCGGCGGTTTCGGCGCGGGAGCGGCCGCCAGCGCGGCGCTGCTCGCCCTCCTCGGCCGTCTGCCCCGCGCCGGCCTGGTGCTCTCCGGGACCCTGCTGATGGGCTGCGCGGGCGCGGCCACCATCGCGCTGGTGCCGGCCCTCTGGATCGCCGTGGTGCTCGCGGCGGTCGTCGGACTGGGCGCGGGCGTCTTCGGCAGCCTGAACAACTCCCTGATACAGACCGCGGCGAACCCCGCGTACCTCGGCCGGGTCACCTCCGTCCTCATGCTCACCATGGTCGGTCTCGCGCCCCTCAGCTACCCGCTCGTCGGCGCCGCCATCGGAGCCTGGGGCTCCGCCCCGGTCTTCGTCGGCTGCGGCGCCTTCGGCAGCCTGGGCGTGGCCATCGCCCTGTCCTCCAGCGCCGTGCGGCGCGCCGAACTGCCGCGACCGGCGCCGGGCAAGGCCGCGTAGGCGTGTCGTTCGGGACGGCCGTTCAGGAGGAGCCGCGGGCACCCGGACCCGGGCGGACGGTGACGTCCTGCGGGTTCAGGGCGGTGTGGTCCGCGGTGCACTGGACGGCGACGCGGACCGGGGCGCCGCAGTCGGTGTGGGTCATGTCCAGGACGGGGCGGGGGACGTCGGGGCCGAGGGCGTACGTCTCGCCCCACTGGCCGAGCGCCATCAGGACGGGCCACAGGTCCCAGCCCTTACGGGTCAGGCGGTACTCCTTGCGGGAGCGCCGTCCCGGTTCCTGGTAGCTGACGGTCTCCAGCACTCCGGCCGCGGTCAGCTTCCGCAGGCGGTCGCTGAGGACGGCCTCCGAGAGGCCGATGTGACGGTGGAAGCCGTCGAAGCGGCGCACCCCGTTGACGGCGTCGCGCAGTATCAGCAGCGTCCACTTCTCCCCGACCACGTCGAGCGCGCGCTGGACGGGGCAGTTCTCCGTGCTGACCTCAAGCCACTCCATCCCGTCATCGTAAGGCCACGGCTCCGCTGGCTTCGTCGTTGACAGTCAGCCGACAGCACGGCTAGCTTCAGCCGGAGAAGCCAAATGACCGACAGGAAGGCACCGGGCCGTGGGGCGAACGCGTACGTACAGCTGGGACGACCCCGCGATCCCGGCGCAGGCCGCCCGCGGCATGGCGGGCCTGGACTTCCTGCGCGAGGTGCAGGCGGGGCGGGTCTCGCGTCCGCCGATCGGCCGGACCCTCGAGTTCGAGCTGGACGAGGTGGACCACGGCCGGGCGGTCTTCTCCCTCCTGCCGGGCGAAGAGCACTACAACCCGATCGGCACGGTGCACGGAGGCGTGTTCGCCACGCTGCTCGACTCGGCGGCGGGCTGCGCCGTGCAGTCCACGCTCCCGCAGGGGATGGCGTACACCTCACTCGACCTGACCGTGAAGTTCCTGCGTCCGATCACCGTGGACACGGGCCGGGTGCGGGCCATCGGCACGGTACTGAACGCCGGCCGCCGCATCGCCCTCGCCGAGGCCCAGTTGGTGGACGCGCAGGACCGCCTGCTCGCCCACGCCACGAGCAGCTGCATGCTCTTCCCCGTGCCCGCCTAGCAATCCGATCAGGGGGCTGACGTCAGCGCCGCGTGCGCCGAGGCGAGGATTTCCTCGGAGAGCGGCGAGCCCTTGGTGGCCCGGGACAGGAGCAGCGCGCCCAACAGGGTGCAGAGCCTGACGGTCCCGTCCTCATCGTCGGTGGCGAGGAACTCGGCGAACCGGGCCGCCCCCTCGGTGTAGACGTGCCGGGCCTCCGGCCCCCCACCCTCCCGCGCCATGTCGGTGGCGAGCGCGGCGACCGGGCAGCCGTCCGCCGGGGCGTCGCGGTGCCCGACGGAGAGATAGGCGTCGATCAGCGCCTGCTGGGCGGCGCCCCGCTGCCCGTCGTGCTGCTCCAGCCCGGCGGTGTGCCGCAGGGCGAGCTCGGCGAAGGCCCGGGCGGTCGCCTCGGTCACGAGCGCCTCCTTCGAGGCGAACTGCTTGTAGAAGGCGCCGTGGGTCAGCCCCGCCGCCTTCATCAGGTCGGCGACGCTGACCTGCGTCCCCCGCTCCCTGAGGAGCCGGGAGGCGGTGTGCACCACCCGCCTGCGATTTTCCTCCGCCTGCGCCTGCGACACGCGACCCATGACTACCTCCCGTTTGGATGTCGACTGGCATCTATCTTAGGACGGTGGTTAGATTGCATCCATAATCTAATTGCGCGGGGTGCCGGCCGGCACCCGCCAGGGCGAGGAGCAGGCATGGAACTGAAGAACGCGGTCGCGGTCGTCACCGGCGCCAACCGGGGCCTCGGGCGGCATCTGGCCGCCCAGCTCGTGGAGCGCGGCGCGAAGGTCTACGCGGCGGCCCGCCGCCCGGAGTCGGTCGACCTCTCCGGCGTCGTCCCGCTGCGTCTGGACGTCACGGACCCGGAGTCGGTGCGGGAAGCCGCCCGCACCGCTTCCGACGCGACCCTGCTGATCAACAACGCGGGCATCTCCACCGGCGCGACGCTGATCGGAGGCGATCCGGACGAGGTGCGCCGGGAGATGGAGACCAACTTCTTCGGCCCGCTGACCGCGACCCGGGCCTTCGCCCCCGTCATCGAGGGCAACGGCGGCGGAGCCGTGCTCAACGTCCTGTCGGTGCTGTCCTGGGCGCACCCCGCCCACCTCGGCTCCTACGCCGCCACCAAGGCCGCCGCCTGGGCCCTGACCGGCGCGACCCGCGAAGAGCTGGCACCCCGGGGCATCGCCGTCTCGGCCCTGCACGTGGGCTACATGGACACCGACATGGCCGCCGCCGTCCCCGCCGACCGGAAGGTCTCCGCCGCCGACGTCGCCACCCAGACCCTGGACGGCATCGAGGCCGGCCTGGCGGAGATCGTCGCCGACGAGCTCACCCGACAGGTCAAGCAGGGCCTCGCCGCCGCACCGCAGCCGATCGCGGTCTGAGGCCCACCGGGTCGGGTTGATCTGACGGATCAACCCGACCGGGCGTTGCACGGCCTAGGCCGTCTCTTTCGGATCCTGTCGGCCGAGCCCGCGGCGTCTGGTGCCGTGCCTGGGCGTGCTGCCGGGGCGCTCGCGTACGGGGCGTACGGGGGCGCCTCGGCAGTGCGGCCAGGCACGGCACCAGACGCCGCGAGCCCGGCAAGATCCGAAAGAGACGGCCTAGCCGCGTACGGGAACCACCGCCACCGGGCACAGGGCGTGCAGGAGCACCGCGTTGGAGACCGAGCCCATCAGCAGGGAGTTGGCCCGCAGGCGGCGGCGGTGGCGGCCCACCACGATGAGTTCGGCCCGCTGGGAGGCGGTGACCAGGCGGCCGGCCGGGTCGCCTGGCGCGACGACCGCTTCGACGGTGACGTCGGGGTAGTGCCTGGTCAGGTACGGCTGGAGGCGCGCGCGCTGGTTCTCGGCGAGTTCCCGGGCCGTCTCGGTGGCCTCGGCGCCCGCGGCGCCCGGCGGGTGGCCGCCGCCGCGCTCCGCGACGAGGGAACCGACCAGGGTGAGCGAGGACAGCGGGACCAGGTGCGTGGAGACGACCTGGAGCACCGCGCCCCGGCGGCGGGCCTCCGCGAAGGCGAAGTCGACGACGTCCTCGGAGGTCTCGTCGGGTGCCAGGCCCAGGACGATCCTCCGCTCGCCGCCCGGGTCCCGGCCCGGCGCCTGCCCCGCGGCCTCCTGCGTGACGAGCCGCGCGGTGTGCGGGACGACCACGACCGGGCAGGGCGACTGGGCCGCGCACACCCGGCTGTTGGAGCCGAGCAGCAGGCTGGCGAAGCCGCCGAGCCCGCGCGAGCCCATGACCAGGAGCTGCGCGCCCGCCGCGAGTTCGATCAGGGTGGCGGAGGGGGTTCCGTCGCGGGAGACGCAGGTGACGGGCGGCAGGTCGTCCCGCCCGGCCAGCCGCTCCCGTACCGCGTCCAGAACCGGATCGCCCTCCCCGCCGGGCGGCGGTACGAGGGCCTCACCGTGGGCGTGGATCCGCGGGGCGTCGGGCCGTACGTGCGCCACGTAGAGCTCCGCCCCGCGCGTGCGCGCGGTGTCGAGGGCCCAGTCCAAGGTCCTCAGGCTGTGTTCCGAGCCGTCCACCGCGGCCAGGACGGGGCGGGCGGGGGCGGCAGTGGCCGAGTTGGTCTGCATGCCTCCACCCTCCGGCGGTGCGGCTCCCTCAGGCAGGGGCCGAAGGCCCTACTTCACGCGGTAGTCGGCCTTCTCCGCGAGCTTGCCGTCCTTATAGCAGAAGCGCAGCACCGTATCGCCGTTCCCGGCGTCGGACAGGTACCAGGAGCACTGGCTGCCGGCGGGCACGGCGGGGCCGCCGTCCTTGAGGGCCGAGGTGACGAAGCTTTCGCCCGAGGGCAGCTTGGCGCGGACCTCGGCCTCGGAATCGCCCACGCTCACGGCCTCGTACACCTTCTGGTCGACGAGGGTCTTCTCGGCGACGTCCATGACCTTGCCGACCCCGAACAGCAGTGCCACGAGCAGTCCGATCCCCAGCACCCCGGCCACCACACCGCCGATCAGACATCCATTGCGTCGCGCCACGTCGAACTCCTCGTCCCTCTGCGTTCCTCTGTCTGCTTGTCCTCCCGACTCTCGCAAGCGGGGTCGGCCGCCGCTGTTCTCCAAAGTCTCGGGACCGCGCAACGATCGTCGTTCGAGGTCGGAACGGGTGCGGCGTGTATACAGGGATGAGAACGATCATTCGGACGAACCGCTTGAAACGTGAGGAACCATCGTGAGCCAGAACACCGAGCCTCTGATCGTCGTCGGCGTGGACGGTTCGAACCACTCGAAGCAGGCCCTGCGCTGGGGCGTGGCCCAGGCGAAGGCCATCGGCGGCCGCGTGCACGCCGTGATGAGCTGGGACTGGAACACCAACCCCTTCGGCATCAGCCCGGCCGAGCAGACCGAGCTCGTCCACGCCGAGGACGCCGCCCGGCAGAAGCTCGCCGACACCGTGGCGGAGGCGGTCGGCACCTCGCCGGGCGTGCCGGTCTTCCGCCGGGTGGAGCAGGGCTCGCCCGCGCAGGTGCTGGTGGAGGCCTCGAAGGAGGCGGCGCTGACGGTCGTCGGCACCCGCGGCTACGGCGGCATCAAGGGCGCGCTGCTGGGCTCGGTGAGCCAGCAGGTGGTGCAGTACGCGGCCAGCACGGTCGTCGTGGTCCGCGAGGACGGCTCCGCCTGAGCCGCCGCGGCCCGAGCCATCGCGGCCGGGGCCCGGAGCGGCCGCGGCCCGGGGTCCGCTCGGCTGCGGACCCCGGGGGCGTTCCGCCGATCAGGCCGGCGCCGCTCCCAGGTCCGCCGGGTCGGTGTTGGCCCCGCAGAGCACCACGGCGACCCGTTCGCCGAGCGGCCCGGACGCGGTGCGTACGGCCGCCAGGGCGGTCGCCGCGCCGGCTTCGACGACGATGCGGTGCTCGTCCCAGAGCGCGCGCCGGGCGGCGGTGATCGCCGAGTCCGGGACCAGGACGGACGAGGCGTTCGGCTGCCGCACGGCGGCCAGCGCGTCCGCGGAGACCCGGGTGGCTCCGAGCGAGTCGGAGGCCACCGAGTCCACCGGGACGTCCACGGGCCGGCCGGCTTCGAGGGCCGCGTTCAGGGCCCGGCAGTTCTCCGGCTCGGCCGCGACGACCCGTACGCCGTGTTCCCGCGCGGCGGTCGCGATGCCGGCGAACAGCCCGCCGCCACCGACCGCGACGACGACCGTGTCCAGGCCGGGCAGGGCGGTGCGGATCTCGTCGAGCAGGGTCCCGGCGCCCGCGGCGATCAGCGGATGGTCGTACGCGTGGCTGCTCAGCGCCCCGCTCCCGGCGGCGAACTCCCGGCACGCGGCGAGCGCTTCGGCGTACCGGTCGCCGACGAGCCGTACGTCGGCCCCGTAGCCGAGCAGTCGCTCCACCTTCACGCGCGGAGCCGTGGCCGGCAGGAACACGGTGGCGGGCACGCCCTCGGCGCGGGCCGCCCAGGCGCAGGCGAGCCCGGCGTTGCCGCCGGAGGCGATGGTGACCCCCGCGCCGGTGAGGCTTCCGGCGGCGCGGTGGGCGGCGAGGAAGTTGCGGGCTCCGCGCGCCTTGAAGGAGCCCGTGTGCTGGAGGTACTCCAGGGCGTACGAGATCCCTCCGCCCGCCGGTATCACCGTGACGGGCCGCACGGCCCCGGCGATCCGGGCGGCGGCGGCGCGCACGGCGCCGTAGTCGAGAGGCACCGCGTCGAGCTGCACTGCGTCGAGCTGCTGTTCCATGAACCCGTACTCCCGTCGTTCGGACATCTCGTCAGGCCCCCGCGGGCCGGTTCGCCTCGATCAGCTGCCGCAGGGCGCCGTAGTACACCTCGTGGTCGGTCAGCGCGGGCAGTACGTCGGCCAGCCCGCCCGAGAGCACGGGGAACTCGGCGGGGTCCAGGGCGGCGAGCGCCCCGCGCGAGGCGGCGGTGGCGGCGGCCGGGTCCCGGTGGTCGACGAAGGCCGCGCTGCCCAGGGTCAGCAGGTACATCCGCCGGTACGCGGTCATCGCCTCGGCCGGGTTCATCCCGGCGGCCACGCTGTCGGCGAGCGCCGGTTCCACGAGCCGGGCGAGCAGCTGCCGGCCGAGCCAGGGGCGGCCGCCGCGCAGGATCATCAGCCCGGGGTGGGCCGCGAGGAGCCGGTAGAGGGCGCTGAACCGCCGCTCGGTGGCTTCGGCCCAGCCCTCCGCGGCCGGGATCTCGGGCAGCTGCGCGGCGAGGTGCTCGGTGCAGAGGTCGAGCAGGCCGGCGAGGTCGGTGCACCGGCGCTGGACGGTGGCGTGCGAGACGTCGAGCCGCTCGGCGAGCGCGCGGAAGCTGAGCGCGGCGGGCCCCTGCTCGTCGAGGATCCGCAGGGCGGCGGCGGCGATCGCCGCGGGTGTGGCACGGTCCAGGGCTGCTGATCTTCTCGGCATGAGATACACCGTATCAGCCACTGTCACAGCCGCCGTAACGAACGGCGTACCGTACGCCGTATCACCCTCCTCCTGCGTACTCGACTACACCCATATTGCTGGTCATTGATCAATAACCCCCGACTTATGTTGACAGCGGGTAGTCACACCGCTGCACTGAGCCCTCGACAGCCCCCACGTCAAGGAGACTCCGTGCCGCCTCGCCTGCGTGCGTCGCTCCCCTGTCTGACCGCGGCCGCCCTGCTCGCCCTCGCGCTCTGCCCCGCCCCCGCGACGGCCGAGCCCCACGCGACGTCGGACACCCCGCTCGCGCTCACCCCGCCCATGGGCTGGAACAACTGGGCGCACTACATGTGCGACATCGACGAGGCCAAGGTCGTGGCGAACGCGGACGCGCTCGTGACCACCGGCCTGGCAGCCAAGGGCTACGACACCGTCACCATCGACGACTGCTGGATGACCAAGAGCCGTGACGCGGACGGAAATCTGGTCGTCGACACGCAGAAGTTCCCGCACGGGATGGCCTGGCTCGGCGCGTACCTGCACGCCAGGAAGCTGAAGTTCGGCATCTACCAGGACGCCGGCTCCCTCACCTGCGAGCGCTACCCCGGCAGCGGCTCCCCCGAGGGCGGCGGCCCCGACCACTACGCCCGCGACGCCCGGCAGTTCGCCTCCTGGAAGGTGGACTACGTCAAGATGGACGGCTGCAACCTCTGGGTGCCGGAGGGCAAGACCAAGGAACAGGCCTACCGGGACGCCTACAACTCCGTGGCCAGGGCGCTGCGCGGCAGCGGCCGGGACATGGCGCTGTCCGCCTCGGCGCCCGCCTACTTCCAGCAGGGCGAGTGGGGCGGATCCGACTGGCACAAGGTGATCGACTGGGTCGGCGAGACCGGCCAGCTGTGGCGCGAGGGCCGGGACATCAAGGTCTACAAGCCGACCGCCCCGGACACCTCGCGCTGGAGCTCGGTCATGGGCAACTACGGCTACAACCGCTGGCTCGGCCGGTACGCCGGCCCCGGCAACTGGAACGACCCCGACTTCCTGATCGCGGGCGCCCCCGGACTCACCGCGGCGGAGAGCCGCAGCCAGGTCGGCCTGTGGGCCATGATGGCAGCGCCGTTCATCCTGTCCTCGCAGGTATCCGAACTCTCCGCGGACGGGCTCGCCGCCCTCGGCAACACCGATCTGATCGCGCTGGACCAGGACCCGATGGGCCGCCAGGGCGCGGTGGTCTCCTCGAACGCCACCTTCGACATCCTGGTGCGGCCGCTGGCGAACGGGGACCGCGCGGTCGCCGTGCTCAACCGGTCCGGCGCCGCCCGCGACATCCGCGTACCGCTCGACGAGCTCGGGCTGGACTCTTGCACCGTCGAGGCGAAGAACCTGTGGAACGGTGAGTCCCGCGAGCTGTCCGACACCTTGACCGGAACCCTGGCCGCGCACGACACGGGCGTCTGGCGGCTCACCCCGCACCCCGGCTGCGCCGAGCCCGTCCCGACCGGGCAGATCGCCGGGCGGGGCTCCGGCACGAGCGCCGCCTGCGCCGACGGGGCGAACACCACCGGCGTCGGCGCCGTCGTGATGGCGGCCTGTACGGGCGCACCCGACCAGCGCTGGACCCTGGGCCGGGACGGCGGCCTGCGCCAGGCCGGCGCCTGCCTGTCGGCGGGCGAGGAGGGCCTCGTGGAGCTGGCCGACTGCTCGGGCGACCGGCGCCACCGCGAACCGGGTCAGAGCTGGACCCCCCGCCGCGACGGCGCCCTGGTCGAGGACGCGAGCGGACTCTGCCTGACGGCTCCCGCCCCCGCGGCGGCCCCGGTCGAGCCGGGCACCCCCGCCGAGCGGCTGCGGCTGACGCCCTGCGGCGACCACCAGGTCGACCAGGCGTGGGCCCTGCCGGTCTGACGGCCCGCCCATGGGGAAGCCGACGAGGCACCAGACGAGGAAGCATCCACCCACCGAGCCGAGCGAGCCGGCCGCAGCGCCGCGGCCGGCGGAGCCGACGGAAACGAGGACGACGCGCATGCCGGTCCCCCTCACACGACGCGGCCGGGCCGCCGCCCGGCGGGCGCGCCGCCGCATCACCCTGGCCGCACTGCCCGCGGCCCTGCTCACCCTGACCGTCACCGGGGCGGCCCCCGGGGCGACGGCTCCGGCCCCGGGGGCGGCGGCTCCCGGGGCGGCGGCTCCCGCCGTGGGGGCTCCCGCCGTGGGGGCGACGGCTCCCGCGGCCCAGTCCCCCGCGGCGGCGCCCGCGCCCCGGCCGCGGGCCTTCGACATCGCCCCCGCCCGGGCCTCGTTGCAGCGGCTGCTGCCGCGCCACGCGGGGCAGTTCACGCTGGTGCCCGACCCGGGATCCGGGCCCGACACCTTCACCGTCTCCGGCACCGCCGGCGCGATCACCGTCCGGGGGTCCACCGGAGCCACGCTGCTCACCGGCGTCGGCTGGTACCTCCAGCACGTCGCCGGAGCCGACATCGGCTGGCCCGGAGACAGCATCGGCCTGCTGCCCGCCGAGCTGCCGGCGGTGCCCTCGCCGGTCACCCGCAGCGCGCACGTGGCGCACCGGTACGCGCTGAACGACACCGACGACGGGTACAGCGGCCCGTACCGCACCTTCGAGGAACACCAGCGGCAGATCGACCTGCTCGCCCTGCACGGCATGAACGAGGTGTTCGTCCAGGTCGGTGCCGAGTACCCGTACTACAAGGCGCTCCAGCGGTTCGGCTACAGCGCCGAGGAGCTGCGGGAGTGGATCCCGGGTCCCGGTCACCAGAGCTGGTGGCTGCTGCAGAACCTGAGCGGCTTCGGCGGCCCGGTGTCCGAGGAACTGATGCGCGGCCGGGCCGAGTTGGGCGGCAGGATCGCCGAGCAGCTGCGCGGTCTCGGCATGACCCCGGTCCTGCCGGGCTACTTCGGGACGGTGCCGCCTGCCTTCGCCGGGCGCAACCCGGGTGCGATCACGGTCCCGCAGGGCGACTGGGCGGGCTTCGACCGGCCCGACTGGCTGGACCCGGCCTCACCGCCCTTCGCCAAGCTGGCCGCCGCGTACTACGCGGAGCAGCGCGCGGTGTTCGGGGACAGCACGATGTACCGGATGAGTCCGCTGCACGAGGGCGGCCAGACCGGCTCGGTGGACGTGAAGGCGGCCGCCGGGGCGGTGCAGCAGGCTCTGTGGGCGGCGCATCCGGGCGCCCTGTGGGCGGTGCTGGGATGGCAGGACGATCCGACCAAGGAGCTGCTGGCCGGGGTGGACACCTCGAAGCTGCTGATCCTGGACGGGCTCTCCGACCGGTACAACCGGCTGGACCGCGAGACCCGTTGGGGCGGGACCTCGTACGCCATCGGCTCGATCTACAACTTCGGCGGGCACACGACGATCGGCGCGAACACCTCGGTGTGGATCGACCGCTTCCAGTCCTGGCGGGCGAAGCCCGACAGCGCGCTGAAGGGCATCGCCTACCTGCCCGAGGCCACCGGCACCAATCCCGCGGCCTTCGACCTCTTCACCGACCTCGCGTGGGAGCCCGGCCCCGTCGACCAGCGCCAGTGGTTCGCCGACTTCGCGGCCCGCCGGTACGGGGCCCCGGACGCCCGGGCCGCCGCGGCCTGGGAGGAGCTGCGCACGGGCCCGTACAGCACCTCCTCGGGGCTGTGGTCGGAGTCCCAGGACAGCCTGTTCGCCGCCCGGCCGAGCCTGACGGCCGTGGGATCGGCCTACTGGAGCCCCAAGGCGATGCGGTATCAGGCGGGTTCGGTGCGCCGGGCCCTGGACCACCTGCTCAAGGTGGATCCCCGGCTCCGCGGCTCCAGCGCCTACCGCTTCGACCTGGTGGAC
Source organism: Streptomyces sp. NPDC002886 (assembly GCF_042888445.1). Taxonomy (NCBI): domain Bacteria; kingdom Bacillati; phylum Actinomycetota; class Actinomycetes; order Kitasatosporales; family Streptomycetaceae; genus Streptomyces; species Streptomyces sp. NPDC002886. The sequence continues at coordinate 746,997 of NZ_JBIAPV010000001.1, forward strand.
ACCGCCCGGCAGGCCCTCGCCAACCACTCGCGGGTGCTGCTGCCCCGGATCAAGGCGGCCTACGAGGACCGGGACCTGGCCCTGTTCCGCGAACTGACCGCCGACTGGGCCCACCGGGAGCGGCAGTTGGACGCGCTCGTCGGATCGGATCCGAACTTCCTGCTCGGCACCTGGCTGTCGGCGGCCCGCGCACACGGCGGGGACGAGGCCGAGCAGGACCGGTACGAGTACGACGCCCGCTCGCTCCTCAGCGTGTGGGGACGGCAGAGCACCAGCGAGGGCGGCTTCCTGCACGACTACGCGAACCGTGAATGGAGCGGCCTGGTCAGCGAGTTGTACGCGCGGCGCTGGTCCTCCTACTTCACCTCGCTGGAGGAGGCCCTGGTGCGGCGCGCCGCACCGAGGGCGATCGACTGGCACGCCTTCGAGGACGGCTGGGCCAAGCTCACCACCCGCCATCCGACGCGGCCGACCGGTGACCCGTACGTCCTGGCGAGCGGCATCGCCGCCACCCTTCCCGCCGTCAACTGACCTACACCCCGCGGGAGGTGGAGATCGGCCGGTTGGAGCGGCGCTCACCCTCCGGGGGAGGCCGCCCACCCGCCCGGGGGACAACCGGGCCGACCGGCCGACGCTCCGGCGCGGCACCGGATTCACTGAAGGACGCTGCCGCACACGGATCAGGGGCGGTCACCGGAGCCATCGTCCGGTGACCGCCCCTTTCCGACGCCCGCCATCGCCGGAAGGACGCCCGCCATGTCCGAGACCGACCCGCACCGCGTCTGCGCGACCCTGGAGCTGCTGGCGCTCCTCACCGGCGGTGCCGCCGCGGCTGCCGCCGCGGCTGCCGCCGCACCCCCCACCGCGCCTGCCACCACGCCCGCCACCGCGCCCATCGGCCGGTTAGGGCCGCCCCCGGACCGGGAGCAGCAGCTTCGCCGCCGCTCCGCCCTGCGGGCACGGCTCACCGACGGGATCGTGGAGCTGCGCAAGCGCCGGCCGTCGGAGGCACCCTGGTAGGTGGGGGTTCCATCCCACCGAGCGGGGCGGACGGTGACTCCGCATGATCCGTACGAGAGCGGGTCGGGCCCGCGCCGGAGGGCCGGGGCGGTACGCGCTCGGCGCCGTCGGCGGACTGCTCGCCGCCTTCGCCGGGCTGGCCCTGGCCCAGCTGGTCGCGGCGGCCGTCCGGCCCGAGGCGGCCCCGCTCACCGCCGTCGGCGGGGCCGTGGTCGACGGCACCCCGGCCGGGGTCAAGGAGTGGGCGATCCGCAGCTTCGGTACGGACGACAAGCTGGTCCTGACCCTGGGCATCGGCGCCGTGCTGGCCGTCGCGGCGATCGCGGCCGGGCTGCTCGCCGTACGCCGCCCGGCCGCGGGCACGGCGCTCGCGGCCGCCTTCGGCGTGCTCGGCGCGGCGGCCGCGCTCGGCCGGCCGGAGGCGGCCTGGCAGGACGCCCTGCCCTCGCTGGTGGGCGGGTGCGCGGCGGCCGGAGTGCTGTACCTGCTGGTCAGAGCCATCCCTCGGCCCCGCCCGCGGCCCTCGGGAGCCGGCCCGCCCGGCGCCCTGGACCGACGCGGCTTCGGCCGCCTCGCCGTCGCCGTCCTGGCCCTGTCGGCCGGAGCCGGGTACGCCGGGCGGCGGCTCGGCGCCTTCGGGGACGCGGGGGCCACGGCCTCGCGGGCCGGGCTCGTCCTTCCGCCGCCCGCCGCGGCGGCCCCGCCGGTCCCGGCCGGATCGGACCTGCGGATCCCCGGAGCCACCCGGTTCATCACACCCGTCCGGGAGTTCTACCGGGTGGACACCGCTCTGGTGATCCCGCGCGTGAACGCGGACACCTGGCGGCTGACCGTGCGCGGGGAGGGGGTCTCCACGCCCCTCACCCTCGGCCTGCGGGAACTGCTCGCCCGGCCCCTGGTCGAGCACGACGCCACCCTGACCTGCGTGTCGAACGAGGTCGGCGGCCCGTACGCGGGCACGGCCCGCTGGCTGGGCGTGCGCCTCGCCGATCTGCTCCGCGAGGCGGGGGTCCGGCCGCCCTCGCAGGGCGGCCGCGCCGATCAGCTCGTGGCCCGCTCGGTGGACGGGATGACCCTCGGCACCCCCGTCGAGACCGTGATGGACGGCCGGGAGGCGCTGCTGGTGGTGGGCATGAACGGCGAACCGCTCCCCTTCCGGCACGGTTTCCCGGTACGGATGATCGTGCCGGGCCTGTACGGGTACGTCTCCGCGTGCAAGTGGCTGCGCGAGCTCCGGCTCACCACCTTCGCCGCGTACGACGCGTACTGGGTGCGCAGGTCCTGGGCGCAGCGGGCCCCGGTCAAGACCCAGTCGCGCATCGACACCCCGCGCCCCTCCGCCGAGGTGGCGGCTGGCCGGGTGGCCGTCGCCGGGGTGGCGTGGGCGCTGCACCGGGGCATCGCACGGGTCGAGGTACGGGTGGACGCGGGTCCGTGGCGGGGGGCCCGGCTCGGGGCGGCGGACGGGAACGACACCTGGCGCCAGTGGGTGTGGCCCTGGGAGGCGGCTCCGGGCGGGCACACGCTGGAGGTCCGCGCCACGGACGGCGTCGGCGCCGTACAGACGGGGGAACGCGCCGGAACCCTCCCCGACGGCGCCACCGGATGGCACGCGGTGACGGTCCGGGTCCGGGGCTAGGCCGTCTCTTTTTCGGATCTTGCCGGGCCGTCAGGTCAGGCCATCAGGTCAGGCCGTGAGGTCGGGCCGGGTCAGGTCGTCAGGTCAGCAAGCGACGGCCGATTCCCCGGCCGGGCAGACCATGGCGGCCGGGCCGGCCAGGGCGCGGGCCTCGTGGAGGAGGCCGGGGTCGGTGGCGGAGCTGAGGGTCCATACGACGGCGCCGCCCCCGGACGGCTCCGGGACGGCCGCGAAGCGGTCCTTCAGGTCGGCTTCGGCGGTCTCCCGGTACGGGAGGTGGAGCGTCTCGTACCGGACCGGGGCGGTGTCCACCGGGAGGATCCGCGGCGCTCCGGGGCCGTCGATCAGCAGCTCGGTGAAACCGCGGCCGCCGGCCTCCGCGGGCCCGCGGGCGTGCGTGTTGCCCGGATAGGCGGCGAAGGCCCCGGCGCCGGGGACCAGCCGGTGGTGGACGTGGCCCAGCGCCCAGTAGTCGTAGCCGGCGCGGGCCAGCGTCCGCGGGTCGGCCGGTGCGCAGATCCGGCGGCTCCAGGCACCGTGCAGGCTGGTGTGCAGCAGCCCTAGGTTGACGGCGCCGGGGATCGCGCGCGGGAAGCCGGCCGCGAGGTCGCGGCGCTCGTCGGGACCGGCCACCGACTGGCCGTGGACGGTGATGCCGAGGTCGGGCCAGGTCACCGACTCGGGGGCGTCTGCGCCAAGCCAGCGTACCGAGGGCGGGAGGTTCAGTTTGTGCGGCAGCGGGGTCTCGGCGTCGTGGTTGCCCGAGACCACCACCGTGCGCAGGCCCGCCTCGTGGAAGGCGCCGAGCACGTCCTGGCAGGCGGCCAGCGCCCGGGCGTCGCAGTGGCGGCGGTCGAAGACGTCCCCGGCGATGAGCACCGCGTCGTAGCCGCCCTCGACGATGCGCCGCACGGCCGCGCGCAGGGCCTCGTACGGGGCTTCGCGCCCGTCTATCGCGGGCGCCCCGGGGTAGTCCGCGAGCCCGCGCAGGGCGGAGCCTATGTGCAGGTCGGCCAGGTGGGCCACGCGTATCGGCGCGGGCGCGGAGGTGTTCACCGGCCGAGGATGAGGTCGGTCTTGAAGGCGTCCCGCTCCAGCAGCCAGCCCTCGGCGCGGAGCTTGCCCATCAGGTCGGAGCGCAGCTCGACCGCGTCGCGCAGGGTGCGCCCCTTGGCGGTGATCTCGGCGAACCAGGCCAGCTCGCCGGAGGCGGTCCGCAGCCGGCTGACTTGCGTCTCCATCGCGTGATCGAGCATGCGCCCAGGGTAGTTGGACTGCCTTACCGGCCCGTGGAGTCGAGATGAAGCGGTGACCGACTCCGCCCAACCGGCAGGTTTCGCAGCCCACTTGGCGAGCTTTCCGGGGAGGCGGTCCAAGACCAGGGCGCGGGAGGCGTCGAGCCCCGGAAGTTCGCCGGGCGCCAGGCCCGGGACCGGACGGCACTTCTTGTTGGTGAAGTCGAGGGTGGCGCGGGTGTGGCTGAGGTTGACCTGGACGGAGTAATTGCCGTCGCCCACACAGAAGTTGTGCCCGGAGGCCCGATCCATCACGCGCCGGACCTCGACCGGGTCCGTACCGTCGCCCTCGATGTCGAAGCGGGCCTTGTAGGCGAGGCGGATCCGGTTCTCGTCGTCGTGGCGCCGCATGCGGACGATCCAGCCCTGGCCGTTCAGGCTGCGCCCGGCGTCGTCCATGTACTGGGCCACCTCGGAGCGGCCGGGCGCGCCGAGGGACAGCGCGGCGGCCGCGGCGGCCGTGGGCCGGCCGTCGGCGTCGAGCACCCGGTCCGGGTCGACCAGCAGCTTGACCTGGTAGCCCGTGCGCGCCGGAGTCACCGGCGAGATCCCGGCCCGCACTCCGGGACGAATCCGGCGACTCGTCGCTTTCGTCATTTTCCGCGTGTTGCGCATATCCCCGTCGATCATGCCTCATACGACACCAGCCCGCCCGAAAACCTCGGAACCGCGCAGGTGAACAGGCGGTGAATCTACCCCAGGACCAAGGTCCCGACCTGTAAGGTCTCGCGACCCCCAGGTTCGGAATCTTCGCCGTACGTTCGCGCCGACCGAAGATCATGGATTACGGATGCGTTCACAAGATCCTGGCAACGGACAAAGGCGCACGTCATGGCCACTCCGCACACATCTTCGACTCGGTAGCCGGCGCCGGCCCGCTTGACCTGATCGCCGTTTCCTCATCCGAGACCGCCGCGACCTCCGGGACCGGCCCACCCTCCGGGAGCGTCGAGCCCGACACGATGCGCACCGCCCCCTCCCCCGGACGGTGCGCATCGTAGATTTGGCGTATTGTCCGGAATTCTCCATCATTCCGTCGTACGTCAGGAGCCGGCGCAGTGGAGCTGACCAGTACGTCGTTCCTCGTCACGCTGATCGTCGTCACCGCATTCGCGATGCTCGCCGCGCTGCTCCTGTGGAACCGGATCCCGGGCCCCGGCTGGGTGCGCTGGCCGGCCCGGCTGCTGATGATCGGCCTGTGCCAGCTCACCGCCATCTGCGTGGTGGCCACCTGGATCAATGGGAGCTACGGCCTCTACTCCTCCTGGGACGACCTGCTGGGCACCGAAGCCGGGCAGAACGACTCCGCCATGACCGGGCCGCCGCTGGGGCGGGCCAAGTTCACCCTCGGCGGCGACGGCACCCGCACCACGTACTTCCGCGGCTCCCACTCGAAGCTCGCCGGCCAGGTGATCGTGTGGACGCCCCCGGAGTACGACGCACCGGGCGCGGAGAAGACCCGGTTCCCCGTACTGATGCTGCTGCACGGCTATCCGGGCTCACCCCGCTCCTGGCTCGACATCGGTGACATGCCCGGCGCGCTGGAGCAGCTCGTCCGGATCGGCGCGGCGCACCCCTTCATCCTGGTGATCCCCGACCTGTACCCGGGCGGGGTGAACACCGACTGCACGGACACCCCGCAGCGGAAGGTGGCGAGCTGGCTCGCCGAGGACGTGCCGGACCTGGTCGCCAAGAACTTCCGCACGCTCCCCGAGCCCCGGGGCTGGGGGCTGATGGGCATCTCCACCGGAGCCTTCTGCGCGGCCAAACTGCCGCTCCAGTACCCGAAGGCGTTCCGGGCGGGCGCGGCCCTGGACCCTGATCCGCTGACCGGCGACCCGGACGTGCTGTCCGATCCGGTGCTGCGCGAGCGCAACAGCCCGATGTGGCTGGTCCAGCAGGCGAAGCGCGACAAGAACACCGACGTCGGGCTGTTCCTGGCCACGTCCGCCCAGGACAAGGACAGCCCGCCACAGCAGCTGACCGACTTCACGAAGGCGGCCCAGAACTCCGGGGTCCGGGTCAAGACGCTGGTCCGCCCTCAGGGCGGACACAACTTCCAGACCTGGATCGCGATGTACCCCGACGCACTGGGGTGGCTGAGTACGGAGATCTCACCGCCCGCCGAAAGCCCGTAGGCGGACCGGCAGCGACTCCACGCTGTTGCCTATGAAGCTGCGCTGGTGCGGGAGTTCGGCTTCGGGCACGGCCAGGTCCAGGTCCGGGAAGCGGGTGAAGAGGGCTTCCAGGGCGATGGTGGCCTCCAGCCGGGCGAGCGGGGCGCCGACGCAGTAGTGGGCGCCGTGTCCGAAGGAGAGGTTGCGGGCCGCGGTGGGGCGGGTCAGGTCGAACCGGTCGGCGTCCGGGCCGTGGAAGGCCCCGTCGCGGCCGGCCGCCGTGTAGCCGGCGAGGACCGGGGTGCCCTGCGGGATCACGGTCCCGTCGATGGTCAGGTCGCGGGTCGGGTAGCGGAACGGGAACCAGCTGACCGGGGCGTCGAAGCGCAGGGTCTCGTCGACCACGTCCGACCAGGTGGCCTTCCCCTCCAGGACCAGTGCGAGCTGGTCGCGGTGGGTGCACAGGGCGCGTACGGCGTTGCTGATCAGGTTGAGCGTGGTCTCGTGGCCGGCGACCAGCATCAGCCGCATGGTGCCGGTGAGTTCGGTCTCGCTGAGCCGGCCGCCGTCGTCGTCCCGGGCGGCGATCAGCGCACTGGTCAGGTCCTTGCCCGGATCGGCCCGGCGGGCGGCGGCGATGGCGCCGATCAGCTCGACGAGTTCGCGCAGGGCCGCCATGACCTCGGCCGGGGTCTTGTCGGTGGCGACGATGACGGTGTTGGAGAGCTCGTGCAGCCGCCCCCGGTGTTCGGGGTTCACGCCGAGGAGCTCGCAGATCACGCTCATCGGGAGCGGGAGCGCGACGTGCGTGCGCAGGTCCGCCACCCCGTCCGGGGCGTCCCGCGCCGCCCGCTCCAGGTCGCCGAGCAGCCCGGCCGTCAGCTCCTCGATGCGGGGGCGCAGCCGCTCCACCTGGCGGACGGTGAAGGCGTTGCCCACCAGGGAGCGCAGCCGGCGGTGGTCGGCGTCGTCGGCGGTGTGCATGCCCTGGGCGTTGGCGAAGACGCGCAGCGGCCAGTCCGGAGGGATGGTGCCGTCGTGCAGGGCGGGGAAGTGCCGGGCGTCCTTGGCCACGTCGGGGTGGGCGAGGAACTCCCTCAGCGCCTCGTGACCGAGGACGACCGCGCCGGGAACGCCTCCGGGGAGCACCACCTCGGCCACCGCCCCCTGGGCGCGCAGCCGGGCGTTGAGGGCGTGCGGGCAGCCGCCGGCCGGGTCGATGACGTACGAGGCCGCGGGCGCGGACAGGGGCGTCGGCTCGGACGGGGGCGTTGGCTCGGATGATGTCTGCGCGGGGTCGGTGGACAAACCTGTCTCCTGACAATACGAACGGATCTCCGCCAACAGTGCGGCCTCGGGGGCCGGTTGTTCAAGGCCGCGCCCGCCCCGTCTCACGGATCCGCAGGCGCGCCGCGCCGCACCCGCCGCGCCCGGGCGTCGTAGGGTCGCGGTCATGACGGAGGCAGAGCGGACTCTCGAAGGCAAGGTGGCCCTGGTGGCCGGAGCGACCCGCGGCGCGGGCCGGGGCATCGCGGTCGAGTTGGGGGCCCGGGGCGCGACCGTGTACGTGAGCGGGCGCAGCACCCGGGGCAGTCGCTCGGAGTACGACCGGCCCGAGACGATCGAGGAGACGGCCGAGCTGGTCACGGCCGCCGGCGGACGCGGAATCGCGGTGGTGGCGGACCACCTGGCACCCGAACAGGTGGAGGCCCTCGTCGGGCGGATCGACTCGGAGCAGGGCCGGCTCGACGTCCTGGTGAACGACATCTGGGGTGGCGAGCGGCTCTTCGAGTGGGAGAGCACGGTCTGGGAACACGACCTGGACAACGGGCTGCGGCTGCTGCGGCTGGCCGTGGAGACCCACGCGGTGACCAGCCACTACGCGCTGCCCCTGCTGCTGCGCGAGCCGGGCGGACTGGTGGTGGAGATGACGGACGGCACGGCGGAGTACAACGCGAGCCGGTACCGGGTCTCCTTCTTCTACGACATCGCCAAGTCGGCGGTGCTGCGCATGGCGTTCGCGCTCGGACACGAGGTGGGCCCGCGCGGCGCGACGGCTGTGGCCCTGACCCCGGGCTGGCTCCGGTCGGAGATGATGCTGGACAACTTCGGTGTCACCGAGGCGAATTGGCGGGAAGCCCTGAAGACGGTCCCGCACTTCGCCATCTCGGAGACCCCGTTCTACGTCGGCCGCGCGGTCGCCGCGCTGGCCGCCGACCCGGAGCGGTCCCGCTGGAACGGACAGTCGCTCTCCAGCGGACAGCTGGCTCGGGTCTACGGCTTCACCGACGTGGACGGCAGCCGGCCGGACGCCTGGCGGTACATGATCGAGGTGCAGGACCCGGACCTCCCGGCGGACACCACCGGCTACCGGTAGGCGGCGCCGCCCGGATCAGGCGGAGGCGGGCCCGCTCCGCCCCGATCAGGCCCGGTCGGCCCGGATGAGGCCCGCTCCGCCCGGATCAGGCCCGGTCGGCCCGCTCCAGCAGCCGGGCGATCCCGTCGAGGACGCAGCGCAGGCCGAAGTCCCACACGGTCTCGGGGCTGTACCCGCCGACCGCGCCGCCGACCCGCCCGGCGAGGGGGTAGCGCTCCGGGTCCATGGCCCGTTCCAGCAGCGGGGCACTGAGTTCCCACCACTCCTGGTCGCTCTGGCGGGCGTTGTGCGCGGCGGTGTCGGCGGCGGCCAGGGCCTGCGCGTGGACGAAGCCGAGCAGGTGGGTCAGGGCGGCGTCCATCTCCACGTCGGTCAGGCCGATGCCCTCGAGGGCCGCGAGTTCGTACTCGTACTTGCCGATCACGCCGGGGCCCAGCGGGGGGCGGGTGACGGACAGCTCGGCGGTCCACGGGTGCCGCAGGTACAGCGCGCGGTTGTCCCCGGCGACGCGGGCGACCCTCTCGCGCCAGGACCCTTCCGGGTCCGGCGCGGCGCGGTCCATGGCCAGGTACGCGGCGTCCAGCATCAGGTCGAGCAGCTCGGCCTTGCCGGGGACGTAGGTGTAGAGGGTCATGGGGGTGACCCCCAGCCGCTGGGCCAGCGCCCGCATCGTCAGCGCGGCCAGCCCCGACCGCCCCTCGCTGGCCGCCTCGTCGGCCAGTGCGACGGCGGCGTCGACGACCGCGTCCACGGTCAGCCCCTGCCGGGGCCCGCGCCGCCCGCTGGGCGCCCCCTGCCCCGGCTCGCGCCACAGCAGCTCCAACGTGCGGACGGGGTCGCCCGCGCCGCTCCGGTCCGTGGCCACTCCCGACCCCTTTCCGCCGCCTCCCGGCAGCCCGATCATTTAATCTTCTACGCTGTACAGAATACTATGTATAATGAAATCCGAGCCCAGGACACCAGGAGGACCCATGCGGATCACCGACACCGCCATCTGCCTCACCGTCGAGGACGCCACCACCTCTTCCGCCTTCCTGACCAGGCATTTCGGATTCAAGGAAACGATGGCGGCCGAGGGGTTCGCCTCCCTCTCCCACCCCGACGGCCCGAACGTGATCTTCGTACGTCGCGGCCTGGAGGTGCTCCCCGCGGACCTCCGCGAGCAGCACGCCGCCGGAGTACTGCTCGCCTTCACCGTGACCGACCTGCCCGCCGAGTACGAGCGCCTGCGCTCCGAGGGCGTCCCGATCGTCATGGAGCCGCGCGTGGAGCCCTGGGGCGAGCGGGTGTTCCTGGTCGCCGACCCCAACGGTGTGATCATCGAATTGGTCGACTGGGTGGAAACCCCCGCCGAGCCGGCCGCCGACGCCACCCCCACCACCGCCTAGGAGCCGTTCGTCGGCATCGCCCGGTGGGTCAACCAGGAGCTGCCGCGCCACGGGGCCGAGATCGCCCTGCTCCGCGATCCGTACCGGGCACGGCGGCCCCGTACGGGTCGCCCGCGCGGCGCCCCGTACGGACTCACCCCTCGGGGGTCCACTCGGCGATCCCCCGGCCGCCCCCGGCGAGCGGAGCGAAGAAGCGGGCCACGTCCTGCTCGGTGACCTCGCCGAGGGTGGCCGGGGACCAGCGCGGGCTGCGGTCCTTGTCGACCACCTGCGCCCGGATGCCCTCCACCAGGTCGGGCGAGGTCAGCGCATTGCAGGAGACCCGGAACTCCTGTTCCAGCACCGGCTCCAGCGCGCCGAGCGCGGCGGCCCGGCGGACGGACTCCAGGGTCACCTTCAGGGCCGTCGGGGACTTCCCCAGGATGGTCTCGGCCGCCTCCTTCGCCGCCGGGTCCCCGTAAGCGAGCAGCCGGTCCACGATCTCCTCGACGGTGGCGGCGGCGTAGCAGTGGTCGATCCAGTCCCGCCCGTCGGCCAGCGTCCCCGGCCCGGGCTCGGCGGCGTACCGCTCCACCGCCTCCCGGGCCGGGGCCCCGGCGAGCTCGGAGGTCAGCGCCGGCAGCCGGTCGGCGGGTACGAAGTGGTCGGCCAGCCCGCACAGCAGCGCGTCGGCGGCGCCCACCGCGGAGCCGGTGAGGGCGAGGTGGGTGCCGAGCAGGCCGGGGGCGCGGGCCAGCAGGTGGGTGCCGCCGACGTCCGGGACGAAGCCGATGCCGGTTTCGGGCATGGCGACGCGGGAGCGCTCGGTGACCACGCGGACGCCGCCGTGGGCGGACACGCCGACCCCGCCGCCCATCACGATCCCGTCCATGAGGGCCACGTAGGGCTTGGGGTAGCGGGCGATGTGCGCGTTGAGGCGGTACTCGTCGCGCCAGAAGGCGGCCGAGGCCCGCGTCCCGGCCTTGGCGTCGTCATGGATGGCCCGGATGTCCCCGCCGGCGCACAGCCCCCGCTCGCCCGCGCCGCGGAGGAGCACCTGCTCCACGCCCGGGTCCCGCTCCCAGCCGGTCAGGGCCTCGGCGATGCGGAGCACCATGGGGTGGGTGAGGGCATTGAGGGCCCTGGGGCGGTTGAGGGTGATCACCCCGGTACGGCCTTCGACGGCGCACAGGACGGTGTCGGTGCTGTCGTCGGGGGCGGCCATGGACGCGGTGTCGGCTTCGCTCTTCACGCCGCCCAGTATGGACGGCGCGTAGTCTGGTGCGTCATGGGAAAGATCATCCTGATGTCGCAGGTCTCCCTCGACGGCTACTACGAGGGCCCGGAGCGGCAGCTCGACTGGGGCCTCGTCGACGAAGAGCTGCACCAGCACATGAACGACGAAGTCCGTTCGGTCGGCGGCATGCTGATGGGCCGGGTCACCTACGAGCAGATGGCCGCCTACTGGCCCACCGCCGGCGCCGATCCTGACGCGTCCGCGGTGGAGAAGGACTACGCCGGCATCTGGCGCTCCGCGCGGAAGTACGTGTACTCGCGCACCCTGGCCGCCGAGCAGCCCGACCCCGAGGTCACCGTGGTGCGGGAGGTCGTACCGGAGGAGGTCGCCGCCCTCAAGGCCGCCCCGGGCGGTGATCTGACCGTGAGCGGGGCGGACCTCGCCGCCTCGTTCCTGCGCCACGGGCTGGTGGACGAGTACCGGATCTACGTGCACCCCGTACGCATCGGCCGCGGCCACCACCTCTTCCCGCCCTCCGACGGCACGGTCCCGCTACGGCTGGAGGGGACCCGTACGTTCGGCACCGGGGTGGTGCTGCTGCGGTACGCCCGCGCCTAGGCGGAGACATCGGGAACGGTCGCCGGCGAGGGGACCGGGTTTCCGGCCCGTGCCCCGGCCGGCGCCGGTCCTCATCCGCCGCCGCTGCTCGGGACCGCCCTGCCCACCAGGCCGGGCACGTCGGCCGCGGCCAGTCGCTCCAGCAGCTCGACGGCCCTCTCCACGTCCGCCAGCCGGTCCGGGGGGACGCGCCGGTCGATCGCACGGGCCAGGTAGGCCGCGCGGCCGGCCAGCAGCTTGTCGATCAGCTCGGAGGCGGCGGGATCCGCGCTCATCAGCTTTCGGCGGCCGTCGTACGGATCGGGCTCGCCGTGCACCAGCCCGGCGGCCTTGAGGACCGCCAGGCTCTGCGCGATGGACTGCGGGCTGACGTGCTCCAGGGAAGCGAGCCGGGCCGCGGTGACCGGGCCCACCCGTACGACGCTCGCCAGGATGGCGAGCTGCGTGACGGTCAGGCCCGTCGCGTCCTGTCCCGACTCTGCGCGCAGCCGCGCGCGCAGCCTCTTGATCGCGTCGTCGAGCCGCTGCGCGGCCGCGGTGGACGCCGACGCCTTCCGGACGGGTTTCGTGATCATGACTTCTCCGTGACACCCCACAAGCAACTTCGGCAAGTTGCTTGTGGAGTTGGAACGGCCGAAGGAACCGAGAACACTGCCTCCGATCTCACCTGACCGGCGCCACCCTCCTGCGTCCGGCGCGGTGCGCCCGCAGCGGTTGGATGGGCACGGTGGATGGCTGCACCGTCGTCGGGTACATCGCGACGGCCTGACGGGCCACGTACACGCGGGCGATGAGCTCGTCGCGATCCGTCTCCGGCACCTCCATGCCGAACAGGTCGCGCAGGAGACCGGGGATCTCCTCCGGGGTGAACGTCTGCGCGGTGGCCGTGCCGTCGGGCAGGGTCCGGGTGAGCACGGTGCCGTCGAGGAAGACGTGCTCCTGCTCGCGCATCTGCTGGACGAGCAACCGGCCGGCGAACGGCGAACGGGGATGCGTGGTCAGGAAGTGGTTGGACACCATCCAGTCCTGCGGATACCGCTGGTCGAGGGTGAAGGCGTGCAGGTCGTACCAGCCGTCGGCGCCCCACGTCCGCATCGCGTACAGCCGGTCGCCCGCCTCGGTGGTGGAACCCTCCAGCCGGAAGCCCCAGCCGCCGAACGAGGTCTCGGCGCCCGCCGCAAGTTCGATGGGCCCTATGGGGTTGCGGCCGAAACCGGGGTCGCACACCCACACCTTGCCGGTCTCGGGGGTCTCGGCCGTCTCCACGCGCAGCATGGCGTGCGTGGCCGCACGGACCACCCCTTCGGAGCCGATGCGGACCCGCGAGGCGAGCCCCGTCACGCGGAAGCCGATGCGCTCCAGCACCGCCGCGAGCAGCACGGTGTGCTCGTAGCAGTAGCCGCCGCGGCGTCCGTGGACCAACTTGTTCTGGACGTGCGGCAGTTCGAGGGAGATCGGCCGCCCGAGGACGATCTCTACGGTCTCGAAGGGGATCGAGGTGATGTGCTTACGCGTCAGCGCCCGGAGAACGTCGAGTGTGGGCGCGAGCTCTCCGTCATAGCCGGTACGCCGGAGGTAGGCATCCAGGTCGAGGCTGCCGCCCTGCCAGGCCGTGGCATCGTCGTTCGTCGTCATGGCAGACATGGTGCATAGGGAACCGCTCATGGCCGCAGAGCCCGGGAAAGAGAAAGTCACCTCCCCTTGACGCCTGCGCGCGGACGGCCTCGGCGGGGTTCGCCTTCCGGCTGCCGCCACGGCTTCCGTCAGGACCGCTCAGGGGCGGAAGGGGCCGGCGCGGACAGCGATGCGAGGTAGCCGGACAGGGCCGCCGCCGTGGCGGGCAGCGGGAAGCGGGCGCCGAGGTACCCGTCCGGGCGTACGAGGAATCCGGTCGGGCCGTCGCAGCCGTACAGCCGGGCGAACTCCCCCGTGGCGTCCCGGTATCCGGGGACGGGTGCGGGGAGGTCGGCGCCCGCGTCGGGGGCGGCCTCGCGGGCGAGGACGGCCACCGTGCGCGAGCCGTCTTCACCCGATCCGCCCTCCGCCGGCGCCGGCCCCGCCGCCCGGGCCTGCTCCGCCGCCTCGGCCAGGGCCGCGCCGTCGGTCCCGTACAGGAGCACCACGTGCCCTGCCCGGCCGCGCAGGACGTCGCACAGTCGCGAGGGATAGGCGGCGATGGGCAGGGTCAACCCGCTACAGTCCGGGGCCCGTTCGCCGGGCTGCGGGGCGTCGGCGGGACCGAAGGGAGGACCGGCGAGCGGTCCGTCCGGGTAGCCGACGAGCAGTTGGGCCTCGCGGAGCAGCACGGTCCGCGGATCGTCCGGTTCGTTCTCGATGCCCTGGGTAGCGTGCCGCACGGTCCGGCCGACGACCTCCTCGCCGACGGGGCGGCGTTCGGCGTCGTAGCTCGTGAGCAGGGCGGCCCCGGCGGATTCCCGCAGGACCAGCGCGAGCTTCCAGGCCAGATTGCAGGCGTCCTGGATCCCGGTGTTCATGCCCTGGGCGCCGGTCGGCGGGTGGATGTGGGCGGCGTCGCCCGCGACGAAGACGCGCCCGTCTGCGTACCGGTCGACGATGCGGTGGCTGATGCGGAACACGGAGGACCAGCGCATGCCGGACACCGTGGCCGGGGCCGGCGCGAGGCGGTCGACGACGGCCTGGATGTGGGAGAGCTCGGGGACCCGGCCCCCCTCCAGCCCGTGCCGTACGCCGTCGCCCGCTCCGGGGCCGCCCGCCGATCCACTGCCCGGTCCGCCCGGCGGCTGCGCGGAGAGTTCGGGCGGGACCAGCATCGACATGCGGTAGCGGCCCCGGCCGGGCAGCGGGATGCACACCAGCACGTCGTCGGTGGACCCGTCGGCGCCTTGGTGCAGGGACCGCAGGCCGTAGCCGTCGGGCAGGTCCCAGTCGCTCACGACGTCGGCCAGCATGTACTCCTCGGCGAAGGCCCCGCCCTCGTAGGACAGTCCCAGCCCCTTGCGCACGACGCTGTGCGCTCCGTCGCAGCCGATGAGGTAGCGGGTGCGCAGCTCCTCCTCGGCGCCGGACGCGGTCCGCAGGAAGCTGGTGACGCCGCCCGCGGGGCCGTCCCCGTCCTGGGCGAACGACAGCAGTTCGGTGCCGCGTTCAATGACGGTGCCCAGCCCCGCGAGGTGCTCTTCGAGGATCCGCTCCGTCTCGTACTGGGGCAACGCGGCGAACCGGTAAGGGACTTCGGGAGGCAGCATGAGCTCGATCCGCGCCCGCTCGGCGCCGTTGACGTAGATCAGCTGGCCGCGCAGGGGGACGGCGCTCTCCATGACGGTGCGGGCCAGGCCCATCCGGTCCCAGAGCTCCAGCGTGCGCGGCTGGATGCCGACCGCCTTCGCGTACGGGAGGCGGGCGGGCAGCCGGTCGACGAGGCGGCAGCTCACGCCGTGGCGGCGGAGTTCCGCGGCCGCGCTGAGGCCGACCGGACCCGCGCCCGCGATCAGCACGTCGGTCGTCGGGGTGTGCGTCATGGGTTCCTCCCGATCGCCCGGCCCCGAACCGGTCCCTCCCCTCCATGCTGGCCCGCTGCGGAGCGGACGGCCAGACGAACCGGTCAGCCCGCCTTCGCGTGCGCCCCCGGAGTGTGGCCGAAGGCCCGGCGGAACACGTCGATGAACGCACTCGCCGAGGACCAGCCGCAGCGGTGCGCGACCGCCGTCACGGGGGTGTCGACCGCCAGCAGCCGCAGCGCGTGGTGCAGACGCAGCTGGGTCCGCCACTGGGGGAAGGTCATGCCCAGCTCCGCGCGGAAGAGCCTGCTCAAGGTCCGCTCCCCCGCCCCGGCCCCGGCCTGCGCGGAGAGCTCCGCCAGACCGCGCGGATCCGCCGGGTCGGCGTGCAGCAGCGCGCACACGGCGGCCAGCCGGGGGTCGGAGGGAGCGGGCAGGTGCAGCGGCTGGAGCGGTGAGGCCTTCAGCTGGTCGAGCAGCACCGCCAGCATCCGCCGCCGCTCGGCGCCGTCGTCGTGCGGGGCCCGGGTGTAGGCCAGGATCAGCTCGCGCAGCAGGGGGCCGACGGCGAGCACGGCGGGCGCCGAGAGGGAGAGCGGGTTGAGGTGGGTGGGCAGGCCGACGCAGTGCAGGTCGACGCGGCCGAAGGCCCGGTGCTCGTGCACGGTCCCGGCGGGGATCCACAGGGCGCGGGTGGTCGGGGCCACCCAGGTCCCGGCGTCGGTGGTGACGGACAGGACCCCGGAGCCCGCGTAGCAGATCTGGTGGTCGTCGTGGCGGTGCGGATCGATGCCGAGGTGGGTGTCGAGCTCGCGGATGCTCGTCGCCGCGCGCGGAGTGTGGCGGATTTTCTGCATCACCCGGCAATTTATCGGAAGCGGGCCGCCCCCGGCGAGAGCGATTCTCGATCGGTGACCTCCATGAGACCCACCCCTCCCCCGCCACCGTCCCCGAACCCGATAACGGTGCCGACTCCGGTGACAGCCCCGGGACCGGCCAAGCTCCGTACGGCCGCCTTCTCCGCGGGCCACTCCTGCGTGGACGTCTACCAGGGCGCCGTCGCCGCGCTCGTGCCCTTCCTCGTCTCCGAGCGCTCGTACGGCTACGCCGCCGCCTCCGGCATCGTGCTGGCCGCCTCGCTGCTCTCCTCCGTGGTCCAGCCGCTGTTCGGAGCGCTCACCGACCGGTGGCCGATGCCCTGGCTGATCCCGCTGGCCACCGCCGCCGCGGGGCTGGGCGTGGCGCTGGTCGGACTCGACGCCGGCTACGCGGCCACCCTGGCCGCGGTCACCCTGTCCGGGCTGGGCGTCGCCGCCTATCACCCGGCGGCCGCCCGGCTGGTCCGTACGGTGGGCGGACCCGGGCACGGGGCGATGAGCTGGTTCGCGCTCGGCGGCAACATCGGCTTCGCGTGCGCGCCGCTGCTGGTCGTCGGCGCGCTCGCGCTGCCGGGCCCGGCGGGGTGGTGGCTGCTGGCCGCCCCCGCGGCCCTGGGCGTGTTCCTCAACCGCCCGCCGTCCGCGAAGCGTTCGGCCGCGAGCCCGCGAGCAGCGATCCCGGCCCCGGCCCGGGGCCCCCGCGACGACTGGCGGGCCTTCCTGCGGCTGTCCCTGGTGGTCGTGGTGCGCTCGGTCGTCTTCACCGGCCTGAGCACCTTCATCGCGCTGTACGTCCGTGAGCGCGGCGGTGGTGAAACCGCGGGCGCCGTGGCCCTGTTCGCCCTCTTCGCCGGGAGCGCCGGCGGCACCCTCCTCGGAGGCCGGCTGGCCGCCCGCTGGGGCCGCGTCACCACCGTCCACCGCGCCTACGCGGCCGTGGTGCCTGCCGTCGCGGGCATCCTCTTCCTGCCACTGCCGCTGGTGTACGTCTGCTCGGCGCTGGCCGCCACCGCCCTGTACGTGCCGTTCTCCCTCCAGGTCACCCTGGGCCAGGACTACTTGCCGAGCCGCATGGGCACGGCGAGCGGGGTCACCCTGGGCCTGACCGTCAGCATCGGGGGCCTCGCGAGCCCCCTGATCGGCGCGGCGGCCGACGCGGCCTCCCTGCGGACGGCCCTGCTCCCGCTGGCGGCGCTGCCGCTGCTGGCCTGGGTCCTGGCCCGGCGCCTGCCGGAGCCAGCGGAGCCGGAGCTCACTCCCGCCCGGGGGTGACGGCGGCCTCCCGCGGTCGGGAGCGGTGGGCCCGCCAGGCGGCCAGGGCCTGCGCGCGGGTGCCCTCGGGGTGGCGGGCGTGCCAGTCGCGGAGGAACCGGTTCAGCTCGAACTGGGCCCCGATCTCCCGGGGTTCGGCCGCCGCCGCCCGGGTGGCGTGCCAGTGGGCGACCGCCTCGGCGAGGGTGCGCCCCGCGCCCTGGGCGACGTAATCCCGCATGAAGGCGTCGAAGTGGAAGCCGGGCCCGATCTCCCGGACGAAGTACGCCCGCAGCACCTGGCTGCACCGCTGCCCCGGCGGGAGCACGCTGGCCCCGTCCACGGGCGCCGCCAGCTGCCGGCCCGCACCATGGACGGGCCGGCCGCCGGACCGGGCCGGGGACGGAACCGGGGCCGGAGCCCGGGCCGGAACCGGGGCCGGGGCCGGAAGCCCGTCCAGCGCCGCGGCGATCCGCGCCGTGACCGCCGCCTTCCCGCCTCCGGCCGGGAGGCCCATCCGTCGGGCCAGGGAGCTGAGTTCGGCCAGCGTCCAGTACCAGCGGGCCAGCTCCGCCCCGCTCAGTTCCGGGCTCGGAGCGGGCCGCACTTCACCGTTATTCGTACGCACGTTCCCATCCTAGACGCCTCTTCCGGAGTACTCGGAGCCCGAGGTCAACGGGCCGCGGCCGCACGCCGTTCACGGCCCCGCAGGACGTCCAGGGCGAAGAACCTCGGGACGGCCGCGCCCAGCCCGTCGGGGCCGGTGAACCCGCGCCGGGCCATCTCGACGTCCGGCGAGGTGCCGCGCCCCTGCCAGTGGCGCAGGAAGAGCTTCGCGCACATCGGCGGCGGCGGGACCACGAGCCGGGGACGGGTCTCCTCCGCGGCCTCGTCGGCCCGGACCACGAGGGCGCACCACTCCTCCCAGCGCTCGGAGTCCCGCAGGCGCTCCAGGACCGTCGGCCGCCAGTCCACCGACTGCCACACCGGCCACACCCGCACCATGAGGAGCCGGATCCGCTCGGCGGCGGGGAGCTCGTCCCGTTCCCGCTCGGTGAACCAGCGCGCGAGGGAGTCCGGCAGCGGCGACCGGCCGTCGAGCCCGAGCTTGTCCCGTGCGTACGTCGCGAGGGTCATGCCCCGGGCGCCGGCGAGCTCCTCCAGCAGGCCGGTCAGCACCTCCTCGTGCAGCGCCGGGTAGCCCTCGTCGAACAGCCGGGCGGCGTCCAGTACGTCGAGGTCCGACATCCACCGGCCGGGGGCGTGCTCCCGCCGGGTCCGGCGGACCAGGGACTGGGTCCGGCTGATGCCGGTGATGGGCACCTCGGGCGCGACCGGACCGGGGGTCACCGCGCCCCGGCCCGCGATCGCGCGCAGCGCCGCCATGGCGTCGAGCCGTTTCACGTCCCAGACGCCCGAGGCGATCATCTCCTCCAGCGTCCACAGGGCGTCGTGGTCCTCCTCGTCCAGCGCCCCCTCGAGGTCCTTCCAGCCGCGGTGGGTGAAGGGCAGCGCCGCGGCCGCCGCCACGATCCGCCGTCCGGCGTCGGGCGCGATCAGGTCGCTCTCGGCGCCCTCCTTGCAGCCGTAGCGGAGGTTCACCAGGGCCACGGTGTGGGGCGGGTACCCCATCTCGGCCGGGCCGTGCAGGACCCCCACCTCGTCGTCCCCGTCGATCTCTCCCGAGGCGTACATCGTGAAGACGGTGCCGAGGCCCCGCATGCCGCAGGGGGCGAGCTCCGCGGCCCGCAGCGCCCCCATGCTCGCGGCGCCGATCACCTCCGCGCCCTCGGTGAGGACCTGGAGGATCTCCTTGTGGCCGACGGAGCGCCGTTCCCGGAAGTAGCCGTCGACGACCACGACCACGTCTCCCGGGTGCCACTGGTCCGCGAGGAGGTCGCCCCGGCCCGCCGGAGGCCGTACCTCCGCGTCCGGGAGCACCGCGTGGACGTCGGCGGCCGAGATGGTCGGCCCCGCGTAGACGATCACCTTGGACCCGTTCAACTACAGCACCTCCGGGCATACGCGGCTGCCCGGAGCCACGACCTTGACGACCGGGACCCCGATCTCCTCGCGCGTCAGGTCGACGAGGAGCGGCGGGTGGGAGAAGGCGGCGGCCGCCCGGCCCACCACGTGGGCGAGGGCGCCGGCCAGACTGTCGTGCGGGACGGGGTCCTCCACGAGACCCCTGATGTCGGCGGCCGCCGGGCCCGAGCGTGCGCTGCGCAGCCGGTCGGCATCCACGTGGCCGAAGTCCTCCCGGAGGTCGTCCCGGGCCCCCGAGATGTACGCGAGCCTGGCCTGGGCCGCCTCGGAGACGGCCCGGGTGAGGGCGATCTCCGGGCTGAGGTGGCAGCCGAAGCCGAACATCGGCGCCGGGTACTCGTCGTCGGCGACCCAGGAGAGGAAGCACGGCAGGCCGGTGGGCGAGGGGACGAGGCGGACCTCCAGGGTGACGCCGGCCCGTTCGATCAGCGTGCACAGCTCGTCGGCCACCGGCGACCCGAGGGAGCGCGGGTCGACGCGTACGCCCATCTCCCCGCCCCCGGTGACCGCGGCGGTCATCGCGTCGCGCTCGATGACCTCGCAGAGCGCGTGCAGGGCGGCTTCGATCCGGGTGTTCCCGCCGGCCAGGCCGTTGGTCGACTCGAAGAACACCGGCGGGTTCCAGTCGGTGCGCTCCTCCAGCGTCAGCCGGACGACGTTCACGGGAACGAGGGTGCGCGCTCCGTCGACAAGCGACCTGGCCGCCACCCATTCCAACGGCAGCCCGTCGTGCAGAAGGTTCGGTACGGAGGGCGCCAACGCGGCCACGTCATAACCCAGTTGCGTACGGAGCTTGCGGGGGGAGGCGGTCAGCGCGGGCAGGGCCGGCTGTTCGACGTGCCAGGTCTCGACCGACTCCATCACCGCCGAGAGCCTGGCCAGTTCGGGAGTCATCCCCTTGCCCTGGGAGACGGCGAGCGTCCTGGACAGCGGCCGGATCGCCTGGAAGGTCGGGATGCCGATGGAGTCGAGCCGGGTGATGTCGGCGACCCGGGTGACACCCACCTTGGCCGCGGCGCGGGTCGCCATCTCCCAGGTGGCTTCGGGCGGTTGGGCACGATCCGTACCCGGGAGGCGGTGCACGGAGCGGTCCTGCGGCGTGGCGAGCCAGGCCAGGGGCGCATCGTCGGTCTGCGCAGTGTCACGGGTCTGCACGGTGGGGAGCTCCTGCGGGTCAGAGGTTCCGGGTGCGCCGCAACAGCGCCCGGCCGGCGACGAAGTTGGCGACGATCGCGACGACGGCGAGCACCACCAGGGAGGGCCAGGCCTTGCCGAGGCCGAAGATCGCGGCGTCGCGCATGCCGGTGACAGCGTACGACACCGGGTTCACCGTCGAGATCCACCGCAGCACGGTGGGGAGTTGCTGCGAGGTGGACAGCGACGGCGCGGCGAAGACGAGGACGGGCACCGACACGCTGGTGAGCACCATGAAGGTGCGGTAGTCGCTGATGAGGACGGCGGCGGCGAGGTACAGCCCGTTGAACGCCACCGACGAGAGCACCAGCGCCAGCAGCAGCCAGATCCAGTGGGACGCGTGGAACGGGTAGTCGAAGATGACCGCGGCGACGGCCAGGGCCAGCAGGCTCTGGGCCAGCACGAGCGAGACCCCGGCCAGCAGTTTGCCCGCCAGGAAGCGCGAGCGGCGCAGCGGCCAGCTCCAGAGCTGGGTCGACACCCCGCTCATCTCCTCCTGGAACATCGCCATGCCCGTCGTCCCGGAGGCACTGACCACCGACATGGCCAGCACCATGGGGAGGAGGAAGACCGCGAAGGGGAGGGTCTCGCCGCGGTAGGTGATGTTCCCGACGACGTTGCCCAGCGAGGTGTTCACCAGGAGCAGGTACACGAGCATGGGGGTCAGGCCGAGGATGAGGTTGACCCTGTTGCGGGCGAGGAGCGCGTACTCGCGGTAGAACACGGCGGTGAAGTCCGCCGGTTTGCCCGAAGCGACCGGTGCGGTGGTCTTGAATCCCAGGTCGGCCACGGTGTCAGCCCTCGTTCCCGGTCATGCGCAGGAAGACCTGCTCCAGCGAGTCGGTGACGGTGGAGATTCCGCAGATCGCGACTCCGGAATCGTGGCAGTGCCGGGACAGCTGCGGCAGTACGTCCCGGACCTGCGCGTTGTCGATGCGCACCTCGGCGTCCTGGACCGTGGCGGCCAGTCCGGCCGCGGCCGCCCACTCCTTGACGACCTTGGCGCCGACCGCGTCGTCGACGCTGACCAGCAGGTGCGCTCCGCCGAACTCGCGGACGAGTTCGCTCGGTTGGGCGAAGCGGACCACCTTGCCCTGGTTGATGACCAGGACCCGCTGGGCGTTGCGCTCCAGCTCCTGGATGATGTGGCTGGTCCAGATGACGGTCATGCCGTACTCCTCGCGGAGCCACCGGACGAAGCGCTCGATCTGGTGCCGGCCGGCCACGTCCAGTCCGGCCGAGGGCTCGTCGAGGATGAGCAGTTCGGGGATGGTCAGCAGGGCCCGTACGAGCTGCAGCCGCTGGCGCTGCCCGCCCGACAGCTGGAAGACGAGCCGGGACAAGTGGTCGGCCAGGCCCAGGTACTCGGCCACCTCCATCGCCCAGGGGCGGGTGGTGCGCCAGGACAGGCCCTTGAAGCGGGTGGCGATCAGCAGGTTGTCCAGGGCCGAGAGCATCTCGTCGTACGGGGCGGACTGGTGCATCGCGCCGATGCCGGTCTTGGCGGCGACCGGGTCGCGGGCCGGGTCCACGCCGAACACCCGGATCCGGCCGGTGGTGGGAGGGGTGACGCCGCAGATCATCTTCATCAGGGTGGTCTTTCCGGCACCGTTGGGTCCCAGCAGCCCGATGGTCTCGCCTTTGGCGATGTCGAATGAAATACGGTCGACTGCCGGCGTCTCTTTCCCGCGGTATCGCTTGGTCAGTTCCTCGGCGTTCACCACACCATTCGCCACGGTCCGCCCTCCAGAATGTGATCGGTGGTCCTCTGGGCATTTCTCCGCTCGGCGTTTGTCCGGCATCGCCGACCGGGCTTGCTGCGGCTGGACGTTACGCCCGCGGGGCGGCACGGAAGCGGCCGCCGTCCAAGCTGCCGCGCAACTGCCTCCGTTCTGCCTCCTGCCGTAAGGAACCGTTGGCTAGCATGCGCAGATGAGCCGTTCAGTACAGACGGAAGACCGTGACGGCCGATCCGTTGTGGTTCTGGTGAATTGCGCGGGCGGCCGTGAATTGGAGGGCGTACGGAATGCTTTGACGGGTCCTCTGGAAACTCCGGCGATACTGATCCGGCAGGACGAACTCATGTCGACCTCGATGACTCTGGATGTGGACACCGGCCTGCTGGACGTCTCCGGGCGCCGGGTCCGGCCGGCCGTGGTGTGGGTGCGGCACGGTTCGGCCTGCGCGCTGATGGCGCAGGCGAGGCCCGCCGGTTCGATGACTCCGCTGCGGGCGGAGTCCTGGTCCGGTTTCCTGCGGCAGGTGGCGGACACGGCGGACACCGCACTGCCCGGCGGCGCGGTCGTCGGGCCGGGCCAGCTGGCTCAGGCGCGCCGGCTGGGCGTGCGCACGCCCCGTACGGTCGTCACCAATGACGTGCCGACGGGGGCGGTCGCGGTGGGTGCGCCCACCCTCGTGGTCAAGACTCCGGACTTCCGGCTGTTCGAGCCGGACCGGTCGGCCTGGAAGACCTGCCTGCCCCGGATCACCGGCCGGGAAGCGGTGGAGCGGGACCCCGGACCGACGGTGCCGGGCGGCGCGGGAGAGCGCCCGGTCGTGGTCCAGGAGTACGTGCCGCACGCGCGAGAACTGCGCGTCTACCAACTCGACGGCGGGATCTGCGCCTTCGAGGTCCAGAAGCCCGATCCGTCGAGCCCGATGACGGATCCCGACAGCGTCACCGTGACGCGCGTCGACTGCCCCCACCCCGCGGCCGAGGCGGTGCGCACCCTGTGCGCGGCCTGGAACCTGCGTTACGGGGCGTTCGACCTGCTCGTGTCCGACACCGGGGACGTGGTGTTCCTGGAGGCCAACCCCGACGGGGACTGGCTCTGGTTCGAACGCAAGGCGCGCTGGACCGGCGTCTCGTTCATGGCGGCCGTCATGGTCCGTGAGCTGTTCGTCCGCAGTACGTCGTGAAGGGTGCGCCGCGAGGCGTCGTGAGGAGTGCGTCGTGAGGAGTGCGTCGTGAGGAACTCGCGCCGGTGACGGCGTTACGGGGTGCCGAGATCTCCAGCCGAGGCCTGGTGCTCGTGGCCCTGGTGGCACGGGGGCACACGACCGACCGCGTGGCCCGTGCGCTGCGCCTGAGCAGGCACACGGTGGGCGAGGAGATCAGTGTCCTGCTCGACCGGTTCAACTGCAGGAACCGGGCGGAACTGGTGGCCTACTGCTACGTCCACCGGCTCCTGCCCATCGATGTCTGGCCGCCGCCGTGCGGCCCCGTGAAAGGGGTGGGTGACGTGTTCGACCCTCTGACCGCTCTGCGCGAGGCCGGGCTTCCGGTCGACCAGTTGAGCACCGCGCAGCGCGAGGTGCTGGCGGGCCTGACCGAGGAGGAGACCTCGGTCGTCGTATCGGTGCAGCTGCGACTGGTCGAGGCGGATTCCGGTGCGGATGCCGAGGTGTGGGCGCACGACCTGAAGCTGCTCTGAGCCCGCATGAGCCGGAGACTGGTGGTCGTCCTCTTCCTCGATCTGGTCGGGTGGACCCGGCTCGCCGAGCGCGTGGACCCGGAGTCGCTGCAAGGTCTGCTCGACGAGTACTACGAGATCTGCTCGGCCGCGGTGGAGGAACACGGCGGCGTCGTCGAGAAGTTCATCGGTGACGCCGTCATGGCGGTCTTCGGAGCCGACACCTCCCAGGAGGACGACGCCCCGCGGGCCCTGCGCGCGGCCACGCGGATCCGCGCCGAGGTCCGCGGCCTGCGCACGCCCGCCACCGACGCGGCTCCGGTCGAGGTCCACTGCGGGATCGCGGCCGGGGAGGCGCTGGTGACGCGTTCGGCCCGGGCCGGCATCCGGGTCGTCGGCGACGTGGTCAACCTGGCCGCGCGCCTGCAGTCCCTGGCCGTCGCCGGGGAGATCATCGTCAACGAGACCGTGGCACACCTGGCCCGCCCGCACTACACGATGGTCCCGGTGCCGCCGGTGGCGCTGAAGGGCAAGTCCGAACCGGTGCCCGTGCTCGTGGTCACCGGGGAGGCGGCCGCGGACGGCGCGGGCGAACACTCCCTCATGGTGGACCGCGGCGCCGAACGCCACCGGCTGCGCGGGATCTACCACCGGGTGGCCCGGGAGCGGCGCGCGGAACTGGTGACCGTGCTCGGGCCACCCGGCATCGGCAAGACCCGCCTGGTGCGGGAGGCCGTGGACGACCTCGTGGCGGCCGGGGCCAGGCCCGTCGCCGTGTTCGGCAGTTGCCAGTCGTACGGAACCGTGGGGAACTTCGGGGCGCTCGTGGAGATGCTGGACGCGCTGACCCGGCGGGCGCCGTCCTGTGCGGAGTTGCTGCGGGCGGACGAGCGGATCGCCGGCGTCCTCGCGGCCCTGCGCGACGCCTCGCTCCCCCGGCGGGCCGGCGCGGTCCCGGGCCCGGGCGTGGAGGAGGTGTCCTGGGCGACCCGCGAACTGCTCACCGCCGCGGCCCGCGACCCGCTCGTCGTGGTGTGGGACAACCTCGCGTGGGCCGGGCAGTCGCTCCTGGGGCTCATCGGCGAGTTGATGAACGGGCTGCGCGACCTTCCGCTCCTGATGGTCTGCGTGTCCCGACCGGAGCTCGCGGGCCCGGAGGATCCCGGGCGGCCGGGAGAAACGGACGTGATCGAGGTCGGGGCGCTGGTCCCGGCGGACAGCGCGCGGCTGGCGTTCTCGCTGGCCGGGCGCGGGAGCGGCGACGAGGTGGAACTGCACGGGCTCGACCTGGCCGAGCAGGTGGACCGGGTCGCCGTGTACAGCGCGGGCAATCCGCTGTACATCCGGCTGATGATGGACTGGCTGCGCAGCGGCCGGACCGTCGAGGAGGTGCCGCCGAGCATCACGGCCATGGTGGGGGCGATGATCGACCGGCTGCCCGCGCCGGGCCGCCGGCTGCTGGGCGCGGCTTCGGTGATCGGCCCTTCCTTCACCCTGGAGCAGCTCGCGCTGCTGGGCGAGCCGGCTCCGGAGGCGGCGGCCCTGGAACTCGCGCGCCGGCACCTGTTCCGGGCCACGGAGGAAGCGGGCGGCTACCGCTTCGTCCAGCAGCCGGTGCACGAAGTGGCGTACGGCCGGCTGGAGAAGGAGCAGCGGGTCACCTGGCACCGGCGGCTGGCCGAGCACGGTTTCAGTCCGGGCTTCCACCTCGAAGCCGCCACCCGGCTCCTCGGCGGGCTGCGCCCCGACGACGCGCAGCTGCCCGAGCTGGCGCGCGAGGCGGCCGGGGCCCTGCTGGGCGAGGGCACCGTGGCGCTGCGGCAGCGTGACGTGCCGACGGCGATCGGGCTGCTCGAGCGGGCGCTCGTACTGGCGCGGGGCGGGCCGGACCGGTGCCGGTCGGTCGCCGCCGTCCGGCTCAGCGACGCCCGCATGCTCTCCGGGGACACCCGGGGCGCGCTGGAGGCGGTGGAGGAGGGCACCTGGCGCGATACCGGGCCCGGCGCCCGCACCGCGGAGGTGGCTGCCCCCGCGCCCGCCCTGGTACGGGTCCAGCGGCTGCTGCTGGCCGCCCGCCTCGGGAAGGTCTCGGCGGCGGACGTGGAGGGGCTGCGGGCCGCGCTCGACAGCGAGGAGCCCGACCGGTCGGCGCTGTGCCGGTTCGAGCAGCTGCGGATGCTGATCCACCTGGACCACGGCCGGTTCGGGGCGGCGGAGGAGGCGGCGTGCGCCGCGCTCGCCCACGCCCGGGACGCCGCCGACGCGTACGAGGAGGACCGGCTGCTGGTGGCCCTGTGCGAGATCCGGCAGTGGTCGCCGAGTCCGATGGCGCAGAAGCTCGCCGGGTGCGCGGAGCTCCTGGAACGGTTCGCCGCCGACCGGTTCCTGGCCCTGCCCGCGCTGGCCGCCCGCGCCCGCTGCCTGGCGCTGACCGGGGACCGCGGCGGTGCCCGTGCGGCGCTGACCGAGGCGGAGTCCGTCGTCGTACAGCTCCGGCTGACCTTGGCGCGGGTCCTGGTCGATCAGGTGGCCGCGCTGGCCGCCTCCCTGGACGGTGAGCACGCCGAGGCCGAGCGGCGCTTCGGCCGCGCGGCGGACGCTCTCGAGCAGGCGGGCTACGTACCGGTGGCGCTGACCATGCGGGTGCAGGCGGCCCGCGAGTGCGCCCGCCGGGACCGGGCGGACGAGGCGGCCCGCAGGATCGCCGAACTACTGGCGCGGCGCGAGGAGATGGACGTCCGGGGCCGGATCCTGTGCCTGTCGGCCGCCGTACTGGGCGCGGCGGCGCAGGGCCGCACCGGGCCGGTGCGCGCCGAGGTGCCGAGCACTGACGTACTGAGCGCTGAGGTACTGCGCGCCGAGGTGCTGCGGCTGCTCCGGGACCTCGACGACCCGTGCCTGCGGGGCGAGGTCTCCTTCGATCTCGCCCGGGCCCACCGCCTCCTGGGCGAGCGGGACGAGGCCCTGGCCATGGCCGCACTGGCCGCCGACAGCTACGCCGCCGTCGGCGCGGTGAAACCGCTGGAGGCGGTACGCGCATGGATGTGAACGGCGCGCCCTGGCGGCGCGAGCGGCGGCCGCACGCGTCGGGGATGCCCGCGTGGAGCATGCCGGCCGGCGGGGACCCCGGCGATCCGCTGCCGACGGCCCTGTTCGCGGGGATCGGGCCGCGCTGGGCCTGGGAGGGCGCGAGCGGAGAGGGCGTACGGGTCTGCGTGCTCGACAGCGGCGTCCAGGCGGAGCACCCGCTGGTCGGCCCGGTCGAGCGGGCCTGGCAGGTGGTGAGCGCCGAGGGCCGGGCTCCGCGCGTGGAGGAGTGCGAGCCGCACGACAGCGCCGGGCACGGGACCGCCTGCGCGGGGATCATCCGCTCCCTCGCGCCCCGGGCCTCGATCAGTTCGCTCAAGGTGCTCGGGGACGGGAGGGCCGGCAGCGCCTCCGCGCTGATCGCCGGACTGGCCTTCGCGATCGAGGAGGGGTTCGACGTCATCAGCATGAGCCTGTCGACGACCCGGGTCGAATTCCGCGACCGGCTGGCCGAGTTGTGCGACCGCGCCTACTTCCGGCGGACCGCGGTGGTGGCGGCGGCGCACAACCTGCCCATCGAGAGCTTCCCCTGGAACTTCGCGTCGGTGATCTCCGTCGCCAGCCACGCCGAGCCGGACGGCATGCGCTTCTACTACAACGCCGCTCCCCCGGTGGAGTTCCGCGCCCGGGGGGTGCGCGTGCCGGTGGCGAGCCTGGGCGGCGGCACGGTCCGCAACACCGGCAACAGCTTCGCGGCGCCGCACATGGCCGGGATCGCGGCCCTCGTCCTGAGCAAGCATCCATGGCTCACGCCGTTCCAGCTCAAGAGCGTCCTGTACCACTGCGCAGCGAACGTCCACGGAGAAGGAGACGGCGAATGAAACCCTGGCCGCACGATCTGATGGCCACCGAGCGTCAACTCCTGCAGTCCGTCGTCACGGTGGCCCGGTACATCTACGGGGCGGCCGCGTCCTCGGTCTTCATGGTGAGCCCCGACACCGGTGAGCTGATCTTCGCGGCGGTGGCGGGCGAGGGCGAACAGGGCCTGGTCGGCCGGCGCTTCGAGCCCGGCACCGGCATCGCCGGCTGGGTGGCGGCCAGCGGACAGCCGCTGATCACGGACGACGTGGGCGCGACGGACCGGTTCGCCCGCGACGCGGCGGCCTCCACCGGGTACGTTCCCGCGAGCATCATGGCCGCCCCGCTCATCGCGGACGGGGAGTGCATCGGCGTGATCGAGGTACTGGACCGCCACGTGCACGACGAGCACGCTCCCGGCCGGGAGCTCGACGACATCGAACTGCTGGGCCTGCTGGCCACGCAGGCCGCCCTGAGCCTCGCCCTGCTGCGGCGCAGCGAGCAGGCCGCGAGCGGGGCGCCGCGCATGGGCGAGCTGGTGGCCCGGCTGTCCCAGCACGCCGTCATGGACGCGTCCGACCCGCTGGCCGTCTCCCTGCTGAGCATCTCGCTGGACCTGCTGGACCGGGGTTCGCACCCCGGTTCGAAGGTGGTCTGACGGCCGGGGGAGACGGAGCGCAGACGGACCGGCGACGCGGCGGAGACGCGGACGGAACGGGCCCCTCCTACCCTCCTGGCCTATGGTCCACAGTGCCGAGGCCGAGACTCCGTCGTTTCCCGAACTCCTCCGCTTCAAGCGCGTCCAGGCCGGGCTCACCCAGCGGACGCTCGCCGACCTGTCGACGATCAGCCCGCGGACGATCCGCGCCCTGGAGTCGGGCCGGGTGAACGCGCGGATGCAGACCGTCCGGCTGCTCGCCGACGCCTTGGGGCTGGACGGCCTGGCGCGGGAGCTCTTCGTCACCGCCGGCCTGGGCGGCGGGGGGCCGGTTCCGGTCGGGGCCGAGCCCTGCCCGGCGGTGCCCAGGTCCGTCAACGCCCTCCTCGGACGGGACGTCGAGGTCCGGTCGATGGTGAGCGCCCTGGAGTCGGACCACCGCCGGATGATCTCGCTCTCGGGCCTCGCCGGCGTGGGAAAGTCGCGGGTGGCGGCGGAGACGGCGGCCCGGCTGAGCTCCCGGCGCGGCTGGCCGGTGCTGTGGATCGGGTCGGGAACGACGGCCCCGGCCGGTCCCGGCACGGCCTTCGGCCCCCTGCTGCGGTCCTTGCGCCTGCTCGTCGAGTCGGGTGCGCAGGACGTGTCCGCGGTCTGCCGGCTGATCGGCCGGCACGAGCTGCTGCTCGTGCTCGACGGGGTCGCGGACGCGCGGGACCCGGTCGGCGTGGAGGAGTTGCTGGCGTACTGCCCGGGCGTCCGGGTGGTCAGTACGTCACGGGCGCCGTGGACCGTGGCGGGCGTCCAGGGGACGGTGCTCGCGCCGCTGGCCGTCCCCGGACCGGACGGGGAGAGGACGGGGGCGGGATCCCTGGACGTCCTCACCGCCGTGCCGTCGGTGCGGCTGCTCGTGGACCGGCTCGCCGAGGTCCGGCCGGGGTTCGTACTGGGCCGGGCGGACGCGGTGGCCGCGGTACGCCTGTGCCGGACCCTGGACGGTCTGCCGGCCGCACTGGAAGCGGCGGCCGCGGGGTGCGGGGTACTGAGCCTGCGACGCCTCGCGGACATGCCGGCGGCCGAGCTGCTCGAACTGCCGGCGGCCGGCCGGCCGGTCGGCGTTCCCGGGACGATCGGCTGCCCGATCCGGTCGGGGGTCGAGCGGCTGGACCCCGTACCTCGCAAGCTTCTCGGCGAACTGGCCGGTTTCGAGACGGCGTTGACCGCCTGCGAGGCCGCCGAGACGCTGCGCCTGCCGATGAACCAGGTGGTCGGCGGACTGGGCGCGCTGACGGGCGGCGGGTTCGTCCGGGCCGCGCACGGGGAGGCGGAGACCCGCCTGCACCTGCCGAACCTGGTGCGGGCGGCCCTCGGCTGACGTGACATCAGGCCAGGTGCTCCGCTTCAGCCCAGGTGCTCCGCGAGGAACCGCTCCACGGCCGCGTAGTAGGCCTGCCGGTTCGCCGGCTGGGACAGCCCGTGCCCCTCGTCGGGGAACAGCAGGTACTCGTACGGGAGTTGCTTGGCCTCCAGCGCCGCGACGATCTGCTCGGCCTCCGCCCGGGGCACGCGGACGTCGTTGGCGCCCTGGACGATCAGGAGAGGGATGCGGATCTCGTCGACCCGGGACAGCGGGGAGCGTTCCCACAGCATGGCGCCCTCCGTTTCCGGGTCCCCCACCTGGGCGTGCATCAACGAGCGCAGCGCGGTGCGGTAGGGCGCCCCGGCCGCGAGCAGCGTCAGCAGGTTCGACGGACCGCAGAGGTCGATCGCGCAGGTGAACACCTCGGGGGTGAAGGCCGCGCCGACCAGCGCGGCGTACCCCCCGTACGAGCAGCCCATGATCGCGATCCGGGCGGGGTCGATGCCGCCCTCCGCGACGAGGTGCGCGACCGCGTCGAGCAGATCGGTCTGCATCGCGGCGCCCCACTGCTTGGCGCCCAGGTTGCGGAAGTGCTTGCCGTAGCCCGTCGAACCGCGGAAGTTGACCTGGACGCAGGCGTAACCGCGGTTGGCCAGGAGCTGCGCCTCCTCGTCGAACGCGAAGGTGTGGCGGGCCCAGGGCCCGCCGTGCACGTTCACCACCGCGGGCAGGCCCGTGCGTTCGGCACCGGGCGGCCAGGTGACGTAGCCGTGGACGGTGACCCCGTCGCGCGCGGAGAACACGAAGGGCTCCATCCGGGCCAGGGTGTAGGCCTCCAGTTCCCGCTGGTGGCTGAAGAGGTGGCGCAGCGTTCCGGCCGGCCGGTCGTAGACGTAGTAGAGGACGGGCCCGGCTCCGGTCACCACCGAGACCGTCCACAGCCGGTCGCCGCGGTCGGTGCGGTCCACGTAGACCTCGCCGTCGACCGACAGGAGGGCGAGCTCGCCGCGGATCCGGCCGATGTCCTTGCCGAACTCCTCGTCGAGAAACACCCATTCGTCGCGGTCCTTCGCGAAGAGCGCCGCTTGCGGCCTGCGGGTCACGGGATCGAACTCGACCTGTTTGACGTCGTACACCGGGTCGTGCGCGAGCAGCGTCCGCTGACCGGTGGCGAGGTCGACGGCGAACAGGCGACCGGCGTTGGCCCCGATGGAGGACAGGAGGTGGCAGGTGGCGCCGTCGCGCGAGAAGCCGAGCACGCGCGTCCCCATGGCGTCCTCGTAGGGCACGTCGAGCCAGGGCGGGGCACCGTCCGGTCCGCCCGGAGCACCCGAACCCTCCGGCGGGTCGAGGAACACGGACAGGCCGCCGTCGGGCTTCATCACCGTGCCGCCGCGCACCCGCAGGTCGGTGTCCACGATCCAGCTCAGGTACCCGGGGTTCTCCGCGACCTTGGTGAGCCGGTCCGTCAGCAGGTCCAGGGCGTAGACGTCGTGCAGCGCGGGCCGGTCCTTGTTCAGTCCGATCAGCAGGGTCGTCGGGTGCCACCGGTTGTGCGCCAGCACCCGCGCCTGGACTCCGTCGAAGGGGGTGGCGCAGCGCTCCCGGCCGGTGACCAGGTCGACGAGGTGGACCCGCCAGCTCTCGTCGCCGTTCCGGTCGCGCAGGTAGAAGAGGGTGCGGTCGTCGTGGCACAGGCCGTACGTGCGGATGCCGCGGCCCCGGTCGTGCGTGACGGGCCTCGCCTCCCCGGGCCGGTCCACGGGCGCCGCCCACACGTTCAGGACGCCGTCGTCCGGGGCCAGGTAGACGAGGCGGGTCCCGTCCGGGGAGATCTCGGGCACGAGGTACGACGGATTGCCGAACAGGACGGAGTGCGGGATCAGCGGTACGGCCGGTGTGGTCACGGTTCCCTTCCCGGGGCGGGTGGTTGGACGCCGCGCTCCGAGAACCACCAGTCGCGGAGTTCGGGGAACTGCGCGACCGCCTCGTCGGTGTCGAGCGGCGGGGCCGCGGGGCGGCCGGCGGAGGGTGCGGGGAGGGCCGCCCCGGAAGGGACCGGCGTCCGGGCGGGGAAAGGTGCCTGGGCGGGGACCGGCGTCGGGACGGAGACCAGCGTCTGGGCGCGGAACAGCCGGGTCATCAGCACCGGGCTGCCGAGCACCGCTCGGGACACCTTGGCCCGCATCCGCTGCCCGGCGGCGGACAGGGGCGCCGACGCAGGGCCTTCCGCGGGACCTGCCACCGGGCCTGCCCCGGGATCTGCCGCCGGGCCTGCTCCTGGGCCTTCCCCTGAGCCTTCCCCTGGGCCTTCCCCTGAGCCAAAGCCCTCCGCGGCGGCCCGCGCCCGGTCCTGTTCGGTCGCCATCCGCCAGGACTCCGCGGCCACTTCGGCCATCGCGGCCTGGATCGCGGGCAGCGCGCGGGGGCGGGCGCCGCGCTCACTCAGTTCCCGGTCCAGCCTCAGCGCGCCGAGGAGCGCGACGGACATCCCGTGCGAGTAGACGGGGTTCACCGCCGTCAGCGCGTCGCCGACGACCAGGAAGCCCTCGGGCGGCGGCAGCCGCTCGAAGAACCTCCGGCGGTTCGCGGTGGCACGGAACGGCCGTACTCCGCCGAGGGGTTCGGCCGCGGCCAGCAGTTCCGCCGCGAGGGGCGAGCGCAGCGAGCGTGCGCACTCCGTGAATCCCGGCTCGTCCGACGGCGGTCTGGCCGCGCGGGTGCCGGTCAGCGTGAAGATCCACCGGCCGCCCTCGATGGGGAACAGGGTGGCTCCGTACCCCGGGCGGCCGCGCTCCGGCCGCGGGTGCACCATGACCGCCGGGAGGTCGGCGGCGAGGGCGGGGGGCGCCCGGTAGATCCGGGTGGAGTACGCCAGTCCCGGGTCGAGCACCTCCTCCTCGACTCCGGGTCCGCCGATCGCGGTCAGCCAGCGTCCGGCCCGCGAACGCCGGCCCGTCGCGTCCACCACCAGGTCGGCGCCGAGCGTCTCGCGGGAGCCGTCCTCGTGCGCGACCAGGACACCGGTCACGCGGGACGCGTCCCCCGCGAGTCCCAGGACCCGGGTGCGCTCCCGTACGGTGACCGCCCCGTCGGCCAGGGCCCGCTGCCGGATGACGTCGTCCATCAGCCAGCGGCTGCACGAGACCATGAAGGCCCCGGTCTCGTGGCGGCGGAACCAGCCGTCCGCGCTCAGGATCAGCGCGCCGTCCGGCAGGCCCCGGCGGTGCGCTCCCCGGGCGAGGAGCGCCTCCAGCGTTCCGGGGAGCAGCGTGTTCAGGGCCTCGGCGCCGGCGGTCACCAGGACGTGGCTGTGGAACGCCTGCGGCAGCTCCGGCCGGACCCCGGGCCCGTCCGGGTACCGGCCGCCCTCGACGACGGTGACCTCGTCGGCGTGCCGGGAGAGCACCTTGGCCACCAGCACCCCCGCGAAGCCTCCGCCGAGGACGACGGCCCTGGTCATGACCGTGCGGCCGGCTCGCTCCGTACGGCCGGCGTTCCGGCTTCCGTCTCCTCGGTGTCCGTCTCCTCGATGAGGTCGGCTTCGATCATGGAGCTGATGAAGGCGTCCACCTCCGCGCGGATGCGGGCCGTCATCACCGGGTTGTGTCCCGCGAACAGCAGGGACAGGTTCGTGATGACCGTCTCCCGGTCCCCGTCGCTCTCCACGAGCGCCCAGATCTGGGCGGCCGTCGCGTTCAGGGTGCGGAAGTCGCCGGACTCGCTGTGGTAGAGCGAGATGCCGTCTCCGGTCTCCTGCCAGATCACCGCGTCACTGATGTGCAGGGACATCTCCCAGCCTCCTGTTCACCGGCATGATCGGAATCAGTTCGCCCACCTTGATCGCGGGCACGGGCGCCGGCGGGCGGACGTAGGTCTTCCACTGCTCGTGGGCCTCGTGCACCTCCCCGGTGGCTACCAGCCGCGGGACGGTCATCTCGGTTCCGTCCAGGGCGAGTTCGGCACGGGTCACCCCGGTCTCCTGCCACAGCTGCGTGGTCACTCCGTGCCGCAGGATCCGGCACAGGTGGCGGCTGTTGCGCCGCAGGTCGCCGGACTCCGACATGTGCGCGGCCCGGCAGCCGCCGCCGCAGTTCGCCTTGATGTAGCACTTCTCGCAGTCGGCGTGGAACTCCCCGCCGTACACGGTGCTCCGGCGCATCGAGGTCAGGACCGGGCTGGCGAAGATCTCCGAAAGCCGCTGCTTCCTGATGTTTCCGGCGAACTCCCCTTTGCCCGTGACGAGTTTGCACGGGTATACGTCGCCGAGGGAGTTGACGTAGATCTCGTGCCCGCCCATGCCGCAGTTGCCCTTGACCGAGCACGCGGTGACCGGCCTCGGGCCGTCCGGCTTGAGCTTGCCGGCGACCGGCGAGGTCCAGACGAGCTGCTGCACGTCCAGGTGGTCCTGCCACCCGAAGTCGTAGGTGTCGTCCGCGCCCCGGCCCAGGTCGTTGTGGTTCATCAGGCGGACGCTGTGGATCTCGATCCCGTCGAGGAAGGAGGCGAAGTCCTCCAGCTCGTGGATGTTGTCCGAGGTGACGATGTGGTTGATGGCCGGCGCCACCCCGGCCTCGTTGAGGAGCTGGATCGCCCGGTGGGTCTTGGCGAACGCGCCCTTGCCGCGGGTGCGGTCGTGGGTCTCGGCCGTGCCTCCGTCGAGGCTCACGGTGACGGCGTCGAAGAGCTCGGCGAACCGCTGGGCCTTCTCCGCGGTCCGGATCATCGTCGCGTTGGTGATGATGTTGGCCTTCAGGCCGCTGTTCTTGGCGTGCTCGACGACCTGGAAGAGATCCTTGCGGAGCATCGGCTCGCCGCCGGTGAAGATGATGGTCCCGGCGCCGAAGTCGGCGATCTGCGAGACCAGGTCCAGGGATTCGGCGGTGTCGAGCTCGCCCGGCAGGCACTTCTCCGAGGAGGCGTAGCAGTAGGGGCAGCGCAGGTTGCAGCCGTCGGTGATGGCGTAGTACGCGACGCCCAGGGGCGGTTCGCTCAGCCTGACCTTGGGCTTGTTGCCGTTGAAGTACACGATCCAGCTCAGGATGAGCTTGGCGAGGACGCGTTCCGTCTCGTCGTTCTGCTCCAGCCCCGGCTGCTCCCCGCGGGCCCGGGCGGCCGCCAGGGTCTCGAGGACCCGAAACTCACGTCCGGAGAGGACGCACCGGGCGGCCACCTCCGGGTTGACCACGAGGTGGTCCTCGCCGTGCACGAAGTACGTCAGGTCGTTGGGCACCTCGAACAACGACAGGTTCCGAACCAGGTTTCCGCGCATCCCGCCTCCTCTCTGGACTGGCACAGGCGCGGCCCGACGCGTGTGGCCGCCGGACCCCGCCTGTGGAACGGTCAGTTCTCGGCCTGGCCCGATCCCGACCAGAGGCCGCAGGCACACAGCATCGCGGCGTCGAAGCCCTCCTTCGTGGCCTCCGGGGAGGTCCAGTCCTGGGAGTGCGCCACCACGTCGGGCAGGATCGCCGCGAGGCGGGTCTTCGTCGAGATGAGGACCTTGGTCTCCTCGGGGGTCAGGCTGGCGTAGAACTCTTCGAGGGCGGGCGCCATCGTGCCGCCGATGACGCCGGCCGCACGCAGGGACTCCAGGGCGTTGAAGGACATGCTTCCACCTTTCGCTGTCGCGTTCGATCGGGGACGCAACCGAGACTGCGCGCGGCGGACCCGTGAAACAACCCCACGAATGTGGGTTGTGCGGGAGCGGCGAAGGGGACATACGCAGCGCGGGCGGGGCGTCTTGCGGCAGTGGCCGGGACGGCCGGAACGCGCCGCGCACGGGTGTTGACGCTCTCCAGACCGTGCCTCACGCTCAGACCACAGCCGTTGTGAAGCCCATGTGAAGCGAACGTGGAAATCGGGATCAATGGAGCGCCCACCCGGCGGCCGGCGGCCCGCCGGACGACCCGAGAGGTGCGATGAATCCCACCGGCTTAGGCATCGTGCACTTATCGCTGGTGCCAGGCTTCGTCTGCCGCACCGACCAACGGATCACCGACCTCAGCGACACCCAGCAACGGCTCGTCGCGGCCCTGGTGCTCGCAGACCGTCCGCTCAGGCGCGTCGACCTTGCCGCCCGACTGTGGCCCGATGCCCCGCCCGACCGGGCCGGTGCCCGGTTGAGGCAGACCCTGTGGCGGCTGAATCAGGCCACGGCCGGGGGCCTGTTGCGGGCCTCGCACACCACCGTCACCCTCACCGATCACGTCGAAGTGGACTACCGGGCGGCGGCCAGGCTGATCGCGGCGGTGTCCGGGGCCGTCGGGACGCTCGGCGCGGTCGCGGGCGGGGAGCGGCTGCCGCAGGCGTGGAGCGTACTGCGCCACCCGCTGCTGAACGACTGGGACGACGACTGGCTCGTACCGTTCCAGGAGAAGTGGAAGGTCCAGCGCGTCCAGACGCTGGAGCGCCTCGCCGAGAAGTTCCTCCAGCGCCGGCAGCACGCGGCCGTGCTCGAACTGGCCGACGCCGCGACCCAGGCCGACCCGCTGCGGGAGGGGCCCCGGCGGATCGCCGTGCAGTCGTGCCTGTTCGCCGGCGAGGTGGCCGACGCGCACCGCCGCTACCGCGGCTACCAGGAGCTGCTCGCCGCGGAGTTGGGCGTGGCGCCGAGCGGGGCCATCCCGCGGCTGCTCAGACAGGACCGCGAGCGCCAGCTCGCCCTCGCGGCGGAGTACTGACCGGGTCACCGGCGCCGCGGACGCCCGGCCGTGCCGGACGCGCGCCGGGCTGCGGGCACGCGGCGGACCGTCGGGCGCCCTGCCCTGGAGATGACCGCCCGGAGGCGGCGGACCAGGAGGGGGCGCAGGCCCGGGTGGGACGGACGTGGCGGGCGGGCGGGCCCGGAAGCGGGTCCGGGAGCGGGCGGGGTCAGGGTCTGGAGGATGAGGAGGTTCATGCCGGCGTGATCCGCACCGGGAGGCTCTCCAGCCCGTTGACGACGATCGACCGCAAGGGGACGGCGGGGCCGGTCTGTTCGATGGAGCGGGTGGAATCGAGCAATTCCGAGAACAGGATCCGCATCTCGGTCCGGGTCATCATCGCGCCCAGGCAGAAGTGCTCGCCGGCGCCCAGCGCGAGGTGGCGGTTGGGGCGACGGGTGAGGTCGAAGGCATCCGGGTTCGCGAAGTGGCGCTCGTCCCGGTTGGCGGACGGCGTCCACAGGACGACCCGGTCGCCCGCCTCCAGCACGCGGTCGCGCAGCACCACCGGTTCGGTGACCGTGCGCATGATGTGGGTGGCCGTCGAGGTCCAGCGCAGCACCTCCTCGATCGCCGTCGGCATCAGGCCCCGGTCGTCGCGCAGGCGCTCCCAGTCGGCGGGCCGTTCCAGGAAGGTCCGCATGCCGCCCGCGACCGCGAGGCGGACGTTCTCGGTGCCGCCGACCAGGAGGTTGTCGCAGTTGAGGAGGATGTCCTCCTCGGTGAGGAGTTCACCGTCGACCTCGCCGTTGACGAGGGCACTGACCAGGTCGTCCGCCGGTTCGTCCATCCTGCGGTACATCAGCTCGACGAAGTAGGCCATGATCTCCTGGTGCGCGATGCTGCGCGCCTCCGGCTCCCCCGCCCCGAAGGCCTGCGTGGTGAGGGCGAAGAGCATCTCCTGTTCGTGGGCGGGCACGCCCATGAGCCGGCAGATGACGTACAGCGGGAGCCGTCCGGCGACGTCGGTGACGAAGTCGCACGTGCCCAGTTCGACGGCGCGCGCGACGACCTGGCGCACCGCGTCGCGCATGGCGTCCTCCAGGGCACGCACGGACCGGGTGGTGAACCAGTCGGCGACGAGCGAGCGGAGCGCCTTGTGGCGCGGCGGGTCGGTCAGCGCGAGGGTGCGGCCGCCACCGGGGTCCTGGCCGTGGCCCTTCGGGCGGAGCAGGATGCCCTGGGCCGAGCTGTAGACGCGGGCGTCGTTGTAGACGGCGCGGATGTCGTCGTAGCGGGTCACGGACCAGAAGGCCGGGTACTCGGTCGCGTCGTGCCGGCGTACCGGGTCGTGGTCGCGCATCCAGCGGAAGACGGGGTACGGGTCACCGGTCGCGTACAGCTCCGGATCGACGAGGTTGACGTTCTCGGGCGCCAGTACGGTCATCGGGACTCTCCTCGGGACAGTGGCAGGGTGTGGACGAGGTCGGCGAGTCGCTTGAGAATCTCGCGGGCGAGGGTGTGCGGCACGGCGGCCGTCCGGTGGCTGACGGCGAGCCGCAGCCGGCCGTCGGGCTCGGGCCAGAACTCGGTGTGGACGTCCAGTGGCAGGTCGAGATAGGGCGGGCGCAGCAGGGTGCTCGTCAGGCCGTCCAGGCGCAGTGCGGCCGGGGTGTTGTCCTGGAGCACGAGCAGGGTCTGGAAGAGCGGGGGCCTGCCGGTGCGCGGCGGGTTGAGGTGGCGCACCAGGTCGTGGAAGGACACGTCCTGTGCCGCGAGGGCCCGGTGCAGGATGCGACCGGCCTCGGCGACGGCGGTGGGCCCGCCGTCGAGGACGGGGCCGCGCAGGCGCAGGCAGGCCATCTCGATGTGGCAGCCGACGGCGTCTTCCAGTGCCGCGTCGGGGCGCTGGGCCACGGGGACGCCCACGGCGAAGTCCCGGCTGCCGGTGAGGTCGGCGAGGAGTCCGCCGTAGAGGGCCAGGAGGACGGCGTACCGGGTGACGCCGGACCGGTCCGCGGCCGCGTCCAGACGGGCGCCGGCGTCCTCGTCGAGCAGCAGCTCGACGCGGGCCGAGCGGGGCACTCCGGAGACCGCGGTGGGGGCCTGTGGCCCTGCCGCGCCGGGCCAGCGCAGTTCGGGCACGCCGCGCAACTCGGCGGCGAGCGCCTCGCATTGGCCGGCCGGATCGGTCTGGGCGAGCCGGTCCGCGCGCAGCCGGGCGGCCTCGGCCAGGGTCGGGGCGGGGGGCAGGGCGGCCGGGGCGCCCCGGCGGGCGAGGTCGTAGGCCGTGGCGAGGTCGGCGGCGAGGACGGATTCCGACCAGCCGTCGAAGGCGATGTGGTGGACCACGCAGCCGAAGACCTGCCGGGGGGCGCCGCGCTCCAGCGGGACGAGGGCGGTACGCCAGATCTCGCCTTCGGCCAGGTCCAGCGGATCCCCGAGGACCTCGGCCAGCAGCTCCACCGCGGCATCCGCGTCGGAGCAGCCGTCCATGACCTCCAGAACGGGCGCGGGGAAGTCCGACGGCAGGGCCAGGGGCCGCGGGTCGATGGTGTACGCGGTCCGCAGCGTCTCGTGGCGGTCGTGCACGGCCTCGATCGCCACCGCGAGGGCGTCCTCGTCGAGCGCGCCGTCGAGTGCGAAGAGGAGGAGGCAGTGCGCCGACCGGTCCTCGGGGTGGAGGAGGTGCTGGGTGAGGTAGCCGGCCTGCATGGGGGTGAGCGGTACGCCGGCGGTGTCCCGGGACGGGTCGCCGCCGGCGGGCGCGGCAGCGACCCCGGGGGCGGCGGCGGGCGCCTGGCCCGGCGCGGCGGGACCGGGGCCCTGGGTGGTGGCCAGCCAGTCCCCGAGGGTCCTTGCCGTGGGATGGGCGTACAGGCGTGACACCGCTACGGAGCGGCCGAGTTCGGCGGCGAGTCGGGCGCAGACCCGGCCGGCGGCCAGCGAGCTGCCGCCGAGGTCGGTGAAGGGGACGTCGACGGGGGCGGCGGCCGGTAGGCCGAGGACGTCGGCGAAGACGGCGGCGGCCCGGACCGCGAGGGGGTGGCAGCCGGCCGGGGCCGGGCCGGCCTCCGCGCTCGCGGGCGCCCGGGGCCCGGGGGCCCGCGCCAGCAGGGCGCGCTCGTCGAGCTTGCCGTTCGCGGTCAGCGGGAAGGCCTCGAGGGTGATGACCGCTTCGGGCCGCTGGTAGGGCACGAGCGCCGCGTCGAGGGTCTGCGCCGCGCCGGTAAGCGGATCGCCGGGCGTGGCGGGCACGCAGAAGGCGAGCAGTGCCTCCGCGGTTCCCGCCGCGTCGCGGCGGGCCACCACGCGGCAGGTGCGTACGCCGGGCAGGATGTCCTCGATCTGCCGCTCGACCTCGGCGGGCTCGATCCGGTGGCCGCGTATCTTCACCTGCCGGTCGACGCGCCCCCGGTAGTGCAGGACGCCGTCCTCGTCGAGCAGGCCGAGGTCTCCGGTGCGGTACACGCGGGTCCGCGTGCCGTCCTGCGTCCGGACCAGGGGGAACTTCTCCTCGGTGAGCCGGGGATCGCCGAGGTAGCCCAGCGCGAGCCCGTCGCCGGCTATGCAGATCTCCCCGTCGACGAGGTGGATGGCGGTCCCCGGGACCGGCCGGCCCACGGGGATGCCGCCGGGCAGGTCGCAGTCGGCCTCGGTGATGCGGTGCGTGGTGGCGAAGACGGTGCTCTCCACCGGGCCGTAGCCGTTGACGAGGGCGATGCCGGGGTGGCGGGCCAGGAAGGCGCGCACGTGCGGCACGGAGAGCCGCTCGCCTCCGGTCATCACCTGCGCGAGGCCGCGGAAGGCGTCCGGGTCCTCGTCCACGGTCATGTTGAGCAGGCTGCTGGTGATCCAGAGGGTGTCGGCGCCGTGGACGGTGACCGCCTCGCGGATGGCCTGGCCCGTCAGGTACGGCTCGTCGATGACGAGGGAGGTGCCGCCGCCGAGCAGCGCGCCCCACAGCTCGAGGGAGAACGCGTCCCAGGGCAGGGCCGCGGCCAGCGGGAGGACCGTGCCGGTGCCGAAGCGTGCGAAGGTGCCCGGGCGCAGCAGTCGGGCGGTGGCGCGGTGCGGGCTGAGTACGCCTTTGGGCCGGCCGGTGGTTCCGGAGGTGAAGAACACGCAGGCCGGGGCGGACGGGTCGGTCGCGTGGGGCCCCGGATAGCGGGACCGCCCGGCGGTCGGCCGCGGGTCGGCGCCGGGCGGGGGCGGGGACCAGACGGGCAGCCCGGCCCGGTTCCCCCCGGCGGTGTCGGTGACGATGAGCGGTGCGCCGAGTTCGGCGACGACCTCGCGGATCCGCCGGTCGGGCCAGGCGGGGTCCAGGAGTGCGTAGGCGGCGCCGAGTTTGAGCACGGCCAGGGTCGCGGTGATCAGCTCGATGCCGCGGGGCAGCAGGACGGGCACGAGCGCGCCCTCGGTGACGCCCCGGTCGTGCAGGGCCGCGGCCCAGGCGTCGGCGGTGCGGTCCAGCTCCGCGTAGCCCACCCGCCGGGGTCCGTGGATGACGGCGATGGCCTCGGGGCGCTCCGCGGCCCACAGGGCGACGGCGGCGTGCAGGACCTCCGGGCGGTGGCCGCTCATGCGCCGGCTCCGACGGCCGCGCGCAGGGCCCGCCCGAACACCTCGATCTCGTCGGGGGTGTTGTAGTAGTGGACGGACGCGCGGACGGCGGTGTCGATCCCCCGCTGGGCCATGTAGATCGGCGTGTGGTGGCCGACGATCTTCCAGACGTTGATGCGCCGCTCGGCCAGCCGGGCCCGGATCACCTCCGCGGGGACGTGCTCGTGCCGGAAGGAGACGATGCCCGACTGGTCCGTCCCCGGGACGATCAGCTCCGTTCCCGGTGTGGCCTCGACGGTGGCGCGCAGCGCCTGGAAGACGTCCTTGTGGTCGAAGGGGGTGCCTTCCTCGAAGAGAGTGAGGGCGGTGTTGAACCCGACGGTCGCGGCGGTGCCGCGCTCGGCGAGCTCCAGGGAGCGGGCGCTGCGATCGTCGATCCGGTAGCCGGTGGGAGAGTCGACGCGGGCCACGTGCAGGTCGTGGAAGTCCGTGGCGAGGACCGCCCGGAGTTCCGGTGCCACGTAGGCGAAGGCGGTGCCGCGCGGGCCGCGCAGGAATTTGCGGCCGGCTCCGGTGAGCAGCTGGCAGCCGATGCGCCGGGCGCTGACCGGGAGCTGGCCGACCGACTGGCAGGCGTCGACGGCGTAGAAGCAGCGGTAGGGCGCGAGCAGCCGGCCGATCTCCTCGACGGGGTTGACGATGCCGCAGCCGGAGGGGATGTGCGTGACGGAGACGAGGGCCACGTCGTCGGCGATGTTGGCGGCCATCCAGGCGAGGTCCAGGTCGCCGCCCGGCAGGGTGGGGACGACCTCGATGCGGCAGCCCGTGCGGTCGCGGAGGCTGAACAGGGAGATGAGGTTGCCGGCGTACTCGTACGGGGTGACCCAGACCCGGTCGGCGGGGCCGAGCCGCAGCTTCGGGACCACGGCGCACCAGGCGCGGGTGGCGCTGTCGAAGAGCGCGATGTCCTCGGCGGGGGCGTCCAGGACGCGTGCGAGCCGCTGGTACACCTCCTCGCCGATGACCGGGGAGTAGTGCTCCTCCGTCTCGTAGCAGCCGTCGGCCGCCTCCCGGTCGAGGACCTCGGCCATGGCCCGCCGGACCTCCGCGGGTACCAGGCCGGCACCGGCGGTGTTCAGATGGATCCTGTCTCCCACTGTTCCTTCTCCCCTGCTTCTTCGTGTGCGGTGGTGCGTTGATGCGGTGATGCATTGGTGCGTTGGTGCGGTGATGCGTTGGTGCGGTGCCGCGGTGGTGCTCGGCGCCGTGGCGTCAGTAGCCCGCGCCGACGGTGTGTCCGCCGTCCAGGTGGCGCTGGGCGATGTCCGCGAGGGCGGTCAGCACCATCGGCGGGTGCTCGGCGAGCCGGTGCAGCAGGTGCAGCCACCAGTTCTCGCCGTAGGTGGCGTAGATCCGGCAGGCGTAGCCGGCCTCGCGGTACGAGCGCAGGAGCGCGGGACGCACTCCGTGGAGCATCTCGATCTCGGTGACGCGGTCGAGCAGGCCGCTGCGCCGGGCTTCGGCGAGGACCTCGCCGTCCTGGGTGGCCAGGCTCACCCGGGCCCCGCGTTCCACGAGCAGGCGGGCCAGGTGCAGGTAGCGGTCGTCGAGGGCGGGACCGCGGCCCAGGGCCGTCTCGGACGGTTCGCCGAAGGCGCCCTTGACGAGGCGGATCTTGCGTCCTTCGAGCGGGATGGTGTCGAGGTCGTCCTCGGTGCGGTGCAGGTAGGCCTGGAGGGTGACGCCCAGGTTGGCGTGGTCGGCGGCGAGCAGTCGATAGGTGTCGAGCACGTCGTCGACCGCCGGGGCGCGCTCCATGCTGAGCACGACCTCACTGCCCCGGGCGGCGGCGGCCTCCGCGATGCGGACGGTGTTCTTCTCCGCCAGTTCGCGGGAGAAGGCCAGGCCCAGGTTGGAGAGGTCGAATCCGACCTGTCCGGGGACCGGTTCGTGGGACAGGACGGCGAGGTACTCGTCGACGACCCGTTCGATCTCGGCCGGGTCGGAGTTCTCCTCGCCGACGAACTCGACCGTGATCTCGTAGGACTTGGCGCGCAGCACTTCGAGGTGGCCGAT
This sequence comes from Streptomyces sp. NPDC002886, assembly GCF_042888445.1. Taxonomy (NCBI): domain Bacteria; kingdom Bacillati; phylum Actinomycetota; class Actinomycetes; order Kitasatosporales; family Streptomycetaceae; genus Streptomyces; species Streptomyces sp. NPDC002886. The sequence continues at coordinate 790,114 of NZ_JBIAPV010000001.1, forward strand.
GAACTCGTCCCGGCCGGCGGCCAGTACGTACCGGCGGGCGGCGGGCGAGAGGATGTCCTGGAGGACGGAGCCGGGCGTGGTGAAGGCGCTGCGGCACCGCTCGTCGGCGGCCAGGATGCGCAGGCCCTTGCCCGCGGCCTCGTGCAGGGCACGCTGGGACATGGTGGTGGTGGTCACGAGAGCACCTTGACCTTCTCTTCGGTACGGGAGGTGGGCGCGCCCCCGGCGGGGACGAGCAGGGCGGGGTCGGTGGGGCCCCCGGCCCGGGCGGCGAGCATCATCAGTTCGGCGAAGCTGGGGCCCGCCGCGGCGGGGTCACCGCCGGCCTGGCGCCAGACGCGGTACTTGGCCGCGTAGCTGATCACGGTCTCCTTGTCGCGGCGGGACCGGGGGCGGGTGAAGGCGCCGGCCCACAGGCCGTCCCAGGCGGCGTAGCCGGGGTCGCCGAGGAGGACCCGGTGGGCGCGGGCGAGGTTCCAGAAGGGGATGCCCGCGTTCATGTGGTGCACGAGGTGGTAGCGGTCGTTGTGACGGCTGATCAGGAACCGCTCCAGGAAGACACCGTGGCGGTTGCGGGTGAGGAGCACCTGCTTGTTCTCGCTCTCCGGCATCGGGTAGTGCTCGGAGAGCTCGGCCAGCCAGCCGATCGCGACGTTGGTGGTGAACAGCGGGACGAACCAGAAGAGGAGCAGCTGGGGCAGGACGCCGAACCAGGCGCAGGCTGCGAAGATCGCGGCCCACTGGGTGAGGAAGACGATCCGCTCGGTCCGCAGCGGGACCGGCACCGAGACGGTGATCTGCGAGCTGTCGCAGAAGACCCGCTCGCGGGCGATGTAGCCGAGGTAGGTGAAGGTCCGCAGGCCCAGGGCGGAGGCCACGACCTCCTTCAGGAAGAAGTGGCGGTCGGAGCGTTCGGTGTCGTAGAGCCCGCACTCGATGTGGAAGGTGTAGTCGGGGTCGGTCTGCTCGTCGCCCAGGTTGCGGTGGTGGTTGCCCACGTGGGAGCTGCGGTACGGGCCGTACAGATGCCAGACGAGGTAGCCGGAGAAGATCGATCCGCCGGCCAGGTTGAGCGCCTTGTTCCTGGCGAGGACCTTGTGGCTGGACTCGTGCAGGAAGTGGGCGAGGAAGCGCTGGACCGAGCCGATGACCAGCAGGGCCAGCGGATAGAACCAGTAGGAGACGCCCACGCACAGCGCGATGGAAGCGGCGATCAGGGCGTACTCGAAGAGGATCGCCAGGGGGCCGTGGTGGTTGTCCAGGGTGCGCAGGGTCCGCAGTTCCTTGCGGATGCCCGGCGCGAGCCGGTCGAAGTTGAGTTGCTCGAATGCGGACATGCGTGTGCCTCTTGTTCGGTCGTGCGGTGGGAGCCGCGCGTGCGGGCGCGGCGGCGCGGCTCAGGGCGCGGGGCTGAAGCCCAGGGCTTGCCCGTAGAGCCGCAGTTCGGCCCGGAGGGAGTCGGCGATGGTGTCGGCGCGACGGAAGCCGTGCCCCTCGCCCTCGAAGGTCAGATAGCGGCAGTCGACGCGTGTGCGGTCGACGAGCCGGAGCAGTCGTTCGGCCTGCACGGGCGGGCAGACGGTGTCGTCGAGGCCCTGGAGCAGGACGAACGGGGTGCTGATGGTCTCGGCCCCCGACAGCGGGGACTGCTTCTCGTAGCGGTCGGCGGCCTGTGGCCAGGGGCCGATGAGGCCGTCCAGGTAGCGGGATTCGAAGTCGTGCGTGCCCCCCTCGGCCCGCCAGCCGACCGGGTCGAGCACCGGGTAGTAGACGCCGGCCGCCCGGTAGAGGCCGGGTTCGGCGACGAGCGAGGCGACGGCCGTCCAGCCGCCGGCGCTGCCGCCGCGGATCGCGATCCGCCCGGGGTCGGCGAGGCCTTCGGCCACCAGGCCGCGGACGGCGGTGGCGCAGTCGGACACGTCGGTCAGGCCCCAGGTGTGGCGCAGCCGTTCGCGGTAGGCCCGGCCGTAGCCGGTGGAGCCGCCGTACTGCACGTCGAGGACGCCGATGCCGCGGCTGGTGAAGAAGCCGATCTCCTGGTTGAGGACGAGGTGGCTGCGGCTGGTCGGGCCGCCGTGCACGAAGACCAGCCAGGGCGGCCGTTCGCCTTCGGGACCGGTGATGGCCGGGTGGTGCGGCGGGTGGACGTGGGCGTGGACCTCTTCGCCCTCCGGTCCCCGGTAGGTGCGCCGGTACGGCCGGGTGGCGTACGCGTCGAGCTCGCCGCCGGCCGGGGCACGGACGATCTCCACGGTGCCGTCGGCGGGATCGGCGAGGACCACCGTACGGCGCTGCGCGGGCGAGGAGGCGACGGCGGCGACGCGCCGTCCGTCCGTGGCCGCGAAGTGCCATTCGGTCGCCGGTCCCTCGAAGTCCGACAGGGTGCCGTCGGCCGCGAGGATCCCGAGCCGGCGCTCGCCCACGCCGTGGACGACGGCGAGCCGGCCGTCGCGCAGGGGCAGGCACCAGCGCAGGCCGATCCGCCACAGCGCCTCGCCGAACTCCTCGGGGCGCGGGCACAGGTTGCGGGGCACGCCGTCGCGGGGGATGGCATGGACGTTCCACCAGCCGTCGGGGTCGCTGACGGCGTACAGGGTCCCGGAGCTGTCCGCCGCCCACTCGGTCTGGGTGACGGATTCCCCGTCCCCGCCCATCAGCGGGACCGCGGGGCCCAGGGTGCCGTCGGCGCGGACCCCGGCGGTCATGAGGTCGGTGGTGTCCCACGGCATGTCGGGGTGCTCCCAGCCGAGCCAGGCCACCCGGTCGCCGCCCGGCTCGATCCGGGGGCCGGTCATGAAGTGGTGCGTGGCCGCCAGTTCGCGTACCGCGCGGGGGTCGGCGGCGGCCGAGCCGTCGAGCGGCAGCGCGACCAGGTGCCGGACGGCCCGGACGGCCTGCTCGTCGCCGACGGCCTCGCGCAGGCACCACACCTCGTCGCCGCGGACGGCGAAGTCGGCGTAGCGCAGCTGTCCGGGCCAGTCGCCGCAGGGGCTGAGCGGTACCGGGTCGTGGCCGGGCAGCCAGCGGTAGACGCGCTGGTCCGGGCCGTGCGTGAAGACGATGCCGTCCTCGGCCCGGTCGGACAGGGCCAGCCAGGGCCGGCCGCCGTACTCGATCACGCGGGTGCGCACGTCCCAGCCGGGGGGCAGTACTTCGGCGATGCCCTCCGCCGAGCGGCGCATCAGCGCGCTCCGGCCGTCGTCCTCGGGCAGCGCCTCCGTCCAGCAGACGTCGGCGCCGAGGAACCCGACCCATTCGAGCAGGGCGTCGCCGCGCGCCGCGTCCTCGGGGCCGACCGGGGAGGGCCAGCTGCCGTAGGGGATCCGGGATCCGGCGGCCGTCATGCCCGTACGTCCTGCCGGTAGGCGATCCGGGGGATGCCCGGGACGCTGCTGTCGAGACCGTACGAGGACACGGCCGGGTCGTCGCTGACCCAGAAGTGGCCGTCCAGGTCGGACCAGTCGCACAGCCCGGCCAGCTGCGCGGCGTAGGCGATGGCGCGGGGCGGCTCCAGGAAGCAGCCCAGCATGCGGGCCGCGCCGTGCTCGGCCGCGTCGGTGAGCGCGTCCAGCGCGGGCAGCAGTCCGCCGAAGCGCATCAGCTTGACGTTGAGTCCGCCGGCCGCGTGGACCGCGTGGGCGGCGTCGGCGGCGGTGGCGATGCCCTCGTCGAGGAGGACGGCCGTGCCCGGCAGGGCCGCACGGATCTCGGGGAGCAGCGCGGTGTCGCGGACCGGGTCCTCCAGGACGGCCGGGGCGAGTGCGCTCACCAGCGGCCGCAGCCGCTCCCAGTCGGCGCGGTCCCAGCCGCGGTTGGCGTCGAGGATCAGCGGGGCGTCGACTCCGGCGAGGGAGCGGAGCACCTCCTCGTCGTCCGGACCGCCGAGCTTGATCTTGAGCGGCCGGCCGTCGAGGGGGATCTCCTCCCCGATGGGCACGGTGTGCAGCAGCCGGACTGTTCCGGGTTCGGGAAGCCCGAGCAGCTGCCACACCGGTACGCCGGCCCGGCGGGCGGCGCGGTCCAGGAAGGCCATTTCGACGAGCATCCGCGCGGGTGCGCTGACCCCGTCGGCGGCGGCCGCGGCAAGGCGGGAGCGGATCGGCTCCACCGGGTCCGCCTCCCGCGCCGGGGCGGAGGCCGGGTCCGTGCCGGTGGCGGCGTCGGCGTCGGCGTCGGCCGCCAGGGTACGGGCCAGTGCCCCGGCTTCGATGGCGATGACCGTGGCGTCCTGGCCGTATCCGAAGTCGGCGGCGATCTCGCCCTCGCCCTCGGTCACGCCGCCCGACAGGAGCCGCAGCCGGACGATGTCGACGGTCTCGATCGTCATGTGGGAGATCTGGAAGGAGCTGGTCAGCGGCCGCGGTTCGACGGTGACGACCACCTCGGGGACCCCCTCCCGGGCCGGCTCCACGGCCGACGCGACGAGCGGGTCGAGGACCGGCGCTACGAGCGGCTCGACGTCCGGCTCGACGAGCGGGTCTACCTTCGGGTCGACGTCCGGGTCGACGGTGAAGCGCACGGAGTCGGTCAGCCGACGGGCGAGTACGCGGGCTTCCTCCGGGGTGTCGGCTCCGACGACCACCGCGCCCACCCGGTCCCCGCCGCTGCGGAAGTCCCCGACGGTGTCACCGGGTCCGAGGTGGAGTTCGGCGTGCAGGACGGCCGGGTGTTCCCCGACCGCCTCCCAGCCCTCGACGGCGGTGATCGTGCCGACGGGCGGGGCGAAGTAGCGGGTGGCCGCGGCGCGGACGGTGGCCGGCAGTTCCACGGGCAGCCCGAGCACGTCGTCGTAGACGGCCCCGTAGAGCTCCAGGCCGGGCCGGGCGTGGGGCAGCATGCGGTGGATCCAGCCGCCGCCGATCCGGGCGTGCACCTCGCCGAGCACGATGCCGTCGGCCGTGAGCCACAGTTCGACGTGGAAGAGACCGAACCGGAGCTCCAGCGCGGTCAGCGCGGCCGTGACCGTGTCCTCGATCTCCCGCTGGGTGTCCGCCGGGAGGGGGGCGGGCAGCACGTGCCCGATCTCCACGAAGTGGGGAGGTGCCAGCTTCTCCTTGGCGGTGACGGCGAGCACCCGCGGCACTCCGCCGGTGAAGACGCCCTCGACGCTGAACTCCGACCCCTGGACGAACTCCTCGACGAGGAAGGGCGCGTGCGGGTCGGGCAGCCCCTCGAGCGCGGCCGCCAGGTCGGCCGGCCCGGTGACCTTGCGTACGCCGGCGCTGTCCGCGCCGTCGCGCGGCTTCACCACCCAGGGGCCGGCCCCCGCGGCCAGGAAGGCCAGGGCCTCGTCGACCCCGGAGCACAGCCGTACGGCCGGCTGGCGGAAGCCCGCCTCGGCGAGGGCGGCCCGGCAGGCGTCCTTGGTCCGGATGCGGTGGACCGCTTCGGGCGGGTTGCCGGGCAGGCCCAGGCGCTGCGCCGTCTCGGCCACGGCCACCTGCGCCATCTCGCGGACGCCGAAGACCACGGCGGGCCTGCCGTGCGAGCGCGTGCGCTCCGCGGCCCAGTCGGCGGTCTCGCCGGCGCGGGTGAAGTCGACGGCGCTGGCGCCGTCGGCGGCGGCGGCGACCTCGGGTGTCGCGTCGAGCGTGGCGGCCTGGTTGGTCACGTGGGTGTGCAGGCCGCGGACGCTCGCCTGCTCGAGTGCCTGGACGGCGACGTCGACGCTGAGGGTCATCGCCCCGCCACCGCCGACGAGCAGCAGGTGCGGGCGGGAGTCGTGCGCGGAGCTCATGCGGCCGGCTCCGATTCCGGATGCAGGCGGTAGACGCGCTCCGCGAGTTCCTGGATGCGGGCGTAGTCCCGTTCGAGGACCTCGACCGAGTCGTGCCGGGTCCACACCACGAGGGTGGCGGTGTAGAGGTCGACGGTGGGGCGGATGCGGCTGCCCGGGGCGAGCTTGGGAACGACCAGGTGGACGGAGTCCAGCGCCTCGATCTCCGCGATCACTTCCCGGTCGAGGCTGTCGACGACGCCCTCCAGGGTGGTGGCGGTGAAGATCTGGCTCGCCTCGGTCAGCTTGCGGTAGGTGCGCCCGGCGTGCCGGTCGAGGAACTCCTGCGGGCGGGCGTAGGCGAGGGCGGTCATGTCGGCCTGATTGCCGCCCAGGCAGAGGTCGTTGAAGTCCGGCAGGACCCCGCCGGAGAGGCGGGCCCCGATCTCGACGAGGGCCGGTCCCTGCGGGGTGACGATGACCTCGGCGTGCGTGGGCCCGTACTGGATGCCCAGAGCGTCGAGCACCTCGTGCATGTAGGCGATGATCTCGGGCGCGGGCTCGGCGTCCGGCTCGGTGACGGAGTCGCGGTCGTAGAGCCGGTGGGTGCCGTCGAGGCGCTTGCGGTACTGCCAGATCCCGCAGGCGTGGCGCTGTCCCCCGTACGAGACGAAGTCGACCATGTACTCCTCGCCGTCGAGGAAGGACTGGACGAGGACCTCGTCGTTGCGCTCACCGAAGATGTTGACGGTGCCGAGCACGGCCTCCGCGGCCTTGCGGACCTCCACCGGGCCCCGGCAGACGGCGACGCCCTCGGTGGCGGCGGACGACAGCGGCTTGACGACCACCGGGTAGGCACCGCGCTGTTCGGCCCAGGCGACGATCTCCTCGGCGTCGCCGCTCTTCAGCTGGTCCGCGCAGCGGACCCCGGCACGGCGCAGGGTCTCGATCATCTCGTACTTGTCGCGCCGTGCGCGGGACAGCGCTGTGCCGTTGCCCGGCAGGCCGAGCAGTTCGGAGAGCTCGTCGGCGAGTTCGACGCCCGGCTCCTGGCCCGCGACCACGCAGATCGGCTCGAACTCGGCGAGCCTGGCGGCGGTCTCGGCGGGGGTGCCGTGGGGCACCACCGCGCGGTACGCGGTCAGGTCGGGCAGCCGCATCGACGTCATCAGCTCGGGTGTGCTCTGTACGTGCACCACGTCCACACCCAGCCTGGCAAATGCTGGTGGCAAGTGATTGCCGCTGGTGTACGCGTCCACCAGCACTGCCACCGGGCGTACTTGCTCGCTCCTCATGATTCTCCACCTTGCGCTCATGGGAACAGTCCCGACCCGAAGGGGCCAGGCTGTTTCCAGGGATTGGCAAGAGCTTGCCACAGGGATTGCCGAGCTGGCAATATCGGTTCGGCAGCATCCACCGATCCGTACGCGGAGGCCAGGCCCATGACCGTCACTGCACCCGTACTGCCGCCCCCACCAGGCCTGAGCCGCGGCACCGCGCTCGCACTGGCGGTCGCCGGCGCCCTCACGGTCTCGAACATCTACTTCCCGCAGCCGCTGCTCGATGCCATCGCCTCCGGCCTCGGCATCAGCGGCTCGGCGGCGGGCCTGGTCGCCACCGCGGCGCAGGTCGGCTACGCCCTCGGCATCAGCCTCGTCGTCCCCCTCGCGGACACGGCCCGGCTGCGCCGGCTCACGACCGTGCTGCTCCTGCTGACCACGGCGGGGCTACTGGTCGCCGCCTTCTCCCCCGACCTGGTCACGCTCACGGTGGCCACGGTCGCGCTGTCCACCACGACGGTGCTGCCGCAGGTGATCATGCCGACGGCGGCGTCGATGGCCGGGCCGGGCCGCAGCGGCAGCGCCCTGGGCCTGATCGGCATCGGACTGACGCTCGGCTCCACGCTCTCGCGCACCCTTTCCGGCGCGGTCGTGGGCCTCAGCGGCGACTGGCGCACCGCCTACCTGGTGGCGGCGGCGCTCACCGGCGGCCTGGTCCTGTTCCTGCCCAGGCTGTTGCCCGAGCGGGCCCCGGGAAGCCCGGCGCTGCCCTATCGCGCCTTGATCGCCTCCATGCCGAAGCTGGTCGCGGCCCATCCCGAGCTGCGCCTGTCGGCGTACCTGGGGGCCACGGTGTTCGCCGCCTTCAGCGCGTTCTGGGCGACCCTCGCCTTCCACCTGGCCGGCCCGCCGTTCGGTCTGGGGGTCGCCTGGGCGGGCCTGTTCGGGCTGTTCAGCCTGCCGGCCGCACTGTTGTCGTACTCCGCGGGCCGGCTCAGCGACCAGCACGGGCCGCGCTACGTCAACAACCTGGCCTTCGCGTGCGTGTGCGCCGCCTTCGTGCTCCTCGGCACGCTCGGCGACCGGTCCCTGATCGCACTGGTCGTGGGCTGCAACCTGCTGGTGTACGGCGGCAGCTGCTGGCAGATCGCCAACCAGGTCCGCGTCTTCCGGCTGGCGGCGGGAATCCGCGCCCGCCTCAACACGGTGTTCATGCTGGCCAGTTTCGCCGGCGGCTCGGTGGGCTCGTTCGCGGGGGCCGCGCTGTACCAGGCCTACGGATGGCAGGGCATGATCCTGGGCTGCGGAGGCTTCCTGGCCCTGGCCGCCCTGGGCATGGTGGCGGGACGCCGGATGGACTGACCGGACGGGGCGGCCCGACCGGATGCGCGAAGGGGGTGGCGCGGGAGCCGGAAGCTCCCGCACCACCCCCTTCGCGTCGGCCGGGCCGCCCCTTCCGGATCCGGCCCGACGCACACCGCCCGGCGCTTCGCCTTCCCGCGCCGCGCGGGGCGGGACGGGGCGGGGCGGGGCGCACGCCTCGCGCCCCGCGCGTCCCGCCGCGCGTCAGGCCCTGGGACCGGCTGCCCCGCGCGCCTGCGCGAGGGCTTCGGCCAGCGTCCGCCAGATGTCCGCGGCCAGGTCGATGCTGGCCGACGCCTGGGCCTCCTCCGCGAGTTCGCGCATCCGCGCCAGGCCCTCGTCCTCCCGGCCCTCGACGATGAGGAGCCGGCTGTCCAGCATGTCCAGGCGGACCCGGTCGCGGTACGTGGTCTTCGCGTCGGCGCCGCGCACCCTGTCCAGCAGCGTGCGGGCATCGGCGAAGCGCCCGCCCAGGAAGGCGATTTCCGCCTTCAGGGCCGTCACCTCGTGGCCCAGGGCGGGGATGTCCACGTAGACCAGGCTCGCCTCGGCCTGCTCGGCGTACTGCTCCGCCCGGTCCAGTTCCGGCGGCGCCTTGCGGACGTGGAGCCGGGCGGCGGCGACCCTGAGCCTGACCCACAGCAACAGGTTCTCCGCGCTGCTGAAGCGCTCCAGCGCCTGTGCCAAGAGGCCCTGGGCGCTGTCCAGGTCGCCCTGGCGGACCCGGACGGCGGCGGCGGTCCACAGCGACTCGGCCCACAGGGTGTCGGTGCGGCCGTGCGTGAGGGCGGTCAGCTCGTCGGCGTGCGCGCGGGCCTCCCCGAGCCGGCCCGCCTCGGTCTCCACGGAGACCAGCGCGAGCAGGCTGGCGGCCACGTCGGCCACCGGAAGCCCGTTCTCCCGGGCCAGCCGGTACGCCGCCGCGCCGGCCTCACCGGCGGGGCCGATCTCGCCGCAGGCCCGCAGGCAGCGCGCCAACTGGGTCTGGCCCCGGGCGCTCAGCTCGGGCAGGCCCAGCTCGTCGCCGAGCCCGACAAGCTCCAGCAGCAGCTCCCGCTCCTTGGCGTGCTCCCCCCTGCGACGCCGCCACTGGGCGACCAGCCACAGACCTTGCCAGCGCAGCAGCGGGTCCTGGTCCCCCTCCCCGCCCAGGGCGCTCTCGACCGCCACGGCGGTCTCGTCGGTGCCCGCGGACGCGGCGACGGTGAGGGCCCGGGCCAACGAGTTGGTGGCGGCCTCTTCGAACGCCGAGGCGGGTACGCCGAGTTGCGCGGCCAGATGCTCCACGGCCCGCGCGGTGGGCTGCCGGGCGCCGGACTCCAGCCGGGACAGATAGCCGGTGGACATGCCCTCGCCGGCGAGGGCCGCCTGCGACAGCCCTCGCTCGGTACGGAGCTGCTTGAGCCGGCGCCCGAACAGCGGTTGTTCCAACACGTGATCAACCCCATGGATTCGGAGGCGGTGACAGGGGTGGCAGGGCCGGACGACTTCCGTGACATGCGCGTACCCACGGAAACACTCCGCCCCAGGCGGACCAGAGGCTAGCCCGGAAGTCCACAGTCGGGCAAATTCTTGCCCAATGCATGCGAGCACCAAACAGTGATCTCGGACTTCCGGCACCACAGGGCTTGCCAATCGGTTGGCAACACCTTGCCAAAGGGCTGGGATCTGCACTAGCTTCCTCGGCAACGCGGTGGTCACGACGATTCCGCGGATCTCGCCTTCCCCTCTCGCTCAGGAGTTCCAGTGCGTTCCTTCCTCCGTGCCACCCGGGTCCGCGTCGCAGCGGGCGCCATCGCCTTCGTCGCCCTGTTCGCCGTCGTCGGTGCGTCCGGAAGCCCCGCCGGGGACATCGGCTGGCCGCTTCCGCCGAAGGGCGTCACGGTCGCCGGGGACATCGGCTGGCCCTCGCCGGCGGCTCCCGCCACCGCCGCCCGCACCGACATCGGCTGGCCGGTCCAGGGCGCGTAACGCGGACGCCACCCGGCCGGCACCCCGGCCCCTCCTTCTCCACCCCCACACAGAGAGTGATCGACCCGATGGCTTCCGACTCGCCCCCGGCCCGCCCGGTCAAGACCGCCGTAATCGTGGACGGGTATTCGACCGGCACGTTCCTCCCCCCGGCCTTCGCCCGTCTCGGCCTCGACGTGGTGCACGTGTACAGCTCCGCGGAGCCGATGGCGACGATGCTCCCGCCGGATCCGGACGCCTACCGGGACCAGTTCCACTGCCCCGACGAGGCCGCCTTCGAAGCAACGGTCTCGGCGCTCGCGGAGCTCGGCCCGGTGGCCGTCCTGGCGGGCCAGGAGCCCGGCGTGCCCCTCGCCGACGCGCTCAGCGAGGCCCTGGGCCTGGCCACCAACGGGACTGCGCTCTCCGCGGCCCGCCGCGACAAGTACGAGATGATCGAGGCCCTGCGCCGCGCCGGGGTGAGGTGCGCCGACCAGTTCAAGAGCGGCGATCCGCAGGCCGTCGCCGACTGGGCCGAGCGTTCGGCCGGGTACCCCGTGATCGTCAAGCCGCTCAGCTCGGCCTCCACCGACCACGTCTACCGGTGCCACGACGCCGCCGAGGTCCTGACGGCCGCCCGCGCGGTGCTCGGCTCCACCGACATCTTCGAGCGCAGGAACACCGAAGCCCTGGTGCAGTCCTTCCTGGAGGGCACCGAGTACATCGTGGACACCGTCAGCGTGGCGGGCGAGCGGTACGTGTGCGGGGTGTGGGAGTACGAGAAGGAGATCCTGCCGAACGGCAAGAACATCTACGACCTCGACGTCCTGCTCGCCCCGGACGCCGCACCGGTTCCCGCGCTGATCGCCTACGTCGACACGGTGCTGGAAGCCCTCGGCATCCAGCACGGCCCTGCCCACGCCGAGGTCATCATGACCCCGCAGGGTCCGGCCCTCGTCGAGATCGGGGCCCGCCTCAACGGCAACATGAACCCCGGCTTCCACGACGTGTGCCTGGGGGCCAACCAGGCCGACCTGACGGCCCTGGCCTACGCCCGGCCCGAGGAGTTCGCCCGCCGGTACGCCGGCCGGGTCTACTCTCCCCGCACGGCGGCCGCCGTCCACAGCACCCGCACCACCTTCGGCGGACTGGTCGAATCGGTGGACCAGGAGGCGGTGGACCGGATCGCGGCCCTGCCGGGCGTCCATCTCGTGGGCGTCAAACTCGGTCCGGGCAAGCGCCTGACCCCCACCGCCGACCTGCTGACCAGCCCGCTGCGCATCTTCATGACGGCCGACGACATGGAGCGGATCCGCACCGACCGGGACACCATCCAGACCCTGAAGGACCAGGTGTACCGGGTGGCCGGAGCAACCGGGGACCGACCGCGCCGGAGCATCCTGCTCCTGGGCACCGACAAGTACGTCCTGCAGGCGTGCGTACGCGCCGGCGTCGACGCGGTCGTCGTCCAGGGGGCCGCCGGATACGACCACGGCCTGGCCGAAGTGCCCGACGGGATGACCACCCTCCTCGTCGACGACCACAAGAGCCCGGAGGCCGTCCTGATGGCCCTGCACCGGGCCGGACTGGCCGAGCACCGCTTCGACGCCGTCCACACCTCCGACGAATGGGCGCTGGTCACCGCCGGAGTCCTCGCCGCGCAGCTCGGCTGCCGCGCCCTCGACCCGGTCACCGCCGTCCACTTCCGCGACAAGTCGCTCCAGAAGCGCCGGGTGGCCGCGGCCGGCATACCGGCCGCGCGGGTCACCGTCATCGACGACGTGCACGACGTGTCGGGCGTCGAGTGGATCTACGACAAGGCCGTGCTGAAGCCCGTCGCGGGCGCGGCGACCGCGCGCACCGCGGTCGTGGAGAGCCGGCAGGCCCTGAGCACCCTCAGCCGCAAGTACCGCGCCGACCGCACCGCCCAGCGCACCTTCGTCCTGGAGGAGTACGTCGGCGGCGAGGAGTGGATCGCGGACGGCTTCCTGCACGACGGTGAACTGCTCTTCCTCGCCGTGGGACGCTACGGCGCCCCCTGCCTCACCATGATCGACGAGCAGACCCCCCTGTGGATGCGGCACTTCGACCCGAAGGAGGAGGGCTGGGCCTACGACCGGTCGGAGCCGGTCGTACGCCGGGCACTCGAGGCGCTCGGACTGCGCGACGGCGTCTTCCACATGGAGCTCTTCCACGACCCGGACACCGGCCTGCTGACCTTCAGCGAGTGCGCGGCCCGCCGGGGCGGAGCCCTCATCCACGAACAGATCCAGGCCAAATTCGGCATCCACCTGGGCGACGCCTCGCTGCAGAGCGCACTCGGCTCGCGGCCTCGCGCCGAGGTGGAGCACCGCCCCGGGATCTTCGGCACCACCTACCTCAAGGGCCGGGCCGGCATCATGTTCCACTGCCCCTCCCCCGCCGAACTGCGCGAGCTGCCCGGTGTGGAGTTCGCCCGGATCGAGTTCCCGGCCGGCGAGCGCTTCCTCGGCGACATCGACAACACCAACCACCGGGTGGGTCAGGTCCTGGTGTCGGCGGACACCGAGGAGCAGCTGGAGAAGCGCTTCACCGAGGTCCGCGACTGGTTCGACGCGCGCCTGGTCGTCGCCCCGCAGGGCGTCACCGGCCGCGAGATCCGCGCCTGGGGCCGGGCGAACCGTCCCGAGGCCGACTTCCGGGACCCGCTGTGGCAGTGACCACGCCCGCGCGCGGCTCCTCCGGCGGCGCGGCCGGCCCCCGGGGACCGCTCGCCCGGCTCGTCCCCGCACGCGGTCCACAGCGGACCCTGGCCGGAGCGACGTTCGTCAACGCCTTCGGCAGCGGGATGTTCATGTCCTCCAGCGCCCTCTACTTCACTCGCGTCGTGCACCTGCCGATGTCCCAGGTGGCGTTCGGCCTGTTCGCCGGCGCCATGGTCGGCCTCGTCGCCGGCATCCTCGGCGGCCGGATCGCGGACCGCAGGGGGGCCCGGGAGACGCAGATCGCGGTGATGCTGTCCGGAGCGGTCTTCATGGGCTGCTTCCTCCTGGTCGACGCCTTCTGGTCGTTCGTCCTCATCTCGGTCCTCACGGGGGTGGTGTTCGCCGCCGACAAGTCCAGCCGGGCCCCCCTGGTACGGGGCTTCGGCGGCGAGGACCCGGCCCGGTTCCGCGCCTACCTGCGGGCCGGGACCAACCTGGGCATCTCCCTCGGGGCGCTCGTCGCCGGCGTGGCCATCCAGCTCGACACGGCACCGGCCTATCTGAGCCTGGTCGGCGGCCGGGCCCTGGCCTTCATCGGCTGCGCGCTCGCCCTGCTGTGGCTGCCCCGGCTCGTACCGGTCGAGGCTCCGCCGCTCAGCAGTCGCTGGGAGGCGCTGCGGGACCGCCCCTACCTGGCGGCCACCGTCCTCAACTGCCTGATGTCCCTGCACTTCGCGGTGCCGACCTTCCTGCTGCCGCTGTGGATCGTCGAGCACACCCAGTCGCCGCGCTGGATGGTCTCCGGGGTCCTCGTCCTCAACACGGTCCTGGTCATCACCCTGCAGGTCGCGGTCAGCAAGAACGTCGGGGACCCGGCGGCCGCCGGATCCCGGATGCGCTGGGCGGGCGGAGCCGTCGCCGTCGGGCTCCTCCTGATGATGGCCGCCGGCTCCCTGTCCACTTGGGCCGGAGCCGCGCTCCTCCTGGCCGCCACCGCCGTCTACACCCTCGGCGAGCTGTGGCACGCGGCGGCCGCCATGGAGTACTCCTTCGGCCTGGCCGCCCCGCACGCGCAGGGACAGTACTCCGGAGTCTTCGGCCTCGGCGGCGGCGTCGCGGAGGCGCTCGCGCCCGCCGTGCTCGGCACGCTGGCCCTGGGCCTCGGCCGGCCGGGCTGGTTCCTGCTGGCCGCCGTGTTCCTCGCCGTCGGCTTCGCGAGCCGCCCGCTCATCGCCTGGGCCGTGCGGACCGCACCGCGGCCCCGGACCTACGAGGGCCCGGTCGCCTGAGTCCCGCGCGACCCCGCCCGCCCGCTTGCCCCCTTCACTCGCCTTCCTTCCCTTCAGCATGCCCTCCGGGCGCCCGCCCGGTCCGAGGCACACCCGAAAACGGAGACCACCATGGCCACGCCCACGCTCAGCATGATCGACCCCGAGCTCGTCGAGATCGTCCCGGGCCTCTCCCTGGACCACGAGGAACTGCTCAAGGCGTACCAGCAGTTCATCGAGCGCGTCCCGCAGGCTCCGTCCGGCAAGGAGGAGGACCGCTTCCGCCGCCTGGGCCTGACCCACCGTGCCGGCGCCGAGGACGCCTGGCGCGACGCCGGCAACGGCCAGTTCGACCAGAAGACCGGTCTCAAGAACTTCGAGGAGAGCGAGTTCGCGTTCTTCAACGAGGAGCTCAAGGACACGTACTTCTACGAGCTGTACAAGGCGCTGCCGTTCCGTCCGGGCCGGATGCGCCTGGTCACCCTGCACCCGGGCGAGATCTACCACATGCACACGGACCACTCCCGGGTGGCGCACGTGTCGCTGACCACCAACGAGGACAGCCGTCTGCTGTTCCGCAGCGGCCACACCTACCACGTGCCCACCGACGGCCGGGTCCACATCCTCAACACCCTGCGCCACCACTCCGCTTACAACGCCGGTGGCACCGACCGCATCCACCTCACGATGACGCTGGCCGACTGACCCCCGCTGCCCCGCGTCCCGATCGTCACCGAAGGAGTATCCATGTCAACGCCGTCCGCCGCTCCGGCCGGTCCCTCCACGGACCACGCCGGCACCGAGGAGTCCAGGCTGTGGGCCGATGAGGTCCGCGCCGCCACGACCGAACGCCCGTTGGGCATCGGCGGGGCCCGACCAGTCCCCGGCGGACGGTCCGCGGTGGTACGGCTGCCCCTGGACACCGCCCTGCGGGCGGCGATCGGACGCTCGGCCCGGGAACACGCGGTGACCCCGCTGACCGTGGGTCTCGCCGCGCTCGCCGTCACCCTGACCCGGCGCACGGGCACGCGGCGGGCGGTGGCCGGAGCGCTGCGGGTCCCCGTCGTCCTCGCGGTACGGGACGACGCCGCCCCCTCGGAGCTCCTCGCCGACACCGACCGGGCACTGGAACGGTCGATCTCGCTGTGGTCCGACCAGTCGGCCGCCACGCTGCCCGACCACCTCGTCGAGTTCCGGCACGGCGCGGCGCCGACCGTGCTCGCCGGGGCCCGGGAGATCGGCATCGGTCTGTGGGACTGCGACCCGGCCGCCGGTGCGGCCGAACTCGTCGCCCGCTACAACGAGGACCGCTACACGGCCTCCGGCGTCCTGCGGCTGCTCGGCCAGCTGCGCACCGTCCTGCGCGGGCTGACCGCCCCCACCGGTCAGGTCCCGGCCGTCGGCGCGCTGGAGCTGCTGGACGCGTCCGAACACGAGGAGCTGCTCGCCCTCGGACAGGGCGCCGAACTGCCCGTCGAGGAGTACGCGGCGGTGCACCTGCGGGTCTCGGAGCTGGCCCGTACCGCGCCCGGCCGGCCCGCCCTGGTCTGCGGCGAGGAGCAGGTCGACCGGGCCGCTCTGGACGCTTGGGCGGGCCGGATCGCGGCCCGCCTGGCCGCGGCCGGCATCGGCCCGGGTGACCGGGTCGGCGTCCTGGCCGACCGGTCCGCCGCGATGGTCGCGGCGGTGCTCGGCGCCGTCCGCACCGGAGCGGCGTACGTCCCGGTCGACCCGGCCAACCCCGACGCGCGGATCGCCTCGGTGCTCGCGGACGCCCGGGTGGCGGCGGTCCTGGTGACCGGCGACCTCGGCCGGCGCGTGAGCGGGCTCGGCCTGCCGGTCGTGACCGCCGACGACCGCGCCGTCCGCGAGGAGGGCGAGGTGCTCGCCCCGGTGGAGCCCGGCCCCGGGGACGCCGCGTACCTCATCTACACCTCCGGAAGCACCGGTGCCCCCAAGGGCGTGGTCGTGGCACACGCCCAGCTGGCCGCCTCCACCCTGGCGCGCCGCGAGGTCTATCCGGGCGAGCCGGTCTTCCTGCTGCTCTCCCCGCTGGCCTTCGACTCCTCCGTCGCCGGCGTGTGGGGCACCCTGACCGCCGGCGGCCGGCTCGTCGTCGCCGGGCCCGGCGAGTACCGCGATCCCGAGGCGCTGCTCGCCCTGATCGAGCGGCACGCGGTGACGCACCTGCTGTGCGTGCCGTCGCTGTACGACGCGATCCTCGCGGCCGCCGAGCGGCTGGGCCGTCCCCCGGTCGGACTGACCACGGTGATCACGGCCGGCGAGGCCCTTCCCGAGGCGCTGCTGCGCCGCCATGCGGCGCTGCTGGCCGGTACCGCGCTCGTGAACGAGTACGGGCCCACCGAGGCGACCGTCTGGGCGAGTTACCGGCGCTTCACGGAGGCCGGGCCCGTCGACATCGGCGGTCCGGTGCCGGGTGCCCGGCTGTACGTGCTCGACCGGGAGGGGCGGCTGGTGCCGCCCGGCATCACGGGCGAGCTCCACATCGGCGGCGCCGGTGTGTCCGGCGGCTACTTCGGCCGGCCGGAAGCCACGGACGCGGCCTTCGTCGCGGACCCCTTCGCGGGCGGCGGCGGGCGGATGTACCGCACCGGCGACCTGGTGCGCTGGAGCCGGACGGGCACCTTGGAGTTCCTCGGACGCAAGGACAACCAGGTCAAGATCCGCGGCCACCGCGTCGAGCTGGGTGCGGTCGAGGCCGCCCTGCTCGCCTGCCCCGGTGTCCGCGAGGCCGTCGCCGTACCGGACGCGGACGGTACCCGGCTGACCGGGTTCGTCGTCACCGACGATCCCGGATCCCTGTCCTCCCTTCGGGAGCGGCTGGCGCTGCTGCTGCCGGCGGTTGCCGTACCGGCCCGGCTGCGGGCGCTGGACGCCTTCCCGGTCACGGTCAACGGCAAGGCGGACCGGACGGCCCTGGCCGCCCTGGCCGCGGCGCCGGAGCCCGGGGCGGAGCCCTCGGCGGAGCAGCCGCCGGCCTCCGCCGAGGGCGCGCTCGAGGGCGCCGCCGCGGGCGGGGACACCATCGCGCAGGTCTCGGCCGCGTGGGCCGAGGTCCTGGAGATCGCGACGGTGCCGACGGGGGTCAACTTCTTCGACCTGGGCGGTCATTCCCTGCTCATCATCCGGCTCCAGGACGCCCTGGGCCGCCATACCGGCGTACGTCCTTCGGTCGTCGAGCTCTTCCGCTGCCCGACCGTCGACGCGCAGGCCGACCTCGTACGGGCGGGCGCCCCGACCGGCTCGGCGCCCGCGTCCCAGGTCGACGGCCGCGCCGAACGGGCCCGCCGCGAGCGCGCCGCCCGCGCCCGCCAGCGCCGTGCCCTCCAGGGAGCCACCCGATGAACGCGAACGCACCGCACCCGACACCGACGCAGTCGCAGTCGCAGTCGCAGTCGCAGCCCGGTACGGACCGGGACCCGTCGCTGGACATCGCGGTCACCGGCATGGCCGGCCGCTTCCCCGGCGCCCCCGACATCGACTCGTGGTGGCAGGCGCTGCTGCGGGCCGAGATCCTCACCTCCCGGCTCTCCCGCGAGCGGCTGCGGGCCGACGGCGAACCGGACGCCGTCCTGGACGACCCCGACTACGTGCCCGTACGGGGCCTGCTGGAGGACGCCGACAGGTTCGACCACGAACTGTTCGGCATCAGTCCCCGGGAGGCCGAACTCATGGACCCCCAGCACCGGTTGATGCTGGAGGCCGCCTGGTCGGCCCTGGAGGACGCGGGCTGCGACCCGCTGACCGAGACCCGGGTCACCGGCGTGTACGCGAGCGCGAGCAGCAGCGCGTACCTGCGGGCCATGCTGACCTCCGGAACCCTGGACGCGGTGGGTGTCGAGGAGGCGCTGCGCGCCAACGAGCCGGACTACATGGCCACCCGGATCGCCTACCGGCTCGGGCTCACCGGCCCGGCGATGAGCGTGCTCACCGCCTGTTCCTCTTCCCTGGTGGCCGTGCACCTCGCCGTACAGGCCCTCCTGAACGGCGAGTGCGAGCAGGCGGTGGTCGTCGCGGCCGCGGTCGACTTCCCGCAGACCGGCCACGTGCACCTGCCCGGCGGCATCCTGTCCGCGTCCGGCGAGTGCCGCCCCTTCGACGCGTCGGCCGACGGCGCGCTGGCGGGTTCCGGGGTGGTGGCCGTGGTGCTGCGCCCCGCCGAGAACGCGCTGGACGACGGGGACGACCCGTACGGGGTGATCATCGCGACCGCCGTCAACAACGACGGTTCCGCGAAGGCCGGGTACCAGGCGCCCTCCGCCGCCGGGCAGGAGGCCGTCATCCGGTCCGCCCTCGCGGCGGCGGACATCGGCGCCGACACCCTCGGCTACCTCGAGGCCCACGCCACCGGCACCCGGGTCGGCGACCCCATCGAGTGGTCGGCCGCCTCCGGGGTCCTGCGCGGACTGGGCGCCGCGCCGGGTCAGATCGCCGTGGGTGCGGTCAAGGCCAACATCGGGCACCTCGACGCCGCCTCCGGACTGGTCTCGCTCATCAAGACGCTGATGGTGGTCCGGGAGGGCCAGATTCCTCCGGTGGCCGGCTTCCGCAGCCTCAACCCGTTGCTGGAGACGGACGGTTCGCCGCTGTACGTGCCCACCCGGCGGCTCGACTGGACCGGTTCCGGTCCACGCAGGGCGGGCGTCAGCTCCTTCGGCATCGGCGGCACCAACGCCCACGTCCTCGTCGAAGAACCTCCGGTGCGGACCTCCGGGCCGGCCCCGTCCACAGCCGACGGCGACCACGGCGACGTCGGCGGCGCCTCCCGGGTGCTGGTGCTCTCGGCCGCCACTCCCGAGGGACTGGACCTGGCGGCGCGGCGCCTCGCCGACCGGCTGCCCGCCCTCGCGTCGACTCCGCTCGACGACGTCGCCCACACGCTGGCCGCCGGCCGGGCCCGGCTGCCGTACCGGGCCGCCGTCACCGGCCGCACCCGTGAGGAACTGGCCGCCGAGCTGCGCACGGTGGCCGGCCGTACCGTCCGGGCCGCCGCCACCCCGCCTCCCCTGGTCCTCCTGCTGCCCGGTCAGGGCAGCCAGCGCCCCGGCATGGCCGCACCCTTCCGGGACGCGCTGCCCGGGTTCGCCTCCGCCCTGGACGGCTGCCTCGGCCATTTCGAGCCGGCTCTCGCCGCGCGGCTGCGCGAGGCCCTGTTCGACCCGGAGTTCCCCCCGGCGGAACTGGCCCGGACCGAGCTGGCCCAGCCGGCGCTGTTCTGCGTCGAGTACGCGGCGGCGACCGCGCTGACCGGCCTCGGCCCGGCCCCGGTGGCCCTCGCCGGGCACAGCCTCGGTGAGCTGACCGCGGCCGCCCTGTCGGGCGTCCTGACGCTCGCCGACGCCACCGCGCTGGTGACCCTGCGCGGGAGGGCCATGCAGGCCTGCCCGTCCGGCGCGATGGTCTCGCTGGCCGCCGGCGAGGCGGAGGCCGTGGGGCTTCTGGACCGGTTCGCCGCGGAGAACGGGCTCGGGCTCCACCTGGAGCTCGCCGCCGTCAATACGTCCGAGAGCACGGTCCTGGCCGGCCCCGCGGACGCCGTGGACGCCTTCGTCGCGTGGACCGGCGACGCCGTGAGCGTGCGCCGGCTGCACACCAGTCACGCCTTCCACACCTCGATGATCGACCCGGCCGTCCGGGAGCTCGGGCAGGCCGTGGCCGGGCTGCCGCTGGGGCGCCCGCGGACGGCGTACCTGTCGAACGTCTCCGGTCGCCTGGTGCCGGCCGGTGGGGTGGTGGAGTCCGGTTCGTTCGCCGAGCAGGCGCGCAGCGCCGTCCGGTTCGCCGACGGACTGGCGGCGATCGCGAGGGCCCACCCGGACACGGTGGCCGTCGAGGTCGGCCCCGGCAGGGCGCTCTGCGCGATGGCGGAGGCCGCGGGGCTGACCGCCGTGGCCCTGGCCCCCGGCCGTACGGAGTGCGGCGCGCGGGAGACGCAGGCGGCGCTGGCCGGCCTGTGGGCCGCCGGACTGCCCCTCGACGCGGTGGCGCTGGCCGGTCCCGGCCGTCCGGCCCACCTTCCGGGGTACGTCTTCGCGGGACCGCGGCTGCTCGCCCCGGCGGCGCGGGCCGCGCGACGCGGCTCGGCACGGGGCCCCGTAGGGGAACCGCTGCGGGACCAGCCTCAGGGCCGTGCGCAGGGTTCGGCACGGGAACCGGCACAGGGCCCGGCGCCGGCGCCGGCCCCGCGGCTGCCCGCCGAGACGGTCGCGGCCCGGTGGACCGAGCTCCTCGGCCATCCCGGACTGTCGCCCGACTCGGACTTCTTCGACCTGGGCGGGGACTCGCTCCTGGTCGTCCGGCTGGCCCGGCGGCTCGGCGACGACCTCGGGGTCCGCGTCCCGGTCCGCGCGCTGATGACCGGCTCCACGCTGGCCCAGCAGACGGCCCTCGTCACCTCACTGATCACCGCGGGAGAACGCTGATGACCTGGCTGAAATGCCCCGAACCCCGGCCCCTGGCCACCCACCGCCTCGTCTGCTTCCCGCACGCCGGCGGCTCCGCCTCCTTCTTCCACGAGTGGGCCCGGGAACTGCCGGAGTACGAGGTCCACGCGGTCTGTTACCCGGGCCGCGCGGCCCGGCTCGGCGAGCCGCTGCCCACCGACCTCCACCAGCTGGCCGGGGAGATCGCCGAGGCGGTACTGCCGCTGCTGGACCGGCCGGTGGCCTTCCTCGGCCACAGCATGGGCGCGGTCGTCGCGTACGAGACGGCCCGCCTGCTCCAGGCCGCCGGCCGGCCGGTCTCCCACCTGTACGCCTCCGGGGCCCGCGCCCCGCAGCTGGCACACCGCCCCGAGCCGGGCCGCGGTGCCCAGGAGATGGACGACGAGGACATCGCGGACGCACTGACCGCGCTGGGCGGCACCGACGCCGAGCTGTTGGCGGACCCGGACTTCCGCGAGCTGGTCCTGCCCTACGTGTGCGGGGACTTCAGGATGTTCGACGCCTACGAGCACCGCCCGGGACCGCTGCTGGACAGTCCGGTCACGGCCGTCGCGGGCGACGGCGACCCGCAGGTGAGCACGGCGGACGCGGCGGCCTGGGAGGCCGTGACACAGGGGCCGTTCCGGCACCACACCGTGCCGGGCGACCACTTCTACCTCATCGCGCGGCCTCCGTTCGCGATCCTGTCGCAGGGGTTGCCGCATGGTGTTCGCTGACCTGCTCCCGGCCTCGAGGAGCGGCCGCGTCATCGCGGCCGGCGCGGCGGTCGACGCGATCGCCGTCGGCATGTTCCTGGCCGCCGCCACCCTCTACTTCGTGGGCTTCGTCGGCATCCCGGCCGTGGCCGTGGGCGGTGCGCTCACCGCGGCCAACGTGCTGGGGCTGCTCAGCCCGGCGCCCTTCGGGGCGCTGGCCGGGCGGTGCGGCGCCCTGCCCGTGTACGTGGGGCTGACCCTGGCGCGGGCCGCCGGTTTCGCGGCCTACGCCTTCGTGGACGGCTACGCCGGCTACTTCGCCGTCACCTGCTTGATCACGGCGGCCACCCGCGCGGCCATGCCGCTGCTCCAGGTGGTGGTGGGCGAACTGGAGCCCGAGGACCAGCGGACCAGGACCATGGCCTCGCTCCGGGCGGTCAGCAACATCGGGATGACGGCCGGCTTCCTGCTCGCCGCCGTGGTCCAGGCGGCGCACTCGCGCGCCGCGTTCTGCGCGCTCTTCGTCTTCAACGGCGTGGCGTTCGTGGCAGTGGCCCTGCTCATCCGCAGCGCCGGCCGGAGCGCGGGTGTCCCGGCCCCGACCCCGGCCCCGACCGCACCGCGGCCGGCGGACGGACCGGTGACACCGACGCCGCCGCCCGTACCGGAACGAGAGGCCGGAGCCGGGGGGCCGAAGTCCCCGTACCGCGACCGGCGGTTCCTGGCCGCCGCGCTGGCCAACGCCGTGCTGCTGCTCAACGACTCGGTCCTGTTCATCCTCGTACCGCTGTGGATGACGGAACGGGCCGGCCTGCCGCAGGGCGCGAGCTCCGTCGTGCTGGCCGTCAACACCGTGCTCACGGTGGTGCTCCAGGTGTACGTGGCCCGGTTCGCCCGTGGTGCGGCTAAGGCGCTGCGGCTCCTGCGGCTCGCCTGCGTGCCGCTGGTCCTGTCCTGCGCGCTGTTCGCCGCCGCGGAAGGCACCGGGTCCGGGACCGGGATCGGGATCGCGCTGGCCGCCGTCGTCCTGGCCGTGGTCGCGCTCACCGTCGGCGAGAACCTGCACGCCGTCGCGGCGTGGGAACTGTCGTACGAGATGGCCCCGCCCCGGTCCCGCCCGCAGTACCTGTCCATGTTCAGCATGGGAATGAGCGCTCAGCTCATCGTGGGCCCGTTCCTGATGACCGCCTTCGTCCTGCCCGCCGGCCCCGTCGGCTGGCTGGCCGTCGCGGCACTGTTCCTCGTCGCCACGGCGGTCTTCTGCACGGCCGCCCGTCCCTTCGCCACGGTCCCCGTGGCCCCGTCCGCCGCTCCCCTCACCGAGAAGGCCGCCTCCCATGTCTGACCTCGCGTCCACCCCCGCCCCTGCCTCCGCCCCCGCGCCGGTGCCCGCGCCGCCCGGCGACCACTACCTGATCTTCGCGGTGGGGCCGAGCCTCGACTTCGCCGGCAAGCTGCTCGCACTGGACGAGGACGCCGAGCTGTCGGTGATCTGCCGTCCCGAGCACCTCGCCAGGATCACCGAACACGGCCAGTACCGGCGGATCCTGGCGATCCGCCAGAACGCCCCGCTCGACGAGGTGGTGGCCCTGGCCCGGACCGTCCACGCGATACGGCCGGTGACCCGGATCACCGCGTTCTGGGAACAGGACCAGGATCGCGCCGCCGCCGTCGGCGCGGCCCTGGGCGTCGCCACCCACAGCCCCGAGACCGTACGCCTGGTGCAGGACAAGCACGAGATGCGGGAGCGGCTGCGGGAAGCGGGCGTGGAGGACACCCGGGCCGGGCGCGCCTTCGGGGAGGCCGACCTGCTCGCCTTCGGGGAGAGCGCCGGATACCCGTTCATCGTCAAGCCCACGGCGGGCACCGCGAGTTTCGGGGTCACCCTCGTCCACACCCCGCAGGAGGCCCTGGCGGCGTACCGCACGGCGACCGGCGACTTCCCCGGGATCGCGCGGCTGGGGGTGCTCGCCGAGCAGTACCACACGGGGCCGCAGTACAGCGTGGAGGCGTTCTCCGAGGCCGCGGAGCACGTCGTGGTCGCCATCACCCGCAAGTACTCCGACCCGCGGGACATGGTCGAGCTGGGCCACGTCCTGCCGGCGCCGCTGGACCCGGCGGCGCGGGAGGCGATCGAGGCACACGTCACACGGGTCCTGGACGCCCTCGGCGTCGAGTTCGGACCGACGCACACCGAGGTGGTCCTGACCGACGAGGGTCCGCGGATCATCGAGACCCATCTGCGGGTGGGCGGTGACGAGATCTTCAACCTGGCCAAGGACGCGACGGGCGTCGACATGATCGACTTCCAGGCGCGGCAGGCCTCCGGCCTCAAGGTCCTGGCCGACATCCGCGCGATCCTGGAGTCCGCGCGGGAGCCGCGCTGCGAGGCCGTCTGGTACACCGCCCCGGAGGTCACGGGCACGTTCATGGGGCTCGCGGAGGCGGACCCGGGGCGCACCGACCCGGCCGTCACGGTCCTGCTCGCGGAGGGTTCCGAACTCACGGGCCTCGCCGGTTCGTTCACGCGCATCGCCCGCGCCCGCGGCACGGCCCCCACCGCGGAGGAGGCCCTGGAGGCGGCCCGTTCCACCGTGGGCGCGCTGTCGTTCGTCTTCCACGTCTCCCCGCCGCCCCGCGACCTCGTCTGAGGTACGGCTCCGGCCCGCCGCACGCCCGCCGACACCGGGTGCGCGGCGGGCCGGAGCCGCGCCGCCCTCGGAACAGGGTCCGTGCCAGGCTCCCGGCGACGTGTCCCGCCGCCGCTCCGAGCGTGCCCGCCGCCGCGTCGGCGGGGCGGCCGAGCCACGAGCGGCGCCCGCGCGGTCCACGGCTCTTCTCGCGAGGGTCCAAAACCGGCCGACCGGCGCGCCGAACCCGGCCGCCGTTCGCCTGGTGTACGCGCCGCCGTCACGCCAGGCTCTCTCACCGGAACCCCGGACCCGCTGTGCTGGGGCACTCAGCCACCCCTCGACCACGGAGGTCGTTCGCGCCATGGACCAACTCGATCGTCGGCGTTTCCTGCAGCTCGCGGGCGGAACCACGGCCCTGACGATGCTGGGCGAGAGCATCGCCCGTGCCGCCGCGATCCCCGCACAGGGGACCACCGGCTCCATCGCGGACGTCGAGCACATCGTCGTGCTCATGCAAGAGAACCGTTCCTTCGACCACTACTTCGGTGCGCTGCGCGGTGTCCGCGGCTTCGGCGACCCGCGCCCGGTGACCCTGCCCAGCGGCAAGTCCGTCTGGCACCAGTCCGACGGCACCAAGGAGACGCTGCCCTTCCGGCCGCCGTCCGAGGACCTCGGCATGGAATTCCTCCAGGGCCTCAACCACGACTGGGCGGGCGGCCAGAGCGCCTTCAACAAGGGCAAGTACGACAACTGGGTCCCCGCCAAGACGGCCACCACGATGGCCCACCTGACCCGCCAGGACATCCCCTTCCACTACGCCCTCGCGGACGCGTTCACCATCTGCGACGCCTACCACTGCTCGTTCATCGGCTCCACCGACCCCAACCGCTACTACCTCTGGTCGGGCCACACCGGCAACGACGGCAAGGGCGGCGGCCCGGTCCTCAACAACGCCGAAGCCGGGTACGGCTGGACCACCTACCCGGAGCGCCTGGAGGCGGCCGGAGTCTCCTGGAAGGTCTACCAGGACATCGGCGACGGCCTCGACGCCGCCGGCTCCTGGGGCTGGATCGACGACGCCCACCGCGGGAACTACGGCGACAACTCGCTGCTGTACTTCAACACCTACCGGGGCGCCCAACCCGGCAGCGCCCTCCACGAGAAGGCCCGTACGGGCACCAACGCCGCCGCGGGCGAAGGCTACTTCGACAGGCTGCGCGCGGACGTCGTGGGCGGCACCCTCCCGCAGATCTCCTGGATAGCCGCTCCCGAAGCCTTCAGCGAGCACTCCAACTGGCCCTCCAACTACGGCGCCTGGTACATCTCCCAGGTCCTGGACGCGCTCACCGCCGACCCCGACGTGTGGGCGAAGACGGCCCTCTTCATCACCTACGACGAGAACGACGGCTTCTTCGACCACGTCGTCCCGCCGTACGCCCCCGCCAGTGCCGCCCAGGGCCTGTCGACCACTCCCACCGCCCTGGACGTGTTCCCCGGCAAGGCCGGTTACGTGGCCGGACCCTACGGTCTGGGCCCACGCGTGCCGATGCTCGTCGTCTCCCCCTGGAGCACCGGCGGCTACGCCTGCTCCGAGACCTTCGACCACACCTCGGTCATCCGCTTCATGGAGCGGCGCTTCGGCGTCCACGAGCCCAACATCTCGCCCTGGCGCCGCGCCGTCTGCGGCGACCTCACCTCCGCCTTCGACTTCACCCGCAAGGACACCGGCCCCGCCCCGCTGCCCGACACCGACGGCTGGTACCCGCCGGACCGCGAGCGCCACCCCGACTTCCGGGCCACCCCGCCGGCCCAAGGGGTCATGCCGCGCCAGGAGAAGGGCCCGCGCCGCACCCGCGCGCTCAAGTACGCCCCGTACGTGGACGGCTCCGCACTCGTCTCCGAGGGCAAGTTCCGGCTGGCGTTCAGCGGCGGCCCGGAACTGGGCGCGCAGTTCTACGTCACCTCCGGCAACCGCACCGACGCGCCCTGGACCTACACCACCGAGGCCGGCAAGTCGATCGCGGACACCTGGAACACCGCCTACTCGGCCGGGTCCACCGACCTGACCGTGCACGGCCCGAACGGCTTCCTGCGCGCCTTCCGCAACCCCGGCACCACCCCCGGCCCCGAGGTCACCGCCCGCCACCATGCCGCGACCGGGAACCTGGACCTCGTCCTGACCAACGCCGGCGCCACCACCGTCACCCTGACGCTCACCAACGCCTACGGCGGCGGCCCGAAGCGCCTCAAGGTCCCCAAGGGCGCCACCGTCAGGCACACGGTCTCCCTGAAGAACACCCGCCGCTGGTACGACGTGACCGTCACCGCGTCCGGTACCCCGGGCTTCCTGCGCCGCTTCGCCGGCACGGTGGAGACCGGCCGCTCGGGCCTGTCCGACCCGGCGATCCTGACGGAACGCTCCTCCTGACGGCACCCGCCCCGGGGCCCCGATCAGCCGTGAAACGGCCAGAGGCCGTATCGGATTTCTCCGATACGGCCTCTGAACTGCGACTTCGAAAAGTCGGGACGACAGGATTTGAACCTGCGACCCCTTGACCCCCAGTCAAGTGCGCTACCAAGCTGCGCCACGTCCCGATGTGCTTCTGATCTGGGGTTTCCCCCGTCCCGGCGGCACATGCAGAACATTACCCCACACCGAGGGGTGTCCATGCACCGGTTATCGGCGGGAGGGGGATGCGGCGAGGATGGACGGGTGAAGGCACGGGATCGGGACGATGAGGGGCGGGCGCGGAACGCCCGTCCCCGGGACGGGCTGGGGCGGCCGCTGCCGTACGGGGCCCACGGCGTGGAGCGGCAGCCCGAGGGAGTGGTGCGCCCGCCCGGGGAGACGGTGGCGCAGGCGCAAGCGCTGCTGGACGCCGGGATGCCCTTCCACGCGCACGAGGTGTTCGAGGACGCCTGGAAGTCGGGGCCCGGGGCCGAAGCGCCGCTGTGGCGGGCGCTGGCGCAGCTGGCGGTCGGGCTGACGCACTCCGCGCGCGGGAACGCGGTCGGCGGGGCCCGGCTGCTGCGCCGCGGAGCGGACGCGCTGGCGCCGGCCGGGCGGGAAACGGCCGGGGACCCGGCCGCAGCCGGGGCCGGGGTCGTGCCCGGGACCCCCTACGGGATGGACCTGCCCGGGTTGGCCCGCTGGGCCCGGGAGCTGGCGGGGCGGGTGGAGGCCGGAGCGGTCGTCGACGCCGCCGCCGAGGCGCCGCACCTCACGGGCGGCCCCGGCCCGGTCTGAGCCCGGAGCGAGTCCGGGCCGAGTCCGGGCCGAGTCCGGGCCGAGTCCGGCGGACGGGGCTACGCCGGCTGGAGCAGGTCCCAGCGGTTGCCGTAGAGGTCCTGGAAGACGGCGACCGAGCCGTACGTCTCGTGGCGCGGCTCCTCCAGGAAGCGGACGCCCTCCGCGGTCATCCGGGCGTGGTCGGCGGCGAAGTCGTCGGTGTAGAGGAAGAAGCCGACCCGGCCGCCCGTCTGGTCGCCGACGCGGGAGCGCTGGGCGTCGTCCTTGGCGCGGGCCAGCAGGAGGGCCGACTCCTTGGCGCCCGGCGGGCGCACCACGACCCAGCGGGAGCCGTCCGGGCGCGCGGTGTCCTCGGCGAGGTCGAAGCCGAGCGCGCGGGTGTAGAAGTCGATGGCCTCGTCGTAGTCGTGGACCACGAGGGCGGTGAGGGCGAGGTGGGAGGACATGCCCTCATTGTGCTCCGAGGAGGACCACTTCCAGGGTGCGGGGCCCGTGCACGCCCTCCACCCGGTCCAGCTCGATGTCGCTGGTGGCGGAGGGGCCCGAGATCCAGGTCAGGGCGCGGGTGGGGTCAAGCAGCGGCAGCGCGCGGGGAACCGAGTCGACCACCTGGTCGGGGACGCGGACCACGCAGATGTGGTGGTCCGGGATCAGGGTGATCCGGCGCCGTCCCTGCTCGGGCCCGCCATCGAGGACGATCGTGCCGGTCTCGGCGATCGCCAGGGCGCAGCCG
This sequence comes from Streptomyces sp. NPDC002886, assembly GCF_042888445.1. Taxonomy (NCBI): domain Bacteria; kingdom Bacillati; phylum Actinomycetota; class Actinomycetes; order Kitasatosporales; family Streptomycetaceae; genus Streptomyces; species Streptomyces sp. NPDC002886. The sequence continues at coordinate 818,149 of NZ_JBIAPV010000001.1, forward strand.
GTCACCACGCTGTCGACCGCGTCCAGTTGGTACGGGGTGGAGCCCGCCCGGTCGTGGATCCGGGTCGGATCGGCGGCCGCCATCCAGTGCGGGGGCAGCCCGGGCGGTACCAGGACCGACTCGGAGCCCCGCTCGGCGAGGAGCCGCGTCAGCAGCATGGCGATGCCGTCCTCGCCGACCCGGTGCACCGTGGCCCGGTACTCCGCGAGGTTCGCCGCGAGCAGGTCGACGGTCTCGGCCGGCGTGCGGGCTCCGTGCACCGGGAGGTAGTCCCGGGGGATCGTGGTGTCCGGGCGCGGCTCGGGCAGGGCCCGGCGGATGCGGGCCAGGATCTGCTCCCTGGCGCTCATGGGCGTGCCTCCTTCTCGCGCGCCGCCCACCAGTCGCGGAACGAGCGCTCCGGGAGCTCCGGCAGCTCCCGGCTGTCCGTCCAGGCCCGCCCCGGGCCCGGCAGCCGGCGCGGTCGCAGCCGCCGGGCCCGGGCCAGCAGCCGCTCCCCGGCGCGCAGCGCGCCCGGGCGGTCGAGGAGGAGCCGGGCGGCCCGCATGGCGGCCCGTTCGGCGGTGTGGCCGTCGGCGGGGCGGAGGCGGACGCGGATCCCGTCGCGGGTCACCGGGCCGCCTTGGGCGATGCGTTCGCGCAGGTGGAGCAGGACCTCGGGGATGTCGATGGCGACCGGGCAGACCTCGTAGCAGGCCCCGCACAGGGTGGAGGCGTAGGGCAGGGTGGCGTCGATCTCGCTGCCGGTGCCCCGGAGCTGGGGGCTGAGGATGGCGCCGATCGGGCCGGGGTAGACGGAGCCGTAGGCGTGGCCGCCGGCGCGCTCGTACACCGGGCAGACGTTGAGGCAGGCCGAGCAGCGGATGCAGCGCAGGGCCTGACGGCCCACCTCGTCGGCGAGGGTGTCGGTGCGCCCGTTGTCGAGGAGGACGAGGTGGAAGGCGGAGGGGCCGTCGCCGTCGGCGCCTTTCGACGGCCCCAGCCCGGTCCACATGGTGGTGTACGGGTTCATCCGCTCGGCGGTCGAGGAGCGGGGCAGCGTCTGGAGGAAGATCTCCAGGTCGCGGAAGGTCGGGACCACCTTCTCGATGCCGACCACCGAGATCAGGGTCTCGGGCAGGGTCAGGCACATCCGGCCGTTGCCCTCGGACTCGAAGACGACCAGGGTGCCGGTCTCGGCCACCATGAAGTTGGCTCCGGACACGGCGACTTTGGCGCGCAGGAACTTCTCGCGCAGGTGCAGCCGGGCGGCCTCGGCGAGTTCGCGCGGGTCGTCTCCCAGCCCCTCGGGCGCGGGGCGCCCCCAGCCGCCCATCTCCGCGGCGAAGATCTCGCGGATCTCGCCGCGGTTGCGGTGGATGGCGGGGACCAGGATGTGGGAGGGCCGGTCGTGGCCGAGCTGGACGATGAGCTCGGCGAGGTCGGTCTCGTAGGCGGCGATCCCTGCCGCTTCCAGGGCCTCGTTCAGGCCGATCTCCTGGGTGGCCATGGACTTGACCTTGACCACTTCCGTCTCCCCGGTGGCGCGGACCAGGTCCGTCACGATGCGGTTGGCCTCCTCCGCGTCGGCCGCCCAGTGGACGGTGCCGCCCGCGGCGGTGACGGCGGCCTCCAGCTGGAGCAGGTACCGGTCCAGGTGCGCCAGCGTGTGGTCCTTGACGGCCTTGCCGGCCGCCCGCAGCCGGTCCCAGTCCTCCAGCTCGGCGACGGCCCGGGCCCGCTTGTCGCGGATGGTGTGCGTGGCGTGTCGGAGGTTGGCCCGCAGCACCTCGTCCCGTACGGCTTCGCGGGCCGCGTCGGGGAAGGCCGGCATGCCGAGGTACGTGCCCGTCATACGAGCGGCTCCTCTTCCGTCGCGGCCAGGATCTCGGCGAGGTGCAGGGCCCGCAGCGGGGCGCCCCGGCGCCGCAGGATGCCGTCGAGGTGGGCGAGGCAGGAGTTGTCGGCCCCGCAGAGCACCTCGGCGCCCGTGGAGAGCGCGCGGGCGGTCTTGTCGGCGCCCATGGCCGCCGATACGTCCGGGTTCTTGACGGCGAAGGTCCCGCCGAATCCGCAGCACTCCTCGGCGCCGGGCAGTTCGCGCAGTTCCAGACCGCGTACGGCCTCCAGCAGACGGCGGGGCCTGTCCCCGAGCCCGAGGCCCCGCAGGCCGTGGCAGGACGGGTGGTAGGTGACGGTGTGCGGGAAGTGGGCGCCGACGTCCGTCACGCCGAGGACGTCGACCAGGAACTCGGTGAGCTCGTACACGCGCGGTACGAGGTCCTCGGCCAGCGCGGCCAGCCCCGGTCCCCGGCCCTCGGCCTCGGCGGCGCGCCCGATCCGGGGGTAGTGGGCGCGGACCATGGCGGCGCAGGAGCCCGAGGGGGTGACCACGTACTCGTACCCCGCGAAGGCCTCGGCGGTACGCCGGACCAGTGGTTCCGCCTCGCGCCGGTAGCCGGTGTTGTACTGCGGCTGCCCGCAGCAGCTCTGCGCGGCGGGGAAGTCCACGGTGACCCCGAGCCGCTCCAGGATGCGGACCACGGCGATGCCCGTGCGCGGGTAGAGCGCGTCGTTGACGCAGGTGACGAACAGGGCGGCGCGCATGACGGGCAGAATAGCCCGGTGAAGAAGTTCTCAGTGATCGGCATAGGCGCGGGCGACCCGGACCACCTGACCCTCCAGGCGGTCAGGGCGATCGGCGCGGCGGACGCATTCCTCATCCTGGAGAAGGGCGAGGAGAAGGCGGATCTGACCGGGCTGCGGCGGGCGATGCTCGACGCGCACGCCCGCCCCGGACACCGGCTGGTGGAGGGCCGCGATCCCGACCGGGACCGGACGCCCTCCGACTACGCCCCTACGGTGGACGGCTGGCGCAGCGCGCGGGCCGAGCTCTTCGAGCGGTTCATCGCGGAGGACCTGGCGGAGGGCGAGACGGGCGCGTTCCTGGTGTGGGGCGACCCCTCGCTCTACGACTCCACGCTCGCGATCCTCGACGAGGTGCTGGAGAAGGGACGGGTCGCCTTCGAGCACGAGGTGGTGCCCGGCATCAGTAGCATCTCCTCGCTGCTGGCCCGCCACCGCACCACCCTCAACCGGGTGGGCCGCCCGGTCCAGATCACCACCGGGCGCCGGCTCGCGGAGGGCTGGCCGGACGGGGTGGACGACGTGGTGGTGATGCTGGACGCCCGGCACGCCTTCACCGCCCACCTCGACCAGGACCTGTACATCTACTGGGGTGCGTACGTCGGCACCCCCGACGAGATCCTGGTCTCGGGGAAGCTGGCGGAGGTCGCCGGCCGGATCGAGGAACTGCGCACCGAGGCCCGTGCCCGCAAGGGCTGGATCATGGACACGTACCTGCTCCGGCGCGACTGAGGCCCCGTCTCAGGTCAGGTAGGCGGGCAGCACCTCGGCGAGCCGTTCGTACTCCTCGGGCCGGTTGTAGATCTGGCCGCTCACCCGGATGCCGCCGCCGCCCGGCCAGGGCCAGATGAGCACCCGGATCCGCTGCTCGGCCGCGATCCGCTCGCGCAGTGCGGCGGCGGCCGCCGGGGTTTCGGCCACCCCCGGCGGCAGGCGCAGCGTGCGCAGGGCGAGGCCCTCGGTGTACGGGAGCGGGGCGATGCCCGGGATCTCGGCGAGCAGGGCCGCGCCGTGGGCGGCCAGCGCGCTGTTGTGGGCGCGCACCTTGGCCGCGTCGAGCTCCTCCAGCAGGTCGAGCCCCTCCGGGGCGGCGAGCCAGCCGGTGTAGTCGAAGGTGGCGCGGTTCTCCACGGAGCGCGGGTAGCCGTGGTGGTCCTCCCAGGAGGGCACCGGCGGCCGGACCCGGGCACGGTGCCGCGGGGCGACGGACAGGATCGCGGTGCCGGACGGGGCGTAGGCCCATTTGTGGAGGTTGCCGAACCAGAAGTCGGCGCCCCCGCCCAGCGGGTCCGGGATCATGCCGGGCGCGTGCGCGCCGTCCACGATGGTGGTGACGCCCCGCTCGGCGAGTTCGGCGAGCAGCCGGGGCGAGGCGATGAGCCGGGCGGTGGGCGAGCTGATGTGGTCGAGCACCGCGACCCGGGTCCGCGGCGTGACCCCGGCCAGCACGGCTTCCCGTACGGCGTCCTCGTCGGGGAGGTCGGTACCCAGCGCCACGGTGGTGAGCGGGGCGCGCCGGGCGGCGGCCGCGACGACGGTGCCGTAGCCGTGGTCGGTGACCAGGATCTCGTCGCCGGAGGCGAACTCCACGGCGTCGAGGGCCACGTTGGCGGCCTCGGTGGCGTTGGACACGAAGGCGAGCGCGTCCGGATCGGCGCCGAGCCGGGCGGCGATCCGGGTCCGGGCCCCGACGAGCCGGTCGGGGGCCCCGATGAAGAAGGCGTCGGGGTCCGCGTGCGCCTCGGCCCGCAGGGCGGCCTGTGCTTCCTGGACGGGGATCGGCACCGCTCCGAACGACCCGTGGTTCAGGTGGCTGATGGCCGGGTCGAGGCGGAACAGGTCCCGCCCGCAGGGGAATTCGGCGGGACGTATGGGCTCCTTGACGCCCAGGGCGGCGGGCTCGGTCCGCCCGGCGGGCTCGACTGACTCGACTGGCTCGGTCACAGGGGTCTCCGTGGGTGCGGCGCGGCTGTCGGCCCGATCATGCCCCGCCGGCGTCCGGAGCGACACCCCCGCTCTCGGCCACCGGGCCCGGCGCCGCGAAGGCGCGGTGGCAGTGGCGCAGCAGCTCCCGTACGGCGGGTCCGCGCGCATCGCGCCAGACCAGGCAGAGCAGGGCCGGGATCTCCACGTCGGCGAGGGGCAGGGCGGTGAGCCGGTCGCGGTAGTGCTCGGCCATCGAGGCGCTCAGGACGGCCACCCCGAGACCGCGCGCCGCGAGGTCGGCCATGGCGTCGGAGGCGCCCGCCTCCAGGGCGATGGCGGGGTGCAGCCCCCGGGCGGCGCAGGCCCGGTCGAGGACCGTACGGATCCCCGTGCCCCGGGGCATGCAGATGAGCGGGTGGCCGTCGAGGTCGCCGAGGGTGACCCGGTCCGCCCGGGTCAGGGGATGCCCGGGCGGCACCGCCGCGACCAGGCGCTCGCTGACGATGGTCAGCGCCTCGAGCCCGTCGGGGGTGGTGGCGGCGCTTCCGACGAGCGCGAGGTCCACGGCGCCGGTGCGCACCGCCTGCACCAGCGGCTCGGAGTTGTCCTCCAGCAGGGCGATCTCCACCCCGGGGTGGGCCCGGTGGAACGCGGCGAGTCCCTCGAAGAGCGGGGTGACGGTGCAGCCGACGACCATGCCGACGGTGAGGCGGCCGCGGATCAGGTCGGTCACCTCCCCCACCGCCTGGGCGAGGGACCCGGTGGCGGCCAGGGCGGCGCGGGCGTGGTCCAGGGCGGCCTTGCCCGCGACGGTGAGGGTGACGGTGCGGGCGGACCGGTCGAAGAGTTCGGCGCCCAGTTCCTCTTCGAGGCGGCGGATCTGTGCGCTGACCCCGGACTGGCTGATGTGGACGCGTTCGGCCGCGCGGGTGAAGTTCTGTTCCTCGGCCACCGCGACGAAGTATTCGAGCTGCCTCAGTTCCATGACTGGGGATTCTAGCTTCCATCAAAACCAGCTGTTGGACTTCTGATCCGGCGGACGTCAGGCTTGGAACACAGAGCACACACCCCGGTTCCAGCACAGGAGGCAGCGATGTCGGACTACGCGTCGTACGAGAAGGCCCTGCACCCCGAGGACATCACCCGCCTGTTCGTCGAACGGTCCAACGCCGGTGACGCTGCCGGGGTCGCCGCGCTCTACGAGGAGAACGCCGTGATGGCCTTCCCGCCCGGCGAGCTGACGGTGGGCCGGGAGGCCATCCGCGCCCTGTGGGAGCAGGTGCTGGTGAGCCGGCCGCAGTTCGAGCCGGAGCCCCCGCTGCCGACGCTGGTGAGCGACGGCATCGCCCTCACCTCCACCCCGCCGAGCGACGGCACCGGGGCACGTGCCCAGGTCGTACGCCGCCAGCCCGACGGCAGTTGGCTGCGGCTGCTGGACCAGCCGGAGTTCGCCTCGGCGCCCGGCGCAGCCGCGTAGGGCGGTGCGTCAGGCCGCCGGCGGGCGGACGGTCTGGCGGAGCGTGGGCCCCGCGCCCAGTTCCGCGAGCCAGGCGTCCAGGTCGGCCACGGCGGGCGGGTCCAGCAGGGCCGGGTCCACCGTGGTGCGGAGCTGGTGGGGAACCCCCGAGGCGAGCAGCAGCCGCAGGCTCCGCTCCGCAGAGGCGGCCGCGTGGCCGATGCCGGTGACCCGTTCGTAGCGGCCGGGCGGGGCCTTGACGTCGAAGCCGACCCAGTCCAGCAGGCCCGCGTCCAGCAGCCGGGCGAGGCGCCGGGGGAAGGCTCCACCGGTGTGGAGCCCGACCTCCAGGCCGAGCGCACGGGCCTCCCGTACGGCCCGGGGCAGGCCGCGCTGGAGGAGCGGTTCCCCGCCCGAGAACACGATCCCGTCGAGCAGCCCCGTCCGGCGGGCCAGGTGGCCGAGCACCTCGCCCCAGGAGACGGCGGCGGGGGTGCGGGCGGGCAGCAGGCCGGGGTTGTGGCAGTAGCCGCAGCGCCAGGGGCAGCCCTGGCAGAAGACGGTGCTGACCAGGCGGCCGGGCCAGTCGCAGGTGGAGAGCCGGGACCAGCCGCCGATGCGGATGACCTCGTCCGGCCGCGCGGCGGACGCGGCGGGCGCCGCGGGGCTCACACGGCCGCCTTGAAGTGGACGCGCTCGGCGTGTTCGCCCTTCTTGCCGATGTTGAAGGAGGACACCGGGCGGTGGTAGCCCATGACCCGGGTCCAGACCTCGCACACCGCCCCGCAGGTGGGGCAGTGGGGCTGCTCCCCCGCCAGGTAGCCGTGGTCGGCGCAGATGGAGAAGGTCGGGGTCACCGTCAGGTACGGGAGCCGGAAGGTCTCCAGCGAGCGCCGGACCAGCTTGCGGCAGGCCTCGGCCGTCGGGATCCGTTCGGGGGTGTACAGGTGCAGGACGGTGCCGCCCGTGTACTTGCCCTGCAGCTCGTCCTGGCGCTCCAGCGCCTCGAAGGGGTCGTCGGTCCAGCCGACGGGCAGCTGCGAGGAGTTGGTGTAGTACGGGTTGGCGTCGGTGCCGGCCTGGAGGATGCCGGGGAAGCGGGCCCGGTCCTCCTTCGCGAAGCGGTAGGTCGTCCCCTCGGCGGGGGTGGCCTCCAGGTTGTAGAGGTGTCCGGTGCTCTCCTGGAAGTCGACCATCCGGGCCCGGACCCGGTCCAGGAGGCGGACGGCGCGGGCGTGGCCCTCGGGCGCGGTGATGTCGTACGCGTCCCCGCTGAAGTTGCGCACCATCTCGTTGATCCCGTTGACCCCGATGGTGGAGAAGTGGTTGCGCAGGGTGCCCAAGTACCGCTTGGTGTAGGGGAAGAGGCCGCCGTCGATCAGGTCCTGGACGGTGATCCGCTTGAGTTCGAGGCTGTCCTTGGCGAGCTCGCACAGCCGGTCCACCTCGACCAGCAGGCCCGCCTCGTCGCCCGCGTAAAGGTGCCCGAGCCGGGCGCAGTTGAGGGTGACCACGCCGAGCGAGCCGGTCTGTTCGGCGCTGCCGAAGAGGCCGTTGCCGCGCTTGAGCAGCTCGGTCAGGTCGAGCTGGAGCCGGCAGCACATGGAGCGGATCATGTGCGGTTCGAGCTCGGAGTTGATGAAGTTCTGGAAGTACGGGAGCCCGTACTTGGCGGTCATCGTGAAGAGCCGCTCGGCGTTCTCGCTCTCCCAGGGGAAGTCCCGGGTGATGTTGTAGGTCGGGATGGGGAAGGTGAACACCCGCCCGGTGGCGTCCCCTTCCGTCATCACCTCGATGAACGCCCGGTTGATCATGTCCATCTCGGCCTGGAGCTCGCCGTAGGTGAAGCCGGTCTCCTCCCCCGCGACCACCGGGACCTGCCCGCGCAGGTCCTCGGGGCAGGTCCAGTCGAAGGTGAGGTTGGTGAAGGGGGTCTGGGTGCCCCAGCGCGAGGGCACGTTGAGGTTGTGCACCAGCTCCTGGACGCACTGCCTGACCTGGTCGTACGTCATCGCGTCGAGGCGGACGTAGGGCGCGAGGCAGGTGTCGAAGGAGGAGAAGGCCTGGGCGCCCGCCCATTCGTTCTGCAGGGTGCCGAGGAAGTTCACGATCTGGCCCACGGCCGAGGACAGGTGCCGGGGCGGGGCGGAGTCGATCTGTCCGGGGACCCCGTTGAAGCCCTCGGTCAGCAGGGTGCGCAGGGACCAGCCGGCGCAGTAGCCGGAGAGCATGTCCAGGTCGTGGATGTGGAGGTCGCCCTCGCGGTGCGCGCGGGCCACGGCGGCGGGATAGACCTGTTCCAGCCAGTAGTTCGCCGTGACCTTGCCGGCGGCGTTGAGGATGAGGCCGCCGAGCGAATAGCCCTGGTTGGCGTTGGCGTTCACCCGCCAGTCCCGGCGGTCCAGGTATTCGGTCACGGTCTCTACGGCGTCGACGACAGCAGTCACGGCAGCCCTCCCACGAGGCTCGGCACGGAAGAATGGCGGGCTTCGAAGCCCATGCCGGCAGGGGTCGGACTCGTCCGCCGTGGCGGACTCACCGTTGCGGGGCAGTCCCGGATTCCCACCGGGTTCCCTGTTGCCTCGGCCGGGGAGAGACCCCGCCGAACCGGCAGAGCCAACACTACATATAGATGTGATGGCAGATCGCCACCACTACATATGGGGTGACGAAGGTCCCGGAGTAAGGGACTTCGGGCCCTGCGGGCTCAGCTCCGGCCGCTGGTGACCGCGTAGTACTGGAGGTCCTGGACCTCCACCGTGCGGTCCACCCGGTAGGGCAGCTCCACCCGGGCCCCGGTCCTGCCGTCGCGCACCACGGCCGCCGAGCCCGTGCCCGTGCCCAGGGGCAGCAGCTCGGAGTGGACACCGGCCGGAGCGGCGTGCGCGTCCCCGGCCGCTCCCACGGCCGTACGGATGCTCGCGGGCGCGGTCAGGAAGCTCAGCACCTCCACCGTGTCCCGGGCCGCGGCGCTGCCGCCCCGCAGCGACATCACCAGGGACTGGCCGCCGCTCGGGTCGGCGGCGGCGAACTGGGTGCGCGAGCTCAGGTACAGCGTGTCGCGGACGATCTTCGGCCAGCCACCCGTCTTGAACCGGGTGAGGTAGTACGAGGAAAGGTCCAGGTAGGCATGGCCGTTGTGCAGGGAGGGCGCGAACTGGCTGCCCTCGCTGTAGTCGTTCCAGGTGGTGAGCTGGACCCAGTCGGCCCCGTCCTCGATGGCGCGGTTCCATGTGGCCCGCAGGGTCGCGGTGTTGCCGGCCTCGTCGTAGATGCCCTGGTTGGGCCGGGCGTCCTGGACCGATACGGGCTGCATCCAGATCTTGCCCGCGGCGTGGGCGCGCCGGACGTCGCGCGTGGAGCCCTCCTGACCGACGTAACTGCGGCTGCCCCACTCGGAGAATCCGTAGCTGATGGACTCGAACTCACCGCTGTGCGAGCCGAAGTCGAGGAAGAGCGGGACGAAGGCGGTGCGGATGCCGTGCCGGGACTTCAGGACGTCCATGACCCGGGTCCACCAGGCGGCGCTCTTCTCCTCGGCCTTGAACGGCGAGACGACCAGCCGGCCGTCGGGAAGCCGGTGGGCCGCCGGGGCCTTGCCGAGGTCCGCGAGCAGGTCGGCGAGCACGGCCGGGTCGTCGGTGCCCAGGGAGGTCATGTCCGGCATCAGCATGACCTTGAAGGACGGGTCCACCGAGCGGGCGGCCTCCATCAGGAGCGCGCAGCGCTCCCGGTTCTTCCCCGCCAGGGAGAGCAGGTCGAGGGTGAACCCGTCGAGGCCTGCGGCGCGGGCCGTACGAACCTCCTGCTGGAGGTTGGCGAGCTCCCAGTTCCCGGCCTTGGGCCGGACGGGCAGCGGCCGGTCGCGCAGCAGGCCCCCGTAGCGCTCGTGCTTGCCGTTCTCGCCGTCCGGCTTCAGGTAGTTGCGGGTGTAGTAGTCGGCGTCGGCGCTCGCGTTGTCGAGGGAGAGCGGGTACGGGGTGAAGTAGTGGGCGAAGACCAGCTTCTTGCCGGCGGCGCCGGAGCGCAGGGTGGCCGGCTGCGGCATGTCGAAGGGAAGCGGCCCGGACGGGCGGGCTCCGTCGCCCCCGCCGGACTCCGGGTCCTCGGGCTCCGGGGACGGCGCGGGCGGGCTCTGCGGGACGGTGGTGCCCGGGGCGCCGGTGACGGCGGGGCCGGTGGCCGTGGGCGCGGGGCCGTCGCCGGGGACCGCGGGCAGCGTGGCGCCCGGGACGGCTCCCGGACGGCCCTGCGCGCCGGCGACGGTGCGGGTGTCCCAGGCGAGGCCCGTCGCGGCGCAGACGCCCACGAGGAGGAAGGCGGTCAGGAAGAGGCTCATTACGGGCCTTCGGCTGCGGAAGCCCGGGCGGCTCCGGAAGCCCGCACGTCCGCGCACGCCCGTACGGCCCCGCACGCCCGCACGTCCGCGCACGCCCGCACGGCCCCGCAAGCCCGCACGGCGCCGGTGCGACGTGGGTCTCGCGCCCCGCCCTGCCCGACGCCGGTCCGCACTCATCCTGGCCCTCCCCAGAGCATTCCCGCGCCGCGCCCGGACATCGGGCCGCACCGGAGCAGTACAGCGGATTCCGGGCCCCCGGACAACCGTTGGCGGAAACGGCCGCGAACGACGGAGTGTCGCGCCTCTTCGCGCGGGGTGGACAAAGCGATGTGACCTGTACAACTACGGCGATCATCGGACGCCACGGTCCTTTCAGCGGAATAGGGAATTCCACTGGCCTTTCCTGAAAAGTGGCGCATAATCGTCTTCATGCGGCTTGAAACAACCCTCTTGCCGCAGGTCACGCATGCAGGGGGGCATCGTGTCGATGAGGGATTCCAGAGGAGCCGGCACTTTCCCGGCGACCTCCGCGGAGCTGTCCCGTCTATTCACCGCCGTGCGGCGGGGCAAGGTGCTGACCGTCACCGGTCGGTTCCGTGAGCCCCGGAGCCAATTGGTCCGGGAGATCGGGCAACGGCTCTCGTCCAATTTCTACGACGGAGTGGCCGTCGTGTCCATGGACCACCGGTTCGGGATCCGCGACCTGACCGCGGCGCTGGGCAGCCTGCCGGGCATGCCGTTCCTGCCGTGCGGGACGTCGAACGCGGCGTCGTGGCTGGCGGAGCGCGACATGCTGCTCGTACTCGACGGCTGCGAGCACCTCGCGTCCGAGACCCTGGACTGGCTGCGCGAGCTGCTCGCCGTGGCCCCCGGGCTGCGGATCCTGGCCGCCGGGCGCGACCCGCTGGCCTTCTCGCCGGATCAGGTGCACCGACTCTGAGCGGGTGCGGAAACGGGTCCGCCCCGGTCGGCGATTGCCGACCGGGGCGGACCCGTGGAAGCGATGGACCTCAGTCCCGATGAGTCTCGGTCCCGATGGATCTCGGTCCGATGAACCACGGTCCCGATGAACCACGGTCCCGATGAACCCCGGTCCCGATGAACCTCAGCCGAGGAGCGCGAGCGCCTCGTTCAGCGTCGCGGACGGCCGCATGATCGCCGAGGCCTTGGCGGCGTCGGGCTGGTAGTAGCCGCCGATCTCCGCCGGAGCGCCCTGCACGGCGATGAGCTCGCCGACGATCTTCTCCTCGGACTCGGCCAGCGTCTTGGCCAGCGGGTCGAAGGCGGCGGCCAGCTTCGGGTCATCGGTCTGGCGCGACAGCTCCTGCGCCCAGTACAGGGCGAGGTAGAAGTGGCTGCCGCGGTTGTCGATGCCGCCCAGCTTGCGGCTCGGCGACTTGTCCTCGTTGAGGAAGGTGCCGGTCGCCCGGTCCAGGGTGTCGGCCAGCACCTGGGCGCGGGCGTTGCCGGTGGTGGTGGCGAGGTGCTCGAAGGAGACGGCCAGCGCGAGGAACTCACCGAGGGAGTCCCAGCGCAGGTAGTTCTCCTTGACGAGCTGCTGGACGTGCTTCGGGGCGGAGCCGCCGGCGCCGGTCTCGAAGAGGCCGCCGCCGTTCATCAGCGGGACGACCGACAGCATCTTGGCGCTGGTGCCCAGCTCCAGGATGGGGAACAGGTCGGTCAGGTAGTCGCGCAGCACGTTGCCGGTCACCGAGATGGTGTCCTCGCCGCGGCGGATCCGCTCCAGGGAGTAGGCGGTGGCCTCGACCGGGGACAGGATCTTGATGGTCAGACCGTGGGTGTCGTGGTCCGCGAGGTACGTCTTGACCTTGGCGATCAGCTGCGCGTCGTGCGCGCGGCCCTCGTCGAGCCAGAAGACGGCCGGGACGCCGGTGGCGCGGGCGCGGGTGACGGCGAGCTTGACCCAGTCCTGGATCGGCGCGTCCTTGGTCTGGCAGGCGCGGAAGATGTCGCCGGCGGCGACCTCCTGCTCCAGGACCGTGGCACCCGAGGCATTGACGAGGCGGACGGTGCCCGCCGCGGCCAGCTCGAAGGTCTTGTCGTGGCTGCCGTACTCCTCGGCCTTCTGGGCCATGAGGCCGACGTTCGGCACCGAGCCCATCGTGGACGGGTCGTACGCGCCGTGTGCGCGGCAGTCGTCGATGACGACCTGGTAGACACCGGCGTAGCTGCTGTCCGGGAGGACGGCGAGGGTGTCGGCCTCGGCGCCGTCCGGGCCCCACATGTGGCCGGAGGTGCGGATCATGGCCGGCATCGAGGCGTCGACGATGACGTCCGACGGGACGTGCAGGTTGGTGATGCCCTTGTCGGAGTCCACCATCGCGAGGGCAGGGCCCTCGGCGATCTCGGCGTCGAAGGAGGCCTTGATCGCGGCGGCGTCGGGCAGCGCGCCCAGGCCGTTCAGGATGGTGCCGAGACCGTCGTTCGGGGAGAGGCCGGCGGCCGCCAGGGTCTCGCCGTAGCGGGCGAAGGTCTTCGGGAAGAAGGCGCGGACCACGTGGCCGAAGATGATCGGGTCGGAGACCTTCATCATCGTGGCCTTGAGGTGCACGGAGAACAGGACGCCCTCGGCCTTGGCGCGCTCGATCTGGTCGTTGAGGAAGGTGCGCAGCGCGTCGACGTGCAGGACGGACGCGTCCACGACCTCGCCGGCGAGGACCGGTACGGACTCGCGCAGGACGGTGACGGCGCCGTCGGCGTCGACGAACTCGATGCGCAGCGTGTCGGCCTCGGCGATCACGGCGGACTTCTCGGTGGAGCGGAAGTCGTTCTCGCCCATGGTGGCGACGTTCGTCTTCGACTCGGAGACCCAGGCACCCATGCGGTGCGGGTGCGCCTTGGCGTAGTTCTTGACCGAGGCCGGGGCGCGGCGGTCGGAGTTGCCCTCGCGCAGGACCGGGTTGACGGCGCTGCCCTTGATCTTGTCGTAGCGGGCGCGGTTCTCGCGCTCCTCGTCGCTCTTCGGGTCGTCCGGGTAGTCCGGAAGCGCGTAGCCCTGGCCCTGGAGCTCGGCTACCGCGGCCTTGAGCTGCGGGATCGATGCCGAGACGTTGGGCAGCTTGATGATGTTGGCCTCGGGCGTCTTCGCCAGCTCGCCGAGCTCGGCGAGGGCGTCCGCGATCCGCTGTCCCTCTTCCAGGTACTCGGGGAAGCTGGCGATGATCCGGCCTGCCAGGGAGATGTCACGGGTCTCGACATTCACACCGGCCGTCGACGCGTACGCCTGGATCACAGGCAGGAACGAATACGTCGCGAGGGCCGGGGCCTCGTCAGTGTGCGTGTAGATGATGGTCGAGTCAGTCACCGGATGCTCCGCTCCACAGTCTGCGTCTCTCGTCTGCAACATTGCTCGACATCAAGATATCTCGTGATCGGGCCGGTCTGGACAGCCCCCTGCTCAAGGTCGGACGAGACGCGCGTCACGCGGGGCGCCGGGGACGCCCCGAACGCCGAAAACGCCGCCACCGGCTGTTTCCAGCCAGGGGCGGCGCTCGGGCGCTACGGATTCACGGACCCGCTCAGGCGTGGACGGCCTTGGGGCTCGGGCCGTACTGGTTCGGGCCGGGGGTCCCCTCGGTGGCCATCAGGACGATGGCCCAGATCCAGCCGACGAAGGGGATGATGCCGACCAGGATCCACCAACCGGACTTGTCCTGGTCGTGGAGCCGGCGCACGCCCACCCCGAGCGTGGGGAGGAAGAGGCCGAGCACGACGAGCAGGTAGAACAGCGGGTAGGTGCCGGCGGCGAAGTCGATGATCATGGCGACGACCACCAGCGCCACGTAGAAGAGGACGTACATCCAGTATTCCTGGCGCCGGGCCCGGCCGTTGAAGTCGACGTAGCGCTTGACGACATCGGTGAAGTAGTGCATGGGTCCCCCCTGAGGACGACGTTCCGGCCCACCCGGACGGAGCAAGCCGGGGCAGAACTTATGCCCCGCTTACGTCGCGGTCAAGCCACTTGGCAAGGGACCAAAAAGGTTACTTTTCGCCGCTCGGCCGCTCAAACACACTGGTACCGGGCGCAACTTGAGACCCCCTGCCCCCACGCGCTCACCGCCCGTGACGAAATGACCTGACGGAAGTCTTACGGCGGGGCGTGGGAGCCCCCCGCGCACCCCGGCTGTCCGTAACGTCCCGGTCATGCGCGTACTCGTCACCGGCGGATCCGGGTTCATCGGCTCCCACATCGTTACCACTCTGCGCCTTCACGGCCACGACCCGCTCGTCCTGGACCTCGTCCCCCCGCCGGACGGCGGCGAGTTCGTGCGGGCCGACGTCCGCGAACCCGAGGCGGTACGCCGGGCCCTGCGCGGGGTGGACTCCGTCTGCCACCAGGCCGCGATGGTCGGCCTCGGCAAGGACTTCGCGGACGCCCCGGCGTACGTCTCCCACAACGACCTCGGCACGGCGGTGCTGCTCGCCGCCATGGCGGACGGCGGGGTACGGGACCTGGTCCTCGCCGGCTCGATGGTGGTCTACGGGGAGGGCCGCTACGAGTGCCCCCGCCACGGGGTGGTCCGCCCGGGCCCGCGCCGCGCCGCCGACCTGGCCGCGGGCCGCTTCGAACCGCACTGCCCCACCTGCGACTCGGAGCTGGCGCCGGGGCTGGTGGCCGAGGACGCCCCGACGGATCCGCGCAACGTGTACGCGACCACGAAGCTGGCCCAGGAACACCTGGCGGCTTCCTGGGCCCGGTGCGTGGACGGCCGGGCGGTGTCGCTGCGCTACCACAACGTGTACGGCCCGGGGATGCCGCGCGACACCCCGTACGCGGGCGTGGCCTCCTTCTTCCGCTCCTCGCTGGCGCGGGGAGAGGCCCCGCAGGTGTACGAGGACGGCGGCCAGCGGCGGGACTTCGTCCACGTGACGGACGTCGCGGAGGCCAACGCCCTGGCCCTGGAGGCCTCGACACCGCCCGGCGTGTGCACCGCGTACAACGCCGGCAGCGGAACCCCGCACACCGTCGGTGAGATGGCCACCGCCCTGGCCGCGGCCCACGGCGGCCCCGCGCCCGTCGTCACCGGCGCTTTCCGCCTCGGCGACGTCCGCCACATCACGGCCGACTCCCACCGCCTGCGTGCCGATTTGGGCTGGCGGCCCGAGGTCGACTTCGCGAAGGGCATGACGGACTTCGCGCACGCTTGACGCCGGCCACATCCAGCCCCGCCGGCGTGTGGGGCGCGGGGGCACGGGGCCGGCCCCCAGAAGCGGCGCCGCACCCCGCCACGGCGGCCACCACCCTCCGGCCCCGCCGGAGTGTGAGGCGCAGGGGTACGGCGGCCGGCCCCGACAACGGCGCCGCCTCCCGCCACGGCGGGAGGCGCTGGGGTCCGGGGGCGGCGCCCCTGACCCCGGCCGGGGTCAGGCCGGCAGCGGCAGGGTCACCTCGAACCGGCACCCTCCGGGAACGTTCCGTACCGCCGCCCGCCCCGCGTGGGCCTCCACGATGCCCCGTACGATCGCCAGCCCCAGCCCCGCCCCCGCCGGAGGCGCCGGCACCGACGCCACCCCCTCCGGCGCCAACCCCGCCGGAGGCGTCCGCGCCTGCGTGCCCCGCCAGCCCGTGTCGAAGACCCTCGGCAGGTCCTCCGCCGGGATGCCGCCGCAGCCGTCCGTCACGGACACCACCACCGCGTCCCCGGCCGCCCGAACGGACGCCGCGATCGCCACCGTGCCGTCCACCGGTGTGTGCCGGATCGCGTTGATCAGCAGGTTAGCCAGGACCCGGGTCATCTCCTTGCCGTCCACCTCCACCGGCACCCGGTCCACCGCTCCGCCGTCGAGCCGCACGCCGCGCTCCCGCGCCAGCGGATGCACCCCGGACAGCGCGTCGCCGACCAGGTCGTACACGGACATCCGGCTCGGGCTCAGCGCCAGCGCCCCCGCGTGGATCCGGGACAGTTCGAAGAGGTCGCCGACCATGGAGTTCAGCCGGTCCACCTCGGTGCGGATCTGCCGGTGGTAGCGCGCCGGATCCTCCGCCATGCCGTCCTCCAGCGCCTCGGACATCGCCCGCAGCCCCGCCAGCGGGGTCCGCAGATCGTGCGAGATCCAGGCCACCAGCTCCCGCCGCGAGGTCTCCAGCGCCCGCTCCCGTTCCCGGGACACCGCCAGCTTCTCGCTCGTCGCCGCCAGCTCCCGCGACAGGGAGTCCAGTTCAGCCGTCGCGAGGCCCGGCGGGGCCGCGAAGCTGCCGCCGTCACCGAAGTCCCGTGCGGCCAGCGACAGGTCCCGGCTGCGGGCCACCACCCATCGCCCCAGCACCAGCGCCACGGCCAGCGAGACCACCGCCGCCATGGCCACGACCAGGGTGACGACCCCGAGGTCGTGCCGGGAGAGGAACATCGCCTGGGCCACGGCCAGCGTCCCGGCCAGCATCGCGGTGACCGTCACCGCGGCGATCACCGTCAGGGACACCGCCACCGACCGGTGCCGCACCAGCCTCAGCACGAGCGCCCCGAGCGCCCCCGCGCACACGGCCCCGCCGAACGCGAACAGCGCGATGAGCAGAATGTCCTTCATGCCGCGGCCCCCTCGTCCGGCTCGCCCGGTTCGAAGCGGTAGCCGACGCCCCACACCGTCTGGATCAGCTTCGGCCTCCCGGGGTCCTCTTCGACCTTGGCGCGCAGGCGGCGTACGTGCACCGTCACCGTCGACAGGTCGCCGAAGTCCCAGCCCCACACCTCGCGCATCAGATCCTCCCGCCCGTGCGCCTGCCCGGGATGCCGCAGGAAGTGCGCCAGCAGGTCGAATTCCCTTACGGTCAGGGCCAGTTCGCGGCCGCCCTTCGCCGCCCGGTGGGTGGCCGGATCGAGGGTGATCCCGGCGCCCGTGAGCCGGTCCCCTCCCCCGCCGGCCGCGGAGACGTCTTCGGCCCCGGCGGCCGCCGCGCGGCGCAGCACGGAGGCGACCCGCAGGACCAGTTCGCGCGGGCTGAAGGGTTTCGTGACGTAGTCGTCCGCGCCCAGTTCCAGTCCCGCGATCCGGTCGTCCTCGTCGCCCCGCGCGGTCAGCATGATCACGGGCACCGGGCCGGCCGCGCGGAGCCTGCGGCACACCTCCAGCCCGTCCAGACCCGGCAGCATGAGGTCCAGTACGACCAGGTCCGGCCGGATCAGCGCGGCGTGGGCGAGCGCCGCCCGACCGTCGGCGACGCTCTCCACCGCGTAGCCCGCGCGCCTCAGGTAGCCGGTGACGACCTCCGCCACCGTGGGGTCGTCGTCGACGACCAGGATCCGGGCGGGCGCCGGCTCCGTACCGCCACCGCTGCCACTCCTGCCGCCGCTGCCGCTGCCGTTCACGCCGTCACCGCTCATACCGTCCAGCCTCCCACCCACGGGCGCCCTCCCGGACCCCGGATCGCGTCCGTGGGGGCGACGTCCGCGTTTCGTAAGGAGTGCACGGCCCTTTTGCGGCGCCGCGGTTCCTACGGTGAATCCGTGAGCGAAACCGTGACGGTAGACGTCGTACTTCCCTGTCTGAACGAGGCCGAGGCCCTGCCCTGGGTGCTCGCGCGCATCCCGGACGGCTGGCGGGCCCTGGTCGTGGACAACGGTTCCACCGACGGCTCCGCCGAGCTCGCGCGGAGCCTCGGCGCGACCGTGGTCACCGAGTCCCGGCGCGGTTTCGGCGCCGCCTGCCACGCCGGACTGCTCGCCTCCGAGGCGGACGTCGTCTGCTTCTGCGACTGCGACGCCTCGATGGACCCCGGGCTGCTGACCGGCTTCGTGGCGGCCGTCGCCGCGGGCGAGGCCGATCTGGTGCTCGGCCGGCGCCGTCCGCGGGGTCGCGGCGCCTGGCCCGCGCACGCCCGGGCCGGGAACCTGGCGCTGGCCCGGCTGCTGCGCCGGCGGACCGGCCTGCGGCTGCGCGATCTGGGCCCGATGCGGGCCGCGCGACGGGAGGGCCTGCTCGGACTGGACCTGTCGGACCGGCGCTCCGGCTACCCGCTGCAGATGGTGGTCCGGGCCGCGGACGCGGGATGGCGGGTCCGGGAGGTGGACGTGCCGTACCTGCCGCGTTCGGGGAAGTCGAAGGTGACGGGCACCTGGCGGGGCACCTGGCAGGCGGTGCGCGACATGAGCCGGGTCCTGGCGCAGCCGGCCGACGGCCCTGCCGACGGCAGCCCGGCCGGTGGCCGGACCGGCGCCGGCGCGTCCTCGGGCGGTGCCCGATGAGCACGGACACCACCCTGCTGGTGATCGCGAAGGAGCCGGCCCCGGGGCGGGTCAAGACCCGGCTCACCCCGCCGTTCACCCCGGCCGAGGCGGCCGCGCTGGCCGAGGCCTCCCTCGCCGACACGCTCGCCGCCGTCGCCGCGACCCCCGCGCGGCGCCGGGTCTTGGTCCTGGAAGGCCGGCCGGGCCCGTGGCTGCCGGCCGGCTTCGAGGTGGTCCCGCAGTGCGCCGGGAGCCTGGACCTGCGGCTCGCCGCCGCTTTCGGGGCCTGCGACGGGCCCGCGCTGCTGATCGGCATGGACACCCCGCAGGTCACGCCGGAGCTGCTGGACGTCGACTGGTCGTCGTACGAGGCCTGGTTCGGGCCCGCCGTCGACGGCGGGTTCTGGGCGCTCGGACTGGCCGTCCCGGACCCCTCGCTGCTGCGCGGGGTACCGATGTCGGTCCCCGAGACGGGCGCGGTCCAGTACGAACGGCTGCGCGCGGCCGGGCTGCGCACCGAACGGCTGCCCGTCCTGCGCGACGTCGACACCGCCGGGGACGCCCGCCTGGTCGCCGCCGAGGCCCCGGCGGGGGCCTTCGCCGCGCGGCTGGCGGACTTCACCCGCCACCTCACCCGGCCGGTCCTGCGATGACCACGCTCACCTCGGGCGGCGCCCGGGCCGGGGGTCCGGTCACCGCCTGGTCGGCCGATCCGTACACGGTGGCCCTGCGCAGCGGCCGCGGACCGCTCTACCTGCGGCGGGGCGACGGGTGGCTGCTGCCGCTGGACGTGGAGCGCTGGTGCGAGGCTCCGGACGGCCCCGACCGGACGGTGCTGGACCGCTGCCGGGGCGCCGTCCTGGACATCGGCTGCGGCCCCGGCCGGCTGGTCTCCGCGCTCGCCGGACGCGGGCACCGGGCCCTGGGCATCGACGTCAGCCCGGAGGCGGTGGCCCGGACCGCCCGCACGGGCGGCGCCGCCCTGCACCGGTCGGTCTTCGACACCCTTCCGGGCGAAGGCCGTTGGGACACGGCGCTGCTCATCGACGGGAACATCGGCATCGGCGGGGACCCCACCGCGCTGCTGCTCCGCGCGGCCGAGGTGCTCGCGGAGACGGGCTCGCTGATCGTGGAGTGCGCGCGGGCGGAGGACGGGGCCGACGTCGACGAACGCTGCGAGGTCCGGGTGGCCGACGGCCGAGGCGGCCTCGGCGCCCCGTTCCCCTGGGCCCGCGTCGGCCGGGCGGCCCTGGCCCGGTACGCGGCGGCCGCGGACTGGGCACCGTCCGCCCACTGGACGACGGCGGGCCGGTCCTTCACCGTCCTGAACCGGCGGGCCGGTCCTTCACCGTGCTGACCTCGGCGCGGGCGAAGGCCACACGCCGAACCACTGCTCCGCTCCGAACTCCTCGAACCGCTCCACCTCGGTGAACCCCAGCTTCGCCGCGAGGCGCATCGCGCGGTCGTTGGCGGTCTGCGTGCACAGCACGACCGGCTCACCGGGCATCGCGCCGGCGGCCCAGCCGAGCGCCGCGGCGCAGGCCTCGGCGGCGTACCCGTGCCCCCAGGCCCCGGGGAGGAACATGTAGCCGAGTTCGGCCTCTCCGGCATCCGGCAGGAGGTGCCCCGGGCGCTCGGCGCCGCGCCGGTCGAGCGACACCGTGCCGATCATCGCTCCGTCGAGATCGATCACGAAGAGGCCGGGGCGCCGCCCGGGCACCTCGGGCACGGCACGTTCGAGTTCGTCGCGCGCCACAGGACCGCCGAGGTAGGTGCGCACCTCCGGCGAGGCGAACAGTTCGATGAACGCCGTCCGGTCCCGGGCCTCGGACTCGCGGAGCACGAGCCGTTCGGTCCGTATCGGGACGGGCGGCCAGGCCACGGGTCCGAGTTCGGTCATGTCGGGCAACCTATCGAACGCCCGTGGCCCGTCGCCCCGTCAGCGCAGTCCTCCGTACGCGGCCATCACGATCTCCATGCCGCGGTCGTCCTGCCGGTGCTCCCGGTCGATCATCCGGTTCATGACGTAGGCCACGGTCATCCGGGCGTCGGGGTCGCTCACGACCAGCGAGCCTCCCCAGCCGCCCCAGCCGAAGGTGTTGCCGAACTTCCCGAAGCCCGTCGTCCAGGACATCGGCGTCCCCAGCACGCGGTCCGGGCCGCCGAACACCTCCTGCCACGCGGGCTCGCACCCCCGGGGCGACAGCAGGCGCACGCCGGCGGCGGTGCCCCGGTTCGACAGCGCCGACTGGACCAGGGCGACGGAACGGGCGTTGCCGTACCCGTTCACCGCGGGGAGCCGCGCACGGCGCCAGGCCGGCGTGTTGACGTCCCTGACCCGGACGGCGACGCCGGTGTCCTCCCGGCGTGCGCCGTCCGGTCCGGGCGGCGCGGTGGCCGCGTACGCGTCGGTGAGCGACGGCGGCGGGATCAGTGGTGCGACGCGGTGGTCGTGCTCCGCGGGGAGCCCGATGTGGAAGTCCGCGCCCAGCGGGCCGGCGACCTCCCGCGCGAAGAACTCGCCGATGCCGAGCCCGGTGACGCGGCGGACGATCTCGCCGACGAGGAACCCGAAGGTGAGCGCGTGGTAGCCGGCGGCCGTTCCCGGTTCCCACGCGGGGGCCCGCGCGGCCAGCCCCGCCGTCACGCCCTCCCAGTCGTACAGCTCCTCGACCGTGTTCAGCCCGGGAAGGTCCGGCAGCCCCGCGGTGTGCGAGAGCACGTGCCGTACGAGCACGCCCTCCTTGCCCGCCGCGGCGAACTCGGGCCAGTGGGCGGCGACCGGCGCCGACAGGTCGAGGAGGCCCCGGTCGGCCAGGATCAGCGCGCACAGGGCCGTCATGTTCTTGGTCGTCGAGTTCACGCAGGTGAGGGTGGAGCCCTCCCATGCGACGGAGCGGTCCGCGTCGGCGTACCCGCCCCAGAGGTCGACCACCGGCTCGCCGTCGACGTAGACCGCAGCCGAGGCACCCACGTCGTCCTTGTCGAGCAGCCCCGCGAGTGCCTCGTGGACCGCCCCGAACCGCGGCTCGCAATATCCCTTAATGTCGTTCATGGGCATAAGCCTCGGGCGGCGCCGGGGTCTGCCGCCCGATACTTCCCGCACCGGATCTGTCGGGCGGGCACGACACCACGGGGCGGGCACGGAAGGGCGGGCGGCGTGCTGGAGCGGCTGAACCTGGCGTTGGAGCACCTGGAGTCCCGCCTCGACCAGGAGATCGACATGGCCGAGGTGGCCCGGATCGCCGCGGTGTCGGAGTACCACTTCCGGCGGCTGTTCTCGGCGCTCGCCGGGATGCCGCTCCCGGTCTACGTGCGGCGCCGGCGGATGACCCTCGCCGGGGCCGAGGTGCTCGCCGGGGAGCTGACGCTGCTCGATGTCGCGGTGCGGTACGGGTACGGGTCGGGCGAGGCGTTCGCCCGGGCGTTCCGGTCGGTGCACGGCATCGGGCCGGGCGAGGCCCGGCGCACGGGCGCGGTGCTCACGGCGCAGCCCCGCATGTCCTTCCGTGTCGTCGTCGAGGGAAGCACTGCCATGCGGTACCGGATCGTGGAGAAGGGCCCGTTCCGGGTCCTCGGCCGCAAGGCCCGGGTCCCCCTCGTGCACGACGGACCCAACGCCGCCGCCACGGCCCACGTGGAGAGCCTGGACGAGCGGACGGTCCGGCGGATGAAGGAGCTGCCCAGCCTGGAGCCGGAAGGGGTCCTGTCGGCGGTGGTGCACCTGACCGACAGCCGGGACGAGGGCGCCGAGGTGGACTACTGGGTCGGCGTGGTGACCGGTCCGGGGACGCCCGCCGCAGAACCCGACGCACTCGACGCCACGGACACGCTCGACACCCTCGATGCCCTCGACGTACCGGCCGGGACCTGGGCCGTCTTCGACAACCGCGGGCCCTATCCGAGCTCCCTCCAGGAGCTGTGGCGCGACGTGTTCACCCAGTGGTTCCCCTCGAACCCGTACACGAGCCGCCCAGGGCCGGAGTTGCTCCTGACGCGGCCGGTGGCGATCGGCGCGGAGACCGGCTCCCAGCTGTGGATCCCGGTCGAGCGGGGCGGCGTCTGACGACGCGCCGGCCGCCGTCACCCGCCCGCCCGACACCTTACGAAACGCGGACGCCGGGCCGGGTCGACCGTCCGGCGGCGCCCCGCGCTGCCAGGCTGGCCGTATGGACCACCCCCGCGCCCGGACCCTCCTCACCGTGCTGCTGCTCGCCGCGCTGACCGCCGTTCTCGTGCCCGCCGTCCGCGAGGAGGGCTATTTCGCCGACCCCGCGCGGCTCACCTGGTGGTACGCGGCCGCCTGGACGCTGTTCGGCGCGGCCGCCTGGACGCTGCGGCGGGTCCCGGAGCGGTACGTGGTCCCCCTCGTGCTGGCGGGCGCGCTGGCCGTCTGCGCCGCGGGGCTCTCCGGGCCGCCGCTGACCAGCACCGATTCCTTCCGCTACGCCTGGGACGGGCGGGTGCAGGCCGCCGGGATCTCCCCGTACGACCACGCCCCCGCCGATCCGGAGCTGCGCGCCCTGCGCGACGACTGGCTGTTCCCGCGCGGCGCGGCCGCCTGCTCCGGGCCCGACCGGGTGACCGTCGAGCCGGGGGTGTGCACCCGCATCAACCGGCCCGGCGTCCACACCGTCTACCCGCCCGTCGCGGAGGGGTACTTCGGGCTGGTGCACGCCCTGTCCCCACCGGGCGTGCGGCACAAGGCCCTGCAGACCGGTGGGGCCCTGCTGGCGCTCGCCGTGACCGGGGCGCTGCTGCTGATCCAGCGCCGCCGGGGCGCGCGGCTGCGTACCGCCGCGTACTGGGCCTGGTGTCCGGCGGTGGCCGTGGAGGCGGTGAACAACGCGCACGTGGACGTGCTCGCGGTCCTGCTGTCGGTGGCGGCGCTGGGGGTGGTGGTGCGCCGACGCGCCCTCGGCGGCGCCCTGTTCGGGCTGGCGATCGCGGCGAAGCTGCTGCCGGCCGTACTGCTGCCGGGCGCGCTGGCCGGCGTACGGCGGTGGCGGGACGCGGCGGCGCTGCTGCTGCCCGCGGCCGCGGTCGTGGGCCTGACCTACCTGCCGTACGTGCTGCTCTCGCGCGGGTCGGTCTTCGGCTACCTGGGCGGTTACGCCGAGGAGGAGGGGTACGAGGACCCGGGCGCGGGCGGGCGCTACGCGCTGCTGCGCCTCGTGCTCCCGGACTCCTGGTCGGTGCCCGCGGTCGCGGTCGGGATGCTGGCGGTGTCGGCGTACGTCTGGCGGCGCGGGGATCCCGAACGGCCTTGGAGCGCGGCGCTGTTGGTGACGGGCACGGCGTTCCTGCTGATGACCCCGGGGTACTCCTGGTACGCGCTGCTGCTGATCGCGCTGGTGGCGCTGGACGGCCGCGCGGAGTGGCTGGGGGTGGCGGTCGCGGGGGCGGCGGCGTACGTCTCGGTGCGCGCGCTGGGCGGGGCGACGATCCCGGTGGCGTACGGGCTGGCGGGCGCGGCCGTGCTGGTGGGGTGGGCGCTGCGGCGGCGGGCGGCGGCCCGGGGAGGGAGGGGAGTTCGCCCCGGACCGCCGCCTCACGCTCCGCGAGGCGGTCAGCCGATGTGGAACGGGTCCCCGTAGACCTTCCAGTCCAGGGGGGTGTTGAGGTTGAGGTTGCCCTTCTTGAGCCACACCCGCTGGGCCGTGTCGACGCGGCTGGTGTCGCTGTGCGCCTCCTCCTGCTTCATCGCCCAGACCCGGGCGTCGAGGAAGGCGTTCAGCCAGGTGGTCTCGTTGCCGCCCTGGGCCGGGGGCTTGGCCTTGGTGAGGGCGCGCTTGCGGATGTTGCGGAAGCTGGTGGAGTCGGTGCCGTCGCCGTGCATGACGATGGCGTCGTAGTAGGTGAACTGCCCGAGGACGCCGACTCCGTCGGCCTTGCCCTGGTTCACGGCCGGGTTGAAGTAGACCCGGTCGCGCTCGTGGTCCTGGGCCTTCTTGAAGTCGGAATCGGAGGCCGCCTTCACCCAGTCCTTGGTGAAGTTGGGGTCGAGCCCGGAGTGCGAGTCGCTGCCGTCGACCTTCCGCAGGGCGGGGAGGTACTTGGCGAGCACGTTGCCCGGCTTGATCTGCGTGTAGTACTCGACGAGTTCGAGCATGTCGTGGGTGCCGGAACAGAATCCGATGATGCCCGCCGTGTAGCCGCGGCCGTCGTCTATGTCCTCGATGTACTTGTACTGCGCCTTCCAGTTCAGCGAGGAGTTCTCGGCGCTGGAGACGATCTGCATGGCGATGTCCTTCTTCACCGGGTCGTCGAGTCCGACGGCGGCGGGCAACACCTTCGCGGAAACCGGTGCCGCGGTGGGGGCGGCGGCAGTGGCGGTCGCGTGGGCGGTGACGGGCACGGCGAGAAGGGCGGCGCCGAGCACGGTACTTACGGCCAGTCGCTTGCGGTGGGGGGTGAACACAGTGCCTCCATAAGGGAGTTGTTGCTCTGGCGACTTCGTTAGGAAACTTTACTACCAGAAGTCCCACCACCTCAAGACCCCGGACCGCACGGGCACGGACGGCAGGGGGCACGGGCGTTACCGGCACGGGCGTTGCGGGCACGGGCCCTCAGCGCATGTCGGCCTGTTCCGTGAGCCTGCCTTTGCGCAGTTGGAGGACGCGGTCCGACTGGGCCGCCAGCTGCTGGGAGTGGGTGACGACGACCACGCACTTGTCCTGCCGGTGGGCGAGGTCCCGGAAGGTGCCGATGATGCCCTGGGCGGTGTCCTCGTCGAGGTTTCCGGTGGGTTCGTCGGCGAAGAGGATGTCGACGTCGCAGGCGAGGGCCCGGGCGATGGCGACACGCTGCTGCTGGCCGCCGGAGAGCCGCAGCACGTTGCGGGTGGCCATCGCCCTGTCGAGGCCGATGCTCTCCAGGAGCTGCATGGCTCGCGCCTTGCGGCTTCCGGTCCCGGGCTTCGCGCCGGTGATCTCCATGGCCGTGGTGACGTTCTGGAGGGCGGTCATGTAGGTGAGGAGGTTGTACTGCTGGAAGATCGTGGCGGCGTGCTTGTTGCGGTAGCGGCCGAGTCCCAGCTCCGCGAGGTCCTGCCCGTCGAAGCTGACGGTGCCCTTGGTGGGGGCGTCGAGGCCGCTGGCCAGGGACAGCAGCGTGGTCTTGCCGCTGCCGGAGGGGCCCAGGATCGTGTAGAAGGTCCCGCGCTCGAAGGCGTAGTCGACGTCCCTGAGGACGGTGGTCCTGCGGCGCTGGCCCGAGTACGTGTGGCTGACGCCGGTGAGGCGCAGGACGGGCGGGGCCGTGGTCGTGGCGGTGGTCATGGCGGTCACTTGCCCTTCGTGAGGATGGTGCGGGGGCTCAGCCGCAGTACGGACGCGGCCGGGACGGCGGTGGCGAGGAGTCCGATGCCGAGGCCGATGCCGCCGACGGCGGCGAGGTCCGCCGGGTCGAGCGCGACGGTGATCCGGTCGATGGGGTCGGCGTTCTCGACGGGCCGGTCGTTCGGGTCGATGCCTTGGTCGAGTCCGGTGCTGCCCGGGGCCGGGGGCTTCCAGGAGCCGAGCTTCTCCGCGGCGGAAGAGGCTTCCCTGCCGAGCAGTGCCTGGCCGGCGCTCTGGGTCAGCCTCGGGGCGAACAGCGAGCTGAGCCCGATGGCGATGACGGCGACGACCACGATCTCCAGGACCTGCTGGGCGATGAGCCTGCTCTTCTTCTCCCCCATCGCCAGCAGGACGCCGTACTCGGTGCGGCGCTGCTTGACGGCCAGGTTGACCAGGAGCGCCAGGACGGCCGCGCCGGCGAGGCCCATCAGCCACATGGCGACGGTGGCCGTGGAGCGGATGCTCTTGAGCGGGCCCGTCATCTGCTGGACGGCCTTGTCGTTGGCGTCGAGCTTGAAGCCGGTCAGCTCCTTGCCCGCGACCTGCTTCGCCCCGCTCTTGAACGCGTCCTGTCCGTCGGCGTCGTTCAGGAGGAACGTCGCCTTGCCCACCTTGCGCGGCCCGTTGCTCCCGGGGTCGAGTGCGGAGAGGCCGCCCACCGTTCCGTAGAGCATGTTGGCGGGGCTGATGCCGTACTCGGGGTCGGCGTCGGTGGTGGGGCGCGGGTCGCGGTAGATGCCGCCGATGGTGAACTCGCCGGTGGTCTTCTCGTCGTTGCCGGTGAGGGTGATCGTGTCGCCGACCGTGAGGCCGTTCTGCCGGGCGAGGCGCTCCTCGATCAGGAGCTGCTTCTTGTCCTTGTCGGCGGCCGTGATGTGGGAGCCGGACAGGAGGGTGGACTTGCCGCTGCGGAAGTCGGGCAGCAGCGAGGAGTCCAGGACGCCCATGCCTATGGTCCCGCCGGGACCCATGCCCATGGCGTCTTTCGTGCCGCCGTCGACGAGCTTGTTCTTGCCGGTCAGGAGGGCGCGGTCCCACATGGAGTAGGTGTACTTCTGCACCTGGGGCAGGGAGCCGATCTTGTCGACGGTCGCGGCTTCGATGCTCGGTGCCTGGAGTTGTGCGGCGTTGCCCATCTGGCTCATGTCCACATCGAGGTTGACCTCGGCGCCGACGGAGCGTTTGGCGTCCTGTTCGGCCCGGGCGGTCGCGCCGTTGATCAGGACGCCTGCCAGGACCATCACGGAGATGACCAGGAAGGTGGCGAGGGTGATCAAGGTGCGGCCCTTGCGGGCCCACAGGCTGAGCACCGCGCGTTTGACGAAGTTCATGGGCATCGGCTTTCTCGGTCCGGCCGGCGGTTGGCCGCCCGGTGCGACGGGGGTGGTGACGGGGGTTCGGGGGGAGGGTGGTTATTCGGTGTCGGTGAGGATGGAGCGGGGGTGCAGGCGCAGGATCCCGACGCCCGGGATGACGGTGGAGACCAGGGAGATCCCGAGCGCGATGCCGGCGACCTTGCCGACGTCGGCCGCCTCGACCCGCACCGTGGGCGGCTCGATCCCGGTGTCCGCGGCGCCGGCGGCGGACACCGGCGCGTCACCCTGGCCGCCCAGGAAGGCGTCACCCGCGGACTGTCCGGCCAGCGCGCCGGCCAGCGCGGCGAGTACGACCGCGGGCAGGGCCACGGCCGCCACCTCCACGGCGTGCTGGCCGATGAGCTTCCACTTCTTCTCGCCCATCGCGAGCAGCACCCCGAGCTCGGAGCGCCGTTCACGGATCTGCAACATCACGATGAGGCCGAGGATCAGGGCCCCGGCCAGGGCGATCACCCAGACGAGCAGTCCCGCGAACGCGCCGACCCGCTGGATGGGCAGGACCTGGTCCTTGTACGCCTTGTCGTTGACACGGAAGTCGAAGCCGCCCTTGCCCAGGACGCGCTCGGTCTCGGCGTGCAGCCGCCGGGCCCGGTCCGGCGAGCCGATCCTGTACACCGCCTCGCGGACCGCCGCGGTACCGGCGCCGAGCTTCTGCGCGGTGCCCAGCGGGACGTAGAGCCGGTTGCCGGGCAGTTCATCCGCCGCGACCCACATCGTCGGATCCTGGGCCGGGTCCCGATGGATGCCGACGACCGTCACGTCCGTGGTGCGGTCACCGTCCGCGGAGCGCACCCGGAGGGTGTCTCCGACCTTCAGGTGGTTCTGGTCTGCCAGGCGCTGCTCGATCACCGCGAGGTCGCGGCCCTCGTCCTCGGGGGTGATGCCGCGGCCCGCCGTGATCTTCGTCGAGCCGTACGAGAAGGGCAGCAGCATGTCCGAGTCGCGCACTCCGTTCACGGCCAGCGCGCCCTTGTCCTTCTCCCCGCCCGCGGCTCCGACAGGCTCCGGAACCTTCGACGTCAACGGCGTGAAGCCCTGCGCGCCGGCCCGCACCGCGATCTCCGCGTTGTAGCGGTGCACCAGGCCCAGGGCGCCGAGCCGGTCGGCGAGGGCTCGGGTGAGACCGTCCTTCCTGACGGTCACGTCGACGCCGATCGTGCGCTGCGCGCCGGCTTCCTGGCGGGCGGCGGCGGCCTGCAGGAGGAAGCCGCCCAGGAGCAGGGCGCACAGGACGAGGAAGATCGCGAGCAGGGCGGCGGTCTTGGATCTCCTGGCACCCAGGCTCGTTCCGGCGCGTTTGACGAAGTTCATGTCCCGGAGGAAAGCAGTCCGCCGTTTGCGGGAAGATAAGCGTGTTACAGCGGCATAAGGATTCGTTCCGCAGTCGTTCCACACTCGTTCCGCACGTCCGGCCCACGGATGCCGGACATCTCCCGGCGCGCTCGCGGGCCTTTATCCCGCTGCAATCGTGATCTTGGTTTCCTGGGGACATGAGAGTCCTGGTAGCCGAGGACCACCGCGTCCTCGCCCGCACCATCGCCACCGGTCTGCGCCGTCAGGCGATGGCAGTCGACATCGCCGCCACGGGCGACGAGGCCGAACGGATGTGCCTGCTCACCGCCTACGACGTGCTGATCCTCGACCGGGACCTGCCGGTGATGAGCGGCGACGAGGTGTGCAGACGGCTGCGCGAGCTGACCGACCCGCCCAGGATCCTGATGCTCACGGCGGCCGGCGAGCTCACCGACCGGGTCTACGGCCTCACCGCGCTCGGCGCCGACGACTACCTGGCCAAGCCCTTCGACTTCACCGAACTCGTCGCCCGGGTGAGGGCACTGAGCCGGCGCGCCCCCAAGCCGCCCCCCGCCGTGCTCAGCTTCGGGAACATCACCCTGGACGAGACCCGTCGCGAAGTGTCCGTGGACGGAATGCCGCTGGAGCTGTCCCCCAAGGAGACCGCGGTCCTGCGCCTGCTGATGCGGGCCGGCGGGGCACCGGTGGCCCACGACGAGATCGTCCGTACCGTCTGGGACGAGAACCTCGACACGCGCACCGGGGCGGTCCGCACCACCGTCAGCCGTCTGCGCGGCAAACTCGGCGACTCCTGCCTGATCCTCAGCGACAAGGGAGAGGGGTACCGGCTGTGCGACTGAGCCCCCGGGCACTGCTGAACGGACTGCCCTTCCGTACCCGCCTGGCCATCGCCTTCTCCGGGCTCTTCCTCCTCGCCGGCACCTTCCTCCTGGCCTTCGTGGTGCTGCTCGCACGCTACGGAACGTCCCAGAAGGTGCAGGGAATCTCCATTACGTACGGCGACCTGCCGAGTGGACGGGCCTCCCCCTTCGACCCCGTGCACCCGACCCGCCCGTGCCTCACACCCGATCCTCCGAGCGACGTCGCCGCGATCCAGAAGATCGATCAGACCGTGCGGGCCGTCCAGGACACGGCACTGCACCAAATGGTGCTCTGGTCCGCCATCGGCCTCCTCGTCATGGCGCTGCTCGCCGGACTCCTCGGCCGGTGGCTCGCCGGACGCGCCCTGCGCCCCGTCGCCTCCATGACCGAGACCGCCCGCCGCATCAGCGAACAGAACCTGCACCAACGTCTCGCGCTCACCGGCCCCGACGACGAACTGCACCGCCTCGCCGACACCTTCGACACCATGCTCGACCGGCTGGAGAGGTCCTTCGAGAGCCAACGCCGCTTCGTCGCCAACGCCTCCCACGAGCTGAAGACCCCCCTGGCCGTCCAGCGCACCACCCTCCAGGTCGGCCTCGCCGACCCCCTGCCCGATGGGCTCACCGAGGTCCGCGAAGACCTGCTCGACGCCAACCGGGAGGCGGAACAGCTCATCAACGCGCTCCTGCTCCTGGCCCGCAGCGACCGCGGGCTGGAGAAGACCGAGCCCGTGGACCTCGCGGCCACCGCCCGGCTCGTGACCGCGGAACTCGCCCCGCTCGCGGCCGGGGCAGGCCTGCGCATCGAATGCGTCGCCGCCGCGCCGTGGTTCGTTCCCGGCGACCCCGTCCTGCTGAGGCACCTGCTGACGAACCTGATCCGCAACGCCGTCCAGTACAACCACCCCGGTGGCCACGTACGCGTAGGGCTCGACGGATCCGCCCTGACGGTGACCAACACCGGCCCCCGCATCCCCGCCCACCGCGTCCCCGACCTCTTCGAGCCCTTCCGGCGCCTCGACGCGGACCGCACCACCACGGCCGGCAACGGCCTGGGACTCTCCATCGCCGCCTCCATCGCCCAAGCCCACCACGCCACCCTGACGGCGCGCCCGGGCCCGGAAGGCGGGCTCACCCTCACCCTGCGCTTCCGGCCGGGGGCGCCGTAGGCCGGGGGCTGGGCTGGGCTCAGCCTTCCGTGGGGGCGACCGGGTGCGCCGCCAGGCGGGCCCGCAGGCCCCGCTTCACCTCGGGCCACTCCGGGCGCGTGATGCTGTACACCGCCGTATCGCGGATCCAGCCGTCCCGCATGACCATGTGGTGCCGCAGCACGCCCTCGTGCTGCGCGCCGATCCGGGTGATCGCCGCCCGCGACTTCGCGTTCCGCACGTCGGTGAGCAGCTCGACCCGGTTCATCCCCATCGTCTCGAAGGCGTGCGTCAGCATCAGCAGCTTCGCCTCGGTGTTCGCACCGCTCCGCTGCCGGGAGGCCGCCAGGAAGGTCCAGCCGATCTCCAGTCGCCGGTTCGCGGTGTTGATGACCATCAGCCGGGTGGATCCGATGACCCGTCCCGTCGCCGCGTCCACCGTGGCGTACGGGATCTGGTGGCCCTGCGCCCGCGCCTCGACGGCGTCCTCGATGAAGCCCCGCACATCGTCGGGGTGCGGGACGATCGTCACCGCGAGCTCCCAGAGGCTGCCGTCGCGGACCGCCTCGCACAGCCCGTCGTGGTGCCGCGGCTCCAACGGCTCCAACCGCACCCGTTCCCCGGACAGTTCCGCCGTCGCCCCCGCGCTCGCCGCTGCCTGCCGCATGCCTGACCTGCCCGTTCCTCGTGTCCGCGCGTCAACACGGGGACCCTACCGGGCACCACGGGCCATCCTCCCGGGGTTTTCCGGCCCTCCCGCCCCGGCCCACCCGCCCCGGCCCTCCGGCCGGTCAGAGCCAGCCGTTGCGCCGGAAGCCCCGGTGGATGACGAAGCACGCGACGGCCATCACGCCGAGCACGAGGGGATATCCGTAGGTCCAGTGCAGTTCGGGCATGTGCTCGAAGTTCATGCCGTAGACCCCGCAGACCATCGTCGGGACGGCGACGATGGCCGCCCATGCGGTGATCTTGCGCATGTCCTCGTTCTGGGCGACGGTCACCTGCGCGAGATGGGCCTGGAGTATCGAGTCGAGGAGGGCGTCGTACGCGCTGATCTGGTCGGTGGCACGGGTCAGATGGTCGGCGACGTCCCGGAAGTAGGTGCGCATCTCCGGCGGGATGACCGGAATCGGCTGGGTGCTCAGCTGCGCGAGCGGACGGGCCAGCGGTGCCACCGCCCTGCGCAGTTCCAGCAGTTCCCGCTTGAGCTGGTAGATCCGCCCGGCGTCCCCGCGGCCGCCGTGCTCGCTGAAGACCATGGTCTCGACGTCGTCTATGTCGTTCTGCACCGCGTCCGTGACGGCCACGTACTCGTCGACCACGTGGTCGGCCAGTGCGTGCAGGACGGAGACCGGCCCCTTGGCCAGCTGCTCGGGCAGCGTCTCCAGCTCCTCGCGGACCGACCCGAGGGTGCCGCGCCCGCCGTGCCGGATGGTGATGACGAAGTCGTTGCCGGCGAAGGCCATGAGTTCGCCGGTCTCCACCACCTCGCTGGTCGCGGTCAGTTCCTCGTGCTCCACGTACCGCACGGTCTTGAACACGGCGAAGAGGGTCTCGTCGTAGCGCTCGATCTTGGGCCGCTGGTGGGCCCGGACCGCGTCCCCGACGGCGAGCGGGTGCAGGCCGAGCAGCTCGGCGAGTCCGGCGAACTCCTCCTGCGAGGGCTCGTGCAGACCGACCCAGACGAAGCCCTCGCCCGTCTTGCGGACACGGCGCAGCGCCTCGCCGACATCGGCGTGACCGTGACCGTCCTGGCGCACGCCGTCCCGGTACACGATGCAGTTGACGACGGCGCTGCCGAGCGGGGAGCGGGCCGGGTGGCTGAGGTCGACGGCCCGCCGGTAGCTGCGGCGCACGGCTCGGCGCAGGGTGCTGAACATGGACAACGGACGTACTCCCCTTCGGCGGATCAGCCGCCAGTGTGCCACCGGCACGCGGACCGCCCTACCAGCCCACCCGACCGGCCGGCCCCACGGGCAGGCCCCAGCGACCGGCCCCACCGGCGGGCCCCACCGACCGGCCCTCAGGCCCGGTCGATGAAGACGCTCGTGGACTTCACCCGCGCGGTCGCCCGCGCCCCGACCTCCAGGCCGAGTTCCTCCACGGCCTCCCGGGTCAGCAGCGACACGACGCGGTGCGGTCCGGCCTGGATCTCCACCTGCGCGTCGACCGTGCCCAGTTTCACGCCCGTCACGATGCCGGGGAAGGCGTTGCGCGCCGAGGTGTACGGGGTCCCCTCGTCGTCGCCGCCCTCCTGCGCGATCTCCACGCAGAACGCGGCGAGGTCCGGCCCGTCGACCATCCGCCGGGTGCCGTCCCGACGCGTCGGGAACCGTTCCGCGTCGGCCCACCGCCGGGCCGTGTCTACGCTGACGCCGAGCAGCCGCGCCGCCTGGCCGATGGTGTAGGACTCCATGCCCGCAGCCTAAGCCCTCCCCCGACCGGTCCTCGCAGGCCACAGGGCAGAGCCTCCGAAGGAGACGGCCCCGAGGGGACGGTCTGGAAGGGACGGTCTAGTCGAGCGCCGCCGCGGCCGCCCGTGCCACCGCCTCCGCGACCATGGACAGCGCGGGCGAGTCCAGCTTCCACTGCTGCCAGTACAGCGGGACGTCCAGGCTCCGCCCGGGCGCGATCACCACCAGCCGGCCCGCCTCCAGCAACGGATCCGCCTGCGCCGTCGGCAGCATCGCCCAGCCCAGCCCGGCGGACACCGCGTCGCAGAACCCCTCCGAGGTCGGCACGTGGTGGCGTACCGCGGACGCCCCGGCCGCCGCGTCCCCCGTCACCACCCGCACGAACTCGTCCTGGAGCAGGTCCAGCCGGTCGAACACGACGACCGGCGCCTCCCTCAGGTCCCGCTCGACCGCGCCCCGCAGATGCCGCGCCGCGAACTCCGGGCTCGCCACCGCCAGGTGGCGCACGAGCCCCAGCCTGCGCACCGTGCAGCCCGCCACCGGCACCGGCTGCGAGGTGACCGCCGCCATCACACGTCCGTCCCGCAGCAGTTCGGCCGCGTGGGCCTGATCGTCCCGGTGCAGTTCGAAGCAGACCGGCGGGTCCTGCGGCAGCCCCGTCAGCGCGGGCAGGAACCACGTGGCCAGCGAGTCCGCGTTGACCGCGATCGGCAGCACCACCGGTCCCAGGCCCTCGGCCATGCCGAGCTCGGCCCGCGCGTCACGCTCCAGCCGGACGAGCTGCCGGGCGAAGCGCACGAGGACCTCCCCCGACTCGGTCGCCCGCACGGGCTTGGTCCGCATCAGCAGTACCCGCCCGGTCCGCTGCTCCAATGCCTTGACGCGCTGGCTGACGGCGGAGGGGGTCACGTGCAGGGCGGCGGCCGCCGCGTCGAAGGTGCCCTCGTCGATCACCGCGAGCAGGGTCCGTACCTGGTCGACAGGCAGCTCATCCATCACAGCGGCTAATGCTACGTAAGAATCTTTAGCTGTACTCCTCGCCGCGCCGCCGCCTACGGTCGAAGCCATGAACCACGGCATCATCCCCGCGGCCCTCGCGGGCTTCGGCACCGGACTGTCCCTGATCGTCGCCATCGGCGCCCAGAACGCCTTCGTCCTGCGCCAGGGCGTCCGCCGCCAGTCGGTCTTCGCCGTGGTCGCCATCTGCGCCCTCTCGGACGCGGCCCTGATCGCCCTGGGAGTGGCCGGCGTCGGCGCGTTCGTCACCGCCTGGCCCGCGGCCCTCACCCTCGTCGGACTCGTCGGCGGTGCCTTCCTGATCGGCTACGGAGCCCTGGCCGCCCGCCGGGTGCTGCGCCCGGGCCCGCGCGCCCTCGACGGCCCCGCCGCCGCCTCCACTTCCACCTCCGCCGCCACCCGGCGCGCCGTGCTGACCTGCCTGGCCATGACCTGGCTCAACCCGCACGTGTACCTCGACACCGTGCTGCTGCTCGGCTCCCTGGCCGCCGGCCGCGGCGACCTGCGCTGGGCCTTCGGCGCCGGGGCCGTCCTGGCGAGCCTCACCTGGTTCGGCGCGCTGGGCTACGGCGCCCGGCTGCTCAGCGGCCCGCTCGGCCGGCCCTCGGCCTGGCGGGCCCTGGACGGACTCGTCGCGGCCACCATGGTCACGATGGGGGGCCTGCTCCTCGCCCGGGCCTGACCCCTTCCGCGCCGGGCGCCCGCCGGCTCGGGCGCCGCCACCTGCCGCCGTCCCCCGAGGTCCACCCCATGGACCCTCCCCGAGTGGGTACGGATCACCGTGCCCACCCCGCCCGCACGCCCGCCCCCAGGAGCCCTTGTGCCGGATCAGCCCCCGCCGCCGCCGCCCGCGTCCCCGTACACCGACTCGGTCCGCGCCTACTACGCCGCCCAGCCCTCCCCCCTCGTGGCCGCCACCGGGATCGTGCTGGACCCGCGCGGGCGGGTGCTCGTCCTCACCACCTCGTACAAGGCGGATCTGGAGCTCCCGGGCGGGGGCGTGGAGGACACCGAGACCCCGGAGGAGGGGCTGGCCCGCGAACTGAAGGAGGAGCTGGACCTGAGCGTGCCGGTGGGGCGGCTGCTCGCGGTGGACTCACGCCCGCCGGGGCCCCTCGGGCGCTCCCTCGTCGTCCACGTCCACCTGGTCGGCCCGCTGACGCCCGAGGAGACCTCCGCGATCTCCTTCCCGGACGGGGAGGTCACCGAGGCGCGCTGGCTCACCCCCGACGAGGCCTACGCGGCCCTGGGCACGCGGAAGGGCGGCCGCCTGCGCGCCGCACTGGCAGCCCTGTACTCCGGCTCCCTCGCGCACCTGATCGAGGGCGTGCCGCAGCCCGGCTCCCCGGCCGGCTTCGACCCCGCGCGCCGGGCGGAACTGGAACACGCGGGCGCCTACGACTCCGCCGGCCACCGCGCCGCCCGCCCCAAAGCGCTCACGGCGGCGAGCGTGCTGTTCACGGACTCCGCGGGCGGGGTCCTGCTGGTGCGGCCCGCCTACGGCGATCCGGACCACTGGAACCTCCCCGGCGGCGGCATCGACAGCGACCTCGGCGAGATCCCGCGCGCCGCGGCGCGCCGCGAGGTCCTCGAAGAGCTCGGCCTCGACCTCGCCCCGGGCCGGCTGCTCGCCGTCAACTGGTCCCACCGGCCCGGCTATCCGGCCCGGGTCCGCTTCCTCTACGACGGCGGCACCCTCGACGCCGCCGCCTTGGCCCGGATCCGCCTGCCCGGTGTGGAACTCCTCGCATGGCGCGCGGTCCCCCCACCCGAACTGCGCCGCTACACCAAACCGTCCCTCCGCCGTCAGATCGAGGCCTCCCTCACGGCGCGCACCACCGCGGACGGCCCCGTCGAACTGCACGCGGGCCGACCGGTGGACCGGACCGACAACGCATGAAGCGGCGCCGCCGGACGGTCCGGCGGCGCCGCTCGTGGTGCGGGGTGGGTCGGGTCAGAACAGGTTGGTGACGCTGGTGGCCCAGCCGCTCGCGCCGACCAGCAGGGGCGCCTTGAGGCCGGTGGGACCGCCCGGGTAGAAGACCAGGCAGCCGGTGGGGCAGGTGGTGGTGGCCGCCTTGCCCGCGCTGTCCACGTAGTTCACCACGAGCTTGGGGTCGGCCGGAGTGGTCGCCCACAGGTCGCCCTGCTCGTCACCCGCCTTGGGCCGGAACTGCTTGTACGGGATGACCTGGCCGTCGCTGGTGATCGTCTTGCTGACGACGGTGCCCTGGGCGTTGCCCCGGCTGACGATCACCGGGCGCACGCCGGGCTGCCAGCCCCCGGCGGCGTAGGTGGTGCGGGGCGCGAGGCCGAACGTGCCGTCCGCGGCGATCTTGCCGGGATAGAGGTACAGCTTCCCGTCGAGCTTGTTGCGGGCGAGGATGTCCTTGACTCCGTCGCCGTTCTGATCCCCGATGCCGAGGATCGTGTAGTTCTTCCAGCTGGTGCCGCCAGTGAACGCGGGGCTCTTGAAGTCGAAGGGCTTGGTCTGGTCCGCGCTTCCGTCGGACAGGGTCCGGCCGGAATAGACGCGCAGGCGGGCGGCCGAGCAGGCGTCGTCCACACATTCGACGACGGCCAGGTCGTTGCCCTTCCTGAAGCCGGCATCCGTGCGCTGGTCCAGATCGCCGGGCGCGAGGATCTGCTGCAGCCGCCCCCAGCCCGTGGACCCGAGGCCGACGGGCGGGACCAGCTCCTGACGGGTGGCGTACGAGGGGTCGCCCTGTCCATTGCCCGGATAGACGTACAGCTTGTTGTCGCTCAAGCGGGCTATGACGTCCTCGAAGCCGTCCGGTGCGGCCGAGGAACCGCGGAATCCGACGAAGTCACCGCCGTGCGCGATCAGCGCACCCTTCCAACCGGACTCCGCGACGACGCGCGACCGCACCCGACCGGCTCCGTTGCCTGCGTACAAGCGCAGGCCGCCGTCCGCTTCGGGGCCGAGCAGGTCGACGAAGCCGTCGCCGTCGAGGTCGCCGAGGAGGTCCGTGCGCGTCCCGTTCAGCGGAGTCTGCCCCGCCGGGTAGACGAAGGTGGCCGGGGACGTGGCCAGCGAGATGTCGGTGGTGGACGAGCCGTTGCCCGCCTTGTCGAAAGCGCGGACCGCCAGCGTGTGGCGGGGCGACACCGTCAGGTTGACCTCGACGGTGGCTTCCTTGGCGCCGTTGGCTAGAGGAATCCAGTTGTTCCCGCCGCAAGGAGTGCCGGACACGGAGAGGGGGCGGTCCATGGCCCAGCAGAACCCGGCGAGGTCGGTGGCCGGGTTCTTGAACTTGAGGCGCATCTTGGTGCGCACCGGCTGGGTGGTGAGGTCGCTGCCGTCCTCCTTGGTGACGGTGACGGGCTCCGCGGGCGCGTCCGCGTCGACGCTGAAGGCACACGCGGCGGTGTAGGCGCTGTAGGCGCCCTCCTGGTCCTTTGCCCGGACCTTCCACGTGTAGTTGCCGGTGGGAAGGTTCCGGGCGAGGACCTTCGCGGTCGCCGTGCCGCCGCTGGGCACGGTGGTGACGTCGGAAACCGGTACGGCCGCACCCGCCGCGGTGGTGACGACGAACCGAGGGGTGACGGTCCCACCGTCGTTGTCGCGCAGGCCCGCGGTCAGCACCAGGCCGCCGTTGCCCATCAGCCCGTTGCAGGGGACGGGCTTGTTGCCTTCGGCGGAAGGCGCCCAGTTCCCCTCGAAGGCTCCGGCACCGGTGACCTCGGGCTTGGTCGGGGTCGCCGCGGACGCGCCCGGTGCGGAGAGCAGGTCTGCCGCCGTGAGCGGGAGGATGAGCGTGAGAACGGCTATGAGTGCGCGGGGCACTCGTGCACCGGCTCTTCGGCGAGTCATGGGAATCGTGAGTCCTTCTGCGCATGTCCTGGTTGTGGATCACCGCAGGGTAGGGCACGCACGTTCGCATGAGCGCAGCAATACCGGCAGGCGGTTACTTCGGCTCGGTCGCGAGCTGGATCAGGTTGCCGCAGGTGTCGTCGAGGACGGCGGTGGTGACGGGGCCCATCTCCAGCGGTTCCTGGATGAAGCGGACGCCGAGGCCGCGCAGCCGCTCGTACTCCGCCGTGACGTCGTCGACGGCGAACTGGGCGAGCGGGATGCCGTCCTCGACGAGGGCGTCGCGGTAGGTCCTGGCGGCGGGGTGACCGGCGGGCTCCAGGAGGAGTTCGGCGGCCCCGGGCTCCTCGGGAGAGACCACGGTCAGCCACCGGGCCCCTCCGCCCAGCGGGACGTCGTGCTTCTTCACGAACCCGAGGACCTCGGTGTAGAAGTGCAGGGCCTTGGCCTGGTCGTCGACGAAGACGCTGGTGAGGTGGATCTTCATGGGGTGCTCTCTTCCGGTCCGGACGGGTCGGGCGTGCGCCATCGCTCGGCGATGTGCCGCAGCGGGGCGGTGTTCAGGTCATGGAACTTGTACCGGCCCTCCCGCCTCGTCTCGACGAGTCCGGCGGCCTCCAGCACCGCGAGGTGCTGGGAGACGCCCTGGCGCGAGATGCCGAGCTGGTGCTTCATCGTCAGCCGCGAGCAGATCTCGAACAGCGTCTGCCCGGACTTCTCCGCGAGCTCGTCGAGGATGGTGCGGCGGGTCGGGTCGGCCAGAGCTCTGAAGAGTTCGTCGGCCACGACCCCAGCATAGGCAAGCAGCGACTTGCCTATCAACTCGGGGGACCGCTGAAGAAGACTGCCCAAGACCGGTGAATCCTTTTCGGGCCTCCCCGCCTCTTGTCCCCGTACCGGCCGAACGGGCCGACGGATCCAGGAGGAAACACCATGATGATCACCAGCCTCGTAGTGATCGGAGCCCTGCTCGTGGGCGCGTGCGGCTGGCACCTCGTCCGGCGCTACAAGAGCCGGGCCTGACCAGAGCCGGGCACGGGAGACCTTCCGGGAATGAGCCGTACATGAACCAACGCTTCACCTGGCCGGACGAGCGGCTGATCAGGGCCGCCCAGGACGGCGACGTCACCTCGCTCACCACCGTCGTCATGGAGTCACAGCCCCATGTGCGCAAGTTCGCCCTCTCCCTCTGCGCCTCCCCCCAGGACGCGGAGGACGCGGCGCAGGAGGCGCTGATCATCCTCTACCGGAAGATCGGCACCCTGCGGGCCACGGGCGCCCTCGCGTCGTGGATGTTCCGGATCGTGCGCAACGAGTGCCTGCGGCAGCTACGGCTGGTCGTCCCGCGGGGCGACGCGGCCGCGGCCCCGGACCACCCGGTGCCCGCGGAACCGTCCGCCGAGGACTCGGCGCTGCACCGGCTGGAGGCGGAGCGGGTCGCCGCCGCCATCAGCGCCCTGCCCCGTGACCAGCGCCAGGTCCTGATCCTGCGGGACGTCCAGGGCCTGCCCGGCAGGAGGGTCGCCGATGCGCTCGGCTTGAGCACGACCGCGATGAAATCGCGGCTGCACCGGGCACGCGCGGCCCTGCGCCACTCCCTGGCGGCGCTCGACCGACCAGTCGCACGAGCAGAAGGAGACACACGGCGGTGAACACGCTGAACGAGCTGAACACGGTGGAACCCGCACGATCAACGGCAGCCGGTCGTGGGAGGACCGACATGAACTACGCC
This sequence comes from Streptomyces sp. NPDC002886, assembly GCF_042888445.1. Lineage (NCBI taxonomy): Bacteria > Bacillati > Actinomycetota > Actinomycetes > Kitasatosporales > Streptomycetaceae > Streptomyces > Streptomyces sp. NPDC002886. Next base: position 857,717 of record NZ_JBIAPV010000001.1, read on the forward strand.
AGCAGGTCCGTCCCGCGCCACCTGGCACGCGGCGCCATCGGCTTCGGGCTGATCGTCGGCTCGATCGCCCTGGTGCCCGTGGCCGGTCCGGTCACCCTGCTGGCGGCCCCACTGGCCCTCGTCGCCTTCCGCGGCTGCCCCACCTGCTGGATGGTCGGCCTGGCGCAGACCATCTCGCGCGGCCGTCTGGAGCGCCGGTGCGCGGACGGCGTCTGCACCCTCGCTCGCCCAGGCCCACCCGACAGCGAAGACCGGGGAGCCATGGACCGCTAGGGCTTGATGTTCTGGTTCAGGTGGAAGAGGTTGCCCGGGTCGTAGGTTCCCTTGACCGCGACCAAACGGTCGTAATTGCCCTTGTAGTTGGCGCGGATGCGGTCCTGGTCGTCGTCCGCCATGAAGTTGACGTAGCCGCCCTCCTCCGAGTGCGGGGCGGTGGCCTCGTAGTAGTCGCGGACCCAGGCGGTGTTGGCCTCGTTGTCGGCGGGGTCCGGCCACATGCCGGCGATGACGGTGGCGAAGGAGGCGTCCCGGTAGGCGAAGGCCGTGGCCTCCGGGGCGACCCGGTGGCAGGCGCCGTTGATCGGGTAGATGTGGACCGTCGAGTTCACGGCGGGCACGCGGGGGCCGTGCACCAGGTGCGCCTCGATGGCCTCGTCGCTCAGCTCCGTCACGAAGTTGGCCTTCCAGTAGTGCTGGAGACCGGGCGGCACCAGGGCGTCGAAGGCGCTGTTGAGCGCGGGGTACGGCATGACGCCTACGTGCTCCGCGACCACCGGGGCGAAGTCGTGGATGGGCTGGAGGGCGCGCTCGCCCTCCTCGACCGGGCCCGCCCAGCACGACACCATCAGGATGAAGGTGTCGCCGTGCCGGTCCTCGGGGATGAACGGCAGCGGCGGGGCGATCTGGAAGGCGGGGAACGCGCCGAGCTGCTCCGGCGCGTCGGCGATGAAGTCCCGGTAGGCGCGCAGCACGTCGCCGGCGCTGTCCAGCTCGTAGAGGATCGGCCCGCCGTAGATGTCCTTCACGGGGCTGAGCCGGAATTCGAGGGAGGTGACCGCGCCGAAGTTGCCACCACCGCCGCGCAGGGCCCAGAAGAGGTCCTCGTGCTCCTGCTCGCTGGCGACGACGAGCTGTCCGTCCGCCGTCACCACATCGGCGGAGATCAGGTTGTCGCAGCTCAGCCCCAGTCCGCGGTCGAGGTAGCCGATGCCGCCGCCCAGGGTGAGGCCGCCGACGCCGGTCGTGGAGATGATCCCGCCGGTCGTCGCCAGACCGAAGGCGTGGGTGGCCGCGTTGAAGTCGCCCCAGGTCGCTCCGCCCTCGGCGCGCGCCGTGCGCCGTACGGGGTCCACGCGGACGCCGCGCATCGCGGACAGGTCGGCGACCACGCCGTCGTCGCACGTGCCGAAGCCGGGCACGCTGTGCCCGCCACCCCGGACGGCCAGGTCGAGCCCGTTCTCCCGGGCGTAGTCGACGGCGGCCATGACATCGCCCGCGTTGGCGCAGCGCACGACTACGGCCGGCCGTCTGTCGATCATGGCGTTGTAGACCGTGCGGGCTTCGTCGTAGTCCTCGTCCCCCGGCGTGACGACGGTGCCGCGTACCCGTTGACTCAGCTGGTCCACAGAGAGGTTGCCCATGGCCATCGCTCCTTGCGCCCCGGCTCGGCACGTGTGGCCTGCGTCGAGCCGCCCCGGGACTGTCTGCCGGTGAATAAGGCCGCCCCCGATTCACGCTACGCCGAATGGGTGGAGCGGCAATCCGGAGCCGGTGCGCGAGCTCAGGTGGACATCGCCCCCCTTGAGGCGTACTCAGGAAATAGCCCCCCATCACCCCCTCGGAGCCCTTTGCCGACCTAGGCGGTAGTGGTCATGACCAGCACTCTTCGGGTGGATCCCGCCAACGCCGAACAGGCCCGCGCCTGGGACGGCCGGGAAGGCGCGTACTGGGCGGAACACGCCGATCGGTACGACCGTGCGATCGGCCCCCATCGCACGCACCTCCTCGCGGCGGCCGAGGTGTCCGCCACCGACCGGGTGCTGGACATCGGCTGCGGCACCGGCCAGACCACCCGCGACGCTGCGCGACGGGCGAGCGGCGGCCGGGCCCTGGGCGTGGACCTCTCGGCGGCGATGCTGCGCGTGGCACGGCAGCGAACGGTGGCCGAGGGACTGGGCAACGCCGACTTCGTCCAGGCCGACGCCCAGGTCCATCCCTTCCCCTCCACGGGGTTCGACTTGGCCGTCAGCCGCACCGGGACGATGTTCTTCGCCGACCCGGTCGCCGCCTTCCGCAACATCGCGGGCGCGCTGCGGCCCGGTGGACGCCTCGTACAGCTGGTCTGGCAGGCACCGGCGGGCAACGAATGGTTCCTTTCGTTCACCCGCGCCCTGGCCGCCGGACGGCCGCCGCCCACGCCCGCACCCGACGCTCCCGGGCCGTTCGGGCTCGCGGACCCGGAGCGGGTCCGGAGCGTGCTGACGACCGCCGGTTTCACCGACGTCCGGCTGGAAGCCCACACCGAGGCGATGTGGTTCGGCGAGGACGCCGACGACGCGGAGCGGTTCACCCTCGGCATGCTCGGCTGGATGCTCGAGGGACTCGACGACGAGGGCCGGCGGCGCGCCGTCGACGGCCTGCGGGCCACCCTGACCGCCCACGACACCGCCGCCGGCGTCCTCTACGACTCGGCGGCCTGGATCATCCGGGCGGCCCGTCCGTAACGAAGGCCGTGTCCCAGGCCAACGAAGGCCGTGACGAAGACCGTGACGAAGACCGCGACGAAGGCCGAAAGCGGCCGGGCATGACAAAGGCCGCCCTCTCACGAACGAGAGAACGGCCTCCGACCTGCGTTTCCGCATGGTCGGGACGACAGGATTTGAACCTGCGACCCCTTGACCCCCAGTCAAGTGCGCTACCAAGCTGCGCCACGTCCCGATACGCGTTGACCTGGGGTTTCCCCTGTTTGAACGCGCAGGAGAACGATACCGCACTTCCAGAGGTGGTCGCGCGCACCTTTCCGCTCCGCGGCGGGGCGGGCGAGGGCCGACCGGGCGGTGGTTGACCTCAAGCACGCTTGAGGTTGCACGATCGGTCCATGACACGGACAGCGACCGCGGACGCCCGGTTCCGCCACGAAGACCTCGGGGCCCTCATGGCCCTCATGACCGGGGCCGAGAAGCACGGCCCCGCCGCCACCTCCACGCTCGACGCGCTGTGGGTGCTCTACGACCGGATCCTGCGGGTCGAACCCGGCAACGCCGAGGATCCGGGACGGGACCGGTTCCTGCTGTCCAAGGGGCACGGACCGATGGCCTACTACGCGGTCCTCGCCGCCAAGGGGTTCTTCCCGGTCGACTGGCTCAGCGGGTTCGGCGCGTACGACTCGCCCCTCGGGCACCACCCGGACCGCACCCTGATCCCCGGAGTGGAGATCGGCAGCGGTTCCCTCGGGCACGGACTGCCGCTCGCCGTCGGGAGCGCGCTCGGGCTGCGGGCCCAGGGGCTCACCGATCCGGCCGTGTGGGTGCTGATCGGGGACGCCGAGCTGGACGAGGGAAGCAACCACGAGGCGCTCGCGTACGCCGGCTCGGCGGGGCTGGAGCGCTTGCACACCATCGTGATCGACAACGACTCCGCGACCCACGGCTGGCAGGGCGGCATCGCCTCCCGTTTCGAAGCCGCCGGCTGGTCCGCGGTCACCGTGGACGGCCGGGACCACGCGGCACTGCACACCGCGTACACCACACCTCACCCGGGCCGGCCGCACGCCGTGATCGCCCGGGTCGAGAAGAAGCGGTGAAGAGCGCCGAAGAAGCACGGATCACGCAGTCGAAGCAGTCGAAGCAGTAGCGATCTCCGAGGGGGAGACATGGACACCATGCGCGAGCGGTTCATTTCGGTCACATCACGGGCACTCGACGAGGATCCCCGCCTGGCCGTCGTCCTGGCCGAGATCACCATGGACGGCTTCCGGCCCGCCCAGGAGCGCCATCCGGACCGCGTGATCAACGTCGGCATCCGCGAGCAGCTGCTGGTCGGCGTGGGCGGGGGCCTGGCCCTCACGGGGCTGCGCCCGGTGGTGCACACCTTCGCCAGCTTCCTCGTGGAGCGGCCCTTCGAGCAGGTCAAGCTCGACTTCGGGCACCAGGGCACGGGCGGGGTCCTCGTCAGCGCGAGCGCGAGCTACGACTGGCCCGCCGGCGGGTTCACCCACATGGCGCCGGGCGACGTGGCCCTGCTCGACACCCTGGACGGCTGGACCGTGCACGTCCCGGGCCACCCGGACGAGGCCGAGGCGCTCCTGCGCCACGCCTACGCCGCCGGGGACGACAAGGTCTACGTCCGGCTCTCCGCGCAGTCGAACACGGCGGCCCGTCCCGTCGCCGGCCTGCACTTCCAGACCGTACGGGAGGGTCGTGCGGGCGTCGTCGTCGCCGTCGGGCCCCTGCTCGACAACGTCCTCGCCGCGACCGAGGGCATGGATGTGAGCGTGCTGTACGCCCCGACCGTACGGCCCTTCGATGACGCGGCACTGCGCACCGCCGTCGGGCACGGCCCGGCCGACGTGGTGCTGGTCGAGCCGTACCTCGCGGGCACTTCCACGGCCGCCGCGAACCGGGCACTCGAAGCGGTACCGCACCGGGTGCTCGGCCTCGGGGTGGGCCGGGCCGAGCTGCGCCGCTACGGCACGATGGACGAGCACACGGCGGCCCACGGCCTCGACCCGGCCTCGCTGCGCGCGCGGATCGCCGCCTTCACTCCGCGGTGAGCGGTTCCTTCGGCCCGTTCGGCCCGTTCGACCCCTTCGGCCCCGAGCGTTCCAGCTCCGGATGGGCGGCCGCCAGGCGTTTGGGGGCCGCCTGCCGCCAGGAGTCGGTCAGGATCGAGCGCAGCTCCGCGGTGTCCTCCACCGCCGCCAGCCGGACCCGGAGCCAGTCGTAGTTGTCGTCGTGGCCGGGCCGTAGGAAGAACTTCTCCGGCTCCGCGGCGATCAGTTCCGCACGGTCCTCCCGGGGACACTTCACCCCGATCGAGGTGTCGTCGTCGCCGAGCGCCACGAAGATCTTGCCGCTCTTCCCGTTGGCTCCGCCCACTCTGAAAGTGGGCATGCCCCAGGCGAGTTTCTCGCTGCTCTCCGGGAACGACAGCGCGATCTCCCGGACGTCCTCCGCCGTCGTGGCCATCCCCCGACTCCTCTCCGACACGGGCCCGAACACGGGCACGGATGGTGCCTCGTCTCGACCGTAGACCCGGGCACTGACATTCACCCCCGGGCCGTGCGGTCCTCCCGTTCGTGCAGCAGCTCCACCAGCTCCGCCGCCAGCTCCTTCACGGCCGCGAGCCCCGCCAGCCCCCACCGCCTGGGCACCACGTCCACCGCGCACACCGTCCCCAGGACGATCCCGCGCCGGTCGGTCAGCGGCGCTCCCGCGTAGGACCGCACGCCGCTCTCGTCCACGACGGCGTTGCCCGCGAAGCGCGCGAAGTCCCGTACGTCCTCCAGCACCAGCGCCCGCCGTCGTACCACCACGTGCGGGCAGTACCCGTGGTCCCGGGGGAGCGTCCGCGCCGGGTAGCCGCTCGCCGGGGCGTCGGCCGCGTGGTGCAGGCCGGCGAAGAACTGCCGTTCCTCGCTGATGAAGTTGACGCCCGCGTACGGCGCCGCGAGCTCGTCCGCGACCCGCCGCGCGAACGCGTCCAGCTCGGCGTCCGTCCGCTCCCCCAGCCCCAGTTCGCGCAAGCGCAGTACGCGCGCCGGCGCCTCCCGGTCCACCGGTGTGAGCAGCAGGTGTCCGGTGGATTCGTAGTACGTCATGGTGTCTCCCCCACATCACGTCACTCCGCGCGCCGCGCGGACCTCATGGACATCTCGCATTCCGGGTACCTCGCACGCGTCGGGTGCGACCCGTCGAGCAGGTGATGGACCAGGGCTGCCAGCACCCCCGTTCCGGAGCTCCGCAGGCGGGCGTCGCAGCGCACGACGGGCACCTGCGCGCCGATCCCCATGGCGTCCCGCACCTCGCCGGGGGTGTAGCGATGCCCGCCGTCGAACTCGTTGACGGCGACGATGAAGCCGACGCCCCGGCGCTCGAAGAAGTCCACGGCAGGGAAGCAGTCGGCGAGGCGGCGCGTGTCGGCGAGCACCACCGCCCCGAGCGCGCCCGCGCACAGCTCCTCCCACAGGAACCAGAAGCGCTGCTGACCGGGGGTGCCGAAGAGGTACAGCACGTTGCGCTCGTCCAGGGTGATCCGGCCGAAGTCCAGCGCCACGGTCGTCGTCGTCTTCGCCTCGACCCCGTCGAGCGGGTCGGCGGCCTCGCCCGGCCCGCTCAGCAGCTCCTCCGTGCTCAGCGGTTCGATCTCGCTCACCGCGCCCACGAAAGTGGTCTTGCCCGCCCCGAACCCGCCCGCGACCAGGATCTTCAAGGTCGCCGACGTTCCGCGGGCGGCCGGATCAGAGCCGTTTGCGCAGGCCATCGAGCACCGCCCGGAGCAGGGACTGGTCGTCGTCGGCGAAGGAGCCGCCGGTCGGGAAGCAGGGCGCCCGCACCGTCACGGCTCCTTGTTCCATCAGGTCGCCGAGGACGACCTTGACCACCACCGCCGGCAGCCGCAGGTGTCCGGCCACCTCGGCGACGGTGACCGCGGCCGAGCCGGCGCAGAGCCGGAGCGCGAGGACGTGCTCGGCGCCGAGCGGGACGCGCGGGCGCACGCCGGTCGCCGTCACCAGCGACAGTAGGTCGAGGGCGACGGACGCGCGCGTCCGCCCGCCGCTCGCGGTGTACGGACGGATGACCCGGCCCGCCGAATCGTCCAGCCACGGCGCGTCGCGCGGTCCCCCCGGCGCCGTCGCCCCCCTGGCACGGGCCCTCATCGCTCCGTGTCGGCGGCGGGCCGCCTCGGCGGGGCGGCCAGGTACGGGCGGACGCTCTTGACCAGCATGGCCATCTCGTAGCCGAGCACGCCCGCGTCGGCCTCCCGGTCGGCCAGTACGGCCAGACAGGTGCCGGATCCGGCCGCCGAGACGAAGACGAGGGCGGTGTCGAGCTCGACCACCACCTGCCGGACCTCGGCGCCCTCCGCGAACCGGGACCCGGCGCTGCGTCCCAGGGCGTACAGCCCGGAGGCGAGGGCCGCCAGGTGGTCGGCGCTGTCGGCGTCGAGTCCGTGCAGGCAGGTGACGAGCCCGTCGGCGGTCAGCAGGACCGCGCTGCGCGTGTAAGGAACCCGCTGGACCAGGCCGCTGAGCAGCCAGTCGAGGTCCGAGAGCCGGGTGGTCGTCGTGCTGATCGTGGCTGCCGTGCTGATCGTGGACGTCGTACTGATCGTGGTCGCCGCTTCGCCGCCCATGGGGGTGCGCTCCTTAGCTGTCGGGTGAGGGACCGGGGTCACGTCTGGTGCTCCGACTGGGCGAGGCCGAAGCCCCGTTGGAAGGCGGCCATCAGGCCGGGGTCGTGTACGGGCCGCTCCGCGCCCTCGCCGCCGCCCGGCCGGGGCACCGGGGCCTCGCGCAGCTGGGGCACGAGGTGCTCCTGGGCCCGCCGGCGGGGCAGCGGCGGCCGCTCGCCGCCGTCCCTGGCGGCGGGTACGGCGGAGAGCGGCGGCGCGAGGGGCGCCGCCACGACGGTCCTCACGCCGGCGTCCCGGCCCGGCGCCACCGGCGGGGCTCCGGAGGGCTCCGGCGCCCCGGGCAGGGGCACCCGTACCGGCTCCAGCCGTGGCGCTCCCGCCCCCTCGCCGGTCCCCCAGGCGGTGGCCCGGGAGCCGCCCAGGGCGTCGGACGCGCTCGGCGCCTCGGCCCCCAACAGCTCCTGGGGCAGGACCAGTACGGCGAGCACGCCGCCGTAGATGTTCGACTTGAGCTCCACGGCGATCCCGTGCCTGCGGGCCAGCGCGGAGACGACGAACAGGCCGATCCGCCCGTCGGCCAGCAGCTGCCGGACGCTGATCTGGTCGGGGTCGCCGAGCAGGGCGTTCATCCGGTGCGCTTCCTCGGGCGGCATCCCGAGGCCCCGGTCCTCCACCTCGACCGCGATCCCGGCCGTGACCCGCTCCGCGCGCACCACGACATCGGTGTCGGGGGCGGAGAACACGGTGGCGTTCTCGACCAGTTCGGCCAGCAGGTGCACGACGTCGGCGACGGCGTGGCCCCGTACGGAACCGCCCGCGGGGGGCACCACTTTGACCCGGGTGTACTGCTCGACCTCCGCGACCGAGGAGCGCAGCACCTCGCTCAGGTCGACGGGCCGGGTCCACTGGCGGCGCGAGGCCGCTCCGCCGAGCACCGCGAGGTTCTCCGCGTGGCGCCGGATCCGGGTGGCGAGGTGGTCGACGTGGAAGAGCTCCTTGAGCAGGTCCGGGTCCTCGACCGTGTCCTCCAGGTCGTCCAGCAGCGAGATCTCGCGGTGCACGAGGGACTGGAGGCGGCGGGCGAGGTTGACGAAGACCTCGACCTTGCGGTCGCTGTCGGAGGGCGTGACGGGTCCGCCGAGGCGGACCAGGGTCGCGTGGGCCTGTTCGCGGGCCCCGCGTAGTTCCTGGGCCAGCAGCCAGAACTCGTCGATTCCCGCCGTCTCGGGACCGAAGGACGGCGCGGCCGGCCCGCCGCGCACCGGGCGCGCGGGCAGTTCGCCGCGCTCCAGCCGGTCGGCGGTGGTGTGCAGCTCCTGGCGGCCGCGGACGCTGGAGCGGCGCAGGGCCTCGCAGCGGTCGCGGACGGTCTTGGCCGCGCGCTGGGCCCCGAGCAGGGCGGCCGCGAGCGCGCCCGCGAAGAGCAGCGCGCAGCCGCTGAGCACGGGCCACAGCCGGGGGTCGCGGGCGCCCGCGCCGCCGCCGAGCTGGAGCGCGAAGATCACCGCGGCGGCGCCGCTGAGCCCGGCGGCCAGCGTGGGCAGCAGGGCGGCGCGGATCAGCTGGGGCCGTATCTGCCGACCGGGACCGGTGACGGCGTGTCTCGACGGGGAGTGGCGGGCGGCGCGGAGTCCGGACATCGGCGTCCTCGGTATGTGGGGCCCGGCCCCCGGGCTTCCCGGGATCCGGTGTTGATCACCGGATACCCACGCTAGACCGCATGCTCGGCCCCAGGACGGCCAGTTGGGGAACTTCGCCCGGGTGCTTCCCGCTCCCGATGGAGCGCTCGCACGACAGCCCGAATGCGCCGGGAGCGCGCACTCCCCGGCGCTCCGCCGGCACGCGCCCTCTCCCGGAACCCCCGCCCGCACCTCGACCCCCTTCCGCCCCAGCGACGGCGGCCGACTACTCGGGAGTCACCTACTCCACTTCGGCAGATGCGGCGCGATTCGAAGAATTTCCTCAGTAGATGCAGCGATAAAGGGCTGTTAGAGTCCGCATGCGCCGCTCATGAAGAGCGGCGCAATGGCCGGTCCATGTCCCGGTCTGCCCCTGAGCGGCGTACATCCGCGAGGCAGACAGCCGTTGTGATGCCGTGACAGCTCCGCACCGACGACGCCCGTGCGCACCGGACCCGCCCATCGCCTATCAGTTGAGGAGATCTCCATGACCACAGGACTGCTGCGCCGCTTCGCCGCGGGCAGGACACTGGCCCTGGGCGCCGTACTGGCCCTGGCCCTACCGGGAACCGCCTACGCCAACACCGTGAGCGTGACCGTGAAGACCCCCGGGGCCACCAGCGGACCCGCCACCGGCAACTCGGAGATATCGACGCACGCGGACTGCGCCTCCGGCCTGGCCTCCGGCGGCGGCATCAACCAGGCCATCGGCACCGGCGCGAGCGTGAACGGCAACCACGTCAACGGCACCTCGCCCAGCCCCGACGGCACCACCGAGTACACCGGCTCCACCGGCGTGGTCGGCACGGACGTGACGCACTGGCTCGGCATCGGCGGAAGCGGCGGCCAGGTCAACGCCTCGTTCTCCACCACGCCCTACGCGATGTGCTTCACCAGCAGCCTGATCAACCACACCCAGGTCGTCATGAACAAGGCCAACACCCCCACCGCGGGGGCGACGGCGGGCCGCGTCACGGCGACCTGCCCGGCCAACACCCGCCTCCTCGGCGGCGGCGCCCGGACCACCCCGGGCACCACGGGCAGCCTCAAGGTGATCGCGAGCTTCCCCACCTTCAACAACTCCGCGCACAGCTACGGCGCGAGGGCCGCGGCGAACGGGGAGACCAACCCCGACTCCTGGTCGGCGGTCGGCTGGGACTCCGGCGCCAACGCCGCCGACTACACCTACGCCTACGCGATCTGCAGCGGTAACGGCATCACCGTCACCGGCGCCACGGTGACGGTCCGCTACGCCGAGGTGAGCGGCCCGACCTCCGGGAGCACCGGCCAGACGGCGACCGTGGGCTGCGGCGGCAACGACGGGAAGCTGGTCAGCGGCGGTGCCGCGATCAGCGCGGGCAGCGTGACCACCACCGACTTCACCGGTCCGGGCTCGGGCGGCGACCACCTCAACGGCAGCTTCCCCAGCACCTCCGGCGGGGCCGCCGTCGCCGACGGAACCACCACGGCGGCGTACTGGACGGCCGCCTCCCACACCGGAGGCCAGTCCTCGCCCGGCACCGACACCGCGGTCTGGGCGCTGTGCGCCGACGACGGCGTCTGAGGCGGCGGTTCCGGACGGTCCGCCTCGCCCCGCCCCGTACCTGACGTCGAGAGAGAGAATCCGATGAGCACCACACTCCGGCGGGCTCCCGCCGCCACCACCGGCAAAGCCCTGCTCCTGGCCGCCCTGTTGACCCTGGCCGTACCGGGATCCGCGTACGCCAAGACCGCCGACGTCACCGTCAGCGTCCCCGGAGCCACCATGGGCCCCACGACCGGTTTCGCCGAGGTCTCCTCGCGGGCGGACTGCGGGCGCAGCCCCGTCTCCGGCGGCGGGATCCTCCAGGCCATCGGCAACGACGAGAACTCCAACGGCAGTCACGTGATGGGCATGGCGCCCAGCGCCGACGGCATCACCGAGTACGCCGGCACCCCGGGCGTCGTCGGCCTCGACGCCGCGCACTGGCTGGCGTTCGGCGGGACCGGGGCCCGTAGCAACGCCGACCTCTCCACCACCTCCTACGCGATGTGCCTGCGCTCCCACCTGATCCGGCACACCCAGGTGGTGATGAACAAGGCCGCCGGGCCCTCCACCTCGCAGTCGGCCCGTCTGGTGACGGCGACCTGTCCGGCCGGCACGGTCCTGCTCGGCGGCGGCGCCCGCACCACCCCGGCCAGTGCGGGCAGCCTGAAGCCCATCGCGAGCTTCCCCACCTTCAGCGACGCCGAGCACCACTTCGGCTCGATCGCCGCCGGCGACGGCGAGAACGACCCCGACTCCTGGACCGCGGTCGGGGGGATCGGCGGCGGACGCGGCCCGGACAACATGACCTTCGCCTACGCGATATGCGGCGCGGGCGGCGCCGATCTCAAGCACGTCTCCACGACGGTCCGCTTCCGCGAGGTCAGCGGCCCGGACACGGGCTCCACGGGACAGACCGCGACGGTCGGCTGCTCCCGCGCCGACGGGCAGCTGGTCAGCGGGGGCGCCGCCATCAGCGGCGGCAACGTGACCACCACCGACTTCGCCAAGGCGACCTCGGGCGGCCCCCACCTCAACGGCAGCTTCCCCGGCGACGCCGCGGGCACCCCGGCCGGCGACGGAGCGTCCGACCCGTCGCACTGGACCGCCTTCACCCACAGCGGCGGCTCGGCCTCCCCCGGCAGCTACTCCGACGTCTGGGCGCTGTGCCTGGACGTGCGGCACGGGCACAAGCAGTAGCTCCCCTCGGCCCCTCCGGCTCCCCCGGCACGACCGAAGAGCGGGACTTCCTGATCCAGGAGGTCCCGCTCCGCCTTTCGAGGCCGCCGAGCCTACGAGGCTACGAGCCCACCGCCTCCGGCTCCTCACGGGTCACGGCCGCAGGCCGCTCGGCCACCACGGGCCGGGCCGGCGCGGGCGGCGGGGGCGAGCCCGCGGCCACGAACGGCCGCCACCAGGGCGCGCTCGGCGCGTCCGCCGCACCCGGCTCGAACGGCTGGCCCGGAATCGGCAGGGCGATCGCCGCCCCGGCGCCCTCGGCGGCCGTCACCGTGCCCTCCCCCGGCTCGTCCCACGGGTGCGGGGCCAGGTTGAAGGTGCCCCAGTGGATCGGCAGCATCGTGCCGCGCGCGACGCCTCCCTGGAGGTCGAGGTGGGCGCGCACGCCCTCCTCGGGCGTCATGTGGATGTCGGTCCAGAACTCCGAGTACGCGCCGATCTGGATCATCGTCGCGTCGAAGGGGCCGTGCGCCGCGCCGATCTCCTTGAAGCCGGAGAAGTAGCCGGTGTCCCCGCTGTGGTAGATCCGGTGCTCGTCGCCCGCGACGACCCAGGACGCCCACAGGGTGAACTGCTGGTTGCGCAGGCCGCGCCCGCAGAAGTGCTGGGCCGGGGTGGCGGTGAGCGAGAGTCCGGCGACCTTGGCGGTCTCGTTCCAGTCGAGCTCGCGCAGCCGGTCGGCCGGGACGCCCCAGCGCTCCAGGTGCGCGCCGACGCCGAGCGGCACGGCGAAGACCGTGTCCGTACCGGCCAGTGCCTTGATCGTCGGCAGGTCGAGGTGGTCGTAGTGGTCGTGCGAGATGACCACCACGTCGACCTCGCCCAGCGAGGCCAGCGGTACGGGGACCGGGTGCAGGCGCTTGGGCCCGGCGAAGGGGAAGGGGGAGCACCGCTCGCCCCAGACCGGGTCGAAGAGGACCCGGCGCCCGTCGATCTCCGCGAGCACGCTCGAATGGCCCATCCACGTCAGCCGCAGGCCGCTCGCCGGGGGCTTCGAGATCTCCGCGAGGGTCGTCGGGTAGACCGGGATGGGCGCGCCGGGGCTGCGCCGGAGCCGCTGCTCCTTGTGGAAGTAGATCTTGGCGAACTCGGCCATGGATCCGGAGGGTCTGGTCCTGGTCCCGGCCGGGTTCTGGAAGATTCCGTCGGCGAAGTTCGGCGAACGCAGGATCCGCTCCAGCCGGGCACCGGACGGGTCCGCGCCGAAGGCTTCGGGCCGCAGTGCGCGCAGCCGTGGACGCAAGGGACGGGAGCCGGTCAAGGCGCCTCCAGTGTGGGGGGTGCGGGCAGGGCGTTCTCATGATTACCACCATCCCAACGCGCGACACCCCCCAAGGATTCCGCTACGCGCCCGCGAACGCTCTCCGCCCCCTGCCCGCCGACCCCCGCGCCACCTGCCGCTCCGCCTCTACAGCGGCAGCAGGTCCGGCCGCTTCGGCTCCACGTGGTCGCCGGAGGACTCCCCGCGCAGCCGCCTGCCGATCCACGGCGCGAGGTGCTCGCGGGCCCAGTGGATGTTGTCGCGGGTGGTGTCCACGGACCCGCGCGGCCGCATCGGCGGCCAGGGCTGGTCCGGATCGGCCGGCGTGTCGAGGCCGAGCACCTGGGCGGCGCGCAGGGCGACCCTGGTGTGCCCCTCGGGCGAGAGGTGCAGCCGGTCGTCGTCCCAGGCCCGCCGGTCCTGTATGGATTTCAGCGACCAGAGGTCGAGCACGGGGCACTCGTAGCGGTCGGCGATCGACCGGACGTGCGCGCTGAACGTCGCGATCTTGCCCCGCATGTGCTTGAGGACCGGTACGTCGCGGGTGTCGAAGCCGGTGGTGATGACGACCAGGCCGACGGATCCGGCGAGGTCGCGCACGGCCGCCTCGTACCGGTCGGCGACGGCGTCCGGATCGCTGCCGGGCCGGATGATGTCGTTGCCGCCCGCGCAGAAGGTCACCAGGTCCGGTGCGAGCTCCTTGGCCCGGGGGACCTGCTCGGCCACGATCTGGTCCAGCAGCCGGCCCCGTACGGCCAGGTTCGCGTAGCGGAACGCTCCGGAACCGGCCGGCCCCCCGGATTCGCCCGACCGGCGGGGGGCACCGGGGTCGCCGGAGCCGGCGGGTGCACCGGAGCCGCCGGATGCCGCGGAGTGCTCGTACCGTTCCTCGAACCGATCGGCCAGGAGGGCGGCCAGCCGGTCCGCCCAGCCGAGGAAGGTGTCCCCCGGTCCCGGGTCCCCCACGCCCTCGGTGAAGCTGTCCCCGAGCGCCGCGTACGAGCCGATGGTCTTCGTCTTGGATGTCGTCGTCGCTGCCACGGGAGCCCATACTTCCCCGCCGATCAAGACCTACGCGACCGTAGCCAGGGCCTTACGGACCGTGATCTTCACCACCCCGCGCCATACTGGATGGAACTGCGGGTGGAAGGGGACGTCCCGTGCCATCGGCCCTGCCGGGGGGCGAGGAGGCTCACGGCCCGTTCTGGTCCGAGCCGGGGGCTCTGCTGGAGCACGTGCCGGTGGCCGTCTTCGGCCTCGATGACGGCGACCTCGTCTGCCACTGGGGGCCCGGCGCGCGGGACCTCTTCGGGTACGACTCCACCGCCGTGCTGTCGAAGCCCGGCGCGGTCCTCTTCGCCGACGGGCTCCGGAGCGGCTCCGATTCCTGCGCCCGGCTCACGGAACGGGGCCGGACGCTCGGGTACTGGAGGGGCCGGCTGACGGCACGGCGTCGTGACGCCACGATCTTCGAATGCGGTTTCCGGGCCTTCTCCATGCGGGGAGCCGGAGGACGTTCGGTCGTGATGGTCCTGGCGAGCCGCAGCGACGAGCTCGACCGGGTCAAGACCAACCTCGCCTTCCTCGACGCGCTCTTCGAGACCTGCCCCATCGGGCTGGTCATGCTCGACCCGGACCTCCGGTACGTCCACCTCAACCAGGCGCTCGCCGACATGGACGGCCTCCCGATCGAGGCGCACCTCGGGCGGCCCATCGACGAATTCATGATCATGTCCGACGGCGGCGAGTACCGGAACATGCTCCGGGCCGTCGCCCTGGGCGGGCCGCCGGTCGTGGGGGCGCTGGTGGGCACGCGCCCGCGCGGCCATCCGGACCGTGACCAAGTGCGGTCGGTGAGCTTCTTCCCCCTGAGCCAGGCGGTCGGCTCGCGCCCCGGAGTGGGCGGGCTGATGGTGGACGTGACCGACCGGGAACAGGCCATCCTGGAAGCCACCGCGGGCCGTCGGAGGCTGGCCCTGCTCGCCGAGGCCTCCACGCGCATCGGGACCACCCTCGACCTGAACCTCACGGCCCAGGAGCTGGTCGACGCGTCGATGCCGGACTTCTGCGACGGCGCGGTGGTCGAACTCGTGGAGTGGATGGACGAGGCGGCGGAATTTGATCCGGGGCTACCGCTCTTCACCCGCCGGATCGCGTCGGGGACGATCCTGCCCCCTCCGGCCACCGAGCTCGTGAGCGGGGTGGAGTCGTTGCGGTATCCCCCCGGTTCCGTCATCCACGACATGCTGCGGACCGGCCGCGCCGCCTCCGCCGTGGTGGACGAGGAGTTCCTGGCCCGGACCGTCCTCATCGAGTCGCGCGCGCGGCTCTTGGCCGAGAGCGGCCTGGCCTGCGTCCTCATCGCCCCGCTCATCGCCAGGGGCACCGTCCAGGGCATCGCCATGTTCGGCCGGTCCGCCGACCGGCCGGCCTTCACCAAGGACGACGTCAGCCTTGCCGGTGAGCTCGCCTCACGTGCCGCGATCTGTCTGGACAACGCCCGGCTGTACAGCCGCGTCCAGGACATCTCGATCACCCTGCAACGGGCCTTGCTGCCCAGCGTGCTGGCGACCAGCCCGTACGTGGACGTGGCCCACCGGTACGTGCCCGGCAGCCGCATCACGGAGGTCGGCGGCGACTGGTACGACGTGATCAACCTGCCCGACAGCCGGGTCGTCCTCGTGGTGGGCGACGTGATGGGGCACGGGGTGTCGGCCGCCGCCGCCATGGGCCGCCTCCGCATCACCACCAAGGCCCTGGCCAGGCACGACAGCGAGCCCGCCGATCTGCTCGCCGAGCTCGACGCGTGCGCCCAAGAGGCCGGCATCGAGCTGGCGACGTGCCTGTACATCGCCTACGACCCGCGGAGCGGCCGCGCCCGCGTAGCCAGCGCCGGCCATCCCCCGCCCCTGCTGCTCCGGCCAGACGGCACGGTCGAGACCATCGACGAGGTGCTGGGCGTCCCTCTCGGCGTCGGCGGGTTCCCCTTCCGGACGACCGAGATCGAACTCCCCCGGAACGCGACCCTCGCCCTGTACACCGACGGCCTCGTCGAAGCGCGTGGCCGGGACATCGACGCCGGCCTGGAAGCGCTGCGGGTCGAACTGCGAAGAGCCCCGAAGCCGTTGGAGGCGATGGCGGACCACGTCCTCGCGAGCCTGCTGCCCACCCCGCCGACCGACGACACCGTTCTGGTCCTCGCCCGCGTCCACCGCGCTCCGTAGACCGCGCGCGCGAAGGAGGGCCGACCGTGCGCGTGATGAGAGGGGTCACGGATTTCCGGGAGGCCGTAACAGGTTCCGCGAGGCAGTCTGGTCCCATGGGGTCACATCCTCGCCCGCCTCCCGGCCGAACCGGGGCTCACGGCACGCTCCTGTTCGCACTGGCCCAGTGCGCGCCCTTCGCGATCGCGCTGGGCGTGCTGGGCATCGAGCTCTCGCCCGCACACGACCTGGTCACCGGCCCCGTCCTCACCACGACTCCGGCGCTGGCCGCGCTGACGATGGGCCCAGTGGGCACGCTGTCCGCGGCGGCCCTCGCCGCGGCCGTGAACGCGACCTCCGCCACGTACAACCAGTCGTGGGGAACCCAGACCCAGCTGATCATCGGCAACTTCCTGGGGATCATCGTGGTGTCCGTGGCCAGCGTCACCCTGAGTAACGCGGTGCGCGCGCGCAGGCAGAGCGAACTCGACCAGGTCCGCCGGATCGCGGTGGCGGCCCAAGAGGTCGTCCTGCGGCCCGTTCCCGAGCTCCTGGGCCCGCTGCGGGCGTCCAGCATGTGCCTCGCGGCCGGGACGGGGGCCCAGGTGGGCGGAGATCTGTACGAGGCCGTGGAGACGCGCTACGGCGTCCGGCTGATCGTGGGGGACGTACGGGGGAAAGGGCTGTCTGCCATACGCGCGGTCGCGGTGGCCTTGGGCGCGTTCCGGGAGGCCGTGCACTACGAGCAGGATCTGCAGGAGGTCATGAACCATTGCGCGGCCGCGCTGCGGCGGGAGGCGACCGTCCCGGGCACCTACTCCCAGGCGGAACTTCCCGAGGTCCTCCTGGAGGGATTCACCACCGCGCTCGTCGCCGAGGTGCCGGACGAACCGGTGGTGCACCTGGTCAGCCGCGGCCATCCGCCTCCGCTGGTGCTGCGCCGGGGCACGGTCCAGGCCCTGATGCCCGCCTCACCCATGCCGCCGCTCGGGCTCGAAGACCTCGTGAGCGGCCCTCCCGCCCCGCCCGAGACCCACCCGTTCCTGCCCGGCGACCGGCTGCTGCTCTACACCGACGGCGTGATCGAGGCCCGCGACCGTTCCGACGCGTTCTTCCCCCTGCCGCAGGCCATGGAGCGGATACCCGCGGACACCTCCCCCCAGGAGTTCCTGGACGAACTGCACCAGGCGCTGATCCGCCACACCGAGGGCCTCTTGACGGACGACGTGGCGATGATCCTCATCGACCGGCTCACGTGAAGCGGCCCCGCCCGACCCTGAACTCCCCGCCCGACCCTCAACGCCCCGCCCGACCCTCAACTCCGCGCCCGGGCTTCGATCAAGAACCGGTGGTCGTGCACGGTGAATCCGCCCGTGCTCCTGATGTGCCGATCGAGCCGGCGTAGAGCGGTTTCATGCCCGGCGAGCTCGAATCCCGGGAACTGCCACGGGATGGCCCGCAGTTGGTAGAACACCGCTCCGATGTCGCGGAAGGTGTAGGGGCTCATCGCCTCGCGCGCCGTGGTCACGTGAAGGCCCGCGTCTTCCAGTGCCCGGACGGCGACGGCCAGGGTCCAGCTGCCGGAATCGGCGGGTGAGGGGATGCCGAGGGCTTCGTTCAGTTCCAGCTGGTTGCGGCTGCCCACCTGCTGCGTGAGGAGCCGGCCACCGGGCGCGAGCGCCGCGCGGACGCTTGCCGCATCCAGCAGTCCGTGCCGGTTGAGGATCAGATCGAAGGGTCCGGGGGGCAAGTCCGAGCCCGCCGCCCGCTGGACCTCCACACCCAGCGAGGAGAGGCGCTGCCGGGCCAGGGGAAGGTTGGGCATCCAGTTTTCGGTGGCCACGGTCCGAGGCGGCAACGGGGCGAGCGAGGCCAGGAGTTCACCGCCGCCGGTGTCGATGTCCAGGAGGCTTTCAGCTCGCGGGAGCAGGGCTCGGGCATGCCGCTCGTAGTCCCAGAAGGGGCCCTCGCCGTCCGCCCGGCCCTTCAGCCAACCGAAGTCCCAGCCCGTCATGGTGGCCTGCCGCGCTTCCTCGACGCGTGTCTCGAAGTCCTCGTCGGCCACCTCTCGGCGCCGATCCGCCGGGCTTCGTACGGGCCGTGGCCCGTCCGCGACGAACCGTACGGTCCCGTCGCCTCCGCGCCGGAGGAGGCCGGCCGTCGGGGCGGGGAAGTGCGTCCCGATGACGAGCGTTCCGGTGTCCGCGTACCGCGTGACGAACGCCCGTCGTGTCGCCGCCGCCACCGTGGCGTCGACGTCGGCGAGGCTGGGCACGTCGGGTTCGATGAACTGCACGGGGTGGTGCACGAGATCGCCGGTGATCACCGCGCGCTCCTCCCCGGATTCCACCACGACGGCGACCTGACCGGGGGTGTGCCCGGGGGCGGCCTCCAGGCGTACTCCGTCGCACACTTGATGGTCGGTCGCGACGAGGTCGACGAGGCCCGCCCGGACCAGCGGCCGCATCGTGTCCTCGAGACCGGCGTCGTTCTCGCCGGACCAGTGGTCCCACTCCACCCGTGTGACGAGATGGCGCGCACGGGGGAACGTCGGCGCCCACTTCCCGTCCACCAGACGGGTGTTCCACCCGACGTGATCGAAGTGGAGGTGCGTGCACACGACGGTGTCGATCGACTCCGGGGGGTATCCGAGGGCGGTGAGATCTTCGAGCCACGCCGTGTCGAGCATGCGCAGCATCGGCACCGAGACCCGCCCGTTGCCCACGCAGGTGTCGACCAGGATGCGGCGGGTGCCGGTGTCCACGACCAGTCCGTGCACCGAGATGAGGAAGGAGCCGTCCGCCCTGCTGTAACCGGGACCGGGCCACGGGTACCTCTTCAGGAGCGCGGTGTCTTCCGTCCGCAGGGCCACCGTGGGGGAAACGGCGACTTCCGCCTCCACCACCTTGTGGATCGTCGTCGTACCGATGCGCCACATCGCCATTCAAGCCTCCAGCCCGATCGCGGATCGCGCCGCCAAGCCTCGGGACCTCGAGACCTCGATTGCGGAACCGTAACGTAACCTACCGAGCACTCGCTAGGTTTTCGTGGCCCGAAGCTCCCGGAGGCCCGCTTCCGGAAGCACCCGGATCCGGCGCCAACCCCCCGTCCGCCGCGGCCCGTCAGCGATCCGTATGGACTGGGCCGCCCGCCGTCAAGGACCCGTCATGAGGTGGGACCGGGGGCGGGGAGGTGGGGATAGCTTCGGTGTCGCGCCCCGGGCCGCCTCCCCGCGTCCGGGGGCTCACCTGCCACTCGTGGTTCCTCTGGGAGGGCCCCATGTGTTTGTTCCAGTACGACGACGACCCGGAGCCTGAAGAACGCGTCCCGGCCGGACCCCTGTACGTGCCGGTCCTGCCGGGAAGGGCGGAGGTGGTGGTGCGCCTGTTCCGCACCCCACTGGGAGCCCGTACCGCCGTGGGCTTCACCACCGCGGAGCGGCTGGCGGCCACGCTCGGCGCCGGCCGGCCCTGGATCCGGCTCTCCGAGTCCGCGCTCCGCGCGATGGCCGGGCCGGTCGGAGCGTCGCCGCTGACCGTCGATCCGACGCTGACCGCTCCTGCGGTCACCCCGACGACGCCGGAGGCGGCAACGCCGACCGGCCCGGTCACCCCACCAGTGCCGCGGGATCCCGACGTCACCGCCCGGACCGCCTGAAGGGGAACCGCACCATGACCATCACCGACCTCCCCGATGCCCTGATCTCCACCCGCGAACCGTCCGTGTGGCCCGCGTCCACCACCCTGCTGCCGCACGGCGACCTCGCCGTCGGTGGCGTGTCCTTGGCAGAGATCGCCGACCGGTTCGACACACCGGTCTACGTGCTGGACGAAGGCGAGGTCCGCGACCGGTGCCGCACCTACCGCGCCGCCCTCCCCGAGGCCGAAGTCCTCTACGCGGCCAAGGCGTTTCTCTCCCGCGCGCTGGTGCGCTGGGTTCGTGAGGAGGGCCTGGGCTTGGACGTGTGCTCCGCCGGGGAGCTGGAACTCGCCGTGACCGCGGGTTTCCCCGCCGACCGCATCGTGTTCCACGGCAACGCGAAGTCGCCCCGCGACCTGGAGTCGGCGCTGCGCCTCGGCGTGGGACGGATCGTCATCGACGCCCCGTCCGAGATAGCCCGGATCGCGGCCGCCGTCGGACCCGACGGGCACCAGAAGGTGACGGTGCGCGTCGTGCCGGGCATCTCGGCCGGAGGCCACGCCAAGATCCGCACCGGTACGGAGGACCAGAAGTTCGGGCTCTCGCTCGCCGACGGGTCGGCGCAGCACGCCATCGCGCGCGTACTGGGCCAGCCGCAGCTCGAACTGACCGGCCTGCACTGCCACATCGGCTCGCAGATCACCGAGGCGAAGCCGTACCTGGTGGCGTTGCGCCGGATGGTCGGGCTGATGGCCCGGGTCCGCGACGCGCACGGCGTCGTCCTGCCCGAGCTGGACATGGGCGGCGGCCACGGCATCGCCTACCGGCCCGGCGAACCCGCCCTCGACCTCACCGCGTTCGCCCGCCGGATGCGCGCCGAGCTCGGCGGCGCCTGCGCCGCCGCGGGCCTGCCCGTGCCGCGACTCGTCATCGAACCGGGGCGTGCCGTCGTCGGGCCGGCCGGGGTCGCCCTGTACCGCGTACTGGCCGTCAAGCACACGGGCGACACCGTCTTCGTCGCCGTCGACGGCGGCATGAGCGACAACCCGCGCCCCGCCCTCTACGGGGTGCGCTACGCGCCCCGCCTCATCGGCCGCCACTCGACGGCCGCCCCGCGTACGACGACGGTCGTCGGCCGGCACTGCGAGGCCGGAGACATCCTCGCGAGCGACGTCGACCTGCCGGGCGACATCCACCCCGGAGACCTGCTGGCCGTACCGGTGGCGGGCGCCTACCACCTGTCCATGGCCTCCGCCTACAACATGGTCGGCCGGCCCCCGGTGATCGCGGTCCACGAAGGCACGGCCCGGGTACTCGTACGGCGCGAAACCCTGGACGATCTCCGAATCCGCGACATCGGCGACTAGCGCCCGCCGGCCGACGGTGCCGGACGGGTTGTCTACGGGCTGTGTCCGGCACCGACCGGAGCCCGGCCGCCGACCTCACGCAGCTTCCGGCGCGGCAGAAGCAGGGTGAACAGCCGGTTCGCACGCATGTCGCTCGGCATCCACTGACAGGAGGTGTCAGCAGACTGGCTCTAACCTGCGGCGCATGGACGACAACTGGACCATGGACCTCACACGCACCGGGCGGGCCACCGCATGAGCATCGTCGAACTCCGGCAGTACACCCTGCGTCCCGGCGCCCGGGAGACGCTGATCGAGCTGTTCGAGCGCGAGTTCGTGACCGGTCAGCAGGCCGTCGGCATCACCGTCGGCGGCCGGTTCCGCGACCTGGACGACCCGGACCGCTTCGTCTGGCTGCGCGCGTTCCCCGACATGGCACACCGCCGGCGCGCGCTGGAGGCCTTCTACACCGGCCCGGTCTGGCGGGAGCACCGCGACAGCGCCAACGCCACCATGATCGACAGTGGCAGCGACGACGTACTACTGCTGCGCGGCCCGGGCTTCACGCCGGAGCCGGGCACGAGCGAGGTGGTCGCGACCGTCTGCCACCCCACCGACGCGGCCGATTTCGACGCGTACGCCGCCCGGCACCTGGGCCCGGGCCACGCACTGCACCGTACCGAGCACGCCGAGAACGACTTTCCCCGCTTGCCCGTCCGGACGGGGGAAGACGTCCGGATCTGGTTCGGCCAGGCCGAGCCGGCACCCTGGCCGACCCGACGTCTGCGATGGGAGCCCGTGAAGCCTCGGAACTCCCAGGCCGCGTATCGCAGGTGAATCAGGGTGAGGGTGACGGCGTCCGCAGGTGCCGATGGGCACGGAAGCGGCGGGAGCGGTGGGAGTGGTGGGACCGGGACCCCCCTCCGGTCCCGGCCCCACGGTTCAGGCGAGCAGCCGGGTCTCGGCGCTCGGTAGTTTGTTCCACCAGTGGCCGTACCGCCGGTAGACCTCCGGTTCGCGGTCGGCCAGGAAGGCCGTCAGCGCCCGGGCCTCGCCGGCGAGGGCCTCCCAGACCTCCTCCGGCAGCGGGTGGAAGGCGGTGGCCTCGATGCCGGCGCCGGACGGCCGCCACACGCCGGCGACGTGGCCGTCGACCAGCAGGGTCGCCAGGGTGTCGCCGTTCATCCGCGCGACGAGCTTGCGGTACGCCGGCGGAACGATGCGGCTCCGGTCGGCGTAGGCCAGCAGCACGCTGTCCCACATGGCCATCAGCCGGGGCGGCGCCGGCGTGTCCTCCTCCGGGATCGGCGCGCCCTGGACGTCGAACAGCTCCTCGCCGTCCGGCCCCGTCAGCCGCTCGAGCCCGCCGGCCAGCTCCAGCGCGCGCAGGGCCTGGCGGACCCTGGACCGCTGGACCAGGGAGAACTGCGCGACGTCCGCCGCCGACGCCGGCCCGAACCCCTCCAGGTAGCGCAGGACCAGCGTCCGCAAGGACTCCTCCGCCGCCTCCGGGTCCGCCGGTACGGTGCGCGGCCGGCTCGGGGGTGCGACGTACGACGGACGCTCCCCGAACGACCACGGCGCGGCGGTGGGCGCGTGCAGCAGCGGCGCGTACTGCCGCAGCCCCCACCACGCTCCCGGCTGCGGCGCGGACCCCAGCCGGTGTCCGAGCCAGGCCTCGCACTCCGCCGTCGTACGGGGCCGGTCGGCGAAGTCCAGCAGCTCCGGCACGAGGAGGTCGGCGTCCCCGGCCGTCAGCCCCGAGTCCGTGAAGCGGGTCCCGAGCCGGGCGGCCCGTACGGACGGCTGCACGGCCTCGCGGAAGGACGGGTAGTCCCGCGCGTGCACCGCGTGCAGGGTCAGCCGCATCAGCGTCGACTTGAGGACCTCGCGCCCCGTGAAGGCCGCGTCGAGGTCCGCCGGGTCGAAACCGGCGAGCCGGTTCCACAGCGCGAGGTAGGGCGAGGCCGCGTGCTGCGCCTGCAGGGCGACCACCCTGCGGACCGCGTCACCGACGCCCATCGCCTCGCGCCGCAGCAGCAACTGCCGTGCGAGGGTGGAGCGGTTGAGCTCCCTTGCGCTGACCTTCATGCCACGCCCGTCCCGTCCCGTGCCGGAACGTGCAGCCTAACCGGCACCTCCGACAGCGCCTCGGCCTCAGATGCTGACGCCCTTGGACCGCAGGTAGGCCAGCGGGTCGATGTCCGAGCCGTACGAGGGCCCGGTGCGGATCTCGAAGTGCAGGTGCGGGCCGGTCACGTTGCCCGTGGCACCGGAGAAGCCGAGGGTCTGCCCGGCGGTGACGCTCTGGCCGGACGAGACGGAGAGCTGGGAAAGGTGCGCGTACTGGCTGTACTTGCCGTCGGCGTGCCGGATGACGACCTCGTTGCCGTACGCGCCGCCCCAGCCGGCCGAGACCACGGTGCCGGCGCCGACCGCCTTGACGGTGGTGCCGGTGCTCGCGGAGAAGTCCACGCCGGTGTGGTAGCCGCTGGACCACATGGAGCCGGCGGTCTTGTACGCGGTGGAGGTGCCGCCGCCGACCGGGGCGACGAAGCCGGTGGACGTGGAACCGCCCTGCTCCTCGGCGGGAGCCTCGGGGGCGGCGTCCTGGGGAGCGGCCTCCTCATTCGAGGAACCCGCCTCATCGGAGGAATCCGACGAATCGCCAGAAGTGGAGGAACCGAACGAAGCGGACTTCTTGGCCGGCTTCGGCGTTTCGGCCGGCGCGGACTCGGCGGCCTCGGCCGGAGCCGCGCCCTTCGCGCCGAGCGTGAGCTCCAGGCCCGGGTGAATCAGCGACGGGTCGGTGCCGACGGCCTCGAGGTTGTCCGCGTAGAGCTGCTCCCAGCCACCGGTGAGGTGCTGGCGCTCGGCGATCTTGGAGAGGTAGTCGCCCGGCACCACGGTGTAGACCGTGGGGGCGCTCTGCGCGGCGGCCGGGGCGGCCTGCAGCGCGGCGGGCACCTGCGCGGCCGCCACCTGCGGGGCGAGGACCGGAGCGGCGGCGGGCGCCGCGGCCGGGACGCCCGCGGCGTGGGCGCCGGTGGCGCCGAGCAGCGGCAGCGCGAGGGCCGCGCCACCGGTGCCGGCGGCGGCGAATCCGCGGGATATCGAGCGGGACTTGGGACGGCGGTGCTTACCCGTTCCGTGCATGGCGAATTCCTCTCCGACGCCTGCGAGGTGAGCTGTCGGGTTCGGACTGGAGATGTCCGGCCGCCTCTGTGCCGGCGAACAGCACATGTACGGCTTCACCCCGAGCTGTCCCGTTGTAAAGATCTCAACCGGAGATCCGGGACAGCGGCTTACCTGGTTCCCCCGCTCCTGCCGCGCGCGTGAATAGTCGGGTGCGGTTTCCGGTCGGCGGCAGGATTAGGCGGTCCGTCCGGATCGATCGCGAACGTAATCGAGTCCGGCCGCACGGAACAAGTCATGAATTCCCCAATAGAATCTTGAAGATGACGGGCCGCCGGAATTCCGGTCACCCTGCGTCCATTCCGCACCTCCAACAGCCGCCCCAGCAAGGCAATTCGCCATTCGCGATCAGCCACTCAACGTCACCGTATGATCTGGCTCACGGGGGCCTGTCCGATCTCGCCTCTCGTTATGGCAAGTTGCCCACAACCGGCGTAATTCGGACACCATCAACGACGACGACACGGAGGAGCCCGGTGACCCAGCCGATACCCCAGAGTCCGCACGAGGAGCCGGCGCTGACCGGAGTGCGCAACTTCCGCGACGTGGGCGGGTTGCCGACCACGGACGGCCGGAGGGTCAAGTCGGGACGACTGTTCCGAAGCGGACATCTGGCGCATGCCACCGAAAGCGACGCGCAATTCCTCGGGTCGCTCGGGCTGCACACCGTCTTCGACTTCCGCAACGGAGCCGATCACGCGCTGGAGGGTCCGGACGTGGAGCTGCCCGGCGTGCGCAACGTCGGCATTCCGCTGTCGGACCCGGCCGCCGGCGGGGAGTTCTGGAAGATGGTCCGCGAAGGGGAGCTCGCGCAGCTCCGCGAGCTCCTGGGCGAGGGCAGGGCCGCCGCGCGGATGTCCCGTTCGTACCGGCAGATGATCCGTACCCGTACCGCCGAGCACAGCCGGGTGGTGCACGCGCTCGCCGAGGACAGTGTCCCGGCCCTGATGCACTGCGCCGCCGGGAAGGACCGGGCCGGCCTGTCGATCGCCGTCACCCTGCTCGCGCTGGGCGTGGAGCGGGAGGCGATCATCGCGGACTACCTGGAGTCGAACGCGCCGCACAACCGCTACCGGGTCCGCCGGGGCAGCGACGCGCCCGAGGCCCGCGCCCCCGAGGTGATGGAGCTGCTCGCCCCGCTCTTCGACGCCCGCGCCCCGTACCTGACCACGGCCTTCGACACCATCGACGAGGAGTGGGGCGGTGTGGAGCGCTACCTGGCCGAGGGCCTCGGGCTCGCGCCCGAGACCCTCGACAGGCTCCGCGACCGGCTGCTGGACTGACGCCCACGAAGTGGGCCGTCGCCCGCCGAGCCGCCTGATCGCCACCCGTCCGCCGGTTCGCCGACCGCGGGTTCGCCGGCCGCCGGTTCGCCGACCGCCGGTTCGCCGCCCGGCCGCGGCTCAGCGGTTGGCGACGGCCTGCTTCACCAGCGTCCGGCCGAAGTCCCACATCAGCGCGCCGCCGCCGTGGGCCTCGTCCATGACCGCGCGGAAGGCGCCGACGAACCGGTCGACGTCCGCCTCGTCCACGATCAGCGGCGGGATCAGCTTGATCACTTCCAGGTGATCCCCGGAGACCTGCGTGAGGATCCGGTGCTTCTGCAGCAGGGGCACCACGACCATCTGCGCGAACAGCCCCTTGCGCGCCGCCTGCAGCATGGTCCAGCGGCTCCGCAGGCCCAGCGAGGACGGCCGGCCGAACTCGATGCCGATCATCAGCCCGCGTCCCCGTACCTCGTGGAGGAGTTCGTACTCGTCCACGAGCGCGGCGAGCCGCCCGCGCAGCAGGTCGCCCATCGCGCGGGCCCTAGCCACCACCTGTTCGTCCTCCATGACGGAGAGGACGGCGAGCCCGGCCGCCATCGCCTGCGCGTTGGAGCCGAAGCTGGCGGAGTGGACGAGCACCCGGTCCATGGAGGAGTAGACCTTCTTGAAGATCCAGTCCTTGCCCAGGGTCGCGCCGACCGGCACGTAGCCGCCGGAGAGCGCCTTGGCCACGCAGACCAGGTCCGGTTCGACTCCGGGCTCGTGCTGATAGGCGTAGAAGTCGCCGGTCCGTCCGAGGCCGGTCTGCACCTCGTCCGCGATCAGCAGCGCCCCCCGCCGGTGCAGGAGCTCCTGCGCGGCGAGCAGGAAGCCCGGCGGCGCGGCGAGCACCCCCTTGCCCTGGATCGGCTCCACGACGAGGGCCGCCACGTCCCCCTTCTTCAGCTCCCGCTCCA
Organism: Streptomyces sp. NPDC002886; assembly: GCF_042888445.1. Classification (NCBI taxonomy): domain Bacteria; kingdom Bacillati; phylum Actinomycetota; class Actinomycetes; order Kitasatosporales; family Streptomycetaceae; genus Streptomyces; species Streptomyces sp. NPDC002886. Next base: position 884,381 of record NZ_JBIAPV010000001.1, read on the forward strand.
GCGCGTCCAGGTCCCCGAGCGCGATCGCGGTGTCCGGCAGCAGCGGCTCGAACCCCTCGCGGAAGCCGGACTCGCCGTTGACCGAGAGCGAGCCCGTGGTGAGGCCGTGGAAGGCGTGGTCGCAGTAGAGGACCCTGGGGCGCCCGGTGGCGTACCGGGCGAACTTCAGGGCGGTCTCCACCGCTTCCGTGCCGCTGTTGCCGAAGAAGACCCGGTCCAGGTGCGGACTGTGGGAGAGCAGCTTCTCGGCGAGCAGCCCGGGCAGCGGCTGGCAGTCGAAGCGGGTGAGGTCGGCGAGCTGCGCGTCCAGCACGTCGTGCAGGGCGCGGCGGACCACCGGGTGGTGGCGGCCCAGGCCCATCACTCCGAAGCCCGCCAGCATGTCGAGGTAGTCGTTGCCCTCGGCATCCCAGAAGTGGGCTCCCTCGGCGCGCACGTACACCTTGTCGAACCCGATGGTGTGCAGCATCCGGGGCAGCTGGTGGTTGAGGTGGCGGGCGTGCAGTTCGTACCGCTCGCCACCCCGCTCGGCCAGCAGGGCGCCGAGATCGAAGCCGGTCATGCCGACTTGTCCCTGCTCCCGCCCCCCACGGTCTCGCGGACGGCCCGCAGCGACTCCTTGAGCGAACCCATCGTGGCCAGGACGGCCGTGGGCTCGTACCCGCAGTGCGCCATGCAGTTCGCGCAGCGCGGGTCCTTCCCGCGGCCGTACTTGCTCCAGTCGGTCTCCTCGATCAGTTCCCGGTACGAGGGCACGTACCCGTCGCTCATCAGATAGCAGGGGCGCTGCCAGCCGAAGAGCGAGTAATTCGGAATGGCCCATGCGGTGCAGGGGAAATCGGCTTTGCCTTCCAGGAAGTCCAGGAAGAGCGGGGAGTGGTTGAGGCGCCACCGCCGCCGGTTGCCCCCGGCGAAGGCCTTCTTGAAGAGTTCGCGGGTCTGTTCGACGCCGAGGAAGTGCTCCTGATCGGGAGCCTTTTCGTAGGCGTAGGCCGGCGAGATCATCATCTCGTCCACCTGGAGATCGTCATTGAGGTAGTTGAGGACCTCGATGATGGTCTGCGGGGTGTCCGTGTTGAAGAAGGTGGAGTTGGTCGTCACCCGGAATCCGCGCTTCTTCGCCTCCTTGATGGCCTCGACCGCTTCGTCGAATACGCCTTCCTTCGCGACCGATTCGTCGTGGCGCTCGCGCAGTCCGTCGATGTGCACGGCGAAGGCGAAGTACGGGGAGGGCGTGAACTTCTCGATCTTCTTGCGCAGCAGCATCGCGTTGGTGCAGAGGAAGACGTACTTCCGCTTGGCCACCAACTGGCGCACGATCTCGTCGATCTGCGGGTGCATCAAGGGCTCGCCGCCCGCGATGGACACCATCGGCGCGCCCGATTCCAGCACGGCGCCCACCGCCTGGGCCACGGGCATGCGCTGCTTGAGCACCCCGGCCGGGTGCTGGATCTTCCCGCACCCCTCGCAGGCCAGGTTGCAGGCGTAGAGCGGTTCCAGCTCGACGATCAGCGGGAACTTCTCACGCTTGCGGAGCTTCTGTTCGAGCAGGTACGTCCCGACCCTGATCGTCTGTCGCAGTGGCATGGCCATCTGGCTCACCTCCGGGGGAGCAGCAAAGAACGGTGCCATTCATAAAACGCGGGCAGTACGGCACGCAGTACGCGAAAGGCCGATATTCCCCCGCGAACGGTGCCGATGCGGACGAGCTCATGCTCCGGAGCGTCCACGATCACCCGGACGGCCGCAACCGGACGGTCCGCGCCGCCCGGGGCGCTCCCGCCCCGGGTCGCGGTCCAGAGGGTGGCGGCCGATTCCATGTCGACCCCGATGGCGCCGTCGGCGCGCAGCTGGGCGCGCTCCTGGCCCCGGACGACGTGGTCGGATCCGGTCAGTGCACCGAGGTGTACGGTCCGGCCGGGTACGGCCCGGGCCAGCGCCTCGGCGAGCAGGGCGGTACCGGCGCAGGCGACCGTGCCGCGCGGGTCCCGGGTCTCCTCGGCGACGATCAGGTCGCCGGGGCTCATGCCGGGCAGCAGCCCGGCGCAGAAGCCGGTGGCGAGCACGGCGGCGCCGTGCAGCCGCGGCTCGGCCAGTTTGCGGTCGACGGCGCGCTCGGCCGCGCGCGGGCCCATCCCCGTGCGCAGCACCTCGTGGCGTTCGGGCGCGCCGCTCTCGCGGACGCCGCGGTACGAGGTGCTGCGCAGGGCGGTCCGCTCGATGCGCAGGGCGCAGGCGATCAGCAGCGGCGGGGCGGCCTCGTCGGGTCGGCCGGTCATCGGGCCTCCCCGGGGGACGGAGCCGCGTGCGGGAGGGCGGCTGGGTCCGCGTACCGTCCGCCCGGGCCGAACGGTTCTCCGTACAGATAGCGGCCCAGCGCGGTGAGCGGGAAAACCTGGCGGTACAGGTGGTAGTTGATGGAGAAGTCCCAGGGGAATCCGGTACCGGTGAAGTACGGCTCGTCCCAGGTGCCGTCGGGGCGCTGGGTGGAGACGAGGTAGCCGATCCCCCGCCGCACGGACGGCGCGTCGCGCTCCCCCGCCGACAGCAGGGCCATCAGCGCCCACGCCGTCTGCGAGGCGGTCGAGGCGCCCTTCCCCGCCCAGGACGGGTCCCGGTAGGAGCGCTGGTCCTCGCCCCATCCCCCGTCCTCGTTCTGTACGGATTCCAGCCAGGCCACGGCGCGCCGGATCGCGGGGTGCGAGGGGGCGTAGCCGGCGGCGGTCAGCGCCGGGACCACCGAGCCGGTGCCGTAGACGTAGTTCGTGCCCCAGCGGCCGAACCAGCCGCCGTTGGGGTCCTGTTCGGCGAGGAGCCAGGCGATGCCGCGCCGGGTGCGCGCGTCGCCCGCCCGGCCCTCGACGGCGAGCATCTCCACGACGTGGGCGGTGACGTCGGCCGAGGGCGGGTCGATGACCTCGCCGAAGTCGCAGAAGGGCAGCTTGTTGGGGAAGGGGCTGGTGTTGTCGGCGTCGAAGGCGCCCCAGGCGCCGTTCTTCGACTGCATGCCGAGGTTCCAGGACACTCCCCGGGCGATGGCCCCCTCCATCCGTGCCCGGTCGGGGTGTTGGATGCGGCGCAGGGCCAGGACGACCTCGGCGGTGTCGTCGATGTCGGGGTAGTTGTCGTTGTGGAACTCGAACGCCCAGCCGCCCGGGGCCAGTTGGGGCCGACGCACGGCCCAGTCCCCGCTGCGCACGATCTCCTCGCCGAGCATCCAGTCGGCGGCCTTGACCAGGGCGGGGTGGTCGGAGGGCAGTCCCGCGTCGGCCAGCGCGATCGCCGCCAGGCAGGTGTCCCACACCGGGGACTGGCAGGCCTCGATCATGCGGGCCCCGTCCGCGCGCCAGACGGCGAAGCGGTCCAGGGACTCCAGTCCGGCGCGCATCACGGGGTGGCGCAGGTCGTAGCCGAGCAGGTGCAGGGCGATGACGGAGTACACGGCGGGCGGCTGGATGCCGCCCCAGCAGCCGTCGTTCTCCTGCCGTTCCACGATCCAGCGCCCGGCGCTGGCCATGGCCGCCGCGCGCAGCCGGCGCGGGGCGAACCGGCGGTAGACGTGCAGGGCCTTGTCCATGCGCTGGAAGGCGCCGCCCCAACTGGCCAGCGGTGCCAGCTTCTTGGCGGGATACGGGGTCCGCGCGTCGGCGTGCAGCTCGTCCAGCGCGAAGGGGCCCGGGCGGACCGGGCGCAGGGCGGAGACCACGGTGAGGGGGACGATCGTCTGCCGGGCCCAGCAGCCGAAGTCGTAGATGTTCAGCGGCACCCAGGGCGGCAGGAACAGCAGTTCGGGCGGGAGTTCGGGCAGGTGGTCCCAGCTCCACCAGCCGAACAGGGCCAGCCAGATGCGGGTGAACACGCGGGCGCCCGCCACTCCCCCGTTGGCCCGGATCCACGCCGAGGCGCGGGCCATGTGCGGGGCGTCGGGCGCGTCTCCGGCGAGGCGCAGGGCCACGTAGGCCTCGATGGTGGCGGAGAGGTCGCAGGGGCCCCCGTGGAAGGTGGCCCAGGTGCCGTCGTCCTGCTGCTCCCCGCGGATGAACAGGGCCGCGGCCCGGGTGGTGGCCTCGTCCCCGATCCCGAGGAACTGGCGCAGCAGCAGGTCCTCGGCGTCCATGGTGACGTTGGTCTCCAGGTCGCCCTTCCACCAGCCGGCCTCGTCCTGCCGCTCCAGCAGGTCCCGGACGGCCCGGTCGGTGGCCTCGCGGACCCCGCGCAGCCCGGCGGGGCCGGGGTCCGGGAGCGGGTCCGGGCCCGGCGGTCCGCCGCCGGGCCCGGGGCCGGGCTCGTCCGGGTCGGCGCCGCAGGCATGGGCGCCGCCGTTGGTCGTCGCAGTCATGGCTTCCCCTTTGCGTGCAGTGTCCTCTGCTGTCATCCGCTGTATGGGGGGCGCCGTCGGCCGGTACTACGGGCAGGCAGTACCGGCCGGCGACTCGCGATTCATATGCGCGTACGGGTGGCGATCACCTCTTGCGCACGACGACGAAGTCGGCGAGCGCCACGAGCTGGTCGCGCACGCGCTGGTCCATGTCCACGTCGTCGAGGGCCTTGATGGCGATCTCGTACTGGCGGCGCGCCTCGTCGGCGGTCCACCGACGGCCGCCGGCTGCCTCGATGAGCGCGGCGCGGGCCGCGAACTCCTCCTCGGAGAAGTTCTCGAAGTCGTTGCTCTTGGCGTCGGCGGCGAGCAGCTCGGTCAGCTCCTCACTGGCCGGTCCGCCGGCGGCGAGGGCGGCGACGACCGGCAGCGACTTCTTGCGCTGGCGCAGGTCGCTCCAGGTCTGCTTGCCGGTGGACTCCGGGTCGCCCCAGATGCCGAGGAGGTCGTCGACGGCCTGGAAGGCGAGGCCGAGGTGGTAGCCGTACTCCTCCAGCTTGTCGGCCGTACGATCGTCCGCGCCGCCGAGCACGGCGCCGATGGACACCGCGCAGGCGAGCAGGGCGCCGGTCTTGTTGCCCTCCATCTCCAGGCATTCCTCGACGCTGACGCTCTCGCGGTGCTCGTAGGAGATGTCCTGGGCCTGGCCGTCGATGAGCTTGCGGCTCGCGGTGGTCAGACGGCGCGCCGCGCGGCCGGCCTCGACCGTGCCGAGTTCCAGCAGCACCTCGTTGGCCAGGGCGAACAGGGCGTCGCCGACCAGGATGGCGAGGGCCGGTCCGTGGACCTTCCACACCGTGTCGCGGTGGCGGCGCTGCTCGTCGCCGTCCATCAGGTCGTCGTGCAGCAGCGAGAAGTTGTGGACGAGTTCGACCGCGACGGCGCCGGGGATGCCGACCTCGGCGGCGGCGCCGGCGGCTTCCGCCGAGAGCAGGGCGAGGGCGGGGCGCACGGCCTTGCCTCCGTCGCCGTCCGCCGGGTTGCCGTGGGCGTCGATCCAGCCGAAGTGGTAGGCGGCGACGGTGTCCATGGGCGCGGCGAGCCGGTCCACGGCGGCGCGGAGCACGGGCGTCGAGAGCGTACGGCCTCGTTCGAGGAGGGCGAGCGTGTCCGCCTTCTCCCCGCCGGCCGGGCCCGCACTGGCGTCCGTGTTCTCGACGGCCGGATTCCCCGGGTTCACTGGCTCTCCTCTGGTTCCTGTACGTACTGCGGTGCGTGGTGGTGTGGTGCCGACAGTGCCGGTGGTGGTCATACCGCCTCCTGCAAGGGGTGTTCGCGGTGGCGGTCCAACGGCGCGAGCGCGGCATGGGCCGCGTTCAGTCCGCTGCGGACGGCGCTCTCCATGGTCGCGGGCCAACCCGTCGCGGTCCACGCACCGGCGAGGAAGAGCCCCGGCGTGTCGGTCCGGGCTCCGGGCCGGAGCCGTCCGACACCGGGGCTGGGGGCGAAGGTCGCGGTGCGCTCCCGGGTGACGAAGAAGTCGCGCACCTTGGCTCCGCGCGCGGCGGGCAGCAGCCGTTCCAGCTCGGGGAGGTACTTCGCGCGCAGGACCGAGACGGGCTCGTCGATGTCCTCGTGCGCCACCGACTGGGACAGTGCCAGGTACTGACCGCCGTCGGGGAGGCCCGAGGAGTCGGTGCGGTCGAAGACCCACTGGACCGGGGAGCCGAGGGCCGCGAAGAAGGGCTGCTTGAGGACCTTGCGGTCGTACACGACGTGCACGTTGAGGATCGGCGCGGTGCCGATGTCGAGCAGCTTGTCGGGATCGGCGAGCGCCCCCGCGGGCAGCAGCCCGTGCGCCTCGCGCTGCGGGACGGCGAGGACGACGGTGCCGGCGTCGAACGAGTCGCCCTCGGTGGCCACCCGCCAACCACCCTCCGGGGTACGGGAGATGTCCGTGACCCGGGTGCGCAGTTCGGTGCGCACCCCGGCGGCGTCCAGGGCCTTGCGGGCGAGGGTGTCGTGCAGGTCGCCGAGCGGTACCCGGGCCCAGCCGATGTCGGCCGCGCCGTTCTCGGAGAGCAGGCCGGTCTTGAACACCATGGCGGCCAGCCCCAGCGAGGACTGCCCCGCGGTGGCGTTGAGCGTGGCGATGCCGACGAGGTCCCACAGCGCCTCGATGGTCCGCGGGGACTGGCCGTACCGGCCGAGCCAGGTCGCGAAGTCCACGCCGTCGAGCGCCGGGTCGGCGGGGTCGAGGCGGCGCAGCGCGAGGGCGGCGCGCCCGACGGACGCCCGCTCGGCGAGCGAGAGGTGCGGGTAGCGGGCCAGCGAGGCCGCCAGGTGCAGCGGTACGGGCAGGGCGCTGCGGCGCAGCCGGCCGAGCCGGGGGCCGCCGGGGTGGGCGACGTCGAGGACGGGTACGTCGAGCCGGTCCTGCAGCGGTGCCAGGGCGGCGCCGTCGACGCGGTCGAGGAACCACCGGTAGGCGGTGCAGCAGCGCAGGTAGACGTGCTGGCCGTTGTCGACGGTCAGTTCCCCGCGCTTGAAGGAGAACGCCAGGCCGCCGAGACGGGGCCGGCCCTCCAGCAGGGTCACCCGTAGGCCGGCGTCGGCGAGTTCCAGCGCGGTGGTGACACCGGCGAGCCCCCCGCCGACGACCACGGCCCGATCCGCGCTCATACGTCCTCCTCCGTCACTCCCACGGACGCCACCGGGCGCCGCGGGGTTGCTCCCGTCCGCCTCGCCGCCGCGGCCCGCCGGCCCGCCGTCATCAGAGCCGCCTCCTGGTGCTCTGGCGCGCGATGGTCCGCGCGTCCAGGCCGGAGAGGCCGCGGACCGCCACGTACGCCTTCTCGTGCGGCGGCAGCGAGACCCGGCCGCGGAGCACGGCCTCCGGCTCGCGCTCGATGCGGTCGAGCAGGCGCCGGTAGATGCCGGCCATGGCCGCGACGCAGGCGCCGCTGCGCCGGTCGAGCAGGGGCAGCAGCCGGTAGCCCTCCACGAACAGGGCGCGGGCGCGCCGTACTTCGTGGTGGACGAGCCCGGCGAAGTCGGCTCCGCTGGGCATCCGCGCGCTGTCGAAGCCGTCGGAGCAACCGAACTTGGCGAGGTCCTCGGCGGGCAGGTAGGTCCGCCCGTTGCCCGCGTCCTCGCGAACGTCCCTGAGGATGTTGGTGAGTTGCAGGGCGAGACCGAGCGTGTCGGCGTACTCGCCGGCCCGTGCCGCGTCGTGCCCGGCCGCGCCGGCGAACCCACCGGCGGACGAGGTGCCGAACACGCCGAGCGAGAGCCGGCCGATGGCTCCGGCCACGCAGCGGCAGTAGACCTTGAGGTCGTCCCAGGTCTCGTAGGTCTCCCCGCGGACGTCCATGAGGACGCCGTCGATGAGTTCGTCGAGCCCTTCGAGCGGGATCGGGAAGCGGCGCGAGGCGTGTGCGAGGGCGACCGCGACCGGGTCGGTGTCGTCCTCGTCGATCTCCTCGGCGCGGATCCGGCCCAGCAGGGTACGGGTCTCCTCCAGCCGGGCCAGCTTGACCTCGTGCGGCAGCGTGCCGTCGCCGATGTCGTCGACCCGCCGGGAGAAGGCGTACAGCGCGGACATCGCCTGCCGCTTGTCGGCGGGCAGCAGACGGATGCCGTAGGCGAAGTTGCGCGCCTGCGAGCCGGTCACGGCCTCGCAGTAGCTGTAGGCAGCCGAAATCGGTGCGGACATCGCCGCCGGAACGGACGGGGCGCCCGGTGCGGACGCGTGTGTGGGGCCCTCCACGATCGGGCTCACCCCTTTCTCGGCGCTGTGCGCAGGACGGCGGCCACCTCGCGGAGCAGAACGCTCTTGGTGGCCTTGGGCGGGCCGGGGAGGACGTCGAAGCCGGCGGCGGTGACGGCTCGCAGGGCGGCGCGTCCCCCTCCCACGAAGCCCGCGAGCAGCAGCCGGAGCCTTCCGTGGACGCTGCCCACGAGCGGCGTGCCTTCGTCGAGGAGCTCCCGCGCCCGTTCGGTTTCGAATGCGACGAGGGCGCGTACGGACGCACCCGCGGACGGGGCCTTCAGGTCGGTCTCGGTCACGTGGAAACGGCGCAGGTCCTCGCCCGGAAGGTAGATCCGGTCCCTGGCCAGGTCCTCGGCGACGTCCTGGAGGTGTTCGGCGATCTGCAGGGCGGTGCAGACGGCGTCGGAGCGGCGGATCCGCTCGGGGGTGCTGGTGCCGGTGAGGTCCAGCACGAGCCGCCCCACCGGGTTGGCGGAGAGCTCGCAGTAGCCGACGAGGTCCTCGTACGTGGCGTAGCGCGCGACCCGCTGGTCCTGGCGGTTGGCTTCGATGAGCCCCAGAAACGATTCGGGAGTGAGGCCGTGGGCGCGCACGACGGGCTGCAGGGCCAGCATCAGGGGGTGGCGCGGGGGCCCGTCGGTGCCGCCGAAGACGCGCTTCAGGTCGGCTTCGAGGGCGTCGAGCATGGCGAGCCGGTCGTCCGTGGCGGCGGGGTCGAGCCCGAGCAGCACGGCGTCGTGGCCACCCGGGGCGAGGTCGCCGTCGCCGATGTCGTCGACCAGGCGGGCGTAGCCGTAGACCGCCATCAGGCCCTCGCGCCAGGCGCGGGGCAGGAAGGCGGGGGCGACGGGGAAGTTCTCGGAGCGCGCCTTGCCGAGGGTGGCGGCGCCGGGGTGCGCGGGGAGGGAGCCGGAGGTGTCGGAAGGCCCGTGCGGCCGGGGGCTGGTGCCGTACCCCGGGGTCACCGCCCGCCGCCCGCGGCGGGGACGGCCGTCGTGCCTGGGGGCCGGAGAATTCCCGTAGCCATTGCCGTCACATCTCCCGTTCTACACTGCCGACCCAAAACATCCCATTTCGGACACGCCGCCGCACTTTCCCCAGGGCGTACCGGGCTATTCACCTATGGGGGGAATCGCCCCTTCTTGCCCACGATTGAGGCCTGGCCCAGCTTACGCTGTACAACGCCGCCGGACCTCGACGGGTATTCGCTCCACCACACAATGTCGCCCGCACGCCACTCGCGTGAAAAGGCGCGGCCCCGCGCGCCGGGCACGCGTACGGCACACGTCACGCGTACGACACCCGCACGGCACCCGCGCGGCACCCGCGCGGCACGCGCACGCATGCGACGGCCCCCGCCGCCGGACGCGGTGGGGGCCGTCGGTGGAAAACCGTCAGCTGGTCGCCTTCTCGTAGGCCGCGACGACTTCCTCGGTGGGGCCGTCCATCAGGAGTTCGCCCCGCTCCAGCCACAGCACCCGGTCGCAGGTGTCGCGGATGGACTTGTTGTTGTGACTCACGAGGAAAACGGTTCCGGCGGTCTTGCGCAGTTCCCGGATGCGCTCCTCGGAACGCACCTGGAACTTCCGGTCACCGGTGGCCAGCGCCTCGTCGATCATCAGGACGTCGTGGTCCTTGGACGCGGCGATGGAGAAACGCAGGCGGGCGGCCATGCCGGAGGAGTAGGTCCGCATCGGCAGGGAGATGAAGTCCCCCTTTTCGTTGATGCCCGAGAAGTCGACGATGTCCTGGTAGCGCTCCCGGATCTGCGCGCGGGTCATCCCCATCGCGAGACCGCCGAGGACCACGTTGCGCTCACCGGTGAGGTCGTTCATCAGCGCCGCGTTGACACCCAGCAGCGAGGGCTGGCCGTCGGTGTAGACCTTGCCCGACTCGCAGGGCAGCAGACCCGCGATGGCCCGGAGCAGGGTGGACTTGCCGGAGCCGTTGGAGCCGATGACACCGATGGCCTCGCCGCGGTACGCCGTGAAGGAGACCCCGCGCACGGCGTGGACCCGGCGGACACCCGGTGCGTCGCCGCGCCGGCGGACTATCTTGCTGAGCGCCGCCGTGGCGCTGCCCTTGCCGGCGCTGCCGACGTTGACCCGGTAGACGATGTGGACGTCGTCGGCGATGACGGTGGGGACGTGCCCCTGGTTGTTCTCAGCCACGGCCGTAACGCTCCTCAGCCTTCCAGAAGTACACGAATCCACCGACCCCGAGCAGGAGCGCCCAGCCGACCGCGAAGGACCAGACGTGCGGCGGCAGGTGGCTCCCGCCGTACCCGTCGATGAGCGCGAAGCGGATCAGGTCCATGTAGATCGCGGCCGGGTTCCACTGCAGCATGTCCGCGATCCACGGCGGCTTGCCCTCGAGCATCGTGTCGATCGAGAACATGACGCCGGAGGCGTACATCCACGTACGCGTGACGAACGGCATCAGCTGCGCGAGGTCCGGGGTCTTGGATCCCATCCGGGCGAAGACCAGGGCCAGACCGGTGTTGAAGCCGAACTGGAGGATCAGCGCCGGGATCACGAGCAGCCACGACAGCGACGGGTAGTTGCCGAATCCGATCGTGACCACGAACACGACGACCATCGAGAACAGGAGCTGCTGGAGCTGCTGCAGCGAGAAGGAGATCGGCAGCGAGGCGCGCGGGAAGTGCAGGGCCCGGACCAGCCCGATGTTGCCCGGGATCGCCCTGACACCCGCCATCAGCGAGGTCTGCGTGAAGGTGAAGACGAAGACGCCGATCACCAGGAAGGGGATGTAGTCGTGCTTGTCGATGCCCCGCCCGGCGTTCAGGATCAGCCCGAAGATCAGGTAGTAGACCAGCGCGTTCAGCAGGGGGGTCGCCACCTGCCAGATCTGGCCCAGCTTCGCCTGGCTGTACTGAGCCAGCAGCTTGGCCCGGGAGAACGCGATGATGAAGTGGCGGCGCTCCCAGAGCTGGCGCACGTACTCGACCAGGCTCGGTCGGCGTCCGCTGACGGACAGGCCGTACTTCCGGGCGAGCTCCGCGGAGCTCAGCCCGGCGTCTTCGGACGGCCGCCTGCTCGTGGCAAGGTTTCCGTCCTGGGTTGTGTCACTCACAAGATGAAACTTTCCGTCTTCATGATGCGGCAGAAGGTGGCATCGGGCCTGAGTCGATCGGTTCGTGATCGCGCCATGGTCTCAGACCCGGACGTTTCAGATGACAGGCGGTCGGCCCAGCCGGGTCAGCCGCCAGACCGTACGCCATCTCATGGGTCGCCGGGGACCGCAGGAGGTGGTCCAGCCCTCCTTGAAGCCGCCGAACCAGGCCTTGAGCGCGGGCCCCGAGGGCTTGCGCAGGAGCGTCAGCAGGAGCCAGACGCCCACGTAGACCGGGACCAGCGGGGCGGGCAGGTTGCGGCGGGCGAGCCACACCCGGTTGCGAGCCACCATACGGTGGTAGACCGCGTGCCGGGACGGGGCCGTGGCGGGGTGCAGGAGCACCATGTCCGCGCGGTAGTCGATCAGCCACCCGGCGTCGAGCGCCCGCCAGGCCAGATCGGTCTCCTCGTGCGCGTAGAAGAACTGCCCGGGGAGGTCTCCGACCTGTTCGAACACCTTCGTGCGGACGGCGTTGGCGCCGCCCAGGAAGGTGGTGACGCGCGAGGAGCGCATCGGGTCGGAGGCCCGCAGCCGGGGAACGTGGCGCCGCTGCGTCTCGCCGCTCTGCGGATCGGCGATCCGGAAGCTGACGATGCCCAGCTCGGGGTCCTCGGTGAAGGCCTGGCGGCACAGCTCGGCGGTGTCGGTGCGCTCCAGCAGTCCGTCGTCGTCCAGGAAGAGCAGGACGTCCACGTCGAAGGTGCCGCCGCCCGCGGTGCGGAAGGCCTCGATGCCGACGTTGCGGCCGCCGGGGATGCCCAGGTTCTCGGGCAGCTCGACGGTGCGCACGCCGGCCGCCGGGTCCGCCAGGCCGGGGAGCCGTACGCCCTGGCCCACGACGACCACCTCGACCGGGGCCCCGTCCTGCCGGGCCACGGAGTCGAGGAGCGCCTTGAGCTCGTCCGGGCGGTTGCCCATCGTGATGATGACGGCGCCCAGCCGCAGCGGCGCGCTCACTTGAGCCTGCTGGAGGCCAGGACCGACACCAGGTGCAGCACCGTCTGGAGCAGCGCGATGCCGGCGAGCACCGCGACGCCGAGGCGGGAGAAGTACAGGTCGCCGCGGATCTGGTCCAGGACGGCCAGCACCAGGATGAGCAGCGAGGCCTCGATGCCGAGGACCAGCCGGTGGAACTTGAGCGCGGCGGCGGCCCGGCGGGCGAGCGCCATGCCGGAGGAGCGCGGCGTGGCCGCCGCGTCCTGGACCACGGGCTTGCCGGCCTGGTGGCGGGCGACGCCGACCAGGTCGGTCTCGGCCTTGATCAGGATCGCGCCGAGCGCCGCGAGGGTGCCCAGGAAGGCCCACAGCCAGTCGATGCGCCCGGTGCCCCACAGGTCGGAGGCGCGCAGGCCGAAGCCGACGAGCACCGCCGCGTCGCACAGGTAGGCGCCGACCCGGTCCAGGTAGACCCCGGACAGCGAGAACTGCTTCTTCCAGCGGGCGACCTCGCCGTCGACACAGTCGAGCAGCAGGTACATCTGCACCGCGACCACGCCGAGGACGGCGCCCCAGATGCCCGGCACCAGCAGGGCCGGGGCGGCGAGGACTCCGGCGAGGGTCATCACGTAGGTCAGCTGGTTCGGCGTGACCTTGGTGGTGACCAGGAAGCGGGTGATGCGCAGGGAGATCTCGCGCATGTAGAGGCGCCCGCCCCAGTGCTCCCCGCTGACCCGGTCCTTGACGCCCGCCGGGTGAACGACGGGCCGGAGTTCAGCTACGGATGGTCTTGGCATAGTCGGCGTAAGCGTCCCTGATCTCGGCGGCGGACAGGTTGAGGTGCTCCAGGATCGTGAACCGTCCCGGACGGGTCTGCGGGGCGTACTCGACTGCCGCGACGAACTCGTCCACGCTGAACCCGATCTCCTCGGGCAGCACGGGCAGTCCGTGACCGCGCAGCACCTGGACGAAGAGCCCGGACTGCTCCTTGGCCCCCCGCAGGTGCATGGCGAAGGCGGCACCGATGCCGACCTGCTCGCCGTGGAGCGCGGAACGTCCCGGGTAGAGCAGGTCGAAGGCGTGGCTGATCTCGTGGCAGGCGCCGGACGCCGGGCGGGTGTCCCCGCTGATCGACATGGCGATGCCGGTCAGGACCAGCGCCTCGGAGAGGACCGTGAGGAACTCGTCGTCGCCGCAGCCGCCGGGGTGGCGCAGCACGGACTCTCCGGCGGTACGGGCCATGGCCGCGGCCAGACCGTCCACCGGCTCGCCCGTGATCTTGTGCGAAAGCTCCCAGTCGGCGATCGCCGAGATGTTGGAGAGGCAGTCGCCGATGCCGGAGCGGACGAACCGCACCGGGGCCTCGCGGATCACGTCGAGGTCGATCACCATGGCGATCGGCGTCGGGACCCCGTAGGAGCCCCGGCCGTTGTCGTTGTCCAGAGTGGCGACCGGCGAGCAGATGCCGTCGTGCGCCAGGTTGGTGGCGACGGCCACCATGGGCAGGCCGACCCGCGCCGCGGCGTACTTCGCCACGTCGAGGATCTTGCCGCCGCCCAGGCCCACGACCGCGTCGTAGCGGTTGCCCTTTATGTCGTCGGCGAGCTTGACCGCGGAGTCGATGGTCCCGTCGATGACGGGGTACCAGTCGGCGTGCGGCAGCACGGGCTCCAGCTTGGCGCGCAGCACCGCGCCGGAGCCGCCGCTGATGGCGATCGCGAGCTTGCCGGACGACGAGATCCGCTGGTCGGCCAGGAGGCCGGCCAGGTCGTCCATCGCGCCGCGGCTGATGTCGACGACGAGGGGGGAGGGGATGAGTCGCGTCAGTACTGGCATGCGATCGTCCGGCCCTTGGCGAGGTCGTCGTGGTTGTCGATCTCGACCCACTTGACGTCACCGATGGGGGCCACGTCGATGGTGAAACCGTCGTTGACGAGCTGCTGGTAGCCGTCCTCGTAGTAGAGGTCGGGGTCGCGCTCGAAGGTGGTCTTCAGGGCCGCGGCCAGCGCCTCGGCGGCCTCCGGCTCGATGAGGGTGACGCCGATGTACTCGCCGGTCGCGGTGGCCGGGTCCATCAGCTTGGTGATCCGCCGAACGCCCTTCTCGCCGTCGGTGATGACCTTCATCTCCTCGTCGGCCAGGCTCTTGACCGTGTCGAGGGCGAGGATGATCTTCTGGCCCTGACCGCGGGCGGCGAGCAGGGTCTTCTCGACGGAGACGGGGTGGACGGTGTCGCCGTTGGCGAGGATCACGCCCTGCTTGAGGACGTCACGGGCGCACCACAGGGAGTAGGCGTTGTTCCACTCCTCGGCCTTGTCGTTGTCGATCAGCGTGATCTTGACGCCGTACTTGGCCTCCAGCGCCTCGCGGCGCTCGTACACGGCTTCCTTGCGGTAGCCGACGACGATGGCGACCTCGGTCAGGCCGACCTCGGCGAAGTTGCCGAGCGTCAGGTCGAGGACCGTGATGCTCTCCTCGGCCCCTTCGGGTCCGACGGGCACGAGGGCCTTGGGCAGGGTGTCGGTGTAGGGACGCAGGCGGCGTCCGGCTCCGGCAGCGAGGACGAGGCCGATCATGCTGGTTCTCCTTCGTCATGTACGGCGGGTGCCCCGGAGGAAACCCAGAAGCGGATGCTCTCCACGAGCACCACGAGTGCCACGAACACGGCGAGGGCCGTGAGCGCGACGGGGAAGTCGACGGCGCGCGATGCCAGGACGGAGGCCAGGACCGTGATCAAGAGGATCCGGCCTTCGTGCCCGCCGATCGTCCGCACCAGCCAGTGCGGGGGCGCGCCGGTGCCACCGCGGATGCGGTAGACCGTGTCGTAGTGATGGTAGGCGACCGCCGCGACCAGTCCGAATGCCGCCGGAAGGGCCCCGGGGACGTCCGCCTTGGCCGCGAGGATCAGGACGGTGGTGTATTCGGCGGCCCGGAAGACGGGCGGCACGAGCCAGTCGAGGGCTCCCTTGAGGGGCCGGGCGACGGCCCAGCCGGCGAGCACCGCGTAGAAGACCGCGGCGATGACCACCTGGCGGCTGCCGAACTCGTGGTCCCAGGCGCCCCACAGCAGGGCGCCCGAGCCGACGACGGCCGCGGCGATCCCCGCGCCGGGGATCCGGCGGCCCACCGCGCGGCCCACGAGCTCGGCGACGGGTCCCGAGTCGGCGAGATCCGCCAGGGCCTGGGCCGCCCGGTCGGTCCGCTTCGCCTTGCGGGTCAGCGAGCGCAGGACCCGGCCGGCCGTGGTGTAGAGCGCGCCGAAGGCGCAGCCGACGAGCAGGGCGTAGAAGACGATCCGCGGGGTGGTGAAGGCGATGAGGACCGCGATCATGGCCCAGCGCTCGCCGATCGGCAGGATGATCATGCGCCGGACCCAGACCGTCCAGCCGACGCTGTCCAGCTTGTCGGAGAGGGCCGCGGTGGGGCTCGTATTCGCCGTGGCGTCGTGGTTGGCCTCGTTGAACGAGAAGTCCACCACGTGCCGGCAGGTCATCAGGATCATGGCGCCGAGCGCCAGGGCCCAGACGTCGTCGCCGTTGCGGGCCGCGCCGAGCGCGAGGCCCGCGTAGAAGGAGTACTCCTTCGCGCGGTCGAAGGTGGCGTCGAGCCAGGCGCCCATCGTCGAGTACTGGAGCGAGTAGCGGGCGAGCTGCCCGTCCGTGCAGTCCAGGACGAAGGAGAGCAGCAGCAGCACGCCGGAGGCCACGTAGCCCCAGCGGTCGCCGGTGGCGGCGCAGCCGGCCGCGATCAGTGCGGTGATCAGCGAGGCGGTGGTGACCTGGTTGGGGGTCAGTCCGCGGCGCGCGCACCAGCGGGCGATGTAGCGCGAGTACGGGCTGATGAAGAAGGTGGTGAAGAACCCGTCGCGGGACTTCACGGCGGTGCGCAGCCGGACGGCCTCGTCGTCGACGGCCGCGACGGCGGCGGCGGCCGTCGCACGCTCGGTGGTGGTGGCGGGCACGGCGGCGACGAGGGTGCCCAGCTCGGGGCGGTGCACGGGGGTGCCGTCGGACTCGACGGCGGCGGCGAGCCGGTCGGGGTACGGGCCGTGGCCCGAGGGGGCGGACGCGTCGAGCGCGGCGGCCCGGTCCAGGGCCGCGCGGGCGCCGGGCTGGACGGCGAGGGCCCCGGTGACGGCGCAGGCGTCGAACCGCGGGTCGGTCAGCGCGAGGCGCAGGGCGTGCACGTGTCCGACGAACTCCGCGTCCACGACGGCCACACGCTGCTCGGCGGGTACGCGCGCCAGGGCGGCGGCGGTGTCCGACGGGGTGGCCGCGGGGCGGACCTCGAAACCGAGTGAGCGCAGCTCGTCGGCGAGCGCTGATCCGGGCACCGGCAGGCCGGTAAGGATGACGGTCGGCAGACGAACTCACTCCTTGCACGCACACGGGTAACGGTCGCCGGGTGGGCCTGCGACACGTCGGCAGAGGCTATCGGATGAACGGAAGCAGGGGTTCACCGCCTGTTTACGCTCCGATAAGCC
Organism: Streptomyces sp. NPDC002886; assembly: GCF_042888445.1. Classification (NCBI taxonomy): domain Bacteria; kingdom Bacillati; phylum Actinomycetota; class Actinomycetes; order Kitasatosporales; family Streptomycetaceae; genus Streptomyces; species Streptomyces sp. NPDC002886. The sequence goes on from NZ_JBIAPV010000001.1 coordinate 901,025, forward strand.
GAAAATCATGGGCCTATCGGTCCTGTGCCGATCATCATTGACGATCGGTGGGAGCGATCACAAACCCGCCTGCGTACCGCGACTGTTAGGGTGGTCGCAGACGCGTACGAGTTCCGCATAAGCGTCCCAATCGCCCGAATGTCACCTGAGATGTGACGAACGAAAGAAAGAGGTGGGGTTGATGACCGTCGCAGGCGTCGCCGCCCAGCGCAGCGCACTCCGGTACATCCCCCTCTCCTTCCGGGCGTCCGGCCGGGCCTGATCACACCGATCACCCGCGTCGGCCGGAGCCCCCTTTCAAGGGTTCACGTTGACCGACCACACCGGTAACACGAGCAACTCCCACACCAACGACTTCAGCACCCGGGGCGACCTCTTCTTCGAGGCGTTCCTGGAGCTGCACCGCGGCCTGCCCCGGCAGTCCCCCGGTTCCGAGGCGACCACCCGCCACCTGCTGTCCCTGTGCGGACCGCTGCCCGAGCGGCCGCGCGCCCTGGACCTGGGCTGCGGTCCCGGCCCCAGCGCCCTGCTGCTCGCCGCCGAGGCGGGCGGCCTCGGGGCCGATGTCACCGCCGTCGACCTCCAAGGCGGCTTCCTCGACGAGCTCCGCGCGGCCGCCGCGGCCCGCGGACTCACCGATCGCGTCCGCGCCGTGCGGGCGGACATCGGCGACCTCGCCGACCATCCGGACGGTTCCTTCGACCTCGTCTGGGCCGAGGGCTCGGCCTACAACATCGGCTTCGCCACCGCGCTCGCACGGTGGAAGCGGCTGCTCGCCCCCGGCGGCACCCTGGTGCTGAGCGAGTGCGAATGGACCGTCGACGAACCCTCCGCCGGGGTCCGCGCCTTCTGGGACCCGCACTACGCGCTGCGCTCCACCGCCCGCAACCTGGCCGCGATCCAGGCCGCGGGCTACCAGGTGCTCGGCGTGCACCGGCAGCCCGATTCCGACTGGGCCGCCTACTACGGTCCGCTCGGCGAGCGGGCCGCCGCGGCTGCGGCGCCCTCGGGTCCCGAAGCCGCGGCCGCGCTGGGCTTCGTACGCGAGGAGATCGACGTACGGGAGCGGTACGGGCACGAGTACGGGTACACCGCCTACGTCCTGCGGCCGGTGACGGCCGGGGACGGCGGTGCCTGGCCCGTCCGTCCCGAGGCGGACGGGGACGCGGCCGCCCGGCACGCGGTGCACGCGCTGCACGCGGCCGCCTTCGGCACCCCGGCCGAAGCCGACCTCGTGGACGCGCTGCGCGCGGACGGCTCCTGGCTGCCCGGTCTCTCCTACGTGGCCGAGGGCCCGGACGGGTCGGTCGCGGCGCACGCCCTGCTGACCCGGTGCGAGGTGGACGGGGCGCCGGCGCTCGCGCTCGCCCCGGTGGCCGCCGCTCCCGCGCTCCAGCGTTCGGGCGCCGGCAGCGCGGTCGTACGGGCGCTGCTCGGGGCGGCCGCCGAGCGCGGGGAGCACCTCGTGCTCGTCCTCGGGCACCCCGAGTACTACACGCGCTTCGGGTTCGTGCCGGCTTCGCGCTTCGGCATCCGCGCGCCCTTCGAGGTGCCCGACGAGGCGATGATGGCGCTGGTGCTCGACGATTCCGTGCCGGTTCCCACGGGCACCATCACGTACCCGGCCCCGTTCGGGGTCTGATGCCGGGTCAGGCCCGCGGCCGGACGAACTGACGGATCCGCACGCTCCGCCCCTCGTCGCATATCACGCGGCGGGGGGCGGACATGCGCAGATCACCGAAGTGGGGGCAATCCTCATTTGTACGGCAGACTGAAAGCCGAAGTCCGAAGCGAAGGATGGGTATGCCGACCACACCAGCCACCGCCGCGAACAGCGCGACCACCGGCACCGGCGCTCAAGAACCGATCATGCTCGAACTGGTCGACGAGTCCGGCAACACCATCGGTACGGCGGAGAAGCTCTCCGCCCACCAGGCCCCCGGTCAGCTGCACCGGGCGTTCTCGGTGTTCCTCTTCGACGAGCAGGGCCGGATGCTGCTCCAGCAGCGCGCCCTCGGGAAGTACCACTCCCCCGGTGTGTGGTCGAACACGTGCTGCGGTCACCCCTACCCCGGGGAGTCGCCGTTCGCGGCGGCGGCCCGGCGGACCCACGAGGAGCTGGGGCTGTCGCCCTCGCTGCTCGCGGAGGCGGGGACGGTCCGCTACAACCATCCGGACCCGGCGTCGGGGCTGGTGGAGCAGGAGTACAACCACCTGTTCGTGGGACTCGCGCAGCGGTCGGTGCGGCCTGATCCGGAGGAGATCGCGGACACCGCCTTCGTGACCGCGGAGGAGCTCGCGAAGCGGCACGCCGAGGTCCCGTTCTCGGCCTGGTTCATGACCGTGCTGGACGCGGCCCGGCCCGCGATCCGCGAGCTGACGGGCGACGCGGCGGGCTGGTAGCCGGCCGTCGGGCCGGTGGCCGTCGCCGGCGGTCGTCGCCGGTGGTCTTCAGGCCCGGCCCGGCTCAGACGGCCGAGGTCGGGGTGGCCGCGGGGGTCGCGAGGGCCGTGGTGAGCGGCAGCGCCGCCCAGATCACCTTGCCGCCCGTGGAGGTGTGCTCCACGTCGCAGACCCCGCCGGCCTCCAGCGTGATCTCCCGGACCAGGAGGAGGCCCCGGCCGCCGGTCTGGCCGAAATCCGCCTCCAGCGCCTTGGGGCGGTACGGGTGGTTGTCCTCGACGGCCACCCGTACCCACTCCCGGCCGATGGCCACCTCCACCGCGACCTCCGGGGAGAGCACGGCCGCGTGGCGGACCGAGTTCGTCACCAGCTCGGAGACGATCAGCAGCAGGGAGTAGACCAGGTCTCCGTCGGCCGGCACCTCCTGGCGGCCGAGCAGGTCACGGACCGCCCGGCGGGCCTGCGGAACGGATTCTTCTACCGCGGGTGCCGTGAATCGCCACACTCCCTCGTACGAAAGGGGGGCGGCCGCGACCTCCGGCTCGTCCCCCTTGACTGGCGGGACGCTCCCGCTCACATCCATCTCCCGGCCCCCGTCTTCACGCTCGATCGTCTGCACACGTAAAGAGTGGGGACCGGACCGCTCCGGGCCGGACCACTGACCAGAAGTCAGCAGCATTCGGACACTTTCTGACCGCTGGCGTATGACAGAGTCAGTTGTTCGACCGTTCCTGATCTTCTGGCGGGCTCTTCTCGGCCGCCTCACGCGTCTCAGGCGCGGCCACTCCCGCCCCTGCCGGCGTCAGCGGAACCTCGTCGTCCCTGACCAAGCCCAGGATGCGGCGCGCTCCCATGCCCACGGCGATCAGACTCAGGCCGTCGAACAGCAGGGCGAGGGAGAAGAACGCTCCGATCACGTACAGGCTGCTGCCGGGCCAGTTCGCGAGGATCAGCAGGCCCAACAGGATGCCGAAGGCACCCTGGACCAGCGTCAGACCGAGGTGCGCGCCGCGCACCACCACGGCGCCGGCCAGCCGGAACACCCCGCCGGTGAGGAAGAGCAGCGCGGCGAACATGGTGAGCGCCTCCGCGCTCGCCTCCGGGCGGCGCAGGATCACGAAACCGGCCGCGATGTTGATCGCGGCGACGATGACGGCCAGCCAGAAGTAATTGCTCTTGCGCGACTGGATCGCCTGGAACAGGCCCACCGCGCCGCCGAACAGCAGCAGCCAGCCGAAGAGGAACATCGTGGTCAGGGTGGCGACGCCGGTGTAGACGAGGCCCACCAGGCCGGCCACCACCAGGAGCGCCCCGAGCAGGGCCATCCACGCGAAACTGCGGCTGACCTTCTTCTTGTCGGCCTTCACGTCCTGTGGACCCGTACGGTCCCCACGCTCGCCACGGTCTGCGCCCATGGACGCGCCACCTTTCCGCTGCCCCGACGGACCTTCGGACCCCGCGACTGCCTGCCGGTCCGCCGAGCTGCCGGCGACCGGTCTCTTGATCATAGGTTTGACCGTCCGGGATAGCATCCGGCGCATGGACGCCGCCCTGCTCTCCTCCGTCGCCGACGGGGTCGCCACCGTCGTGATCTCGCACCCCGCCAAGCGCAACGCCATGACGGCCGCGATGTGGCGCGGCCTGCCGGAGCTGCTGGCCGGGCACGCGGCGGATCCCGCCGTACGGGTCCTGGTCCTGACGGGGGCCGGCGAGACCTTCTGCGCGGGGGCCGACATCTCCTCCCTGACCGGGGACGAGGACCCGCAGGCCCTGGCCGTGGCGGCGGAGGAGGCGCTCGCCGCCTTCCCCAAGCCCACGCTGGCCGCGATCCGCGGGTTCTGCGTGGGCGGGGGCAGCCAGCTGGCCGCTGCCTGCGATCTGCGCTTCGCGGAGGAGGGCGCCTCCTTCGGGGTGACTCCGGCGAAGCTGGGCATCGTCTACCCGGCCTCGTCCACCCGGCGGCTCGCCTCGCTGGTGGGCCCGTCGGCCGCCAAGTACCTGCTCTTCTCAGCCGAGTTGATCGACGCGGAACGGGCGCTGCGCACCGGACTGCTGGACGAGCTGCTGCCGGCGGGTCACCTGTCCAAGCGCGTCCTGGAGTTCACCCGGATCCTGGCCACGCGCAGTCAGCTCACGCAGAGTTCGGCGAAGGAGTTCGCGGACGGCCGCACGGACCGGGACGCCCATTGGGCGGCGCAGGCCGCGGCGAGCGGGGACGTCGCGGAGGGGGTCGCCGCGTTCCTGGCACGGCGCGCGCCCGCCTTCAGCTGGACTCCTCCGTCGGAGTGACCGGGGCCTTCGCAGTGACCGGGACCGCAAGAGTGGCCGGGGCCTTGGGAGTGACCGAGCGGAGCATCGCGACGATCTCGGCGGGTGCCTTGTCGGGAGAGCCCGCGTCGTAGGGCGGCTGCGGGTCGTACTCGGTCATCAGCTGCACGGCCTGCGCGTACGAGTCCCCCGCGATGCGGCCGAGGAGCGCCAGCCCCATGTCGATCCCCGCCGACACCCCGGCGGCCGTCACGTACTTCCCGTCGAAGACCACCCGCTCCGAGACGGGCTCCGCCCCGAACGGGGGCAACCGGTCCAGGTACAGCCAGTGGCCGGTGGCCCGGCGCCCGTCGAGCAGGCCGGCCGCGGCGAGCAGCGTCGAGCCGCTGCAGACGGAGGTGGTCCACGTACTGGTGGCGTCGACGGTCCGCAGCCAGTCGAGGACCACGGGGTTCCCCATCTCCCGGTCCGTGACCTGCCCGCCGGGCACCAGGACGATGTCCGGCCGCGTCACCTCGTCGAGCCCCTTGTCCGCGACGAAGGCGAGCGAGCCCTGGTCGGTCCGTACGGGCCCGGGACGCTCGGCCACGAACACGGTCTCGGCGCCCTGGAGCCGGCCCAGGGTGTCGAAGGGCCCGATGGCGTCGAGGGCGGTGAACCCGTCGAAAAGCAGTACGGCGATCTGCATGGCTCCTCCGGAGCGGTCGGTTGCCGGTTGCCGGCAGTCAGTGGGTGGTGCCGAAGCGGCGGCGGTATTCGGACGGGGGCTGGCCCAGGGATTTCACGAAGGCGCGGCGCAGCGCCTCCGGGTTCCCGTAGCCGCAGGACCGGGAGATCTGGGCGATGCCCTCGCCGCCCTCCTCCAGGAGCCGCCGGGCGTGCTCGACCCGGACCCGCTCCACGTACCGACCCGGCGTGACCCCGGTCTCGGCCTGGAAGGCCCGCGCGAAGTGCCGGGGCGACAGCGCCGCCCGCGCGGCGAGCGCCTCCACGCTCAGGTCCTCCCCCGGGTGCTCGGTGATCCAGTGCTGGACGTCGCGCAGCGGTTCCCGCTGCGCCGTCTGGGCCGCGAGCTGCGCGCTGAACTGGGCCTGGTTGCCGGGCCTGCGCAGGAACACCACCAGGTGCCGGGCGACGGACAGCGCCAGTTCCCGTCCGTGGTCCTCCTCCACCAGGGCCAGCGCGAGGTCGATGCCCGCCGTGACCCCGGCCGAGGTGGCCACCGGCCCGTCGCGGACGTAGATCGGGTCGGGTTCCACGGTGACGGCCGGGTAGTCCCGGGCCATCCGCTCGCACACGTACCAGTGCGTCGTCGCGCGCCGTCCGTCCAGCAGCCCGGCCTCGGCGAGCAGCAGGCCGCCGGTGCAGACCGACACCAGCCGCTCCGCGGCCCCGCCGTGCGCGCGCAGCCAGTCCGTGATCTCCGGTGCGAAGTCCCCCGTGTACCGGCCGCCGGGCACCAGCAGCGTGGTCCCGGCGCCCGGACGCTCGCCCTCCAGGTCCCCGTCCGGGACGATGCGCAGCCCGCTGCTCGTGCGGACCGGGGCGCCGCCGGGTGAGACGGTGCGGAGCGCGTACCGTGCCGGTCCCGGGTGGTGGTCGGCGCCGGAGAACACCTCCAGCGGCCCCGTGACGTCCAGGCTCTGCACGCCGTCGTAGAGGACGACGAGCACGTTTCGCAGCGACATGGCCTCATCGTGTGGCACCCCTCCGATGGCCGCAATGACGCACACCCCACCTATCCGGCCATGCCGGCACCGGTGCGATCCTGTCCTGGCACCGCCGTCACCCGTAGGCCCGTCCCGTCCCGCCTACTCCCCCCTCGTCCCGGAGCCCGTCCTGTACCCCGTCGCCGCCGCGTGTCTGTCCGTCGCCCTCCTCCTCGGAGTGCTCGCCTTCGCCGTCCTGCGCCCGCGCGGGCTGCCGGAGGCCGCGGCCGCCGTGCCCGCCGCCGGGCTGCTCGTCGTGCTGGGCGTCGTACCGCCCGCCGACGCGTGGGCGCAGACGCGTGAGCTGCTGCCCGTGGTCGGGTTCCTCGCGGTGATCCTGGCGCTGGCCCGGCTCTGCGCGGACGAGGGGCTGTTCAAGGCCGCCGGCGCCGCGGTGGCCCGGCGGGCGGCCGGGCGGGGACCGGTGGCGCTGCTCGGCGGGGTGTTCGCGGTCGCCTCGGTGGTCACCGCGGCTCTGAGCCTGGACGCGACCGTGGTGCTGCTGACCCCGGTGGTGCTGGCGACCGCCTCCCGGCTGGGGGCCCGGCCGCGCCCGCACGTCTACGCCACCGCGCACCTGGCGAACTCCGCCTCGCTGCTCCTGCCGGTCTCCAACCTCACCAATCTGCTCGCCTTCGCCGCGAGCGGGCTGTCCTTCACCCGGTTCGCGGGGCTCATGGCCCTGCCCTGGCTGGCGGCGATCGGCGTGGAGTACGCCGTGTTCCGGCGCTTCTTCCGCGGTGACCTGGCGGCCGCCCCGGAGCACGTACCGCAGTCCGTGGATCCCGCGCCGCTGCCCCGGTTCGCGGCCGGGGTGCTCGCGCTGACCCTGGCCGGCTTCGCGCTCGCCTCCTTCGCGGGGGCGAGCCCCGCCTGGGCGGCGCTCGCGGGCACGCTCGTCCTGGCCGTACGGGCCCTGCGGCGCCGGGAGACCACGCCCCTGCGGATCCTGGGCTCCACGGCGCCGGCCTTCTGCCTGTTCGTGCTGGCCCTCGGAGTGGTCGTACGGGCGGTCGTGGACCACGGGCTCGGGGACGGGCTGGAATGGGTGACCCCGGCCGGGGACTCCCTGCCGGCGCTGCTCGGGGTCGCGGCGGTGGCCGCCGTACTGGCCAACCTGATCAACAACCTGCCCGCGGTCCTGGCCCTGCTCCCGGTGGCGGCGGTGGGCGGCGCGGGTCCGGTGCTGGCGGTGCTGATCGGGGTGAACATCGGGCCGAACCTCACCTACGCGGGGTCCCTGGCCACCCTGCTGTGGCGCCGGATCCTCCACACCGACGGGTACGAAGGCGTCCGGCTCGGGGACTTCACCCGGCTCGGGCTGCTGACCACCGTGCCGGCCCTCGCCGCCGCGGTGACGGCCCTGTGGGCGGGCCTCCGGCTCCTCGGCACGTGACCCGACGGCCGGCCGCGGCCCCGTCCCGGCCCCGGGACCCGCACGCGCGGGGCGCGGATAGGATCGGGGCATCATGACTGCAACCCTCGTCGCCAAGAAGCTCACCGCCGCGCACGGTGAGCGCACGCTCTTCGCCGATCTCGACCTCGTCGTCGCGCCCGGCGACGTCATCGGCCTCGTCGGCGTCAACGGCGCCGGGAAGTCCACCCTGCTGCGGATGCTCGCCGGGCTGGACGCACCCGAGACCGGTGAGCTGCGGCTCTCCCCGCCCGCCGCCGCCGTCGGTCACCTCCCCCAGGAGCCGGAGCGGCGCCCCGGCGAGTCCATCCGCGAGTTCCTGGCCCGGCGTACCGGAGTGGCCGCCGCGCAGACGGAGCTGGACGCGGCGACGCAGGGTCTCGTGGACGGCACCCCGGGCGCGGACGACGCGTACGCGGACTCCCTCGACCGGTGGCTGAACCTCGGCGGCGCCGACCTCGACGAGCGGGCCCTGCAGGTCGCCGACGACCTCGGGCTGTCGGTCGGTCTCGACCTGCCGATGACCGCACTGTCCGGCGGCCAGGCCGCCCGCGCCGGACTGGCCTCACTGCTGCTGTCCCGCTACGACGTCTTCCTGCTCGACGAGCCCACCAACGACCTCGACCTCGACGGTCTGGAGCGTCTGGAGCAGTTCGTGAAGGGGCTGCGCGCCGGCACGGTCGTGATCAGCCACGACCGCGAGTTCCTCACGCGCACCGTCACCAAGGTCCTCGAACTCGACCTGGCCCAGCAGCAGATCAACCTCTACGGCGGCGGCTACGACGCCTACCTGGAAGAGCGCGAGCGGGCCCGCAACCACGCCCGCGAGGAGTACGACGAGTACTCCGACAAGCGCTCCGCCCTGGAGGACCGGGCCGCGATGCAGCGCGGCTGGAGCGACAAGGGCGTCAAGAACTCCAAGCGCAAGGCCACCGACAACGACAAGTCCGCCAGGAAGGCCGCCGCCGACGCGAGCGAGAAGCAGGCCTCCAAGGCCCGCCAGACGCAGCGCGCGATCGAGCGGCTCGAAGTGGTCGACGAGCCGCGCAAGGAGTGGGAGCTGCGCATGGAGATCGCGGCGGCCCCGCGCTCCGGCTCGGTGGTGGCCACCCTGCGCGAAGCGGTGGTCCAGCGCGGGGACTTCGCCTTCGGACCGGCGAGCCTGCAGATCGACTGGGCGGACCGGGTCGCCATCACCGGTGCCAACGGGGCCGGCAAGTCCACCCTGTTGGCCGTCCTCCTGGGCCGCCTCGCCCCGGACTCCGGCTCCGCCACCCTCGGCTCGGGCGTGCGGGTCGGTGAAGTGGACCAGGCCCGCGGCCTGTTCCTCGGCGACGAGCCGCTGATCGACGCCTTCTGCGCGGCCGTCCCGGACACCGAGCCGGCCGAAGTCCGCACCCTGCTGGCCAAGTTCGGCCTGAAGGCGGCGCACGTGACCCGTCCCGCGGCCACTCTCTCCCCCGGCGAGCGCACCCGGGCGGCCCTGGCGCTGCTCCAGGGGCGCGGGGTGAACCTGCTGGTGCTGGACGAGCCGACGAACCACCTCGACCTGCCGGCGATCGAGCAGTTGGAGTCCGCGCTGGAGTCCTACGAGGGCACCCTGCTGCTGGTCACCCACGACCGCCGGATGCTCGACGCGGTCCAGGTGACCCGCCGCCTGCACGTCGCGGAGGGCAAGGTCACCGAGGTCTAGACCGGCCCCCTCCCAAGATGCCGACCCGGTCGGGCGCGACTAGCCTTTGTGGGTGAGAGCCGCAACCGCGGAGCACGCCCCCACGGCCGGACGTCGCACGTCTCACGTCGCCAGGGTGGGCGGACCTGTGCTTCGCAACCTCTGCGGCCCTGTATCCGATCCCGGGCTGCGCCTACGCGTACGCGGCCCGCGGTTCCGTCCTTCACACCTCGGAGAGGTTCGAGGAGGGCGGAAGGAAAGGGAAAATTCTCATGTTTGCACTGAGAGCGAAGCGCCTCTTCGTTGTCTCCGCCGCAGGTCTCCTGATGGCCGGCGGGGCCGCGCTCGGCACGGCGGGCACCGCCTCGGCGGCGACCCCGGCCCAGCACGTGAGCTACGTCGCCGGTGGCTGGGACCACGACGATGACGACAACGGCTGGCACCACGGCGGCTGGTGGGACGACGATGACGACTACGGCTACGGAGGCTACAACCACGGCGACTGCTGACCCGTCCTCCAACCCAGCCGTGCGCGGCCCTGTCACAGGGCCGCGCACCGGGCTGCGACGACGCCCGCGTCAGCTCCCGTCCGGCCGGTCCGCCGGGGCCCGCCGGGTGCGGGCCATCTTCCGGGCCACGAACCCGCGCGGGAGGTGGCGGGCGGCCAGTGCGTACGCCTGGTAGCGCCGGCCCGTGATGCTCACCGGGCGGCGCCGGGCCAGGTCCTTCAGCGCTCGGGCCACCACGTCGCCCGGCTCCAGCCACACCGCGTCGCGCAGGGCGCTGACGTCCATCCCGGCACGCTCCTGGAACTCGGTGCGGGTGAATCCCGGCACCACCGCGAGCACGCGGACCCCGTACGGCTCCATGTCCACGCGCAGGGATTCGCTGAAGGCCGTGATCCAGGCCTTCGCGGCGCCATAGGTCCCGGTGGGCAGCAGTCCGGCCACCGAGGAGACGTTGAGGACCGCGCCGCGCCGGCGCTCGCGCAGGCCCGGGAGCACCGCGTGGGTGAGCCGCAGCGGCACCTTGACCAGCAGGTCGAGCATCCGCTCCTCGTCCTCGACCGGGTTGTACGGGAAGGGCGCGGGGAGGCCGAAGCCCGCGTTGTTGACCAGCATGTCGACGGGCCGGGCCCGGTCGGCGAGCCGCTCGGCGACGGCTCCGAGCCCGCCCTCGTCGAGCAGATCGGCGGGCAACACCTCGCAGACGGTGCCGAATTCCCTGGCGAGGCCGGCGGCGACGGCTTCGAGGCGGTCCTTGTCGCGGGCGACGAGGACGAGGTCGCAGCCCTTGGCGGCGAAGCCGCGGGCGAATGCCGCGCCCAGTCCGGCGCTGGCCCCGGTGATCAGTACGGTGGTGGTCAAGAGACGTTCACTTCCTGGCGGTCGGGCGTATCGCGTGTCTCACGCGGTGAAACCGGCCGTGGCCGGTGAGGCGTAGGCCTGGGCCACGTCCACGAGGAAGCGGGTCTCGCCTTCCAGGTCGCCGCCCTCGGCCGAGGTCTGGAGGGCCGCTGGCAGCTCCAAGGCGTCGCCGTCGGACCGCTGTTGCGGGATCCCGGCGAGCTTGGCCTGCCGCGCCTCCTTCAGTACGCAGGCCAGCGCGGCCGCGCCGGCCCGCTGTTCGGGCACTCCGCTGCCGGCCACGTGGCTGCGCGCGAGTTCCGGCACGCCCGGAGCCACGTACTCCCCCAGGATCAGGATGGCGTCGCGGGTCTCGATCACCTTGCGGTACACCAGCAGGTTGCGCGGGACCGGCGGCCACAGCAGTTCCAGCAGGCGGCCGCCGCGCGGCTGGTTGAGGGCGACGTGCGGGACGGCGTGGACGAGGTCGCGCCAGAGCGGCCACAGCCGCCAGGCGGTTGCGGTGTCGGCGGCCGTGCGGCGGAAGGTGAACAGCGTGGGGACGAGGATCGCGGCGGCGCGGAGCAGGCCGTGGGCGTTCATCAGGAGCGGGTTCGCGGGCATCGCCCAGGTGAAGCCGAAGAGCGCTTTGAGCAGGTAGACGAACCAGAACGCCCCGGCGAGCGCGGTGCCCAGGCCGAACAGCATCAGTCCGACGGCGAGGCCCCGGCTCTCGGCGCGCCGGCTGTAGCGCCAGCAGACCAGTACGCAGACGGTGTTGGCGATCAGGTGGGCGGAGATCAGCACCAGCCAGTACACGAGGGAGGGCACCGGGTCGCCGGCGGGCGGGATGGTGTGCGTGCCGTGGTCGGGCGCGGCCGCGTCGAGGCCGACGAGGACGGTCAGCCAGAGGACCGTGCCGGCGCCGGAGGCGATCTGGAGCCGGCGGCCACGGGTGGCGGCGGCCACGAAGTAGAGCACGGCGCCGGCCGAGAGGACGCCGATGAGGTTGCGCACCAGCCCGATGGTGTGGGCGTAGGCCGGGTCGCGGCCCATGGCGTAGGCGACGACGTCGGGGAGGTTCAGGGTCATCGCCGCCGCGGCGGTGGCGACGGCGAGCCACAGGCCCCGCTGGTGCGGGGCGCGCAGGGCGCCGGGCGCGCGGAGCAGGACGGCGATCCAGAGGCATACGACGCTGGGGACGGCGAGCGCGTCGCCGAAGGAGATCAGATCAGAGGCCACGGTGGACCTGCCCCCGCCCGCGCCGCTCGTAGCCCATCGCGGACTCCAGCCGGGCGAGCGTGTCCCGCCCCGCGGCGCCGTGGCCGAGGTGCGGGCCGCGGGACCCCGTGCGGATGCGGATCATGCTGGCGAGCATCTCCGCCTCCCGCTCCTGGCGGGTGGTGTAGTTGGTACGTCCGAGCACGGTGGGGACGGCACCGTCCGGCCCGCCGGCGCCCCGGGGGTCCTCGACGGGGGCATCCAGCGAGTGGTGCCCGAAGAGGATGTGGCCGAGCTCGTGGAGCACGATGTGCTCCCGGTGCAGCGGGGTGGTCTGCGCCTCGTAGAAGACGTAGTCCACGTCGGCGGTACCGACCCACAGTCCGCAGACTCCGGACTCGGCCGCCTCCTTGGGCAGCGGGTGGAGCCGGATGGGGCGGCCCCGCTGCTCGGCTATCCGCTCGCACAGTCCGTCGAGCGAGAAGGGGTCCGTCAGGTCAAGACGGCCGAGAATCGCCTCGCACCGTTTGCGCAGACTGGGCTGAGGGTGGCGCATGTGTTCCCTCTTCGGACCCTTTCTCGGGCAACGACGGTAGGCGTGCGTGGGCTGGGGCATGGCGTCCTTGGTCTTCAAGGCGACCTCGGGAGTGCGGTCCCGGGGGGAACAAACGGAAGCCCGCTCGCCGGAAGACGAACGGGCGTTCCGTCATGCCTACAGATCACCCGGATGACTTGGCAAGGTATGTCCCCATGTCAGGTACCTATTCAGCCAATCCGGCACGCACTGCCACGAACGGCTAGCGCCCCCGGCCGCCCCGCTCGTCGGTGCCGCTGAGACCGGCGCGGCGCAGGGCGTCGGCCATCGCGCTGTTGGCGGGGGCCGGAGCGCCGCCGCCCTGTCGCGGGCCGCCGCCTCCTTGACCGCCCTGGCCGCCCTGGCGGCGGCCCTTGCCGCCGTCGCGGGAGCCGCCCTGACCTCCCTGACCGCGCTCGCCGCCCCCTTGGCCGCCCTGACCACCCTGGCCGCCCGGGCCGCGCTGCTGCGGGGGCCGGCCGCCGCCGCGCCGCTCGCCCCGCTCCTCGCGCTGCCTCGGCGCACCGCCGTCGGCGCCGCCGCGCTCCGCCTCGTCCTCCAGCCGCAGCGTCAGGGAGATCCGCTTGCGCGGGATGTCCACGTCCATGACCTTGACCCGGACGATGTCGCCCGGCTTCACCACGTCCCGCGGGTCCTTGACGAAGGTCTTGGACAGCGCCGAGACGTGCGCGAGCCCGTCCTGGTGGACGCCGATGTCGATGAAGGCGCCGAAGGCGGCCACGTTGGTGACCACGCCCTCCAGGATCATCCCGGGGGCCAGGTCGCCGATCTTCTCGACTCCCTCCTTGAAGGTCGCCGTCTTGAAGGCGGGCCTCGGGTCCCGGCCCGGCTTCTCCAGCTCGCGCAGGATGTCCGTGACCGTCGGCAGGCCGAAGGCCTCGGTGACGAACTGCTCCGGCCGCAGCGAGCGCAGCACACCGGTGTTGCCGATCAGGGCCGCCACCTCGCTGCCCGCCGTCTTGCCCATGGTGCGGACCACCGGGTAGGCCTCGGGGTGCACGCTGGAGGAGTCCAGCGGGTCGTCCCCGCCGCGGATCCGCAGGAAGCCCGCGCACTGCTCGTACGCCTTCGGGCCGAGGCGGGCCACGTCCTTGAGCCCCTTGCGGTTGCGGAAGGGGCCGTTGGCGTCGCGGTGCGCCACGATGTTCTCGGCGAGTCCGCCGCTGATGCCCGACACCCGCGAAAGCAGCGGCGCGGAGGCGGTGTTGACGTCGACGCCGACACCGTTCACACAGTCCTCGACCACGGCGTCCAGCGACCGTGAGAGCTTCACCTCGGACAGGTCGTGCTGGTACTGGCCCACGCCGATCGACTTCGGGTCGATCTTCACCAGCTCGGCGAGCGGGTCCTGCAGACGCCGGGCGATGGAGACGGCGCCGCGCAACGACACGTCCATGTCCGGGAGTTCGGCCGAGGCGAAGGCGGACGCGGAGTACACGGAGGCCCCGGCCTCCGAGACCATGACCTTGGTGAGCTTCAGCTCGGGATTGCGGGTGATGAGGTCCGCGGCGAGCTTGTCGGTCTCCCGGGAGGCCGTGCCGTTGCCGATGGCGACGAGCTCGACCGCGTGCTCCTTGGCGAGGCGGGCCAGCTTGGCGAGCGCGTCGTCCCACTTGTTGGCGGGTACGTGCGGGTAGATCACCTCGGTGGCGACCACCTTGCCGGTCGCGTCCACCACGGCCACCTTCACGCCGGTGCGGAAGCCCGGGTCCAGCCCGAGCGTGGCGCGGGTGCCGGCGGGGGCGGCGAGCAGCAGGTCGCGCAGGTTGGACGCGAAGACCCGTACCGCCTCGTCCTCGGCGGCCGCGCGCAGCCGGGAGCGCAGGTCGATGCCGAGGTGCACCTGAATCTTGGTGCGCCAGGCCCAGCGGACGGTGTCGGCGAGCCACTTGTCGCCGGGACGGCCGTGTTCGCTGGGGGCCTTGATGCCGAAGCGGCGGGCCACCATGCCCTCGTACGTGGACGGTCCGGGAGTCTCGCTCGGCTCTTCCGGCTCCAGCGTGAGGTCGAGCACGTCCTCCTTCTCCCCGCGGAGCATGGCGAGCACGCGGTGCGAGGGGAGGGCGGTGAACGGCTCGGTGAAGTCGAAGTAGTCGGCGAACTTGGCGCCCGCCTCCTCCTTGCCCTCGCGGACCTTCGCGGCGAGCCGGCCGTGGCCCCACATGCGCTCGCGCAGTTCGCCGATCAGGTCGGCGTCCTCGCCGAACTTCTCGGTGAGGATCGCGCGGGCGCCCTCCAGGGCGGCGGCCGGGTCGGCCACGCCCTTGTCGGCGTCCACGAACGCGGCGGCGGCCACGGCCGGTTCCGCCGACGGGTCGGCCAGCAGCCCCTCGGCGAGCGGCGCGAGGCCGGCTTCGCGGGCGATCTGAGCCTTGGTGCGGCGCTTGGTCTTGAAGGGGAGGTAGATGTCCTCCAGCCGGGCCTTGGTGTCGGCCGCGTTGATCCGGGCCTCCAGCTCGGCGTCGAGCTTGCCCTGCTCCCGTACGGAGTCGAGGATCGAGGCGCGCCGGTCCTCCAGCTCGCGCAGGTAGCGCAGCCGTTCCTCCAGGGTGCGCAGCTGGGTGTCGTCGAGCATCTCGGTCGCTTCCTTGCGGTAGCGCGCGATGAACGGCACGGTCGAGCCGCCGTCGAGCAGCTCGACGGCGGACTTGACCTGCCGCTCCCGTACGCCGAGCTCCTCGGCGATCCTGCCTTCGATGGACATCGTCACTGTGCGGTCCCGCCTGCCTTCGTACGTGTACGTGATGCTGGTGCGCGCTGCGCGCTGCGTGATGCCGCTGCGCGCTGCGTGCTGCGTCGGAAGGCTGCCAATTGTGGCAGGTGGCGGCCCCGGACGTCGGGAGCCCTGTCCGTAGGGGGTCTCAGGCCTTGCCCATGAGGTCCCCGGGGAAGGCTCCGGCGACGAAGGCCTGCACGGTGAACCCGCCGCCGATCTCCGCGAGCCGGGCGACACCGGCCGCGCCGAGGCGCTCGTACGGAGCCTCGTCCAGGCGGTCGGTCTCCGTCTCCAGTGCCTCGCGCAGCGCCGCGCCCGCGGGGGTGAGCTCGCCCCCGGAATCGAGCAGTCCGCGCTCGCGCAGGCGGTCCGCGGCCGCGTCCAGGTCGGACTGCTCCCAGCCGCGGATCTGCTTGAGGTACTTCGGCGTCATGCCGTGGCCGCTCGCCGTGTGGCTGACCAGGGCCTCGACCGGGTCCAGGCCGACGGTGAGCAGGGCGACCAGGTGCCCGTCGCCGCGGTGCTCGCGCAGCAGGGTGGTGGCGTGCCACAGCTTGAGGTGCGGCTCCTCGGGCACGGGGAGGTCCGCGTGGGCCGAGTAGAGCGTGCGGGCGTGCCGGGTGCAGGCCTCGCTCGCGCGCATCGCCAGGGTGGCCGCTTCGGCCATCTCGGGGGACGCGACGGTCTCGTCGCCGAGGAGCCGGCGCAGCGTGCTGTCCGCGGCCCGCAGCCGGGCGGCGAGGACCTGCGCGGGGGTGGCGGTGTCCCAGACGGCGGGGAGGTGCCGGGCCACGAGGTCGTGGCGGTAGTTGTAGAAGGTGGCCGTCACCGTGCCCGCCCCGACCGCACCCATGGCGGCGGAGCGGGAGGCGAGGTTGACGGCGTTGCGGTCGGTGATCCCGAGGGCCGCGAACTCCTTGCCGAGGTCGGGCGAGAAGTAGACGGTCGAGTGCAGCGGGTTGATCGCCCCGTGCCAGCAGCTACGGGCGGCGCGCGCCGGAAGAGTCATGGCGCGCAGGCTACCGACTGCTTGGTATGGAGAGAAGGGCGAGGTGTCGCGCCTACTTCAGCTCGGCTCCGGTGGCGACGACCACCCCGTAGAGCTCGGTGACCGTGGCGAGGGCCGCCTGGTGGATCTGGCGCGCCGTGAGGGCTCCCGCCGGGCTCTCCAGCGCCCGGGTCGCCGAGGCGTCGGCGACGACCGTCGGGGCGTAGCCGTGCAGGAAGGCGCCCTCGGTGGTGAACAGGGTGCACATGTTGGTCATGAACCCGGCGATGATCAGGTTCTTGCGCCCGGTGGCCTCGATGATCTCGTGGAGATCGGTCCCGTGGAAGCCGTTCGGGACGGACTTGGTGACGACGGCCTCGCCGGCCCGGGGGGCGACGGAGGCGTGCAGGGTGCCCGGTTCGGTGTCGACGCCGTAGCCGCCGTCGCGGACGTGGACGACGGGGGCGCCGGCCTCGCGGGCCCGCGCGAGGAGCAGCGAGGCGGAGGCCAGCGCCGGTTCCCAGCCGTCGAGTTCCATGACGCCGCCGGTGTAGGTGTTCTGGTAGTCGACGAGGACCAGGACCGCGTCCTCGAAGGTCGCGGGGGTCTCGTCGAAGCCGTTGAGCTGACGCAGGGTGGTCGTGGTCATAAGGGTGCCGTTCTCACGAGGGTGGGGTGGGTCGCGGCCGACTCGGGGCCACATCGGCAACGCTAGGACGCGGCGAAGGCGCGGGCAATGACGGCCGGCCCGCAGATCCGGACATCGGGCCGCGCGGGCCGCGGGCGGTGCGCGGGGTCTCTCCGACACCCCGGCCCGCGTGTTCCGCACGGGCGTTTTTCAGACGCGTGGCGATCATGTGACAGGAGGGGCCATGGACATGACGCGGGGTCCCGAGCGTGAATACGGTCGAACGGAAGCCACTCCCCTACCCATTTGGAGTTCAAGGTGCACCGCAAAGTCATCGCTCCGAGCGTGCTCGCCGCCTCCCTTCTGCTGGTGATCCCGGCGTCGGCGGCGAGTTCCGTTCCGGGCGCACCGGGTATCGGCGATCCCTACTACCCGGCCAGCGGCAACGGCGGATACGAGGTGTCGCACTACGACCTGCGCCTCCAGTACCAGCCGAAGACCGACCTGCTGGAGGGCACCGCCACCCTGCTGACCACCGCCAAGCAGGACCTGTCCCGCTTCAACCTCGACTTCGGCCTGAACGTCAGCGAGATCCGGGTCAACGGGGTCAAGGCGAAGTTCGCCAAGTCCGGCGTCTCGGAGCTGGAGGTCACCCCGGCCGCCCCGCTCGCACGCGGCAAGCAGTCGAGCGTGGTCGTCAAGTATGCGGGCAAGCCTTCGGAGTTCAAGGTGGACGGCTGGTCCGCCTGGCAGCGCACCCCCGACGGCGGCGTCGCCGCGCAGGAGCCCGACGCGGCGGCCTGGTGGTTCCCGAGCAACGACCACCCGCTCGACAAGGCCACCTTCGACGTGTCGGTGAACGTGCCCGACGGCACGCAGGCCATCAGCAACGGCGTGCTGCAGTCGCAGAGTTCACGGCTGGGCTGGACCCGGTACAACTGGCGCTCGAACAAGCCGCAGGCCACGTACCTCGCCACCCTGGCCGTCGGAAAGTTCGACATCACCACCGACAAGACGGCGAGCGGGCTGCCGATCCTGAACGCCTACAGCCAGGACCTCGGCGACAACGCGGGCGCGGCGCGTGCGAGCGTGGAGCGGACCGGCGAGGTCGCGGAGTGGCTGGAGGGGGTCTTCGGGCCGTACCCCTTCAACGCGCTCGGCGGGTACGTGCCGAACGTGCCCAGCAGCTTCGCACTGGAGACGCAGACCCGGCCGTTCTACAGCCCCCGGCAGTTCGCGAACGGCGCGAACGTGTCCGTGGTCGTGCACGAGCTGGCCCACCAGTGGTACGGGGACAGCGTGTCGGTCGACGGCTGGAAGGACATCTGGGTCAACGAGGGCTTCGCCCGCTACAGCCAGTGGCTGTGGTCGGAGAAGGAGGGCGAGGGCACCGCGCAGGAGCTCGCCGACTGGGCGTACGGACAGCGGCCCGCCGAGGACCCGTTCTGGCAGGTCAAGCCGGGTGACCCGGGTCCGGAGAACCAGTTCCACGGGGCCGTCTACGACCGCGGTGCGATCGCGATCCAGGCGCTGCGCAACCACGTCGGCGACGAGAAGTTCTTCCGGATCCTGAAGGGCTGGCCGACCGAGCGGGCCTACGGCAACGCCAAGGTCGGCGACTTCGTCCGCTACGCCGAGAAGATCTCGAACCAGCCGCTCGCGCAGCTCTTCGAGACCTGGCTCTACACCCCGGGCAAGCCGGACGCCTCGGCCCTGAACCCGGCGAAGGCCTCCACGGCTCCGGGCGCCCGCACCCTGCGCGCCCCGGCGACCCGCAAGGCGGCCGAGCCGAAGTCCTGGAAGAAGATCGCCGCGACGAACACCGTGCACGACGCGCACTGACGCAACCCGGTACGAAGCTGCGCGCCGCCGCCCCTCAGCGGGCGGCGGCGCGTACGCGCGCCCGGGCCGCGCGGGCGATCGGGAGGTAGCGCAGGCGCTCCGGCAGCAGGGGTACGAGGAGGCGCAGGGCCGTGCTGAACCGGCGCAGGCGGCGTTCCTGGGCCGGGGTCCACTCCAGGCCGATGGCGGCGCGCGCCTCGGGCGGCATGTAGCCGGCGGTGACGAAGGCCCGGAAGTGCAGGAAGGCGGCCCGCAGGACGGGCCAGGTCAGCCGCAGCAGGATCCGGACCGGCAGCGGGCCTCCGGCGGGGCGGGGCAGGGGCGCGTCGGTGGCGAGGAGTTCGCGGGCGACCTTGGTGGGCTCGATCTCCTCGGCCAGCATCCGGTGGTAGTACGGCCAGTACTCCTCGATGCTCTGCGGCATGTCCCGGTCGTGCAGACCGAGGATGCGGCCGACCTGGAGCCACTCGCGGTAGAGCTGCCGTTCCTGGGCCGGGGTGAAGGGGCGCAGCAGGTAGCGCCCGGCGTACAGGTAGACCGGGAAGCCGGTGGCGTGCACCCAGGCGTAGCAGGCCGGGTCGAGGGAGTGGTAGCGGCGCCCCCGGGTGTCGGTGCCCTGGATCTCCTTGTGCAGGCGGCGCACCCGGCGCCCCTCGGCCGCGGCGTCGGCTCCGCCGTACACCCACAGCTGGACGGAGCGCAGGGAGCGCTCGCCGCGGCCCCAGGGGTCGGTGCGGAAGACGGAGTGCTCGTCGACGCCGGCGCCGATGGCGGGGTGGGCGACCTGCATGGTGAAGGCGGCGGGCAGCATGAGCAGCGCGCGGACGTCTCCGGCGATGGTCCAGAGCACTCCCCCGGGCGGCGGGGGCTCGGGGTCGCGATCGCTTCGCTTCGTGCCCATCCGCGTTCCCCCAGGGTGTCGACCTGCCGTTCTCCCAGTATGCAGGGGGTCCGGCGGCTTCCGCCGAACCCTGTGGACGGTGCATCCTGCCGCCATGAACCTGTCCCCCTCGGCCGTGCTGGAGTCCCTGGCTCCCTGGATGCTGATCGGCACGGCCGTCACGCTCGCCCTGATCCTCGCGGTGCTCGTGGCGCTGTTCGGGGTGCCGTACTTCCTCCTGCGGTTCCGCCGCCACCAGGAGGACGCCGGCGAGGCCTCCGGCGCCGCCGAGGCCTCCGCTCCGGGCGGTATCGGGGGCTTCACCTGGAGTTCCGCGCAGGACGAAGACCGTCGGGCCGGCTGAAAGTCCGGCTGAGGGCCGGCTGAGGGCCGGCCGCGGAAACACCGAAGAAGTAGGACTGCGTCCAGAAACCCGTGTCACAGGTGTTACCGCGAAGTAACCCTGGCTGCTTGGATGGCGGAGCCGATCTTCCCCCACAGGAACGAGGGAACCTCCATGCCCCAGATCCAGCCCCGCAGGACCCGCGCCGCCGCCGCGGCCGTCGCCGCGATCGCCGTCGGATCGCTCGTGGCGACCGCGGCTCCGGCCGCCACCGCCGCCGAGAGCGCCGCCGCGCCGCGGCTCAGCGTCCTGTCGTACAACGCGTTCCTGATGAGCAAGAGCCTCTACCCCAACTGGGGCCAGGACCACCGGGCGGCCGAGATCCCCAAGGCCTCCTGGTACCAGGGCCACGACGTGGTCGTCCTCCAGGAGGCCTTCGACAACGCGGCCTCCGACGCGCTGAAGGCCAACTCGGCCGCGCAGTACCCGTACCAGACCCCGATCGTGGGCCGCAGCAAGAGCGGCTGGGACGCCACGGGCGGCGCCTACTCCTCCACCACCCCGGAGGACGGCGGCGTCACGGTCCTCAGCAAGTGGCCGATCGTGCGCAAGGAGCAGGTGGTCTACAAGGACGCCTGCGGCGCCGACTGGTGGTCCAACAAGGGCTTCGCCTACGTCGTGCTGAACGTGAACGGCACCAAGGTCCACGTCGTCGGCACCCACGCCCAGTCCACCGACCCCGGCTGCGGCGCGGGCGAGGCGGCGGAGATGCGCGCCCGCCAGTTCCGGAACATCGACGCGTTCCTGGACGCCAAGAACATCCCGGCGAGCGAGCAGGTCATCGTGGCGGGCGACATGAACGTCGACTCGCGCACCCCGGAGCTGGCCACCATGCTGGCCAACGCCGACCTGGCGGCCTCCGACACCCGCACGGGGCACACGTACTCCTTCGACACCGCGCTGAACTCGATAGCGAAGTACCGCTACCCGACCGACCCGCGCGAGGACCTGGACTACGTCCTCTACCGCAAGGGCAACGCCCGCCCGGCGGGCTGGGAGAACAACGTGGTCCTGGAGCAGTCGGCGCCCTGGACGGTCTCCAGCTGGGGCACCTCCTATACGTACAACAACCTCAGCGACCACTACCCGCTGATCGGCCGCTGATCCGAGCCGGCCGGGTGCCCGCCGCCACCGCGGGGCATCCGGCCGGTCCGGTTCCGGCCCGGTCCCTGCTCAGTCCCTGCTCAGCAAGGGGCTGTCGGCCGGGAGTTCCACCCAGCGGCGCGGCGGGCCCTCCACCGCGCGCCCGTCTTCGAGTCGCATCCCCGCCCGCGCGCAGGCGTAGGCCAGCGAGCGTGCTCCCCGCAGGTCCTCCTCCGGACCCCACTGCCAGAAGCGGTGCAGCCAGTGGCCCTCCGGCGACCCCTCGTACGGCGGGAGCCCGATCTCCTCGTGCTCGTCCTCCCGGCCGTCCACGGAGAGCTGCCCGAAGGTGCCGCCGGCCGCGTTGAAGTACACCCCGTACGCCCGGCCCCCGGGCGACAGGGCGCGGAGCACCTTCGGCGTCGAAGCCCCGTACCAGAAGGGCTGGATCAGCACACAGCCGCCGGGCACTCCCGTCACGCCGATGAACCGCTCCGCCTCCTCGGCGGACGGATCGAAGCCGTCGGGTCCCGTGCCGTACGGGCCGGGCTCGCGGTCCAGGTCCAGCACCCGGCAGCGCTCCGGATCCGTGCCGAGCCTGCGGACCGCCTCGTCCTCCGTGATCCCGGCGACGAAGGCGACCGACAGCCCCTCGGTGTGGATCCCCCTGAACACCAGGGCCTGTTCGTCTGCCTCCCGCTGGGCCGTCACCTCCTGGGCGCTGCGGGGAACCGCTCCGGGGAGGTCCGCGAAGAGCGCGGCCATGTCGGTGGACAGCGCGAGGCTGCCCGGCGAGCGCCCGGCGATCCGGGGGGTCCAGGCATCGGCCCCGGCGGCCAGCAGCGCGGCCGCGTTGTCCGCGCGGCCGTGGGCCACGGCCTCCCACAGTGCGGTCACGCCGCTTCCGTCGAGGTGGTCCAGGGCGTCCACGTCGGCGACGAGCCCGGCGAGTTCGGCCACCGACTCGGGCCGGCCGCTCTCGGCGATACGGTGCAGCGGCGATCCGAAATGACCCCCGTCGGGATCGGGGTCGGGATCCGCGCCCGCCGCGAGCCGGGCGCGGATGAGCTCGGGATCCGCCCACCCCTCGTACCCCATGCCCTCCCAGTCGGCACGGTCGCGCTCGGGGGCGGGCGGCACGTACACGTCCGAGTACCAGGCCGGCTTCGGCTGCGCCAGGATGTCGCTCGCGCCGCGGCTCCAGATGGCCACCCCCCGCGACTCCCCCGCCTGCTGCGGCCCGCCCGGGGCGGATCGCTGCGGACCCGGCCAGATCTCCAGCACCTCGGTGGCGGCGGCGCGCAGCATCCCGGCGTCGAACTCGGTGCGTGTCTCGGGTACCTCCTCGGCAGGCCACTCGGTGACCAGGACGAGGGGTCCCTCGGGCGGCAGCTGCGAGAGGTGGAGGTTCACCTCGTCATGGAAGGCGCCCCCGGATCCGCCGTACGGCATCAGCCTCGGCCGGGGCAGGCCGTCCGGGCCGGTCCGCGGCGCGGACCACGGGTCGCCGTCCAGGGTGGTGACACGGCGCCCGTCGGCCAGCAGCACGCCGAATCGAAGTCCATCGGCGCCCGGTCGGCCGTGGTGGAAGTGCCCGCCGTCGCCGTAGGCCACGCGCCGGCGGAACACGTCCAGCCGGATCGTCAGCGAGGCGGGCCAGACCTCCCAGCCGGTGAGCACGACGCGCGTCTCGGGTCCGGCGCCGACCTCCCGCGTCTCCGGGATCCTGGCCGGGGCGAACCAGTCGGCCGGCGGATGGTCCTCGTACGGCGACGCCTCGTACGGGCCCAGTCGCATCTCCGCCGGAGCGGCCGCCTTCGGCGGATCCGGCACGATCAGTCCATCGAAGAAGCTCATGGACCGATCGTGCCGAACGCCTCTGACAGTGGGTCAGGAGCCGGTCAGCCGGAGGCCTTCGCCCGCTCCCACTCGCTCGCGTAGTCGTTGAAGATGGCCCGCAGGTGGTGGCCGATCTTCAGGTAGTCCAGGTCGTCGAGGTTGGCCAGCGAGACGCGCACCGACCACTGGGGGCCGTCGAATCCGCCGCCGTTGAGGAGGACCACCGAGGTCTGCTCGGCGAGCCGGAACAGCGGGTCGACGGGCTCGTAGTTCTTCTCCAGGAAGTCGGCGAAGTCCTTGCCGTGCACCCGTTCCGCCTCGGCCAGCAGGTCGAGCTCGATGTAGTACCCGGCCCGCTTGTCGTCCTCGGAGATCTTCATCTGGGCTCCCTCCAGGAGGAGGTCGAGCCTGCGGTGGACGATCTGCCGGATCCGCTCCTTGTACGCCTGGCCCTCGTCCAGCATGTCGAAGAGCGAGAAGAGCACCATCATCGTCTGCTGCGGCAGCGAGAGGCCGGCCGTGTGGTTGAGGGCCACCGAGCGGGAGTCCGCCACGAGCCGGTCGATGAAGCGGATCTTCTCCGGCTCCAGGGTGAGGGTGCCGTAGCGCTTGGCGAGGCGGTCCTTCTGGTCCTGGGGGAAGTTCGCGATCATGTCGTCGATGACGTTGTCGTCGTGCAGGCCGATGACGCCGAGCCGCCAGCCGGTGCAGCCGTAGTGCTTGGAGTACGAGTACACGAGCAGGGTGTTGCGCGGCAGGTCGGCGGCGATCGAGCGGAAGCCGGGCACGAAGGTGCCGTACACGTCGTCCGTGACGATCAGCAGGTTCGGGTTGCTGGTGGCGACGATGTCCTTGATCTGGTTCGCCACCCGGTCGCTCAGCGCGAGCGAGGGCGGGTTGGAGGGATTGACCAGGCAGACGAGCTTCACGGCGGGGTCGGCCAGCTTGGCGACCTCCTCCTCCGGGTAGCGCCACTGGCGCACGCCGGTCTCGGCGAAGAGGCTGGCCTGGACGTTGACCACCTCGAACTCGAAGGTGTCGAGCTCGGGGATCTCGATGTAGGGGGTGAACACCGGGGTCATCAGGGCGATCTTGTCGCCCTTCTTCAGGATCCCGTTCTTCATCAGCGAGTCGAAGATGTAGCACATGGCGGCGGTGCCGCCCTCGGTCGCGAACAGCGACAGGTTGTTGCCCTCCGGCGGCCTCTTGTCGAACATCTCGTCGGCGACGTAGCCGCGCACGACGTGTTCCGCGTGGGTCAGCATCCTGTCCGGTACCGGGTAGTTGTCACCGGTGATGGCGTCGGTCAGCTCGTGGACGAAGGCGTCCTTGTCGAACGCCCAGCGCGAGAGGGCGTACTGGACGCACGCGGACAGCATCTCCACGCCCGGCAGGTCCGGGTGGCGCCGGGCCCAGGACTCGAACCGCTCCCCGATGCCCTTCTTCTCCGGCATTCCGCCGAGGTTGTCCGCGGTCCACACCCGCCGGGACTCCTCCAGCGCGAAGTAGCCCAGCGAGTAGAAGGCCTCGCGCGGACCGGTGGCGATCCAGTTCGGGTTGCCGCGGCCCGCGTTGAGCATGGCGCGGGCGGTGGTGTCCTTCTGTCCCGGCTTGTCGGCCTGGGCGGCGGTGGCCAGCTGGATGAACTTGTCCTTCAGCTCGAACGGGCTGAGCTGCGCGAAGGACTGGATCTCCTCGCGGCTGAAAGTGGTCTCCGGCACGGTGGTTCGTTCCTTTGCGTCGGTGGCGTTCGGCGTTTCGGTGTGCGATTGGCCCTGCGGGCGAGGCGGAGGGCGGTGTTCAGTGGTTGAGGAGGACGATCACCGCGCCCCAGATCGTCAGCAGCACGTTGCTGACCGCGTAGGGGATCGTGTAACCGAGCGTCGGGACCTGGGATTTGGACTCCTCGTTGACGGCTCCGATCGCCGCCGTGGTGGTCTGACCGCCGGCCAGTACGCCCATGAGGATCGGGAAGCGGATCTTCTGGATGTGATGGCCCACGAGGAAGCCCACCAGCAGCGGGATCAGCGTGATGACCGCGCCCCAGAGCAACAGCCCCCAGCCGGCCGAGGCCAGCCCGCTGGTGAAGCTGGGTCCGGCGTTGAGCCCGACGACCGCGACGAAGAGGCACAGGCCCAGGGTGTCCATGAACCACTGCGCCCCGGGCGGGACGTTGCCGTAGGTCGGGTACCTGCCGCGGATCCATCCGAAGACGAGGCCCATGATGAGCGCGCCGCCCGAGGTGGACAGCGAGATCGGGACCCCGCCCGCGGTCAGGGCCGGGATGCCGAGGCAGCCGCCGAGGAAGATGCCGAGGCCCACCCAGATCATGTCGGTGGCGAAGCTGGTCGGGACCGGCTTGCCGATGGCCTGCCCGGCCGGGTCCACCAGGCGCTTGGGACCGGAGAGGATCAGGGTGTCGCCGCGCTCCAGCTGGGTGGAGAGCCGGTAGGGGAACTCCGAACCGGACCGGTAGACCTTGTCGATGTAGACGCCGACCATGAAGGGCTCGGCCCGCAGCTCCGCGATGGTCTTGCCCAGCTGCGCCTTCTCGGAGGCGACCACGTGCAGGTTCTCCGTCTGGTAGCCGAGGAGTTCGACGTCGTCGGCCTCGGCCCCGATGTGCGTGCGGGCGTCGAACGCGACGAGGGACTCGCGCAGGGCGCTGACGGCGACGACGTCGCCCTCGCGCAGAACGGTCTGCTGGGTGTGGTCGACGATCGCACCTTCCCGGCGGATCCTGGTGATGTAGATCCGCTGGCCCAGGGCCTTCTGCTGGTTCTCGAAGTCGTCGATGGTCCGGCCCACGAGGTCGGGCCGCTGGATGGTGTAGGCCCGCAGGACGACCTCGTAGTAGCCCTCGTGCAGGTCGGGGTCGTCGCTGGGCGCGTCGAGCTCCTTGGCGAGCTCGGCGCTCTCGGTGGCCAGGTTCCGGCGGTAGAGCCGGGGCAGCACGTTGGCCAGGAGCAGCGCGCAGAGGATGGTGCCGAGGGGGTAGGTGACGGCGTAGCCGACCGCGACCAGGTTCTGCTGATCCGTGATCTCGGACGGGCTGAGTCCGGGAAGGTTGCCGATCGCGTCCTGGGCGACACCGATGACGGCGGACTGGGTGAGCGCCCCGCCGAGCAGGCCCGCGCTGAGCCCGGGGCCGTAGCCGAGCATCACGGCGAAGCCCCAGGAGACGAGCAGGCCGGTGACGCAGACGATCACCGCGTTGAGGACCTGCGGCAGGCCGTCCTTCTTCAGGCCCCGGAAGAACTGCGGGCCGACCTTGTAGCCGAGGGCGAAGAGGAACATCGTGAAGAAGAGGTTCTTCACGGTCCCGTCGATAGTGATCTTGAACTGGGCGCCGAAGATCAGGCCCATGATGAGACAGCCCGTGACGGCGCCCAGCCCGATGGCCTTCCACCGCAGTTTGCCGACGAGGAAGCCGAAGGCGACGGTGATGAAGACGAGTAGTTCGGGATGGGGCTTGAAGATGTTCCTTACGAGGAAGTCGATCATGCTGGTACCCGTCCTGGTGGGGGGTCAGGCGCCGAGGATCCCGACGAGGATCGGTCCGGTGAGGGGGAGCAGGAAGTTGGACAGCGCGTAGGTGATCGTGTAGCCGAGCATCGGGACCGAGCTCTGCGCCACCTGTGTGACCGAGGTGATGGCCGGGGTGGAGCACTGCTGTCCGGCGATGGCGCCGATCAGCAGCGGCTTCTCGATCTTCAGGAATTTGCGCCCGACGATCAGCGAGATCGTCGCCGGTACGAGGACCATGGCGATCCCGGCGAACGGCAGCAGGGCCCCGTACTCCTTGAGCAGCGGCCAGGCCTGCGGGCCCGAGGTCAGACCGGTGCAGGCGATGAAGACCGCGAGCCCCATGTCCTTGATGGTGGTGGCGGCTTGCGGCGGGAAGGCGCCGAAGGTCTGCCGGCGGGAGCGGAACCAGCCGAAGAGCAGACCCGAGATCAGGCAGCCGCCGCCGGTGCCGAGCGAGAGCGGGACCCCGCCGGCGCGGACCACGATCTGCCCGATGAGCGAGCCGACCGCGATGCCGAGACCGAGGTAGATGAAGTCGGTGGCGTCGTTCTTGGCCACCGTGCCGATCTTCGCCACGATCCGGTTCAGGCCCGAGCGGGCGCCCACGAGGGTGATGACGTCACCGCGCTCGACGACGGTGTCGGGATTGGCGGGCAGGTGCTGCTCGCCGCGGAGCACGTCCGTCACGTAGACGCCGCTGCGGCCGAACTCCGCGTGGGTCGAGCGGATCTGGTCCAGGGACTTGCCGGCGACCGAGGGATCGGTCATGGCGACCTGCCGGGTGGCCAGCGGGGTGTCGACGCCCGGGATGCCGGGGGTCTCCGGGCCGATCGCCCGGCCCGCCGCGATGGCCTCGGAGCGCCGGCCGACGACGAGGACGAGGTCGGAGAGCACCAGTTCGAGATCCGGGGCGGGGGTCAGGTCCTTGGAGCCGCGTCGGACGGCCTCCACGGTGACCCCGCCGCCGAAGGCCGCTTCCAGGTTCCCGACGGTGCGGCCGTCGGCGAGGGTGACCAGGTGGGTGCGCCCGACCAGGCCGGGCAGCGCCTCGCGCTCGTCGCTCTCCAGGCCGCCGGAGCCGCCGCCGCGCATCTTCTCCCACAGCTCGCGCGAGGCTTCCGCGAGGTTGGTACGGAGCAGCATCGGCATGATCTGGCTGGTGTAGATGACGATGGTGACCAGGCCGAAGAGGTAGCAGACCGTGTACGCGGTGGCCACGTGGCCCTGGTACGTGGTGATCTGCTCCGCGGTCAGGTCGGGCAGCTTGCCGATCGCCTCGGTGGCGGTGCCGACCACGGCGGATTCGGTGGCCGCGCCCGCGAGGATGCCCGAGGCGGTGCCGACGTCGAGGTCGAAGGCCTTGGCCAGCAGATAGGCCAGGCCGAGCACGCTGACGAGCTCGATGAAGCAGAGCGCGAAGAAGCGCATGCTCTTGCGGTTGAGGTTGGCGAAGAACTGCGGTCCGGCCATGTAGCCGAGGGCGAAGATGAAGAGCGCGAAGAAGATCGTCTTCACGTCGGCGTCGATCTCGATCTTGGCCCAGGCGCCGAGCAGCAGCGACACGATCAGCGTGCCGCAGATGCCGCCGAGGGTGATCGGGCCTACGCGTACCTTCCCCAGCAGGTATCCGGCCGCGAGGCAGAGGAACAGGGCGAGTTCGGGGTGGTCTTGCAGCACACCCATGGGCGATCAGCCGCCCTTGCCGGGCGGCGCGGCGAATTCAGGGCATATGCACATTCCCTCACCCTTGCCCGGTGAGCGAAGATCCGCTCACCGGGCAGGGCCGTTCGTGTGACGGACCTTTCTACGAAGCCTCGTCCGGCGCCGCGTACGGCTCCGCGTAGAGCCCCTCGATCAGCTCCGCGTACTTCTCCCGGACCACCCGGCGGCGCAGTTTCAACGACGGGGTCAGCTCCCCCGACTCCGGACCCCACTCCCCGGTCAGCAGCCGGTAGCGCTTGATCTGCTCGGTGCGGTTGAGCCGGGCGTTGGCGGCGGCGACGGCCCGGGCGACCTCAGCCCGTACGACCGGGTGCGCGGCGAGCTCCGCGGGCGTGGCGGCCGCGGCGTCGATGCCCTGGGCCTGCGCCCAGGCCGGGCCGAGTTCGGGGTCCAGGACGAGGAGGGCGACGAGGTAGGAGCGGCCGTCGCCGTGCACCAGGGCCTGGCCGATCAGCGGGTGTTCCTTGACGGTGTTCTCCACCAGGGCGGGCGAGACGTTCTTCCCGTTCGAGGTGATGATCAGTTCCTTCTTGCGGTCGGTCAGCCAGAGGAACCCCGCCTCGTCGAGCCGCCCGATGTCCCCCGTCGGGAACCAGCCCTCGTCGTCGGAGGCGCTCTCCACCGAGCCGTCCGGGAGGAGGTACCCGCCGAACACCGTCTCCCCGCGCGTGAAGATCTCCCCGTCCTCGGCGATCCGCAGCTCCAGCCCCTCGATCGGGCGGCCCACGGAACCCAGCCGGAAGCCGTCCGGGCTGTTGACCGTGCACACCCCGGAGGTCTCGGTCAGCCCCCACGCGTCCATGATGGTGATGCCCCAGCCCGCCCAGAAGCGGACCACGTCGATCGGCATCGGCGCGGTGGCGCTGGCCGTCCAGACCAGGCGGTCCAGCCCGGCCAGCGTCAGCAGCGGGTCCAGCACCCCTTCCCTGGCCCGGGCGTACGAGGCTTCGAGCGCGGCCGGGACCTCCTCCCCGCGCTCCCGGTGCCCGGCCCGCTCCCGCGCCAGGTCGTTGGCGGCTTCGATGGCGCGCCGCTGCTCCTCGGGCAGCCGCCCGAGCACCGCCCGTACGGAGGCGGCCAGCTTCTCCCACACCCGCGGCACCCCGAAGAACTGCACCGGGTGCAGCTCGCGCACCGCGACCGATACGGCGGCCGGGTCGGCGCACAGCCGGACGTGGGCGGCCCGCAGGAGCGGGAGGTAGATGCCGAGGATCCGCTCGGCGATGTGCGCGAAGGGCAGGTAGCAGAGGTGCTCGGCGTGCTCCGGCAGTTCGATGTGCCCGTCGAGGCGCACGGACTGGAGCATGATGTTGCGGTGCGTCAGGCGCACCCCCTTGGGGTCGCCGGTGGTGCCCGAGGTGTAGACGACGGTGAGCGGGTCCTCGGAGCGGGTCTCCCGCCAGGCCTTCTCGAAGGCCTCGGAGCGGTGCAGGTGCGCGCCGCCGGCGTACACCGACGCGTAGGTCGGGTGCGGGCCCGCTTCGGGGGCCTCGGCCACGACGAGCCGTTCGAGCGGGGTCGCCGGATCGGCCAGCAGCGGCTCCCACCGGACCAGCTCCCGGGCGCCCTCGACCACGGCGAGCCGGGCCCGGCTGTGGCGGGCTATGTGGGCGATCTGCTCGGGCGCCGAGGTCCCGTACACGGTGACGGGGACGGCGCCGAGGTGGACCAGGGCGAGGTCGGTGAGCCAGTGCTCGGGGCGGTTGCCCATCATCAGCAGGACGTGCTCGCCGCGTCCGACGCCGAGGGAGGCGTAGCCGGCGGCGAGGACGGCCACCTTGCGGCGGACGTCCGACCAGCTGAGGGTGGTCCAGGCCGTGCCGTCGGGGCCCTCGCGCCACGAGAGGGCGGGAAGATCACCGTGTTCGGCGGCGTTGCGTGCCAGGAGGGCGGGCAGGGTGAGCTCTTCAGCAGGTGCGGGCAGTCGCAGTTTCGTGGGCATGGGCAGCTCCTTGCCGTTTCACATCGTTGGTGCGACAGCAATACTGTTGAACACGAACCGTGTCGGCGTGCTGATCAGAGAGCAAGGCGGAGAGCCCATGACCACCCAGGCACCGGAGCCGGCGTCGCTGACCGTCGACGAACTGGCGGCCAGGGCGGGTGTGACCGTCCGCACCGTACGGTTCTACAGCACCCGCGGCCTTTTGCCCCCTCCCGTGATCGGACCCCGTCGGGTGGGCCGTTACGGGCCGGAGCACCTGTCCCGCCTCGCGCTCATCGAAGAGTTGCAGCACCAGGGCATGACCCTCTCCGCCATCGAGCGCTACCTCGATGCCCTGCCCGACGACCTGAGCGCGCACGATCTGGCCATCCACCGCGCGCTGGTGGCGACCTGGGCCCCGGACGCGGCGCTGGACTCCTCGCGCGCGGAGCTGGAGAAGCGGGCCGGGCGGACGCTGACGGAGACCGACATCCGGCGGCTGGCGGCCATGAACGTGCTGACGCCGACCCCGGAGGGCTTCCGGGTGGACGTGGGACTGCTGCGGCTCGGGGTCGCGCTGCTCGACGTGCCGATCGCCCACGAGACGATCCTGGCCGCGCGCGAGGTGCTGCTCGGGCACGCGCGGACGGCGGCTCACCAACTGACCGCGCTGTTCCGGGACGAGGTGTGGGGGCCGTTCACGGAGGGCGAGAGCGATCCGGAGCGGGTGGAGTCGATGAAGGCGCTCTCCGCGCACATGCAGCCGATGGTGGTGCAGGCCCTGGTGACCGCGTTCCAGCGCTCGCTGAAGGAGGAATTGCGGGCTGCCTTCGTATCGGAGCCGGTAGGTTCAGGCCATGGCGATGATCTACAAGACCACCATGAAGCCCGGTAAGACGGAGCTTCTGACAGCCTGGCTTCCGACGCGGCCGTGGTACGCGTCCACCGGACAGGCCCCCGAGCTCGACCGCTCGGGCGGGTTCCGCCTCGACGACCCCGAGGGCGAGGTCGGCATCGAGTTCATGGTGCTCACCGACCACTCGGGCGGCCGGGAAACCTCCTACCTCGTGCCCCTGACCTACCGCGGCGCCCCGCTCGAGGGCGCCGAGGCCGCTCTCGTGGGCACCTCCGAGCACGGGGTGCTCGGCACCCGCTGGATCTACGACGGCGCCCACGACCCGGTGCTCGTGGGCCAGTTGCTCGCGCTGATCGAGGGCCGCGCCGTGGCGCAGGACCAGTGCGACAGCGGTACGACCGACCCCTCGGTCACCGCGTGGTGCGCGGGCCCGGGGCTCCCGGCGGCCCTCCAGGGGCGGCCGGAAGTCGCCGACACCGTGCGGGGCACGGAGGTACGCCTGCCGGGCACCCCGGCACTGGTCCTCACGCGCGTCCTGCGGCCCGGGGAGTCGGGGCCGCAGGACGCCTCGGCGGTCGTCGGCCGGCTCACCGCCGGCTGGACCACGCTGGACGGGGCCGCGTACCGGGGCGTGTTCGCGGAGCTGCACACCGCCGGCCACGCCGCCTCCTGATCCCGCCCCTCACTCCCCTCGGACCGTTCAGTCCGCGTACGTCTCTCCCCGCCCGGCCTTCTCCACCAGGGAGGCGGGCGGGGCGAAGCGCTCGCCGTACTTCTCGGCCAGCTCGCGGGCCCGGGCCACGAACCCGGCCGGTCCGCCCTCGTAGCCGTTGATGTACTGGATCACGCCGCCGGTCCAGGCCGGGAAGCCGATGCCCATGATGGAGCCGATGTTGGCGTCGGCGTACGAGGTGAGGACCCCCTCGTCGAAGCAGCGGACGGTGTCCAGCGCCTCGGAGAAGAGCATCCGCTCCTTCATGTCCTCGAACGGGATCGCGTACCCGTCCTTGGTGAAGTGCTCCCGCAGTCCCGGCCAGATCCCGGCGCGCTTGCCGCTCTCGTCGTACGCGTAGAACCCGCCGCCGCCGCTGCGCCCGGGGCGCCCGAACTCGTCGACCATCCGGTCGATGACGGTGTCGGCCGGGTGCTCCGGCCAGGCCCGGCCCTCGGCCTCGAAGGCCTTGCGGGTCTCGTTGCGGATCTTGCGGGGCAGCGTGAGGGTCAACTCGTCCATCAGGGAGAGCACCTTGGCCGGGTACCCGGCCTGGGCCGCGGCCTGCTCGATGGAGGCGGGCTCGATGCCCTCGCCGACCATGGCGACGCCCTCGTTGATGAACTGGCCGATCACCCGCGAGGTGAAGAACCCGCGCGAGTCGTTGACCACGATCGGGGTCTTGTTGATCTGCCGTACGAGGTCGAAGGCTCGGGCGATGGCCTCGTCCCCGGTGCGCTCGCCCTTGATGATCTCGACCAGCGGCATCTTGTCCACGGGCGAGAAGAAGTGCAGTCCGATGAAGTCGGCGGGCCGCGAAACCCCTTCCGCGAGGCCCGTGATGGGCAGCGTGGAGGTGTTGGAGCAGAGCAGCGCGTCGGGGGTGAGGTACTCCTGGATCTCTTGGAACACCTTGTGCTTGAGGGCGGTGTCCTCGAAGACGGCCTCGATGACGGCGTCGCAGCCCGCCACGTCGGCCGGATCGGCGGTCGGGGTGATCCGGGCGAGCAGTTCGGCGCGCTTGGCCTCGGTGGTGCGGCCCCGGGACAGGGCCTTGTCGAGCAGCTTCTCGGAGTATGCCTTGCCCTTGGCGGCGGCCTCGGGGGTGACGTCCTTCAGCACGACCTCGATGCCCGCGCGGGCGCAGGAGTAGGCGATGCCCGCGCCCATCATGCCGGCGCCGAGGACCGCGACCTTGGAGACCTTGCGGGGCGCCACGCCCTGCGGGCGGCTGCGGCCGGCATTGACGGCCTGGAGGTCGAAGAAGAACGCCTGGATCATGTTCTTGGCGGTCTGCCCGGTGACCAGCTCGGTGAAGTAGCGGGCCTCGATGGTCAGCGCGGTCTCGAAGTCCACCTGGGCGCCTTCGACGGCGCAGGCCAGGATGTTGCGCGGGGCCGGGTACGGGGCCCCGTTCAGCTGCTTCTTCAAGTTGGCCGGGAAGGCCGGGAGGTTGGCGGCGAACCGCGGGTTGGACGGCGTGCCGCCCGGGATCTTGTAGCCGGGGACGTCCCACGGCTGCTTCGATTCCGGGTTCGCGTCGATGAAGGCGTGCGCCTTGGCGAACATCTCCTCGGGCGTGGCGGCCAGTTCGTGCACCAGACCGTTGTCCAGGGCGCGCTGGGGGGTGTACTGGGTCCCCTGCAGCAGCACCTTGAGGAGCGCGTCGGCGATGCCCATCAGACGGACGGTCCGGGTGACGCCGCCGCCGGCCGGGAGCAGGCCGAGGGTGACCTCCGGCAGGCCGAGCCGGGAGCCGGGCGCGTCGAGGGCCACCCGGTGGTGGGAGGCCAGGCAGATCTCGTAACCGCCGCCGAGGGCGGTGCCGTTGATGGCGGCGACGACGGGCTTGCCGAGGGTCTCGATGCGGCGCAGCGAGGCCTTGATGGCGGTGCCGGTGTCGAAGGCCAGCCGGGCGTCCTCGGGGCGCAGCCGGATCATGTCCTTGAGGTCGCCGCCCGCGAAGAAGGTCTTCTTGGCGGAGGTGAAGATGATGCCGCGGATGGAGTCCTTCTCGGCCTCGGCGCGCTCCGCGATCCGGGCGATGGAGTCCTTGAAGGCCTGGTTCATCGTGTTGGCGGACTGGTTCGGGTCGTCGAGGACCAGGGTGACGACGCCGGTCTCGTCCTGTTCCCAGCGGATCGTGGTGGACTCGCTCATGGTTCGCAACTTCCGTGTCGGGGGTGGGATCAGGGATCGGGGATCAGGACGGGATTCAGAGGCGTTCGACGATGGTGGCGACGCCCATGCCGCCGCCGACGCAGAGGGTGACGAGGCCGTAGCGCTTGTCCTGGCGCTCCAGTTCGTCGACGACGGTGCCGAGGATCATCGCGCCGGTGGCGCCGAGCGGGTGGCCGAGCGCGATGGCGCCGCCGTTGACGTTGACCTTGTCCAGGGAGACGCCCATGTCCTTGACGAAGCGGAGCACGACGCCGGCGAAGGCCTCGTTGATCTCGATCAGGTCGATGTCGTCGATGGTCAGGCCGGCCTTGGCGAGGGCCTTGCGGGTGGCCGGGGCGGGGCCGGTGAGCATGATGGTCGGCTCGGAGCCGGAGACGGCCGCCGAGACGATCCGTGCGCGGGGCGTCAGGCCGTTTCGCTCGCCCGCCTCGCGGGACCCGATCGCGACGAGCGAGGCGCCGTCGACGATGCCGGAGGAGTTGCCCGCGTGGTGGACGTGGTCGATCTTCTCGACCCAGTGGTACTTCTGCAGGGCCACGGCGTCGAAGCCGCCGAGCTCGCCGATGTCCGCGAAGGAGGGCTTCAGCCGGGCGAGGGTGTCGGCGGTGGTGCCGGGGCGGACGAACTCGTCGTGGTCCAGGACCACCAGGCCGTTGCGGTCGGTGACCGGGACGATCGACTTGGCGAAGCGGTTGTCCTTGATGGCGGCGGCGGCCCGCTCCTGGGACAGCGAGGCGTACTCGTCCACGTCCCGCCGGGAGAATCCCTCGATGGTGGCGATCAGGTCGGCGCCGATGCCCTGCGGGACGAAGTCGGTGTCCCAGCCCGTCATCGGGTCGTTGAACCAGGCTCCGCCGTCGGAGGCCATCGGGACGCGGGACATCGATTCCACGCCGCCCGCGAGGACCAGGTCCTCCCAGCCGGAGCGGACCTTCGCGGCGGCCATGTTGACCGCTTCGAGGCCCGAGGCACAGAAGCGGTTCTCCTGGACGCCCGCGACGGTGTCCGGCAGCCCGGCGGCGATCGCCGCGATCCGGGCGATGTCGGAGCCCTGGTCGCCGACCGGGCTGACGACGCCGAGCACGATGTCGTCGATGGTGCCGGGGTCCAGGCCGGGGTTGCGCTCGCGCAGGGCGTGGATGAGGCCGACGACCAGGTCGATCGGCTTGGTGCCGTGCAGGGAGCCGTTGGCCTTGCCCCGTCCGCGCGGCGTGCGGATCGCGTCGTATACGTACGCTTCGGTGCTCACTGGTCAAGCCTTTCGGGGGTGCGGAGGCAGGGGAGGATCAAGGGGAAGCGGGGAGAAGGAGGGGGAAGCAAGGGGAGGATCACGGGGAGGCGGGGAGGGGTCAGGCCAGCAGGGAACGGCCGATGATCTCCTTCATGATCTCGGTCGTGCCGCCGTAGATGGTCTGGATGCGGCCGTCGGTGAAGGCCCGCGCGACCCGGTACTCGGTCATGTAGCCGTATCCGCCGTGCAGTTGCAGACAGCGGTCGGCGACCCGCTTCTGGAGTTCGGTGGCCCACCACTTCGCCATCGAGGCGTGGACGTGGTCCAGCTCCCCGTTGGAGTGGTCGGTGATGCAGCGGTCGAGGAAGGTGCGGGTGACCGCGCACTCGGTGGCCATCTCGGCGATCTCGAAGCGGACGTGCTGGAGCTTGGAGAGCGGCCGCCCGAAGGCCTCGCGCTCCTTCACGTACTGCGTGGTGATCTCCAGCAGGTACTCGGCGGCGGCGATGCCCGCCATCGCGATGCCCATCCGCTCCTGCGCGAGATTGGTCATCAGGTGGACGAAGGCGCCGTTCAGCTCGCCGAGCAGGTTCTCCTTGGGGACGCGCACGTCGTTGAAGAACAGCTCGGCGGTGTCCTGCGCCTTCTGGCCGATCTTGTCGAGGTTGCGGCCGCGCTCGAAGCCCTCCGTGCCGCGCTCCACGACCAGCAGGGACATCCCGTGCGCCCCGCCCTCGGGGGTGGTCTTCGCGACCACGATCACCAGGTCGGCGAGGATGCCGTTGGAGATGAAGGTCTTGGAGCCGTTGAGCACCCAGTGGTCGCCCGCGTCCTCGGCGGTGGTCCGGATGCCCTGGAGGTCGGAGCCCGCGCCCGGTTCGGTCATCGCGATGGCGGTGATGATCTCGCCCGAGCAGAAGCCCGGCAGCCAGCGGCGCTTCTGCTCCTCGGTGGCCAGCGAGGTCAGGTACGGCCCGATGATGTCGTTGTGCAGGCCGATCGCGAGCCCGGCGGCGCCCGCCCGGGTGAACTCCTCGGCGATCACCGCCGCGTACCGGAAGTCGGTGTTCCCGCCGCCCCCGTACTCCTCCGGGACGGCCAGGCCCAGCAGTCCCTGGCGGCCGGCGGCCCGCCAGGCCTCGCGGCTGACGATCCCGTCCTTCTCCCACTGCTCGTAGTGCGGCAGCACCTCCTTGCCGAGGAAGGTGCGGACGGTCCCGCGGAACGCCTCGTGGTCGGCGTCGAAGAGCCGGCGTTTCATGTGAAGGGCCTCCTAGAGCCAGTTCTTGACGGTTTCGACCAGCCGGGCCGGATCGGTTCCCACGGGGGTGACGTTGAGCATGGTCACTCCGGCTTCCCGGAAGGCCTCGACGCGCTCGCGCACGTACCCCTCGGGCCCGCACAGCGTGGTGAGCTCGCACAGCTCGTCCGGTACGGCGGCGGCGGCGTCGCGCTTGCGTCCGGAGAGGTAGAGCTCCTGGATCTTGCGGGCCTCCTCCCCGTACCCGTAGGCGACGGCCAGGTCGTTGTAGAAGTTCTTCCCGACCGCGCCCATGCCGCCGACGTACAGGGCGATCTGGGGCCGCGCGAGGTCCCGTGCGGCCGCCGCGTCCTCACCGATGGCGAGCAGTCCGCCCGCCGCGACCTGGAGCGGGCCGAGTTCGGGCGCGCGCAGGGCGGCGCCTTCGGCGAGGGCGCTCCCCCACACCGCGTCGGCCTTCTCCGGCACGAAGAGGGTGGGCAGCCAGCCGTCCGCGATCTCGGCCGTCATCCGTACGTTGGCCGGTCCGAGGGAGGCCACGTAGACCGGGATGTCCGCGCGGACAGGACGGGTCAGCATCTTCAGCGGCTTGCCGTGCCGGCCGCCCATCGAATGCGGCAGCGGCATGTCGGTGATGCCGTGGTGGTCGATGGTCTCGCGGCGCCAGATGCGCCGGCACAGTTCGACCGTCTCGCGGGTCCGGCCGATCGGCTTGTCGTACGGCTTTCCGTGCCAGCCCTCGACCACCTGGGGGCCCGACGCCCCGAGGCCGAGCATCGCCCGGCCGCCGGACATCGCGTCCAGGCCCGCCGCGGTCTGGGCGATGAGGGCGGGGGTGCGCGAGTAGACGTTGAGGATGGCCGAGCCGATCTTCATCCGCTCGGTCCGGGCGGCCAGGTACCCCATGATCGTCGGGGCGTCGAAGCCCCAGGCCTCGGCCACCCAGACGGCGTCGAGCCCTGCCGCCTCCAGCGCCGCGGCTTCGTCGGCGGCCCGGCGGGGGTCCCCCGCGTAGTCCAGCATCATGGACAGTTCCATCAGTCCTCCTTGCCGAGCAGCCCCGGTACGCCCCAGTCGGCAGCCACCGACTCCGTGTGCGCGCCGGGCAGCGCGGGTCCGCCCACCGCGGTGGCAGGGGTCGCGGAGAAGCGGGGCGCGGGGGCGGGCTGGGTGATCCCGGCGGCCTCGACGAAGGTGCCGCGGGCGGCCAGGTGCGGGTGGTGCGGGGCCTCGCGCAGCGAGAGCACGGGCGCCACGCAGGCGTCGGTGCCCGCGAAGACGGCCGTCCATTCCTCGCGGGTACGGGACTTGAAGCGCGCGGCGACGGCCTCGCGGAGCTCGCCCCAGCGGGCCAGGTCCTTGCGGGCGGGGGCCTCGTCCTTGATGCCGAGGAGTTCCACGAAGGTGTCGTAGAACTGCTGCTCCAGCGCGCCGACCGCCATGTACCCGCCGTCGGAGGTCTCGTAGCTGCCGTAGAAGGGGCAGCCGCCGTCCAGCAGGTTGGCCCCGCGCCGGTCCTGCCAGCCGCCGGCGGCCATCATCCCGTGGATCATGGCGGTGAGGTGGGCGGTCCCGTCGACGATGGCCGCGTCCACGACCTGGCCCGTGCCACCGGGGGTGCGGGCGTGCTGGAGGGCGGCGAGGACGCCGATGACGAGGTACAGCGAGCCGCCCGCGTAGTCGCCGACCAGGTTGGCGGGGACGGCCGGGGGCTCGCCCGGGTTGCCGATCATGCCGAGGGCGCCGGTGACCGCGATGTACGCGATGTCGTGCCCGGCGGTGTGGGCGAGCGGGCCGTCCTGGCCCCAGCCGGTCATCCGGCCGTAGACGAGCCGGGGGTTGCGGGCGTGGCAGTCGGCCGGTCCCACGCCGAGCCGTTCGGCGACCCCGGGGCGGAAGCCCTCGATGAGCACGTCGGCGCGCTCGACCAGGTCCAGCACGCGGGCCGGGCCGTCGGCGGACTTCAGGTCGACGAGGACGGAGCGCTTGGTGCGGTTGGTGATGTCGTAGGCCGGGTTCACGGCCAGTCCGCCGCCGCCGGGCCGGTCCACCCGCACCACGTCGGCCCCTAGGTCGGCGAGGACCATGGCGGCGAACGGGCCCGGCCCGATGCCCGCCAGCTCGACGACGCGCACGCCCGCGAGCGGGCCCCCGCCGCGTGCGGGCACGCTCCCCGTCACGTTCCCTGTCACTGCCATCGAGCCCCCAGCATCCGGTGGCACCACTGCGGCCACTGTGTGACACAACTGATGTAACACCAGTGATGCTAGGAACCTGTTCCACGGAGCACAAGAGCAAGCGCTTAGCCGGTTGGCGTGTTTCCCGCGGCGCGGGGTCCGGTCGCGGCTCCGGTCGCGGCTCCGGTCGCGGCTCCCGCGCCGGGTCCGGTGGCCCGCGCGTCGAGCTCCTTGAGGTCCCGCTTGAGCGCGACGGTCCGGTAGCTCTCCTCCACCCATTCGCACAGCACCTCGACGGAGGGCGCCCCCTTCTCCCCCAGCGGCAGCAGGACCCAGCCGGCCTTCCCCAGCCCGTATCCGGTCGGCTCCGCGCCGGGCGCGGTCATGGCGTGACCGTGCAGCGCCTCGTCCTTGAGCTTGACGGAGATCCCGGGCGACGGACCGTCGGTGGTCCCGAGGAACAGGAAGATCTTCTTGTTGACCTTCACCACGCAGTCCTCGGGACCCCAC
Source organism: Streptomyces sp. NPDC002886 (assembly GCF_042888445.1). NCBI lineage: Bacteria > Bacillati > Actinomycetota > Actinomycetes > Kitasatosporales > Streptomycetaceae > Streptomyces > Streptomyces sp. NPDC002886. The sequence goes on from NZ_JBIAPV010000001.1 coordinate 940,131, forward strand.
GGGAACTCCTCCCGCGCATGCGGCAATCCGAGGGCGAACTCCCGGACCGCCTGCCACTTGCGCACTCCAGCCTTCACGCGGACCTCCACTGACCGCGGCCCGCACCCGAGCGCACGGACCGTCCCCCTCCACGCTAGGCCGTTCCTCTCGGATCCTGCCTGGGAACAGGCCCCCGACACGGCCGCGCGACGGACACCCGCTAGCCTCAGCGACCACCGACACCGTCTGGGAGGCTCCCGATGAACGCAGCTGGCCGGCACGAACCGCGCACCGCGGAAAGGGAGTACGACCTCGTGCTCTTCGGCGCGACCGGGTTCGTGGGGGCGCTGACCGCCGAGTACCTCGCGGCGCACGCCCCCGCGGACTGCCGCTGGGCCCTCGCGGGGCGCGACCTCGCGAAGCTGGAGCGGCTGCGCGAGCGGCTGACCGCCCTCGACCCGCGCTGCGCGGACCTGCCGCTGCTGCGCGCCGACGCCCAGGACGCCGCGGCGACGCGCGAACTGGCCGCCTCCACCCGGGTGCTGGCCACGACCGTGGGGCCGTACGTCTGGTACGGGGCCCCGCTGGTGGCCGCCTGCGCCGAGGCGGGCACCGACTACCTGGACCTGACCGGCGAGCCGGAGTTCGTGGACCGGATGTACGTCGAGCACGACGCGCGGGCCCGCGAGAGCGGTGCCCGGATCGTGCACGCCTGCGGCTTCGACTCGATCCCGGCCGACCTCGGGGCGTACTTCACCGTCGGCCGGCTGCCGGCCGGGGTCCCGCTGACCGTGGACGCGTTCGTGCGCTCCAACGCCCTGTTCTCGGGCGGCACCTTCACCACCGTGCTCACCGCGCTGGGCCGCGGACCGCAGAACCTGTCCGCCGCCCGCGCCCGCCGGATGCACGAGCCCCGGCTGCTGGGCCGGCGGGTACGGGTCCCCGTGGGGGCCCCGCGCTTCAGCCGGGAGACCGGCACCTGGGCGGTGCCGATGCCCGTCCTGGACGTCCAGGTCGTGGCCCGGTCGGCGGCGGCGCTGGAGCGGTACGGCCCGGACTTCCGCTACCGGCACTACGCCTCCGTACGGCACCTGCCCGTTGCCGTGGGCGGTACGGCGGCGATCGGCGGGGTGGCTGCCCTCGCGCAGATCCCGCCGGTGCGCCAGTGGCTCGCGGACCGCTGGGAGCCGGGCCAGGGCCCGGACGCGGAGCGCCGGGCGCGCAGCTGGTTCAGCGTGCGGTTCGTGGGCGAGGGCGGCGGCCGCCGGGTGTTCACCGAGGTCTCGGGCGGCGACCCGGGGTACGGGGAGACCGCGAAGATGCTCGCGGAATCCGCGCTCTGCCTCGCCTACGACGCCCTGCCCGAGCGCTCCGGCCAGCTGACCACCGCCGTGGCGATGGGCGACGCCCTGCTGGACCGGCTCCAGAAGGCGGGCATCCGCTTCCGGGTGGCGGCCTCCGACTGAGGCACCGGCCCGGGCGGCCCCTGCGCGGCCCCTACCCGGTGGCTTCGCGCAGGGCCCGCCGGCACAGGGAGTCGGCGTGCCGGGTGGTCTCCGGGATCCGGAAGCGGGGGCTCAGCGCCAGGGCGTGCGCGCAGGCGTTGTCCAGGGACACCCGGTGGCCGACCGATACGTACACGGGCTTGATCCCGTCCTGCGTGCGCAGCGCCCGCCCGACGACCTCGCCGTCGGGTGCGCGGAGCGGGGAGAGGTCTCCGCGCCGGGCGCCCGGTTCCCCGTAGGTGAAGGTGAACGGGTTCTTCGCGACGCCGATGGCGGGCATCCCGGTGACCACCCCGAGGTGGCAGGCGAGCCCGAAGCGGCGCGGGTGGGCCAGCCCGTAGCCGTCGCAGACGACGAGGTCCGGCGTGACGGTCAGCGACTCCAGCGCGGCGAGCACGGTCGGCAGCTCGCGGAAGGCGAGCAGTCCGGGTACATAGGGGAAGCTGACGCGGCCGACGGAGGTGGTCTCCTCCACGACGCGCAGGGTGGCGGCGTCGAGGACGACGGCGGCCGCGGCCACGAGGTCGCGCTCGTCGTCGTAGGCCACGTCCACCCCGGCGATCAGCCCTTCTCCGGGCGGGGGTCCGTTTTCGGTCAGGACGACCCTGCCGCGCAGTTCGTCCTGTATCGCCTTGGCTTCGGCCTCGTCGGCGGGAGTCTTCGCACTCGTCATAGTGGTGCGAGAGTAGCCTGGTGATCATGTTCGTCATGGAGCTCACCTACACCGCGCCCGTCGAAGACGTCGAAGAGGAGATGGACGCGCACATCGCCTGGCTGGACGGCTACTACGCGGCCGGCATCTTCCTCGCCTCGGGCCGCAAGGTCCCGCGCGACGGGGGCATGATCCTGGCCGGCGGGGTCTCCCGCCAGGAGATCGAGAAGATCGCGGCCGGGGACCCCTTCACGGTGGCCGGGGTCTGCGCCTACCGCATCACCGAGTTCATCGCGACGAAGACCTCGGCGGACCTGGCGACGGTACGGGAGACCCCGGAGCTCTAGGTCGCCTCTTTCGGATCTTGTCGGCCGGAAGAGACGACCTGGGCCCGGTTCCCCGGCTTTGGGCCTGTGGAGTGAGCGGGAACCGGCCTTACTGGAACCCCTCCGGGGCCTGCCCGCAGGCCCCGGAGCCCCGTGCCACCCCTCTCCCTGTGCGATCACACAGGCGTGTTCAGGCCATTCGGTGACACAGCTCACTCCGGTTCGCGTGCACGGATTCGCCTCATCGCGCGTCTATCCCGTTGCCGGACCCCCACCCCGCGGTCCGGCACGAGATCCGCCGCAAGGGAGCGAGCCTTGATCACTGTCATCGAGCAGGCCGTGCAGGCCCGACTGATCGCCACCGCGCCGAAGGTCGACACCGTACCCGTCACGCTCTGCTACGACCGGTCGGATCCCTTCGCCGTCCGGATGGCCTTCCCCGCACTCGCGACGCTGGAGGGCATCGAGGTCTCCTGGACCTTCTCGCGGGAGCTGCTGGAGTCCGGACTGGACCGCCCGTCCGGCTGCGGGGACGTGCGCGTGCGCCCGTACGACGCCGACCGGACCACCGTGGAGTTCCACGCCCCCGAGGGGGTCGCGATCGTGCTGATGGTGACGGCCGAGCTGCACCGCTTCCTGGAGCGGGCCTCGACGATCGTGCCGCCCGGCCTGGAGCACCTGTACCTCGACATGGACCAGAGCCTCGCCGATCTGATGCGCGGCTCCTGCTGACGCCCCGCCCCTTTCGTTTAATTCGTTTGCCCACGGCTCCGGCCGCGCCGTAGCTTCGTAGACGCCCCATCGCCGTCGAAACGGAGCAGGACGTTGCTTCTCTGAGGTCCGAGACACCGACCCACCGCCTTCTGCCGCGGTCCGCTGTGTCTCCCCCGCGTTGCACTCACCACTCACGCAACCTGGAGGCCTCCATGAGTCCTGCTCCCACCTTCGTCACCTGCTCCGACCTGTCCTTCGACTGGCCGGACGGAACACCCGTCTTCGAGGGGTTCCAGCTCACCGTCGGCCCCGGCCGCACCGGCCTGATCGGGCGCAACGGCTGCGGGAAGTCCACCCTGCTGAAACTCGTCGCCGGGCAACTGACACCCACCGACGGCCAGTTGTCCGTGGCCGGCACCGTCGGCACGCTGCCGCAGACCGTCACCTTCGACACCGCCCTGAGGGTGGACGAGGCGCTCGGCATCCACACCGCCAGGGCCGCCCTGCACGCCATCGAGGCGGGCGAGGCGAGCGAGGCGAACTTCACCGCGGTCGGCGACGACTGGGACGTGGAGGAACGGGCCCTGGCCACGCTCGACCAGCTCGGGCTCGGCGGGATCGGGCTGGACCGCACCACCGGCGAACTGTCGGGCGGGGAGTGCGTACTGCTCCGGCTGGCCTCCCTGCTGCTGAGTCGTCCGGACGTCCTGCTGCTGGACGAGCCCACCAACAACCTCGACCTGCGGGCCCGGCGCCGGCTGTACGCGGCCGTCGAATCCTGGTCCGGGGTGATGCTCCTGGTCAGCCACGACCGGGAACTCCTGGACCGGGTCGACCAGATCGCCGACCTCCGTGACGGCGAAGTCCGCTGGTACGGCGGCAACTTCACGCAGTACGAGGAGATGCTCGAGGCCGAGCAGGAGGCGGCCGAGCGGATGGTCCGGGTCGCGGAGGGCGACGTACAGCGCCAGAAGCGCGAACTGGCGCAGGCCCACGCCAAGCTGGCCCGGCGCAAGCGGTACGGCCAGAAGATGTACGACAACAAGCGCGAGCCGAAGATCGTCATGGGTGCGCGCAAGCGGTCGGCGCAGGAGTCGGCGGGCAAGCACCGCATCATGCACACCGAGAAGCTGGCCGAGGCCGAGGAACGCCTCGACCAGGCGGAACTGGCGGTGCGCGACGACGCCGAGATCCGGATCAAACTGCCCGCCACCCAGGTCCCGCCGGGCCGCCGCGTGCTCACCCTGAGCGGGCTGCACCCGGTGCACGGGGCCGCGATCGAGGGCGAGTGGGAGCTGCGCGGTCCGGAGCGGATCGCACTGGTGGGGGCCAACGGCTCGGGCAAGACCACGCTGCTGCGCACGATCGCGGGCCAACTGGCCCCGCTGTCGGGCGAGTCGGTGACCCATGTCCCGGCCCGGTACCTGCCGCAGCGGCTCGACGTACTGGACGACGACCGCTCGGTCGCGGAGAACGTCGCACGGTTCGCCCCGCACGCGACGAACAACCTCATCCGGGCGCGGCTCGCGCACTTCCTGTTCCGGGGCGCGCGGGCGGACCAGCCCGCGGGCACGCTGTCGGGCGGCGAGCGGTTCCGGGCGACGCTGGCGGCGCTGCTGCTCGCCGAACCCGCCCCGCAGCTGCTCATGCTGGACGAGCCGACGAACAACCTGGACCTGGGATCCGTACGGCAGTTGACCGACGCCCTGGATTCCTACGAGGGGGCGCTCGTGGTCGCGAGCCATGACGTGCCGTTCCTGGAGTCGATCGGCATCACGCGGTGGCTGCTGCTCGACGACGGGCTGCGACCGACGACGGCCGAGGAGGTCCACCGGTCGCTGTGGCACGGGTGAACCGGGACCGTTTCCGCACCGGTGAACCGGGACGGTTTGCGCACGGGTGAACCGGGACGACGGATGTCCCGCGCTAGCGCGGCAAGGGCAGTAACGCCCAGGACTTGGTGCCGCCCATCGGGGTGAGTACGGGGGTGAGCCCCCAGTCCCCGCCGCAGGCCTCGACCACCGCCGACAGCAGCCACATCCCGCGGCTGCGGCGCCGCCGGCACTCCTCGCTCGCCTCGGGCGAGGAGTGCGCGGGGTGCTGGTCGAAGACGACGATCCGCAGCGCGTCGAACTGCCAGCGGACCTTGAGCACCATCTCCTTGTCGGGCGTGAACCGGTAGGCACAGGCCACGAGTTCGGAGGCGGCCAGAGCCGCGTTGTCGCACAGGTCGGGCAGTCCGTGCCGGTCGAGCAGCGAGCGCAGGGCGCCCCGGGCGCTGCCGGCGCAGTGGGCACCGCCCGGCAGGCCTATGGAATAGCTCAGTTTCTCCGCCCCTGGCGGGGCCTGCCGGAACTCGTGGACCGACCGCAGGCCACGGAGAGTGCCCGTCATCGTGCTGCTCCAAGGTTCTGAGGTGCCGAAAGCGCTGATCGCCGTGTGGTCATACAAGAGCTGGACGTCGCCCCGTGTGAGACTTGCGCTACCGACCGTAGCGCAACGTGGTGCACAGTGCTACTACTTGTACGACGACTTGATGTTTTCTCATGTCATTTCCGGACTCATGAGGGCACTCCCGCATGCCCCGGCCGGAGGAGGGGGACCCGTGCCACCGAGGAGTACGCCGACCGCACGCCAGCAGCGCCTGGGCTCCGAGCTGCGCAAACTCCGCGAGCAGTCGGGCATGTCGGTGCAGCAGGCCGCGGCGCTCATGGGGGTGGACCGCACCAGGATCCCCAACATCGAATCCGGACGGATCGCGATCGGCGCCGAGCGTGTCCGCACTCTCGCGTTCAACTACGACTGCCCCGACACGGGGTTGGTCGACCTGCTCGCCTCGATGGCCCAGGAGCGCGACAAGGGGTGGTGGGAGCAGCACCGGGGGATGCTGCCGCCCGCCCTCCTGGACATCTGCGAACTGGAGCACCACTCCGTCGCGTTGCACACCGCCGTGACCACGCACATACCCGGCCTGCTGCAGACCGAGGCGCACGCGCGGGCCGTCTTCGACACCGCCGACCCACCGCTGCCCGAGCCCGACCTGCAGGCGCGGCTCGCCCTGCGGATGCACCGCCAGCAGGTGTTCGCGCGCGAGGCACCACCGCTGTACGAGGCGGTCGTGCACGAGGCGGCGCTGCGCATGCAGTTCGGCGGTCCGAAGGTGGCGCGGGCGCAGCTCGACCACATACTGGAGCAGTCGGAGCGGGCGCGTACGACCGTGCGCGTGATTCCGTTCACCGCCGGCGGGTTCCCCGGCGCCGGCCAGTCCTTCACATACGCGGCCGCCACGATCAGCGAGCTGGACACGGTGCAGCTGGACAGTTCACACGGCTCGATGTTGCTGGATTCGCAGATGAAGCTGCTCCGCTACCGGGGCCTGCTGGAGCGGCTGCGCTCCCTGGCGCTGCCGGCCCGCGACTCCCGCGATTTCATCCGCGCCATCGCACAGCCCCTCTGACCGGGCCGACCGCCGACCGGCCGGCCGACTGACCACCGAGCCGGATCCGACGAGGAGACGAGAGAACGACATGGGCACGACGACCGCCACCCCGACCGACACGACCACCCTGGCGACTCCGTCCGCGACGGCGGGCATCGCCTGGGACGAGGCATTCTGCAGCGAAGGGGCCAACTGCTTCCGCTTCGGGCGCGACGCCGAGGGGCAGGCGTACATTGGAACCACCGGGTCCGGGACTTACGTCACCGACTCGATCGACGCGCTCCGTGCGCTGATCTCGGCCGTCAAGGCGGGAGCCGCGGACCACCTGCTGGCGTGACTTTAGTCCCTTCAGGCCACTCCACACCCCCCTCAAACTGCGCGGATAACGGGATGTAACCGGACAGAGGTCCCCATGGGGCTTGGCTGGTCTTGATGTCGCGCTTAACCTACGACTCCGTAGGCTACGGAACCGTAGGTAAGTCTCTTTGCACTCAGGAGTACCCGTGACGATCACCTCTCCCCACCTCGGCAGCTCGGAGGCGTGGACGGACGCCAAGCTGCTGTTCGCGCTGGAAGAGGTGGTCGAGAAGGAACTCAACCGCCATCTGAAGGTCACCAAGGACTGGATGCCCCACGAGTACGTCCCGTGGAGCGACGGCCGGAACTTCCCCGGTTTCTTCGAGGACGGCGAAGCCTGGGACCCGCAGCAGTCCAAGGTGACCGAGATCGGCAAGATCGCGCTCGTCGTCAACCTGCTGACGGAGGACAACCTCCCCAGCTACCACCACGAGATCGCCTCGCTTTTCGGCCGCAACGGCGCCTGGGGCACCTGGGTGCACCGCTGGACCGCCGAGGAGGGCCGTCACGGCATTGTGATGCGCGACTACCTGCTGGCCTCGCGCGCCGTGGACCCGGACAAGCTCGAAGCATTCCGGATGCAGCACATGTCGGAGGGGTTCGAGTCCGACAACCGCCACTCGATGCTCCACTCCGTGGCGTACGTGGCCTTCCAGGAACTCGCGACCCGCATCTCGCACCGCAACACCGGCCACCAGTCCGGTGACCCGGTCTGCGACCGCATGCTGGCCCGCATCGCGCAGGACGAGAACCTGCACATGGTCTTCTACCGCAATCTGCTGGGCGCGGCCTTCGAGCTCGCTCCGGACCTGACGATGCAGGCCGTGCGGGACGTCGTCGTCGACTTCCGGATGCCCGGACACGGGATGCCCGGCTTCGAGCGGATGGCCGCGCAGATGGCGATCGGCGGGGTCTACAACCTGCGGATCCACCACGACGACGTGCTGAGCCCCGTGATCCGCTTCCTGAAGATCATGGAGATCGACGGCCTCGGCCCCGACGGGCAGAAGGCCCAGGAAGAGCTCGGCCTCTTCATGGACGGCCTGGACTCCGAGGCCCGCAAGTTCGACGAGCGGCTCGCCGCCCGCGCGGCGCGCATCGCGGCCCGCAAGGCCTGACCGGTTTCCGCTCGCTCGGGCGGGTGACGACGATTGCCCTGGCAGAGCCCCGCTCTGCCAGGGTTTCTCGTCATGACCGTCATGACGCCGCTCCAGGTCGAGATCGACCAGCTGGCCCGCCTCAGCAACGCCCTGGACACCTCCCTGGCCGCCCTGCGCGAGGCCCGGCGGGAGCTGGAGCACGTACGGGCCGACCAGTTGGGCACCGCGGACCTCGACGCGGCGTGCGACGGCTTCCAGGCGAGATGGGGCCACGGCACCAAGGAGCTCGCCGGGCGGATCAAGACCGTCCGCGAGGGCGTGCGCCGCAGCGCCGCCGAGTACGCCGAGCTCGACGAGGCCATCCGCGCGGCCTTCCGGCAGGCGGCGGCCACCCGTGGCTGACTCCCCCGCGGCCTCGGCCGGCTACGCCGCGCTCGGCTTCGATCCCGCCCCGGGCAACCCGGAGGCCGTACGGGCCCTGGCGAGGAAGCTCCGCTCCTCGGCCGGCTCCCTCGCGGAGACCTCCCGTGTCGTCGACGCCCTGGTCTCCCACAGCTCGTCCTGGCAGGGCGAGGCCGCCACCGCCTTCCGCGCCACGCTGTCACGGGACCTGCCCCGCCACCTCCACGCGGCCCACACCTCACTGGCGGAGGCGGCGCGGCGGCTGAGCGGCTGGCACGACACGCTGGCCGCCCACCGCACCCTGGCCGACGACTACGCGGCCCGGGCCGCCTCGGCCACCACCGACCAGGCCCGCACCGACGCCCGCCGGCTGGCCGGCGAACTGGCCTCGGAGCACTCGGCGGCGGCCCGCCGGGTGGCGGACACGCTCACCGCGACGGCGGAGCGGCTGGCGCCGAAGGAGCCCGGGATCCTGGAGTCCGTCTGGAACAAGATCGTCAACGATCCGGCGGACGCCCTCTCCAACGCCGCGGCCATTCTGGGAGCCGCCGGTGCGGCCGTCGCCCTCTTCTTCCCGCCGGCCGGCATGGCCGTCATGCTGGTCGCGGGCGGGCTCTCGCTGGCCGCCCTGACCGCGCACCTCGCGGACCCCGGCTTCCGCAAGCCGCTGACCGAGGGATTGACCCGCGGCAAGTTCGACGCCGCCTTCTGGAAGAACGGCGTGACCCTGCTCGGCGACGGTCTCGGCGCCGTTCCGGGCGTGGCCGCGGTCGCCTCGGGCGCGCGGGCCGGTACGGTCGCGGCCCGCGCGGCCATGGCGATCCCGGAGGCCGGAGCCCTGGCGGGAGTCTCGCCGGGCGCGGGCGCGTTCGCCCGTACGACGTGGAACACCGCGGACGAGCTGCGGAAGGTGGAGAGCCCGCTCGCCGCCTGGGCATTGCGGTCCTCGACACCCGAGGTCAGGGAGCGGGTGGCGGTGGGTGTGGCCGCCACCGGAGCGGCCACGGCCGCCGCCGACTACACCGGTGACGACGAGTCCGTGGACCGCGGCTCCACGGCGGTGGACGGTACCCGTCTCGTCGTGGAGGACGGTCCGTCGACGGCCGCGAAGACGGCCCGGCTGTGGACGCTGGTGCAGCCGTGACCACCAGGACAGCCGTGACGTACCCGCCCGTTCCGCCCGTCTGGTTCCGGCTGCCTCCCGGTTTCCACGACATCGGCCCCGGGGACCGGGGCGCCCTGGAGGAGGTCGCCGCGGCGCTGGAGGCAGCGGTCGGCTTCGGCGACGGCAACGCCGCCGGTGCGGGGTCGCAGCTCGGCCGACTGATGGACTGCCTCGACGCACTCGCCGCTCAGCCCGGCCTGCACCTGCTCCACAGCGCGGTCGGCCTCCACCCCGAGGGCCCCGAGACCGTGTCCACCTCGCTGTTCTCCCTCGCCGCCCGGCCCGCCGAAGACGCCGGAGCCGGGGCCGCCGTGGCACGCACGGCCCTGGCGCTCGCCCGGGCCACCCCCGGGAACGGCGCCACGCGCAGGTTCCTCGACCTGGCCTCGGGCCTCCCGTGCGCCCTCGTCTGCGGGGTCCTCCCCGTGCCCGGCACCGGCGGCCGTGGGCTGTTCCAGGCCAGGGCCGTCACCGCGCATCCGGAGGGACGCCACCTGCTCCTGCTCGACCTCACCAGCGCGGCCACCGAGCACGCCGACGCGTACGCCGCCATCCTGGAGGCGGTCGCGCACACGATCGCCTTCGCCGATCCGAGCCCCCGGCCGCCCGGTCAGCCGGGCGGCGGCGGGACCTCGCGGATCCTGGAACTGCTGGGGTGACGCCGGTCAGGGCAGGCGGTCAGGGACGGCGGCGCAGGGCCTGGCGCTCGGATTCGGACAGGCCGCCCCAGACGCCGAAGCGCTCGTCGTTGTTCAGCGCGTAGTCCAGGCAGGGCTTGCGTCCCTCGCAGGCCCCGCAGAGCCTTTTGGCGTCGCGCAGCGAGGAGCCGGGCTCCGGGAAGAAGAAGCCCGGGCCCGTCTGGGCGCAGAGGGCGAGCTCGTACCAGGCCGGGGTGGCGGTATCGGTATCGGTGGTGTTCATCGACATGCCGCAGAGCCTGTCCGGCGGTGATGGACGTCCGATCAACGCCTGATCAACAGCACAGAGTGAACGACCGTGCGTGCGATGACTTCGGTACCATGGCCGCATGGCAGACGGACGCGTGGAGCGCGGGAACCAGACGCGGCGGACCGTCCTGGAACGGACGATGAGCATCGCCTCGGTGGACGGCCTGGAAGGGCTGTCCCTGGGGAAGATCGCCACCGATCTGGGGCTGAGCAAGAGCGGCGTGTTCGCCCTCTTCGGCTCGAAGGAGGAGCTGCAGCTCGCCACGGTGCAGGCCGCCCGTGCCGTCTTCGTCGAGCAGGTCGTCCGGCCCGTACGGGACGAGCCCGCCGGACTCGCCAAGGTCTGGCGGCTGTGCGAGAGCTGGCTCGGCTACTCCGGGCGGCGGGTCTTCCCCGGCGGCTGCTTCTTCTACTCCGCCTCGGCCGAGTTCGACTCCCGTCCCGGCCCCGTCCACGACGAGATCGCCACGATCCGCGCCGACTGGAGCCGGTACATCGAGCGGCTGCTGGACGAGGCCCGGCTGGCGGGCGGGTTCCGCGAGCCGGCCGGGGCCGCGGACCCGGCTGCGGACGTGGACGTGGACGTGGACGTCGAGCAGCTCGCCTTCGAGATCATGGCGATGATGGAGCTGGCCAACGCCCACTCCGTGCTGCACGAGGACACCACGGCCTACGACCGGGCCGCTCGGGGCATCCTCGCCCGGCTGCGCGCGGCGACGGCCGCCCCGGAGGAACTCCCGGAGCGGCCGCCCGTACTCGCGTTCCCGGTCGCCGGCTTCTCCGCCGGCGACGCCCCGGCCGTCAGCCTCCCGGCCGCGTCCGTGCCGCCGGCTTCGCCGGACCGCTGAGCCGCATCGAGGCTCCCGCGACCGCCGCGCCCAGCGCGCTGAACGCGATCAGCAGGAAGACTCCGCGCCAGTGGTCCCCCGTACCGGCCCCGGTGAGCAGGGCCGCCGTACCGGCGACGCCGAGCGCCCCGCCGAGCTGCCGGGCCGTCATCAGCAGGCCGGTACCGGCCGCGAAGCGCTGCGGCGGGAGTCCCGCCGAGGCCGTCGTGGACAGCGCGGTCACCACGATCCCGATGCCGAGACCGCCGAGGAGTCCGGCGGGCAGGAAGATCTGGGCGTACGAGGAGGACTCCCCGACCCAGCCCCACAGCAGCAGGGCGTTGGCGGCGAAGAGCAGCGATCCGACGGTGACGGCGGCCCCTTGGAGACGGGCGGGCACCCGCCGCCCGACGACGAGCGCGCCGGCCATGGCGAGGACGGCGCCCGGTGTGACGCCGAAGCCGGCTTGCAGGACCGAGTAGTTCCAGCGCTCGATGAGGTAGGACGGGCCGGTCAGCAGCCAGGCGTACATGGCTGCGCCGAAGAGCAGGGCGCCGATGTTGGCGCGGGCGAACAGCGGCTCGCGCCACAGGTCCCGGTCGACGGCCGGGGCGGGATGGCTGCGCGAGCGGCGCAGCGCGAGGATGCCCGCGAGGGCGCCGCCGATGACCAGGGCGAGCACCTTCGGGTCGGTCCAGCCCCATTCCGTGCCCTGGGAGAGCCCGGCCACCACTCCCGCGATGCCCAGGGCGAGGGCGGTCGTACCGACGGGGTCGGGGAGCCGGCGCCCGGTGCGGGGCTCCCGGGGGATGACGCGGGCGGCGGCCCAGCCGACGGCCAGGCCGAGCGGAACGTTGATGAGGAAGATGGCGCGCCAGTCCCACCACTCGACGAGCAGTCCGCCGATGCTCGGGCCGACGGCCGCGGCCAGTCCGCCCGCCGCCGACCAGGCGCCGAGCGCGGCGGCCCGGCGGGCGGGCGGGGTGTGGGCCAGTACGAGGCCCAGCGCGGCGGGGATCATCCCGGCGGCGGCCGCTCCCTGGAGGGCGCGGGCCACGATGAGCAGGTCGGCGGTGGGGGCCGCGCTGGCGGCGAGCGAGGTCAGGGTGAAGGCGAGGGTCGAGCCGAGGAAGAGGGTCCGGCGGCCCAGGGTGTCCGCGAGCCGGCCGGCCGCGGCGAGCAGGGCGGCGAACAGTACGGCGTAGGCGCTGACGACCCAGGTCAGACGGGCCAGCGACACCTCGGGGAAGGCCCGGCGCAGGTCGGGGAAGGCCACGTTGACGACGGTGGCGTCGAGGAAGGCGAGGAAGGTGACGGCGCTGGCGAGCGCGAGCACCCGCCCGCCGCCGGGGCCGCCATCGGGGGCGCCCCCGGGCCCCTGTCCCGCCGGGTCCGCGGTGGCGGCGGTGGGGACGGTCGCGGGCACGGTGGGCTCGGGGCGGGTGGAGGTCATCGGGTGGCTCCCGCGGTCTCGGCCGGGCTCGCCGTACGGGTACGGGAGGGGACTGCGGAAGGGGCTGCGGAGGGGGTCGTGGAGGGGGTCGCGCTCAGGAACTCGACGGTGGTCGCGATGACTTCGGGGTCGAGGAGGATGCGGCGGTGGCCGAGTCCGCTGGTCTCGATCAGGCGGGCCCGCTCCCCGTAGGCCGCCGCGAGGGCGCGGGACTGGCCGGGCGCGGCGGTGTCGTCGTCCGCGTCGTGCACGAGCAGGATCTCCGAGGGGATCTCCTCGGGGTTGCGGCACGCGTCGAAGCGGGGCCAGATGTCCGGCTCGGCCGGGAACAGCCGACGCTGCACGTGGCGCCGCATGGCGTCCTCGACGGCCTGGTTCACGCCCAGCATCGCGCGGAACCGCTCGGCCAGGAAGTCGAAGTCGGCGATGGCGCCGATGCCGACGATCCGGTCGGCCCGGATCCCGTCCCGCAGCGCGAAGAAGGTGGACACCACTCCGAAGGAGTGGGCCAGGACGGCCGAGAACTCCCCGTGCCGCTCGTGCAGTCGGCGGATGATCTCGCGCTGGCGGAGGATGGTGGTGGCCCGGCCGCCGGACTCCCCGTGGCCGGGCGCGTCGAAGGAGACCACGGTGCGGCCCTCGGCCAGCAGCGCCTCGACGAACCCGGCGAAGCGCGAGGCGCGCGAGGTCCAGCCGTGCACGATGAGGACCGGCCGGTCGCCGTCGCCCCAGCGGTACGTGGTCACGGGTATCCCGTCCACGACGAGCCGCCCGGTCACGGCCCGGGCCATGACCTCCGCTTCGCCCGGCTTCACCTTCGGCCGGCCGAGCGGCCGTACGAACAGCGCGAACGCCACCCGCCCGACCGGGCCCGGGGCGACCCGGGCGGTGATGTTGAGGGTCGTGCTCAGGAGTGAAGCCATGGGGTGCATGCCCGGTTCTCCGGATCTCCTCAGAGTGGCCAGCCGAACGCTGGCTGGTCAGGATGATGGGCAAAATATTAGCACGATCGTTCGTGTTGTTATGGATGGATTGGACGAGCAGGCTTCCGGGCAGGGCCGCCCCCGCCCACGAAGGTAGACGACGCCGATCCGCAAACCGGGACGAACTTCCTCCCGCATCAAGGAATGTGATGACCGTCCTCGCCGGGCGGTCCGGCCGCGGCCGGGGGGTAGCCCCACCCGGGGCGGGTGGACCGCCGGATGTCCCCGGCCCCCGGACACCCCGGATCCTGGTCCGAGTCAAGGAAGACGTCGGCGAACGGGGACAGCACGATGACCGGTACAGGTACACGTACGGGCGCTCGCTCACGGAGAGGCATGCGCCACCGGCGCGCGGCCGGCGGCGGCGGTGCTCCTCGCCCTCGCGGTCACCACCGCGGGCCCCGCCGCGGCCGCCACCGCCGCCTCGGGACGCGCACCGACCGGGCCGGCCGGCCCGGTCGGGATCTGGCGGCTCGACGGCTACGGCACCGTGCTCCGCGTGGAGTCCGGACGCCTCCAGGAGTACCAGGTCACCGGGATCAGCTGTCTGCCCGGCGCGAGCGCGCGGCGGGTACCGGACAGCGGCGGCTCCTCGGCCTTCCGCTACGCCACCGAGGACGGCGAGGTGCTCACCGTGCGCTCCGGATCGGTGCACGTCGAAGGCTCGGTCGGCGACCGCGCGACCCGGCGTGTCACCGCCCTGCCCGAGCGCTGCCGCGAGGCCCAGGAGCCCGGCCCCGCCGCGGACCCGGTCGCCACTTTCGACACGTTCTGGCAGACCTTCGCGGAGAACTACCCCTTCTTCGCCGCCAAGGGCGTCGACTGGGACGCGGTACGCGAGAGTCTGCGTCCCCGCGTGCACGCCGGCACCACCGAGGACGAACTCTTCGCCGTCTTCGAGGAGATGCTCGCCCCGCTGCACGACGCACACGTCCGCCTCTCCGACGGCGCCGACCGGTTCTTCGGCGAGGGCCGCCCGGGCACCACGATCCCCACCCTCGAACTCGAGACCCGCGTCAAGGCGTACATCCAGGAGGTGGACCTCGGTGGACGGGCCCCGCGGGAGTTCGCCCAGGGACGCATCTCCTACGCCGACCTGCCCGACGGCCGCGGCTACCTTCGCCTCTCCGGCTTCGGCGGCTACACCGAGAGCGGTGACTTCGCCTCCGAGAGCGCCGAGCTCGACCGCGTCCTGAACACCGTCTTCACCGCCGAGCGCACCGGCCGCCTGCGCGGACTGGTCATCGACCTGCGCATCAACGGCGGCGGCTCCGACGAGCTCGGCCTGCGCCTGGCGGGCCGGCTCACGGACCGCCCGTACTTCGCCTACGCCAAGCGCGTGCGCAACGACCCCGCCGACGCCGGCCGGTTCACCCGCCCGCAACCCCTGTACGTCCGGCCCGCGCGGGGCCCCCGTTACACCGGACCGGTCGCCGTACTCACCGGCGGTTCCACCATGAGCGCGGGCGAGACCTTCACCCAGGCCCTGCTGGAGCGCCCCGGCCGGACGGTACGCATCGGCGAGCCGACCCAGGGGGTCTTCTCCGACGTCCTCGGCCGCGCCCTCCCCAACGGCTGGGAACTCGGCCTGCCCAACGAACAGTTCCTGACCCGTACCGGGAAGACCTTCGACGGCCCGGGCATCCCGGTCGACGTCAGCACCCCGGTCTTCACCCAGGAGGAGTTCGACGCCCGCCGCGACTCCGCCTTCACCGCCGCCCTGCGCCGCCTCCCCCGGGCCTAGGCCGTCTTGCCGATCAGTCCTCGTGCTTCGCGCGGCTCGGCTGCACCCTCTTGGGCTCGCCCGGCATCTTCGGGTAGTCCGGGGGGTACGGCATGTCGCCGAGGCCGTGGTCGTGCTCGTGACGGTCGGCCAGTTCCAGCGCGGCGTCCAGCGCGAAGGCGTGCTCGTCCATGTCCGCGTGCAGATCGCCCAGTTCCGCGAAGCGCGCCGGCATGGTCACGATGTCGAAGTCGCGCGGCTCCGCCTCGTCCAGCTCGTCCCAGCGCAGCGGCGCCGAGACCGGGGCGTGCGGGCGCGGACGGATGGAGTAGGCCGAGGCGATGGTGCGGTCGCGAGCCGTCTGGTTGTAGTCGACGAAGATCCGCTCGCCGCGCTCCTCCTTCCACCAGGCGGTGGTGACCTTCCCCGGCATCCGGCGCTCCAGGTCCCGGCCGATCGCGATGGCGCACCTGCGGACCTCGGTGAAGGTCCAGCGCGGCGCGATCGGCACGAACACGTGCAGGCCGCGGCCACCCGAGGTCTTGGGCCAGCCGCGCAGGCCCAACTCCTCCAGGAGCACGCGCAGTTCGTGGGCGACGGCGACCGCGTGGTGATAGTCGGTGCCCGGCTGCGGGTCCAGGTCGATGCGCAGCTCGTCGGGGCAGTCGGTGTCCTCCCGCCGGACCGGCCAGGGATGGAAGGTGAGGCAGCCCAGGTTGGCGGCCCACAGGACCGCGGCCGGCTCGGTCGGGCAGATCTCGTCGGCGGTGCGTCCGCTCGGGAAGGCGATGTGGGCGGTGGGGATCCAGTCGGGCAGGTTCTTCGGAGCCCGCTTCTGGAAGAAGGACTCCCCCTCCACCCCGTCCGGGAAGCGCTCCAGGGTGGTGGGGCGGTCCCGCAGGGCGCGGGTGATCCCGTCCGCCACCGCGAGGTAGTAGGCGGCCACGTCCCCCTTGGTGAGACCGCGCTCGGGGAAGTACACCTTGCCCGGACTGGACAGGCGGACGGTCCGGCCGCCCACCTCCAGCTCGATCGCCTTGCCCGCTGCACCCATGTGCGCCACGGTAGGCGGACCCGCGCGGACCCGCACACCGAGCGGGCCCGGGTGCGGCGCCCCAGAATCGGAGACATGGATCTGCCGGTCATGCCACCCGTGAAGCCGATGCTCGCCAAATCCGTGTCCGCGATCCCACCGGGCATGCAGTACGAGGCCAAGTGGGACGGATTCCGCGCGATCGTCCACCGGGACGGTGACGAGATCGAGCTCGGCAGCCGCACCGGCAAGAGCCTGACCAGGTACTTTCCCGAGCTGGTGACGGCCCTGAAGGCCAACCTCCCGGACCGCTGCGTGGTCGACGGCGAGATCGTCGTCATCCAGGGCGGGCGGCTCGATTTCGACCGGCTGAGCGAGCGGATCCATCCCGCCGCCTCCCGGGTGAAACTGCTCGCCGAGACGACCCCGGCCTCGTTCGTGGCCTTCGATCTGCTCGCGCTGGGCGACGAGGCGCTCCTCGACACACCGCTCGCGGACCGCCGCGCCGCCCTGACCCACATGCTCTCCACCGCTCGGCCCCCCGTCCACCTCGCGCCCGCGACCACCGACCCCGCGCTCGCACGGCAGTGGTTCGAACGATTCGAGGGCGCCGGGCTCGACGGGGTCGTCGCCAAACCCCTCGATCTCCCCTACCGGCCCGATGCCCGCCTCATGTTCAAGATCAAGCACGAGCGTACGGCCGACGCCGTCATCGCGGGTTTCCGTTTCCACAAGAGCGGTCCGATTGTCGGATCACTGCTCCTGGGGCTGTACGACGCCCACGGAACGCTCCAGCACGTGGGCGTCTGCGCCGCCTTCCCGATGAAGCGCCGCGCCGAGCTGATCGACGAACTCGAGCCCCTCCGGATGCCCGACCCCCAGGGCCACCCGTGGGCCGCCTGGGCCGAGGAGTCCGCCCACCAGAGCGCCCGGCTGCCCGGCGCACAGAGCCGCTGGACCGGAAAGAAGGACCTGTCCTGGGTCCCGCTACGCCCCGAGTGGGTCTGCGAGGTCGCGTACGACACCCTTACCAACCGGATAGAGGGAGAAGAAGCGAGCGGTCCCGGAAGGTTCCGGCATACGGCCCGGTGGCGCCGCTGGCGGCCCGACCGCACCCCCGAGAGCTGCACCTACGATCAGCTTGAGGAAGTAGTGGGCTACGACCTGGACGAAGTCCTCGGCTTGAAGGACACATAGACACACCCGGTTTCCCGCTCTCTCAACCGTGATCCCTTGACCCTGGTGACTCTGGCTCGGGAGCATCGAACGCGGCACTCCATCCGCACGGGAGAGGGGAACCGGAAGCCATGAAGGTGACCAAGCTGATCAGCACCTGCGACCTCAAGGACTGCCCGACGATCTACGCGACCGACAGGGGCACGCTCCTCGTCCAGGGTGAGACGCCCACCGACCACGGGCTCAAGATTCCCGCTCACGAAACCCTCGTGGAGATCCCCGTCGAGCTGATCAAGAAGGCCATTGCCGATGGCCTCATCTAGCACCCTCGCCGAACTCTTCGAGCGGTTCCAGCACGAGGCGTTCCGCCTGGAGACCCTGGACGACTACAGCGGCTCGGGGAACGTCGATGCGTACCGAGCCTTCCAGGCTGGTCAGGAGCAGCCGGAGGGCTACAACGACGGATGGATCGAAGAACTCCGGGGCCTCGCCCACGAGGGCAAGCGGGTGTACCGCGTGCACGTCCTCAAGCGGCCTCTCACGGAGTACCTCCGCTTCGAGCTGGGCTGGGGTTACCGGACGAACATGACCGGTGGGGAAGAGTTCTTCATCCTCGATGTGACGGACGCCCCGAACCCTCTCGAAGCTGCACCAGACTTCTGGCTCTTCGACTCCAAGGACACGGCGGTCATGCGGTACGACGATGCCGGGGGGTACCTCGGCGCTGACGTTCTCACGCAGGACGAAGCCGCCGGTTACGTCGCCTACCGGGAAGCGGCACTCGCCCAAGCGGAGCCGTTCACCGACTGGTGGGCCAAGTACGGCGAGTGAACAAAGCACAGCTTGGGGCCGCGCTGCGGGCACTGCGGGAGGCATCCGGCAAGGAAGCCAAAGCGGTCGCCCGTAGCGCCCTCATGTCCCCGTCCAAGCTCTCGAAGATTGAGAACGCCAACCTCCTCCCGAGCGCCACGGACGTTGAACGCATCCTCACGGCCCTCGGGGTGTCCGAGGCCATCAAGGCCGAGTACACGGAAGCGGCCCGCGCAGCGACCACGGAAGCCACAGCCTGGCGGCTCCTCAAGCGAGCCGGCATCCACAAGGGCCAGCAGGCAGCGAAGGCCCTGGAAGCTCAGATGGCTGTACTGCGGCTGTTCCAGCCCGCCCTGGTACCCGGGCTGCTTCAGACACCCGAGTACATCCGGGCCATCCTCCAGCGCCACGACCTGAGCGAAGACGCCCTCACCCGCACCATCAGAGGACGGCTTGAGCGCCAAGCCGTCCTCTTCGACAGCACGAAGAAGCTCCGCTTCGTCATTACCGAACCCGTGCTCCGGTGGCGGATCGTCTCCCCGCAGATGATGGCCGCTCAGCTCGACCGGATCGTCTCCGTGTCCCGCTTGGCGTGACAACCGGATGGTGACCGTCGAAACCGTCCACGCCGAGATAGTCGTAACCGATCCGCGAGACGTGGAAATGTACGTCCGCAAGTTCGAAGGATTCGAGAGCTCGGCCCTGTCGGGCGACGGAATGCGGAACCTCGTCGAGAGCATCCGAGACGGATTCTTGAGGGAACAGGAAACAGGCTAGGAACGCTGATCTGCCCTGGTCACTATTGCTGCCGACGCAGCGACGGCGACCGCGAGGGGTGCGACATGGCGAGGACCAAGAAGGCAGAGGTTCCGGAGTACGACCGGGGCGCGTGGGAGTACCTGACCTTTGCGCCCGGACACGAGTGCTCGGCCTGCAAGCGCAAGGTCGGGCCGTTGGAACCCGTCCGCCGGGCTGTCGTTGACCGTGCGTCCGGTGCGCCCGCCGTCAGCTACAGGCACAACAAGTGCCCGAGCGTGCAGGCCGTGGCCGCCTGATGGAGATGCAGACCTGGCGGGATGGCCGGGCGAAGGCCACCGACGCTTCAGAAGCGATACGGGCAGCACTCGCCGCCCTCGGAGTACCGGAGTCGGCGTGGAGTGGCATACGGCCCCACGGTCACCTACAACGGCCTCCCGTACGTGCACCTGGGGATGTTGCCCGCTGACGTGGTGGAGCGGATAGCCGAGGCCATGAGTGTCACGGAGACCTCCGCCCGCTAGGGGGCGGGAGACGGCCTCACTGGGCCGTCAAGCAGATCAGGAAGGGCAACGATGACCGACCTGTACACGCTCGACATCGACACGGCCGCCTTCTCGAAGGCGTGCGGAGGCAACACCCACCCCGACGGCGAGGCCTGCGTAACCCTCGCCAAGATCGGCCCCGACGCCTGGGCCCTGGGTGACAGCAAGCGGCCGGACGCGGAGCCGCTGCGCTTCACCAGGGCGGAACTGGACGCGGCGGGCATCGACCCCGCGCGCTTCGACCTCTCCGCCTAGTACCACCTGAACTGACGGCCCCGCCCTCTACGCCGACGGGCGGGGCCGTCGTCATCTCTCGGAACGGAGCAGCAGTGCACCACCACGGCTACGCATGGCTCGGAGAGAAGCAGGACTTCGACAGGAAGGTGTCCGGCGCCCTCCTGGAAAGCCACCGAGTGCCGGAAGCCCGCAAGAGGTCATCGACCGGTACCGGCAGGCTGTAGCCGAGTTCCCCGTGACCGGTATGCCGCCGATCCAGACGGCCCACTGGCTGATGAAGCCGCCCTCCACGGTCCGAGGGACGTGGAGGGAGCCGAAGGAGGCCAGCCAATGGCTGGGCCTCCAACTCTCAGAGTTCGCACCACGGTTCGCCACCGAAGCAGAGCGGGACGTAACCCGCCTAGTGGTCCTGGTCGGATCCGCTGTGGAGCGGCTGACGTGGGGCGGAGACGTATCCCTTGGCCACTACCTCAACGGCACCGTGTTCCACTCCGTCGCTCTGGTGACCTGTTCCCCGAACCGCGCCGAACCAGGTTTACCCTGCCCGCTGGGCTAGGACGAGTTGAGAGGGGACCTCGCGGAACACCGCAGGTCATTGCCTCTGCCGGCCGTGCCGCGGAGGCCTCAACTGCAAACACGAAAAGGCCCCGACCTCCCCTCAAGGGAAGCCGGGGCTTCTGTCGTCTCAACCGTCTGCGCACGCGTACCGGAAGAGCCGCTCAAGCTCGATGGGCGTCTTGGCCAAGCACGACTCGTAGTTCGTGTTGTCCGGGATCGGCACACCGTTGGCAAGGTCGAAGGCCACGCTGTGAACCCAAACACGGTAGTGCCGGTCCTCCGACACATTGGCGTAAGCCAGGTGAGGGAGCAGGGCTTCGTTCGTCATCGGATCACTCGTCCTTCGTTCACGCAGGGCACGCAGGCCCCGCGTCGGGTTGGGTGGGTGTGCATGTGGCGGCTACACCAGCCCTCGGGGTGAGTTCAGGCTGGCGGCCAAACACGGATAGCAACCGGGGTACCACCAGGCACCACGTAGCGGGATTTCGGATGATGGCCGAGAAGCTCATCGGAACGTTTGGGGACTGGTCCGCGCTTGGCCATGGGGAACCTCCTTCAAGGTCGGGATGCGGGTGACACGGCCCTGCCGGAGGCTGGGGGCCATGGAGAGACGCGTAATCGTGTATCCGCCGGACGAGCGGGGGTGGCGCAAGGTCCGCTACGACGGGCAGATCCTCGGGACCGCCTATCAGGCGAGTGACGTGGTCGAGTTCCTGCGGGAAGCCGGCCACCCTGACCCGGACGCGGTGAACCTCACTGACGAAGCGCTCTTCGAATGGCGTGGGGGAGGCCCTGAGACCTGGGCCGACTCACCGCCGTGATCGCCGTGATCACCCTTGTGGACTGATATCTCGCAAGTCACTGCGGGGCGGGCGGGCCGTCTGTCACGCTGCCGTGGAAGATCCACTACGGCAGAAGGATGGTTGCGATGGCTGACAGCGTTCTGGGCAGTCAGGTGCAAGAAGCGATCGAGCGGGAGAAGTTGTTGGAAGGCTGGGGAGGGCGGCCCCCGATGAGCGTTGAGCAGGCGGACGCCGAGATCGCGGCCAGGAAGGCGCGCATCGCGGCCGAAGAGGCGAGCCGTGCCACCGAGGGTGAGGCCGAAGAGACCGACGAGGACGACGCCTAGCCGCGACCGAAGTGCCCGCGCCCCTCTTCAGAGGGGCTTCTTCGTGCCCTTGATCAGTTGCGCTCGTTCTGCCGTCATGAACACCACGAAGCGTGTACTCGCAGCAGTCGCCCTCGCAGGCGCTGCACTGACCGTGGCCGGAACGGCCCAGGCCGCCGAACCGCGTGAGGAACTCTCCAGCTACCTCGTCCCGTCGCATGATGGTGTGGGTGACGGAAGCGTCTTCTTCTACTCCCTCGGAGACGACGTAGCGAGCCTGCGATAGATAGGCCCTCTCGGCCAGGGCCCCGTCACTCCGGCGGCGGGGCTTCTTCGTGATCGCGGTCACTTACTGTCGTTACTCCGGGCTATCCGGTGGCTACCCCTCATGTTGGTACCCCCGGGCCAAGCTGAGCTGCTATCACGTCCCGGTCAGGATCGCTTGATCATCGGGGGTCACCCCCCGGGGTGCCGCGATGCCTCGCGGCTACGCCCTGCACGTCCTTCTCCTGGCCGTCGAAGGAGTCGGACCAGTCCCGCCCCTTCGACTCGCGCAGCGCTCCCAGTAGACGTACCTGACCCATGTGCGGATCTTCCCTCCATGCTCCGGCCCTCGCCTGTCGAGAGCCGTTGGAAGGGCGTCGGTACGAGGTGGCCTACGACCACATGGAGGGCGACCGGTTCCGGCATACCGCGCAGTTCCGTCGCATGCGGCCGGACCGGGAGCCGCGCGGCTGTACGTACGCCCAGCTGGAGGAGGTCGTCGGCTATGACCTCGCCGAGGTCTTGAGCACGACGGCGACCTGAGGCCCGCCGCACGGCCTCGCCGGGGAAACCACGGGACCCGGCCGTCACCGCGCCGTCAGCCGCTCCCGCTCCACCCGGCCCGGCTCGGCTCGGACGCGAACCCGCGCCCGTCCGGCTCGGACCTAGGGTCGCAGGCGGGCCGCACCGCACGCCGCCCGGCACTCCGATCCACCGAAGGACGCCCATGAGTACAGCACCCGGCGAGCCCACCGCACGCGCCGTCCCCCGACCCCACGCCGTCGTAGGAGTCGGCGTGGTCGTGGTCGGTCACGACGGCCGGGTGCTGCTGGGCCAGGCTCACGACGGGCGCTGGGAACTGCCCGGCGGCAAGGTCGACCCCGGGGAGGGCTTCGAGCGGGCCGCCTCCCGCGAACTGGCCGAGGAGACCGCGCTGCGAGCCGCGCCCGAGGAGATCCGGATCGTGTCGGTCCTGCTCGACGCCGACTCCGCCCGGACCCAGCTGACGGCCGCTGCCGTCACCTCGGCCGCCGAGGGCACCGCCACGGTCACCGAGCCTCACAAGATCGCCCGCTGGTCCTGCTTCGCCCCGGCCGACTTCCCGGCGGCCCTCTACGCCCCGTCCGCGGCGGTGCTGCGCGCCTGGCGGCCCGACCTGACGCCGCACCTGCCACACGTACCGTCATACGACTATCCGACCACCACCGCACCGGACCCCGAGAGGGGTCCGGGACGACCCGCCGACGGCTGATTCGCGCCCGCGCGGCAGCGGGTCTCAGGTCACGGTCACCACCGTCGCCGCGGTGACCGCGGCCATCGCCAGCTGCATGTCGCGGATCGCGCCGCGGATGCTCTCGGCCGCCCAGTGCCCCTCGGCGATCGCCGCCGTGCGTGCGGTGATCTCCTTGCGCGGGATCCCCGGGAAGGCCAGGCCGTGCAGGCCGGCCGCGTGGATCACCGCGACGAGGCTCGCGGTGCGCTCGTCCGGCTCCGCTCCCTTGGACACCGCGGAGGCGAGCCGCTCGCGCAGTTCGCGCTCGACCGCCCCGTCGGCCTCCGGATAGCGGCGTACCGGGAACACCCCGAGGGCCTTGCGCCGCTCCTCCACGACCACCCCGCGCCCGACCAGCCGCTCCACGACCGGGCCGACGGCCTTGGCCTGGTCCTTCGTCAGCCATTGGGACACCCGGCGCTTGGTCCGGCCGCGCATCCAGGCCCGTATCGACTCGACCCGGCCGTCGAGCAGTTCCTCCCCGGTGGGCGGCGCGTCCACCAGCTCCAGGTACTTGCCGGAGATCCGAATCCGCTCCGCGAGGGCCAGTTCGAGCAGGAGCGCGCCCGCCACGGCCCAGTTGACCGACTGCCGCTGCTTGACCGACCCGGACTCGTCGTCCAGCGACAGCAGCATGATTTCCTCAGCCAGTGTGATCCGCATCCCGGCACCCCCGCACCCATAGAACCCGTGGAACTCGTAGAACCCCTTTCACCACCAGACGTCCAGGTCCGCCGGGGAGTTCCCGTCCGCCCTACGGCCGCCCCGCCATCGCGCGCGGGGCGAAGTTCCCGTCCCCGAGGTCCTCCGCGAGCAGGCGCTTCGCGATCGCGTCCGCCGCGGCCCGCAGTTCCGCGCTGCGCGGTCGGCCCCGGTCCTTCTCCAGCTGGTCGCCGAGCCACTGGGCCCACGCGGCCGAGATGACGCCCGCCTCCCGCTCCCCCGCCGGGGTCTGCGTGTAGAAACCGTTCTGCCGCGTCATGTAGCCCTCGTCCACCATCCGTTCGAAGACCGGCAGCAGGACCTCCGGGGGCAGGTGCCGGCGCGAGGCGATGAGTCCGAGGCTCGCGTAGCCGACGGTGCGGGTCATCAGGTCCACCTGCATGACCGCCCACGCGCCCGCCATGTCCAGCCGGGTGTCGGAGGAGTTCACGATCCCGCGCGCCGTCTCCGGCCCCATGGTGCGCACCAGCTTGCCGACCGCCAGTTCCAGCAGCTTCGCCGAGTCCCCGGAGGCCGTGGCGGGCGAGCCGAAGCCGTCGCCCATGTCCGTGGAACCGGCCCGGGCGCTGTCGCGCAGCTTGACCTGCTTGAGGAACAGCGCGACGACGAACCCGACCACCGCCACCGGCACGGTCCACAGGAACACGGTGTGCAGGGTGTCCGCGTAGGCGTTGATGACCGGCCCGGCCGCCGCCGGATCCAGCCCGTGCACGCCCTGCGGGCTCTGCGCGGCGACGGCGAGTCGCTGCGGGTCCTGTCCGGTGGCGCGCGCGGCCTCCGCCACGCCCTTCGCCAGCGCGGGCTTCAGGGTGTTGGCGTAGATCGTGCCGAAGACGGCGGTCCCGAAGGCGCTGCCGAGCGTACGGAAGAAGGTGACGCCCGAGGTCGCGGTGCCGAGGTCGGCGTAGTCCACGGTGTTCTGCACGGCGATGGTCAGCACCTGCATGCACAGGCCGATGCCGGTGCCGAGGACGAACATGTAGAGGGATTCCAGCCAGGCGCCGGACTGCGGTCCCATCCGGGAGAGGAGGTAGAGGCCCAGGCCCATCACGGCGCAGCCGACGATCGGGAAGATCCGGTAGTGCCCGGTCTTGCTGGTGACGTTGCCGCTGAAGACCGACGCGATCAGCAGGCCGATGACGAGCGGCAGCGTCCGTACGCCCGAGACGGTGGCCGAGTCCCCGTCCACGTACTGCAGGTACGTCGGCAGGAAGGTCATCGCGCCGAGCATCGCGAAGCCGACGACGAAGCTGAGGACGGAGCAGACCGAGAAGACGGGGTTGCGGAACAGCCGCATCGGCAGCATCGGCTGTGCGGCGCGCATCTCCACCAGGCAGAACAGCGCCAGCGCCAGGACGCCGCCCGCGAAGAGCCCGACGATGAGCGGCGAGCTCCAGGCGTACTCGTTCCCGCCCAGGCTCGTGGCCAGGATCAGCGCGCTCGCGCCGATGGCGACCATCGCGATGCCCAGGTAGTCGATGACCGGCTTGCCGACGGCGCGTACGGAGGGGATCGTCTTCGCGGCCGCCACGACGACGAGGATCGCGATCGGCACGTTGACGTAGAACGCCCAGCGCCAGGTCAGGTGGTCGGTGAAGAGGCCGCCGAGCAGTGGCCCGATCACCGTGGCGACGCCGAAGACGGCGCCGATCGCGCCCTGGTACTTTCCGCGTTCGCGCAGCGGGACCACGTCGGCGATGAGGGCCATCGCGGTGACCATCAGCCCGCCGGCGCCGATGCCCTGGATGCCCCGCCACACGATGAGCAGGGTCATGTTGCTCGCGAGGCCGCACAGGAACGAGCCGGTGATGAAGACGATGGCGGAGACCTGGAAGACCAGTTTCCGGCCGAAGAGGTCGCCGAACTTGCCGACGAGCACGGTCGCGACCGTCTCGGTGAGCAGGTACGAGGTCACGACCCACGACATGTGGTCGCCGCCGCCGAGGTCCGCCACGATCGTGGGCAGCGCCGTGCCCACGATCGTCTGGTCCAGGGCCGCGAGCAGCACGCCGAGCATGATCGTGCCGAACACGATGTTGCGCGAGCGCCGGTCGAGGACGGGCGGCTGCGCGGCGGCTATGGCGGGGGCCGCGCCTTCGGCTGTGGCTGCACCTTCGGCTGTGGTCACACTCCGCACTCTCACAGCGCACCCGCCCGGCCGCATGCGGCGTTAGCCCATCCGCGCAGCCCGGCGGCCCGTCAGCGCAGGTAGCCCAGCCCCGGGTGCTCCGCCGCGTATCCGGTCACCAGCCGCCGGGCCACCCCGACCGAGTCGACCAGCGGATGCAGCGCGAAGGCCTTGACGGCGTCCGCCCGCGAGCCGCTCGCCGCCGCGGCGAGGACCTCCCGCTCGGCGGCCTTGACCGAGGTCACCAGACCCACCGCGTGCAGCGGCAGCGGGTCGACGGCGACCGGGTGGGCCCCGTTGGCGTCGACCAGGCAGGGCACCTCGATGACCGCCTCGGCGTCGAGCACCGACAGGGTCCCGCGGTTGCGGACGTTCAGGATGAGGGTGGCGCGCTCGTCCCGGGCGATGGCGCGCATCAGGGCGAGGGCCACCTTCTCGTACCCGCCCGACTCCAGGTCGCTCTCCTCGCGTTCGCCGACGCCCGCGACCTCGCGGTTCTCGGCCATGTACGTGGCTTCGCGCTCGGCCCTGGTCCGGTCCCAGGCGGCCAGCGCCGCCCCGGGACCCGTATCCGGCCGCCCGGCCTCGGCGTAGAACCCCCGTTGCTGGTCGCGCAGGAAGGCCCCGCGCGTCTGCTTGACCTCCTGGTAGGCCCGTACCGTGTCACGGTTGAAGTAGTAGTAGTGCAGGTACTCGTTCGGGATCGCCCCGAGCGAGCGCAGCCACTCGGCCCCGAACAGCCGACCTTCCTCGAAGGACTCCAGCGCCCGCGCGTCGGCCAGCAGCCGCGGGAGTTCGTCGCGTCCGCCGATCCGCAGTCCGCGCACCCAGCCCAGGTGGTTGAGGCCGACGTAGTCGATCCAGGCCTCTTCGGGCCGGGCGCCCAGCAGCCGGGCGATCCGCCGTCCGAGTCCGACCGGCGAGTCGCAGATGCCGATGACCCGGTCCCCGAGTTCCTCGGCCATGGCCTCCGTGACCACTCCGGCGGGGTTGGTGAAGTTGATCACCCATGCGTCGGGGGCGGTACGGGCCACCCTGCGCGCGATCTCGCGGGCCACCGGCACCGTCCGCAGGCCGTAGGCGATCCCGCCCGCGCCGACCGTCTCCTGGCCCAGTACGCCCTCGGCCAGGGCGATCCGCTCGTCGGCGGCGCGGCCTTCCAGCCCGCCGACACGAATGGCCGAAAACACGAAGTCGGCGCCGCGCAGGGCCTCGTCGAGATCGGTGGTGGCCGTGACGGCCGGGGCGTCCGCGATCCCCGAGGCCTGGTCCGCGAGGACCCGGGCCATGGCACGGAGCCGGCCGGAGTCCTCGTCGTACAGGGTCACGTGCGACACCCTGCCCTCGGCGTGATCGCCGAGCAGGGCTCCGTAGACGAGCGGTACCCGGAATCCGCCCCCGCCGAGGATCGTCAGCCGCACGCCCGTACCGCCTTCCGCAATGCTCCAGTGCCAAGGTGTCGTGGCACCAGTCTCCCCCGCCGGATCACTCCACCGGCGACGGCACGGCACGCAGCCGCGGCGGCTGGTGCTGCTGCGTGCCCGGACCGCTGGGCAGCGGGCCCGTCGGCAGTCCCTGCGGCGAGGAGAGGACCAGCGTCATCCGGGTCAGCCCCATGCCGTCGAGCATCGGGCCGGATTCCGCCACCATCCGGCAACGCACCAGGCCCCAGCCCGGGTCCGGGTGGCGCACGGTGCGCACGGCGCCGTCCTGTTCGGCGGCCTCGGCCCCGTGGGTCGTCAGCCAGTGCGGCACTCCGTACCGGTAGGCGGCCTCCATGAACGGGTCACGGGCCACCTCCTGACGGATGCTGCGCAGCCCCTCGTCGTCGGGGGCGGCGGCCAGGGACGTCGCGAACCGGGCCAGCAGCGGTACGCACCAGGCCGGTTCGTGGTCCTCCAGCACGGCCGCGGCGTCCGGGTGGAACAGCACGAAGCGCAGGAAGTTGTCGTCCGGCAGGGCGGTCGGATGCGGGCGCACCGACTGGAAGAGCCGGTCGAACGCCGAGTTGGTCAGGGCCACGTCCCAGCGGTGGTCCACGAGGAAACTCGGGTACGGCACGGCCTCCATGAGGGCCGCGTAGTCGCACAAGTAGTCGCGCTGCGCCGGATCGTCGGGCAGCCGGCTGTCTTCGGCCGCGCGCCAGGTGGGCGGCGGCTCGCGGTCGACCATGATCCGGAAGAGCCAGAAGCACTGCCGCTCGCTCATTTCCAGGGCCTCGGCCAGGGCGAGCAGCTTGCGGTCCGTCCACTCCTTGACCAGGCCGCGTTCCCAGTTCCCGTACGCCCGCACGCTGATGCGAAGCCGCGCCGCCAGGTCTTCCTGACTCAGCCCCAGTTCCTCCCGGCGCTGGCGCAAAATCTCCTTGCGTCGCTCCGACCGCACGGCGCCGCGTGCGGACTCCTCGCCCGCGAGGCGCTCCCCACCGATGTGGGCGAGGCCATCGGACGGGCCCACCGCTGCGAGATGTGCCACCGAGAGCTCCCCCCTCTTACTTACGGTCTGGATCTTCATTTCCGTGTGGCGATCCTGCTACCGACTTCATTCGAGTGTCAACTATTGTGGCAATTCCAGCCTTCGGGCAGCTCGTTCCCGCCACAGATGTGGCACGTTCTAGCCGTAGGGACCGGGACCGGATAGATTCCAGAGGCCGACCACGTGCCCGCACCCCGACCTCGCGCGATCTAGGAGAACCACTGGTGACAGACGGCTTCCCGGCTCCCGTCGCGGTGGCCAACACGCTCCTGGCAGCCACCGTCACGCGAGTCGCAGAACTCGCGGGCAAGCTGGGCCGCGACCTGAACCAGGTCTTCGACCTGCGCCGCCTCTCCGAGGCTTCGGGCGTACCCGCCGACGTGGTGCGGAGCCTGCTGGACGGCCGTCCCGCCGGCGAGCCCGATCTCCAGACCCGGTTCCTCCAGCGTCTCGACCTCCTGCGGCGCACCCGCGTGAAGCCCAACGGCCGCCGGTACACGCAGCAGGAGATCGCCGACGGCGCCGCCATGTCCCGCCAGCAGGCCGGGGCCCTGATCAACGGCGACCGGCGTCCGACCATGGAACACTGTGACGCGATCCAGCGCTTCTTCGGAGTGCACGCCGGATTCCTCACCGCCCATGACGCGGACGCGCTCACCGACGCCCTCCAGCGCACCGAGCAACAGCTGCTCCAGGACTTCGCGGGACGCGCCCGGGAAACCGCACCCGCTCCGGCCGCTTCGACGGGCGATCCGCTGGCAAGACTTCTCCAGAACCACGGCGTACGGGGCATCGCTTGGAGAGCCGCCCAACTGCCCAGCGACAAGCACCGGGACAAGGTGACCGAATGGCTGGACATGCTCCTCGAAAGCGTCAAACCGAACGAATCCTGACCCAGTCGAAAGTCTGGGTCTGATCCTTGAGTCCTGATCCGGATCCACGCCGACGGGGAGAACGGTGAGCATAGGCAGAGAGCAGCGGCGGTTGTGCGGGGAGCTGGTGGCAGGCATCAACCTGACCGCGCCCGTGGAGCCCGTGGACCTCTACGCCGCCCTCTGTGAGGGCATGAGCAAGCACCGCGGCCGCCGGGTGGAGTTCCGGATGGCCTCGTTCCCGCCGGGAACGGCAAGCGGCCTGTGGCTCGACATGGCGGACCGCGATCTGGTGGTCATCGAGGAACGCACCGCGCCCGACCACCAACTGGTGATCCTCGGGCACGAACTGTGGCACATGAAGGCCGGCCACTGCAGTCACCACGTCGACGGCGCCGCCGTCGCCGCCCGGCTGCTTTCGGACGGGGCCGACATCGGCGAGACCGTGCGCCGCGTCGCGGCGCGCACCCGCGCCGACGTGCAGGAGGAGACCGAGGCGGAAACCTTCGGCCTGCTGCTGGGCAGCCGGTGCAGGACCTGGCTCGCCGGATCGGCGAGCCACCGCGCACCGGCGCATCGAGATCAGCTGGCGGGCCGCATCGAGGCATCGCTCGGATACCGGGGGCACAGGAACGACCGTTGAACGGCAAGGACTACTACATACCGGCCGCGGCCCTGGCGATCGCACTCGCCTTCAAGCTGCCGGCGCTACGGCACAACTGGCGTGAACCGCTGCTGCGAACAGTGTGCGCCCTGCTCTTGCTGGCCGGTGCGATCTTCACCTTCGCCGCCCCGCCCACCATCGCGGCGGTCAACCGCTGGACCGGGATCACCAACTTCTCGGCCCCGCTCGTCTACTGCCTGATCAGCGCGTTCAGCGCGTCGTGTCTGGTCCTCATCGTCAACTGGCGCGGCGGCCCGCCCGAGCAGACCCGGCGCATCTCCCGCCGATGGATCCTGGGCTACGCCACCGTGATCGCGGTCCTGATGACGCTCTTCTTCCTCGGCGACGCACCGGTCGAGCGGCTGCGCGACTTCGACACCTACTACGCCAACTCCCCGTACTTGGGGCAGATGATCGGCCTCTACCTGCTCGCGCACAACATGGCCGCCTTCGTCATGGTCGCGATGTGCTGGCGCTGGTCCCTCCAGGTGCGCGGCTGGCTCCGGACCGGCCTGGTGATCATCGTCGTCGGCTACATCCTGAACCTCAGCTACGACGCCGCCAAGATGAGCGCCGTCATCGGGCGCTGGGTCGGCCTCGGCCCCCGGCTGGACGACCTGAGCACCTTCGTCGCCCCGCCGCTCGCCGCCGCCGGCGCTTCCATCAGCGCGATCGGCTTCGTGCTGCCACTCCTCTGCCAGCGCCTTTCGGACAGCTGGCAGAACTGGTCCACGTACCGCCGGCTCGGCCCGCTGTGGCACGAGGTCCGGATCGCCGCTCCCGAGAACCCGGTCGGGGTCCAGATGTCCTGGTGGTCCGCCGCCGACATCCGCGTCATCCAGCGAGAGTCGGACATCCACGACGGCTTCCTGCACCTCGGACCGTACTTCGACCAGGACCACCGGGACACGGTCCTGGCCCGGGCCTTCGCCTCCGGCGCCGACGAGGAGACCGCCCGGGCCGTCGCCGACGCCGCCATGGTCGCGGCCGCCGTGCGCGCCCGGGCGGCCGACCCCGAGGGCCGGGTCATCGGGGCCAGCGACGAGGGGGCGCCGCCCGCCGACGGCCCCCGCGACCTCGTGCGGATCTCCCACGCGCTGCGCAACTCCCGGGTGGTGGCCGAATGCCGCCGCCAGGCGTCCCTGTCGGGGGGCTGAACCGCGGCCCGGCCGGCCGGTGATCAGTGACCCGCGATCACCGCCCGGCGGCCAGGGGCAGCGTCGGGAACAGGTCCTGGAACGGCGCCGCCGAGTCGATGCCGTCCCGGCCGAAGGGCGCGTCGAAACTCCACACCATGAACAGCAGGAACACGATCAGCGCGCTGAACAGCCCCGCGAGCAGCAGTTCCCGGCCCGAACGCCGGATCTGCAGGGTGAAGATCAGCCCGACGGTGACCAGCCCGCCCGCGACCAGCCCCAGCCAGACCACCCCCGGCAGCGTGGACTCGTCGCTCTGCGTCCGCTCGTGGCGGGCGTCGTCGGCGGCCGCGATGTGGTCCAGCAACGGCTGGTAGGCCTGGGCCTGGAGCTCGTTGCCCGGGCTCTGGTGGGTGACGTCGGTGCGCAGCTTGCCGAGCAGTTCGCCGCCCTCCGGTGACACCGGGGCCCCGGCGGTCAGCCGCGGCCAGTCCACGCTGACGGTGTGGGACACGTACGCGTTGACCTCGCCGCGGATCCGGTCGCGCACGGCGGCCGGGTAGACGTCGGCCCGCTGGGTGACCTCGTACAGGGACTGGGCCTCGCGGCGCACGCTGTCCTCGGCGGCGCCGCGCGCCTCCCAGACGCCCGCGATGGCCAGGCCGAGGACGATCGCGTAGACCACGCCGACCATCATCACCATGTACTCGAGGACGTCGGGGGTTTCGCTGGTGTCCTCGTCGTCCGCGACCCGGCGGTGCCGGATCGCGGTGAAGGCGAGGACGAGGGCGCAGACGAGCGCCATGGCGATGGCCAGGACCAGCCATTCGGACACGAGGGTTCTCCGTAGGTCGAGACGAGCGGACTGAAGGTGGGGAGGGGGAGGGGCCGGGCCCTAGCCGCGGCTCCGGGAGCGGGGCCGCAGCGCGACGGCCGCGAGCACGGCCGGGGTGGTGACGACGACCATGAGCATCAGGGTGGACATGCCGTCCGGGCCGCGTCGGGCCAGCGCCGCCGAGTGGTACGGGCGCACGTGGAAGCGCCCCGTCGCCACCGCCACCGCTGCGACCGGCCGCGGAACCACCGCCGCGTCCGGAGCCGCCTGCGCCACCCCGGGGACCTCCGCCGCGGCCGCCCGCGGCTGCGCCGCCGGAGGCCTTGCCTGCGCCGTCGGCCCCGGGGCGGGCTCCGCCGCCGCGCCGGGCGGCGCGGGGGCGAGCGGACCCTGCCCCGGGTGGCGCACCGTCGGCCCGGCCGGGCCGGGCAGCGGGACCAGCGGCACCCGGGGCGTCGGCCGGGCGGCCGGACCCGGAGCCGGCCCCGTGGGCCGCGCCGCGGGCGGCCGGGGCTTCGCGCCGGCCGGTACGCACAGGTCGACGCGGGCGCCGCGCCCGTGGCCGTCCCCGGCCACCGCCACGTGACCGTGCAGCGGGCAGAGCGCGGCCACCAGGCCGGCCCCGGCGAAGTACTGCCAAGCGGTCACCGCACGTTCTCCCGATTCAGCGGCAGGGATGGGGACTACGCCTGAAGAAACGATCACGGGCGGGCTTCGACACGCGGCAGACAGGTCAAGATCAGCCCCCGGCAGCCCACTTCGCGCCATGTCGGGTCCGGCCGGGTCCGGACCCCGGCGGCCGGCGTTCACCCGCCCGGCCCACTCCATCGCGGCGCGGGCCGCTCCCCCCGCCGATGATCGGAGAACCCGATCCCGCGGCTCAGCGGGGTCGCCCCGGGGAGCACAGGGACGGTGGCAGGTGGACGCGGACGGCTCGCAGACCCTCGAAGCACAGGTCGACGCCCTGATGGACGGGCTCCGGGCCGACCTGGAACGGCTCGCGTCGATCCCGTCGGTCGCCTTCCCCGGATACCCTCCGGAGCCGGTCCTGGAGGCGCACGACCTGATCGTCTCCCTGCTGCGCGAGGCGGGCGTCCCCACCATCGAGCGGATCGACCTCCCCGACACCGCCCCGGTCGTCTACGGCGAGATCCCGCCCCCGCACCCGGACGCGCCGACCGTCCTGCTCTACGGGCACTACGACGTCCAGCCCGCCGGAAACCCGACCCTGTGGCTCTCCCCGCCCTTCGAACCGACGCCCGTGGCCGGGGTCCCCGGCGCCCTGCGGGCGCGCGGCATCGCCGACGACAAGTCGAACGTGATCGCGCACCTGGGCATGCTCCGGGTCTACGGCGGCCGCCCGCCCGTCGGGATCAAGCTGGTGATCGAGGGGCAGGAGGAGTACGGCAGCCCCTTCGACGACTACCCGCCCACCGATCCGGACCGGTTCGCCTGCGACGCGATGGTCATCGCCGACCTCGGCAACCTGCGGCCCGGCACCCCGACCCTGACCACCGGTCTGCGCGGGGCCTGCGAGGTGGTGGTGGAGGTGCGCACCCTCGCGGAGGCGCGGCACAGCGGGGAGTTCGGCGGAGCCGCCCCCGACGCCCTGCTGGTCCTGCTCCGGGCGCTGGCCTCCCTGCACGACGAGCACGGGGACGTGGCGGTGCCCGGGCTGCGCCGCGATCCTTGGGAGGGAACGACCTACACGGAGGAGGAGTTCCGCGAGCTGGCCTCCGTACGGGACGGGCTGCCGCTGATCGGCACCGGTTCGCTCGGCGAACGGCTGTGGAGCGGGCCCGCGATCACCGTCATCGGGCTGGACGCCCCGGACGTGGCGGGCGCCGCCTCCGCCGTGGTCCCGTACGCGCGGGCCAAGCTGAACCTGCGCTTCCACCCGCTCCAGGACGCGAAGGAGGCCCGCGCCGCGCTCGTGAAGCACCTGCGCGCGCAGCGCCCCTTCGGGATCCCGCTCACCGTCACGCCGGGCGACACGGGCCCCGGCTTCGAGGCGCGCACCGGCGGGCCGGCCTACCGGGCGGCCCTGACCGCGCTGAAGGAGGCCTGGGGCACGCAGGCCTCGTACGTGGCCACGGGTGGCTCGATCCCGCTGGTGAACGGCCTCGCGCGGGCCGCCCCGGACGCGGAGGTGCTGCTGTTCGGCGCGCAGGACAGCATGTGCAACCTGCACGCGCCGAACGAGCGGGTGCTGCTGTCCGAGGTGCGCAACACGGTGGTGGCGATGGCCGCCTTCGTCCGGGAGTACGCGGCGGACTTCGGCGCGCAGGCCCCGCCGTCCGCGGGAGGCGAGCAGTGACCACGACGCCCCCTCCCCCGGCCCCGCCCCAGATCCCGACCGTGCAGGCCCCGCCGGAGGAGCCGCCGCCCGCGAAGAAGTTCTCCTTCCCCAGCGCGCTGACCATCCTGGCCATCGTCACCGTCGCGATCTGGCTGCTGGCCTTCCTCATCCCGGCCGGCGAGTACGACCGCGACGACAGCGGTTCCCCCGTCTCCGGCACCTACCACCGGGTCGACGGCACGCAGAGCTTCACCGATCGCCTGAACGACCTGTTCCTCTCCCCCGTCAACGGGCTCTACGGACTCCAGGACCCCAAGACCGGCCAGGTCGGCCCCACCCTCAGTGGTGATCTGTACGGCAGCGCGGGCGTGTTCCTCTTCGTGCTCGCCATCGGCGCCTTCATCACCGTCGTCTTCGCCACCGGCGCCCTCGACCGCGGCATCGCCCGCCTCGCCCACCGGCTGCGCGACCGCGGCGCCCTGCTGATCGCCGCCGTGATGGTGGTCTTCTCGGTCCTGGGCACCGTGGAGGGCTTCGCCGAGGAGACCCTCGGGTTCTACGGACTGCTCGTGCCGATGATGCTGGCCCTCGGCTACGACCGGCTGGTCGCGGTCGGCGCGGCCATCCTCGGCGCGGGCATCGGCGTGCTCTGCTCGACGGTGAACCCGTTCGCGACCGGCGTGGCCTCCTCGGCGGCCGGCATCTCGCTCGGCGACGGGATCGGGCTGCGCTTCCTCATGTGGATCGTGCTGACCACCGTGACCGTCCTCTACGTGATCCGCTACGCGCGACGGGTCCAGAAGGACCCCTCCAAGTCGATCTGCGGGTTCCTGCCCGGGGACCGGGAGCAGAAGGCCACCGGCGACGAGGAGGCGGAGCCGGAGCTGACCCGGCTGCACAAGACCGTCCTGGTCCTCCTGGTCCTCGTCTTCGCCTTCATGATCTTCTCGGTGGTGCCCTGGTCGAGCGCGCTCACCGGCGACGCGGACGCGACCCCGTACGCCTGGGAACTGGACTGGTCCTTCGCCCAGTTGGCGGCCCTGTTCATCTGCGCGGCCGTACTCATCGGCCTGGTGGCCCGGATGGGCGAGGCCAAGCTCAGCTCCACGCTCATCCAGGGCGCCGCCGACTTCATCTCGCCCGCCCTGGTCATCATGCTGGCGCGCGGGGTCACGGTCATCATGAACAACTCGCAGATCACCGACACGGTGCTGCACTCCATCGAGGGCGTGGTGAAGGGGACTTCGTCGGGAATCTTCGCGATCATCGTCTTCCTCGTGAACCTCCCGCTCGCCTTCCTGATCCCCTCCACCTCCGGGCACGCCACGCTCACCATGCCCATCCTGGCCCCGCTCGCCGACTTCGCGGGCGTCTCCCGCGCGCTGATGGTGACGGCCTGGCAGTCGGCGAGCGGCTGGATGAACCTCTGGGTGCCCACCACCGCCGTCACCATCGGCGGCGTCGCGCTGGCCAAGGTCGGCTACGACAAGTACCTGCGCTTCGTCTGGCCGTTGCTCGGCATCCTCTTCGTGATGATCTGCGGGTTCCTGGCCCTGGGCGCCGCGATGTGACGCCGTCGGCGCCGGCGGACGGCGTACGGCCGTGAGGAACGCGCGCAGGGCGCGACCCCGTTGGGGTCGCGCCCTGCGCGTGGTGCTGCCGTGTATCGCTGCCCGGAAGGCCGGGCGGGCTAGGCCTCCGGGTTGCCGCCGAAGCGCTCGCGGTACGACTCCAGGTCCTCTTCGGTGATCCTCGGGAAGAGCACCGCCGGAACCGTGAACGGCGTGCCCGCCGGCACCGCGTCGAGGGACGCGGCCTGCTCCGGGGTGATCCACGTCGCCGTGTCGTCGGCCAGGTCGAACGAGGAGCGCATGGCGCGCGCCGAGGCCGGGATGAACGGCTCGGAGACCACCGAGTACAGGTGGATGAGGTTCATCGCCGTGCGCAGGGTGAGAGCCGCGCCGTCCAGGTCGGTCTTGACCTCGGTCCAGGGCGCCTTCTCGTCCAGGTACGCGTTCCCCGCGGACCACAGGGCGCGCAGCGCGGCCGCGGCCTTGCGGTACTGGAGCGCGTCCATGTGGACCTCGTACTCGGCCAGCAGCTCGGCGATCTGCGCGCCCAGCTTGGCCTCGACCTCGCCGGCGGGGCTGCCGGCGGGAACCTCGTCGCCGAACTTCTTGCGGGAGAAGGTCAGTACGCGGTTGACGAAGTTGCCCAGCGTGCCGCCGAGGTCCTTGTTCACCGTGGCGGCGAAGTGCTCCCACGTGAAGGAGGAGTCGTCGGACTCGGGCGCGTTGGCGATGAGGAAGTAGCGCCAGAAGTCGGCCGGGAGGATCTCCAGCGCCTGGTCCGTGAAGACGCCGCGCTTCTGCGAGGTGGAGAACTTGCCGCCGTAGTACGTCAGCCAGTTGAAGGCCTTGACGTAGTCGACCATCTTCCACGGCTCGCGGACGCCGAGCTCGGTGGCGGGGAACATCACCGTGTGGAACGGGACGTTGTCCTTGGCCATGAACTGGGTGTAGCGGACGTCCTCGGCCTCGAACCACCAGGACTTGTAGTCGCGGTTCGCCGGATCGGCGTCCGCCCACTCCTTGGTGGAGGCGATGTACTCGATCGGCGCGTCGAACCAGACGTAGAACACCTTGCCGTCCGCGGCCAGTTCGGGCCACGTGTCGGCCGGGACCGGGACGCCCCAGTCGAGGTCGCGCGTGATGGCGCGGTCGTGCAGGCCCTCGGTCAGCCACTTGCGGGCGATGGAGGACGCCAGCTGCGGCCACTCCTCCTCGTGCTCCGCGACCCAGGCCTCGACCTCGACCTGCAGCTTGGACTGGAGGAGGAAGAGGTGCTTGGTCTCGCGGACCTCGAGCTCGGTGGAACCGGAGATGGCCGAGCGGGGCTCGATCAGGTCCGTGGGGTCCAGGACGCGGGTGCAGTTCTCGCACTGGTCGCCGCGGGCCTTGTCGTAGCCGCAGTGCGGGCAGGTGCCCTCTACGTAGCGGTCCGGCAGGAAGCGGTCGTCGACCGGCGAGAAGACCTGCCGGATCGCGCGCTCCTCGATGAAGCCGTTCGCCTGGAGCCGGCGCGCGAAGTGCTGGGTGATCTCGCGGTTCTGCTCCGAGGAGCTGCGGCCGAAGTAGTCGAAGGACAGCTCGAAGCCGTCGTAGACCGCCTTCTGGGCGTCGTGAGCCTGCGCGCAGAACTCGGCGACCGAAAGGCCGGCCGCCTTGGCGGCGAGCTCGGCGGGGGTGCCGTGCTCGTCGGTGGCGCAGATGTAGAGGACGTCGTGGCCGCGCTGGCGGAGGTACCGGGAGTACACATCCGCCGGAAGCATCGACCCGACCATGTTGCCCAGGTGCTTGATCCCGTTGATATAGGGAAGCGCGCTGGTGATCAGGTGTCGAGCCATCCTCGGATGCTCCATTTCGTATATGCCGGTACGACGTGACGTGCGGTTCATCGTATCGAACCGCCGAAACGCCACGCGCCGCATTTCTTCGGGGTGGACTGGGGGTACAGCGCAAAACTGAGGGGTGCAAAAGCAAAAGCGAGGACTGTGACCACTCCGTCACGGCCCTCGCGCTGCGGCCATGGTACAGCGGGCCGGGCAGCCCCCGAACCGCCGTCCACCCCCGGTGGGACACCGTCCGCGGCGGCCGCGGACGGTGTCCCGGAGGGCGCCCGGGGCGACGCGGGGTCAGTCGCGGCCGCCCCGGGCGCCGTCGATCGCGGTGATCCGCGCGCCGCTCGCGAGCTTGCCCGTCAGGGTGGCCGCGGGACCCTGCGGACCGGCCACCGGGACGGCCAGGGTCCGGCCGGCCGCCTCCGCGCGGACGGAGCCGGCCGCCGTGATGCCCGCGACCTCGCGGCTGCCGGCCGCCAGCAGGTACCAGCGGCCGGCCGGCGACCTCCACCGGGTGCCCGCGAGCAGGTGCTGCCCGAACCGCCCGCACGCGGCGGTCCCGCGGGACCGTGCCACGTCCTGCGGAGCTCCGGCCGGCAGGCGCAGCTGCACCAGGACGTCACCCGGACCGGCCCAGCCGGAGGCACGGGTGCACGTCCAGACGGCCCGGCCCGCGCCGTCGGGGAGTTCGGAGCCGGCGAAGTCCCAGATGTTGACGGCCCGTACGCCGCCGGCGCGGTACTCCCGCAGCCGGCAGGCGACCGGCGCCCACGCCGCCCGGGCGGCAGGACCGGTGGCCTCGCGCGGCTGGCGCGCCGCCACCGCCGTCGGACCGTCGGGCAGCGGCGTGTAGGTCAGGTGTACGGGGGTCAGCGCGCCCAGGTCCGCGAGGACGAAGGCGTGCTTCTCCACGATCCGGGCGGAGGAGGTCAGTTCGAGCACGGGCCAGGCGGCGCAGGCTCCGCCGAAGCCGTCGTCGCCGGCCGTACGCGGGACCGCGGTCTCCTCGGTGACCCCGTCGGCGGAGACGGCCAGCGGCTTGGTCCCCTCCCCCGTCCGGAGCAGGTCGCGGGTGCCGGCCCGGGCGATCCACGGCGCGAGCAGGTACCGGGCCCGGCCCCCTTCCGCGCTCCCCCCGTTCCCGGGGGAACGGCTCAGGGCCAGCGCGGCGGCGGTGGTCACGTTCGCCTCGTCGGTACGGGCGAAGGCGAGCTCCCGCTCGCGCGGCCCCGCCGGGCCCTCAGCGGGCTCGCCGTATCGAACCACCCGGTCCCCGTCGAGCAGCAGTACGACGGCCCGCCCGGCGACGTCCCCCGCGTACAGGAGCTGCGGCGCGCGCAGCGGTGCGTCGGTGGCCGTCCCCGGCGCGGCCGTCACCGCCACCTCCGGGGGCCGGGTGGCCCAGGTCGCCAGGGCCCGGGCGAGCAGACCGCGGTCGGCGGTGCGGGCGCCGCGCGCGGGCCAGGCGGTGAAATCGACGCGGGCGGTGTCCGCCCAGGCCTCGGCGGGCACGCGGACCAGCCGGGCGGGTTCCAGTGCCGCGGCGACGGCCGGTCCGGCGAGCGGCGAGGCCTCGGGGCGGGGCGGCGACCCGTCGGCGGCGAGGGCCCCGGCGGCCAGGGCCAGGGCCACGGCGACCGCGGCGGTCCAGCCGGCCCGGGTACGGCGCCGCCGGCGCAGCAGGTCGGTGGGGCGGGCACTGACGACGGCGGCGTCGAACTCGGCGCCGCCCGGGCTTCGCAGGAGCGTTTCCCCAGCGGTGCCGCCCCCTGCTTCCCCACCGGCGCTCCCGCCGGCCCCGCGGAAGTCGGCCCCGCGGAAGCCGGCACCGCGGAGGCCGGCACCGGGAAAGCCGGCATCGCCCGTAGAACCCGCCGCACCCGCCGGCCGTGCCCACGCTCCGCTTCCCGGCGCCGGAGCACCGCCGCGCGCCGCCCCCGCGTCCTCCCACTCCCGCCAGGCGGCCAGCGCCTCCCGTACGGCGTCCGCCGGGTCGGCCACCCCGGCCTGCCCGAGCAGCCGGGCCACCGCCTCCTCGGGCAGGCCGTCCATGCCGTGCAGGACGAACGCGGCCCGGACCGGCCCGGGCGCCGCGCCCAGCACCCGGGCGGGCTCGTCGATCCCGCCCGCGGGGGGCCACAGCCGCAGCCCCCAGACGAAGGGCGGCACCGGCGGCCACCCGAGCCCGGCCGCGGCGAGGCGGGCCCGGCCGGTCGGAGCGAGGCTCGCGCGCAGGACCCGTACGCGGACCTCGGTCAGGGGGCCGCCCGGCCCGTCGGGCCCGGCCGGAGCCTGGGTACTGCCGCGTCCGCCGCGCGGGAGTGCTCGCTGGACCGCCTTGTGCGCGAGGAGTACCCGGGTATGGCGGCCCAGGGTGACCGGGAGCGTCACGTAGGCGAGCCGTACCAGTTGGGGGTAGTGCTCGACGAGGACGGCCTCGGCCTGCTCCACGGCGGTGGAGCCGAATCGCTGTGTTGTACCCACACTCCGACAAACGAGTGAATCTTGGGATGGTCACACGCCGTGCTCTCCGGCGGGGAACGAAACGGACGCACAGGAGAACGGCATATGCGTTTGCGCTGGTTGAGCGCGCGTGCGATCGACATCGATCAATCCGCGATCATCACTGACCGTAATTCTTCCAGCTTTCGTCTCTGCGCCCTCCGAGTGCGCCCGCGCTGATTTCCTTGCCCCGCACACGGGATGGGGTGGAGCGGTGAGCGATGGCAGCGGTCTTCCGGAGGAGTCCGGTGGCGGGGCCGTGGGTCTGCCGAGCCGGCGACGGCGGCCGGCGCCCATGAGCCAGTGGAACGCGACGGCGCGCCTGTCGTACTGGGCTTTCCACGCCGACCGGCGCCCGGCCTACATGCGGTTCGCGTTCCTGCAGCTGGGCTCGGACGCGGCGGCCGAGGAAGCGGTCGACGCCGCCTTCGACTCGATCATGTGCGAATGGCTGCGGATGCTGCACATGGACCGGCTCGACGCCTACGCGTGGACCGTCCTCAAACGGCGGCTGGTCGACCGCCAGTTCCGCCGCAGCCCCTGGCCGGAGCCCACGGACACCAGTGCCTTCGAAGCGGCGCTCAAGGAGGCCCACGCGCAAGCCGACCAGTACGAGGTGCTCACCGACACGATCCGCTTCTACTCCGCCGTCTCCCGGCTCGCCGAACGGCAGCGCGACGCCGTGCTGTTGCGGTACGGACTTCAGTGCACCCCCGGCGAAGCCGCCGCGATCATGGGTGTGGACGAGGCCACGGTCCGCTCGCAGCTCGGCCAGGCCCAGCGGCGGCTCGCCCGGCTGCTCGACACCGCGGCCGAGTCATGAACCGCAACACGAGCCGCGGAACCCGCCGCGAGGACGGCGGACTCCCGCGCTCCCTGGAGCAGTTCCTGGCCCGGGCCAGCGTGCGCGACCGCTATCCGCACTACGACCTGGGCGCGGCGGAGGCCCGGCTGCTGCGGGGCACGGACGCCACCGCCGCGGCGCCCCGGCCGGGCCCCGCCCCGGCTTCCCGGCGCGGCGGCACCCACGCCCGGCGCCGCACGCCGGGCTGGAGCGACCCCCTGCGCGATCTTCCCCTGGACTCCGAGCGGGCCGGACGCGACCTCAAGGCCGCCTGTCTGGCCTCCGTGTGCGCCACGGAGGCCAGGGAACGGCTCGACGCCTTCGAGAGCGGCGGACACGCCGACCTGCCCGGAGCCGTGGTCTTCGGCTGTCTGCTGCACCTGGCCGGTCTGCGCGAAGGGGCCCGGTTCTGGTGGCAGTTCGCCGCCGGGTCCGGGCGCAGCCGCACCACGCACGCCGCCTACTGCCTCTTCCTCGACCACTCCCGGCGCGGCGAGCACCACGACGCCCGGTTCTGGGCACGGGAGTTGGGCCGGCGCCGCTTCCGGCCCGGCGGACGGCGGGAGCTCCGCGAGGTACGGCTGTGCGCGCAGGCGGCCGTCCTGCGCTACGTCGACCAGCTCGACGACCCCGACCTGGGCCCGGTGCCGCTGCCGAGGCCCGGGCTCTCCCGGGCACTCGACGCCTTCCGGCCGCCCGCGCCGGCCACCGCGCCCCGACCGCCCCGGCCGGAGGCGGGCCGACCGGGCTCGGGCCCGATGGGGCCGGGGCGGCTGGGCTCGGGCCCGCTGCGCCACCCCGCGCTGACGGCGGCTGCCCGCGGGACCGTCGTCCAGCCCGGCGGGGGCGAGGCCCTCGCGGCCGCGCGGCGCGCCTTGGCCGTCGTACGGGTCCTGCGGCGACGGCCGCTCGGCGTGCGGGCCGGGCGGCTCGCGCGGGAGGCCGGCCTGGCCGAGGCGGAGCTCGCGCCGCTGCTGTCGATGCTCTGCGAGGAGGAGTACGCGTACCGCCCAGGCGTCGGGGTCTACGCCCCCGGGCCGGCCCTCGACCGGCTCGCCGCCCCGGGCGGCCGGGGCCTGGCGGGCCAGTTGCAGCGCACCCTGGCCCTGGCGCGGGACAGCGCGGGCGCGGCCGTGTACCTGAGCCGGTACGCGGAGGGGGAGGTCCGGATCACCCAGATGGCGGACGGGCCGGGCGCCCCGCCGGTACGGGAGTGGGTGGACTTCCGGGACGCCGCGCACGCGAGCGCGGTGGGCAAGTGCCTGCTGAGCCAGCTCGACCACGACGGCCGTGCCGACCACGTGGCCCGGCACCGGCCCGCCCGGCTCACCGAGCGGACCATCACCGACAGCCGGGCCCTGTTCAGCGCGCTCGACGCGGTGGCCCCCGGGGCGCCCGTCTTCGACCTGCGCGAATACGCCCCCGGCGTGGTGTGCGCGGCGGTCCCCCTCGCGCTCGGCCACGCGGCGGGCAGCCTCGCCCTGTCCCTGCCCGGCGGGCACGCGCACCGGCTGGGCCGGGCCACCGGGGCACTCCGGCTCAAGGCGGTTCCGGTACTCCTGGCGCTGCTGCTGGCGGGGGCGATCCCGCCGGACGGAGCGGACTCCCCGGAGGAGGCCGCTGCGGCGAAGGGTGCTGCCGGGGCGGACGGGCCGCAGCTACGGGCGGAGCCGGAACCCGCCTCGATGCCGGTGCCGGTCACGGCGGAGACCCTGCGCCACCTGCGCAGGGTGTTCCGGACCCCGCTGACGCGGACCACGGGCGGGGCGGACGGGCCGCACCTGGTCAGCGACAGCGCCTCGGAGGCGGCGTACCTCTTCGACGCGGGGCAGGACGACGCGACCCCGGGCCTGGCCCTCCCGCGCACCTTCGCCCCGCTGGTCCCGGGCAGCCTGCGGACGGCGGACGGGCGGCGCGACGGACGCGACGGGTGCGACGGGCTGGTGGTGCTGCGCACCTGACCGGGACGCGGGGGGGGCGGGGTCAGGGGGTGACGGAGACGGGCGCCCCGGGGACGAAGGTGGCCACGGCGATCTCGAAGTGGCGCTTGGCATCGGCGAGTTCACTCACCGGGGCGGAGACCCAGATGTCGTACATCCGGCCGTTCTGGTCCCAGCAGAGGTCGTAGGTGTGCCGGGCACCCTGGGCCGGGTCGAAGCCGTTCCAGGTGAATTCCCAGAGCGCGGCCGGGAGTTCGTGATGGATCTTCAGCACGACCGTGCCGTCGCGATAACCGGCATTGGTGTCCGGACCGTTCGCGTGCGCCTGCCGCATCACGCCGAGCGGGCCGCCGGGCACCGGCATCTTCACCCGGATCCCGATGCGGAAGGCCCCGTCCGGGGAGACGTAGAAGACCCGTTGGTCGTCGGTGGCCCGCTGGTACCCCACGGGCACGGCGATGGCGAAGCCCTGCGGATCGGCGAACGTCCGGTACCCGGCGGGCGGCTCGCTCGTGCCCGGGGCCGGGGAAGAGCCCGGGGCCAGGGCCGGGCCCGGAGGCACGGACGGACTCGGGGTCACGGACGGACCTGCCGTCACGGACGGACTCGCGGCGCCGCCCGGGACCGCCGGCGCGCCCCGCGACCCCCGCCCCGCCTCGTTCGCTCCGTCCCCTCCGGACAGCAGGTTCAGCCGGTCGGCGCCCACCACCGCGCCGGCCGCCACCAGGACGGCGGTGGCCACGATCAGCCCGAGGCGCAGGCCGGGCCGGGTGGCGAAGCGCTGCCTGGCCGTCGGACGCGGAGCCACGGCCGGGGCCGTCAGCCCCTCCGACTCCGGCGCCGACGCGGGTACGGCGGGGGCGGGACCGGGTTCGGGTGGGGGTACGGGCAGCCCGCGGTCGGCCGGCACGGTCATCGGCTCGGCCGGGCTCCCACCGGCCAGGTACGCCGACAGCAGCCGGTCCGCCTCGGCCGCCGCCATCCTGCGCTCCGGGTCGCGTTCCAGCAGGCCC
This sequence comes from Streptomyces sp. NPDC002886, assembly GCF_042888445.1. Lineage (NCBI taxonomy): Bacteria > Bacillati > Actinomycetota > Actinomycetes > Kitasatosporales > Streptomycetaceae > Streptomyces > Streptomyces sp. NPDC002886. The sequence goes on from NZ_JBIAPV010000001.1 coordinate 984,294, forward strand.
TGGATGACCGGCAGCAGCGGCCCCGCCTGGGCGGGCGGGTGGATCTCCGCGGAGACGACGGCGTGCATGACGCCGCCCAGTGAATCGCGGCGGAAGGGGGACTCCCCGGTCAGCGCGGCGCACATGAGCGTCCCGAGCGACCACAGGTCGGCGGCCGGTCCGGCCTCGGCGCCCCGCATCCGCTCGGGAGCGGTGTACTCCGGCGAGCCGATGAAGGCGCCCGTCTGGCTGATGGTGGCGGCCCCGGAGAACCGGGCGATGCCGAAGTCCGTGAGCACCACCCGGCCGGTCCCCGCCTCCATGAGGACGTTGGCCGGCTTCACGTCCCGGTGCAGCACCCCCCTGCCGTGCGCCGTGGTCAGGGCGCCGAGCAGTGCGAGGGCGGTCCTGGCCGTCTCGAACGGGGTGAGGGTCTTCCCGGCGGAGATGAGCTCGGCGAGGGAACCGCCGTCGACCAGTTCCATGACGATGCAGGGCCGCCCGTGGTGCTCGACGACGTCATGGACCACGACGATGTGGGGGTGCCGCACGTGCGCCACGGCCCGCGCCTCGCGCAGCGCCCCCGCGGCCGCACCGTCCCCGTCGCCCTCGCCCGCGTGCAGTTCCTTGACGGCGACCGGGCGCCCGAGCAGTTCGTCGGTGGCCCGCCAGACGGTGCCCATCCCACCCCGGCCCAGCCGGTCCTCCAGGCGGTACCGCCCGGCCACCACGACACTGCCGCGCACCTCGTCCTGTGCCACCGCGCTCCCCCTCACCCGATCCCGGAGCCATGATGCCGTAGCCCGCTCTCCCGGCGGCCCGAGCACGGCGCACTCTAGAATCGCGTCGGGCGGCACCGGCACAGCTCTACGGGGGGCACACGTGGAACCCGCAGCCATCGGGCTCAAGTTGGCGACGGCCGTGATCGGCCCGCTCGTCAGGAAGTTCTTCGTCAGCGACGCCCCGGGGGCGGGGCTGGTCGACCAACCGGTCCGGCTCTCCGGGTACGTCTCCTTCAAGGGCGAGAAGCGCACCCTCACCGAGTCCGACGTACGCACCCTGGCCGCCACCCTCGTCCAGCAGGCCCTGAGCACGGGCGAACGCCGCATCCCGCAGGACGAGCACGAGGCCGTCACCGACGCCCTCGCCGCGACCCTGCACGCCCTGGGCGACCTCACGATCACGGACGTGGACGCCGTCCGCCTCGGCCCGGAGGCCTTCGCCCGCGCACTGCGCCGCGCGGCGGACCGCCCGGAACGCCACCTCTCCGCCGACGCCACGCACTTCTACGAGGCCCTGCTCGGCGTCGCCTCGCTGCACATCCTGGAGTTCTTCACCCAGCGCAAGACCTTCACGGCGCACGCACTGGTCGGCCAGACCCGGGCGGTCGCCGAACTGACGTCGAAGACGGATGAGTTGATCCGTCGTACCCCGCTCCCCGACGCGGCGGACGCCGCGTTCGAGACGACGTACCTGCCGTACGTGGCGAAGAAGCACTCCAAGCTCACCATCTACGGCATCGACCTGAGCAATTCACCCACGCGCTGGCCGCTGGACGTGGCGTACCTGAGCTTGGAGGCGGCGCCCCTCGGACGCTCGGAGATCTCGTGGGACGCCTACGAGACCGCGGACGATTTCCTCGCGGTGCGGCGAACCCTGGAACCCCAGCCCGCGGATCATGCACTGGCCCGCACCCCCCGCGTCCTCCTGCGGGGTGAGGCCGGCTCCGGCAAGACCACGCTCGTCCAGTGGCTGGCGGTCACCGCCGCGCAGCAGGACCGCCCGGACCGACCGGCCTACCTCCGCGGCCGGATCCCCTTCGTGCTCCCGCTCCGCACCCTCACCCGCCACGGCGAACGGCTCCCGGCCCCGAAGGACTTCCTCGCCGCGACCGGCTGCCCCCTCGCCGGGTCCCAGCCCTCGGGATGGGAACACCGGGTGCTCACCGCGGGGCGAGGGCTGGTCCTGGTGGACGGCATCGACGAGGTCCCCGAGCCCGAACGGGAACGGACCCGCCGCTGGCTGCGGGACCTCATCGACACGTACGACGGCGACAACCGCTGGCTGGTCACCTCGCGCCCGTCGGCCGTGGGCCAGGACTGGCTCACCGAGGAGGGCTTCGGCGAACTGGCGCTGTCCTCCATGAGGCAGGCCGAAACCGCCACCTTCATCAAGCGCTGGCACGCGGCCGCCCGCGGCGGGACCGAGTCCGCGGCCGAACTCGACGCGTACGAGGCGCAGCTCCTCACCGCGGTCCGCACGAAGGCCGACCTCGGCCGGCTGGCCACCAACCCCCTGATGTGCGGCCTGATCTGCGCGCTCCACCGCGACCGGCGGGGCTATCTCCCGCACGGCCGGAAGGACTTGTACGAGGCCGCCCTGTCCATGCTGATCAGCCGCCGCGACCGCGAGCGGGACATGCACGTCCCCGATCTCCGGGAGGAGCCCCAGCTGGAGCTGCTCCAGCGCCTGGCCTACTGGCTGATCAAGAACGGCCGTACGGAGATGGACCGCTCCCAGGCCGAGGACATCATCGGCCGCGCCCTCCCCGCCGTCCCCGAAGCCGCGGCACTGGGTGACGCCCCGACCGTCTTCGACCACTTCCTCCAACGCAGCGGCCTGCTCCGCGAACCGACCCCGGGCACGGTGCACTTCGTCCACCGCACCTTCCAGGACTTCCTGGGCGCGCGGGCGGCGGTGGAGGAGGGCGACTTCGGTCTGCTCGCCGCGCACGCGGCCGACGACCAGTGGGAGGACGTCATCCGCATGGCGGTCGCCCTGGCCCGACCCCGCGAACGGGTGTCCCTCTTCGAGGACATGCTGAGCCTCGGTGACCTCGCCGGGGACCGCCGCGTCCGCTTCCGCGTCTATCTCTTGGCAGCCGCCTGCCTGGAGCACGCCACGACGCTGGAGCCATCGGTCCGCGAAGCGGTGGAAGGACGCACCGCCAGGCTGATCCCGCCGAACGGCGAGGACGAGGCCCGCGCCCTGGGGGAAGTGGGGCCGTTGATCCTGGACCTGCTCCCCGGCCCTGACGCCGTCGCTGCGCAGGACGGGTACTACGTGGTCGTCGCGGCCACCCGGGTCGAGTCCGACGCCGCGCTGCCCTTCCTGACCGGGTACGCCGCCGCATCGGACTCCCCGCTCGTGATCCGCAGCCAGCTCGTATGGTCCTGGTCGCGGTTCGACACCGCCCGGTACGCGGAGGAGGTCATCGCGCTGCTGAACCCGGAGGAACTGGCCTACACCGTCACTTCCGATGCGCAGCTGCACCAGCTGGAACGGCTGGGAGTTCGCGTGGACGCCTTGGACGTCAGGGCCGACGTGTCCGCGTCCGCGCTCGGCTCGTACCTCGCCCGGCATCCGGTGGCCGAGCTCAGGCTCCTGCACCATCCGGTGACGGATCTGGGGTTCCTGGCCGGACAGACACGACTCTCGTCGTTCACGGCCACTGACTGCCCGGCGCTCGTCGACTTCTCTCCTCTCGCCGGGCTCCCCATCCGGGCGCTGGAGATCCACAGTGAGGCACCCATGGATCTGGGCGTGCTGGAGCACCTGCCGGAGCTCACGACGCTCCAGATCCTGGGGTCCGCCCGCATGCACTGGTCCTTGGAGAGCCTCCATCCGAGAGCGCCTCTTCAGCACCTCCTCGTGACGGGATCCGCCCGCACCGCGGGGCTCGCGGGGCTGTCCCGCTTCACCGGGCTCAGGTCCCTCGATTTCGTCGTTTCCTCCGCCTCGGCCGAAGACTGGGAGGTGCTGTCCGGCCTGCCCGTTCTCCACGATCTGAGCCTGGACGCGTCTTCCTTCGCGGATCTCCCGCCCGGCACGGTGCTGGAGCAGGTGACCGATCTCCGCCTCTGGCACAGAGAGCGCGAGGAGAGCGTGCAGCAGGTGATCGACCTGCTGCCGCGTGTCCTGCCCAACCTCCGCACCCTCGGTCTCCCCGGGGAAACGGCCCTGCTGGTCGACACGTCTCCGGTGGAGGAGATGCCCACCTTCAGGAATCTCCGGATCAACAGTCGCGCCTTCTCCCGCCGGGTCGGCACGCTGTTCCACTCCGTGCACGACTGACAGGACCTTCGGTCAATCCCGATCCGCCCGGGCCACCACCCTCCGGGTAAGGTGTCGGACCGTGGCTGATCGTCGAACGGCAATCATGGAAGGCGCCGCGCGGGTCATCGCCCGGCGCGGCGTCCGCGGCCTGCGCGTGGAGGAGCTCGCCGCCGAGGCGGGCGTGTCCACGGCGCTGATCTACTACCACTTCAAGGACCGCGCGGGGATCCTGCGCGCCACGCTGGAGTTCATCAACGACCGCGCCGGCCGGTACACCACGGAGCGGGACCCCGGCGATCCGCCGCTCGACGCCCTGGGCGAGCTGGAGCAGACGCTCCTGCTGGAGTTCCAGGACGACCCCGGGGTGCGGGAGAACAGCACGGCCTGGGGAGAGCTGCGGGCCAGCGCGGTGTTCGACCCCGACCTGCGGGAAGACCTCGCCGACGCCACCCGCGTGTGGATCCAGGAAGTGGGCGACCTGCTCGGGCAGGTCCGCCCCATGGCCGGAGCCGCCGCCCTTTCCGGTGCCGCCGAGCGGCTGACCGCCCTGGTGGAGGGGCTGAGCTCGCGCTGGCTCAGCGGCAGCCTGCCCCTGCCGCACGCCCGTGAGCTGATGGTGTCCTCCATCGCCGCCGAGCTGGACCGCCTCGCCCGTAACTGACCGGCCCGCGCCGCAGGCCCCGTAGGACACCCTCCCCCGGTAAGGGATCACGCACGCTCCGCGTCTTGACCGAATTTTCAGTCAGTGACAGAGTTCTGGCCATGGCCGCTCTCGGCCCGTACCCCCACCTGATCCGGAGGCCCCTCGATGCCCGACTCCCCCGACGACAGCCGCTCGCTCCTCGGCCGGTTCTTCGGCTCCTCCCCCTCCCGCAGGATCGTCCTGGGGGCTGCCGGACTCGGAGCGGCGGGAGTCGCGCTCGGGACGGCGGCCGCCGCGGTCCCGGGGGCGGTCCGGGCGCCGAGCGCGGGGGTCCAGCGCTGGCGGGTGGACATCGACGACGTGCCCCACGCCCGCACCTGGATGTCCTGGCCCTCGCGCTCGTCCATCTGGGGCGGCCGCGCGCTGACCGGGGTCCAGGAGGACATCGCGCTGATCGCGAAGACGATCGCGCGCTACGAGCCCGTCGTCATGTGCGCCCCGGACGCCTACACCGCCGCCACCGCCCGCTCCTGGTGCGGCCCGGGCGTGACCGTGACCACCGCCATCGGCACCGACGACCTCTGGATGCGCGACATCGCGCCGGTCTTCCGCCGGGACGGCCGCGGCGGACTCGACGCGATCGGCCTGAACTTCAACGGCTGGGGCAACAAGCAGGCCCACTCCTACGACGCCCACGCCGCGGAGAGCGTCGCGTACGAGGCCCATCTCCCCTTCAGCAAGACGGACTTCGTCGGCGAGGGCGGCTCGATCGAGACCGACGGCGACGGGACCGTGATGGCCACGGAAAGCAGCCTCGTCAACAAGAACCGCAACCGGGGCTGGAGCCGCGCCGAGGTCGAGGACGCCGTCCTGCACGCGTACGGGGCCGACAAGATGATCTGGGTGCCCGGCATCAAGGGCAAGGACATCACCGACGACCACATCGACGTGACCTCGCGCTTCATCCGTCCCGGAGTGGTCATGGTCCAGGTGCCGCCGGCGGGCCGCGACGACGTCTGGGCGCGCGATGCCCGCGAGCAGTTCTCGATCCTGTCCGCGGCGACGGACGCCCGGGGCCGGCGGCTGACCGTCATCAAGGTCGACGGTCCCGACACCACCCGCTCGAAGAACCCCGAGTTCGTCGACTCGTACATGAACTTCCACGTGGTCAACGGGGCCGTCATCACCGCCCAGTTCGGGGACTCCGCGAAGGACGCGGCGGCGAAGCGGGCCCTGGCCGCCGCCTTCCCCGGCCGGACCGTCGTGCAGCTGAACGTCGACCGGCTGATGGCCGGGGGCGGTGGCATCCACTGCTCCACGATGGCCGAACCGCGCCCGTAGAGCCCGCCCGCCGCCGGCGCCGGTAGACCAGCCGACGCCGGCGCCGGCCGTGCACCGGGGCGGCCCGCCCTTCCCTTCACAGATGAGGCCGTATGCGACTGACACCCACCGAGCGGGACCGGCTGCTGATCTTCACGGCGGCGGAACTGGCCCGCGCCCGCCGCGCGCGCGGCGTGAGGCTCAACGTCCCCGAGGCCACCGCCCTGATCACCGACACGGTGTGCGAGGCGGCGCGCGACGGCCGCAGGCTGGCCGAGGCGATCGAGGCGGGCCGCCACGTGCTCAGCGCCGCGGAGGTGCTGCCCGGGGTGCCCGACGTGGTCACCTCGATCCAGGTCGAGGCCGTTTTCGACGACGGTACGAGGCTCTGCGTCATCGACGACCCCTTCCGGCATGAGGGTTCGCTCGGGGCCGACGCCCCGGGCGCGGGCCTGCCCGGAGCCGGCGAGGGCTACGGGCCCACCGCCGCGACCGTCCGGGTCGCCGTACGGAACACGTCGAGCGTGCCCATCAGCGTCACCTCGCACTTCCACTTCTTCGAGTCGAACCCGCGCCTCGCCTTCGACCGCGCCGCCGCCTACGGCACCCGGCTCGCCGTACCGGCCGGCTCCTCGGTCCGTTTCGACGTCGGGGCCACCGTCGTGGTGGAGCTGCTGCCCATCGGCGGGGCGCGCGTCGCCATCGGTTTCGCCGGCCTCGTCGACGGCCCCCTGGACGCGCCCGGAGCGCGCGAGGCCGCCCTGGCCAAGGCCCGGGCCACGGGATACCTCACCTCCTACGAAGACAGCGCGACTTCGCACAGGGAACAGGCACAAGGACAGGAGCAGGCATGAGCGGCAGCGTCTTCGACTCCGCGGGCTGCCACGGCCGCCCGGGCGCCGCCCCGGCGGACAGCACCGACCCCCACGACTACATGGCCGTCCACGGCCCCCGGGCGGGCGACCGGATCCGGCTCGGCGACTCCGGGCTCATCGTCCGCGTGGAGTCCGATTCCCAGAAGCCCGGGGACGAGTTCCTGGCCGGCTTCGGCAAGACGGCCCGCGACGGCCTGCACCTGAAGGCCGCCGCCGTCCGCGACACCTGCGACATCGTCATCAGCAACGCCCTGGTCATCGACGCCGTACTCGGCATCCGCAAGACCAGCATCGGCATCCGCGAAGGGCGCATCCACGCCATAGGCCGGGCCGGCAACCCCGACACCCTCGACGACATCGACGTCGTGGTCGGCACCGGGACGACCATCGTCTCGGGCGAGGGCATGATCGTCACCGCCGGTGCCATCGACACCCACGTCCACCTGCTCTCGCCCCGGATCATGGAAGCTTCCCTGGCCTCCGGGGTCACCACGATCATCGGGCAGGAGTTCGGCCCCGTCTGGGCGGTCGGCGTCAACTCCCCGTGGGCGCTGAAGCACGCCTTCAACGCCTTCGACGCCTGGCCCGTCAACATCGGCTTCCTGGCCCGCGGTTCCTCCTCGGACCCGGCCCCGCTGATCGAGGCCCTCGCCGAAGGCGGCGCGTCCGGCTTCAAGGTCCACGAGGACATGGGCGCGCACACCCGCGCCCTGGACACCGCCCTGCGGGTCGCCGAGGAGTACGACGTACAAGTCGCCCTGCACACGGACGGGTTGAACGAGTGCCTGTCTGTCGAGGACACCCTGCGGGTGCTGGACGGCCGGACCATCCACGCCTTCCACATCGAGGGCTGCGGCGGCGGCCACGTCCCCAACGTCCTGAAGATGGCCGGCGTCGAGAACGTCATCGGCTCCTCGACGAACCCCACCCTGCCCTTCGGCCGGGACGCCCTGGGCGAGCACTTCGGCATGATCGTCTCGGCGCACGACCTGAAGGTCGATCTGCCCGGCGACGCCGCCATGGCACGCGACCGGATCCGCGCCGGGACGATGGGCGCCGAGGACCTCCTGCACGACCTCGGGGTCATCGGCATCACCTCCTCCGACGCCCAGGGCATGGGCCGCGCGGGCGAAACCGTACGCCGTACCTTCGCCATGGCCGGGAAGATGAAGGCCGAGCTCGGCCCGCTGGACGGCGAGGGCTCCTACGGCACCGCCGAGAGCGGCGACGACAACGAGCGCGTGCTGCGCTACATGGCGAAGCTGACCATCAACCCGGCGATCGCCCACGGCCTGTCCCACGAGGTCGGCTCCATCGAGGTCGGCAAGCTCGCGGACCTGGTGATGTGGTGGCCGGAGTACTTCGGCGCCAAACCCCAACTGGTCCTGAAGGGCGGCTTCCCGGCGTACGGGGTCACCGGCGACCCGAACGCGTCGACCGACCGCTGCGAACCGCTGGTCCTGGGACCGCAGTTCGGCGCGTACGGGGCCACCGCGGCCGACATCTCCGTGGCGTTCGTCGCGGAAGCGGCCGTCCAGAACGGCGACATGATGCCCACCCGGCGCCGCCGCGTGGCGGTCCGCGGGACCCGGGGCATCGGGCCGAAGCACATGCTCCGCAACAGCCGTACGGGCAGCGTCGACGTCCATCCCGGCACCGGCCTGGTGTCGCTCGACGGGGAGCCGCTGGTCTCCGAGCCGGCCGACTCCATCTCGCTGAGCAGGCTCTACTTCCTCTAGGGCGCACCCGGTCCGCGACCGGGCCGCACCGGCGGAGCGGGCACGCGCCCTACGCGAACCCGCCCCACACGGACGCTCCGCCATCCGCGGCACCGGCACCGGCACCGGCACCGGCACCGGCAGTCGCATCGATCCGGTACGTGTCGTCCTTCGCGTCGCGTCCGCCGGGAGCGTGGTCGTACTGGCCGGCGAAGACGTGCTCGCCGGACGGGACGGACCTGCCGGGCTTCAGGGTCCACCGGTAGACGAGGAAGCCGCCTTCCTGCCGGGCGGAGAGGTCGAAGTCCGCGGCGGGCCGGGTCCGCCAGCTACCGGTGTCCCTCACCCCCTCGGTGAGGGCGATGCGCAACTCGACGACGAGCGAAGTGAGCGGCTCCCTCGCCTTGAGGGTGACGTTGCTCTGCGCCCAGTAGGTGTTGCTGTGCGGGTCGACCGAACCGTCGGCCCACAGCGGGCCGTTCTCGGTCCGGCTGCCCTCCACCGGCGCCGCCGGACGGGCGACGGAAGACGGGGCGGCGGCCGTCGGGTTCCGTGGCGGGTCCGGGGCGTGCGGGGTGGTGACCACCATGAGGGCGCTCACCGTCAGGGTGCCGGCGGTGGCCAGGGTCGCGAGGGCGATCTTCGGCCAGGTCAGGGCACGCACACGGACGCGGACGCGCTCCCGGTTCCGGGGCCGGGGGGCGGTGCCCCGTCCGACCCGGGCCAGGATGCGGGCCCGGTCGGGCAGGTGGGCTTCGGCGCTCTCCCGCAGCAGACCGCGCAGCTCGTCGGTCACCGGCTTCCCCCTCCCACCAGCTCGTCGGCGGCCCGGGCACCGAGCAGCCGTTGCAGTTCCGCCGTCCCCTTCGAGGTCTGGCTCTTCACCGTACCCACCGATATCCCGAGCGCCGCCGCGGTGTCCTTCTCCGAGAGGTCGAAGGCGTACCGCAGCACCACGCAGGCGCGTTTGCGGAACGGCAGCCTGTCCAGCGCGGCCCGTACGTCCATGACCGCGGCCATGTCCGGCCCGCCGGTGCGCTCCGGGCGGTGCGACCAGAACAGCAGGACGCGCCGCCGCTCGCGCACCGTGCTCCGGATCCGGCTGCGGGCGAGGTTGGCGACGACGCCGCGGGCGTAGGCCGCCGCGCAGTCGGCGCGGCGGGCCCTGTCCCAGCGGTGCCAGAGCGCGACCATCGCGTCCGCGGCGAGGTCGTCGGCGGCGTCCGCCTCTCCGGTCAGCAGGTAGGCCAGGCGGGAGAGTTCGGCGTGGTGGCGTTCGAAGAACACGTGGAAGTCCGCGGCCGCCTCGTCTTCGGTCATGGCCTGGGTACGGCCTCTCGGTGCGGCGGGGGCGATCTCGGGAAGGTACCGGAGAGTAGCAGTCCGTTCGAGTGGCCGTTCCGACGCTTCCGTCCGTCCGGGCCCGGTCGGCACGGCGGCGCCCCTCAGCCCGTCGGATTCCAGCCGTCGGTACCGGCCAGGTAGGCGCGGGCGGTGTGACGCGCCGCCTGATCCCGGCCGAGCTGGGGGCGGTTGGCTCCGGTTCCGGCACCGGGGCCCGTGTTGGCGTACTCGGCGAACCGGGCCGACTTCCAGGAGAAGCCCCCCATGTCGGTCCACGGCCCCTGCGTCTTGACGGCCGCGGGCAGGCTCGTGTCGCGGATCACCAGTTGCCCGACCGCGCTCGCCCCGGGGTGCCAGGGCCGGCCGAGGTAGTAGGTCCGGGGCTGGGCGGGGCTGCTGATCGTGCTGTCGGTGATGAGGATCCCGTACCGCTGGGCCGCGTCGGTGTTCGGCGCGGCGAGGTAGCCGTTGTGGCCGCCGGCCGCGGCGCCCCGGTCGCGCAGGGTGATGTTGACGTGGTCGTAGACGGCGGTGGCGTTGCCGAAGACGAAGTCGACGTCGCCCGCGACGAAGCAGTGGCGGAAGTACTGGCGGTACTGGCCGGTGGCCGAGGGAGCCCAGTTCAGCACGGTGTCCTGGTGCCCGATGAAGCGCGAGTTGACGTACGTCTGGCGGTCACCGGACGCGTTGAGGGCCACCGCCTGGGTGTCCTTGACGCCCGGGTGCGCCGACCTCTCCCAGGTGTTCTGGACCGTGACACCGGTGACGGTGATGTCGTTCGCCGAGAAGGTCGCGGTGGCACTGCCCGCGGTTCCGTACGTACCGCCGCCGGGCTTCGGCGTGCCGGAGGCGTTGTCGTAGGTGATGACGACGTCCTCGGCGTTGCCGGTGGCGCCCTTGAGCGTCAGCCCGCGCTTGGAGACGGGAACGTTCACCGTCTCCCGGTAGGTGCCGCGCGCCACGAGGACGGTGTCCCCCGCCGCGGCGGCGTCGACGGCGGACTGTACGGAACGGTGGGCGGCGGAGCCGTCGGCGGCGACCGTCAGCGTACGGCCGCCGCCGCCGGCGGGACGGGACGGGGCGGGAGCGGAGGGGGCGGGAGCGGAGGGCGCCGGAGCGGACGGGGCGGGACCGGACGGGGCGGGCCCCTTGCCTCCGGTCTCGGTGAGGACCCCCGCGCCCGCCTGCGCCGCGAGCTTCTTCGGCAGTCCGGCGGCAGGTTCCAGTCCGGCGGTGAGGGTGGGCTTCCAGTCGACGGTGGTCTTGATCTTCCTCCCGGGGTTGGCCGCGTTGTAGGCGGCGGCCAGGTCCACGGGGGCGCCCCCGACGAGGTTGCCGCTGCCCGCGATCGCTCCGGTGCCGTCGCCGCCGAACAGCTGGGAGGCCTTCCGGTCGGAGGAGAGCTTCCAGTGGTTGTTCTGCGCGACGACCTGCGCGCCGGCGCGGGAGTTGACGCTGTAGCTGTGCGCGTAGCCCTCGGACGACGTGGTGTCGAAGTAGTTGTCGTACAGGTGGATCCGGCCCACCCGGGCGAGCGGGGCGCGCTGGACCACGCCCTGGAAGACGTTGTGGTGGAGCGTCACCCGGAGTTTGGTGTCCTGGTCACTGCTGCCGATCAGCATCGTCTTGTCGTGGTCGGCGAACTTGTTGTACCCGACGGTGACCAGGTCGGAGGCGTTGGTGATGTCGAGGGCGCCGTCGTGGACCTGGTAGTGGCGGCCGAAGCGGACCGGATCGGCGGAGTCCGGGTGCGGGAGGTCGGAGAAGCTGTTGTGGTCGACCCAGACGTGGGTGGCGCCGCGCAGGCTGACGGCGTCGTAGGCGGAGTTCCAGTTGCCGGTGGAACCGTCGGTCGGATCCCATTGCGGGAAGCAGTCCCGGACGTCGGTCAGCGAGAGGTTGCGGATGATCACGTTGTCGGCGTTCTTCACCACCAGACTGCCGCCGGTGATGCCCGCTCCGGTGCCGGGCACGCCGATGACGGTGGTCCGCGCCGGCACCGTGAACACCATGCGGGCGGCCTGCCTGGCCTGGGCCGCCCTTCGGGCGTTCTCCTGGGCGCCTGACGGGAGTCTGGTACGGCCCCAGACCGCGGGATCGTAGGCCTTGAGGTAGGAGTCGAGCGAATAGCCGGTGCCCGCGGCGTAGTCGGCGCAGTTCCGGCGCTTCCCGTTGTCGTCGGCGCTCGCGTCGATCAGGCCCTTGACGCGGACGATCCGCGGGGCGCCGGCCGGGCCCGCGGCCAGGGCCTTCGCCAGTTCGGCGCGGGTGGAGACGGTGAAGACGCGGGCCTCGGCCGCGGCCCGGCCGCCCGTGGTGCCGGAGCCGCTCGCGGCCCAGCCGTCCCGGGCGGGCAGCACGCCGTGGGCGAGGTCGGCGGGCGCCGCGGCGCCGGCCCGCACGACGAGCGGTACGGCGCCGAGACCGGCGGCGACCAGGGTGGCCGCGCCGGCCAGGGCGAGCCTTCGGCGTCCGGTGGGCCGGCGGTGGGGAGAAGCTGACATGGGGGTGGCTCCTTGGGACGAGGTGCGCTGTTCCGCACGGTTCACCCCTCAGTTGCCGCCGGAGCCCGAAAGGTTGCCGGGGCCTGCCGCCATCTCCGCGGCGGCCCCGTCGGCGGCGGCCGAAGGCCGATCGCTTCCGTCGGCCGCACGGGCGCTACCAGGAGGACTTCGTCACTCCGGGCAGGAACCCCGCGTGTGCCTGTTCACGCATCCGCACGCGGGACAGCCCGAACTTCCGCAGGTGACCGCGGGGCCGCCCGTCGACACCGTCCCGGTTGCGCACCCTGGTCGCGCTCGCGTCGCGCGGCTGCTCGCGCAGCTCGGCCGCGGCCGCTCCCCGTTCGGCGTCCGTCGAGGACGACCGTCGGATGATCTCCTTCAGCTCCGCCCGCCGGGCGGCGTAGCGCTTGACGATCACCTTGCGCTTCTCGTTCTGCGCGATCTTGCTCTGCTTCGCCATCAGACCTTCACGCCCCGGGCGCGGATGCGTGCCACCGCGGCCTCGACACCGATCGCGTCGATGGTCTTGATCGCCTTGGCGCTCAGCTTGAGGCGGACGTGGCGCCCCTCACCGGCAAGCCAGTACCGCTTGCTCTGGATGTTGGGGTCGAAGCGGCGGGAAGTGCGCCGGTGCGAGTGCGAGATGGCGTTGCCGAAGCCTGGCTGCGCGCCGGTCAGTTGGCAGTGGGCGGACAAAGGGTGACCTGCCTCTCTCCGAAGAGGATCCTTATTGGAAACGATTTCCATTCCCGTATAGTAGCCCCATGGCACGCAACGAAGTACGCCCGATCGTCAAGCTCCGCTCCACCGCGGGCACCGGCTACACCTACGTCACCCGCAAGAACAGGCGGAACGATCCCGACCGGATAGTGCTGCGCAAGTTCGACCCGGTGCTCCGCCGGCACGTCGACTTCCGCGAAGAACGCTGACCCCCCGTAGCCCGTAGCCCGTACCGCGTCCCCATCCCGCGTCCCCTGCCTGAAGGACACGCCATGAAGCCTGGAATCCACCCCGCCTACGGACCCGTCGTCTTCCGCGACAGGGCCGCCGACTTCGCCTTCCTCACCCGCTCGACCGCCACCAGCGAGAAGACGGTCGAGTGGGAGGACGGCCACACCTACCCCGTCATCGATGTCGAGATCTCCTCGCAGAGCCACCCCTTCTACACCGGCACCGCCCGCGTCCTGGACACCGCCGGCCGCGTCGAGCGCTTCGAGCGCCGCTACGGAGGCGGCAAGTGACACTGCCCGTCGTCATCGTCGGCGGGCTCCACGCCGACGCCCGCAAGGAAGTCGTCGACCGGCTGCTCCGCTCCGTCCCCGGCAGCGTCGCGCTCCACCACGACCTGGCCACCGCACCCGCCGGTACCGTGCTGCGCGTCGTGCGCGACGCTTCGGGCGAACTGTCCCGGGGCGAGGCGCCGCTCTTCAACGACTGCGCCTGCTGCGCGCTCCGCGAGGACCTGGTCCCCGAGCTGGAACGGCTGGCCGGCAGCGGAACGACGCGCCTGGCCGTCGTCGAGCTGTGGGACTCCGTCGAGCCCAAGGCGATGGCCGAGGTCGTCGCCCGGCACGGCGACGGCGCACTCGACCTCACCGGCGTGATCACCGCGGTGGACCCCGCGCTCGTCCTGCCCTATCTCGTCAACGGGGACGATCTGGCCGACGTGGGCCTCGCGGCAGCCGCCTCGGACCAGCGCACCGTCGGGGACACCTGGGCCCGGCAGCTGGAGTACGCCCCCGTACTGGCCCTCGTGGCCGGCGAGGAGGCCGACGACGAGGACTTCGCCCTCTTGACCCAGCTCCATCCGACCGCGCTCCGGGTACCGGCCGGATCCGGGGAACTGGCCCGGGCGGCCTTCGCCGGCTTCGACGTGGAAGCGGCGGCCGCCGCCCAGCACCCGGCCTGCGCCTTGCTTCCGCAGGAGGCGGAGGAGGCCGGAGTCACCACCTTCGTCTGGCACCACCACCGCCCCTTCCACCCCGAACGGCTCTACGAGGCCCTGGAGGACCTCTGTTGCGCCGCCGCTCGCAGTCGTGGCCGGTTCTGGCTCGCCGACCGACCCGACACCTTGCTCGCCTGGGACGCCGCGGGCGGCGCCCTGTGCGTGGAGAGCGCCGGGCCCTGGCTGGCCTCCCTCCCGGACGCCGCCTGGGAGCTGGTTCCGCCGATGCGCAGAGCGGCCGCCTCGCTCGACTGGCATCCGGAACACGGCGATTGCTGCCAGCACCTCGTCTTCACCTCACCCGGCCTCGACCGCGACGGGCTGGCGCGACTCCTGGAGTCCTGCCTGCTCGACGACGCCGAGTACGCCTCGGGGCGCGAGGAGTGGCGCAAGCTGCCGGCCGCCTTCGACTCGCTCCTCGCCCCCGTCTCCTGACCCACCGGCCGGCGCATCGATCGCCCACACCACCCAAGGAGCCCTCATGGCCCGCCGCCAAACCCCCCACAAGCCGCTGAAGTCCCGCCCCAACCCCCTGGACGCGGCGAAGATCACGTACATCGACTACAAGGACACCGACCTGCTGCGGAAGTTCGTCTCCGACCGCGGCAAGATCCGCGGCCGCCGCGTCACCCGGGTCACGGCGCGGCAGCAGCGACGGCTCGCCGCCGCGATCAAGAACGCCCGCGAGATGGCTCTGCTCCCGTACGCCAGTAGCCGGTAGGACCTCGCACGCGGTGCGCGGCGGCGACCGCCCGCACGGTCCGATTGGCACCACCCCACCCCAACCCAGGAGATACCCATGGCCGTTCCCAAGCGGAAGACGTCCCGCAGCAATACCCGCCACCGCCGCGCGCAGTGGAAGGCGACCGCCGCGCAGCTGGTCCCGATCACGGTCGACGGCGCGGTGTACCAGGTGCCGCAGCGCTTGGTGAAGGCGTACGAGCGGGGCCTGCTCCGCCCCGAGGGCTGAGCGCGCCGGATCCCGCACCCGGCCCGGCACGATCCGAAAGAGACGGCCTAAGGGGCGGGCGTACGGAAGTCCAGCATGCAGAACACCTTGTCGTAGCGGCGTTCGCCGACGGCGACGAAGCGGGGCAGCCGCCCGTACTCGGTGAAGCCCAGGGAGGCGTAGAGCCCCAGGGCCCGGGTGTTGTCGCCCCGCGCGTCCAGCGTCAGGACCTCGATCCCGGCCCGGCGGGCGTCCTCGACGAGGGCGGCGGTCAGGGCCCGGCCGAGCCCAAGCCCGTGGGCCCCGGCGGCGACGGCGAGCTTCTCCAGGTCGGCGTGGGGCCGGTGGGTCGGGCGAGCGTAGCGCTGCCAGTACCCGAGCCCGACCAGCCGGTCCGCGAGGTAGGCGCAGCGCAGGGCCGCGTCCCCGGCCCGTACGGCGTCGACGACGCCGTCGAGCAGCCGCGCCACCTCGTCCGGCCCGGGCGGTTCGACCCAGCCCAGCGCGGCGCCCCCGGCCACCAGATCGGCCAGGATCCGGTGCGCGTCCCCGGCGAACCGGGCCGCCCGCCCCGGGTCGGACATCAGCTCCAGGGCGTCGACGATCACCGCTCCGGCGGCAGCGCCGCCCGTTTCTTGATCCATGACCGCAGCCTAGAGGGCCGCCGATCCGTGATCGGCGGCCCTCCCGTCCGTACCGACACCCGTCCGTACCGACACCCGTCCGTACGGCTAAGCGCCCAGCTCGCCGTCGATCGCGTCGGCCATGAGCAGGCGCGCGTGGTCCAGGGGCAGCGAGCCGCTCAGCCACCGCACGCTGAGGCCTTCGAGGAGGGCCGTCAGGCGCTCGGCGGCGGCCGCGTGCTGGGGAGCCGTCCCGGCGGGGCGGGCCTGGGCGAGGAGGTACGAGATCTCGTGGACCCAGCTGTGCGTGGCCTTGGCCACGTCCTCGCGCAGGTCGGGATCGAAGACGGCGCTGGCCCTCAGCTCACCCCACGCGGTGCTGTTCTCCCGCACCTCCGGGGTCTCCTGGAGCTCGAGGAGCAAGGTCCGCTTGAGTTCGTCGCGGGGGCTCTCCGGATCGTCCGAGCCGTCCTCGCGTTCGGCCGTGTAGCGATCGGCGCGGTCGCTGATGAACTCCAGCGTCCGGCGCAGGATCCCGGCACGGTCGGTGAAGTGGTAGTAGATCAGCGAGGTGGACACGCCCGCTTCGGCGGCGAGCTCCCCCACTCGGAGCCCGCGCACGCCGCGTCGCGCGATCACTCGCGTGGCGGCTCTGAGTATTTCCGTTCGACGGTCTGACACGAAGGGTCACTCTACCCGTCGACTCCGTCACCTGGGGCTTTTCCTGACCGTAACATCAGGACCCCGTTTCCGGCGGTTGCGCCGTGATCATGCCGATTCAGGGCCTCTTCCGCAGCCCTTCCGACACACGGTGTGACCGATTCCGCATCAGCTTGGCCAGAAGCATTGACTGAATTTTCAGTTCGGTGGAGGATGCGGGCACCCCTTACGAACACTGACTGAATTTTCAAACAGGAGTGGATCATGACGACTTTCCGCATGCCGGCCGAGTGGACGGACCACGAGGGCTGCCTGATGGCCTGGCCGACCCGGCAGGAGCTGTGGGGTGACGTCTTCGACGAGGTGAAGGTCGAGTACGCCCACGTGGCCAACGCGATCGCCGCCTTCGAACCGGTCACCATGGTCGCCGTTCCCGGCAGCGGTGACGAGGCCCGCGCGCTGTGCGGCGAGGGCGTCGAGGTGATCGAGCTCCCGATCGACGACTCCTGGTTCCGGGACTCCGGCCCGATCTTCGTGCTCGGGCAGGACGGCAGCCGCGCGGGCGTGGACTTCCGCTTCAACGCCTGGGGCGGCAAGCACTTCCCCTACGACACCGACGACAAGATCGCCGCGGCCCTGCTCGCGCACCTGGACGTGGACCGCGTCGACTCCCGGATGATCCTCGAAGGCGGCGCGATCACGGTCGACGGCGAGGGCACGCTGATCACCACCGAGCAGTGCCTGCTGCACCCGAACCGCAACCCGGACATGACCAAGGCGGAGATCGAGGCCGAGCTGATCGCCCGCCTCGGCGTCACCAAGGTCATCTGGCTGCCGTACGGCGGTCTGCTGGACACGGAGACCGACGGCCACGTCGACGGCGTCTGCGCCTTCGTCGCCCCCGCCACCGTCGTCGTCCAGCTCCCGAGCGACCCCGCGCACCCCGACTACGAGCGCATGCGCGTCAACCGCGCCGTCCTGGAGGGGTCCACCGACGCCGCGGGCCGCCCCTTCACGATCATCGACCTGCCCCAGAGCAACCTCGTCGAGGTCGACGGCAAGGAGACCGAGGTCGGCTACCTGAACTTCTACATCGCCAACGGCGGGGTCGTCGTCCCGGTCGCCGGCACCACCGAGGACGAGGGCGCGCTCGCCGTCATCGCGGCCGCGCTGCCCGGTCGCAAGGTCGTCGGAGTCCGCTCGCGCGTGATCGCGTACGGCGGTGGCGGCGTGCACTGCATCACCCAGCAGATCCCCGCGGCCGCCCGCACCGTCTGACCGGTCCGCCCCCTTCGCCGTGCCCGGGCCGGCGGCCCGCCCCGAGCCTCCCCTCCTCGATCCGCTCGCCGCCCGCCCGTACCTCCCCGCCCCGCATGGAAGAGAGAGCACCGATGCCCAGATCCCTTCCCTGGTCCAGAGCCACCAGGTCCGCCGGCCGCCCGGCCGCCCCGCGCCCGCCCGCCTCGCGCCGGTACGCGCTCCCCGTCGCCGCGCTGGCCGCCCTCAGCCTGGTCGCCGCCTGCTCCGGCCCGCCGAAGGACGGCGGGAGCGGGAAGGACACGGCCTTCAAGCTGTCCGCCGGCACCCCCGCCCCCGCGGGCGAGCTCGACTCGTTCACCTGGGCCGTGTACGCGGAACCGCCGACGCTGGACTACATCTCGGCCTTCGACTACCCGGCGAACACGATCCTGTCGAACGTCTGCGAAAGCCTGATGCGGTGGACCCCGCAGCTCACCATGGCTCCGGGACTGGCCGAGAAGGCCACCCACCCCAATGACCTGACCTGGGTCTACGACCTGCGCGCGGGCGTGCGCTTCCACGACGGCGGTGTACTGACCGCCGACGACGTGGTCTACAGCCTGGGCCGTCAGATGGACCCGGCGAACGGGGCCGCCTGGAACAGCAACTTCTCCAACGTCGAGACCGTCACCAAGACCGGCCCGCTCCAGGTGACCGTCAAGCTGAAGCAGCCCGACTCGCAGTTCCCCCAGTACATGGCGACCGCCGCCGGCGTCGTGGCCTCCAAGGCCGGGGTGGAGAAGGCGGGCGAGGACTACGGCACCACCGGCAGCCTGGACTGCACCGGCCCCTTCAAGCTGGGCACCTGGAGCAAGGGCCAGTCGATCGAGCTCCAGCGCTTCGACGGCTACTGGGGCACCAAGGCCAAGTCCGCGAAGGCCGTCTTCACCTTCCTCACCGACCCCAACGCCCGGACGAACGCCCTGCTGAGCGGCGAGGCCGACGGCGGCTACCTGATCCCCACCGAGAGCTACGACCGGCTGCGCGCCGGCGGCTCCGGCACCCTCTACTTCGGCGAGGGCCTCAGCACCGTCAACGTCAACGTGACGAGCATGAAGGGCGCGCTCGGCGACGTCCGCGTCCGCCGGGCCCTGGCCCTGGCCCTGGACCGCCGCGGCTTCGTCAAGGCGGGCCTGGGCGGCGCGGGCACCGTCACCAGCTCGCTCACCACCAAGGCGATCTGGGCCGGCGCGCCCGCCGCCGTCCGCGCCTCCGCCTTCGACACGCTGCCCTCCCCCGACCAGAACGTCGAGGCGGCCAAGCGGATGATCGAGGAGGCCGGCGCCACCGGCAAGACGCTGACCGTGGCCACCAGCTCGATCGGCCAGGACGTCTCGGTGCTGGCCACCGCGATCCAGGACGCCGGCACCAAGATCGGCCTGAAGATCCAGCTGAAGACCATCGCGCCCAACGCCTTCACCTCGCTCTTCACGGACCCGGCCGCGCGCGAGGGCATCGACATGTTCCCGGAGACGTACTACGACTCCATCACCGACCCGATGGACCTGCTGAGCAACTTCCAGACCGGGGCCTACCAGAACTACGCCGGCTACAGCGACCCGTCCTACGACGCGCTGGCCGACAAGGCCCGCGCCGAGTCCGACCCGGCCAAGCGCTTCTCGGCCGCCGCCGAACTCCAGAAGAAGGCCTCCGACCAGGTCCTGTGGATCCCGGTCGCCGAGTGGCCGACCGCGGTGTTCCTGAACAAGCGGATCACCGGCGCGCCCACCACCATCTCGTACCTGTACTACCCGTGGGCCGCCGACGTCGGGGCGGCCGCGCGATGAGTTTCCTGCGCTTCGCCGTACGGCGGCTGGCCGAGATGGCCGCCACCCTGCTCGGCGCCTCCTTCGTGATCTTCGGCGCGCTGTACCTGGCTCCGGGCAACCCGGCGAGCTTCCTCCTGGGCGGCCGCTCGGCCTCCCCGGAGGCACTGCAGGCGATCAATGAGCACTACCACCTGGACGACCCCTTCGCGGTGCGCTACCTCAGCTGGCTCGGCCAGGTGGTGCAGGGCGACTTCGGCCGCTCGATCACGTACCGCACGGACGTGTCGCGGCTGCTCGCGGACCGGCTGCCCAACACCCTGATGCTGATCTCGATGGCGCTCGTACTGGTCCTCGTGTTCGGGCTGGTCCTGGGCTGGATCGGCGCCGTCCGCGGCGGGGCCGCCGACTCCACGATCCTGGTGACGACAACCGTCGCCATCGGCACCCCCTCGTTCGTCGCGGCGGTCCTGCTGCAGGGCCTGTTCGCGGTGAAGCTGGGCTGGTTCCCGACCGGCGGCGCCGGCGAGGGCTTCGGGGGGATGCTCTGGCACCTGACCCTGCCCGCCGTCGCCCTGGCGCTCTACCTGATCGGCATGCTCGCCCGGGTCACCCGGGCCGCGATGCTCGAAGTCCTCGGCCAGGAGCACGTCACGGTCGCCCGCAGCCGGGGCGTCTCCACGAGCCAGGTCATCCGGCGGCACGTCTTCCGCAACGCCCTGGGCACCGTGCTCACCACCGGCGGCCTCATCGTCTCCACCCTGCTGGTCTGCACCATTCTGGTGGAGTCCGCCTTCAGTGTGGGCGGCATCGGCCAGCTCCTCGAACTCTCCACCACCACCAAGGACTTCCCCACCGTGCAGGCCATCTCCCTCATCATGGTCGCGCTGTTCATGACGGTGAACCTCGTCGTCGACCTGCTCCATCCGCTGGTCGATCCCCGGGTCACCCTCGGCCCCGCGAAGAAGGCCTCGTGAGCTCCGTCCTGGTGCGCCGGCCGGGCCTCGCCCGGCTCCGGACCTCCCGCGCCCCCCTCTCCCTGTTCTGTACGGGCTTCGTCGCCGTCGTCGTGCTCGTCGCGGTGCTCGCCCCCTGGATCGCGCCCTACGACCCCAACGCCGTGGACCTCGCGAACGCCCTGGCGGGCCCCTCCGCCGATCACCTCCTCGGCGTCGACGCCTCCGGGCGCGACACCTTCTCCCGGCTGGCCCTGGGCGCCCGCACCTCGCTCCTCGGCCCGCTCGGCGTGGTCACCTTCTCCACCGTGGCCGGCGTGGCGATCGGCACCGCCGCCGCCTGGCGGGGCGGCTGGCTGGACTCGGTGCTCTCCCGCAGCACCGAGCTGGTCTTCGCCTTCCCCGGCATGCTGCTGGCCATCCTGATCGTCTCGGTCTACGGCGAGGGCCTGCTCGCCCCCGTCATCGCCCTGGCCATCGCCTACCTGCCGTACGTCAGCCGGCTGACCCGCTCCCTCGTGCTCGCCGAGCGCGCCCGCCCCTACGTCGAGGCGTACCGGGTGCAAGGACACTCGGGGGCGCAGATCTGCCTGCGCCACGTGGTCCCCGCGGTCATGCCCGTCGTCCTCGCGCAGTCCGCGATCAACTTCGGCTACGCCCTGATCGACCTGGCCGGCCTCGCCTTCCTCGGGCTGGGCGTACCGGCCCTGACCCCGGACTGGGGCCGCATGGTCTTCGACGGCAACGCCGCCATCCAGGCCGGCTACCCGCTCTCCGCGATCGTGCCGTGCCTGGCCATCGTGCTGACCGTGGTCGCCTTCAACGTCGTCGGCGAGGCCTGGGCCGACAAGGTCGCCAGGAGGGCGCGATGAACGCACCGAGCACGCAGAACACGCAGACGGCGCCGACCGGACTGAACACCCTTGAGATCGAGGGCCTGCGGCTGCACCTGCCGGGGGCCGTCCGGCCCGTCCTCGACGGCGTCGGGCTCACCGTCGGCCCGCGGGAGACCGTGGCGCTGGTCGGCGAGTCCGGCTCGGGCAAGAGCCTGACCTCGCGCAGCGTGCTGCGGCTGCTGCCCGAAGGGGCCCGTACGGAGGGCGAGGTGCGGGTCGCCGGGGACGACGTGCTCACCATGTCACCGGGCCGGCTGAGGGTGCTGCGCACCAGCACGGCGGCCATGATCTTCCAGGACCCCCGGGCGGCGGTCAATCCGATGCGCCGGGTCGGCGACTTCCTCACGGAGAGCCTGCGGCTGAACGCCAAGGCGACCAAGGCGGTCGCCGAGGACCGGGCGGTGGCCATGCTGGAGGCCGTCGGTCTCACGGCGGACGCGCTGCGCAAGTACCCCGGACAGCTGTCCGGCGGCATGCTGCAACGGGTCGTGATCGCGGCCGCGCTGATGGGCGATCCCGCCCTGATCCTCGCCGACGAACCCACCACGGCACTGGACGTCACCTCGCAGGCCGAGGTCATCGGCCTCCTCGGCGACCTGCGCGACCGCTTCGGCACGGGGCTGCTGTTCGTCACCCACGACCTCGGCCTCGCCGCCGCGATCAGCGACCGGGTGTACGTGATGTACGCGGGCCGGATCGTGGAATCGGGCCCGGCGGCCGAGCTGTTCGCCCGGCCCCGGCACCCGTACACGGCGGCCCTGCTGAACTCCACCCCGCGGCTGGACGCTCCCCGCGGGCGGCTCGCCGCGATCGAGGGCCGGCCGCCGAGCCTGCGGGAGGAGCTCAGCGGATGCCCCTTCGCCGCGCGCTGCGTGCTCGCGACCGAGGTGTGCACCCGCGAGGCTCCGGCGCTGCTGCCGCTCGCCGGTGCGCCGGACCGGCTCGCCTCCTGCCACCACGGCGAGCTGATGGCCGAGCGGGAACGTCAACGGGCTGGGACACAGCGGACCGGGACACAGCAGAAGGAACTCCACCCATGAGCACCGCCACCGGCACGAGCGCCGGCACCACGACCGCCGCCACGAAGACCGTCCTGGAGGTCCTGGGCCTGCACCGGACCTACGGAAACGTCCGGGCCGTGGACGACGTGTCGTTCCGGCTGCCCGAGGGCGGTTCCCTGGGCATCGTCGGCGAGTCCGGTTCGGGCAAGACGACCACGGCCCGCATCGTGGCCTGGAACACGCGGACGAGGGCCGGGTACTGATCCACGGCCGCGACCGGGGCGACCACGCGCGCGGCAAGGCGCGCCGGCTCGCACGGGCCCGTGAGGTGCAGATGGTCTTCCAGGACCCTTTCCTGTCCCTGGACCCGCGCACCACCGTGGGCGCGGCCCTGCGGGAGACCCTCGCCCTGCATTTCCCCGGCGCCGACCACGCGCGCCGGATCACCGAACTGCTCGACCAGGTCGGCCTCGGTTCCCGCGAGGCGGACGCACTGCCCCGGCAGTTGTCGGGAGGGCAGCGCCAGCGCGTGGCGATCGCCCGTGCGCTGGCGGTCGAGCCCGCCGTCCTCGTCCTCGACGAAGCGGTGGCCGCCCTGGACGTCTCGGTGCAGGCGCAGATCCTGAACCTGCTCTTCGACATCCGCGAACAGACCGGCATCGGCTACCTGTTCATCACCCATGACCTCGGCGTCGTGCGCTGCGTGACCGATGACGTGATCGTCATGCGGAGCGGCCGGATCGTCGAGTCGGGTCCGACGCAGGAGGTCCTCGCCAACCCCCAGCACCCTTATACGCGCCTGCTCCTGGAGTCCGTACCCCGCCCGGGGTGGGACCCCCGGAGCATCGCCGCCGCGCGCCGCGCCTTGTGAGGGGGGTCGCGGGTGCGTCGGCGCCCGCGACCCATCGGTTCACCCGTTCCACGCCATCGCGCATCCACGGTTGACTGATCGGAGATCAGAGATGAACGAGCATGTAGCAGGGAAGCTGGACAGGAGAGGATTCCTGGCCGCGGCCGGCCTCACGGTCGCGGGCGCCGCACTGGCATCGGTGGGCGGGCAGGCCTCCGCGGCCGGCCGGCCGGCGGCCTCGGCGGCCGGGGCCTTCGCCGTACCGTGCGAGACCGTCCGGCACACCCGGACCTGGATGGCGTGGCCCGACCGGACCTCCATCTGGGGCAACCAGCTCTCGGGGGTGCAGGCCAACATCGCGCTCATCGCGAAGACCATCGCGAAGTACGAACCGGTCGTGATGCTCGCCAACCCCGCGAGCGTCTCCAAGGCGAAGAGCGCCTGCGGGACGTCGGTCACCGTCATCAGCACGATCCCCGTCGACGACTGTTGGATACGTGACACCGGCCCGGTGTTCCGCACCAACGGGGCGGGCGGCGTGGACGCGTTCGGCACCAACTTCAACGGCTGGGGCAACAAGCAGAGCCACGCCAAGGACGCCCTGGTGGCGGGCCGTGTCGCCGCCTACGCCGGGGTGGCGTTCAGCACCACCTCGTTCGTCGGCGAGGGCGGCTCGGTGGAGACGGACGGCGCCGGCACGCTCATGGCCACGCGCAGTTCCCTCATCAACTCCAACCGCAATCCCAACAAGAGCCAGGCGCAGCTGGAGGCGGGCATGTGCGCCGCCTACGGCGCGTCCAAGGTGATCTGGTTCAAGGGCATCTCCGGCCAGGACATCACCGACGACCACGTCGACGCCACGTCCCGGTTCCTCGAAGCGGGCCGGGGCCTGGTCCAGATGCCGCTCGCGAGCGACAACGACATCTGGGCCAAGGACGCGCGCGAGCAGTACCAGATCCTGTCCACCTCCACCAGCGCCCAGGGCAGCCCGATCGCGGTCACCAAACTCCAGGGCCCCGACTACAACCGGATCCGCTCCACGAACCCCGACTTCGTGGCCTCGTACGCCAACTACTACGTGTGCAACGGTGCGGTGATCTCCTCGCAGTTCGGTGACACCCGGGCCGACGCCGCGGCCAAGGCGACCCTCCAGCAGCTCTTCCCCGGCCGGGTCGTCGTACAGCTGAACACCGACAGCCTGGGCGGGGGCGGGGGCGGCATCCACTGCGTGACCCAGCAGCAGCCGGTCGCGTAACCGCTCCCTCCACACGTCCGGCCCCCCGCCGTCCGCGGGGGGCCGGTCCGTCGTACGGGGCTACGGGGCCGCGGGCGCGCGCACCGAGGCGCTACGGGGCGACGTCGTCCCAGGCCATCGCGCTCATCCGCCAGCCGTCGGGGGTCCGGACGTACTGCGTGGTCTTGTGGCCGGTGCCCTCGAACCACACCCCGTCGAGGTATCCGGACTTGCGGTACTCGCTGAACCGGTGCGCGATCGACCCGAAGATCTCGGTCCGCTCGGCGACCTCCCATTCACGGAACTCCGTCAGCGTCCCGTCGGTGAGGATCTTCTCCCGCGGCTCGATGAATCCGTCGAGGTCGTAGATCACGGGCTCGGCCCCGATGTTCTTGATGATCATCCCCTGGGGGATGAACACCTCGCGGACGGCGCCCAGATCAGGCCGCCCGCCGTCGGCGTTGGCGAAGGCTCCGAGGAACAGCCGCATCAGCTGGTCGAGTTCGGCCTTGACTTCGGACACGCACCCCTCCTGAGGAAGAAGATTCCGGCGTGCCGATCTTCACCCACTGCCGGCTCCCGGGCAATGGCCGGCGGCACTGAGTCCATGGAGGGCGCGGGCGCGGGCCGGATCGGCGGGACGGTCCCCCGGAAGGTGCAGGAAGTGGTCGAGCTGCCAGGCCTGCGCCGCGGCGGCCGACCGGTTGGCGGTCGTCGCCCAGGGCGGGTAGACGCGGAAGGCCCGCTTGCCGCCGGAGCCGTTCACCGAGAGGACCCCGTACCGGCGGAGCACGTCCTTGGGGAAGACGAACTGCCCGAATTCGGCTCGGTCGAGGCCGCGGGAGCCGACGACGAAGAGGTCGACGGCGTCGGCGACGTCGAAGGGCTGGATGGGCCCGTCCGGGGACCTCTTCCACACGGTGACGAACTGGCCCGTCTTGGTGGGCGTCGTCCTGGCCGTGCGGTAGCGGACGGCGATCCCGTCGAGCGTGAAGGTGTGGGCGGCGTACTCGGCGCTCTCGGCTTCCGGAACGGGCTGCGAGCAGGTGAACCCGCAGGGGTCGTAGACGAGCGCCTTCGCCGCGCGGAGATCCCCGTGGACCGGCGCCGCGGCCGGCCAGGGAACCGGCCCGGCGGTGGGGTGTCTGATCATGGGCCCACCTTGTCATGCGCTCTACTGACGAAAAAATGACGAAACGTCACACATACGGAGGTCCCGTGAAGAGCACACCCGACCGCCCCGCCGCCCCCACGGGCTCGTACGCACCGACCGAGCGGACCATCCCCGGCCGGATGCGGCAGTGGGCGTCCTACGACCGGAACCTGGTCCACTCGATCCTCGACGAGGCCTTCGTGTGCCACCTGGGCTTCGTCCGCGACGGCCTGCCCGTGGTCCTGCCCACCCTCTACGCCCGGGTCGGCGAGCACCTCTACCTGCACGGCTCGGTGCACTCCGGGCCGGTGCGCCTGGCCGGGGCCGGCCTGGACGTCTGCGTGACCGTCACCCACCTGGACGGGCTGATCCTGGGCCGGTCCGCCTTCCGGCACTCCGTGAACTACCGCTCCGTCGTGGCCCACGGCGTCGCACACCCGGTCACCGACCCCGAGGAGAAGGGCCGCGCGCTGCGGGCGATCGTGGAGCACGTGGTCCCGGGCCGCTCCTCGGACACCCGCCCGCCGAGCGCCGAGGAACTGGACGATGTCGCCGTACTGCGCCTCGACCTGAACGAGGTGTCCGCGAAGTCCCGCGTCGGCGGCCCGGCCGACGAACCCCGGGACGCGGGCCTGCCCCACTGGTCGGGCCGGATCCCGCTGCTCCGGAGCTACGGAACGCCGGTCCCGGCCGAGGACATCACCCCCGGCGTGGACCTGCCCGAGTACCTGAGCCGCCTGGTCGGGCCCGCGGGCCCCGCCACCGACTGACGCCGCCGGCGGGCCGGGTCCTTCCGGATCGCCCACGCCCGCTAGATCTGGCCCCCTGCGAGGCGCAGGGGGCCAGATCACGTTCACGCACAACGACAGAGCCGGTCAAAGCGACGTTCAGTCGCTTTGACCGGCTCTGTTGGGTCGGTTGACCTCTTGTGTCCGAGGGGGGACTTGAACCCCCACGCCCGATAAAGGGCACTAGCACCTCAAGCTAGCGCGTCTGCCATTCCGCCACCCGGACTAGGTGGTCGGCCCCGGTTTCCCGCGGCGACATGGACAACAATAGCAAAGGTTCGACGGGGTTCCGACCAGGTATTTCGACCGGGCCGGGTCCGACGCGCCGCGCTGACCTGCGGGCATGCCCGAGGCCCGGCGGTACGGACGGAGCGAGACGCATCGTCTCACCGCGCTGGGACTCCCGGATGCTGATACCGGGTGGACTTGGGCGGGCCGAGGCGATCGGATGGGCGCCGCATATCCGAGTTCAGGGGGGAATCACCTATGGAGTCCGAGCATCGCGTCAGCACGCTGGAGCTCTTCTTCGACCTCGTCTTCGTCTTCACCATCACCCAGCTGACGGTGCTGCTCGCGGACGACCTCACCCCGCGCGGCGCCGGGCGGGTGCTGCTGATCTTCACGGTGCTGTTCTGGATGTACGGCGGCTACGCGTACCTCACCAATCAGGTACCGCCCGACCGGCCCGTGCGCCGCCTGCTGATCCTGCTCGCCATGGGGGCGTTCCTGGTGTGCGCCCTGGCCGTGCCGACGGCCTTCGGGGACGGCGGGGTCGCCTTCGGGCTCGGCTACCTGGTCGTCGTGATCACTCACAGCGCGCTGTACAGCCAGGCGCACGGGCGCGGGGTGCTGTGGTTCGCGATGCCGAACGCGCTGTCCGCGCTGTCGGTCACCGCCGCCGGGCTCTTCGACGGGGCGGCGGCCCTGGGCCTGTGGGCCCTGGCCCTGCTGTTCCAGTTCGTCACGCCCGCCATCTCGCGGCGGGCGACGGCCTCCGGGGCCGCCGAAGCCGCCGAGGGGAAGACCATCGAGGAGCAGCTCGGGGGGATCGGCGCCGCGCACTTCGTGGAACGGCACGGGCTGCTGCTGATCATCGTGTTCGGCGAGTCGATCATCGCGGTCGGCATCGGGGTGGGCTCGCTGCCGCTGACCTTCGGGATCATCGTCGGCGCGTTCCTGACGCTGGCCGTCGGGGCCGCGCTGTGGTGGATGTACTTCGTGCGCGACGAGGGGCGTGCCGAGCACGTCTTCACGAACACGACCCCGGACAGGCGTTTCAAGCTGGCGCTGCGCGCGTACTACTACTGCTTCATCCCGATGCTGCTGGGCATCGCCGCCTTCTCGGCGGGCGTGAAGAAGAGCATCGGGCACCTGGGCGAGGAGCTGCCGGCCGGGCCCGCCCTCGCGCTCGCGGGCGGGGTCGCCTGCTATCTGGCCGGGGACGTCGCCTTCCGGCTGGTGCTGGGCATCCGGCCGGTACGGTTCCGGGCGCTCGCGGTGGCGCCCGTCCTGGCGACCGCCGCGGCGGGCATGCGGATCGGGGCGGTCTGGCAGCTGACCGCGCTGGTCCTCGTCCTGGTGGCCGCGCTGGCGGCGGAGGCCCGGGCCGCAGGCACCCCCGCCGACACCGCCGCCGACACCGCCGTGGACCCGGCCGGAGCCGAGCCCACCGCGCGTTCCGGCGCGGGCGCTACGGGCAGCTGATGACCTGGCCGGCGTAGGAAAGGTTGCCGCCGAAGCCGAAGAGGAGGACGGGCGCCCCGGAGGGGATCTCGCCGCGCTCGACCAGCTTGGACAGGGCCATCGGGATGGAGGCGGCCGAGGTGTTGCCGGAGTCGACCACATCGCGGGCGACGACGGCGTTGACGGCGCCGATCTTCGAGGCGAGCGGCTCGATGATCCGCAGGTTCGCCTGGTGGAGGACGACCGCGGCCAGGTCCTCCGGGGTGATCCCGGCCTTCTCGCAGACCTTGCGGGCGAGCGGGGGGAGCTGGCTGGTGGTCCAGCGGTAGACGGACTGGCCCTCCTGGGCGAAGACCGGCGGCGTGCCCTCGATGCGGACGGCGTTGCCCATCGAGGGCACCGAGCCCCACAGGACCGGGCCGATACCGGGCTCCTCGCAGGCCTCGACGACGGCCGCGCCGGCGCCGTCGCCGGTCAGGACGCAGGTGGTGCGGTCGGTCCAGTCGGTGATCTCGGTCATCTTGTCCGCCCCGATGACCAGGGCCCGGGTGGCGGCGCCGGCCCGGATCGCGTGGTCGGCGGTGGCCAGGGCGTGGGTGAAGCCCGAGCAGACGACGTTGATGTCCATCACGGCGGGGCTGGAGCCCATCCCGAGCTTGGCCGCGACGCGGGCCGCCATGTTGGGGGAACGGTCGATCGCGGTGGAGGTGGCGACGAGGACGAGGTCGATGTCGTCCGGGGTCAGACCGGCGCTCGCGAGCGCCTTGCCCGCGGCCTGGTAGGCCAGCTCGTCGACCGGCTCGTCGGGTCCGGCCATGTGCCGGGTCTTGATCCCGACGCGGGACCGGATCCACTCGTCGTTGGTGTCCACCATGGTGGCGAGGTCCTCATTGGTGAGCACCTTCGAGGGCTGGTAGTGCCCTAGCGCCACCACGCGTGAACCGGTCATGGGCGGGGTCCCCCCTTGTAAGGCAGTCAGGATTTACCAGCTTTGCCTGCTACTGATGGGTACACGGGCGCGTGACCCGACAGGATTCAGTGCCCGGAATTTGGAGCTTCCCGAGGGTGCTCCAGCCCGGGAAGGTGCCCGGGGCGGATCCGGGAGAATGGGTGCTCCAGGCGTACGACGAGAACAGAACGGGTGGACTGATCACATGGGACGGGTCACCGAACGCCGTCGCGTCCTCCGGATCCGGGGCGGCGTCGCAGGGGCCCGGGCGGACACCCTGGTGGCCGAAGAGCCGCTGGAGATACGGCTGAACGGCAAACCGCTGGCCATCACGATGCGCACCCCGGGCGACGATTTCGCGCTGGCCGTGGGCTTCCTGGCCAGTGAGGGCGTGCTCGCCTCGGCGTCGGACGTCCGGGCCGTGACCTACTGCGAGGGTGCCACCGAGGACGGATCGAACACCTACAACGTGGTGAACGTGCAGCTCGCCGCCGGAGTTCCGGTGCCCGACATCACGCTGGAGCGGAACGTCTACACCACCTCCTCCTGCGGCCTGTGCGGGAAGGCCAGCCTGGACGCGGTGCGCACCGCGACGCGGTTCCCGGGGCTCGCGGACGATCCGGTACGGGTGGGCGCGCGACTCCTGGGGGAGCTGCCGGACCGGCTGCGCGCGGAGCAGAAGGTCTTCGAGCGTACGGGCGCCCTGCACGGCGCCGGGCTGTTCTCGGCGGGGGGCGAGCTGATCGACGTACGGGAGGACGTGGGGCGGCACAACGCGGTGGACAAGATCGTCGGCCGGGCGCTGCAGGCCGGGCGGCTGCCGCTGGCGGGCTCCGTCCTGCTGGTGTCGGGGCGGGCCTCCTTCGAGCTGGCGCAGAAGGCCGTGATGGCGGGCATTCCCGTACTGGCGGCCGTCTCCGCGCCGTCCTCGCTCGCGGTGGACCTGGCAGTGGAGTCGGGGCTGACGCTGGTCGGGTTCCTGCGGGGCGGGGACATGAACATCTACGCGGGCGAGGAGCGGATCGACCTGACGGCGTGACCCGCGGTCCGGCGGGGGCCCGGCCAGCCAGTGCGCCGACGGGGCAGGGGTGGGGGCCGTCGTGCGGCCCCCGCCCCTGCCCCGTACGGGCTACTTCTCGGCCAGGTGTCCGGCGCCGGTGTGCTCGGTGCCCGCCGGGGCCTCGATGGTCTGGCTGTACGGGTTGCCCTTGGACGCGGGCTCGATCTTCTTAGCGGCCACGTGCGGGGTGCCCACCGGGGCCTCGATCGTGCGGCTGTGAGCAGAGCCGTCCTTGGCGGCGCCGTTCGCGTTGTCCGCGGCGTTGGCGGCTCCGCCGAGGGCGAGCGTGGCGAGCAGAGCGGCGGCGGAGACGGCGGCGATGCGCTTGTTGAGCTTCATGGGGTGCTCCCTGGTGGTTCGGGGTTTCTTGCTGACACCCAGAACCTAGAAGAACCGGACATTTCCTCGCTCTAACGCCTTCCGCCCCCAGAGACCCTCCGCCCTTACACCGCCCCGATCACCGCTTGCGGCGGCCCCGGCGGGAAGCGGGCTCGGCCGGCTTCGGTTCCGGGGGGTCGATGCGGTGCAGGTCGAGGGTCGCCGGGAGCGGGGTGGCCCCGGGGCCGCCCGCTCCGGCCCAGGCGATGATCTCGTCGGTGGCCGTGTCGTCCAGGGCCCAGCCGAACCACACCGCGCGGGCGCCCCTGCGGCGGGCCTCCGTGGTGGGCTGGACCACGATGACGTTGGCCTGCGCGCACGGGCCGAGGCAGTCGGACGTACGGACGGCCAGGCGCCCGTCGGAGGCCGCCGCGGCCTCGCGCAGCCGGGCCAGTTGTCCCACGTGGTCGGTGCCGGGGTTCTTGACGGGGTCGCCGCAGCAGCATCCCCGGCAGACCACCAGGGTGCAGGGGCGCGGGGCATGGGCGGAGAGCGGGCGTATCCAGGTCACCGCCGCACGTTACCGGGCCTGCGGGACCGGGTGTTGTGGGGTGTGCGAGACCTCCGCCACATGCCCGGCGGCGAGTTCCGTCCGCTCCGTGGCCCGCGGGTCCCGCGCGCGGCGGCGGGCCAGTACCGCACAGACCATCAGCTGCATCTGGTGGAAGAGCATCAGCGGCAGCACGGCGAGGCTCGCCTGCGCTCCGAACAGCACGCTGGCCATGGGGAGTCCGGCGGCCAGGCTCTTCTTCGACCCCGCGAACTGGATGGCGATCCGGTCCTCACGGGTGAATCCGAGGCGCTTGGCCCCGTACCAGGTGACCAGCAGCATCACGGCGAGGATGGCCGCCTCCACGGCCATCAGACCGCCGAGGCGCGGGAGGCTGACCTGGTGCCAGATCCCCGCGACCATGCCGGCGCTGAAGGCGGTGTAGACGACGAGCAGGATCGAGCCGCGGTCGACGCGGCCGAGGACCGATCTGTTGCGGACGAGGAAGCCGCCGACCCAGGGGCGCAGGGCCTGGCCGAGGAGGAACGGCAGGAGCAGCTGGAGGACGATCTTCACCAGCGAGTCGAGGGAGAAGCCGCCCGCGCTGTTGCCGAGCAGGCCGGCGGCGAGGACGGGGGTCAGGAAGATGCCGATGAGGCTGGAGAAGGAGCCCGCGCAGATCGCGGCCGGGACGTTGCCGCGGGCGATCGAGGTGAAGGCGATGGAGGACTGGATGGTCGAGGGGACCAGGCAGAGGAAGAGCAGGCCGCTGTAGAGGGGCGGCGTGAGGACGGTGGGGACCAGGGCGTGCGCGGCGAGGCCCAGGAGCGGGAAGAGCAGGAAGGTGGAGGCGAGCACGGTGAGGTGGAGCCGCCAGTGGCGCATGCCGTCGAGGGCCTCACGGGTGGAGAGCCGGGCGCCGTAGAGGAAGAAGAGCAGGGCCACCGCCGCCGTGGAGGCGGCCTCGGCCACGGAGGCGGCCGCGCCGCGGGCGGGCAGCAGGGCGGCGAGGCCGACGGTGGCGAGCAGACCCATGATGAACGGGTCCACGGGGAGCCGGGCGGGAAGGTGCGGGCGGCGCATGCGGATGCTCACTTGCTGACGGTGGGAGGGCTGGGCCGTCTCTTTCGGATCTTGTCGGCCGAGCAAGATCCGAAAAAGAGACGGCCTAGGGGCAAAGGCGGAGTCGGACTCGGTTTCCCTTCCATCTTCGGGGGTCAGGTGGTGATCGGGAATCCCGTACACCACTCTCACTGTCATCACGGAACGTGATGAGCGGGAGTAGGGTGGGCGGTGTGTACGACCCCGTTCAGCTGCGCACTTTCCTCACCGTCGCCCAGACCCTGAGCTTCACGCAGGCCGCCGCCCGGCTCGGCGTCCGCCAGTCCACGGTCAGCCAGCACGTGCGCCGGCTGGAGGAGGCCACCGGCCGGCCCCTCTTCCTGCGCGACACCCACAGCGTGGAACTCACGGAGGACGGCGAGGCGCTGCTCGGCTTCGCCCGCTCGATCCTGGAGGCGCACGAGCGCGCGGCGGCCTTCTTCGCCGGGACGCGGATCCGGGGCCGGCTGCGCTTCGGCGCCTCCGAGGACTTCGTGCTGACCCGGCTGCCGGAGATCCTGGAGGCCTTCCGGCACGAGCACCCCGAGGTGGAGCTGGAGCTGTCCGTCGAGCTGTCGGGGACCCTGCACGAGCGGCTGGACGCGGGGCGGCTGGACCTCGTACTCGCCAAGCGGCGCGGGGACGGCGATGAGCGGGGCCGGCTGGTGTGGCGGGACCGGATGGTGTGGATCGGGGCGGAGGGGCTGCGGGTGGACCCGGACCGGCCGGTTCCGCTGATCGTCTTCCCGCCGCCGGGCATCACGCGGGCGCGGGCGCTGGACGTGTTGCAGGCGGACGGGCGGCCGTGGCGGATCGCGTGTACGAGCGGCAGCCTGAGCGGCCTGATCGCGGCGGCGCGGGCGGGGCTGGGCGTGATGGCCCACACCCGCGGACTCATCCCACCGGGCCTGGTCCGCGTGGGCGGCCTCCCGGACCTCGGAACGGTGGAGTTCGCCCTCCTACGGGGCCCCCGCAGCTCAGCGGCCGCGGAAGCCCTGGCCGCGGCAATCCTGTCGGGCGCGGACCGCCTGACGCGCGCGGCGTAACGGGGCGCCGCGCAGCCCGTGCGGCGCAGCCGGGCTGCCCCGCAGCCCGTGCGGCGCAGCCGGGACCCGCAGTACGGCTCGCGGTCGGGGCCCGCCCCCGAGGCAGCGGCCGGCGGACCGGGACCGCTCCCCCTGACCGGAGATCCTCCGGGCGGCGGCGCGGCACGGGCTGCGCGGCACGGGCTGCGCAGCCCGTGCGGCGCAGCCCGTGCGGCGCAGCCCGTGCGGCGCAGCCGGGACCCTCAGTGCGGCTTGCGGTCGGGGCCCGCCCCCAAGCCAGCGGCCGGCGGACCGGGACCGCTCCCCCGACGGGAGATCCTCCGGGCGGCGGCGCTTCCTGGCCCGTGGTCCCGCCGGGGGCTCAGCGGCGGCTGGTGGAATGGATCCGCGTGTCACGGGAGTTGGCGGCGAGCGCATGGGCGGCGGCCGGGTGTGCGGTCGGTCGGCGTCGGATCTCGCCGGACGGCCGTTCCATGCCCTCGCCGTACCTCGGCGTCTCCCTCCCGCCGCTCCGGCCGCTCGACGACGGGCGCTGCGTGCTCCGCGCCGAGGAGAGGGGCTTCGATCACGTCGCGGTCGGGAACCGTCTCCTGGACAGCGGGTTCGGCCTCGACACCTACCCGCTGGTCCTGTTGTCTGCCGTCGCGGGCACCACCAGCCGGCTGCGGCTGCTGGCGTCGGTGCTCGTCCCGCCCTCCCATCCGGCGCTGGTGCTCGCCAACCGGGCAGCCACCCTCGACGTCGTGTCCGGCGGCTGCCTGCTCCTGGGAGTCGGCGTCGGCTGGAACCCGGAGGAGTTCGACGCCGTCGGGATCCCCGCCGGCGAGCGCGGCACCCGCACCGACGGCCATCTCGCGGCCGCCCGGGCCCTGTGATCGCGCCGGACCAGCGGTTTCGACGGGCCGTTCACGCCCCTGCGCGCCGCACGCCTGGGCGTGCCGCCGGTCGCCCCCGGGGGCCCGCCCCGGTGGGTCGGCGGCAGCAGGGACGCCGCCCTGCGCCGCGCGCTGAGGTTCGGCGACGGCTGGTACGGCGCCGGCGCCGACGCGGCGGAGGTCGCGGACGTGCGGCGCCGGCTGCGCGCGCTCGCGACCGGCTGGTCCTCGCCTTGGCGGCGTTCCTCGCCCCGCCCGGGATCCCCGCGGCCGTGGCGGCCCCTCGGGGTCGCCGCGGCGAGCGTCGTCGACGACCTGGGCAGTTGGCCGAGGCGGGCCTTGCGACCTGCGCGATGTGGCTGCCCGTCGCGGCCGGCCGGCTCGGCGAGGCGGTGGAGTGGACCGCGGCCGAGGTCGCGCCCCCACTCTCCTGACCTGGTAACCCGAACGGCCGCCGGGCCGAATGTGCTGCCGTTCGCGACGCCGTGCGTTTAGGGTCGCCGTACGCCAACCGGGAGCGGTGTGGCGGGAATTCGTAGGGAAAGAACAGAACGAACAGAACGAGCAGGGGGACGCACGTGAAGATCGCGGTACTGGGTACGGGCGAGGTCGGCCAGCGGCTGGCGGGGAAGCTGGTCGCGGTCGGGCACGAGGTCACGATGGGGTCCCGGACGGCGGACAACGCCGAAGCCGCGCGGTGGGCCGCCGAGACGGGCGGTGGCCACGGGACCTTCGCCGATGCCGCCGCCCGCGCCGAGCTCGTCGTCAACGCGACCGGCGGGCTGGTCTCCCTCGCCGTGCTGGAGGCCGCCGGGGCCGGCAACCTCCGCGGCAAGACCGTCGTGGACGTCTCCAACGGGCTGGACTTCTCGGAGGGGTTCCCGCCCCGGGTGGTCACCCCGGACGGCCACAGCGTCGCAGAGCAGCTCCAGAAGGCGTTCCCCGAGGCGCGGATCGTCAAGACGCTCAACACC
Organism: Streptomyces sp. NPDC002886; assembly: GCF_042888445.1. Lineage (NCBI taxonomy): Bacteria > Bacillati > Actinomycetota > Actinomycetes > Kitasatosporales > Streptomycetaceae > Streptomyces > Streptomyces sp. NPDC002886. Next base: position 1,019,409 of record NZ_JBIAPV010000001.1, read on the forward strand.
ATGAACAACGCGGTGATGGTCGAGCCGAGCCGGGTACCGGGCCACCACACCGTGTTCGTGAGCGGCGACGACGCCGACGCCAAGGCCGAGACCACCGCGCTCCTGCGTTCCTTCGGCTGGGCGCCCGAGCAGATCACCGATCTCGGCGACCTGTCGAGCGCCCGCGCCACCGAGGCCCTGATGGGGTTGTGGCTGCGGCTCTACGGGGTGCTCGGCCCGGTGGACTTCAACCTTGCCGTGGTCACCGCCAAGGGCACCGCCTGACCGCACCACAGGCCACACCGCCTGACCACGCCACGTGAGCGCACCACCCGTCCGCACCGCTGGGGAGGTCTTGTGGAGGTCTGCCTTCCGTGATCACCGGCGGGTGGGCGTGGGATAGCGTCGCCGCGCCGTACGGAGAGGAGCGGGCCTTGCACGAGACCACCGTCCCGCCGGTCGTCACGGGCTCGCCCGTCGGCGGTCTGGCCGATGCCGTCTTCCTGCACGCCCACGAGGACCCCGGCCGGGTCGTGCTCGGCCGGAAGTCGGACGGGGTCTGGGGGGACGTGACCTCCGGCGAGCTGGCCTCCGAGGTGCTCGGGCTCGCCAAGGGGCTGCTGGCACAGGGCATCCGCTTCGGGGACCGGGTCGCGATCATGTCCCGCACCCGGTACGAGTGGACGCTCTTCGACTTCGCCCTGTGGGCGATCGGAGCCCAGCCCGTCCCCGTCTACCCCTCGTCCTCCGCCGAGCAGGTGCACTGGATCCTCTACGACTCCGAGTGCACGGCCTGCGTGGTGGAGGACGAGGACCAGGCCATGACCGTCGGGTCGGTGATCGAGCGGCTGCCGATGCTGCGCCGGCTGTGGCAGCTGGACGCCGGCGCCGTGGACGGGCTCGTCCAGGACGGGCTCCAGGTCGCCGAGGACGTCGTGCACCGCCACCGGAGCGCCGTGACGCCCGATGCGACGGCCACCGTCATCTACACCTCGGGGACCACCGGACGCCCCAAGGGCTGTGTGCTGACCCACGGCAATTTCATGTTCGAGGCCGACACGATGGTGACCCGCTGGGAGTCCGTCTTCCGGGCCGGGCCCGGTGAGCAGCCCTCCACTCTGCTGTTCCTGCCGCTCGCCCACGTCTTCGGGCGGATGGTGGAGGTGGCGGCCGTCCGCGCCCGGGTGAAGCTCGGACACCAGCCGGTGCTGGCGGCGGCCGAACTCCTGCCGGACCTCGCCGCGTTCCGGCCCACGTTCGTGCTCGGGGTGCCGTACGTCTTCGAGAAGGTCTTCGCCGCCGCGCGCCGCAAGGCCGAGAGCGAGGGCCGGACGGGGCCCTTCGACCGGGCGGTGGACACGGCCGTACGGTACGCGGAGGCGCGCGAGCAGCGGGCGTTCGGCGTCGGGCCGGGGCCCTCGGCGAAGCTGCGCGTGGAGCACCAGCTCTTCGAGAAGCTGGTGTACGGGAAGGTCCGCGAGGCGCTGGGCGGCCGGGTGCGGTACGCGATGTCGGGCGGCTCCGCGATGTCGCGCCGGCTGGGGCTGTTCTTCGAGGGCGCCGGGGTCACGGTCTTCGAGGGCTACGGGCTGACGGAGTCCTGCGCGGCGGCGACCGCGAATCCTCCCGGGGCCGTCAAGTACGGCACCGTCGGGCGGCCGATCCCCGGCGGCACGGTGCACATCGCCGACGACGGGGAGATCTGGCTCCGGGGCGCCCACGTCTTCTCCGGGTACCTGAACGACCCGCACGCCACGGAGGCCGTCCTGCGGGACGGCTGGCTGGCGACGGGGGACCTGGGACGTCTCGACGCGGACGGGTACCTCACGATCACCGGGCGCAAGAAGGAGATCCTGGTGACCTCCAACGGCAAGAGCGTCGCGCCGGCCGCCCTGGAGGAGCGGGTCCGCTCGCATCCGCTCGTCTCGCAGTGCGTCCTGGTGGGCAACGACCGGCCGTACATCGCGGCCTTGCTCACCCTGGACATGGAGGGGGTCGCGCACTGGCTGGCGATGCGCGGCCGCCCCCGGCTGCCGGAGGCGGAGCTGGTGCTGGACCCCGATCTGACGGCGGAGGTCCGCCGGTCGGTGGTGGCGGCCAACACGCTGGTCTCCCAGGCCGAGTCGATCCGCACGTTCCGCGTCCTCGGCGAGCAGTTCACCGAGGAACGGGGGCTGCTGACGCCCTCGCTGAAGCTGAAGCGGCGGGCCATAGAGAAGGTCTACGCCAAGGAGGTGGCGGCCCTCTACCCGTCCTGACGGGCGCCGCCGGCCCGGCCCGCCGCGATCACGCCCACGGCCCGAACCGTTACCTGACGGGTCGTCACTTTACTTGTCGTTGATATTGACGATGCGTCAGGTCACGCACAGAATGCGGGGATTCCGACCGGAGGGGATCCACCACATGTTGCGACCGATCCGCACCCTGGCCGCCGCGGCGGCGGCGCTCGCGCTCGTCTCCGCCTGCAACTCCGCCTCCAACGGCACCTCCACCGACAAGCCGGGAGTGGCCGGCGGCAATTCCCGCGGGGTGACCGCCGACTCCATCAAGGTCGGCGGCATCGTGTCGATGACCAGCGCCAGCGGCTACAGCAAGAAGGCCACCGACCTCGGGGCGAAGGCCCGCTACATGAGGGCCAACGCCGAGGGCGGGATCAACGGTCTCAAGATCGACTACATCGGCGCCGAGGACGACGGGCAGGACCCCGCCAAGAATCTGGCCGCGGCCCGCAAACTCGTGCAGCAGGACAAGGTCTTCGCGATCTCCCCCATGAGTTCGGTCACCTTCAGCGGCGCCGACTTCCTGGAGCAGGAGAAGGTGCCCACCTTCGGCTGGGGCACGCTCCCCTCTTTCTGCGGCCCCAAGTACATCTACGGATTCAACGGCTGCCTCGTCCCCACCCCCGGCGGCACCATCAACCAGACCTGGCCGGAGGGCATCGCCCAGATCCTCGGCGGCGCCGCGGGCAAGTCGGTCGCGATCATCGCCAACGACAGCGACGCCGGAAAGTTCGGCGTGCGCACCTTCCAGCAGGGCTTCACCAGCGCCGGGTTCAAGGTCTCCTACGCCAAGGCCTCGGTGCCCGGCACCGCCGTGCCGAGCGACTGGTCGGCGTACGTCAAGGAGATCCTCGGGAGCAACGACGGGAAGGCCCCGGACGCGGTCGTATCCGTCATGCAGACCCCCAACAACATCGGGCTGTTCACCTCGCTCAAGCGCAGCGGGTACAAGGGCCTGCTCTCCGACCCGACCGACTACGACCCGGGTCTGCTCGCCAAGGACGCCACCAAGCAGGCCCTCGACGGCGTGCACGTCCTGCTCCAGTTCGAGCCGTTCGAGTCGACGAACCCGAAGATGGCCCAGTTCAAGGCCGACATCAAGGCCGCGTCGGGCGGGCTGGAAGTGCCGCTCAACATGCACATGCTGACCGGGTACATGTCGGCCGACCTGTTCGTGTCCATCGCGCAGAAGGCGGGCAAGGGCCTGACCGTCGAGTCCTTCCAGGCCGCCGCGCAGGGCTTCTCCGACACCGACACCCTCGTCGGCAACCGCGCCGAGCCCAAGGGCCAGAAGGACAGCTTCGGCTGCGGGGCGCTCGTCCAGCTGAAGAACGGCGCGTACGAGGTCTCCGTACCGTTCAAGTGCTACGAGCCCATCCCCTTCAAGTAGGGGTGCGGGAAACGGAATGGGAGATCTGCTCGCCTTCGTACTGAGCGGTCTGGTGTCCGGCGCCCTGTACGCACTGCTCGCCACCGGGCTGGTGCTGTCGTACTCGGCGTCCGGGCTGTTCAACTTCGCGCACGGGGCCACCGCCTACCTCTGCGCGCTCACCTTCTACGAACTGCACTCCGGGCTCGGCTGGCCGGCCGTCCCGGCGGCGCTGCTGGTGGTCCTCGTACTGGCGCCCGGGCTCGGATGGGCGCTGGACCGGCTGATGTTCCGGCGGCTCGCTCGGGTCGGCGAGACGGCGCAGATCGTGGCCACCATCGGGCTGCTGGTCGCCCTGCCGGCGGCCGGGCTGTGGACGGTGGAACTCCTGACCGACGCGGGAGCTCCGCTCAAGCCCGCGGAGAACCAGTTCGGGCTGCCGGGGGTCGGGCCGAGCCCGGCCACGTCCTGGCAGCTCACCGCCGACGTGGGCATCGACTCCGACCAGCTGATCACCTGGGTGGCCACGGCCCTGGTGGCGGTCGCCCTGTGGGTGCTGATGCGGCACACCCGGCTGGGGCTGCGGCTGCGGGCCGCCGTCGACAACCGCTCGCTCACCGAGCTGCGCGGGATCGACGCCGACCGGCTGTCCTCGGTGGCGTGGATGATCGCCTCCGGGCTGGCCGGGCTCGCGGGCGTCCTGGCGACCCCGCTGCTGGGGCTGTCCGCGCACGATTTCACGCTGTTCCTGTTCGTGTCGGCCACGGCGGCCGTCATCGGGCGGTTCGCCTCCGTCCCGCTCGCCTTCGCGGGCGGGCTGGGCCTCGGCGTCCTGCAGAACCTGGTCGTCGGCTACGCGTCCTTCGCCGACTCCGTCACCGGCTTCAGGACGGCCGTGCCCTTCCTGATCCTGTTCGGGGGACTGCTCGTGCTCACCCGGCGGGCCCGCGCCGCCGGAACCGCCGCCGTGGACGTGGCCTCGCCCGACCATCTGGCCGGGGCGCCATGGGCGCGGCGGTGGGGGGTGTGGGCCGCGGGCGCGGCGCTGCTCGCCACGGCCTTCTACACCGTGACCACCCCCTTCTGGAGCGGACTCCTCGCCCAGGGGCTCGCGCTGGCCCTGGTGTTCATGTCCTTCACCGTGGTCACCGGGCTCGGCGCGATGGTGTCCCTGGCGCAGGGCACCTTCGTGACCGGGGCCGCGCTGGTCGCCGGACTGCTGATGAGCCGCGGGTGGCCGTTCATCGCCGCGCTGGCGGTCGGCACGTGCGTGGCCGCCGTCCTGGGAGCCCTGGTCGCGCTGCCCGCGCTACGGCTCGGCGGGCGCTCCCTGGCGCTGGCGACGCTGGCCCTGGCCTTCCTGGCGGACCAGGTGCTCTTCCAGATGCGGTGGCTGCGCAACGGCGACTCCGGGTGGTCCGTCCCGCGTCCCGTCATCGGGCCGGTGGATCTGTCCGACGACCGGGCGCTGGGGGTGGCGCTGGTCCTCCTGGTCGCGGCGGTCGCCGCCGGGCTGAGCGCGCTGCGGGGCTCCCCCTCGGGCCGGGCGATGCTCGCCGTACGGTCGGCTCCCGCGGCCGCGATGGCCTCCGGGGTGTCCGTGCTGCGCACCAAGCTGCTGCTGTTCACGCTGTCGGCGGGGCTGGCCGGCTTCGGGGGCGTGATGTACGCCTCGTACAACACCCGCATCACGGCTACGGACTTCACGGCGATGACCGGGCTGGTGTGGCTGGCGGTGGTCGTCGCGGCGGGCGTGCGCAGGCCGCAGTACGCGGTGGTGGCGGGGCTGGTCTTCGCCGTCGCTCCGCGGGTGATGGCGGACTACGTGACGGAGTCGGCGCACCTGCCGGTGATCCTGTTCGGCCTGGCGGGGTTGGCCTTGGCCAACGATCCCGACGGGTATTGCGCGGCGGTGCCGGTGCGGCTCGCGCGGCGTCGGGCGGGAGCCGTGGCCTCGGCCGCAGCCGGAGCCGTTCCCGCGCCCCGGGTCGGCGGTGGGGTCGGGGCGGGCCCTGCGGAGCTCTCCCCCACCCCGCCCCCTCCCGAAACCGGGCTCCGCCCGGACCCGTCGGGGGCACCGGCCCCGGACCCCGGCTCCTCGAAGGCCGGGGGGTCCGGATCCATCCGGCCCGCCCTGGAGCTGCGCGGCGTCACCGCCGGGTACGACGGCGGGCTCGTGCTGCACGGCGTCGACCTCGTCGTGCGGCGCGGCGAGATCCTCGCCGTGCTCGGGCCCAACGGGGCCGGGAAGAGCACCGCCTGCCGGGTGGCGGCCGGAGCCCTGCCGGTCACCGGCGGGACCGTGCTCGTCGGCGGGCGGGACGCCACGCGGCACGGCGCTGTGGGCCGCTCCCGGGCCGGGGTGCTACTGGCGCCCGAAGGCCGGGGCATCTTCCCCTCGCTCAGCATCGAGGAGAACCTCGCCCTCTACCTGCGGGACGCGGCCGAACGCGACGCCGTCTACGACCGGTTCCCCCGGCTCCGCGAGCGGCGTACGGTCCCCGCCGGGTCGTTGTCCGGCGGGGAGCAGCAGATGCTGGCGCTCGCACCGCTGTTGCAGCGGCCGCCCGGGGTGCTGATCGCGGACGAGCCCTCACTCGGGCTCGCCCCGCGCGTGGTGGACGAGGTGTACGGGCTGCTCATGGAGCTCCGCGCCGCCGGGACCGCGCTGCTGCTCGTGGAGGAGAAGGCGGCCGAGATCCTCGGGATCGCCGACACCGTCGCCTACCTCGCGCAGGGCCGGGTCTCCTGGTGCGGCCCGCGCTCCGAGGTGGAGGCGGACCGGCTGACCGAGGCCTACCTGGGGATGGCGACATGAGAGAGGACCCCTATGTGCTCGAGGCCCGTGGCATCAGTGTCCGGTTCGGCGGGGTCAGGGCGCTGACGGGCGTGGACCTGGGGATCCGGGCCGGCGAGGTGTGCGGGCTGATCGGGCCGAACGGGGCCGGGAAGACCACCCTGTTCGACGTGCTGTCCGGGATCCGGCGGCCCGACCAGGGCCGGATGCTGCTCGACGGGGTGGACGTCACCCGACGCTCCCCCGTCTGGCGGGCCCGGCACGGGATGCGCCGGACCTTCCAGCGCCAGCAGTTGTTCGGGCAGCTCAGCGTGGCCGACAACGTCCTGGTCGCGCAGGAGTGGCGGGGCGGGGGCGGCGGTCTCGCGGCCGATCTGGTCGCCTCGCCCACCCGGCGCCGCCGGGAGCGGGAGCGGCGGGAGCGGGCCGCGCGGGTGCTGGCCGACTGCGGCATCGGCGCGCTCGGGGACGCGTACGCCGGCGGGCTGCCGGTGGGGCGGGCCCGGATGGTCGAGCTGGCCCGCGCCGTGGCCGATCCGCCCCGGGTGCTGCTCCTGGACGAGCCCGCGTCGGGCATGTCCGCCCCCGAACGCGAGCAGCTGGCGGCGGTCGTGCGCCGGCTCGCCGTCGAGGAGGGCTGCGCGGTGCTGCTGGTCGAGCACAACGTGGCCTTCGTGATGGACCTCTGCACCCGGGTGGTCGTCCTGGACCTGGGCACCGTGCTCGCCGAGGGCACGGCCGCCGAGGTGCGGGCCGACCCGCTGGTCCGGGAGGCGTACCTGGGGGCGTAGGGCCACGGGCCCGTTCCTGTCCCGTCCCGTTCCGTCCTGTTTCCGCCGTATGAATTCACCCGTACGGCGGGAATAGGCCACACCGGGGGCCGGTTGTCGCCGGTCGTACAGCATCAGCGACGACCAGAGGGAACGACCGACGTGAACCAGGTCCCCGGCATCAAGCTCAACAACGGCACGCTCATGCCCCAGCTCGGCTACGGCGTCTGGCAGGTTCCGGACGCCGAGGCGGAACAGGCCGTCCGGACCGCACTGGAGGCGGGCTACCGCAGCATCGACACGGCCGCGATCTACGGCAACGAGGAGGGCACCGGCAAGGCCATCGCCTCCGCCGGTGTGCCGCGCGAGGAACTCTTCGTCACCACCAAGCTGTGGAACGGGAAGTCCGAGACCTGGGGCCGGGACAACGTGCTGCGCGAGTTCGACGCCTCGCTCGCCAAGCTGGGCCTCGACGAGATCGACCTGTACCTGATCCACTGGCCGCGCCCGATGCGCGACGACTTCCTCGCCATCTGGAAGACCTTCGAGGAGATCGCGGCGAGCGGCCGCGCCAAGGCCGTCGGCGTGTCCAACTTCCGTCCGGCCGACCTGGAACGGCTCGGCGCCGAAAGCTCCCTGGTCCCGGCGGTGAACCAGATCGAGCTGCACCCGCTGCTCCCCCAGACCGAGCTGCGCGCCCTGCACGCGCGCCTGGGCATCGCCACCGAGGCCTGGTCCCCGCTCGGCCAGGGCAAGGACCTGCTCACCCTGCCCGCCGTCACCGCGATCGCCGCCAAGCACGGCCGCTCGGCCGCGCAGGTGGTCCTGCGCTGGCACCTCCAGCTGGGCAACGTGGTGATCCCGAAGTCCGTGACCCCGGCGCGCATCCGGGAGAACCTGGACGTCTTCGGCTTCGAGCTGGACGCCGCGGACGTGGCCGCGCTGGACGCGATCGGCGCGGACGGGGCGGGCCGCCGGATCGGTCCCGACCCGGCCGAGTTCGACTTCTGAGCCGCCGGTGAGCGAGCCCACGAGCGGGACGGCGGACGAACCGGCGCGCGATACGACGGAGGCGCCCGACGGCGTCTACCGGATCCGCAATGCCGCGAGCGGGCTGCTGTTGCAGGTCGAGAGCGGCAACCGGGTCCGGGTCGGGCCGGACGGCGAGCCGGCCGCGGCCCGGCAGTGGGAGATCACTCCGGTGCACAGCGGCGGCGGGATCTTCCACCTGGTCAGCGTCCACAACGGCAAGCGGCTCGACGTCGCGAACGCCTCGACCGAGAGCGGCACCCGGGTCCAGGTGTGGAAGGCGAACGCCTTCGGGGCGCAGGAGTGGGTCGTGGAGGAGCACCTCGACGACCCCGGGGTGGTCTCGCTGATCGCCGCCATCAGCGGTCTGCCGCTGGAGGCGGACGCGGAGGGCGGGGCCCGGCAGTGCGAGGACACCGACTCCCCGGCACAGTGGTGGCGCCTGGAACCCGCCTGACGGTCGGCGGGCGACGGAAAGCGGGAAGCGGGAGCAGGGGCGGCGGGAGCACGGGCGGCGGGAGCAGGAGTGGCCGGCAGTCGCCCGCCGCCGCCCCTGCCCCGCCCGCCCCACCCGTCAGGCCCGTACGAAGCCGTGCAGCCGGTACGTCGGCTCCGCGCGCGGGGCGTCCGGTCCGGGCAGGAGTTCCAGCCGGTCCGCGAGTTCGCGCGGGGTGATGCCCCGCGGGTGGACCTGGGAGGCGTACCGTCCGGCGAGCAGCGCGGCGGCGGCCCCGCGCGGGGTGCGGCCCTGGCCGTGGCCGGTGAAGAGGGCCTCCCCGGCGGGGTGCAGGCCCACCGCGGCCGCATGGCCGGTGACGGCCTCGGCGGAGTCGGCGGGGGTCGCGGTGAGGTGCTCGGCGAGCACGGCGTCGATATCGCTGCCCACGTCGTGGGCGGCGGCCTTGTCGACGGTGGTGACGAACACCCCGCCGGGCCGCAGCACCCGCCCGGCCTCGGCGATCACTGCGGCCACCAGGCCCGGTGAGCGCAGCAGGTGCAGCAGCCAGACCGCGCCGACGGCGTCGAGCGAGCCCGTGCGGAACGGCAGCCGGGTCCCGGAGGCCAGCACCACGGGGATCCCCCGGGAGCGCGCCTTGGCGGCCATCCCGTACGAGGTGTCCGCGCCGAGGACGCGCAGCCCCGGGCGGGCGGCGGCGATGCGGCTGGTGACGATGCCCGTGCCGCAGCCGAGGTCGAGCAGGGTGCCGGTGTCCGGCGGGAGCAGGCCGAGGACCGCCTTGGCGGCGGCCTCGGCGCGCGGGACCCCGCCGCGGGTGGCGTCGTAGGCCTCGGCTTCGGCGTCGTAGTCGAGGAGCGGTCGCGGCAGGGGCATCAGGTGTGTGCTTCCGGGATCAGGCGGCGCCGTGGGCGGGAGCCAGGGATTCGACGCGCTCGGCGAGGGCGAAGTCGGCGTCGGTGACGGAGTCTCCGGCGTCGTGCGTGTTCACGGCGAGACGGACGGTGTTGTAGCCGAGGGTGAGATCGGAGTGGTGGTTCAACTCATCCTGCACGCTTGCGATATGGCTGACCAGCGCGCTCGCCGCGAAGTGGCTGCCCAGCCGGTACGTGCGGATGATGCGGTCGTCCTCGAAGGCCCAGCCCGGGAGCTCCCGCAGCCGGTCCTCGATCTCCTTCTGCGAAAGCGGCTCTCTCGACATCCGCAGGCTCCTTCCCCGTACACGACGTGAGCGACTGCCCCATGGACCTGACGTGGAGTCAAGGTTCCCACAGCCTGGGCCGGAGGGAGGCTTTCGCGCCATAGTGCGTGCGGGTGCTTCCGCGCCTTCCGTGACCATCGCGCCGCCCCTATGCTCCTGCGCCGGACGTGACTGTTACCGCTGGTAACTGACGATCGAGGGAGCATCGACGTGACGCGCACAGGAAACTCCAGGCGCACCTTCATCACGGGGGCCGCCGCCACCGCGGGCGCGTTATCGGCCGCCGGGATCCTCCCGGCCACGGCCGAGGCCGCCACCACCGAGGCCGCCGCCACCGGCCCCGCCGCGGCCGGCCCGGCGCGCCGCGTGGCCGTCCTCGGCGGCGGGGTCGCCGGCCTCACCGCCGCGCACGAGCTGGCCGAGCGCGGCTACGCCGTCACCGTGTACGAGCGCCGGGCGCTCGGCGGCAAGGCCCGCAGCATGGACGTCCCCGGCAGCGCCCGGGGCGGTCGCCGCCCGCTCCCCGCCGAGCACGGCTTCCGCTTCATCCCGGGGATCTACCACAACCTGCCGGACACGATGCGGCGCATCCCCTTCCCCGGCAACGCCAACGGGGTCTGGGACAACCTGGTCGCCCCGCGCGAGATGATGTTCGCCCGGGCGGCCGGCCGCGAGGACCTGCGCGCACCCATCCCCTGGCCGGGCTCCTCCCCCGCCGAGCTGACCCCCGACGAGCTGCGCCGGGCCCTCACCGGCATCCTCCAGTCGCTGGTCCGCCTCCCGCTCCACGAGACGGCGTACTTCGTCGACCGCGCCCTGGTCTTCCTCACCAGCTGCGACCAGCGGCGCGACGAGCAGTGGGAGCGCACCCCGTGGTGGGAGTTCACCCGGGCGGCCCGGATGTCGAGCGAGTACCAGCGGATCCTCGCGATCGGCGTCACCCGCAACATCGTGGCCACCAAGGCGGAGGAGGCCTCGACCCGCACCGTCGGCACGCTCGGCGAGGCCTTCGTCTTCAACCTGCTGGGCCGCGGCGCCGACGGCCCGCCGGACCGGATCCTGAACCTGCCCACCAACGAAGCGTGGATCGATCCATGGGAGGCCCATCTGCGCACGCTGGGCGTGGAGTTCAGGATCGGCTGGACGGTGCGCGAGGTCCGGTACGGGGACGGCCGCGTGAGCGGGGTCCTCGTCGAGGACCCCGCCGGTGCCACCCGGACGGTCACCGCCGACCACTACGTCAGCGCCCTGCCGGTCGAACACGCCCGCCGCACCTGGAGCCCGGCGCTGCGCGCGGCCGACCCGATGCTCGGACGGTGCGACCTGCTGCAGACGGACTGGATGACCGGCATCCAGTTCTACCTCACGGAGCGCGCGCCCCTGGTGCACGGCCACCTCAACTGCATCGACTCCCCCTGGTCGTTGACGGCGATCCAGCAGGCCGAGCACTGGCCGTCGCGGAACTTCCCCGCCGACTACGGGGACGGCGCGGCCGTGGACTGCCTGTCGGTGGACATCTCCGAGTGGGACAAGCCCGGGATCCTCTACGGGAAGACGGCCAAGCAGTGCACCCGCGAGGAGGTCGCCCGCGAGGTGTGGGCGCAACTGAAGGCCTCGCTCAACGACACCGGGAAGACCCCGCTGTCGGACGGAAAGCTGCACTCGTGGTTCCTGGACCCGGGGGTGGACGGGCTCGGCACGCCCCGTCCGACCAACCAGGACGAGCTGCTGATCCACCCGACCGGGACCTTCCACAACCGGCCGAGCGCCGGAACCCGGATCCCGAACTTCTTCCTCAGCGGGGACTACGTGTCCGTCGACATCGACCTGGCGACGATGGAGGGGGCCAACGCCTCGGCCCGGGCGGCCGTCAACTCCCTCTTGGACAGGGATGGTTCACCGGCCACCCGGTGCACGGTGCGGGGGCTCTACCGGGCCCCCGAAGTGGAGTCCGCCAAGCGGCACGACCTGTGGCGCTACCGTCTCGGCCTGCGGAACGTGTTCGACGTGGGGTGAACGGGCCGCCGTCCCCCGGCTGGGCTAACGTCGCGGTATGACGACCGCTGCGTCCTTGACGGTAGGCGCCCTGCTGCGCACCTGGCGGGAACGGCGCGGGCTCAGCCAGCTGGAGCTGGCGGGCCGCGCCGATTCCTCCTCCCGGCACATCAGCTTCGTGGAGACGGGCCGGTCCCGGCCGAGCGAGGAGATGGTGCTGCGCCTCGCGGACCACCTGGAAGTCCCGGTGCGCGACCGCAACGCCCTTCTGGTGGCGGCGGGTTACGCGCCCCGGTACGCCCACACTCCGCTCGACGACCCCTCGATGAACGTGCTGCGCGAGGGGCTGGAACAGCTGCTGACCGCCTACGAGCCGTATCCGGCGGTGGTGGTGGACGCCACCTACGACGTGGTCGCCGCCAACCGGGGCATCCTGATGCTGATGGAGGGCATGCCGGAGCACCTGCTGGCCGGTCCGCTCAACGTGATGCGGCTGACCCTGCATCCGGAGGGCCTCGCCCCCCGGATCCGCAACCTGCGCGAGTGGCGCGGACACCTGCTCGCCCAGATGGAGCGGCAGATCGCACTGGCCCGGTCGGCGCCGCTGCGCGCGCTGTACGAGGAGGTGTCGGCCTATCCGCCGCCCGCGGGGACGCAGGGATTCGGCGAGGACGGCGCGTACGGGGACGGCGCGTACGGGGACGGCGCGTACGGGGACGGCCCGGTCGAGGCCGTCGCGTACCTCGCGCTCCCCCTGCGGATCGAGCACGACGGGCACCTGCTCTCCTTCGTGTCCTCCATCTCCACCTTCAACACCCCCATGGACGTGACGGTCGCCGAGCTGGCCATCGAGACCCTCCTGCCGGCCGACCCGGCGACGGTGAAGTACCTGCGGTCACTAGCGCCCTGAGTCCGCGCGCAGCGCGAGCTGCTGGAGGAGGGCGAAGGAAGCGACCGTGAGCGCCTGCGCCGGGATCCACACCGCCCCGGCGGTGGTGGGGGCGAACCAGACGACGAGGGAGACAAGGCTGAGCGCGGCCCAGGCGTAGTTGCCTTCGATGACGAGCCGGACGGGGAAGACCGGGGGCTGCCGTCGCGAGGCCAGCAGGCCGACGCCCGCCCCGTAGAGCACCAGGAACACCCCGAGTCCCAGCAGCAGCCCCTGCCCGACTCCGAGCAGCCGGCCCAGGGGCGCGGAGAAGGCGACGTAGGCGAGCCCGTTGCCGGTGGTGACGACGGAGTCGAGGGCGAGGAACCGGCGCAGCGCGGTCTGCGGGACGCTGGTGCGGGATACAGCGGTGAGCAGGATTGCGGACATGGCTGATCAGCCTCCGTCGAGGGTCGGTTGTGCTGGTGGGGTACGGACGACCCGGGCCCCGGAGCCGAGTGCGCGGCCCCGGAACCCGATGGCTCCACTGTGCCGCCGGGGCCCGCACCGGTCGATTACCCGGGAAGTAATGCGCGCCCTCGGGCCCCACCTTTTTTGAGCCGGACGGCAAGAAAGGTGGGGGGTACTCCTGTTCGGCCACACACCGGGGGGCTAGGCTTCACGCACAGCAACCACATCGATCCTTCTCTCTGCTGACGGAGAAATGCCTGGTGCGCGCCGCCGACCGATCCGACCTGACCGCGGCCCGGGCCCGCGTCGTGGCGTCGGCGGAGCGCCACGGCCAGGACCCGGATCGCGTGCTCGCCGTGGAACGGCTCAGCCACCTGTCCGGAGTCGCACCGGAACGCGTCCCCGCGGTGCTGACGGGGACGGTCCCCGAACTGCCGCTCTGCGCCCGGGTGCACCAGCGCTTCCTGCGGCTGCGCGCCACCCGGCGCGACAAACACGGCAAGGAGTGGTCGCTCGCCGCGATCGCCGAGGACTTCGACGCCCCCGGCGCCTCCCTCGGCCCGCTCAACGCGGGCACCGGACTGCCCCGGCTCGGCCATGCGGCGGGGGTGCAGCGGTTCTTCGGGGTCTATCCCGGATTCCTGCTCGCCGACAGCAAGAGCGCGGTGGAGCGGGCCCTGGCCACCGCCGGGCCCGGGGGCCGGGCCGAGGGAGCCCCGGACGACCTCGACCGCCTCTCGTACCTCACCGGCATCACCCCGGAGGACATCCGGCTCACGCTCGACGGCACGCCGCCCCGGCTCCCGCTCAAGGAACAGGTGCGCCGGCGCTTCGAGCACCTGCGCCGCACCCGCCCCCGTGCGGACGGACAGGCCCACTCCCTCTCCGCCATCGCCGGCTCCTTCGACGCCTCGGGCCAGTCGCTGACCCGTCTCGCCCAGGGCGAGGGGCTCCCCAACCTGGCGGCCGCCGCCGGGATCCAGCGCTTCTACGGGGTCGAGAGCGGCTTCCTGCTGGCCCCGGACAGCGAGGCGCTGAGCGTCGCCCTCGCCGGGATCGAGCGCGAACTGGAATCCGCGGAACGGCCCGCCGAGAATCCGATGCTCGCCGTGATGCGGGCGCACGACGTGCGCAGCATCGTGACCCGGGCGGGCCGGCTCTCCCCGGGCGGCTGGAAGGCCCTGGCGGACCACCTGGACGATCTGCTCGCGCGGGAGGGGCAGTTGGGACGCTCGGACGGCAACGGCCGCTCCGATGACACCAGCGGCACCAGCGACACCAGCGGCACCGACGACCGCAGTGCCGGAGGGAGAGCGCGATGAGGACCACACGGGCCATGCGGAAGCTCGGCGCGGATCTGCTGGCGGCGGCGCGCCTGGCTCCGAACACGGACGCCCCCGGCATCATCGGCGGCCTGTGCGCCGCGTACGGTCGCGGCCGCGACCGCGACCGGCCGGTGCTGTTCCGCTTCGCCGCCTTCCCACCCGATACCGCGAGCGGGCTGTGGCTGGAGATGGAGGACCGCGACCTCCTCGTCATCGAGGAACGCACCCGCCCCGAGCACCAGCTCGTCATCGCCTGCCACGAGCTGTGGCACCTGGACGAGGGCACCTGCGACCGGCACGGCGAGGGCACGGCGGTGGCCGCCCGGCTGACCGGCCGCGGCGGCGGCCTGGCGGAACTGCTGCACTCCGAGGAAGGGCTGAGCACCGTACTGCGGCAGGCGGCCGCCCGGGCCGACGGCAGCGATCCCGCGGAGATCCGCGCGGAGACCTTCGGCCTGCACCTCGGAAAGATCCTCAAGACCTTCCTGCCACCACCCCGGGAAGAACAGGTACCCGAGGCGATCGAGCGCATCAAGACCTCGTTCGGCTGTGGACGTTGAGCGGGCCCCGGAGCATGCCCACCGGCGGCTGACCACCGCCTTCCCGCCAACGCACCTACTTCGCCGATGCGCACGCGCACGGCCCTGACAGAGAGCACCACACGATGACCCAGCCTTCCCCGCCCCACCCCACCCGGTCTTCGCCGCCCCGCCGCGCCGTCGTCATCGGAGGCAGCATGGCCGGCCTCCTGGCGGCCGCCGTCCTCGCCGAGCACGCGACGGTCACCATCATCGACGCGGACACCCTGCCCGAGCTCCCGGAGCCCCGGCGCGGACTGCCGCAGGCCCGCCACGTCCACGTCATGTGGTCGGGCGGCGCCCGCGCCATCGCGGACATCCTGCCGGGCATCATGGAGGACTGGACGAAAGCGGGCGCGATCCGCCGCAGCCTGCCCACCGACCTGGTCATGAAGACCGCCCAGGGCTGGATCCCCCGGTACGGGGAGAAGCAGTTCACCATCTCCTGCAGCCGCGACCTCCTCGACTCGGTGGTGCGCGCCCGGGTGATCGCCCTGGAGGGGGTCACCATGCTCCAGCGCAGCCGGGTCCGCTCCCTGGAGGGCACCGCCGCGCGGATCACCGGCGTCCGCGTCGACACCCCGGAGGAAGCGGGCCGGCTGATCACCGCCGATCTGGTGGTCGACGCGAGCGGCCGCGGCTCGCGGGCCCGCACCTGGCTCCGGGCGCTCGGCGTGGACGGCGTCCGGCAGGCGGAGGTCGACTCCGGCCTCGTCTGCGCGACCAGGATCTTCGAGGCCCCCGCCGGAGCCCACGAGATCGGCTTCCCCATCGTCAACGTGCGGTCCGACCCCCGGGTCCCGGTCCCCGGTCGGACCGCGACGATCGTCCCCATCGAGAACGGCCGGTGGCAGGCCACCCTCTCCGGGACCCGGGGCGACCGGCCCACCGGCGACCCCGACGGGTTCATCCCGTTCGCCAAGGGCATCCGCGACCCGATCGTCGGCGAGCTCCTGGAGGGCAGGAAGCCGCTCACCGACGTCGCCGTCACCCAGGACACCGCCAACCGCCGGCTCTTCTTCGAGGAGGCCGAGCTCCCCGACGGCTTCTTCGCGGTCGGTGACTCGGTCGCCACCTTCAACCCGCTCTACGGCCAGGGCATGACGGTCGCGGCCCAGGGCCTGCTCGCCGTCCGCGCCCTGCTGCGCTCCAAGGGCGGCCTGGCCCAGCCTTCCCTCGGCATGGCGGCGCAGCGCGCCCTCGCTCCGCAGGTGGCCACCGCCTGGGCGCTCGCCACCTCGCAGGACATCCTGTACCCGGGCGCCACCGGCATGCGGCCGCGCGCCGGAGCCGGCCTGCTCAACTCCTACGTCTCCCGGCTGATGACCGGTGCCACCACCCGGGAGGGGCTGACCGACGCCTTCCTGGAGGTCATCACCATGACCGGCCCGCCCACCCACTGGGTCAGGCCCTCGGTGGTCTGGCAGGTCCTGCGCGCCTCGGGGCCGGGCGCGCTCAAGGCCCCGCCGCTGACGGCGGCCGAGCGGAGCCTCGCGGGACTGGATCAAGGGGCCGACCCCGTCGAAGCCCGCTAGCCGCCCGATGTCGGACGGGCTCATCCTCTACGTGCCGGGGTTCGTGATCGTCCTGGCACTGGTCATCAAGGCTCCGACGCTGCGCGACGGCTGGGACCAGCCGTTGATGCGTGCCGTGTGCACGCTGCTCGTCGTCGGTTCCCTCGCCATGTTCCTGTCCGGTCCGCCGACGATCGCCGCGGTCAACCGCCTCACCGGAGTCGTCAACTTCTCTGCTCCCCTGGTCTACAGCGTGCTCACCGCGTTCTCCGCGTCCTGCATCGTGCTGGTCCTGCACTGGAGTGGCGGCCCGACGCCGGGCGTCCTGCGGGCCACCCGGATCACGGTGGTGGCGTACGGCGCCGTCGTGGTGACGATCGTCTTCCTGTTCGTCATGGGGGACGCGCCGGTGGAGCGGCTGCGGGACCTGGACACGTACTACGCCAACACCCCGTGGATCCGCGAGATGATCGCGCTCTACCTGACGGCCCACGCCGTGGGCAGCACGGCGCTGTCCCTGCTGTGCCGGAAGTGGCTGCGGCGCGTGGACCCGGCGCTACGGGCCCTGCGCACCGGGCTGGCGCTGCTGATGTTCGGCATGGTGATGGACGTGGGCTACCTGGTCGCGAAGTGGGCGGCGGTCGGAGCCCGCTGGTCGGGCCGCGACTGGGACGGGCTGTCCACCCACCTCGCGCCGCCGCTCGCCTCCGCGGCGGCCCTGCTGGTGGGGATCGGGTTCATCGTGCCCCTGGTCGGCGAATCGGCGGCCTGGCAGGACTTCAGCCAGTACCGCCGGCTGCGGCCGCTGTGGAAGGCTCTGAACGGCTTCGCCTCGTCCAGTGTGAGGACGGTCCCGCTGACCTGGTGGTCCCCGGTGGGGATCCGGCTGATCCACCGCGAATCGGTGATCGACGACGGGCTGTTGGCGCTCGCCTCCTGGTTCGACCCCGCCGTCCGGAGCGAGGCCTACGAGGCCGCGCTCGCCCGGGGCCGGTGCGAGCGGGGCGCCGCACTGGTGGCCGACGCGGCCGTGCTCGCGGTCGCGTGCCGGCGCCGGACCGCCGCCGGCCGGGTGGAACCGGCCCCGGGCCGCGGTCCCGCCGAGCCCTGCCGCCTCGGGTCCCGGCCGCTGACGGAGCTGGCCCGGGAGTTCCACACCTCGCCCATCGTGGCGGAGGCCCGCAGCCGGGCCGCGGCCCGCCTCTGAGCCGGGGCACCGGCGGGGCGGCCCCCAGGCCGCCGTCAGGGTGCCGTCAGGCAGCCATCAGGGCGCCCCCAGGCAGCCGTCAGGCCGCCACCGCGACCGCCTCGCGGCTCGCCGCCGCCTCGCCCGTGAGGACCTTGAGCCGCTTGGTGAAGAAGACCATCACCGCACCGGCCGCGATCACCATGGCGCCCTGCCACAGGAAGTTCCAGCTCTGGCCGATGACCGCGTCGAGCCGGGGCAGCTGCGCGCCGATCGCGTCTCCGGTGGCGGCGGCGAGGAACCACACGCCCATCATCTGGTTGGTGAAGGCCCGCGGGGCGAGCTTCGTGGTGACCGAGAGCCCGACCGGGCTCAGGCACATCTCGCCCATCACCTGGATCACGTACACGCCCACCAGCCACATCAGCGAGACCTTGACCCCGCTGGAGGCGATGGCCGCGGCGCCGGACATGACCACGAAGGAGGCGCCGGTCAGCAGCAGGGCCAGGCCGAACTTGAAGGGGGTGCTCATGTGCTTGCCCCGGCGCACCCAGAAGGCGGCGAAGACGGGGGCCAGGATGATCACGAACAGCGAGGGCAGCGACTGGGTCCAGCTCGCCGGGATGTGCCAGCCGAGCAGGGACAGGTCGGTCTTCTGGGCGGCGAACAGGTTCAGCTCGTTGCCCATCTGGTCGTAGACCAGCCAGAACAGCGTGGCGGCCAGGAAGAGCCAGACGTAGGCCCGCAGCCGGGTCTTCTCGACCCGGTCGATCTTGGGGCTGCGGTACATCGAGAGCAGCACGCCCGCCGGGACCACGACGGCGACGATCGTCAGTACGAAGGTGATGTTGTCGATGCTCAGCGCGTGCGAGGCCGCCAGCAGGGTGATCAGTACGGCGGTGAAGACCAGGCCGTACGAGGAGGACCTGCGGATCTTGGTCCGCTCGGCGGCGGTGAGCCGGACCACGGGCTCGGCGCGCAGCTGCTCCGACAGGCGCCGGCCGCCGAGGACGTACTGGACCAGGCCGATGGCCATGCCGACGGCGGCGGCGCCGAAGCCGAGGTGCCAGTTGACCTCCTCGCCGAGGTAGCCGACCACGAGCGGGGCGATGACGGCGCCGAGGTTGATGCCCATGTAGAAGATCGAGTAGCCGGCGTCGCGCCGCTGGTCGTCGTCGGCGGCGTACAGCCGGCCGACCAGCGCGGAGATGTTCGGCTTGAGCAGGCCGGTGCCGATGACGATGAGGACCAGCCCGGGCCAGACGAAGACCGGGTTCGGGACGGCCATCAGGACGTGGCCGGCCATGATGACCACACCGCCCCACAAGACGGCCCGCCGGGCGCCGAGGAAGCGGTCGGCGATCCAGCCGCCGGGCAGCGCCAGCAGCGAGATCATGGCCATGTAGACGCCTTCCACGGCCTCGGCGGTGCCCTCGTGGAGGCCCATGCCGCCGTGGCCGCGGGAGGCGGCGAGGAAGTGCACGAGGATCGCGACCATGCCGTAGAGGCTGAAACGCTCCCACAGCTCGGCGAGGACGAGGGTGGCGAGTCCGCGCGGGTGGCGCTTCCCGCCCACCGCCGCCGCGTCCGGTGCTGCGTCCGGCGCCGGGGGCTTCTGCATATCCATCGAAGGCTTCACATATTCAGTGGAGCCCCGCGACACCGGACCGGGATCGGCCTTTCGGCCTGTTACCGCGGGAAACGGAACGCCCCGGACCGAAGGGCCCGGGGCGTTCGTCGTAGCGGAGGGAGCAGGGCGCGGGTCAGAGGTCCGCGAGGGCCAGACCGGCCTGCGCGGCGGCGGCCTGGACGGTCTGCTCCAGCAGCACCGCGATGGTCATCGGGCCGACGCCGCCCGGGACCGGGGTGATCAGGGAGGCGCGGGCCGCGGCCGACTCGAAGTGGACGTCGCCGACGTTGCCCTCGTTGTAGCCGGCGTCCAGGACCACGGCGCCCGGCTTGATGTCCTCGCCGCGGATGAACTCGGCCTTGCCGACGGCGGCGACCAGCACGTCCGCCTGGCGGACGATGGACGGCAGGTCCACGGTGCGGGAGTGGCAGTAGGTGACGGTGGCGTTCTGCTCCAGGAGCAGCATCCCGGCGGGCTTGCCCAGGATCGCGCTGCGGCCCACGACCACGGCGTGCTTGCCGGTCAGGTCCACGTCGTAGGCCTCCAGCAGCCGCATGATGCCGCCGGGGGTGCAGGAGACGAAGCCCGGCAGGCCGAAGCCCATGGCGGCGAAGGAGTGCATGGTGACCCCGTCGACATCCTTGCCCGGGGCGATGGCCTCGAAGGCGGCGCGCTCGTCGATGTGGTGCGGGACGGGGTGCTGGAGCAGGATGCCGCTGATCTCCGGGTCCTCCGAGAGGGCGGTCAGGGTGGCGACGAGCTCCTCGGTGGTCGTCGCGGCGGGCAGCTCCACGTGGCGGGAGGTGATGCCGGCCTTGGCGCAGCGGTTCTGCTTCATCCGGACGTAGGTGACGGACGCGGGGTCCTCGCCGACGAGCACGGTGGCCAGGCACGGCGCGGTACCGGTGCGCTCGGTGATCTTCGCGGCGTACTCGGCGGTCCGCTCCGAGATGCGGCGGGCGAGGGCGGTGCCGTCCATCAGCCGGGCGGCCTGGGCGCCGGGAACGTCCGGGGTGGCGGAAACGGTCTGGGCGGTCGTCTGAGTGGTCATGGGGGCTCCTGAGCGTCGCTGCGGGATCGCGGTTCGCCCAGGCGCGCGGCAGTCGACGTACCAGATGCGGGAGTACGCCGGGCCGCTCCCCGGTGGTGATCCACCCGAACGCCAGTCACGGCCCGCGCCCAGTGTAGGCGAACCCCCGCGGGTCCGGGCGTGGGCCCCTGCCCGGCAATCCGGTGGATGACCGGGGCCGGACCTGGGAAGATCGAGGGATGACGCGCACTTTCGACCATCTCGTCGCGGAAGCGGAATCCGTCTCCGTGGACGGCTGGGACTTCTCCTGGCTCGACGGACGCGCCACCGAACAGCGCCCCTCCTGGGGCTACCAGGGCCTCCTGGCCCGGCACCTGGCGCGGGTCGGCTCCGCCCTGGACATCCAGACCGGTGGCGGGGAGGTGCTCGCCGGAGCCGGGCCCCTGCCCCCGCTCACGGTGGCCACCGAATCGTGGCCGCCGAACATCGACAAGGCGACAAGGCTGCTGCACCCGCTGGGCACCGTGGTGGTCGCGGACTCCGACGAGCCGCCGCTGCCGTTCGGTGACGAGGCCTTCGAGTTCGTCTCCAGCCGCCATCCGGTGACGGTCTGGTGGGAGGAGATCGCGCGGGTGCTGAAGCCCGGCGGCACGTACTTCTCCCAGCAGGTCGGGCCGGCGAGCGTCTTCGAGCTCGTGGAGTACTTCCTGGGCCCGCAGCCGGAGGAGGTCCGGCGGGGCCGGCACCCCGACGACGCGGTCGCCGCGGCCACGAAGGCGGGACTGGAGGTGGTCGATCTGCGCTCCGAGCGGCTCCGGACGGAGTTCCATGACATCGGAGCCGTGATCTACTTTCTGAGGAAGGTGATCTGGATGGTGCCGGGCTTCACGGTCGGGCAGCATCGGGACCGGTTGCGCGAGCTGCACGAACAGATCGCGCACGAGGGCCCGTTCGTCGCACACACCGCACGTTTTCTCATCGAAGCCCGCAAAACGGGCTGACAAAACGGGCGGACGCGACCACCCGCGACCGGGTCTCCGGTCACGGCGTGGCGCAGGTCACTCAATTCAGCGCGTAACGAATCTACTCGGGCATGCGATGAACCGACAGGTGTCCTCGTGCGGCCCGGAATACAGACCCCCCTCGGGTCTGTTTCCCGAGTTCGCGCGATGATGTCCCGCCACCCCTTATCTGTTCGCAACGAGAGGCTCCTTGTGTCGCTCAGCCCGTCCCGTACGTTCCCCACGGAAATCGCCGAATCAGAGGCCCTGGTCGCGCTTGTCGAGCGCGGCCGCGAGCAGGGTCACATCAACGGTGATGACGTGCGCCAGGCCTTCGAGGCCGGCCGCATCCCGGTGGACCAGTGGAAGCGGGTCCTGCGCAGCCTGAACCAGGTCCTGGACGAGGAGGGCGTCGCGCTGCACGTCAGCGCCGCCCCCGCCACGAAGGCTCCCGCCAAGAAGGCGCGCAAGGCGGCCGCCGCCCCGGCGCGCGTCGCCAAGAAGGCCACCGCCCCGCCGCGCCTGATCGGTGCGCGCAAGACGGCGGCCCCCGCCACCGCCGCGGCGATATCCGACCCGTCGGCCTCCGGGACCGAGGAGGAGGTGGCGGCAGAGGCCGCCGCCGCGCCGAAGAAGCGTGCGGTCAAGAAGACCGCCGTGAAGAAGACCGCCGTGAAGAAGACGGCCGCCACGAAGAAGACCGCCAAGGACGGCGACGAGGGCGACGCCCCCGTGGCCGAGGGCGAGGACTGGGCGGCCGAGGACCTGGACGAGGGCGACGAGAAGGAGACGCCCAAGACGGGCGGCAGCGCCGGCTTCGTCCTGTCCGACGACGACGAGGACGACGCCCCGGCCCAGACCGTCATGGTCGCCGGCGCCACCGCCGACCCCGTCAAGGACTACCTCAAGCTCATCGGCAAGGTGCCGCTGCTCAACGCCGAGCAGGAGGTGGAGCTCGCCAAGCGCATCGAGGCCGGTCTCTTCTCCGAGTACAAGCTCGAAGAGGAGGAGGACCACAAGCCCGCGTTCCAGCGCGAGCTGGAGATCCTCGTCGAGGACGGCCGCCGGGCCAAGAACCACCTGCTGGAGGCCAACCTCCGCCTCGTGGTCTCCCTCGCCAAGCGCTACACCGGCCGCGGCATGCTCTTCCTGGACTTGATCCAGGAGGGCAACGTCGGTCTGATCCGCGCCGTGGAGAAGTTCGACTACACCAAGGGCTTCAAGTTCTCCACGTACGCCACCTGGTGGATCCGGCAGGCGATCACGCGTGCGATGGCCGACCAGTCCCGCACCATCCGCATCCCCGTCCACATGGTCGAGATCATCAACAAGCTGGCCCGCGTCCAGCGCCAGATGCTCCAGGACCTCGGCCGGGAGCCCACTCCGGAGGAGCTGGGCAAGGAACTCGACATGACCCCCGAGAAGGTCATCGAGGTCCAGAAGTACGGCCGCGAGCCGATCTCCCTGCACACCCCCCTGGGTGAGGAGGGCGACAGCGAGTTCGGTGACCTCATCGAGGACTCCGAGGCGGTCGTGCCGGCCGACGCGGTCTCCTTCACCTTCCTCCAGGAGCAGCTCCAGTCCATCCTGGGCACGCTCTCGGAGCGCGAGGCGGGCGTGGTCTCCATGCGCTACGGCCTCAACGACGGCCAGCCGAAGACCCTCGACGAGATCGGCCGCGTGTACGGGGTCACCCGTGAGCGCATCCGCCAGATCGAGTCGAAGACCATGTCGAAGCTCCGTCACCCGTCGCGCTCGCAGGTGCTGCGCGACTACCTCGACTAAAACCGGGGTCCACGCCCCTCAGGCCAGTCGGAAGACCGGCCCGCGGGGCGTGAACGGCAGGGAGGCACCCTGCGGGATCAGATAGGCGTGCTCCCGCCGGATCCGCAGGGTGTCGCACTCGCCGTCCGTGATCACGAGGACCGGAGCGCCGGGCGGGAAGTCCTCCGCCCGGTGCAGCAGGTCGATTCCCGGTTGCAGGACCGTGCCGCCCCGGCCGCGTACGCGGACCCGTCCGGCGATTTCGGTGGGTGGCAGATAGCCCGCGTCGTACGGCGCCGCGTCGCAGAACACGACGCGGGCGGCCGGTACGTCGCGGGCTTCCGCGTACGAGGCGATGGCGCCCAGCGCCTTGCCCAGCAGGGCGGCGTTCATCGACCCCGAGGTGTCGAGGACCACGCCGAAGGTGCAGCGGGCCACCTCTTCGGGCGGGAAGTACCGGCCCGCGCGCGGGATGTCCGGGGTGGAGGCCTGCCGGCGGGCCGGGCGCGCGTAGGACCGTACGGCCACCGGCCGAGGCACGTACTCGTCGAACCAGCGGGCGAGCGCCGCGTCCCACGGCACCGGCGGGTGGGCCAGCGCCCGGATCTCCTGGATCAGCCCGGCGGGCAGCAGTCCGCGCTCCCCGTACGCGTGCAGGTCGAAGCCCTGGACCAGGCCGCGCCGGTAGAACTCGTCCAGGTCCGTGTACGGGCAGCTGCCCGGGTGCGGCAGCGGCTCGCCCAGGATGTCCCCGCGGCCCTTGCCGCGCAGGGTGGCGAGGCGGCGCATGCGGCGCAGGTCGGTGGTGATCCGGTCGTAGACCTCCTCGATGGAGAGGCCGCCCAGCTCCGGGTCGTGGAGCAGCCCTTCGGGCATCTCGCCGACCGCCATCTCCACGAGCCAGCCGTTGACCACGTAGTCGGCGGCCACGTTGTGCAGGTACGGATCGCGGGCGCCGCGGCGCTCCCCGTGGCGCAGGGCGGCGTGCAGCATCTCGTGGGCCAGGATGAACCGCCATTCCCCGTCGGTGAAGGAGCGCAGCGGGTTGACGTAGATCTCCCCGGCGCTCGCGCTGACGGCGGCGATGTCGATGCCCTGGGCGCGGGCCAGCTCGGCGTCGGCGACGATCTTCAGCCCGGCGGCGAGCCCACCGAGCAGCGGGTACGAGGAGACGAACCAGTTCAGGGCCCGGTCCCAGGGGCGGAGGCGGACATGCTCCCCGGTCACCCGGTCGCGGCGGCCGCCGGCCTCGTCCATGGCGGCCGAGACGCTGCGGGTCAGGGCGTGCGCGAAGGCGGTCTCCCAGTCGGGGACCGTGGTGTTCCAGGCCCGCCAGGTCACCAGGACCTGGTCGGGGTGGTCTCCGGCGGTGCCGCAGTGCTCGTGGGCGGCGGGGATGCCGTCGCGGCGCCAGCGGGCGGCGAGCAGCTCTTCGTCGCCGCCGGGGTGCTCGGCGGACAGGCTTTCCGGGGTCCAGCCGGGAGCGAAGCCCGCCAGGAAGCGGTTGACGACGGCGCAGCGGGCGGCCAGGTCGAAGCGGTCGGGCTGGGGGCGGTGCTCGTCCTGGGCGGCGGGGACGTGTCCGAAGCCGAGGTGGAGCAGGGTGTGGGAGAGGGTCCAGGCCCATTCCCCGGGCGTGACGCGCCGGGTGGGGTGGACGTGGACGGTGCCGTTGGAGTCGACGGCCGCCAGTCCCCCGGCGGGGGTGGCCGCGCACTTGGCCTGCCGGCAGATGGTGGCGGAGACCGCGGCGAGGGCCGGGTTCCGCTTGACCAGGGCGAGGCCCTCGGCGAAGGCCTGGTCGGCGGGGTCGGGTTTGGCGTTGCCGGCCTTCTTGCGGGTGGTGCCCGTGGTGCGGGTCACCGGCGGGCCTCGACCAGGCGCGGCATGTCGCGGGCCGCCTCGACGAGGAACCAGGCGGGCAGCACGGGCAGGCCGTCGGCGTCGTCCGCGATGACGGTCTGGGCGACCTCGACGGAGATCTCGGCGAGCTGGACGAGGAGGGACTTGGCCCGGTACGCGGTCTGCCGGACGGCGGGCGAGACGTGTTCGCGCCGTGCGGGCAGCTCCTTGACCAGCCGGCCGCGGAAGGCGTCGGCCAGGTAGTAGAGCAGGTCGCGGTCGGCGAGGCGGGTGGGCCAGTTCGCGTCGCCCTTCATGATCGCCTCGATGCCGAAGGAGTGACGGACGATCTTCGCGTAGCCGCAGAAGGAGACGGCGTGCGCCGGGGTGAGGGTGCCGTGCGCGATGACCTTGAGGGTCGTCTCGTCCAGGCCCTGGCCGAAGGAGTGCAGGGCGTCCGAGAGCATGTGCCAGGACCGCGGCGTGGAGAACGGCTCCTCCGTCTTGGGCGGCTGCGACCACAGGTGGTCGGGCCGGTCGGTGAGGTAGTCGGTGACCCACGGGTGGATGCCGTGCTCGCCGGCCCAGACCAGCCAGTCACCGGCGGAGGCGTTCAGATGCACGTGGGTGAGCCGGTTGACGAGCGCGGAGGCGATGGGGCGGGCCAGGGCGTTGTCGGTGGCCCGGTTGCCCGCGCCGATGACGATGGAGCCGGCGGGCAGCTCGTAGGAACCGATCCGCCGGTCGAGGATCAGGGAGTAGAAGGCCTTCTGCACGTCGGGGCCCGCGGCGTTGAGCTCGTCGAGGAAGAGGCAGTACGGCTCCTCGCGGGCGATGGCCTCGGGCGGGCAGAACACCGAACGCCCGTCACGGATCTGCGGTACGCCGATCAGGTCCTCCGGCGCCAGCTGGGTACCGAGCAGGCTCACGCACTCCAGTCCCAGCGAGTCGGCGAACTTGCGCACGAGCGAGGACTTGCCGATGCCGGGCGCCCCCCAGAGGAACACGGGCCGCACGGTGGCGAGGCCGAGGAGCAGTTCGGGAAGCTGGGCGGGGGTGACGGTGACGGCAGCCTGCACGGGTGGGGATGTCCTTAGGGAGTCCGGGATACGGGGCACCGGACCGGGTCCGGGTACGCGGTGCGCCCAGTGTGGGCGTACCGCGTGTCCCGAAGCATCCGGTTTTCCCCGGGGCGTCCGTCCGGAGCCCTCAGCCCGGAGCCCTCAGCCCGGAGCCCTCAGCTCTGGAGCGCCGGGCTCAGGCCGCGGAGTGTTCCAGCAGGTGCTTGAGCTTCTCCTCGCTGCGGGGCATCTCCTTGCGGACCATGGGCTTGACCGCGAGCGGGACGAGCGCCCGGCCCAGGCCGTGGCCCTCGAAGTCGACGGCGATGGTCACGCGCGAGCGGGTGCCTCCGTCGAGGGATTCGATGCGGCCCCGTACGTCCGGCCGGACCGGCCCCTCGACCCCGTGGAAGTGCCAGCTCCTCGGCGGGTCCATCTCCAGGACCTCCATGGTCGTGGGGATCGCGCGCCTGCCGATCTGGCGGGTGACCAGGACCTTCGAACCCACGTGGACGGGAAGGTCTCCCACCGGCACCGCCGAGACGGCGCTGTCCTGCCACTCCGGCAGGTGCGTGGGGTCCGTGATGTACGAGTACACGTCCTCGGGACTGCGGTCTATGTCGATGGTGTTGCTGATCGCGGACATGGCGACCCCTCGGAGCCCCCCTGATGGACTCTGTTTCCAAAGTACGCCCGGGGCCGGCGGCCGGCCTAGGGCTTCTGGGGCGCGGGCGCCGGGTCCGTGCCCTGGGCCACGGAGATCTCCGGGGGCACCTCCGGGGGCACTGGGACCTGGGGGCCGTCCGCCTCGGTGAGCCAGCGGCGCAGGACCTCGTGGACCGCCTCCGCGCCCACCAGCTCCCCGTCCGGCCGGAACACCGGCTCGGACAGTTCCACCGGCCACATCAAGAAGGGGTGGCCCTGCTCCCCGCCCAGGCCGCCGTGCGAGCCGATCTGCTCCTCGAAGGCGTGCACCGTGCCCGTCTCCGAGTCGTAGGCCGAGTTCACCATCACGTCGGCCACGTGCGGGAAGGTGTCGGTCCGCCGGACCGCCCGCGCGGCGCCCGGGCCGAAGGGGGCCAGCAGTTCCTCCGCCGCGCCGGGCTCGTCCAGCCGGGCTTCGGCCCCGCCGGCCGCCAGGACGGTCCCGTCGACGAGCAGGAACCCGACCCCGGGATGGTTCGCCAGGGTGGAGAGCAGCGCCGGGTACGCCCGCTCGATCCGTTCCCTGGACGCCCGCCCGGGCAGGTCCGGGAAGGAGATCAGCCCGAGGTTGCCCGAGGCCAGGACCACCGGGTCCGGGCCCGACCCGGGACGCGCCTCCTCGTCGGTCTCCTCCACCGGCCGGTGCAGGGCGGCCCGTACGGCGGCTCGTGCCTCGGCGCCGCTGTGGGTGCGGCCGGCCTTCCGGGACACCGGGAGCCCGCAGCCCGCGCGGACCAGGTCCTTCAGGGTGAGCCCGTACCGGGCCAGGAAGGTCTCCCCCGGGCTCTGGCCGTGGTCCGAGAGCAGCACGATCCGGTACTCGCGCGGCGCGTGCTCCGCGACCCGGGCGATCAGCGCGAGGCTGCGGTCGAGCCGGGCGAGCACCTGCTCGGTGTCCCGCGAGCGCGGGCCGGAGTGGTGGGCGACCTCGTCGTAGGCGACCAGGTCGGCGTAGACCGCGGCGCGCCCGGCCAGCATGTCGCCGATCACCGCGGCGACCACGACGTCGCGCTCCACCACCGTCGCGAAAGCTCGGATGAAGGGGTACAGCCCGCCGCGCGAGACCCGTGGCCGGTCCCCGCGCAGGCGGCGGCGCAGCGACTGGGTGATCTCGCGGACCACCTCGGCGACGAAGGAGAGCGCCGTGCGGACCGCGTTGGCCGGGTCGGAGAAGTAGGCGAAGTAGCCGGCGCGGGAGCGGTTCTGCGGCCCCCGCCGGGCGGAAACCGACAGGACGAGCGCCAGTTGGCCGGCGCCGCCGCTGAAGAGGTTGCCTCGGCTGGCGCCGTCGAGGGTGAGCAGGCCCCCGTCCCCGGTGCGTTCGACGGCCCGCCGCTGGAGCTCGGCCGCGCTGGTGGGCCGGTTGCAGACGACCACCTCGCCGGTGTCCTTCTCGTACCAGCGGAAGGCCGGGACGTCGAAGTTGGAGCCGTGCAGGATCCCGAGCTGGCTGGCGCCGGTCTGGCTGGACCAGTCGGTGCGCCAGGAGGTCACACGGTGGGTGCGGTCGAGCCAGTCGGCCACCGTCGGCATCAGGCCGCTGCCGGCCGCCCGCCGCAGCACCTCGTACCCGACCCCGTCGAGTTGCAGGAACACCGCCCCGGGGGCGCGTTCGTCGGCCCCGGGCGCGCCCTCGCGGCGCTGGCGGCGCCGGCGGCGGTCGGCGAGCCGGTAGAGCCGGCGCCGGTAGGCCTCGTCGTCCCGTACGGCGAGGGCCGTGGAGGTCGCGGACGCGACGGCGGACATCACGGCGGCGACCACCACCGCCGTCTCGGGGTCCGCCTCGCCGCGGCCGGCCGGGATCAGGCTGAGCGCCAGCAGCAGCAGCGAGCCGTTGAGGAAGAACACGAGCAGTCCGAGCACCAGGGCCGGCACGAGCAGCAGGGCGCGTACGAGGACCGGCCACACCAGCGCGCTCAGCAGACCGAACGCACCGGCGCCGATGGCGGCCGTCAGACCTATCTGCGTGATGCTGTCGCGGTCACCGCCCGCGCCCGCCTGGAGCCGGAAGTCGGGGAGGATTCCGGCCAGGACGAGCATGGTGAGGGTGGACACCGCCCAGACGATGACCACGCGCACCAGGGCGCCGCCCGTACTCCGCCACCGGCCTCGCAACACGCCCGACCCGCCTCACCAACCCTGGCCCGCACCGCGCCGACGAGCCCCCGTCCCATGGTGTCCAGGCTCGCACAACGGCGCCCGCCCGGCCGGGTGACACGGGCGGCGGATGTGCGTACGGGCGCGGGGGCGCGACGCGCCGGGGAACGCGAGGGGCGGTGCCCGCGCCTACGTGCCGTCGTATCCGGCGGTCGGCATGGAGAGCCGGCGGTGCACCTCGGCCTTCATCGCGGAGGTGTAGCGCGGCTCGTCGAGACCGGCGGTTTCCAGCCGTACGCCGCGCCGCGCGCACTCGGCGGTGAACTCGTCGACGGAGCGCAGCGCGCGGGTCAGCACCCGGTGGTTGGCCGTGACGAACAGGTCGACGCGGCCGGCGTCGACGTCGTTCCACAGCCCGCAGTGGTCGGCGCGCAGCCCGTAGACGAAGAGTTCGCGGGTCACCACGTAGCCCCGGTCGGCCGCCCAGCGGGCGCACATGGCGTGCTGGCTCCGGGTGTCGACGGCGAAGGGATCCGTGTCCAGATCCTCCAGCGGGGCCAGGCTGGCGATCGCGGCCACGCGCAGCTCATCCATGCCGCCCGACCCTACTCCGATCCGCCGCCGGGGAGGAGGGGGCGTGGAGCCCCGGTTCCGGGCGGTTTGGGCGGGCAGCCTTTAGGCTCGGACGGAACCCGGTGGCAAGCGGGGCGCGGGATGCGAGGGAGGGGATCAGCGGCCGGTGGAGATCACCTGGTGGGGACACGCCACGTGCACGGTCGAGGACTCCGGTGTCCGGCTGCTCACGGACCCGCTCTTCGCACGCCGTCTGGCACACCTGAGGCGCCGTCGCGGGGCGGTGCCCCCGCCGGAGGCGGCGGTCGCCGACGCGGTGCTCGTCTCGCACCTGCACGCCGACCACCTGCACGTGCCCTCGCTGGCGCGCCTCGCGCGCGGGACCCGGCTGCTGGTGCCCCGCGGGGCACCGGGAGCGGTGCCGGGGCTGGCGCGGATAGCCGGGGTGCGGGGGCTGCCGGTCACGGAGGTGGCGCCGGGCGACACGGTGGAGGTGCGGGACGGCGTACGGGTCCGGGTGGTCAGCGCACGGCACGACGGGCGGCGGCTGCCGTTCGGACCCCGGCTCGCGCCCGCGCTGGGGTACGTGATCGAGGGCGCCTCGCGGACCTACTTCGCCGGGGACACCGGCCTGTTCGACTCGATGGCCGACGAGGTCGGACCGGTGGACGTGGCCCTGCTGCCGGTGGGCGGCTGGGGACCCAACCTGGGCCCGGGGCACCTGGACGCCGCGGGTGCGGCGCGGGCCCTGGCCCTGCTGGCGCCGGCCGCGGCGGTTCCGGTGCACTGGGGCACGTACTGGCCGATCGGGATGGACGCGGTGCGGCCGCACGAGTTCCACGCGCCGGGCGAGGAGTTCGTACGGTGTGCGCGGCGGGAGGCGCCGAAGGTGTCGGTCCGCGTGCCCGCGCACGGTGAACGGGTGCGGCTGCCGTGAGCGCCCTGCCCCTGGCTGTGTCCCTGCCCCTGGCCCAGCTCGCGGAGGCGGCCTCGCAGGTCCCGCCGGAGTCCACCCAGCAGGCGATCGGCTACCCGACCCTGTTCGTGCTGGTGGCGCTGGGTGCGCTGGTGCCGGTGATCCCGACCGGCGCGCTGGTCAGTACGGCGGCGGTGGTCGCCTTCCACCAGGACTCCCTCCCCTTCGGGCTGTTGCTGGTGTTCGGGGTGTCCTCGCTGGCCGCCTTCGCCGGGGACATGGCGCTGTACTGGCTGGGCCGCCGCGGTGTCCGCTCGCGGAACGGCTCGCGGTGGCTGGAGGCCCTGCGGCGGCGGGCGACCCCGGAACGCCTCGCGCAGGCGCAGCGCAAGCTCGACGAGAACGGCGTCCTGGTCCTGGTGGTCTCGCGCCTGCTCCCCGGCGGCCGCATCCCGGTGATGCTGGCCTGCCTGCTCGCGGAACTCCCCCTGCGCCGCTTCGCCCGCGGCGACGGCCCCGCCTGCCTGGCCTGGGCGGCGACCTACGGCCTCATCGGCATCGTCGGCGGCTCCCTCTTCGCGGAACCCTGGAAGGGCGTGGCCCTGGCGGTGGCCCTCACCCTCCTCATCAGCGCGGCCCCGGCCCTGTGGCGCCGCATCCGTCCCGGAGGCTGACACTTCCAGCCCCGTCGGCGTTTGAGGCGCGGGGTCCGGGGCGCGGCCCCGCCGGGTCCGGGGCGCGGCCCCGGGGAACGGTGGAAGGGCGGGTAGGGGACAGCCCCGCAGGGCCGCCCGGCCCGCAGCCCTGGCTACAGGGCCCGGGACGCCCCGACCGGGAGGTCCCACAGGTGCTCCCGGGGCAGGCCCGTACGGGCCCACGCGGCCCGCACCCGTTGCAGCGGCTCCATCACGGGCTCCGACGAGAGCACGAAGGTCCCCCAGTGCATCGGAGCCATCCGCTTCGCCCCCAGGTCCAGACAGGCCTGCACGGCCTCCTCCGGGTCCGCGTGGACGTCCCGCAGCCACCACCGCGGGGCGTACGCCCCGATCGGGAGCAGCGCGAGGTCGATTCCGGGGTGCCGCCGCCCGATCTCGCCGAACCAGTGCCCGTAGCCCGTGTCTCCCGCGAAGTACACCTTCTTCGCCGCCTCCGGCGCCCCCGCCCGCCCGTCGGCGACGCCGATCATCCAGCCGCCCCACAACGTCCGGCACGCGTCCAGCAGCGACCGCTTCGACCAGTGGTGCGCCGGCACGAACTCGAACCGTACGCCGCCCAGTTCGGCCGACTCCCACCAGTCGAGTTCGGTGACCCGGGTGAACCCCCGCCGTCGGCACCAGCGGGCGAGACCGGCCGGGACGAAGAGCGGCGTCGCGCGCGGGAGGCGTTTGAGGGTGGGGGCGTCGAGGTGGTCGTAGTGGTTGTGGCTGATCACCACGGCGTCGACCGGCGGCAGTTCCTCCCAGCGCACCCCGACGGGGGTCATCCGGGCCGGGGTACCGAGGATCCGCCGGGACCAGACGGGGTCGGTCAGTACGGTGAGCCCGCCGATCCGCAGGATCCAGCTGGCGTGCCCGGCCCAGGTGACGGACACCGACCCGGTGGCCACGGCGGGCAGCGGAGCGGGCTCGTAGGGCAGGTCCGGGATGCCGCGCAGCCCCTCCGGGCCCGGCCGGAAGGCGCCCTCGCGGGCGAGCCGGGCGAACGCGCGCAGCCCCGGCAGCGGGGTGGTCAGCCGGTCCGCGAACGAGCGCGGCCACAGCCGGTGTTCCCCGAGCGGCCGAGGCCTCGCGTGCCGGAGGCCCGCACTGGCACCGACACCGGCACTGCCGTCGGCATCGGCACCGGCGCCGCCCCGGGAAGCCGTCGGGGGGACGTCCCGGCCTGCCACGGCCCGGGAGGCCGAGGGGGCGTCCGTCTGATCCCTCATCGAGAAGTCTCCGTTCACCGGCGGCAGTCGGGGGTTTCAGGGCGGGGTTCCAGGACGGGGTTCCAGGACGGAGGCCACGGCGCAGGTCAGTCGGACAGTCCGGCCAGGACCGACCGGAGCCGGGCCAGGGAGTCCCGTACGTGGGGCAGGGCGAGGGGGTCGGTCGCGGTGAGCGCCGCGAGCCGCTCCTCCGGGGTGGCGCCCAGCAGCGGCCCGGTCGACAGCCGGACCCGCGGGGCGACGGCCTCGTCGGCGAACCGCTGCCCGCCGGGCGTGGGCGCGCCGAGCCGTCCGCCCAGCCAGTCCTCCAGTTCCATCGCGTCGCCGACCCCCTGCCGGGCCAGCCCCGAGCGCAGCGGGGTCAGATCGGCGTAGAGGTGGCGGCCGGCCTGCGGGGGCCGGGCCAGCGCCCCGGCGGCCAGGAGTTCCCGGTGCGCGGCCCGGGCCACCGCGCCGTGCAGGGCGGCGGCCGCCGCGGCCCGGCCCGCGACCGCGGGGGGCTCGTCGAGGGCGTGCGCGGCCGCCCCGGCGACGGGACCCGCGACGAACCCGCCGGTGGCGGTGAGCACGTCGAGGGTCCGGGCCCGCAGCCAGGTACCCCGCGGGGTACCGGGGAACCGCACGACGGCGGCGGGCCAGCCCGCGGGCAGCAGGGCGCCGGAGAGGTCCATGAGTACGGCGGTGTCGTCCGGCAGCATCTCGGCGGGACTGAGCACGACGAGCCGGTCGCGGGTGCCCGGAAGCCCGCCGGGGGTCTCCGTACCCGTGCCGTCCGGGCTGGGCGGGCCGTCCGGCCCGCCCAGGCGGCCGTGGACCGGCCGGTGGACGGTGTCGCGCCAGGTCTCGTCGCTGACGACGAACAGCCCGGCGGACGCGGCGGCCTCGCAGGCTTCCCGGAGCAGCTCGGGCGGCGGGACGGTCGCGGTCGGGTCGTCGGCGACGGACAGCAGCAGCACGCGCGGGTCGCCGCCCTCGGCGCGCACCCGGCGCACGGTCTCCAGCAGGGCGTACGGGTCGGGCACGCCGCCGCACTCGGCCGGGGTCGGCACGTGGTAGGCCCGCCGTCCCAGCAGGCGGACCTGCGGGGTCCACCAGGCGGGACAGGGCCGGGGCAGCATCACGTCGCCGCCGTAGGCGCCGAGGAGCGCGAGCAGCAGGGCGGGCGCGCCGGGTCCGGCGGCCACGTGGTCGGGGTCGGTGGGCAGGCCGCGTCTGCCCCAGTGCCGGGCCGCGGCGGCCCGTACGGGCACTCCCCCGCCGGCCGGCTCGGGCGCCGAACGCCAGGCGGCGGACGCGAGGACGGCCGTGAGCTCGGGCAGCACGGGCAGGCCCGGCTGGGGTGCGGGCGGACCGTAGCGGACCTGGCCCCGGCCCTCGGCCGTCGTGCGCTGGATCCCCGACACCGCGCGCCACCTCTCCCTGCCGTTCCCGCGCTCCCAACCATGCCTTTATACGGTTATTCGTCCATAGTCGCCCGTTGTGCGTCGGCCGTTGTGCGCCGGCCGTCGCGCATCAGCCGCTCCTCCCGAGCAGCGCGAGCAGCCGGGTCTGGGCGTCCGCCCCCGGCGGCACCTCCAGCGGAGCCGCGTACATGCCGCTCGCGGCCAGCCCGTCCGCGTACGGCATGACCTCCTTGATGGAGAACTCGACGAGGCCGTCCGGCAGCCGGTCGTCGGCGCCGATGCCCCGCGCGAGGTCCCAGGTGTGGACCACGCAGTCGGCGGTCAGCTCCGAGCAGTACGCCGAGCCGAGCGCGGGCCCGTACGAGAGCCGGACGGTGCGCTCCAGCGCGCCGGGGATCTCGAAGGCCGTGTGCGCGGCGGCCGAGGCCTCGTCCCAGGCGGCGGCCGGATCCGTACCGAGCACGTCGCCGTTGAAGGTGGCGCCGATGTCCTCGACGGTGCGGCCGTCGGTGACCAGGGGCGGTATCCAGAGCTGTTCGGCGGTGACGTGGTTGACCAGCTCGCGCACGCTCCATTCGCTACAGGGTGTCGGCGCGTCCCACTGCGCGTCCGAGACCGAGTGGACGTACCGACCGAAGAGCCGCAGCGCCTCGGCGTGCCGCTCCAGCAACGGGTCCGGCATGGCTCTCACCGTCCTTCGTTCCCCCCGTTCCCCCCGGATTCACTGTCCTCGCCCCGGCCCCCGCCTGCCACCCACTCGGTCAATCCCCTTGGCACACAAGGAGGGTGTCCACATGTCAAAACGCACATCTCAGATGACGAACTGATCCCTTACGGTGAAACCAACGCCTCGACAGGCCTCGACAGCACTTTCGACGACGAAGGAGCACGTCCATGAACGCCGCTGAAGCCACTGCCCCTGATGCCACGGACGCCGCTGCCGCCGCTCACCCCGCGGAGCCCGCGCACGAGACCGCGGTCTACACCCACGGACACCACGAGTCGGTGCTGCGCTCGCACCGCTGGCGCACCGCCGAGAACTCCGCCGCGTACCTGATCGGCGCGCTGCGCCCGGGGATGGCCGTTCTGGACGTGGGCTGTGGCCCGGGCACGATCACGGCGGACCTGGCGGAGCTGGTGGGGCCCGGGGGCCGGGTCACGGCGGTGGACGCGGCGCGGGACGTGGTCGACCAGGCCGCCGCGTACGCGAAGGAACGCGGCCTGACCGGCATCGAGTTCGCCACGGCCGACGTCCACGCGCTGGACTTCCCGGACGACTCCTTCGACGTGGTCCACGCCCACCAGGTGCTGCAGCACGTGGGCGATCCGGTCCAGGCGCTGCGCGAGATGCGCCGGGTGTGCCGGCCGGGCGGGATCGTCGCGGCGCGGGACGCGGACTACGCGGCGATGACCTGGTACCCGGCGACTCCGGGACTGGAGGAGTGGCTGGACCTGTACCGGCGGGTGGCCCGCGCCAACGGCGGCGAGCCCGACGCCGGACGCCGCCTGCGCGCGTGGGCGCGGGAGGCGGGCTTCACGGACGTGACCTGTACGGCGACCTCGTGGTGCTACGCGACCGCGGAGGAGGCCGCCTGGTGGTCCGCGCTGTGGGCGGACCGTACGACGGCCTCCGCCTACGCGGGGATCGCGACCGGTGGCGGACACGCGACGCGGTCGGAGCTGTCGGCCGTCGCGGACGCCTGGCACACCTGGGGCGCGGACCCGGACGCCTGGTTCTCCGTACTGAACGGCGAGATCATCTGCCGCGCCTGACCCCGGCGGGTGCGCCCGTCAGGCCGCCAGGCGTACGGGGAGCAGCTCGGGCCGCTTGGCCGTACGGCCGTCTCCGGAAGAGCGCCCGCGCAACCGCCGCCCGATCCAGGGCCCGGCGAAGCCCACGGCCCACCGCAGTTCCCCGGCGGCGCCCCGCAGGCCCGCCGGGGCGGCGGGAGCCGGGCCGGGCAGCGGGCGGGTCCACGCATCGTCGCTGCCGGGCAGCCCCAGGGCGTGCGCGACCCCGGCGGCGATCATCGCGTGGCCGGACGGGGCGGCGTGCAGCCGGTCCGCGCTCCACATCCGCGGGTCGGTGGAGGCCTCGTGGCGGGCGAAGTCCGCGACGGCCACCCCGTGCCGCTCCGCGGCCCGCCGTATCCGGTCGTTCAGCGCGGTGACGCGCGGGGCCGCCCCCTTGGCGAGCGGCACGAGCTTCGCGATGTCGGGAAAGGTGACGGTGGCGACGCGGGCACCCTGCGCGGTGAGCGCGGCGAACATCGCCTCCAGGTGCCCGGCGACCTCGTCGGCGTCGAACCGGGGCCGCAGCACGTCGTTGACCCCTGCGACCACCGTGGCCAGGTCGGGGCGGAGCGCGAGGGCCGGCCCGAGCTGCCCCTCGCGGACCCCCGCCGCGAGGCGGCCCCGTACGGCCAGGTTGGCGTAGAGCACACCGGGCTCGTGGACCGCGAGCTGCTCGGCGAGCCGGTCGGCGCACCCGCGCAGCCCGGTGCGGTCGTCCCCGTCGCCCACGCCCTCGCTCTGGCTGTCGCCGAGAGCCACGTACCGGGCGTACCGGGCGTGCCCGGTCGGCCGTCGCTGCTCAGTGCTCTCCACGGGATGCCCGCCTCTCGTTCAGGATGATCGTGGTGCGCTCGTACCAGGCCCGGTTGGCCCGCTCGAACTCCAGGCCGCGCAGGCAGGTGAGGTAGGGGCCGATCCGTGCGCCGTGGCGCAGGAACTCCTCCTCGGTGCGCTCGCCGCGCATCGAGCGCAGCAGCTTCTCGAACAGCTCCGCCTTGGCCGTCGCGAAGGCGGTCCGCTCCGCGAGCTGCGCGATCAGCCCCGCCGTGTCGACGTGCTCGGCCGCCTGGACCTTCACGAGCAGGTCGTCGCGGATGACGCAGGGCTTGGTCTCGGCGGCGGTGAAGCGCTCCAGCTCGGCCAGTCCGGCGTCGGTGACCTGGAACAGCCGCTTGTTCGGCCGGGTGTCCTGGACCACCTCGCGGCCCGCGATGAAGCCCTCCCGCTCCAGCTTGGCCAGCTCGGTGTAGAGCTGCTGGGGCAGGGCGTGCCAGAAGTTGGCCACGCCCGTGCCGAACGCCTTGGCCAGCTGGTAGCCGCTCAGCTCCTCGTCGAGCAGCGCCGCCAGTACGGCGTGGCGCAATGCCATCGGTCGGTCTCCTCGGGATCGTGCGCGGCAACTTCTTCTCAAGGCCGCCTTCTCAAAGACACCGTCTTCTCAGGGACGCCGTCTTCTCAAGGACGCCGTCTTCTCAAGGACGCCCGGCCATGATAGTCAAGAAAATGAGTAATCACATCGGTGACTATCGAGGAGTCTTCATGAGTACCGACACCAGCACGGCCGACCGCTTCCGCGCCGCCGTGGCCGGCCATGACCTCGCCGCACTGGACGCGCTGTTCACCGACGACGTCCGGCTCAACAGCCCGGTGAAGTCGAAGCCCTTCGAGGGCAAGCCGGCGGTGCTGGCCCTCTTCCGCGTCCTCCTGCGGACGTTCGAGGGCTTCCACTACGTCGGGCACTTCGACGGCAGCGTGCAGTCCGCCGGCGTCCCGTTCGGGGCGGAGGGGGCCGAGGGGCCGGCGACCGTGCTGCCGTTCCGGACCACCGTGGGCGACCGGCAGGTGCACGGGATCGACATGCTGCACCTCACGCCGGAGGGCCTGATCGACGAGATCACCGTGATGCTCCGCCCCCAGACGGCGGTCGTGGCGGTCGGCGAGGCGGTCCTGGCCGGCCTGCTCACCGACGGCGTGGTGACCGGCTGACCGGCCCGACCGGCCCGACCGGCTGACAGGACCTCCGGCGGCAGCCCAGTAGACTCGGTGCCCGTGGCGGATACCCAGTACGAAGACCTGTTGAAGCTGGTGCTCACCTCCGGGACGGCCAAGGCCGACCGGACGGGCACCGGCACCCGGAGTGTCTTCGGGCACCAACTGCGTTACGACCTCTCGCAGGGGTTCCCCCTGGTCACCACCAAGAAGGTGCACCTCAAGTCGATCGTGTACGAGCTGCTGTGGTTCCTGCGCGGCGAGTCCAACGTCGGCTGGCTGCGCGAGCACGGCGTCACCATCTGGGACGAGTGGGCCGACGAGAACGGCGACCTGGGCCCGGTCTACGGCGCCCAGTGGCGCTCCTGGCCCACCCCGGACGGCTCGCACATCGACCAGATCAGCGAGGTCCTCGACACCCTGCGCCGCGACCCGGACTCCCGCCGGATGATCGTCTCCGCCTGGAACGTCTCCGAGCTGTCGAAGATGGCGCTCGCGCCGTGCCACGCCTTCTTCCAGTTCTACGTGGCCGACGGCAAGCTCTCCTGCCAGCTGTACCAGCGCAGCGCGGACCTGTTCCTCGGTGTGCCGTTCAACATCGCCAGCTACGCCCTGCTCACCCACATGGTGGCGCAGCAGGCCGGCCTGGAGCCGGGCGACTTCATCTGGACCGGCGGCGACTGCCACATCTACGACAACCACGTCGAGCAGGTCACCGAGCAGATCTCCCGGACCCCGTTCGAGTTCCCCGAGCTGAAGCTGCACCAGGCCGACTCGCTCTTCGACTACGCCTACGGCGACGTGAAGGTGGCCGGCTACCAGCACCACCCGGCCATCAAGGCCCCGGTCGCGGTATGAACCTCGACACCAACGCCGGCGCCGACGCAGGCACGGACGCCGGCGCCGACGCAGGCACGGACGCCGGTACCGGATTCGGTACGGACACCCCCGCGGGCACGGGCATGAGCGTCGGGCTGATCTGGGCGCAGAGCTCCGCCGGCGTGATCGGCGCGGACAACGGGATCCCCTGGCGGCTGCCCGAGGACATGGCCCACTTCAAGGCCACCACCCTCGGCCATCCGGTGGTGATGGGCCGCAAGACCTGGGATTCGCTGCCGGTCCGGTTCCGCCCGCTGGCAGGGCGACGCAACATCGTGGTGACCCGCGATCCGGACTGGGCCGCGGAGGGCGCGGAGCGCGCCGGATCCATCGACGCGGCCCTGGAGCTCGCGGCGGCCGGAGCCGGGCAGCGGGAGACGGCCGCCCCGGCCGCCGCCTGCTGGGTGATCGGCGGCGGCGAGGTCTACCGTGCCGCGCTGGCCCACGCCGTCATGCTCTCGGTGACCGAGGTCGACACGCAGGTCATCGGCGACACCCACGCCCCGGAGCTGGACCCGGCGTGGACCGTCGCCGGGGACGCCGGCTGGCAGTCCTCGGTGACGGGCCTGCGCTACCGCATCCGCACCTACGCCCGGTAGGGCCGGCCCTCGGGGATCCGAAAGAGCCGCTCTAGTCGGTGGCGACCGCGCGCAGGATGTCCAGGCGCGCGGCGCGCCGCGCCGGGCCCCGGCCCGCGAGGACTCCCGCCGCCACGCCCACCAGAGCGACCAGGGTGAGCTGCAGCGGCGGGACGGCGAAGGTGAACGCGCTGTCGCTCGCCCCGTCCGAGGCCTTCACCAGGACCCAGCCGAGGACGCCGCCCAGCGCCAGACCGCCGGCCGTGCCGAAGGCGGCGACCAGGACCGACTCCCAGCGGACCATGGCCCGCAGCCGGCCCCGGGTCTGACCGACCGCCCGGAGCAGCCCCAGTTCGCGGGTGCGCTCGTGGACGGCGAGGGTCAGCGTGTTGGAGATGCCCAGCAGGGCGATCAGCACGGCGAGGCCGAGCAGCGCGTAGACGAGCGTGAGCATCATGTCGATGCCGCCCGCCGCCGACCGCGCGTACTCCGCACGCGTCTGGACCTCGGGTCCGCCGTACAGCGCGGCCGTCCTCTCGACCGCCGCCGTACCGGCCGCGGCCGACACCCCGTCCTTGAAGGTGACGCTGACCAGCGAGTCGGTGTCCTGCGCCCGGTGCGGCGCCCAGGCCGCTCGGGTGATGACGTAGTCGCCGGCCAGCTCGGAGTGCTCGTACACCGCGCGGATCGTGAAGGTCTGCCGCTGCCCGTCGGTGAAGGCGAGTGCGACCGTGCCTCCGGGCCGCCAGCCGCGCCGCGCGGCCTCCTTCCCGGACACCGCGATGCCGTCCGGTCCCAGCGCGTCGAGCCCTCCCGACACCGCGCCCAGGTCGAGGCCGGCCGCGAGCGCGGCGGGGTCGGTGACGGTCAGCTCCCGCCCCGAGCCGTCGACCTCCGCGACCCCCTTGCCCAGGCCCACCGCGGTCGCCACCTCGGGCAGCTCCGCGAGGGCCGGTGCCAGCTTCGGGCTCAGGCCGCTGCCGCCCGCGCCGAAGGCCGGGGCGCTGACGGCCACGTCACCGGCGAAGGAACGCGACACGGCCCCGTCCATCGTCGCCTTCAGCGACGCGCCGAAGACGGTGAACAGGCAGACGACGGCGACCCCGATCATCAACGCGGTCGCAGTGGACGCGGTCCGCTTCGGACTGCGCCGTGCGTTGCGCGCCGCGAGGACGCCGGTCACCCCGCGCAGCCGTTCCAGCGGTCGGCCGAGCATCCGGACGGCGGACGAGGCCGCCACCGGACCCAGTACGACGAACGCGGCCGTCGCCATCGCCGCGCCCGCCCCGGACAGCCACAGCGAGGGTACGGCGAACACCCCCGTCAGGAGCAGGCCGACGGCGGCCGTGCCCAGCGCCGCGCCGGTGACCGTACGGGACCGGGAGGCCCCGGAACGGTCCACCGCACTGTCGAGCAGCGCGGCCAGCGGCGCCGTCCGTCCGGCCCGTACGGCCGGCAGCACGGCCGAGCCGAGGCAGACGAGGACCCCCACCGCGAGCGGAATCAGCATCGACGGGCCGCTGATCACCAAGTCCCCTTCGGGGAAGGGGAATCCGATGGCGGGGAAGAGCGCCTGGAGCCCTGCGGCGATGCCGACGCCGCCGAGCAGTCCGGCGGCCGAGGCGGCGAACGCCACGACCGCGGCCTCGGCCAGCGTGCCGCCGACGACCTGGCGCCGGGAGGCGCCCAGGGCGCGGAGCAGGGCGTTCTCGCGGGTGCGCTGGGCCACGACGATCGCGAAGGTGTTGTGGATGCTGAAGGTGGCGACGAGCAGGGCAATGCCCGAGAAGACGAGCAGCATGGTGGTGAAGAGGGTCAGGAACCGCCCGGAGATCATGTCGGTGTTCTCCTGGGCCGATTCCTGCCCGGTGATCGCCTCCACGCCCTGCGGCAGCACCGCGGTGAGCGCCTCCACCAGCTCGCTCTGACCGGTTCCCGGACCCGCGCGCACCTGGATGGACGCCGCCTGACCGGGCGCCGGGGTCAGGTACCTCTCCGCGTCCGCCCGGGTCATCCCCGTGTACGTGACCTGCCCCATGCCGTCCGCGCCGCCGAAGGTGGCCAGGCCGACGACCGTCACCGGGACCGGATCGGGCGTGCGCAGCACGGTCGTGTCGCCGAGTCGCAGTCCGCCCTTGTCCGCGGCGGCCCGGTTGACGACGACCTCTCCGGTCCGCTCGGGCGCTCTGCCCTCCGCGAGCCGGTACGGGTTGAGTTCCGGATCCTCGATCCAGTTCCCGGCGAGGGTGGGCGGCCCCTGGCCGCCGATCGGCTTGCCGTCGGAGCCGACGAGCTGCCCCGCGCCCTGGATGGCGGGCGCGGCGGCGGCCACGCCCGGGATGCGCCGGATCTCCTCCACGAGCGCCGTCGGTACGGGCTGCCGGGTGCCCTGGGCCTCGCCCTGGACGGTGACCACACGGGAACCGCGGACCACGGCGTCGGTGCCGCTCGCCGCGCCGGCGAACATGCCGTCGAAGCTCGCGCGGAGGGTGTCGCCCATGAGGAGCGTCCCGGCGAGGAAGGCGACGCCGAGCAGCACGGCCGTGAAGGTCCCGGCGAACCGCCGCTTGTGCGCGCGCAGTGAGGCCGCGGCGAGCCGCAGCACGGTGCGGGTGGCGCTCGTCCTCATGACTCCTCCCCCGGGACGGCCGCCGTCGGGGGGCGGGTGTCGAAGGACTTCAGCCGGTCCAGGACCCGGTCCGCGGTGGGACCCGCCATCCGGTCGACCAGGCGCCCGTCGGCGAGGAAGACGACCTCGTCGGCGTGGGCGGCGGCCACCGGATCGTGGGTGACCATGACGACCGTACGGTTCATCGCGCGCACCGCCCGGCCCAGCAGCCCGAGCACCTCCTCGCCGGAACGGGAGTCGAGGTTGCCGGTCGGCTCGTCGGCGAAGACGACATCGGGGCTGCCGGCGAGGGCGCGGGCCACCGCGACGCGCTGCTGCTGGCCGCCGGAGAGCTCGGCGGGCCGGTGGTGCAGCCGGTCGCGCAGGCCGACGACGTCGATGAGGCCGTCGAGCCAGGCCGCGTCCGGGCGGCTGCCCGCGAGGTCCTGCGGGAGCGTGATGTTCTCGGCGACGGTGAGGGTGGGGATCAGGTTGAAGGCCTGGAAGACGAAGCCGACGCGCTCGCGGCGCAGCAGGGTGAGCGCGCGGTCGTCGAGTGCGCCGAGATCCGTACCGCCGATGGAGGCGGATCCGGAGGTGAGGGTGTCGAGACCGGCGGCGCAGTGCATCAGGGTGGACTTGCCGGAACCGGACGGTCCCATGATCGCCGTGAAGCGGCCCGCCGGGAAGTCGACGCTCAGCCCGTCCAGGGCCCGTACCTCGGTGTCGTCCCGGCCGTAGACCTTCACGGCATCGACGACCCGGGCGGCGACACCGCCGCCGTCGCCCGGCGCGGTGGCGGTCCTCATGCCGCACCGCCCTTGGAGAGGCGGCCGAACTGCTCGTCCAGGACGGACAGCCGCCGCCAGTACTCGTCCTCGTCGATCTCCCCGGAGGCGAAGCGCCGGCCGAGGACCGCGATCGGGGACTGCTCGCCGTACGCGGCCGCGCGCGTCTGCCACGGGCCCCGGCGGCCGCGCCACACGGTGCGGCGCAGCACGGTGACGGCGGCGACCACCACGGCCGCCCAGATCAGCGGGAAGAACAGGATCCACGGGCCGGGCCCGTCGTACGCGAGGGTGGTGAGGGTGTTCATCTCGGTTCAGCTCCTCGGAAGTTCGCGGGTGCGGACGTCTACCGACGTCTGTCGACGTCTGCGTCACACTCCGAGACTGGC
Source organism: Streptomyces sp. NPDC002886 (assembly GCF_042888445.1). Lineage (NCBI taxonomy): Bacteria > Bacillati > Actinomycetota > Actinomycetes > Kitasatosporales > Streptomycetaceae > Streptomyces > Streptomyces sp. NPDC002886. The sequence goes on from NZ_JBIAPV010000001.1 coordinate 1,062,201, forward strand.
TCCGGGAGGGGGTCCGGGTCGTCGTACGGCCGGCTGCACCGCGCGTACCACCGAGGGAGTACGGGGCAGGGCGGGGGCCGGGCGGGCCGGGGAAAGGGAGGGTCAGCCGAGCCAGCCGGGTCGGACCAGGCCCGATTCGTAGGCCAAGACGACCAGCTGGGCGCGGTCGCGGGCGCCGAGCTTCACCATGGTCCGGCTGACGTGGGTCTTCGCCGTGAGCGGGCTGACGACCAGGCGCCGGGCGATCTCGTCATTGGACAGGCCGAGGCCCACCAGGGCCATCACCTCGCGCTCCCGCTCGGTGAGCCGGTCCAGGCCCAGGCCCGCTCCGTCGGCGGCGGGTTGCTTGGAGCGGGCCGCGAACTCCTCGATCAGGCGGCGCGTGACACCCGGGGACAGCAGCGCGTCACCGCCCACCACCGCCCGGACCGCCCGCAGCAGTTCCTCCGGTTCGGTGTCCTTGACGAGGAAGCCCGAGGCTCCGGACCGCAGGGCCTCGAAGACGTACTCGTCGAGCTCGAAGGTGGTGAGCATGACCACCCGGACTTCGGCCAGCTCCGCGTCCCCGGTGATCCGCCGGGTGGCGGCGAGCCCGTCGCAGACAGGCATCCGGATGTCCATCAGGACCACGTCCGGGCGCAGCTCGCGCACCAGGCGGACGGCCTCGTCGCCGTCGGCGGCCTCTCCCGCCACCTCGATGTCCGGCTGCGCGTCGAGCAGGGCCCGGAACCCCGCCCGGACGAGGAGCTGGTCGTCGGCGAGCAGAACACGGATCACGGATCCTCCTGGGGCGGGGCGGCCTTCGGAACGGGCTTCGGTACGGCCTTCGGTGCGGCGCCGGGGTCGGCCTCCGGTTCCGCGGCGGCCCGGGCCTCGGACTCGGGCTCCGCCTCCGCCTCGGACTCCGCCTCGGCCCGCAACGGGAGCCGGGCGATCACGCGGAAGCCGCCGTCGGGGCGCGGGCCGGCCTCGATGGTGCCGCCGAGGGCCGCGGCCCGCTCGCGCATGCCCACGAGCCCGTTGCCGCTGCCGCCCGCGGGACCGCCCGTGGCCGGCCCGTCGTCGTCCACGCGCAGCTCCAGGAGGCGGGGCCGCCAGGAGAGGCGGACGCGGGCGGTGCGCGACCCGGAGTGCCGCACGACGTTGGTCAGCGCCTCCTGCACGATGCGGAAGGCGGCCAGATCCGCCCCGGGCGCGGGCGCCCTCGCGTCCCCGACCGTCGCGATGTCGACGCTCAGCCCGGCCGCGGCGGCCTGCTCGACCAGTTCGGGGAGCCGGTCGAGACCGGGGGCGGGCGCGCGCGGTGCGTCGCCGTCACCGGGAGTGCGCAGGGTGTCGAGGACCTGCCGGACCTCGCCCAGTGCCTCCTTGCTGGCCGCCTTGATGGTGGTCAGTGCCGAACGGGCCTGCTCGGGATCGGAGTCGAGCAGGGCGAGCCCCATTCCCGCCTGGACGTTGATCACCGAGATGCTGTGGGCGAGGACGTCGTGCAGTTCACGGGCGATGCGCAGCCGCTCCTCGTTCGCCCGGCGCTTCTCGGCCGCGGCCCGCTCGGCCCGGGCCAGCGCCCACTGCTCCCGGCGTATGCGGACGAGCTCGGAGACGGCGAGGATGGCGAGCACCCACGCGGTGACGAGCATTTCCTGCGCCCAGGGCGCCGGGCCGTCCCCGGCGGGCGGGAGCCGGCGGTAGAGCAGGTGCCCGATGGCCAGATGACCGGCCCAGACCAGCCCGACGGCCCCCCAGGCGGCTCTTCGCCGTCCGGCGATGACGGCGGCGAAGCAGGCCAGGGCCAGGCTGATGAACACCGGGCCGTACGGGAAGCCGGCGCCGATGTACACCAGGGTGACGGCACTGACCCCGTACGCCACGACCACCGGGTACCGGTGCCGCCACACGAGGAGCAGCGGGCCGAGCAGCAGCAGGAGCCGCGCGAAGCCGTCCAGGGCCACCCGCCCGCTCTGCTGCTGCGCGGCCCAGCCCGAGCCGACCTGCGCGAAGACGGCCACGAGCAGCGAGGAGCGCCAGGCCGGGCCCCGCCCGGTCCGCTCCACCCATCGCTGCCAGGGAGGAACCCCCGGGCGCTCGCGCTGCTCTGCCATACCGCCCACGCTAGGCCTTACCGGGCCTGGCCCGCGTCACTCCGGCGTAGCGTTTCCCGCGTACTCCCCAGGTAGTACGCGGGGTGGTACCCGGCGCTGCACGCGGCCGCCGTCCTGGGCACCGACCGGCACGTGGCCGCGTCTCGAGCCCACACCGCTTTGACCACGGCGTGGCCTGCCGAAACCGGCCTCAGTCCCCCGCCCGGTCCCCCGGCGGGCGCATCCGGAAGTTGTACGCGGCCGGCAGCGGGCAGTCCGTGAGGGTGGACCAGACCTCGGCGAGGGTCTCCTCGCCCTCGCGGAGGTCGGGCAGTTCGAAGCCCTCTTCGAAGACCCGCCGGGCCGCGCGCACATGGCCCTCCGCCACGAGCAGCCGGGCCGCCGACAGCCGGAAGCGGCCCTCCTCGCGCAGGGCGGGGCGCAGCCCGTCCCACACGGAGCGGGCCTGCGGCAGCAGTCCCGCCGCCAGCAGGGACGCCAGTGCCTCCCGGCCCAGCGCCGATTCGGCCGCCAGCCAGCTCTCGCCGCCCCGGCTCTCGTGGGCCAGGTCCTCGAAGGCCTCGGCGTACCAGCGGGCCGCCCGGGCCGGGTCGCCGGCCAGGTCGTCGGCGACCGCCAGGCACCTCAGCAGCGGCCACCGCGAGGGGGCCAGCGCCAGCCCGCGCTCCCAGCTGCGCACGGCCTGGGCGATGTCCCCCGCGTGCCACTGGGCGACCCCGAGGTGGTACTCGGTCAGCGGGTCCGCCGGGGCCGTCTCCAGCATGTCCCGCCAGTGCGGGGCGACCAGGCTCGGACCGGGCGGAGCCACCCGGCGCGGGGCGGGGAAGACGCCGGTGCGCCACAGCTCCAGCCAGGGCGCCTGGTCCTCGCCGAGGGTGTCCTCGGCGAAGGGGGTGCCGGGCAGTTTGTGGCCCCCGCACAGGACCTCCAGCGCGCCCCAGCCGGAGCCGGCGGCCAGCCGCTCCCCCGGTTCGGTGTCGGCGTGCCCGCGCCACGCCTCGTACGCCGCGTCCACGGCCGGTCCGGGCAGCGCGGCCTCCAGCGCGGTGCCGGCCGCGGCGCGGGCCGCCGCCCAGTCGTCCCCGTGCACGGCCGCCGGGTCCGCGGACAGGGCCCCGTAGGCCTCCAGCCAGCTGAACTCCGCCCCCGCCTCCAGGCGTACGTGCTCCAGCTGGGTCCGGGCGAGCCCGGCCTGGATCTCCGCGTACCCGCCCGTGCCGGGCTCGGTCAGCCACTCCTGCCAGCGCCGGCCGCCCTCGCCCGCTCCCCAGACGAAGAGCTTGCGGCCGCGCAGCCGGGCCGTCGAGGTCTGGACGAGCCCCCGCCCGTCGGCGTCCAGGGAGGCGATCCAGGGCCGGGTCCCGGCGTCGACCTCGTAGAAGAAGTCGGCGGGGTACGTGCTGCGCAGCGGGTACGTCCGGTCGGCGCCCTCCCATCCGGGTACGGGGATCCGCCGCAGGGAGCGCTCGTATCCGAAGTGCCAGGCCTCGTCGGCCGGGGCCAGGACGCGGGTGCCGGCGTCCTCGGGCACGGCGATGTTGGACCACCAGTAGACGGGCGCGGGCCGCTCGTGCGGATTGCGCACGCGGACGCCTACGTAGAGGAACTCCGAATCCTCGGGCAGCCACAGGTCCACCTGGAAGGGCAGGTCGCGCAGCCGCTCCCACTCCCAGAGGCGGACCATGACTCCCCCGTCGGGCGCCGGGACGAGCGCGGCGTGCAGCGGGGCGCAGGACAGGGTGGTGTGGCCGGTGGCACCGAGGTTCCACTCGATGCCACCGGAGAACCAGGCGCCGTTCAGCGCGAAGTTCGCGGGCTGGAACACCGGGTTGCGGTAGAGCAGTTCGCGTCCGGTGGGGAGGTGGACGAGCGAATGGATCCGGCCACCGAGCCCGGGCAGGACGGTGACGCGCAGGTGCTCGTTCTCGATGACGATCGTCTCGAAGTCCCCCTCCGTGCGCTGGCGTTGGTATCCGTCCCGGATCCGGACGGGCAGCAGCGAGCGCAGCGGCTCGTAACCGATCTGGCGTGCCATGTCGCGCGGCAGGCCCTCGCGGGAGCGGTCGTCGAGCGTGTGGACCCCGCCGGACGCGCGGAGGGCGGGCAGTGGGTTCTCGGGACCCAACGGGGCTGCGGGAAGGGTCAGTACGGAGCGGCGGACGGTGGTGGCCATGAGGGAAATGGAACACGCCACGGCCGCCGGTGCACAGGGATTCGGCGGATCACCACCGGTCAGGATTACGCAAAACCTTCTCCCGCACGGGCCGGTGTCCGATCATGGCGGTCATGAGTGAGGCGATCAGAAGAGGTCAGCTCTTCGACGGGGAAGAGTCCGAGGGCCGGTTCACGGGGCCGACGACGGGCGACGAACGAGCGATGCTCCTCGACGTGCTGGGCGCGCAGCGCGCGACGCTCAGGCTCAAGTGCGCCGACTTGGGACCCGAGTTGGCAGAGCGGTCGGTGGAACCGTCCACGCTGTCGCTGCTGGGCCTGGTCCGCCACCTCGCGGACGTGGAGCGCCGCTGGTTCCGCCAGGTGCTGGACGGGCAGGAGGTCGCGCTCCGGTTCTGGTCCGCGGCCACCCCCGACGGGGACTTCGACGGCGCGGTGGCCGCGCCCGGGGTGATCCGGGAAGCCTGGGAGGCGTGGGACGCGGAGGTGGAGTTCGCGGAGGCGTTCACGCGGCGGGCGCCGGACCTGGAGGTGTCCGGGAAGGACGTGTGGCGGGGCGAGGTCTCGCTGCGCTGGGTGCTGATCCACATGATCGAGGAGTACGCGCGGCACAACGGCCACGCGGACCTGCTGCGCGAGCGGATCGACGGCGCGATCGGAGTCTGACGGGCCGGCCCGCGGGCTCCCCGCACGCGGGAGCCCGTCGGCCGGTCGGCCCGGCGAGGTCCGGACCAGCGGGGTTCGGACCGACGGGGGCGACCTACGCGAACGCCCCGGCCACCAGGTCGGCGAGCAGCGCGCCCGCGCGCCCGTCCGGGTCCAGGTCCGGGTCGTAGATGGTGACGTTGAGTCCGACGCAGCGCGGGGAGCTGATCAACACCCCGAGCAGTTCGGCGAGTTCGTCGGGGATCAGGCCTCCGGGGTCCGGGCTGTCGACGGCCGGCATCACGGACGGGTCCAGTACGTCGGCGTCCAGGTGGAGCCAGAACCCGGCGGTGGCCGGAGGCTGCAGCCCCGTCAGGGCGGTACGGGCCACCGGCCCGGCGCCGCGGTCGCGGATCGCCCCCACCGTGGCGGCGAAGATCCCGGCGGCGCGCAGCTCGGGCAGGTCCGGGTCCCCGTCGCGCAGCCCGAAGAGCCGGACGTCCTCGTCGCGCACGTAGGGCCGAAGGCCCTCCAGGTCCGCGAGGTCCGCCTGGCCGCGGCCGGTGGCCAGCGCCAGCTCCTCGCCGCCGGCCGCCCCGACGGGCCCGTTCACGGCCTCGTTGCCGGGGTGGCGGAAGTCGGCGGAGCCGTCGATCGCGGCGATGCCGTACCGCCCGAGGCGCCGCATGGCCAGGGAGGCGCCGAGCTGGATGGAGCAGTCGCCGCCGAGCACGACGGGGAACTCCCCGGAGCGCAGGTGGTCCTCGATCCGGTCGGCGAGGGCGACGGTGTAGGCGGCCAGCGGCCCGGCGTGGAACACCCCGTCGCCCTCTTTCCAGTCCCCGCGGTCGTAGCGCGGCGGGACGACCACCCCGCCCTCGCGCGCGCCGAGCCGCGCCAGCAGACCCTGTTCGCGCAGGGCCCCGGCCAGTTTGTAGACGCCTGGAACAGTGCCCGGGGCCGGGGGGCGGAGCCCTAGGTTGGACGGTGCGTCGAGGAGCACGAGGGTTCGCATGGAATCATCCTGTGCGATGCGGGGCGCCGGGACACGGCATTTCGGCCGTGAGCGCCCAGCGTTCGTGGTCCCGCCAGGCGCCGTCGACGTGGAGGAAGTCCGGGGACAGCCCCTCCAGGCGGAAGCCGAGGGCTCGGACTAGGGCGATCGAGGCGGTGTTTCCCGGCTGGATATTGGCCTCCAGCCGGTGCAGCGCGAGACCGTCCGCCGCGAAGGCGTGGCCGACGGCGAGGCCGAGCGCCTCGCGCATGAGACCCCGTCCCGCCGCGTGCGCGAAGGCCCCGTACCCGAGCGCGCCGCAGCGGAAGGCCCCGAGGACGATGTTGTTGACGTTGACGAACCCGGCGATCGCCCCCGACTCCCGCTCGCACACGAGGAACCCGGCCCGGCCCACGGCGGCGATCAGCGGGGCGGCGTACGCCTGGTAGGCCTCCTCGGTCGCGGGCGGTGACAGCCAGGGGTGGTGGAGCCCCCGGCTCTCGCGCGTCCGGGCGGTGAACTCCCGCGCGTCGGTGGGCCGGTAGGGCCGCAACCCGATCCGGGCACCCTCCACGAGGTACGGGAAATATGACATCGCCCCAGGCTAGGGCCTGTGGCAGGATCCCGATGTGATCATCACCCCGAACACCGAAGAGCTGCTCCGCGCGGCCGCGTACAACAACGCCGCGTGGTGCGCCGCCGTCTGCCGGGACGGCGGGTTCACCGACCGGGCCTGGAGCAGCCCGCGCCGGACCCCGCTCTACTACCCGGACGCCGTCACCCTCACCCGGGACACCGATACGGCCGCCCTGCTCGCCGGGATCGACACCGGCGCTCCGGGCGCCTCCGTCAAGGACAGCTTCGCCGTGCTCGACCTGGCCCCGGCCGGCTTCGAGGTCCTCTTCGGCGCCGAGTGGATCCACCGCCCCGCGTCCGCCCCCGCCGCCGCCCCGGCCCTGGAGTGGAGCCGGATCTCCGGCCCCGCGGAGCTGGAGGCGTGGGAGACGGCCTGGGACGGCGAGGAGAGCACCGGACTGTTCCACCCGGGGCTGCTCGACGCGGAGGCGGAAGGGACCGAGGAGATCGCCTTCCTCGCGGGGCGGGACGCCGGGGGCCGGATCCTGGCCGGGGCCGCCGTCAACCGCACCGACCGGGTGGTCGGCATATCCAACGTCTTCAGCGCCGACGGCACCCCGGACGACGAGGCCTGGACGGGCGCGCTGACCCTGACCGCCTCGCTCTGGCCCGGCCTGGCGGTCGTCGGCTACGAGTCGGGGGACGACCTCGACACGGCGGTGCGCCACGGCTTCACCGCCATCGGCCCGCTCCGCGTCTGGCTCCACTCGGACTGATCCGGGAAAGCCGCGCCGGCCCGCCACCCGGACCGGCGCGGCGGGTCCGCTACCGCTGCCTGCGCCGTCGGGCGAGGTACGCGCCGCACAGTCCGCCCAGCACCGCCGCGATCAGCAGGGCGACGTACAGCGGCATCGTCACCTGCGGGATCAGCAGCCGGATCTTGGTGGAGCGGGTGTTCTCGAAGATGAACACCAAAGTGAGCACCGCGAGCGCGACGATGCCCGCGCGGCCCGGGGTGATCGGCCCTCGACCCTTGCCGCGGCTCTTGGACGTGTGGGAGCTCATGGCCCCATCGTCCGGGCGCCGCGGCCCGGGGGCTCAGTCGGACAGGGCCAAACGGGGGATGTCCGCCCGCTCGAACCCGAACACCTGCGCGTACAGCGACAGCTCCGCCTCCAGGGCCCGGACCATCGTGTCCGCGCGCCGGAAACCGTGCCCCTCGCCCTCGAAGGCGACGTACGCGTGCGGCACCGAGCGCCCGCGCATCGCGGCCAGCAGCCGCTCCGCCTGCGCGGGCGGGCAGACCGGGTCGTCCAGGCCCTGGAGCAGGACGAACGGCGCGGTGATCCCGTCGGCGCGGGCCACCGGGGAGCGCTCGCGGCTGAGCAGGGCCAGGGTCTGCGGGGGGCCGGCGAGGCCGTCGATGTAGCGGGACTCCAGGTCGTGGGTCTCGGCGGCGAAGCCGGTCAGGTCCAGCACCGGGTAGATGATCGCCGCGCACGCGTACAGGTCGGTCGACGCCAGCGAGGCCGCGGCCGTCCAGCCGCCCGCGCTGCCGCCCCGGATCGCGAGCCGGTCCGGGTCGGCGGTGCCCTCGGCGGCCAGGGCCCGCGCCACGGAGGCGCAGTCCTCGACGTCGACCAGGCCCCACTGTTCGCGCAGCCGTTCCCGGTAGGCCCGGCCGTAGCCCGTGGAGCCGCCGTAGTTGACCTCGACGACGCCGATGCCGCGGGAGGTGAAGTAGGCGATGTGCAGGTCGAGTACGGGCGGCACGTGGTCGGTGGGGCCGCCGTGCGCCCACACCACGTACGGGGGCAGCTCGTCGGCCCGGGCGCGCAGCAGGGGGTGGTGCGGCGGATAGACGTGGGCGTGGATCTCCCGGCCGCCCCGGCCGAAGAAGGTCCTGCTCTGCGGCTCGGGGTAGTAGGCGGGGTCCGCCCGGTCGGCCGGCCCCGACCCGGCTGCCGCGTCCCCCGGCTCCGCCTCCGCCGTGCCGCAGCCGCGGCCGCCCACCACCCGGGCGTGCCCGGTGGCCGTGTCCAGCTCCACCACCTCGTACGCGCTGCGCGGGCTGGCCGCGACCCCGTAGACCCGGTCGCCGCTGACGGCGAGCGTGGGCTGCCAGGCCGTCCACGGCCCGGCCGCGTCGACGAGGTCCCCGCTCTCCGGGTCGAGCACGCCGAGCACCGAGGAGCCCCGGCCGTGCAGGACGGCGACCAGTCCGTCGGGCAGCGCCGCGATCCAGCGCAGGCCGGGCTTCCACAGCGCCCCGCCGAACTCCTCTTCCCGGGGGCACAGGTTGACGGCCTCGCCCGTCTCCGGGTCCACCCGGTACGGGTTCCACCAGCCGCCCCGGTCGCTCACCGCGAGGAGGCTTCCGCCGGTGGACCACTCGACCTGCGCGACGGCCTCCTCCGGTCCGCCGAGCACGGTACGGGCCCGCGCGAGCCGGCCGTCCGGGGTGACCTCGGCGAGCCGGAGCTCGGTGCCGTCCCACGGCATCCGGGGGTGGTCCCACACCAGCCAGGCCGCCTGCCGCCCGTCCGGGGAGAGCCGGGGCCCGGTGCTGAACCGGTACCGGTCGTCGGTCAACTCCCTTACGAGTGAACGGTCTTCGGCGGCCGACCCGTCCAGCGGTACGGCGGCCAGTACGCGGCGCACGTCGGTCGGCTCGGTCCCGGTGAACTCCTCGAGCACGCACCAGACTTCGCCGTCCCGCAGCACCGGGTCGGCCCAGCGCAGCCCGCCGCCGACCGTCGAGAGCGGGGTCAGCGCCCGCGGCGCGGGACTGCCGGGCGCGTCGGGCTCGTACGCGTACAGCCGCTGGTCGGCGAAGTGTACGAAGACCACCAGCGGCCCGCCCAGGGGCCGTTCGGCGCCCGCCCAGGGCAGGCCGCCGTATTCGGTGACCCGGCTGCGCACGTTCCACGGCGCGGGCAGCGCGCAGACGGCGGGCCCGCCGTCCGCGGGCCGGCGGACCAGGGCGCGGCGACCTCCTTCGGCCGGCCGGGGCACCGTCCACCACACCTCGGCGCCGATCGCGCCGACGTACTCGGGCCTCCCGTCGAGGGAGGCTGCGAGCGCGGCGCCGATCGGCGAGGGCCAGCTGCCGTAGGGCGCGGTGCCGTCGCCGCGCGGGGTCGCCGGCGAGGGCGTCAGCGGGGGCGTCACAGCGCGCGCAGGGCTCGGTCGAGGACGCGGACCCCGAAGTGCAGGGCGTCGACGGGCACCCGCTCGTCCACTCCGTGGAAGAGGGACCAGTAGTCGAAGCCGGGCGGCAGCTTGAGCGGGGAGAAGCCGTAGCCGGTGATGCCGAGCCGGGAGAACTGCTTGGCGTCGGTGCCGCCCGCCATGCAGAAGGGCACCACGTGACCCTCGGGATCGAAGGCCTCGACGGACTCGCGCAGGATCCCGTAGGTCCGCCCGTCCACGGGGGCTTCGAGGGCCACCTCCCGGTGGTGGAACTCCCAGCGCACGTCCGGGCCGGTGAGTTCGTCGAGGGTGGCGATGAACTCGGCCTCGCCGCCGGGCAGCATCCGGCCGTCCACGTAGGCGGTGGCGGTGCCGGGGATGACGTTGAGCTTGTAACCGGCGCTGAGCATGGTCGGGTTGGCGCTGTTGCGGACGGTGGCCTCGACGAGGGCGCCGGCCGGGCCGAGCTTGTTGAGGATCTGGTCGAGGTGGAATCCGGGGGCCCGCGGGTCCACCGACATCCCCTGCAGGGCGGCCAGTTCGGTGATGCAGGCGGTGACGGTGTCGGTGAGGCGGACCGGCCACTCGTGCTCGCCGATGCGGGCGATGGCGGCGGCGAGCCGGCTGACCGCGTTGGCCCGGTTGGGCTTGGAGCCGTGCCCGGCGGTACCGGTCGCGGTCAACTTCAGCCAGGCGGTGCCGCGTTCGCCGGCGGCGATCGGGTAGAGGGCCTGTCCGGGCGCGGCGTGCACGGTGAAGGCCCCGGACTCGCTGATGCCCTCGGTACAGCCCTCGAAGAGCTCCGTGTGGTGGTCGGCGAGGAAGCCCGAGCCGTCGATCGCGCTGTCCTCCTCGTCGGCGGTGTAGGCGATCACCACGTCCCGCCGGGGCCGCACGCCGGCCCGCGCCCAGGCCCGTACGACGGCCAGCACCATCGCGTCCATGTTCTTCATGTCCACGGCGCCGCGGCCCCAGACCACCCCGTCCCGGATCTCGCCCGAGAAGGGGTCCACGCTCCAGTCGGAGGCCTCGGCCGGGACCACGTCGAGGTGGCCGTGGACCAAGAGGGCGGGGGCGGTGGGGTCGGTGCCCGCGATCCGGGCCACCACGTTGGTGCGGCCCGGGGTGCGCTCCAGCAGCACGGGCTCCAGCCCGATGTCCGCCAGCCGCTCGGCGACGTACTCGGCGGCCGGGCGTTCCCGGCAGTCGCCGCCGCCGCGGTTGGTGGTGTCGATGCGGATCAGGCCGGAGGTGAACTCCACGGCCTCGTCGAGCGCCACCCCGTCGACGGGGGTGGCGGGGACGTCGGGGCGCTCGGGGGTGTTCCCGCCCGGCTCGGACATGTCAGCCATACTGCTCCTCCACCGCTGCCGAGACGATCGTGGTGACCGCCTTGAAGGTCCGGATCCCCTCGTACATCGTCCCGCTGCCGTACGCGACCCTACGCTCACCCGACCGCTCGACTCCGGGCACCACCGTGGCGGCCATCGCCAGGTGCTCGGCGTCGAACTCGACCTCCACCGCGAACGGCCCGCCCGGCACCGGTTCGTACCGGACGGCGAGGGCCGCGGCCTCCTTGGCGGCGGCCCGGATGTCGGCGGCCGTACGGGCCGGGGTGCGGCAGACGGCGGCGTAGCGCGAGACGTGGTCCTTGACGGCGACCGTCACCGCGTCCGGGGCGTATCCGGCGGCGTCGGCGCAGGTCAGGTCGTCTCCGGTGACCAGGACGACGGGGACCCCGTACTCGGCGACCACGTGCGCGTTGAGCAGGCCCTCGCTGGCGCGGGTCCCGTTGACCCAGACCCCGGTGATGGAGTTGGCGAGGTAGGTGTGGGCGAGCACGCCCTCGGTTCCGGCGCCCGTGTGGTAGCCGACGAAGGCGATGCCGTCGACGTCGCCGTGCTGGACGCCCTCGACCATGGAGAGGGACTTGTGGCGGCCGGTCAGCATCTCGACGCGGGCGTCGAGCTTCTCCAGCAGCAGGTTGCGCATGGTCCAGTGGGCCTCGTTCACGAGGACCTCGTCGGCGCCGGCGTCGTAGAACCCGAGGACGGCGGCGTTCACGTCGGAGGTGAACAGGCTCCGGCAGCGTTCCCACTGCGGGGTCCCGGGCAGCACGTCGGCGGGCCAGGTGACGCCGGTGGCGCCTTCCATGTCGGCGGAGATGAGGATCTTCATCGGGCCCCCCGGGCGGTCGGTAGCGCTCAGGGATCCACCCTAGCTCTCCGCCCCCGCCGGACCTCGGGGCCACGCCCCCCGGGCGCGCCGGGCCGGGGGGCGTGGCCCCGGGCGGGCTCATTTCACCCGATCCGGTGAGGCCCGGTCCCCGGCCTCACCGGCAACGGCCTTGCTCAGCCCTTGACTTCGGCCGCCAGGTTCGCGAGGAGGGTGTCGTAGATGCGTGCCAGACCCTTGGGCGCGAAGGTGCGCTCGAAGAAGCCGCCGATGCCGCCCGCGCCGTTCCACACGGTGGTGACGACGGCCTTGGACTTGCCCTCGCCCGCCGGGGTGACGGTCCAGGTGGTGACCATGGTGGAGTTGCGGTCCTTCTCCACGAGCTGGCCGTCGGTGGGCTCGGTGACCTCCAGCAGGCAGTCGCGGACCCGCTTGCTCGTGGCCTGGAGCTTCCAGTGGACGAGGGTGCCCTCGCCGTCGCCGCCCTCGAGCACCTCGTACTCGCTGAAGTGCTCGGGCAGCACCTTGCCCCGGGTCCCGGTGTAGTCGGCCAGCGCGTCGAACACGGTCTCCGCGTCCGCCCCGATGATGCGTTCCGTGGTGGCCTCGACCTGCGCCATGGCGTTCCTCCAGCAGTTGTGTTCGCTCGTCACCGCGAAGCCAACCACCTCCGGCCCGGCCGCCCAAATCCGGGTCAGAGGTGGCAGCGCACGCGGACGAGGAGGGTGTCTCCGGGCAGGGCCTCCAGGTAGCGCGCGGCGCCGTACCGGTGCGGCTCCACGGTCGGCGCGGGGTGCGGACAGGACGCCGGGCCGTCGCAAGCGCCGTGGACGGGACCGTCCTCTCCGCACCACCAGCCGTCGAGGGTGAGTACGTAGGGGAAGTAGGGCAGGCACGCTGTCTCCTCGTCCACGAACTCCCGCTTCCCGAGGTGCGAGACGGAGTGCACGGAGCCTCCGTGGAGGATGCCGGTGAGGTCGTGGCCCCGGTGCGCGGCCTGCAGGGCCGCCACGCCCTCGCGATAGGCGAGGACCAGCGGCTGGGCGTCGAAGGCGACCCGGGCTTCCGCCCGCGCCCGCAGCTCGGTCCGGTACTCCTCGGGGTTCGACCAGAGTCGCCCCGGGCGCTCCGGCACGAACGGCGGGTGGAGCGGAACCAGCTCCTGCCACAGGTCCCAGGCCGCCCCGGCCTGGGCGGCCCCCTCGGCCCGGATCTCGGCGAGGGCCATCGCCTCCCGCGGACCGCCGGCGCACCGGCCGGGCAGGCTGGGCCCCGGGCCCTCGTGCACGAGCCGTGGGTCGTCCGCGTAGCCCGGCAGCAGCTCGAAGCCTCCTCCGTCGAGGCCACCCCGGATGTACCACCCGTCCCAGATCTCGAGCTCCTCAGCCCGGTCACGTTCCCGCCGGAACGGGGCCATCGCCTCGCCCAGCGCCTCTTCGAGCCTGCTCCGATCCTCGCCCGGGAGGCACACCACAATCCCCATTCTCGCCATCCGGCGAACCTCTCACGCCGACCCTGCGAGCTCAAAGGGATATCCGCTCCGCACGATCATGGGAACACTTGTTCTATTCTCGGAGCCGAGCTACCGAGGGAGGCGCACCATGCGCTGGGACAACCTGACCGCGGGCCCCACGGGCCCGGCCGCGCTCTTCGGCGCCGACTCCGTCGTGACCCGCACCGTCGACACCCCCGAGTTCCGCGGGATCACCTTCCACGAGGTCCGGGCCCGCTCGATCGTCAACCGGGTCCCCGGCGCCTCCCGGATGCCGTTCGAGTGGACCGTGAACCCGTACCGGGGATGCAGTCACGCCTGCGTGTACTGCTTCGCGCGCAAGACGCACGGCTACCTCGACCTCGACACCGGGATCGGCTTCGACTCCCAGATCGTCGTCAAGACCAACGCCCCCGAGCTGCTGCGCCGCGAGCTCGCCGCCCCCGGCTGGAGCGGCGCGCACATCGCGATGGGCACCAACGTGGACTGCTACCAGCGCGCCGAAGGCCGCTACCGCCTCATGCCCGGGATCATCGAGGCGCTGCGGGAGCGGGCCAACCCCTTCTCCATCCTCACCAAGGGCACGCTGATCCTGCGCGACCTCCCCCTCATCCAGGAGGCCGCCGCGGTCGCCGACGTCGGGATCTCCGTCTCCGTCGGCTTCACCGACACCGCCCTGTGGCGCACGGTCGAACCCGGCACCCCCTCCCCCGCCGCCCGGCTGCAGGCCGTCCGCACCCTCACCGACGCCGGCATCGAGTGCGGGGTGCTGATGGCCCCCGTGATCCCCTTCCTGGGTGACTCCCCGGAACAGCTGCGGGCCACCGTCCGGGCCGTCGCCGAGTCGGGCGCGACCTCCGTGACACCCCTCGTACTCCATCTGCGCCCCGGCGCGCGCGAGTGGTTCGCGGCCTGGCTGGGCGAGCACCACCCCCACCTGGTGGAGCGGTACGAGCGGATGTACGCGGGCGGCTCGTACGCGCCGACCTGGTACCAGCGGATGATCACCCGCCAAGTCCACGAGCTCGCCGCCGAATTCGACATCGGCCCCGGCGGCCGCGGACCGGCCCGGCGGATCGTCGTACCGGAGCGGCCGGAAGGCTCCGCGCCCGCGCCCGGGCCGACCCAGCTCAGCCTGCTCTGAGCGCCCGTAGGACCGTACGATCGACTGAAGGGTCATCACATCGGGCCAATCGGGGCCCACAATCCCCCCTTTCGGGCGCAGGTTCCGGGACGATTCCGCCCAGAACCCTCGGCTGGGAGGCCCCATGCTGCACCCGATGCTGCGCCCCAAGACAAGCAAGCCCGGTCCCGCCCTGCGGCGCGCCGCCGTCCTGCTCGCGGTGTCCACCATCGCCGCCGCCCTGGCGAGCCCGGTCACGGCCGCGGCCCCGGCGGCGGCACCGGCGGCGGCCCCGGTCACCGGAGCCCTGAAGTGGTCCGACTGCGCGACCTCCCGCTACCCGACGCTCCAGTGCGCCTCCCTCAAGGTCCCCCTCGACCACGAGAACCCGGCGGGCCGGCAGATCTCCCTGGCCCTGACCCGGGTCCCCCACACGGCCGCCCGCTCCCAGGGCCCGCTGCTGGTCAACCCCGGCGGGCCCGGCGGCAGCGGTCGCACGCTGGCCGGTTTCATCGCCTCCGCGCTGCCCAAGGACGTCGCGGCCCAGTACGACGTGATCGGCTTCGACCCCCGCGGCGTCGGCAAGAGCGAGCCCGCCCTGGACTGCGGCGCCGGCCACTTCACCCCCGTACGGCCCGACTCCGTACCGCTGGACGAGGAGACCGAGCGGGCCAACCTGGAGCGGGTGAAGTCCTTCGCCGAGTCCTGCCAGACCAAGCACGCCGACGTCCTCCCGTACATCGGCACGGTCTCGGCGGCCCGCGACCTCGAAGTCCTGCGCACCGCCCTGCGCGCGGACAAGCTGAGCTACTTCGGCTACTCCTACGGCACCTACCTGGGCGCGGTGTACGCCAAGCTCCACCCCGACCGCGTGCACCGCCTGGTCCTGGACTCCGTCGTCGACCCGGCCGGGGTCTGGTACGAGGACAACCTCGCCCAGGACCAGGCCTTCGACTCCCGCCACAAGGCCTTCCTGGCCTGGGTGGCCCGGTACGACTCCACGTACCACCTCGGCACCGACCCGGCCGCCGTCGAGGCCCGCTGGTACGAGATGCGGACCGTGCTGCGCACCGCGCCGGCGGGCGGGAAGGTGGGCCCGGCGGAGCTGGAGGACACCTTCATGCCGGGCGGCTACTTCAACGGCTACTGGCCCCACCTCGCGACGGCCTTCGCCGCGTACGCGGTGGAGGGAGACCCGAAGCCGCTGGTCTCCGCGTACGAGAAGTTCGGTGCGGTGGAGCCCTCGGCGGGCAACAGCTACAGCGTGTACACGGCCGTGCAGTGCCGGGACTCGGCCTGGCCCAGGGACTGGAACCAGTGGCGGGCCGACATGTGGCGCACGCACGCCAAGGCACCCTTCATGACCTGGAACAACGCCTGGTACAACGCCCCGTGCGCGTTCTGGCCGGGCGAGCCGCTCGAGGCCCCGGACGTCACCAACTCGGCGCTCCCGCAGGCGCTCCTCTTCCAGGCGACCGAGGACGCGGCGACCCCGTACGAGGGTGCGGTGAGCATGCGGCGCAAGCTCGCGGGCTCGGCGCTGGTGGTCGAGGAGGGCGGCGGCAACCACGGAGTCGCCCTGAGCGGCAACAAGTGCCTCGACGAGAAGCTGGCTTCGTACCTGCTGACGGGCAAGGCCGCGGACGCCGTCTGCCCCGCACCGCCCGCCCCCACCCCCATCCCGGCGACCCGCGCGGTCCCGCCCTCGGCGGGCGGCGCGGCGCTCCACGGCCTGCTGGGCTTCCGGGGCTGACGTACGGCGGGCAAGATCGTGCCCATGACCACCTCACAGGACAACCACCTCACCCGCATCGCCGCGCCCGAGGGCGTCGCCCCGGGCGCCGGCTACAGCCACGTCGTCTGGGGCACCGGGCGGTTCGTCGCCGTGTCCGGGCAGTGCGCCTTCGACGAGAAGGGCGAGCTGGTCGGGGAGGGCGATCCCGCCGCCCAGGCCCGGCAGGTGTTCGAGAACCTGCGGCGGTGCCTGGCCGCGGCCGGGGCCGGCTTCGAGGACGTGGTGAAGCTGACGTACTTCGTCACGGACATCGCCCACCTCCCGGCCGTACGGGAGGCCCGCGACGAGGTGATCGCCCCGGACCGCCTCCCGGCCTCCTCGGCGGTCCAGGTGGCGGCGCTGTTCCGGCCCGAACTGCTGATGGAGATCGAGGCCTTCGCGGTCCTGCCCGAGCGGACCGGGCGCGGGAGCGGGACCGGTTCCGCCGCCGACGAGTCCGAGTCCGGTTTCCGGACCGGCTCCCGGGCCGGTTTCGGGACCGGGTTCAAGACCGGCTTCGCCGGCTGAGGCCCACCGGTCCAGGCTCTAGGCGGTCGCGCCCAGCCCCCGCAGGGCCGCCGTGGCCGCCACGGCCAGCCGGGGGTGCGACTGGGCCCGGGTCAGGACCTCCCGGGCCCGCTCGTCCGCCAGCGCGCCCAGCCCCTCCACGCAGGCCAGGGCCACCCGCCAGTACGGGTCGTGCGGCGCGAGGAGCCGCGACAGCGTGCGGATCAGCGCCGGGGCGGACTCCGGGGCGCGCAGCGCCGCCAGCAGCCGCACCGGGTGCAGGGCGTAGGCCGTGCGCAGTTCGTTGGTGGCCAGCGCCGCCGCCGCGCGGGCGGTGCGCGGGTCCCCGAGGACGGCCAGCGCCTGCGCGGCCGCCTCGCAGCGCGGCGGGTCCCGGTGGTTGAGCAGCAGGACCAGGGACTCGAAGGCGCGCCGGTCGCCGGCCAGCCCCAGCCGGTACGCGGCCAGCTCGCGGGCCCACAGGGGCAGCCCCGCGGAGGTCAGCGATGCCGCCAGGCCGTCCGCGTCCGCCGCGAGCAGCGCCGCGTACTGCGCCTCGTACTCCGGTGCCCGCGCGGCTTCCGCCCGCAGACGCTCCAACACGTCGTTCACCCGGCCACCCTAGGCGGCCCCGGCGGACGCCGCGCCGGGTTCCCCGACACGGGTGACCACCCGGGGGCCGGGCCTTCGAACACCCGGTTGATCGATGATCGATGATCGGTACATTTGGGCGGTACAGGTCACATCTGCGCGCTCTGGCGGAGCAGTTGGGGACGGGTTACTGTCCCTACAACACGTACGAGGGCGGCCTGGTGACGCAGCCACCTCGTGCCAGTCGGTTCTGCACGACTTCTGCACCACCTCACGGCGTGACCCCGGGACAGGGCTCCGCCGCTTCAGCCCCACCGGCTCCTTGCCGCCGGGTTCCCTGGTTCCCCCGGGTTCCCCGGTTCCGCCGCGATCCCCGGTCATCCGGGAGCCCCGGGCTTCTCCGCACGCCGTGCGCACGGCTTTCCACGTGCTCCCGCGCGCGCTCTTCCGCTCATCCGCACGGATTCCCGTACGCACGGATTGCCGTACCCACGGCTTCCCGTACCGCACGGATCCCCGTACGGCCTCCGCGCGCGCCGTGCTCCGCGCGCCCCCTCAGTCGTCACCCTCTTCCACTGGAGTCCCGCGATGGACCTTCCGTCCACGTCCGGTCAGCCCTCCCCCTCCTCCCAGCCCGTCCGCCCCGCCCTGCAGACCATCGCCGTGGTCGGTCTCGGCACGATGGGCTCCGGCATCGCCGAGGTCCTCGCCCGGGCCGGCCGCGAGGTCATCGGCATCGACGTCAGCGAGGCCGCCGCCCGCAGGGCCACCGCGGCCCTCGCCGCGACCACCGCCCGCTCCGTGACCAAGGAGCAGCTCACCGAGCAGGAGCGCGAGGCGGTGCTCGCCCGCTTCCGCACCTTCTCCGAGCTGGGCGCCGCCGCCGACGCCGACCTGGTCATCGAGGTGGTCCCCGAGTCCTACGAGCTCAAGCAGCGGATCTTCCGCGAGCTCGACGCGATCGTCCGGCCCACCGCGATCCTGGCGACCGGCACCAACGCCCTGTCGGTGACGCGGATGGCCGCCGAGTCGCAGCGCCCGGAGCGCGTGGTCGGCCTGCACTTCTTCAACCCGGTCCCGGCGATGAAGCTGGTCGAGGTCGTCTCCAGCGTCCTGACGGCCCCGCCGGCCGTCGAGGCGGTCACCGCGCTGGCCCTCGAGCTCGGCAAGCAGCCCGTCGCGGTCGGCGACCGCCCCGGCTTCGTCGCCGACGGCCTGCTGTTCGGCTACCTCAACCAGGCCGCCGCCATGTACGAGTCGCGGTACGCCTCCCGCGAGGACATCGACGCGGCCATGAAGCTGGGCTGCGGTCTGCCGATGGGCCCGCTCGCGCTGCTCGACCTGATCGGCGTGGACACCGCCCGGACCGTCCTGGAGGCCATGTACAGCGCCTCGGGCGACCGGCTGCACGCCCCCGCCCCGATCCTCGGCCACCTCGCCGAGGCGGGCCTGACCGGGCAGAAGGCCGGGCGCGGGTTCTACACGTACGAGGCCCCGGGCAGCCAGGTCGTCATCCGTGACCTGCAGACCCCGCCGGACGGGGACCTGGTCCGGGCCAGCCGTCCGGTGAACTCGGTCGGCGTGGCCGGTTCGGGCACGATGGCCAGCGGTATCGCGCAGGTCTTCGCGCAGGCCGGCTTCCCCGTCGTGCTGGCGGCCCGCAGCCAGGAGAAGGCGGACGCGGCGAAGGCCGCGATCGGCAAGTCGCTGGCCCGCGCGGTGGACCGGGGCCGGCTGACGCCGGAGGCCGCCGCCGCCACCGTGGGCCGGATCACGGCGGCGGGCTCACTGGACGCGTTCTCGGACGTGGACCTGGCCGTGGAGGCCGTCGCCGAGGACCTGGAGGTGAAGCAGGAGCTGTTCCGGGCGCTGGACAAGGCCTGCAAGCCCGGTGCGGTGCTCGCCACCACCACCTCCTCGCTCCCGGTGATCGCGATCGCCCGTGCGACCTCGCGTCCCGAGGACGTGATCGGCATGCACTTCTTCAACCCGGCCCCGGCGATGAAGCTGGTCGAGGTGGTCCGGACCGTCCTGACCGCCGACGACGTGCACGCCACGGTCCGCGGCATCTGCGGTCAGGTGCGCAAGCACGCGGTGGACTGCGGGGACCGGGCGGGCTTCATCGTGAACGCGCTGCTGTTCCCGTACCTCAACAACGCGATCAAGATGGTCGAGCAGCACTACGCCGGCATCGACGACATCGACGCGGCGATGAAGCTGGGCGGCGGCTACCCGATGGGGCCCTTCGAGCTCCTCGACGTGGTCGGCCTGGACGTGTCGCTGGCCATCGAGAAGGTCCTGCACAAGGAGTTCCGCGACCCGGGCCTGGCCCCGTCCCCGCTGCTGGAGCACCTGGTCGCGGCCGGCTGCCTGGGCCGGAAGACCGGCCGCGGATTCCGTGAGTACGCCCCCCGCCGGTAATCCGCGGCAGGCGCAGGAGCCCCAAGAGCAGGATGCGTGGGGAGGGCTGCTCGGGTCCGCCGGACCCTCACGGCGGACACACCCTCCCGAGGAGCACTGTGTGCCCAGTGCCGGCCCTCCCCCGCATCCATCCCCGCCCCACCCCCCTCGGGAGCGCTCTCCCGCGCAAATGAAGTACTTTCGCTCTATGTCCCAGCCCGCCAAGACCTCACCCCGCGCCTCCGCGGTCTCCGACGCCCCGGAGACCCCGGCCGGTACCAAGGCGGCCGCGCAGCGGCTCAAGATGCGCCGCGAGCTCGCGGCGGCCGCCATGGAGCTCTTCGCGAACAAGGGGTACGAGGCCACGACGGTCGACGAGATCGCCTCGGTGGCCGGGGTGGCGCGCCGGACCTTCTTCCGGCACTTCCGGTCCAAGGAAGAGGCGATCTTCCCGGACCACGACGACACCCTGACCCGCGCCGAGGCCGTCCTCGACGTGGCCCCGGCGCACGAGCACCCGCTCGACACGGTGTGCCGGGGGATCAAGGAAGTCATGAAGATGTACGCCGCCTCGCCGGCGGTGTCGGTGGAGCGCTACCGGCTCACCCGCGAGGTGCCGGCGCTGCGGGAACGGGAGATCGCCTCGGTAGCCCGCTACGAGCGGCTGTTCACCCGCTACCTGCTGGCCCATTTCGACGAGACCGACCACCACGACGGCAACGACGACCCGCTGCTGGCGGAGGTCGCCGCTTCGGCGGTGGTCACGGCCCACAACCACGTGCTGCGGCGCTGGCTGCGGGCGGGCGGTCAGGGCGACGTGGAGGCGCAGCTCGACCACGCCTTCTCGATCGTGCGCAAGACCTTCGGTTCGGGGATCGGCGCGGGGCGCACGCTGAGCTCGGCGCCCGTGCCGGAACCCGTCGCCGCGCCGGCCTCGGTGCGTACGCAGGGCGAGGTACTGGTGGCGGTGGCCCGCACGGACGCCCCGCTGGACGAGGTCATGCGGACCATCGAAGAGGCACTCAGAAACAAATAGCCGATGCGCCCGGACACCTCCGGGCGACACATGTCACAGCGGCCGCTCCCGTTCCGGGGGCGGCCGCTTTCGTTTGTCCGAGTTGCCCCTACTCGCGGGTAACTCTGATCGATCATCGCTCATCCGTGCAGGTCAATCGGCAAATGAGAGAAAGTTTTGGCACGCGGTGCCTTGCTGAGTGACACGGGGTGCCATACGTTGAATCTCGTCCGGATGTCCCCGCGGTCCAGCCCACTCGGTACGGAACGCGCCCCGGATGCCTGCGTCACCAGGCCCCCGCACCGCCCCACCACAGGCAACGCGCAGCTCCACCCCAGCCGAATCGACGGCGCCCCGAAAACCACCGTTACGCCGCACCGCGGCTCAACGCACCCCGATCCCCTCAGCGCACCCTCATCAGCGCACGGCCGGAGGCATCACCGTGAAGGACATCCTGGACGCGATCCAGTCGCAGGCCGCGACGGCCGCCGACTTCGCGGCCCTGCCGCTCCCCGACTCGTACCGCGCGATCACCGTGCACAAGGACGAGGCGGAGATGTTCGCCGGGCTCACCACCCGTGAGAAGGACCCCCGCAAGTCCCTGCACCTCGACGAGGTCCCGCTCCCCGAGCTGGGCCCGGGCGAGGCCCTGGTCGCCGTCATGGCGTCCTCGGTCAACTACAACTCCGTGTGGACCTCGATCTTCGAGCCGGTCTCCACCTTCAGCTTCCTGGAGCGCTACGGGCGCCTCTCGGAGCTCACCAAGCGCCACGACCTGCCGTACCACATCATCGGCTCGGACCTCGCGGGCGTCGTCCTGCGCACCGGCCCCGGCGTCAACGCCTGGAAGCCGGGCGACGAGGTCGTCGCGCACTGCCTGTCGGTCGAGCTGGAGTCCTCGGACGGCCACAACGACACGATGCTCGACCCCGAGCAGCGCATCTGGGGCTTCGAGACCAACTTCGGCGGCCTGGCGGAGATCGCACTGGTCAAGTCGAACCAGCTGATGCCCAAGCCCGACCACCTCAGCTGGGAGGAGGCCGCCTCCCCCGGCCTGGTCAACTCCACCGCCTACCGCCAGCTGGTCTCCCGCAACGGCGCCGGCATGAAGCAGGGCGACAACGTCCTGATCTGGGGCGCCAGCGGCGGGCTCGGCTCGTACGCCACCCAGTTCGCGCTGGCCGGCGGCGCCAATCCGATCTGCGTGGTCTCCTCCCCGGAGAAGGCCGACATCTGCCGGGCGATGGGCGCCACCGCGGTCATCGACCGCAACGCCGAGGGCTACAAGTTCTGGAAGGACGAGCACACCCAGGACCCGAAGGAGTGGAAGCGCTTCGGCAAGCGCATCCGCGAGCTCACCGGCGGCGAGGACATCGACATCGTCTTCGAGCACCCGGGCCGCGAGACCTTCGGCGCGAGCGTCTACGTCACCCGCAAGGGCGGCACCATCACCACCTGCGCCTCGACCTCGGGCTACATGCACGAGTACGACAACCGCTACCTGTGGATGTCCCTGAAGAAGATCATCGGCTCGCACTTCGCGAACTACCGCGAGGCCTGGGAGGCCAACCGCCTGATCTCGAAGGGCAAGATCCACCCCACCCTGTCGCGGGTCTACTCCCTCGAGGAGACCGGCCAGGCCGCCTACGACGTCCACCGCAACCTCCACCAAGGCAAGGTCGGCGTGCTCTGCCTGGCCCCCGAAGAGGGACTGGGCGTGCGGGACCACGAGATGCGGGCGACGCACCTCGACTCGATCAACCGCTTCCGCAACATCTGAGACCCCTCAAAGGCCAAAGGGACAGCCTGAGATGACAGAGCGCCAGAAGGACCGTCCGTGGCTCATGCGGACGTACGCCGGCCACTCCACGGCCGAGGCGTCCAACGAGCTGTACCGCCGCAACCTCGCCAAGGGCCAGACCGGCCTGTCGGTCGCGTTCGACCTGCCGACGCAGACCGGCTACGACCCCGACCACATCCTCGCCCGCGGCGAGGTCGGCCGGGTCGGGGTCCCGGTCTCCCATCTGGGCGACATGCGGCGGCTGTTCCAGGACATCCCCCTGGAGCAGATGAACACCTCGATGACGATCAACGCCACCGCCATGTGGCTGCTGGCGCTCTACCAGGTGGCCGCCGAGGAGCAGGGCGCGGACATCGCCCAGCTCCAGGGCACCACCCAGAACGACATCGTCAAGGAGTACCTCTCGCGCGGGACGCACGTCTTCCCGCCCGGGCCCTCGCTCCGCCTGACGACGGACATGATCGCGTACACGGTCAACCACATCCCGAAGTGGAACCCGATCAACATCTGCTCGTACCACCTCCAGGAGGCCGGGGCCACCCCGGTCCAGGAGATCTCGTACGCGATGTCGACCGCGATCGCCGTGCTCGACTCGGTGCGCGACTCGGGGCAGGTGCCCGAGGAGCGCTTCGGTGAGGTCGTCGCCCGGATCTCCTTCTTCGTGAACGCGGGCGTCCGCTTCATCGAGGAGATGTGCAAGATGCGCGCCTTCGGCCGCATCTGGGACAAGGTCACCCGCGAGCGCTACGGCATCGAGAACGAGAAGCAGCGCCGTTTCCGGTACGGGGTCCAGGTCAACTCCCTGGGCCTGACCGAGGCGCAGCCGGAGAACAACGTCCAGCGGATCGTGCTGGAGATGCTCGCGGTGACCCTCTCCAAGGACGCCCGCGCCCGCGCCGTGCAGCTGCCGGCCTGGAACGAGGCGCTGGGCCTGCCCCGGCCCTGGGACCAGCAGTGGTCGCTGCGCATCCAGCAGGTCCTGGCCCACGAGAGCGACCTGCTGGAGTACGAGGACATCTTCGCCGGGTCGCACGTGATCGAGGCCAAGGTCGAGTCCCTGGTGACCGAGTGCCTGGCCGAGATCGACCGGATCCAGGAGATGGGCGGCGCGATGGCGGCCGTCGAGTCCGGGTACCTCAAGGGCGAGCTGGTCTCCTCGCACGCCGAGCGGCGGGCCCGGATCGAGGACGGCCAGGACAAGATCGTCGGCGTCAACTGCTTCCAGCAGACCGAGGAGAACCCGCTCACCGCGGACCTGGACGGCGCCATCATGACGGTGGACGGGGCCCTGGAGGCCCAGACCGTCGAGCGCATCGGCCGCTGGAAGGCCGAGCGCCAGGAGTCCTCGGACCGGCAGGGCGGCGGCGACCCGTTCGTCTTCCCCACCGTCATGCAGGCCCTGGACCGGCTGAAGGACGCCGCCGCCGGGGACGAGAACCTCATGGAAGCCACCCTGGAGTGCGCCCGCGCCGGTGTCACCACCGGCGAGTGGTCGAGCGCCCTGCGCGAGGTGTTCGGGGAGTTCCGGGCGCCGACCGGGGTCTCCTCGGCCCCGGTGGCCGTGACCGCCGAGGAGGGAACCCCCATGGCCCTCGTCCGCGCGAAGGTCTCCCGTACGGCCGACGAGCTGGGCTCCGGCCGGCTGCGCCTGCTGGTCGGCAAGCCCGGCCTGGACGGGCACTCCAACGGCGCCGAGCAGATCGCCGTACGGGCCCGCGACGCCGGCTTCGAGGTGGTCTACCAGGGCATCCGGCTCACCCCCGAGGAGATCTCCTCGGCGGCCCTGGCCGAGGACGTGCACTGCGTGGGACTGTCCATCCTGTCCGGCTCGCACAGCGCGCTCGTCCCTGACGTGCTGGAACGCCTGCGCGCGGCGGGGGCGGGTGACATCCCCGTGGTCCTCGGAGGCATCATTCCGAATGCCGACGCCGTGGCGCTCAAGGAGGCCGGGGTGGCGGCGGTCTTCACCCCGAAGGACTTCGGCATCACGGAGATCATCGGCAAAATCGTCGACGAGATCCGCAAGGCCAACAAGCTCCACCCGATCGGCGACGCCGACGACACCGCTTTCACCGACATCACCGCAAGCACGGAGGTCCCCGCATGACCACGCCCCCTTCCCCGGTCAACCGGCTGCGGCCGCGCCGCTCCTGCCTCGCGGTGCCGGGTTCCAACCCCCGGTTCCTGGAGAAGGCCCAGGGCCTGCCGGCCGACCAGGTCTTCCTCGACCTGGAGGACGCCTGCGCCCCGCTCGCCAAGGAGGGCGCCCGCCACACGATCGTGGACGCGCTGAACCAGGGCGACTGGACCGGCAAGACCCGCGTGGTGCGCGTCAACGACTGGACCACGCACTGGACGTACCGCGACGTGATCACGGTCGTCGAGGGCGCCGGCCAGAACCTCGACTGCATCATGCTGCCGAAGGTCCAGGACGCCCAGCAGGTCGTGGCGCTCGACCTCCTCCTGACGCAGATCGAGAAGACGATGGGCTTCGAGGTCGGCAAGATCGGCATCGAGGCGCAGATCGAGAACGCCAAGGGCCTGGTGAACGTCGACGCGATCGCCGGCGCCTCGCCGCGGCTGGAGACCATCATCTTCGGACCGGCCGACTTCATGGCCTCCATCAACATGAAGTCCCTGGTCGTGGGCATGCAGCCGCCCGGCTACGGCGCGGACGCCTACCACTACATCCTGATGCGGATCCTGATGGCGGCCCGCATGCACGACCTCCAGGCGATCGACGGCCCCTTCCTCCAGATCAAGAACGTCGACGGCTACCGCGAGGTCGCCGGACGCGCGGCGGCCCTGGGCTTCGACGGCAAGTGGGTGCTGCACCCCGGCCAGGTCGACGCGGCCAACGAGGTCTTCTCCCCCTCCCAGGAGGACTACGACCACGCCGAGCTGATCCTCGACGCGTACGACTGGTGCACCTCCGAGGCCGGCGGCAAGAAGGGCTCGGCGATGCTCGGCGACGAGATGATCGACGAGGCCAGCCGCAAGATGGCGCTGGTCATCTCCGGCAAGGGCCGCGCCGCCGGCATGCAGCGCACCACCAAGTTCGAGATCCCGGAGGGCTAGGCACCATGCAGTTCGGACGCACCTACGAAGAGTTCGAGATCGGCGCGGTCTACAAGCACTGGCCCGGAAAGACGGTCACGGAGTACGACGACCACCTCTTCTGTCTGCTGACCATGAACCACCACCCGCTCCACATGGACAGCAACTACGCGGAGAACACGACCGACTTCGGCAAGAACGTCGTCGTGGGCAACTACATCTACTCGCTGCTGCTGGGCATGTCGGTGCCGGACGTCTCCGGCAAGGCCATCGCCAACCTGGAGATCGAGTCGCTGCGGCACGTGGCGCCGACCTTCCACGGGGACACGATCTACGGCGAGACCACGGTCCTCGACAAGACCCCGTCGAAGTCGAAGAACGACCGCGGCATCGTCTACGTGGAGACCAAGGGCTACAAGCAGGACGGCACCCTCGTCTGCGTCTTCCGGCGCAAGGTGATGGTCCCGACCGAGACGTACATCAAGGAGCGCGGCGGCGAGCAGCCCGGCCGCCCCACGCTGAAGGAACAGGGGAAGTAGAACCATGAGCCGACTTGCCCAGACCGCCGGCCTGACGGACGACCAGAGGGACATCCTCAAGACCGTCCGGGAGTTCGTCGACAAGGAGATCATCCCGGTCGCGACCGAGCTGGAGCACCGGGACGAGTACCCGCAGCAGATCGTCGACGGCCTCAAGGAACTCGGCCTCTTCGGCCTGATGATCCCGGAGGAGTACGGCGGCCTGGGTGAGTCGCTGCTCACCTACGCGCTGTGCGTCGAGGAGATCGCGCGCGGCTGGATGTCCGTCTCGGGCATCATCAACACGCACTTCATCGTGGCGTACATGCTCAAGCAGCACGGGACGCAGGAGCAGCGGGAGTACTTCCTCCCGCGGATGGCTCTGGGCGAGGTGCGCGGCGCGTTCTCGATGTCCGAGCCGGGGCTCGGCTCGGATGTGTCGGCCATCACCTCGAAGGCGGTGAAGGACGGTGACGAGTACGTCCTGAACGGCCAGAAGATGTGGCTGACGAACGGCGGCACGTCCACGCTGGTGGCCGTTCTGGTGCGCAGTGACGAAGGACACCCGGAGGGCACCGCGCCCCACAAGTCGATGACGACCTTCCTCGTGGAGAAGGAGGCCGGCTTCGGTGAGGTCCGGCCCGGCCTGACCATCCCGGGCAAGATCGACAAGATGGGCTACAAGGGCGTCGACACGACCGAGCTCATCATGGACGGACTGCGCATTCCGGCCAATCGGGTCCTCGGCGGCGAGACCGGCCGAGGGTTTTACCAAATGATGGACGGGGTCGAGGTCGGCCGCGTCAACGTGGCGGCCCGTGGCTGCGGCGTCGCACAGCGTGCGTTCGAGCTCGGTGTCTCGTATGCCCAGCAACGTCACACTTTCGGCAAGGCCATCGCCGAGCACCAGGCGATCCAGTTCAAGCTGGCCGAGATGGCTACCAAGGTCGAAGCCGCCCATGCGATGATGGTCAATGCAGCACGCAAAAAGGACTCCGGGGAACGAAACGACCTCGAAGCAGGGATGGCGAAGTACCTCGCCTCCGAGTACTGCAAGGAGGTGGTGGAGGACGCGTTCCGTATCCACGGTGGCTACGGCTTCTCGAAGGAGTACGAGATCGAGCGCCTCTACCGCGAGGCGCCCATGCTGCTCATCGGTGAAGGTACCGCCGAGATCCAGAAAATGATCATCGGGCGACGCCTGCTCGAGGAGTACCGGCTCCAGGGCTGAAAGTCCCTTTTGGGGTAAATCATCCAGTGGTTTCCCGCGAAAGAGTCACTAGCAGTCACTGGCTCAGGGCCATCGACTCGGCTTCTGGCTTGCCCAGTTGTTGCGCGCAACCGATAGCATTCCAGTAAAGCCGCCGTCCCGTCCCCCCGTTTACGGCGCGGCATCACCCGCTACGAAGGTCATCCATGCCCCACAGCCAAACCTCTGCACCTCGCGTCGGCCTCCTCGGTGGACGCCTCGCGCGCGGAGCATCGCCGTGGCTTCTGCCGACCGTCGCCACCGCCGCCGTCAGCCTCGTCCGGGCCCGCAAGTCCGGACGCTGGGCGGCCGTGGCCGTGCCCACCACCGCGCTCGCGGCGGGCATGCTGTGGTTCTTCCGCGACCCCGAGCGTGAGATCACGCAGGGCAGGGTCATCTCGCCCGCCGACGGTGTGGTGCAGAGCATCATGCCGTGGAAGGACGGGCGCACCCGCGTCGCGATCTTCATGAGCCCCCTGAACGTCCACGTCAACCGGGCGCCCCTCGCGGGCACGGTGACGTCCGTGGAGCACGTCCCCGGTGGATTCGTTCCGGCGTTCAACAAGGAGAGCGAGAACAACGAGCGCGTCGTCTGGCACTTCGACACCGAACTCGGCGACATCGAGATGGTGCAGATCGCCGGCGCCGTCGCCCGTCGCATCGTCCCGTACCTGCCGGCCGGCACCAAGGTGGAGCAGGGCGAACGCATCGGTCTGATCCGCTTCGGCTCCCGCGTCGACATCTACCTCCCCGAGGGCGTCGAGGTCGCGGTCGAGGTCGGACAGGCCACCACCGCGGGGGTGACCCGAATTGACCGTGACTGAACCTGAAACCCCGGCGACGCCGGCGACCGGCTGGGTGCCGGAGGCTGCCGAGGAGGAGTCCACCGAGGACGACATGCCGCTGTCATTGCGGCTGTCGATAGCGGACACCCTCACCCTCGGCAACGCGACCTGCGGATTCATGGCGGTGTACTTCACCACCACCGGGATCCTCATCCCGCACCTCACCGGCAGCGGCGAGTCGGGCATGGCCCGCAGCAGCGCGGCCACCGCCGTGATACTGATGCTGCTCGCCGCGGTCTTCGACCTCTTCGACGGCATCGTGGCCCGCAAGCTGCGCAGCTCGCCGATGGGCGCGGAGCTGGACAACCTGTCCGACCTGATCAGCTTCGGCCTGGCTCCGGCGTACTTTGTGCTCGTCTACGGCATGGTCGCCGATGACGCCGTGCAGAAGATGTCGGCGCTGGCGGCGATCGTGGTCCTGCTGGCGGTCGTCCTGCGCCTCGCGAGATTCAGCTGCGTGGCGATGAAGGACGGCATGTTCCAGGGCATGCCGAGCCCCTTCGGTGCGCTGACGGTCGTCTCGATCGTGCTGCTGGAGCTGCCGTTCATCCCGACCCTGCTGGCGATCGTCGGCGTGGCCTGGCTGATGGTGAGCCGGGTCGAGTACCCCAAGCCGCGGGGTGTCCTCGCGGTGGCGATGCTGAGCTGGATCGTCGCGGCGATGGGTCTGCTGGCCGCGTGGGCGTTCGACGCGCCGGGCGGCGGGCTGCTGCTCCAGACCGGCTGCGCGCTGCAGATCGCTCTGGCGGCGACCATCCCGCTGTTCGCGACGACCCGTCGCGCGAACACGTTCCGCCACAACCGTCGCGAGGCGAGGGCCACCCAGGCCCCGTAGCCTCCGCCGCACGCACGCAAGGGCCCCCGGCCGCCGCCCAGGCGGCCAGGGGCCCTTCCGCATGCCCGGGGGCGCCTACGCCGCCGCACGGGGGCCGCCCGCGGGGCATGTGGGGCGGCTCGTGCCGCTCCGGCGGAAGGGGCGGGCCCCGTGCGGCGGGGAAGCGGCGGCGGGACCAGAGGCGGAGCGCGCGTAGGCTTGGTGTCGGAAAACCGCCAGCCCGGGGACGGCCCACCCGGGAGGATGGGAGCCATGTACACCGATACGGAGCGTTGCGTACGGGCCGTCCAGTCGAAGGACGCCCGGTTCGACGGATGGTTCTTCACCGCCGTCAGGACCACCGGGATCTACTGCCGCCCCAGCTGCCCCGCCGTACCGCCCAAGGTCGAGAACATGACCTTCCTGCCCAGCGCCGCCGCCTGCCAGCAGAGCGGGTACCGGGCCTGCAAGCGGTGCCGGCCCGACACCTCGCCCGGCTCCCCCGAGTGGAACGCCCGCGCCGACGCCGTCGCCCGTGCCATGCGCCTCATCCAGGACGGCGTCGTCGACCGCGAGGGCGTCCCCGGGCTCGCCACCCGGCTGGGGTACTCCTCCCGGCAGGTGGAGCGCCAGCTGAACGCCGAGCTCGGCGCCGGGCCCCTCGCCCTGGCCAGGGCGCAGCGCGCGCAGACCGCCCGGCTGCTGATCGAGACCTCCGGGCTCCCGATGGGCGACATCGCCTTCGCCGCCGGCTTCTCCTCGATCCGGACCTTCAACGACACCGTCCGCGAGGTGTTCGCCCTGGCCCCGAGCGAGCTCCGGACGCGGGCCGCGGGCCGGGGGGCCGCCCCGGGTGCCGGAGCCGGAGCCGCCCAGGTGCCCGGCACCATCAGCCTGCGGCTCCCCTTCCGCGCCCCGCTCACCCCCGACAACCTCTTCGGACACCTCGCCGCGACCGCCGTCCCCGGGGTCGAGGAGTGGCGGGCCGGCGCCTACCGCCGCACGCTGCGGCTGCCGTACGGCACCGGTGTCGTCGCCCTGACCCCGCAGCCGGACCACATCGGCTGCAAGCTCGCCCTCACCGACCTGCGCGACCTCACCATCGCCATCAGCCGGTGCCGCCGCCTCCTGGACCTCGACGCGGACCCCGAGGCCGTGGACGAGCAGCTGCGCGCCGACCCGCTGCTGGCCCCCCTCGTGGCCAAGGCTCCCGGCCGCCGGGTGCCGCGCACCGTCGACGCGGAGGAATTCGCCGTACGGGCCGTCCTCGGCCAGCAGGTGTCGACCGCGGCGGCCCGTACGCACGCGGCCCGCCTGGTGCGCGCCCTGGGCGAGCCGGTGGCCGATCCCGACCCCGAGGGCGGGCTGACGCACCTGTTCCCCACCTCGCAGGCCCTGGCCGGGATGGACCCGGAATCCCTGGCCATGCCGCGCAGCCGGCGGACCACCTTCACCACGCTCGTCTCGGCCCTGGCCGACGGCTCGCTCCCGCTCGGGATCGACAGCGACTGGGAGGCGGCCCGCGCACGGCTGGGGGCGCTGCCGGGCTTCGGGCCGTGGACCACCGAGATCATCGCGATGCGGGCCCTGGGCGACCCCGACGCCTTCATCCCGGCCGACCTGGGCATCCGGCGGGCCGCGAAGGCGCTCGGCCTGCCCTCCACGCCCGCGGCGCTGACCGCCCGCGCGGCGCACTGGCGGCCCTGGCGCGCGTACGCCGTGCAGTACCTGTGGGCCACCGAGGACCACGCCATCAACGTCCTGCCCGTCTGACCCCGACCCCACCGACTTCCGAGGAGTACGAGCATCATGAGCAGCAGTACCGCCAAGCAGCACACCGTCGTCGACAGCCCCTACGGGCCGCTCACCCTCGTCGCCGCCGACGGGGTCCTCTGCGGGCTCTACATGACCGGGCAGCGCCACCGCCCGGCCGAGGAGGCCTTCGGGGAGCGCGTCGCGGAAGGCGAGGCCCCCTTCCCGGAGGTGGTGCGGCAGCTGACCGCGTACTTCGCCGGGGAGCTCACCGCCTTCGACCTGCCGGTCCGGCTGGAGGGCACCGAGTTCCAGCGCAGCGTCTGGGAGCAGCTCGTACGGATCCCCTACGGGCAGACCTGGTCCTACGGGGAACTGGCCGCCAAGCTCGGCAAGCCGAACGCCTCGCGCGCGGTCGGCCTGGCCAACGGGAAGAACCCGGTCGGCATCATCGTGCCGTGCCACCGCGTCATCGGGGCCTCCGGCTCCATGACGGGCTACGGCGGCGGCATCGACCGCAAGGTACGCCTGCTCGCCTTCGAGTCGGGGACCGAGCAGCTCCAGAGCGCCGGTGGGTGAGGGCGTCGCGCGCGCCTACGCCGCTCCGGGCGCTCCGGGCTTCCAGCCCCAGGTCGTGAGCATGCCGGGCGACAGCCCCGCGTACCCGGGCGACTCCAGCAACCGCACGGCCTCGGCGAGCCGGTGCTCGTCGAGGAGCCCCGTCGCCAGCATGTCCGCCCGGGCCCGGTCCCAGGTGTCCGCCCAGAACCGGCTGATCGCACTGCCCGGCAGCAACGGTGGTACGTGGATCTCGGCCGCCACCGAATCCAGCCCCGCCGCCTCCAGCAGCTCGGGGTGGTGGACCACCTCCGACACGTCCGTCCCGATGCCCTCGCGCAGCGCCCGCCACATGACCCGCATCGCGTCGGTGTACGGGGTGCGGGGCGCGGACTCTGTCGTCAGGTCCACGGCGTCGCTGATCACCAGGACCCCGCCGGGTGCGAGGAGTCCGGCGAGCCGGGAGATCAGCCGCGGCCGGTCCGGCAGGTGCATGAGGACGAAGCGGGCGTGGACCAGCCGGAAGAGGCCGGGGGAGAATCCGTCCGCGGTGACGTCTGCCTGGAGCGGGGTCAGCCCCGGTACGGGGTGCGCCGCGAGGAACCGTACGTCCCGGTCCACGGCGAGGACCTCCGCGACGCCGGCCTCCTCCAGCAGCCTGCGGGCCACCGTCCCGGTGCCGGCCCCGATGTCGAGGCAGCTCCAGCCCGGGCCCACGCCCAGCTGTCGCAGCCGAGCCATGGTGATGGCGTCGTAGGTGAGGGAGCCGAGGTCGATCCGGTCCCCCTCGCCCGCGGCCTCGGGGCGGAAGACCCGCTCGCCGTAGCGCCCCGGGTGCCGGGGCCCTGTGCCGGTCATGGGCCCATTGTCGCAAGGGGCCGGGGACACCACACGTCGGAGACGGGGGCCGGTCAGACGGCCTAGATGACCACCAGCGGGACCAGCAGCGCGAAGCCGGCGCCGGCCTCGACCGCGTAGGCGTACAGGGACGGGTGCTGGACGGGGGCCGCGAGCAGGACCACGCTCTGCTGGGCGGCGGCCGCGCCGACCCAGTCGGCGTCGGCGCCGAGGCCGCCCTGGTACCAGCCCTCGCAGGCGCCGGGGCCGGTGACGGCGAGGACGTCGTCCTCGCGGCGGTAGAAGGCCTGCCAGCCCTCGGCCGGTACGGACCAGGCCTCGAAGTCGGTGAACTGCGCCCAGCCGCCGTCACGGATCGCGGTGTCGAACATCCAGACCGGGACCCCCTCGGGGGTGACCTCGCCGCCCTCCTGCTGGTCGGTGGTGAAGTGGACCATGGGCAGGGCGTCGGGCCCGTCGGCGGTACTGGGCCAGGCGTACATCGTGATCATCTGCTGAATTCTGTCCTGCTCGGTGTAGGCACGGAATAACGAGCGGGAGGGGCTACGAGGCCTGCGGCCTGCGGCCGTTCTCCAGCTCCACGGTGCCCTCGCCGGACAGCAGCACGCGGTACGCCTCCTGGGTGCGCAGGCCCAGGGAGCCGAGCAGATGGTCCGTCAGCTCGGCCGGATCCACGAGCCGCCACGAGAGCAGCTCCTCCTCCTGGAGCTTGACGGAGGCGAGCTGTGCGGCGTCGAGCACGCCGCCGTCGTAGAGGTAGGCGACGAGCGGGGGCCGGCCGGGGCCCGTCGACCAGTCGACGGCGAGCAGCCGGCCGAGCGGCACGTCGATGCCGATCTCCTCGGCGCTCTCCCGGCGGGCGGCCGTACGCGGGGACTCCCCCGTGTCCGACTCGATGGTGCCGCCCGGCAGGGCCCATCCCTCCCGGTAGTTGGGCTCCACGAGGAGCACCCGGCCCTCGGCGTCCCGGAACAGGGCGGCCGCTCCGGCCAGCACCCGGGGCAGGCTCGCGATGTAGGTGGCGTAGTCATCCGTGGTGGTGGTCACCGCGCAACCCTACCGAGCCGCCCCGGGCCCGTGGGGATCACCCTTCCGGGGTGGACCCGCCGCCGGTGCCGCCACTGGTGCCGCCGCCCGTGCCGCCGGCGCTTCCGCCTCCGGAGCCGTCCTCGCGGTCGCGGTTCCTCGACTCCGCCACGCGCCGCAGGCGGGGGTGGCGGGCCGGGCCCTGCTCGGTGATGGCGTCGCCGACCATGGCCTTGACCGCGTCCCGCATCCCGTGGAGGGGGTGGTGGCGGACGGGGCCCGCACCCGGGTCCTCGCGCAGCTCCTTCACCAGGGCCCAGCACAGGACCAGCATCACCACCACGAAGGGCAGCGCGACCAGGATGGTCGCCGTCTGGAGGGACTTCAGGCCGCCCGCGACGAGGAGCACGGCGGCCACGGAGGCCATCAGCACGCCCCAGGTGACCACGAGCCAGGTCGGCGGGTGCAGGGAGCCGCGGCTGGTGAGGGAGCCCATGACGAGGGAGGCGGAGTCGGCGCTGGTGACGAAGTACGTCATCACCAGGAGCATCGCGATCCACGAGGTGACCCCGCCGAGCGGGAGCGCGTCGAGCATCGCGAAGAGCGTGGCCTCGGTGCCCTCCTTGGCCTTGGCGGCCATGTCGGCGACGCCGGTGGAGTCGAGGCGGATCGCGGTGCCGCCCATGACGCAGAACCAGACGACGGTGGCGCCGCTGGGCACCAGGAGCACGCCGACGAGGAACTCGCGGATGGTGCGGCCGCGCGAGATGCGGGCGATGAAGGTGCCGACGAAGGGCGCCCAGGAGAGCCACCACGCCCAGTAGAAGATCGTCCACGCGCCGAGCCACTCGCTGTCGGTGAAGGCCCCGGTGCGGGTGGCCATCGGGAGGAGTTCGTGCAGGTAGCTGCCGACGCTCGCCGGGATCACGTCGAGGATGTAGACCGTCGGGCCGAGGACGAAGACGAAGGCCATCAGGGCCGCGGCGAGCACGATGTTGATCGTGCTGAGCCATTTGACGCCCTTGTGCAGCCCGGAGAAGGCGGAGAGCACGAATGCGGCCGACAGGGATCCGATGATGATCAGCTCGACCGTGGTCGAGTCCTCGATCCCCGTCGTGATGTTGAGCCCCTTGGCCACCTGGAGGGCGCCGAGGCCGAGGCTGGTCGCGGTGCCGAAGACGGTCGCGAAGACGGCGAGCAGGTCGATGGCCTTGCCCTGCCAGCCGTTGGCGCGCTCCTCGCCCATGAGGGGGACGAAGGCGGAGCTGAGGCGGTTGCCGCGGCCCTTGCGGAAGGTCGCGTAGGCGAGGGCGAGGCCGGCGATGCCGTAGATCGCCCAGGGGGTGAGGGTCCAGTGGAAGAAGGAGTAGTCGAGCGCGGCGCGGGCCGCGTCGCCGGTGCCGGGCGCCGCGCCTGAGGCCGGGGGCGGGTTCAGGTAGTGGGTGAGCGGCTCGCCCACCCCGTAGAACATCAGCCCGATGCCCATGCCGGCGCTGAACATCATCGCGATCCACGCGAGGTTCGTGAACTCCGGCTCCGAGTCGTCCCTGCCGAGGCGGATCCGCCCGAAGCGGCTGATCGCGAGCACGACGCACATGACGAGGAACACATCGGCGGCGATCACGAAGAGCCACGCGAAGTTGCTCAGCACCCAGGCCAGTGCGGTGCTCGACGCCGAGTCGAAGGAACTCTTGCCCAGCGCGGCCCAGGCGACGACCGCCAGGACCGCGATCACCCCGATGGTGACGACGGTGAGGTCGGGAGCGCCGTCCGTGCCGTCGCCGGGGCCCCGCGACCCGCCCCCTGGGGAATCCGGACGTGGCTGTTCCAGTGAATCCGTGCTCATGCGGCCACACTATGCAGGCGTATATCCCTATTTAGGGGCATGCCGCGCCGTGTGTGGCCCAGGCCACGCATGGGCATAGGAGGATCCTCCGGATAGGCTCATGGGTGGCGCGACTGCACTGTTCGATAGCAAGGGATTAGCAAGGTGACGGACGGAGCAGTAACTGAGACCGCGCGCGTGCTCATCGCCGCGGACAAATTCAAGGGCTCGCTCACGGCCGTTCAGGTCGCGGAGCGGGTCACGGCCGGCCTGCGCAAGGCCGTACCGGGCGTGGAGATCGAGACCCTCCCCGTCGCGGACGGCGGCGACGGTACGGTCGCGGCCGCTGTGGCGGCCGGTTTCGAACGCCGGGAGGTACGGGTCACCGGACCGCTCGGTGACCAGGTCACGGCCGCTTTCGCGCTGCGCGAGGGCACCGCGGTGGTCGAGATGGCGGAGGCCTCCGGCCTCCAGCTGCTGCCGACGGGTGTCTTCGCCCCGCTGACGGCGACCACCTACGGCTCCGGCGAGCTGCTGAAGGCCGCACTCGACGCGGGAGCGCGCTCGATCGTCTTCGGTGTGGGCGGCAGCGCCACCACCGACGGCGGTGCGGGCATGCTGGCCGCGCTGGGCGCGGTGTTCCTGGATGCGAACGGTGAACCCGTCGGTCCGGGCGGCGGCGCGCTGGCCGGGCTGGCCTCGGCCGACCTGTCGGGCGTCGACCCCCGCATCAAGGAGATCGACTTCGTCCTGGCGAGCGACGTGGACAACCCTCTGACGGGTCCGAAGGGCGCTCCGGCGGTCTACGGCCCGCAGAAGGGGGCGTCGCCCGAGGACGTGGCGACGCTGGACGCGGCGCTGGCGCACTTCGCGGTGGTCCTGGAGAAGTCGATCGGCTCCCTGGCCGCCGAGGCGGCGGTTTCGCCCGGCGCGGGCGGTGCGGGCGGCATCGGCTACGGGGCCCTGCTGCTCGGTGCCTCGTTCCGTCCCGGCATCGAGCTGATGCTGGAGGTGCTCGGCTTCGCGCCGGCGCTGGAGCGGGCCACGCTGGTCATCACCGGTGAGGGTTCGCTGGACGAGCAGACGCTCCACGGCAAGGCTCCGGCCGGTGTCGCGGCGGCGGCTCGCGCCGCGGGCAAGCCCGTCGTCGCGGTCTGCGGCCGCCTGCTGCTCTCGCAGGAGGCGCTGGAGGCCGCGGGCATCCGGAAGGCCTACCCGCTCACGGACCTCGAGCCGGATCCGGCGGTGAGCATCCCGAACGCGGGGCCGCTGCTGGAGCGGGTGGCGGAGAACATCGCGGCCGACGTCCTCTGACGAGGCGTCCGCCCTGTCCGACGGCCCGGACCCCCTGACGGGGGTCCGGGCCGTCGGCGTGTACGGGGGCCGGACGTTCTCCCACGGGACGCCCGGGCCTAGGCCTGGGCCTTGGCCGCGGCGAGGAGCCGGGCCGTGGTGACGATGCGGGCGAAGCCGCCGCCCTGGAGGTTGACCGCGGTGGCGGTGGCGAGCTGGTCGGCCGTCAGCCGGGGCGCGTCCGGGCCGGGTTCGGCGGCCAGGTCGAAGGTGTGGGTGGCGTCGAGCGGCACGAGGACCTCGTAGCCCAGGTTCCCGGCCATCCGGGCCGTGGTCTCGACGCACATGTTCGTCTGGATGCCGGAGACGACGAGCTGTCCGACGCCCTGGGCGGTGAGCCAGTCGGCGAGGTCCGGGGTGCCGTAGAAGGAGGAGTTCACGGACTTGGTGACGCGCAGGGCCGCCCCGTCGGCCCGCTCGGCGACGAAGTCCTTGAGGGCGTACCCGGGCTGGTCGGGAGCGAGGACCGATCCGGCGGTGCGGGAGGCGTGCTGCACGAGCACGACCGGGCGGCCGGTCTCCTGCCAGGCGTCCATCAGCGCGGCGATGTTCCCCTCGGCGGCCGGGTTGTTGCGCGGGCCCCAGAAGTCGGGGTCATCGAAGCCCTGTTGGACGTCGATGACCAAGAGGGCGCTGTTCGCGGCGATCTCGACGGCGGTCGTGGCCGTGGTCGCCGCCTCGGTGGCGGCGGTGGTGGTGGCCGCGGCCTCGGTGGCGGCGGTGGCGGTCTCGGGTGCGGTCTCGTTCGTCATGCCCTCATCCTGGGCGCCGCCTCCCCCTCGGACCAGTACCGCCCGGACCGGGAACCGATGGGATCCTGCCACCGTGGCAGTCCGGCCCCGGCGAGGTCCCCGGCGGGGCTCCGTCCCAGGTCGGGGGCGTCTCGGCGGCATTTTCCGGGGGCTCGGGCCTCCCCTTCCGGCGGGCCTCCGTGGCAGACTCTCGGCCATGCACCGCGTCGCGATCGTCGCCCAGCCCGGCATCCGCGCTTTCGACCTGGCCGTCATCACCGAGGTCTGGGGGCATGACCGCGGCCACCGCGGGGTACCGCCCTTCGAGCTGCGCCGGTGCGCCCTCGACACCGGCCCGATCCCGCTCCCCGGCGGGCTCTCCCTGACCCCGGACCGCGGGCTCGACTGGCTCGCCCGCGCCGACCTCGTCGTGGTCCCCGCGCTGGACCGGCCCGGTGACCCGACGCCCGAGCCGGTGCTCGCCGCCCTCCGGGACGCCCACGCCCGGGGCATCGTGGTGGCCGCCCTGTGCGCGGGCGCCTTCATACTCGCCGAGGCCGGGCTGCTGGCGGGCCGCCGGGCCGTGACGCACTGGTCGCTCGCCCCGGCGCTGGCCGGCCGGTACCCCGCCGTGCGCGTCGAGGAGGCCCCGCTCTACGTCGGGGACGACGGGCTGTGGACCTCCGCCGGAGTCGCCTCCGGCATCGACCTCTGCCTGCACCTGGTCCGCGAGGCCCACGGCTCCGAGGCGGCCGCCGCCATCGCCCGCGCGATGGTGACCGGCCCCTTCCGCACCGGCGAGCACGCCCAGTACCTGGACCGCCCGACCCCGGTCGCCGACCGGACCGCCGAGGCACTGGCCCTCGTACGGGAGCGGGCGCTCGGACGGCTGCACGAGGCGCTGGACGTGGCCACCCTGGCCCGGTGGGCCGGGATGTCGCCGCGTTCCTTCGCCCGGCACTTCGCCGCGGCGACCGGCACCACCCCGCACAAATGGCTCCTGGGCCACCGTCTGGACGAAGCCCGCAAACTGCTGGAGCGCACCGATCACCCGGTCACCGAGGTGGCCCGGCGGGCCGGATTCGCCAGCGAGGTCACCTTCCGCCAGCACTTCACCTCGTACGTCGGCACGAGCCCCCGTGCGTACCGCGC
Organism: Streptomyces sp. NPDC002886; assembly: GCF_042888445.1. Classification (NCBI taxonomy): domain Bacteria; kingdom Bacillati; phylum Actinomycetota; class Actinomycetes; order Kitasatosporales; family Streptomycetaceae; genus Streptomyces; species Streptomyces sp. NPDC002886. The sequence goes on from NZ_JBIAPV010000001.1 coordinate 1,100,498, forward strand.
GGCCGCTACCGCACCAGGACCCCCTGGGCCTCCCCCAAACCACGCCGACAGTGTTAGAAATGGCTCATGACCGGACGTTTTGGGCCACCCAGGGGCTCCGAAGGAGCGCCCGGGGACGAGCCCCCGCCCGAGGACGGGTCCCCACCCGGAACCGGGCCCGGACGCTCCCGTCGGTCCCGGCTGTTCGCGCACCTCTCGCTCGGCGCCCGCAGCGTCGCCGGCCAGGTCTTCGCGCTCCAGGCCGTCCTCGTACTGGTGCTGATCACGGCCGCCGCCACGGCCCTGTTCTTCCAGGCCCGGTACGACAGCCAGCGCGACGCCCGCAACCGCTCCCTGGCCGCCGCCGAGGCCTTCGCGCACGCCCCCGGCCTCCCGGCGGCCCTGGAGTCCGCCGACCCGACCGCCGAGCTCCAGCCGCTGGCCGAGGGCGCCCGCCGGGCCTCGGGCGTCGATTTCATCGCCGTCATGACCACCGACGGGATCCGGTACACCGACTCCCGGCCCGAGCTGATCGGGCAGCGCGCCACCGGCGACCTCTCGCGCGCCGCGGCCGGACAGCCCTTCACCGAGACGTTCGAGGGGAAGCCGAGCGACGTGGTCCGCGCCGTGGTCCCCGTACGGGATTCCACGGGCACCGTGGTCGGCCTGGTCGCCACCGGCATCGAGGTCGGGAACGTCGGCGACGGGGTCGAGGGCCAGCTGCCCCTGCTCTTCGGCGCGGCCGCGGCCGCCCTGCTCCTGGGCACCGGCGGCGCGGCCCTCGTCAGCCGCCGGCTGCGGCGCCAGACCCGGGGCCTCGGCGAGGCCGAGATGACCCGGATGAACGAACACCACGAAGCGGTTCTGCACGCCGTCCGCGAGGGCGTCCTGATCATCGACGCCGAGGGCCGGCTGCTGCTCGCCAACGACGAGGCCCGCCGTCTCCTCGACCTGCCCGACGACGCCGAGCTGCGGCACGTGGGCGAGCTCGGCCTCGATCCGCCGACGGCCGCGCTGCTGGCCTCCGGGCGGGCCGCCACCGACGAGGTCCACCGGGCGGGCGACCGGCTCCTCGCCGTGAACGTACGCCCCACCAAGCCCTACGGGGGCCGCCCGACGGGCACCGTGACCACCCTGCGCGACTCCACCGAGCTCGCCGCGCTCTCCGGCCGGGCCGCGGTCGCCCGTGACCGCCTCCAGCTGCTCTACGACGCCGGCGTGCGCATCGGGACCACCCTGGACGTGGTGCGCACCGCCGAGGAGCTCTCCGAGGTCGCGGTGCCGCGGTTCGCGGACTTCGTCACCGTCGAGCTGCTGGAGCCGGTGCTGCGCGGCGAGGAGCCCGGCGGCGGCACGCACACCGAGATGCGCCGGGCCGCCATCAGCGGGATCCGCGTCGACTCCCCGCTCCAGCCGGTGGGCGACGTCATCCGCTTCGTGGTGGCGACCGCGCCGATGTCGGCGGCCCTGGACGCCGGGCGGGGTGTCCTCGCGGCCGACCTGACCGCCGCCTTCGGCTGGCGGGCCCAGGATCAAGACGGCACCCGGGTGGCTCTGGAGTACGGGTTGCACTCGCTGATCTCCGTACCGCTCCAGGCGCGCGGGGTGGTCCTCGGCATGGCCAACTTCTGGCGGGCCGACACCCCCGAGCCCTTCGACGAGGAGGACCTGTCCTTCGCCGAGGAACTGGCGGCGCGGGCCGCGGTCTCCATCGACAACGCCCGCCGCTTCACCCGCGAGCACGCGGTGGCGGTGACCCTCCAGCGCAGTCTGCTGCCGCGGGTGCTGCCCGATCTGAGCGCCGTGGACGTCGCCTTCCGGTACCTGCCCGCGAAGGCGGGCGTGGGCGGTGACTGGTTCGACGTGATCCCGCTCGCCGGGGCCCGGGTCGCGCTGGTCGTCGGCGACGTGGTGGGGCACGGGGTGCACGCCGCCGCCACCATGGGCCGGCTGCGGACCGCCGTGCACAACTTCGCCACGCTCGACATGCCGCCCGACGAGCTGCTGGGCCACCTCGACGAGCTGATCGACCGGATCGACCAGGACGAGTCCTCGGCCGACGAGGGCGCCGGGGACGGCGAGTCCGCGAGCGTCACCGGCGCCACCTGCCTGTACGCGGTGTACGACCCGGTGTCCGGCCACTGCGCCATGGCCAGCGCCGGTCACCCCGGCCCGGCCCTGGTCCGGCCCGACGGCCGGGTCGAGTACCCCGAGCTGCCGATCGGGCTGCCGCTGGGCGTCGGCGGGATGCCCTTCGAGGCCGTGGAGCTGCGACTGCCCGAGGCGAGCCGGCTCGTCCTGTTCACCGACGGGCTGCTGGAGGACCGGGACCGGGACTTCGACACCGGCCTCGCCCTGCTGACCGAGGCCCTGTCCCGGGAGGACCGGAGCCCCGATCAGGCCTGTTCGGACGTACTGGCCTCGCTGCTGTTCCCGGCGCCGAGCGATGACATCGCGCTGCTCATCGCCGACACCCGGCGGCTCCCGGCCGACCGGATCGCGGAGTGGGAGGTGCTCCCGGACCCCTCGGACGTGTCCCGGGTCCGCCGGGCGGGCTCCGCGCAGCTCACCGAGTGGGGCCTGGGGGAGGTCACCTTCACCGCCGAGCTCATCCTCAGCGAGCTGATCACCAACGCCATCCGCTACGGGACCCCGCCGATCCGGGTCCGGCTGCTCCGGGACCGCACGCTGATCTGCGAGATCTCCGACGGCAGCAGCACCTCACCGCACCTGCGCTACGCGGCCACGACCGACGAGGGCGGGCGCGGCCTGTTCCTCGTCGCCCAGTACGCGGAGCGCTGGGGCACCCGTTACACGGACCGCGGCAAGGTGATCTGGGCGGAGCTGCCCCTGACGGGCGGGGCGGAGCCGGCGCCCCCGTCCGTCGTGGACCTGGAGGCCCTGGAGGACCTGGCCTGGTAGCGGGGGGATGGCGGTGGCCGGGCTTCGGGACCGGGCGTGCGGGCCTCGGAGCCGGGCGTGCTCGGACCTCAGAGCCGGGCGGCCAGCCGGGCCTTCGTCTCCGGCCATTCGTCGGCCAGCAGGGAGAAGTACACGCTGTCGCGCCAGGTGCCGTCCGGGCGCCGGCGGTGGCGGCGCAGGACGCCCTCGCGCTGCGCGCCGAGGCGGGCGATGGCGGCCTGGGAGCGGGTGTTGAGGTGGTCCGTCTTGAGCTGGACCCGGCCCATGCCGAGGTCTTCGAAGGCGTGCGTGAGCAGGAGCAGCTTGGACTCGGTGTTGACGGCGCTGCGCCAGTACGCGCGCCCGTACCAGGTCCAGCCGATCTCCAGGCGTTCGTCAACCGGGCTGATGTCCAGGTACGTGGTCCAGCCGATGGCCTTGCCGCTCGCGAGGTGGATCACGGCGAAGGGCAGGTAGTCGCCCGCGAGCACGTCGTCGAGCCTGTCGCCCAGCTCCTCCCGCGTCTGCGGCGCGGGGCCGCCCTGCCAGCGCCAGACCTCCTCGTCGCGGCCGCCGGCCTCGTACAGGTCGGGGAGGTGGCTCCTGGTCAGCGGCTCCAGGCGGACGTGGCGGCCGGTGAGCGTGATGGGGGACGGCGACTTGGCAGACATGGCAGCGAAGATAGCTCCAGGTTGCGCTAGATACAAACCAATATCGAACTAGTGCAATCAACGCATCCGGGCCAGCAGTACGGCCACGTCGTCCTGCGGGGCCTCCGGGAGGAGGCGCTCGAGGATCGTGTCGCACAGGGCCTCCAGCGGCTCCCCCGCGCCCCTCAGGGCGTCCGCCAGCCCCGCCATCCCCTCGTCCAGGTCCCGGTCCCGGGACTCGATGAGGCCGTCCGTGTAGAGCACGAGCAGGCTGCCCGGGGCGAGCCGGACCTCCTCCGTGCGGAACTCCCGTCCGCCCGTGCCGAGCGGGGTTCCCGGCGGGCCGTCCAGGAAGGTCACGGCCCCGTCGGCCGTGACCACGGCCGGCGGCGGGTGTCCGGCGCGGGCGATGACGCACGCTCCCGTCACCGGGTCGTGGACGGCGTAGACGCAGGTGGCCATCTCGTCCTCGCCGAGGTCGGCCACCACCGCGTCCAGCGAGCGCAGCATCTGCTCCGGGGTCACCTGGTGCCGCGCCAGGGTACGTACGGCGGTGCGCAGCTGGCCCATGACGGCGGCCGCGTGGATGCCGTGGCCCATCACGTCGCCGATCACCAGTCCGGTCCGGCCGTCCGGCAGCTCGATCACGTCGAACCAGTCCCCGCCGACGTCGTGGTCGCTGGCCGGCAGGTAGCGACCGGTCAGCTCCAGGCCGGCGACCTCGGGCAGCGCGTTGTTGCTCAGGCTGCGCTGCAGCGTCAGGGCCGCCGCGCGCTGGGTGGTGTACATCCGGGCGTTGTCGATGTTCAGGGCCGCCCGGGCCACCACCTCGTCGATGAGCACGCAGTCCTCGTGGTCGAAGACGTCGCGCCCGCGCACCCGGGTCACCACCACCACCCCGAGCACCCGCCCGCGGGCCACCAGCGGGACCATCCGGGCGCAGCCGAGGGTGGCCAGGTAGGCGCGCAGCGCGGCCGCGCGCGGATCCTTGATCAGGGCCGGGATGTCGGCCGTGAAGAGGTTCATGGCCTGGCCCTCGGTGATGACCTGCTCGTAGGCGGTGTGCGCCGGGATCTGGAAGGTCTGCCCGGCGACGAGTTTGGCGGTGGGCGCGGCCGGGTCCGGGAAGAGGGCGGCCAGGCGGCGCAGCAGGCCCCGGGTGGACGCGCCGGCCTCGTCCGGGTCCAGTACGGCCTCCAGGAGCTGTACGTCGGCCGAGTCCGCGAGCTGCGGTACCAGCACCTCCACGATCTCCTGGGCCGTCTGCCCCAGGTCCAGCGTGGTGCCGATGCGGGTACCGGCCTCGGCGAGCAGGGCGAACCTGCTGCGTGCCCGCTCCGCCTCCGCCTGGGCGCGCTGCCCGTCGGTGATGTCGATGAGGGAGGCGATCAGCCCGAGCCGCCGCCCGGAGCCGTCCAGCAGCGGGGCGTAGGAGCAGGACCAGGTCCGGTCGTGGTCGGGGTCGGCGGGGGTGCGGCCGGTGCGGCGGACGTCGACGACGGCGGAGCCGCACTCCAGCACCTTGCGCATGAGCCGTTCGAGTGCGACGGCGTTGACCCCCGGCACGACCTCGGTGAGCCGTTTGCCGATGTGCTCGGCGGCGGACACCCCGTTCATCCGGGCGAGGGCGTCGTTGACGCGCAGGAAGCGCAGGTCGGGGCCGAGGGTGCCGAGGCCGATCGGCGACTGGGTGAACAGGCTCTGCAGCGCGGCGAGCGAATCGCGCATCCCGAGGACCTCGGAGGTCTCCACGGCGATGAGCATGGAGCCGGTGCGCCCCTGCGGATCCGGGGAGGGCAGGATCCACATCTCCATGGGGACCTGGTGTCCGTCGCGGTGGCGCACGGGCAGGGTGCCGACGACCGTCTCCCCGGCCTGGACCCGGCGGGTCAGCTGGTCGGCGAGCTCGTGGTTGGCGTCGGGGACGAGCACGTCGGAGCCCGGCCGGCCGAGGATGTCCTCGGGGCGGTGGCCGAGCAGGTCCTGGGCGGCCAGCGACCACTCGACGACGAGCCCGTCGGCGTCCTCCCGCCACAGGGCGATCGGCAGCAGCTCGCTCAGTACGCCCGCGTACCCGACAGCAGCCACCGGCTGGTCCGGTACCTCGCTCGTCTCCTGGTACGTGTCCAATGCGCCGACCTCACCCCAGGGGGCCCGATTCCTACCGATTCACCCTATCCGAGCCTCAGCCGACCGGCGCTGTGTCCGGCCGGACGGGCGGGCTCGCGGCGGCCGGGCCGCCGCTCCCCCCATCTTCTGCTCCCGTCCTTTACTCCCAGTCGTCCCAGGGCGGGTCGATGTCCTCGTCCTCCGGGCCGAAGAGGGACTCCTCCGCCCGCGGGGCCTGCTGCGCCTGGGCGGGCACGGCCGCCCCGGCCGCAGCGGCGGCCGGGGCGGTCCGGGGGGCCGCGGCCGTCCGGGGGGCCGGGGCGGCCGGGGTCTGCGCCGCCGCGCCGCCCGTGCCCGGCTCGGGACGCGCGCCGCCCAGGGTTTGCAGGATGCCCTCGGCGTACTTGGCGAGCTTCGCCTCGCCGACTCCGTTGACCGTGCCCAGCTCCGCGACCGTCGTGGGCAGCTGCGTCGCGATCTCCCGCAGCGTCGCGTCGTGGAAGACGACGTACGCCGGTACGCCCTGCTCCCGCGCGGTCTCGGCGCGCCACGCCCGGAGGGACTCGAACACCGGGACGGCGGCGGCCGGCAGGTCGACCGGTACCCGGCTGCCCTTCCCGGAGCGCGACCCGGACTCCTTGCGGGAGGAACCGGCCGGCGGCGCCGTCTCCTTGCGCATCGGGACGCTCCGGCGGCCGCCCAGCACCTCGCCGCTGGCCTCGGTCAGCACCAATGTGCCGTAGTCGCCCTCCACCGCCAGCAGTCCGAGCGCCAGCAGCTGCCGGACGACCCCGCGCCACTCGTTGGTGCCCAGGTCGGCGCCGATGCCGAACACGGAGAGGCCGTCGTGGTCGAACTGGATGACCTTGGCCGTCTTCTTGCCCTGGAGGATGTCGATGATCTGGCCGGCGCCGAACTTCTGGCGCCGTTCCTTGGCCAGCCGCCACACCGTGGACAGCAGCTTCTGCGCCGCGACCGTGCCGTCCCAGGACTCGGCGGGCGTCAGGCAGGTGTCGCAGTTCCCGCAGTCCGGCGCGCCGGTCTGCCCGAAGTAGGCCAGCAGCCGCACCCGGCGGCAGCCGACCGTCTCGCACAGCGCGAGCATCGCCTCCAGGTGTCCGGCCAGCGCGCGGCGGTGCGCCTCGTCGCCCTCGGAGCCCTCGATCATCTTGCGCTGCTGGACCACGTCCTGGAGCCCGTACGTCAGCCAGGCCGTGGCCGGCTCGCCGTCGCGGCCGGCGCGGCCGGTCTCCTGGTAGTAGCCCTCGACCGACTTGGGCAGGTCCAGGTGGGCCACGAAGCGCACGTCCGGCTTGTCGATGCCCATGCCGAACGCGATCGTGGCCACCACCACGACCCCGTCCTCCCGCAGGAACTTCGACTGGTTCGCCGCGCGCGCCCGGGAGTCCATGCCCGCGTGGTAGGGCACGGCGTCGATGCCCTGCTCGACCAGGGCCGCCGCCGTCTTCTCCACCGAGGCGCGCGAGAGGCAGTACACGACCCCGGCGTCCCCGGGGTGCTCGGTGCGGATCAGCTCCAGCAGCTGCTTGACCGGGTTGTTCTTCGCCACGATCCGGTACTGGATGTTCGGCCGGTCGAAGCCGGCCACGAAGTGGCGGGCTTCCTCAAGACCCAGGCGCGCCGCGATCTCGGCGTGCGTGGCCTCGGTGGCCGTCGCGGTCAGCGCGATCCGGGGCACCTTCGGCCAGCGCTCGTGCAGCATGGACAACGCGAGGTAGTCGGGCCGGAAGTCGTGGCCCCACTGGGCGACGCAGTGCGCCTCGTCGATGGCGAAGAGCGAGACCGTGCCCCGATCGAGCAGCCGCTGCGTCCCTTCGGTGCGCAGCCGCTCGGGCGCCAGGTAGAGCAGGTCGAGCTCGCCCGCGAGGAAGGCCTGCTCGACCGCGCGCCGGTCGTCGGACAGCTGCGTCGAATTGAGGAACCCGGCCCGCACCCCGAGCGCGTTGAGGGCGTCCACCTGGTCCTGCATCAGGGCGATCAGCGGGGAGATCACCACTCCGGTGCCCTCTCGGACCAGCGCCGGGATCTGGTAGCAGAGCGATTTGCCGCCGCCGGTGGGCATCAGGACCAGCGCGTCGCCGCCGCCGGCCACGTGCTCGATGATCTGCTGCTGCTCGCCGCGGAACGAGTCGTACCCGAAGACGCGGTGGAGCACCTGCTGGGCGTCGGGGATATCGACGGCTGCTTCCGAAGTGGTCATCCCAGAAGCCTAGCGACCTCCTCGGACACATCCGCCCGGATCGTCTCGGCCCTGTGGATATCCGGGAGGGGAGGCACCGCCCCACACCCGGCCCCGCACCCCGTCCCGCAGCCGGCGGCGCGGCCGGACACCTCGACGGCCCGACCGGTGACACAGTAGAAGATCTCCCGTATGTCTCCCGGCCTCCGAGAGGAACACGCGATGTGGCAGCCCGACGGGTGGGACGTGCTCGTCCGCCTCGGCGTCCTCACCCCGCACGCCGATGTCGGCCCCGAGTCGGAGCTGCGCGCCATGGCTCCCGCCGACGTGGGCCTGCACACCGCGCGGGTGCCGTTCCGTGCGATGGGGCGCGGCGGTGCGATGGACTCCACCATTCCGCTGGCCCCCGTACGGGCCTTCGCCGAGGACCCGCACCTGGACGACGCCGCCGAGCTGCTGGCGGCCGCCCCGGTGTCGGTGATCGCCTATGCCTTCACCAGCTCCGCCTACGTCATCGGCCCGCGCGGGGAGGGGTACATGCTGGACCGGCTCCGCGAGCGCACCCACGGGCTGCCCGTGGTCGCCACCTGCGCCGCCACCGTCGAGGCGCTGCGGGCCTTGGGCGTGGGCCGGCCCGCCCTCGTGGACCCGCCGTGGTTCGACGAGACGCTGAACGATCTGGGCCGGGGCTATTACGAGGACGCCGGGTTCGAGGTCCCGTACGCGGCCCCCTGCGGCCTGCCCAGCGGGCAGACCCTCATCGGGCCGCGGGCCCTGCACGACTGGGTGGCCGCGCACGTCCCCGACACGGCGGACGCCGTCGTCATCGGCGGCAACGGCTTCCGCGCCGTCGGGGCGATCGCGGCCCTGGAGGCCACCTTGGGCCGCCCGGTGCTGACCGCGAACCAGACCCTCCTGTGGGCGGCCCTGCGCGCGGCGGCCACCCCGACGACCCCCGTCACGGACTACGGCCGGCTGTTCTCGACGCCCTGAGAGCCTCCGGCACCTCCCCCGGCCGCGTGCGCGCCGCGGGCCCGGCCGAAATATGATGGGCCCGGGTCTTTCGCGCAGCGGAAGCAGAGGCACATGGACGTATCCCGGAGCGGCCCGTGACCCCGCGTCGGCCTGCCCGGCCCGCCAGCGCGGATCTGCTGAGCATGCTGGGCCGGCTCACCGCACAGGCGCGGGAAGGCGCGGAGCTGCAGCAGGCCCGGGTGGAGCTGGCCGAGGCCCTGCAGCGCGAGCTGCTGCCCGCCTCCCTGCCCGTACTGCCGGGGCTGAGGACCGCGGCCCGGTACGCGCCCGCCCGGCGCGGCCTGGAGATCGGCGGTGACTGGTACGACGGCTTCCGGTTGGCGGGTGGGGCCCTCGCCTTCTCCATCGGCGACGTACAGGGGCACGACGTGGCGGCCACCGCCTTCATGGGGCAGGTCCGGGTGTGCCTGCGCGCCGTGGCCGCCGTCGTCCTCGATCCCGGCGAGGTGCTGAGTCAGGCCAATGACGTGCTGCTCTCGCTGGACAGCGAGCTGTTCGCCACCTGTAGCCTGCTCCGCTTCGATCCCCGTACGTGGGAGCTCCAGACGGCCCGGGCCGGCCACGTCCCCACCGTCTGGGCCACCGTCGACGGCCGGTACGGCATCGCGGAGGACGCCGGCGGTCCTCCGCTGGGCACGGTCGCCGGGGCCCGGTACCCGGTGACCCGCCGGAGGCTGACGGAGGCGGGCTCCATCGTCCTGGTCACCGACGGGGTGGTCGAGGGGCCGTCGTTCCCGATCGAGGCGGGGCTGGAGCGCGTGGCCCGGATCGCCGGGGAAGGGGCGGGGGCCGATCCCGGCGAACTGGCCGCCGAGGTGATGAAGGTGACCGATTTCACCGGCCACGCCGACGATGCCGCCGTACTCGTCCTCAGCCACGACGCGGCCCGACCGCGCTGACCCGCCACCGCGACCGCCACCGCCACCGCCACCGCCACCGCAACCAGCCGCCCGTCCGCGCGTGTCACGCCCTGCCGGGGCGCCCGGGCCGTTGTCTGATGCAGTGGTGCGCACCGTGGAATGGCGACGTCCGGCCGAAGCCCTCCTTCGGATCCTCGGGGTCGCCGTCGCCTACTACGCGACCGGTCGGCTCGGCCTGCTGCTGCACGTGAGCGTCGAGGGGGCGGTGGTCACGCCCCTGTGGCTGCCCACCGGGATCGCCCTCGCCTCCCTGCTGTGGTTCGGGCCCCGGATCTGGCCGGGCATCGCACTAGGGACCTACCTCGCCATCGAGCGGATCAGTACGTTCGATCTCGTCGATCTCGGAATCCTCGCGGGCAACACCCTCGCTCCGCTGTGCGCCTACGCGCTGCTGCGCCGGGCGGACTTCCGCTCCGAACTGGACCGGCTGCGGGACGGGCTGGCGCTGGTCTTCCTCGGCGGCCTGGTGCCGATGCTGATCAGCTCCAGCATCGGCACCTGGACGCTCGTGCTCACCGGCGACCTGCCGCTGCCGAGCTTCTGGCCGGTGTGGTCCGCCTGGTGGGCCGGCGACACCATGGGCATCCTCCTGGTGACCCCGCTGCTGCTGGTCCTGCGCCGGGTCCGGCTGCCCCGGGACCCGTCCCGGGCGGCCGAGGCGGCGGCCCTGGCGGTCACGGTCGGCGCCGTCACCCTCACGGCGACCCGCAGCTCCCTGTCCCTGCTCTTCCTCGTCTTTCCCCTGCTGATCTGGGCAGCGGTGCGCTTCCGGCTCCCCGGCAGCGCACCGTGCGCCCTGCTCGTGTCCGTCATCGCGATCACGGCGGCCACCGACCGCACCGGACCCTTCGCCGGCCACACCCTCTTCGAGGTCATGGTCAACCTCCAGGCGCTCAACGGAGCGGCCGCCCTGACCGCGCTGCTGCTGGCGGCCCTTGTCACCGAGCAGGACAACGTCCGCCTGAAGATCGAGGAAGTCTGCGAGGACCTGGCCGAGGTGGTGGCCCGCCTGGCCCCGCCGAAGGACTGACCGGCGCAGCCGCCCGAAGGCGGCCTAGGCCGGCAGGATCACCCGCGGCGCGTCGGCCGCGTCGAGCACCGCCGCGATCCCCTGCGCGAGGCAGGGGATCCGGTGCGCCGGGATCCCCGCGATGTTGATCCGCCCCGAGGTGGTGCCGTAGACGGCGTGCTGCCGGCGCAGCCGGAGCATCTGGTGCGGTGTGAGGGGCAGCATGGAGAACATCCCCTTCTGCCGGGCCAGCGACCGCGCCTGTTCCGCACGGCCCAGCGCACTCAAGTGGGCTGCCAGATCGGCTCGGTTGGCCATGATCCGGCCCCTCATGACGTCCAGTTCCGCCCGCCAGGCGGCCCGTAGGCCCTCGTCCTCCAGGATCGTGGTCACGACGGCCGCGCCGTGCTCGGGCGGCATCGAATACAGCGTCCGGGCCGCGTTCTGCAAGGACGTCTCGGCGTGCCGCACGGTCCGGCCCGAGGCGCCGAGAACGATCGCGCAGCCGACGCGGTCGCTGTAGAGGCCGAAGTTCTTGGAGCAGCTGACCGCGATCAGCATTTCCGGTACGCGCTCGGCCAGCATCCGCGTGGCCAGCAGGTCGGCCTCGAGGCCGTCGCCGAGCCCGTGATAGGCGAGGTCGACGAAGGGCACCCAGCCGCCGCGGACGGCCGACTCGGCCAGCGCCTCCCACTCTTCGGGGAGGGGGTCCACACCCGTGGGGTTGTGGCAGCAGCCCTGGAGCAGGACCACGTCGTCCCGCCGGGCGTCCCGCAGTTCCCGCAGCACGCCGGCCGCGTCGAAGCCGCCCCCGGCGTCGCGCCAGCCGTACGGGCGGACCTTCAGCCCGGCGGCCTCCAGGATGGGCCGGTGGTTGACGTAGGCCGGATCGCTGACCCACACCGTGGCGCCCGGGCGGGTCCGGAAGATCAGATCGGCCAGCAGCCGCAGTGCGCCGGAGCCCGCGACGGTCTGGACGGCCGCGGCCCGGCCGGCCGGTCCGCCGGTGCCCAGGACGAGGTCCGTCAGGGAGCGGTTGAAGGCGGTGTTGCCGGAGAGCCCGCGGTACTCCTTGGACTCCGAGCGCTGCGCCAGTCGCATCTCGGCCTCGCGCACGGCGGCCATGACGGGTGTGGTTCCCGACTGGTCGCGGTAGACGCCGAGGACGAGGTTCATGCGTTCGGGCCGGTCGTCTGCGCCGAACTCGTAGGTCAGGTCCCACAGCGGGTCGGTGGGCGGCGGCGGGAGGAGCTCAAGCATCTGCGGGAACCTTGGATCGGAGGCGGCGGTTGGCGAGGACGACGCCGGAGGTGATGAGGGGCACTCCGACGAGCACGGCGAGGCTCGGGGACTCGCCGAGCAGGGGGACGGCGAGCAGGACGACGGCGACGGGGCTAAGGCTGCCGACGACGGAACTGCGCTCGGCGCCCAGCCTGCGGATGGCGAAGGCGTACAGCAGGCCCGCGCAGAGCCCCACTCCAAGTCCCTGCACCACCAGGAACAGCATGATGTCGCTGCCCGCGGCGTGCGCGATGCCCGTCGGGAGCACCCCGGTCAGGACGAGGACTCCGATCACCGCGAAGGAGGGAAGGCACAGCAGACCGATCGATCCGACGGGATCGAGGTCCACCTCGCGCAGTCCCACCGTGTAGAGGGCCCACAGCCCGCTGGCCACCAGGAGCGTGCCGGTACCCGCGAGGACGTCCGTGTCCACCGGAACGACGTGGCGCCAGACGAGGGCGACCACACCGGACGCGATCAGCGCGAGCCCGGCCGCCTGCGTTCCCCGGGGAACCCCGTGTCCGCGGCGGACCATGATCCCGGAGACGAACAGCGGGACCATCCCGGGGACGATCGACCCGACGAAGGCCGCGGAGGTGAGCGCGCCGCCGTGCATCGCCGCCAGGAAGAAGGGCACCCCCGCACCGCAGATGATCTTGAGGGCGACGCCCGGCCGCACCGCGGCGATGCGGTGGCGGCGCCGCCACAAGGCCGGGAGCAGGACGAGCAGGGGGACGCCGAACCGCAACAGGGCGGCGTCGGCCGGCAGGAGGGAGGAGGCGCTCAGGGCGCGGGCGCTGAGCGCGAAGGCCGCCCAGATCGCCACGGTCAGCAGGAGGGCCAGCATGCCCTCGGCTTGCGGGGAGAGCCCGAACCGGCCGGGGTGTCCGGCCTTCGGGCCCGCCGCGTCGGGAGGCGCGGTCGCCGGGGTGGTGTTCGTCGCGACCAAGGAAATTGCTCCAGCCTCTGAGAGCGGACCGGTCCGGCCCGTTCGAGAGCAACGCTAGAGCTTCGGGCGGGGCAGCCGATTGCCAGTTCTGCCTCTCAGACATACGTTTGGGGCAGAATCTGCCAAGGAGTGGCCGTGGATGCAGTCGATCTGCAAATCATCAGGGAATTGCAGGCCGACGGACGCCTGTCCAACCAGGATCTCGCCGACCGCGTCCGGCTCTCCCCGTCGCCCTGTCTGCGCCGGGTTCGACGCCTGGAGGAAGCGGGCCTCATCCGCGGCTACACCGCCATGGTCGACCAGGTCGCCTTCGGACTCCCGGTCACCGTGTTCGTCCGGATCCGCCTCGAACGCCACACTGCGGAAGCGGTGAGGCTGTTCGAAGAGCACGTCGCGGTCATCGAGCACATCCAGGACTGCTACCTGATGGCGGGAAGCAGCGACTACCTGCTCCGCGTGGTCATCGAAGACCTCGAAGCCTACGAAGCCCTGGTGCGCCACGCGATCCACGCGATCCCCGGCATCGCCTCGATCGAGTCGAGCTTCGCGTACGGCAGCGTCAAGCAGTCCAGGACGTACCCGCGGCCCGCCCCGGGCACATCGAGGCGAGCACCGTCCTCCTGAGCCGATCCCGGCGGCCACCCGCTCACGGGGCCCGGCCGGTCATCCGCCGATCGGAGCGGAGACGGCGGCGAGGTGGCGGGCGACCTGCGAGGGGTGGGTGAGCTGGGGGTAGTGCCCGGCCCCGTCGATCTCGGCCACCGGGTGACCGACGGCCTCGACCAGCGGATCGGCCGAGCCCACGACGATCCGGACCGGGACGGTCACCCGGTCCAGCAGCGCCCGCGACCGCCGGCGTCCGGCGACGTCCGTGCGCAGGGCCGCGACCACACGGCGCGCCACGCCGCGACGGCGCAGGTCCGCCGCGGCGCTCTCCACCTCCGCTCCCTCGGGGACACCCAGCGTCCGGGCCAGCCGGGCGGCGGACATGCGGCGCATCATCGCCGCCGCCAGGCCCGAGCGGGCGAGCCGGGGAGCGGGTGCCTGCAGGAACGCCGGGGAAATCAGCACGAGTCCGCTGATGCGGTCCGGGTGATCGACGGCGAAGCGCAGCGCGGGTCCGCAGGCCAGGGAGTGTGCGACCAGCGTGGGGCGCGTCCGCACCGGGCCCAGCAGATCGGCCAGCCACGCGTCCACCGGCCCGGCCGTGGCGGCCGAGCGGCCCAGGCCCGGCAGGTCGGGGGCCAGGACCGGGCCGGGGAGGTGGGCGGCGAGGGGCGCCCAGAGGTCGGCGTTCATCGGCAGTCCGTGCAACAGGACGTGGTCGGGGCGGTGCCGCTCGCCGCTCACCCAGGCACGGCTGCCCGCCACGTCGGAGAAGCCGTACGGCTTCAGCCAGGGCGATGCGGCGCCGAACCGGGCGGCCACCAGCTCGTCGGCCCACCCGCGTAGGGCTTCGGCGGCCGGGGGCGCCTCCAGGCCGACGCTCGCCGCGAAGGCGCGGGCGGGGGCCGTCGGGTAGCGGTCGGTGGACAGGAACGCCAGCGTCTCGGGATCGGCACCGGTCAGCTTGCTCGGCAGGCGCCGCAGGAGGCCGGCGGGAACGGTCCGCCGGGGTGCCCGTACGCCGGTGTGGTCGGCGATCGTGCCGATCAGCTCGGGCAGCAGCGGGGTGCTGTCGTCGAGCACCCAGTAGTGCTCCCCCGCGGGCGATGCGGGGACCTCCGCGAGGAACCGTACGAAATAGTCGATCGTGGTGATCGGCAGGAAGGTATCGCGTCCGCCGGGCAGGGCGGGAAGCCGGCCGTTCCACAGGTCCTCGACGAGGGCGGCCAGGCCGATGTACTGGCCCGGCCCGATCACGGTGCTGGGGTTCGCGATGGTCAGCGGGACCCCCAGGGCGTGAGCCCGGGCGCGCACCGCGAGATCACCTTCGAACTTGGACGCCTCGTACGCTCCCAGCGCCGCGTAGTCGGGGTGGCCCTCGGACGCGCTCACGCGGTACCCGCTGATGTGCACCAGCCGCCGCAGTCCGGGCAGTTCCGCGGCCCATTCGAGCACGTTGAGCGCTCCGGTGACGTTGGTCGCCCGCGCCTCCCGC
Source organism: Streptomyces sp. NPDC002886 (assembly GCF_042888445.1). NCBI lineage: Bacteria > Bacillati > Actinomycetota > Actinomycetes > Kitasatosporales > Streptomycetaceae > Streptomyces > Streptomyces sp. NPDC002886. The sequence goes on from NZ_JBIAPV010000001.1 coordinate 1,115,632, forward strand.
ACGCCCAGGCCGAAGGCGAAGCGGCCGGCGGCGTTGTAGACGTCGCGCACCTCGGGCAGCCCCGAGAGCGGTCGCGTGATGTCGGCGGTGACGATGTCCAGCCCGCGCGTGTCAACGCCCTGGGAGGTCAGCCAGGGGGTGAGGGTGTCGGTGCGCACGGCTGCCGCCACCCGCTTGCCCCGGGTGAGCAGTTCGGCGACGAGGGAGCGGCCGATGAAGCCGGTCGCGCCGAAGACGATCGCGTCCATGAGACTCCTTGAATGGATCTGACTCGAATAGATCGGTCTACATATTTCTAGGTCAAAAAAAAGAAGCCCGCCTCTCGCGGCGGGCCGTGTCAGGCCAGCAGGGCGCCGATCTGACGGGAGATGCTGTCCAGCGGCCCCCTGCTTCGGTGCGCCCGGGCCAGCAGGAGCGCCCCCTCCACCAGGGCCAGGATCGTGACGGCGAGGTCGTCGGCGTCCGGACGGCCCGCCAGCTGTGCGCGCAGGGCCTCCTCCCACGAGGCATAGACCTCCGAGCACGCCTCGTGCAACCGGTCGTTGGTGGCGGCCATCTCCAGCGCCACGGTGGCCACCGGACACCCCTTGCGCCAGCCCGACTCCTCCAGCCGGTCACCCAGGTGCCGCAGCACCCCGCCGACGAACTCCGCCGTGGACGGACCGGAGTCGGCCAGCCCTCCGAGGGCATCGCCGATCATTCCCCCGGCCCGCCGGACGGACTCGCCGACCAACTGGTCCTTGCCGCCGGGAAAGTGGAAGTAGAGCGAGCCGCGGGGCGCACCACTGGCCGCGATCACCTGATTGAGCCCGGCGCCGAAGTATCCCCCGGTCTCGATCAGCTCCTGCGTCGCATCCAGCAGCCGGTCGCGCGTCTCGGCACCCTTCTGTCCCATGGCGCAACACTAGACCGATCTACATATTCTTTCAATCGCCCCTCGCGGTCCGGCCGAGCCGGTCAGTCGTCCACCGCTGCCGCGAACGCCTCGTAGGCCCGCTCGTCGAAGAGGACGAACCGCACCTCCTCCACCTCGGTCCGGGCCGCCCGTACGGTCTCCACCGCGATCCGCGCCCCGTCGTCCATCGGCCAGCCGTAGATGCCGGTGGAGATCGCGGGGAAGGCGACCGTACGGGCTCCCAGCTCGTCGGCGACCCGAAGGGACTCCCGGTAGCAGGAGGCCAGCAGCTCCGAGCGGTCCTCCTCGCGCGACCAGACCGGGCCGACCGTGTGGATCACGTGCTCCGCCGGGAGCCGACCGGCCGTGGTGGCGACGGCCCGCCCCGTCGCCAGGCCCTTCCCGTAGTGGGAGCGGCGCAGGTCCTCGCAGGCGGCCAGGATCTCCGGGCCGCCGCGCCGGTGGATGGCTCCGTCGACCCCGCCGCCGCCGAGGAGCGAGGAGTTCGCGGCGTTGACCACCGCGTCGGCCTCCTCGGCGGTGATGTCGCCCTGAACGAGCGTGATGCGCGGCATCAGGCTTCCTTCCTTCGCCGATACGGCATGCGGCATGCCGCATCGGGCCTGCGCCGTGGGATCAGCGAGATGTCGTCTCGGTCACTTCGCGGTTCTGCGGAGGGACGTTACGCGGCTCCGGCCGGGTCGGGGTGCCGGCGGAGGCGCTTTTGACGGTGACGGCTTCGGCGGAGGCGGCTCCGGCCGTCGTGGTGGCGGGCAGGATCCGGCCCAGCAGCGGACCGGTGAGCGCGGTGGTGACCACCGCCATCACCACCATCAGCGAGTACAGCTTCGCGTCCAGGAGTCCGAGCTCCAGACCCACGCCGAGAACGACCAGTTCGGTGAGTCCGCGCGTGTTCAGCAGGGCGCCGAGCGCGGCCGCGTGGCGGCCGTCCAGCCCTCCGGCGCGTGCGCCGACGTACGCGCCGGCGAACTTCCCGGTGACGGCCACGGCCAGGATGGCGGCCAGCTGACCGAGGTCCGACGCGTTCAGGCGGGAGAGGTCGACCTTCAGGCCGGACAGGACGAAGTACACGGGCAACAGGAGCGTGCCGCACAGCGGTTCGACCCGTTGCAGCACTCCGTCGCGGAGTCCGCCGTCCGTTCCCCGTGGCAGTACGGCACCGAACAGGAACGCGCCGAAGATGTAGTGCAGCCCCAGCCATTCGGTGAAGGCGGCCGACACCAGGAGCCCGCCGAGCGCGAGGGCGAGGAAGTTCCCGTTGCCCGCCCGGCCGCCCGGCTCGGCCTCCGGGACCGTCCGGGCCGCCCGGCGGAGCAGCGGGCGGACCACGGTGACCATCAGCACCGCGTACGGCACCAGGAGCGCCGGCCGCCAGTCGAAGCGCTCGCCCGTCGCGATGGCGACCACCACGGCGAGCAGCGTCCAGGCGAGCAGGTCGGTGATGGCGGCGCAGGCCAGGGCGATGGCACCGACGCGGGTGCCGGCCAGGTCGCGGTCGGCGATGATCCGCGCGAGTACGGGAAACGCCGTCACGGACATCGCGACCGCGAAGAACAGCACGAAGCCGGTGGACGGGCCTTCGTGAGGCGAGGACACCAGCGCCCACGCCAGGGCGGCGCCCATCACCAGCGGCAGCACGGTCGAGCAGAGGGACGTCCACACGGTGGCCCGTCCCCCGCCGCGCAGGATGCCGAGGTCGAGCTCGCTGCCGACGACGAACATGAAGAGCGCGACACCCACTGCGGCGAGCGCGCCGAGCAGGGGCCGTACCTCGGTGGGGAAGACGACACCGGAGAGCCGGCTGCCGAACAGGGTGGGCCCCAGCAGCACCCCGGCGAGGATCTCACCGATCACCGCGGGCTGACCGAATCTGCGGGCCAGCGCCCCCATCGCCCGTGCCAGACCCAGGATCACGGCCAAGCCCAGGAAGAGGTGGACGGCCTGGGACTCGGTCACAGCGCGTTCCCGGGCACGGAGGCAGAGCAACCCATCATCACGAAGACTCCTCACAACTCGTCGCGTGGCGCTGGAGGAGACATACCGCGACAGCCCGAAGACACGTCGAAGCTCTGCCATTTCGGGGCGACTTGGGGACCTCGGACTTGGGGACCTCGCCCCGTTCGACCGACGGGTCCCGGGGCCCCCCGGATCCACGGTGCGCGTTCACGGTCCCAAGGACCGGATCACGGGCGGGGTGCACGGTGTGGCGGTCATCGCGTCGGCGGTCGACACGGACGCGGTGCTCGACGGCGTGAAGATCACGCAGACCGCGGACGCGCCGGTACGGACCTTCGAGTGCTGCGGTTTCAGCACCAAGGCGACCGTGAATCCGTAGCGGCTCCGGGCCGGCTCGCCTCGCGTCCGCCCTACCCGCCCCTACCCGCCCCTGCCGTCCGCCTCCTCCAGGCGGGCGGCGAGGCGGGTGAGGGCCGGCAGGGCCTCGCTGAGCGCCGTGCGGTCGACATCGGACAGGGCCGTCAGCGCGTGTTCCAGGCGGCGTTCGTGGGCGCCGGTCCAGGCGGCCAGCCGCAGCCGGCCGGCGTCGGTGGCGCTGACGGCCGCGGCACGCCGGTCCTCGCTGTCCACCTCGCGGGTCACCAGCCCGTTCGTGGCCATCGTGGCGACGAGTCCGCTCACCGTGGACTGCGCGAGGCGCTGGCGGGCGGCGAGTTCGCTGACGCGGACCGGGGAGTGTTCGACGCAGACCTGGAGGAGTTCCACCTGGGCCATGGGGAGCTGCTCCCAGGGGTACTCCGTACGGATCGAGGCGCGCAGCGCGCGGCGCAGGCGGGTGACGGCTGCGGTCAGCGCCCGGGCTTCGGGCGAGTCCGCGCCGGGCCGGGCGTCCGGGGCGCCGGGCGTGCCCGGCATGGGTGCCATGCCCACCACGCTACTCGCGCTCCGCCGCGGCGGCCGGGGACGGCCGCGCCGCATGCCCGGGACCCGAGTCCAGAATCCCGAATCCCGAATCCCGAATCCCCCACGCAAGGATTACATAGGGCACCCATCCACCGGGCGCCGAAGAAAAGGCGGAAAGTCCCGCCCCGCGCGGGCCATAAGGCCGGGAAGCCGCTGCCGCCACGGTAGCGGGCGGAATGCGCGGCGGAATTCTTTGCACACTTTCCCGGCATTTTTGCATCCCTATGCTTAACGCCGCCTTATTCGCTTTCCGTTCACCGTGGAGGCCGATTCGACTCGGTCGACAGGCCTATGGTTCTGACGTCCCACTCCACTTCAGAGACTCGCAGAGACACGCACTCATGGACTCCTCCACGACGCTCATCGCGGTCACCATCGCCGTGGCCCTGCTCTTCGACTTCACCAACGGATTCCACGACACGGCGAACGCCGTGGCCACCGCGATAGCCACCGGCGCCATGCGCCCCAAGATCGCCGTGGCCCTGTCCGCGGTGTGCAACCTGGCCGGTGCGTTCGTATCGGTGGCGGTCGCCAAGACGATCTCCGGTGGCATCATCGACGAGCACGCCGGAATACGGCCGCCGGTCATCCTGGCCGCCCTGGCGGGAGCCGTCCTGTGGAATCTGGCGACCTGGCTGCTCGGAATTCCCAGTAGCTCCTCGCACGCCCTCGTGGGCGGGCTGATCGGCGCCACCGTCGCCTCGGTGGGCCTCCAGGGGGTCAACGGGATGGCCGTGGTCGGCAAGATCCTCGTCCCGGCCGCACTGTCTCCGCTGATCGGCGGACTCGTCGCGTACGCCGCCACGCGCGCGGCGGGGCGGCTGAGCGGACCGGAACGCGGCGCGGACCGGGCGGGGCTCGCGCCGGAGGGCGGAGCGGAGCGCGGGACGGATGGCGGGGCGGGCCGCGGAGCCCGCGCCGGGCAGGTGCTCGCGGCCGCCCTCGTGTCCCTGGCGCACGGCACCGGCGACGGGCAGAAGACCATGGGCGTGATCACGCTGACGCTGGTCACGGCGGGCTCCCTGCCCGCCGGGTCCGGGCCCCCGCTGTGGGTCATCGTGGCGGCGGGGCTCACGATGGCCCTGGGCACCTACACGGGCGGCTGGCGCATCATCCGTACGCTCGGCACCGGCCTGACCCGGCTCGGCCCGCGGCAGGGCTGCGTGGCCCAGACGAGCGCGGCGGCGGTGCTGCTGGCCTCCTCGCACCTGGGCTTCGCGGTGTCGACCACGCACGCCGTCACCGGCAGCGTCTCCGGGGCCGGGCTCGCCACCCCCGACGGGGTCCTGAGCCGCAAGACCGTGCGGGCCATGCTCGTGTCCTGGGTCCTCACGCTGCCCGCGGCGGGGCTCGTCGCCGCCCTGGCCGTCCTGCTCACGGAGCAGGGCGCCTGGGGCCAGGACACCACGGCCGCCCTGCTGCTGTGCGCGACCCTCGCCTTCTGGGCCCGGTCCCGCCGTACGGCCGTCACCGCGCGGAGCGTCGCACCGGAGGCGGCCGCGCCCCCCGCCACCACCCCTGCCTCGGCCGCGACCGTCTGAGCCCGGCTCCGCATCTCGTGACGTAAGGTCACCAAAGTGAAGGTATCGGGCAGCACGGTGACTACGGAGGGCCTGCGGTCCCGGATGACCGCAGGCTTCGGCGACGGAAGCATGGTCGTGCGCGCGGCGATCTCGGCGGGACTCGCCTGGTGGATCGCCTCCGTGCTGCTGCACTCCGACGCGGCCTCGCTGGCCCCCGCCGGGGCCATCCTGGCCACCCAGACCACGCCCTTCGCCACCGCGCGCAAGAGCCTGCAGCGGGCGGCCGGCATCCTGTTCGGCTTCCTGCTCGGAGTGGCGGCCACCGCTTCCATCGGCACGAACACGGTGAGCGTCCTCCTCGTGGTCCTCGTCGGCATGTACGCGGGACGCTTGATGAACCTCGGTTCGCAGATGCACCAGATCGCGCTCACCGCCGTACTCGTGATGGGCGCCGCCACCTCCTTCGGGTACGGAGCCTCGCGGCTGGAGGACAACGTCGTCGGCGTGCTCGTCGGCACGGTGGTCGGCCTCGCCCTGCCCGCCCCCGGTTTCACCCGCCGCGCGGGCGAGGAACTGGCCCGCCTGAACCGGCAGATGGCCGCGCTGCTGGCCGAGATCGCCCGCGGCCTGGCCGAGGAGGACTGGGCCGCGCGCACCGGGGACTGGGTCCGCCGGGCCCGCTCCCTGTCCAAGGAGCTCGACGCGGTGCGCCGGGCCGTCCGCGAGGCCGAGGACGCGGTCCGCTGGCGTCCGCGCGGCCGGTTCGCGCGGCCCCGCCTGGACCGTCTCGCCGAAGCCACCCAGTGCCTCGACCACGTCGGGCACCAGGTCCGGGGGATCACCCGCGGCCTGTACAACCTGACCTTCCGCGAAGGCCGGCCGCCCGCCCTGCACTGGGCACAGCACGAAGAGCCGCTGCTGCCCCTGCGGGCCGACGCCCCGGCCGGGCTGGACGGGGTACTGGCCTCGCTCGCCGCGATGCTGGGCGACCTGGCCGACGTACACGTACGGGAGGAACCCCCTTCGCCCGAGCTGCGGGCCCGCCTGGCGGCGCTGCTGGGCGAGGCCGAGACCGGCTTCCTGCGCACCGCGCTGGCGCAGTCCCCCGCCTACGCGGACTGGCGCGTCCTGTGCACCGCCGGGATCCTGGAGGACGCCCGCAAGATGCTCCACGAACTCGACCCCGCGATCGGCCCCCACAAGGCCGCTTTCGGCTAGGTCGTCTCCAGCGCCGGGCCTCAGGCGGAGCGCGCCCTCAGGCGCCCTTCGCGCGCAGGTGGCGCCAGACGGCCTTCGCCGCGTTGTGGCCCGACATGCCGTGGACGCCGGGCCCCGGCGGGGTGGCCGAGGAGCACAGGAACACGGCCGGGTGCGCCGTGTTGTACGGGGACAGCGTGAGCTTGGGACGCAGCAGGAGCTGGAGCCCGGAGGCGGCTCCGCAGGCGATGTCGCCGCCGACGTAGTTCGGGTTGCGGGCGGCGAGCTGCGGCGGGCCCGCCGTGGCGCGGGCGAGCACCAGGTCGCGGAACCCGGGTGCGAAGCGCTCCAGTTGGCGCTCGACGGCGTCGGTGAGGTCGCCGTTCCAGCCCGCCGGTACGTGCCCGTACACCCAGAAGGTGTGCTTGCCTTCGGGCGCCCGGCCGGGGTCGACCAGGCTGGGCTGGGCGGCGATGAGGAAGGGGGTGCGCGGGGCCCGGCCGCCGGAGGCCAGTTGCAGGGCCGCGTCGATGTCGCGGGTGCGCGGGCCGATCTGTACGGTGCCGGCCCGGCGGGGCTCCTCGGCGGTCCAGGGGACGGGGCCGTCCAGGGCGTAGTCCAGCTTGAACACGGAGGCGCCGTAGCGGTAGCCGTCGTAGACCCGGCCGAGCCGCGCGATGCGGGCCAGTGCGGTCGGGGAGGTGTCGAAGACGTACGCCCGGGCCGGCGGCAGGTCGTCGAGCCGCTTGACCTCGAACCCGGTGTGGACGGTTCCGCCGAGGTCGCGCAGGTACCCGGCGAGGGCGTCGGAGATCGACTGCGAGCCGCCGCGCGGCATCGGCCAGCCGTTCGCGTGCGCGGCGAGGGCGAAGACCAGGCCGACGGCGCTGGTCCCGATCCCGCCGAGCGGGGCGATCACGTGCGCGACGAGCCCGGCGAAGAGGGCGCGGGCACGCTCGTCGCGGAAGCGGCTCAGCAGCCAGGTGGAGGGCGGCAGCCCGGCCAGCCCGAAGCGGGCGAGGGTGAGCGGGTCACGGGGCAGCGCGGTATCCGGCAGCGACATGAAATCGCGGGCCAGGGTGTCCCACTTCCCGAGGAACGGATCCACCAGCCGCCGGTACGTTCCCGCGTCGCGGGGCCCGAAGGACGCGGCCGTCTCCGCGACGGAGCGGGAGAGCACGGCCGCGGTGCCGTCGTCGAAGGGGTGGGCCATGGGCAGCGGGGCGTGCAGCCACTCCAGCCCGTACCGCTTGAGGGGCATCGTGGAGAAGACCGGGGAGCCGGCGCCCAGCGGATGCACCGCCGAGCAGGGGTCGTGCCGGAAGCCGGGGAGGGTGAGCTCCTCGGTCCGGGCCCCGCCGCCGACGGTGTCCGCGGCTTCGAAGACGGCCACGGAAAACCCGCGCCGGGCCAGTTCCACGGCGGCCGTCAGCCCGTTGGGCCCGGCCCCCACCACGACCGCATCGAGGATCGACGGCACTTGCGACTCCTTCGTCCGGCGGCGCCACCGCCCCCAGGGTATTGCGCCTGTCCATAGGCGGCTTCGCGATCCGCGCCGACTCCGTTCGCCCTGGGCTCAGCGGCCGGTCCTTCGCGGTCGGCCGGGCGGCGGGCTCAGCCGCCGGTCCGGCCGGATGCCGGGCGCGGGCCCGGCCGCCGCCGCGGTCGTCGGGCGGGGCCCGGCTGCGGTGTCACGCGCCCCGCAGCAGGTCCCGGATCCGTACGGCCGTGGCCTCGTCCCGGCCGACCGCGAAGGGCAGGGCGTTGTCCCGGTCCACCCGGAAGGGGACCCCGTCGACGGTGCTCTGGGAACCCCCCGCCTCGGCGACCAGCAGCAGGCCGGCCGCGTGGTCCCAGGCCGAGGGCCAGTTGAAGGCCAGGCCGTCCATCTCTCCCCGGGCCACCTTCAGGTACTCCAGGCCCGCCGAACCGCAGGCCCGGGAGGCCACCCCGGGCACGTCGAGGCGCGCCAGGACGCGCCGCTCGTCCTCGGTGGTGTACAGCGGGTGCGCGGTCGCGACGCGCAGCTCGTCGCCGGGCCGCGGCGAACCGCTCAGGATCCGCTCCCCGTTGACGTACGCGCCCTGTCCTCGCACGGCGGTGGCCATCTCCTCCAGCGCCGGGGCGAAGGTCCAGGAGGCGAGGAGCTCCCCGCGGTGCGCGAGCGCGACCAGGGTGCAGAACGCCGCGTCCCCGTGCACGAACTGCCGGGTCCCGTCGACCGGGTCCACGATCCACACCGGGGCGTCGGCGCGCAGCGCCCCGTACACCCCGGGGTCGGCGTGCACCGCTTCCTCGCCCACCACCGCCGAGCCGGGCAGCAGCTTGGTCAGCGCCGCGGTGAGGTACTCCTCGGCCATGCGGTCGGCGTCGGTCACCAGGTCGTGCGGGCCGCTCTTCTGGTCCACCTCGTGATCCGCGAGCCGGCGGAACCTCGGCATGATCTCGATCGCCGCCGCGTTGCGCACGGCTTCGTCGACGTCGGACAGGTTCCGGGCGAGGAATTCATCGATCATGCGTCCAGCAAAGCACGCCCGGCTGACAAACCCCACCGCCGGACCCGGCGAGCGGCCGGACCCCGGGTGGACCGCGGGTGAACGCGGCGCCGGACGGGACCGGAACCGGTCCGCCTCCTGAGCCCCGACGGGCCCGTGCGCCGCGGCCACCTCCGCGACCGCCTCGGCGGTCTTCGCCGCGGGCCGCGAGATCAGTGCTCGAACGCGCCGTCCTGGCCCAGGAGGAACTTCGGGCCCTGGTCACCCAGCAGGTGCTGGTCCTGCGGGTTCAGGTGCTCGAAGGCCCCGTCCTGGCCCTGCGGCGCGACGCTGATGTGGTTGTCCGCGAAGGCCGGGCCCGCTCCCAGCCCGGCCAGGGCGAAGGCGGCGGTGGCGGCTATGGCGGCGGCTCGAACGTTCATGCTGGTCCCCCGGGTCCGGCCGGCCCCTGGTCGGGCCGGCTCCGGAACAGTCTGCCAGTTCGCCTCCGGACGTTGCGGGTTGATCCCCTCTCCTGCCTAACGGTGCAGGCAGAAGAGGTGGTTGACATAGCCGGGGCGCCGTTCGGCGGCGAGGGCAGTCCGAGGGCGGGTAAGGAACCCGCCCCCCAGGCGCCGGCTCCGGCCGCGCCGTCGGCGAAGCCGGAGAAGAAGGCCGCGGCCGTCGTGGCCCCTCAGCGCACCCCCGCCGTCGGCTCCTCCCGGAGCGAGCGTCCCGCCGCGCGGTGTTCCGCCGCCGCGGCCGGGTCCGTGTCGTCGAGCAGGGCCGCGATCCCCTCGTGCGCCAGCGCCTCCTCGTGGCGGCAGCCGAGCCCGGGGGCCAGCTCCAGGGTCCGGCGGTGCAGGCGCAGGGCCTCCTCGGGCAGCCCCGCGAGCCGGCAGGTCTCGGCGTAGCCGCCCAGGAAGCGGACCTTCCAGTGTTCCTCGAACAGCTCGTCCAGCAGCGCGAACGCCTCGCGGTGGCCGGCCAGGGCCTCCTCGTACCGGCCCATCCGGCTCAGCGCGACGCCCAGGCAGTTGAGGGACCACGCCTCGTTGTTCACGTGCCGGTCCTCGCGGGCCAGGGCCAGCGCCCGGTGCAGGTGCTCCGACGCCTCCTCGGGGTCCTGCGCCGCGATGGCCATGCCGAGGGTGATGCGGGCCGTCAGGGCGGGCGGCCACGCCGGGTCCGGGTGGGACACCTCCAGCACCTCGCGGGCCCGGCGCGCCGCCTCCTCGCGCTCCCCCAGCTGGAGCAGCGCCCAGGCTTCCGAGGCGGCCGCGTGGGCCGCGCCCGCCGGGAGGCCGGCGTCCCCGTACAGCTTCCCGGCCAGCCGGAAGAGTTCGAGCGGCTCCCCGGCACTCCCCCGGTCCCAGCTCAGATAGCCGCGGCGCAGGGCCAGTTCGGCTTCGGCGCGGGTGTCCCCCGCCTCGGCCACCCGGAGTCCGGCCGCCTCGTACGCGGCGGCGGCCTCGGTCATCCGGCCCGCGTTGTAGCGCGCGAAGCCCAGGTCGCTGTAGGCCTCCGCCAGGCGCAGCGGATCCCCCAGGCGTTCGGCGGCGGCCAGCGAGCGCTCGAAGAGGTGGTTGAGGTGGGTCGTACCGCAACGCCGCGCGAAGTACGCCCGCAGGAACCGCGGCAGCTCGCACACGTGCACGTCCGCCCTGACGGCGACGGCCGTCTCGAAGGCGGCGATCATCGTCTCGTACTCCGAGGCGAGCCAGGCGCAGGCCGCGTGCTTGTCGGCGAAGCGCGGCAGTGCGGCCGGGGGCCGGCCCGCCGAGGGCGCCCGGCCCGGTGAGAGGACCGGCATCGCGGCGTCGGCCGCGGCCGCGGCGTGCACGAAGTAGTCGAGGAAGCGGCCCAGCGCCCGCTCCCGCTCGGCCGGGGAGTCCTGCTGGGCCCAGGCGCCCCGCGCGTGCTGGTGCACCAGGTCGTGCAGCCGGTAGCGGCCCGCCGCGGGCTGCTGCACCAGGTGCGCGTCGACCAGGTCCTCCAGCATCTCCCGGGCGTCGCGCAGCGGTACGTCGGCCAGGGCCGCGGCGGCGTACGCGTCGAAGGAGCCGCCGGGCAGCAGGCCCAGGGTCCGGAACAACCGGGCCTGGTTCCGCTCCAGTTGCCGTACGGACATGGCGAAGGCGGTGTCGAACTCGCTCGCGCCCTCCGCCAGCCGCTCCACGAGGATGCCCACCGTCCAGCCCGGCCGGTGCCGCAGCCGGGCCGCGGCCAGCCGCAGGGCCAGCGGCAGGTGGCCGCACAGCCGCACCACCTCGGCGGCGGAATCCGGTTCGCGGGCGAGGCGGCCTCCGGGGCCGCCGGTGTCCCCGCTGGCCCGGGCGAGCAGTTCGGCGCTCTCCAGGGGGCTGAGCACGTCCAGCGACACCGGGGGCACTTCGTCCAGGCCGAGCAGCCGGTTGCGGCTCGTGATCAGCACGACGGAGTCACCGGCGCCGGGCAGCAGCGGGCGGACCTGCTCCGCGTCGGCGGCGTTGTCGATGACCACGAGGGCGCGCCGGCCCGCCAGTTCCGCGCGCCAGCAGGCCGCCAGTTGCTCGAGGCCCTCCTGTGGGACCCTCTCGGACGGCACGTCGAGCGCCCCGAGCAGCATCCGCAGCGCCGAGTCGGGATCGAGGGGGGCCCGGCCTTCGGTGAAGCCGTGCAGGTCCACGTAGAGCTGGGCGTCCGGGTAGTCGGCGGCGAGCCGGTGCGCGGCGTGCACCGCGAGGCAGGTCTTGCCCACGCCCGCCATGCCGTCGACGGCCACGCCCCGGTGGCTGTCCACCGCAGTCACCACAGCGGCGAGTTGGGCCTCGCGTCCGGTGAAGTCGGCCACGTCGCGCGGCAGATCGTTGCGGGGCCTCGGCTGGACCTGACGGCTGGCCTTCGGGGGCGCCGGCAGCGCCGGGGAGGAACCCCGCTCCCAGAGGGGGCGCAGTGGGCGGGGGTCGCGCTTGACCAGTCGGCAGAGGGCGACCACCGCGGTCCAGGGCGGCGCCGTCTGGCCGCCGAGGTAGCGCGAGAGCGAGGAGGAGCTCAGTCCCAGCTCCCTCGCGAGGGCCCGTACGCCCAGCCCGGACAGCTCCTGGAGCAGCCGCAGCCGGGCGGCCAGCTCGTCCTGCGGGCCGGCCCCGGCCGACCGCCGTTCCGTGTCCACGGTTCCCCCCGTATCCCTGTCCCACCGCGCCCGAATTATCCGGGCCCCCGTCTTCGCAGGTCAAGGATGTTCCGCCTGTCCCAGGGTGTCCCACCGTCATCGCCACCGCGGGCCGTTGCGGCTGTTATGGAGTCACACCCCGAGGGGGGAACCGGAAGACCGGGAAACCGGAGGACCGGAACACGAGCAAGAGGAGCACACCGAGATGCAGTCCCGCATGCAGAACCCCGCCGTCGTCCTGTCCGGCGCCATGCAGCCCATCCAGGAGATCTTCAAGGCCGTGCACACCGGTGGGGTGGACGCCCAGACCCTGGAGCTGGTGCACCTGCGGGTGAGCCAGATCAACGGGTGCAGCGCCTGTGTCGACAGCGGCGCCAAGGCCGCCCGCAAGTCCGGGGTGAGCGACGAGCGGCTGGCCACGGTCGCCGTCTGGCGCGAGACCCCGTACTTCACCGAGGAGGAGCGGGCGGCCCTGCTGCTGGCCGAGGCCGCGACCCGGCTGGCCGACCGCCCCGACGCGGTGAGCGACGAGGTCTGGGACACGGCCGCCACCTACTTCGACGAGAAGCAGCTCGCCGCGATCGTCCTGATGATCAGCGTCACGAACATGTTCAACCGGATCAACGCCACCACCCGCCAGATCGCCGGCGCCTGGGGCTGAGCACGTCGCCGCCCCTGCCACGACGCTCGGACCCGTCACCTCAGCACCCATCGCCCATCACCCCGTCACCCCGTCACCTCATCGCCCCATTGCCCGTCACCTCATCACCCATCGCCCCGACTCCCGTGAGGAACACCGCCATGACGACCACCCGCAAGCCCGCGCAGAGCACGTTCGACGGATTCACGGACGAGGAGCGCTCCGCGATGAAGGAGCACGCCAAGGAGCTGAAGGCGGCGTCCGCGCGCCGCGGATCCCGCGCCGACAAGGCGGCGGAGGAGGAGGCCGCCGTGGTCGCGAAGATCGCCGAGATGCGGGACTCCGACCGGGTCATGGCGGAGCGGATCCACGCGGTCGTCAAGGCGAGCGCGCCCGGCCTCGCGCCGAAGCTCTGGTACGGGATGCCCGCGTACGCCCGGGACGGCAAGGTGGTCTGCTTCTTCCAGAGCGCGGAGAAGTTCAAGGCGCGCTACGCGACGCTCGGCTTCAGCGACCATGCGCACCTCGACGAGGGTTCCATGTGGCCGACCTCCTTCGCCCTGCCGCAGCTCACCGCCGCGGACGAGGCCTTGATCGGTACGCTCGTGAAGAAGGCGGCATACTGAGCCGAGACCTGCCGGCGACCGGCGCCGCACCGAGGAGACCGATCGATCGTGCTCACGCCCCATGTCCTCACGATCGGCTCGCAGTTCCCTCCCGCCGGGCAGGCGCCGCCGCCGACCGCGGCGACCACCGTGTGGCTGGTCGACACCGACGACCGGGACGGCGCGGCCGCGCGGCTGGCCCCGGAGGTCCTGGACCTTGCCGAGCAGCTGCGGGCGGCCGGCTTCAAGCACGAGGAGGACGGGCGCCGCTACGTCGCCTCGCACGTGGCGCTGCGGATGCTGCTCGGGTCCTGGCTGGACCTGCCCCCGGGCCGGGTACGGATCACCCGCGCGCCCTGCCCCGGGTGCGGCGGCCCCCACGGCCGGCCGGTGTCCGAGGACGGACCCGTCCACTTCTCCCTGTCGCACAGCGACCGGCTCGCGCTGCTCGCCGTGGGCCCGGCGCCGGTGGGGGCCGACGTGGAGACGCTGCCCGAGGCATCGGCCGTGGCCGAGCTCGCCGAGCAGCTGCACCCTCGGGAGACCGCGGAGCTGGAGGCCCTGGCACCGGAAGAACGGCCCGCGGCCTTCGGCCGCCTCTGGGCCCGCAAGGAGGCGTACCTCAAGGGCCTGGGCATCGGCCTCGGCCGGGGCCTCGCCCTCGACTACGTGGGCACCGGCGACACCCCGGCGACCGGCCTACCGGGATGGTCCCTGACGGACGTGGCCGTCCCCCCGGGCTTCACCGCCGCGGTGGCGGTGACCACCGGCCGGTGAGGACCGGCCGGTGAAGACCGGAAGGACTACCGCAGGAAATCCAGGGCGGCACGGAGGTCTGCGGTGGCCAGGGCGGTCAGGGGGGTCCGTGCCTGTGGGGCGTGGCCGCGGGGGACACCTTCGACGAGGACGATCAGGGCCAGGTAGGCGCGGTACATCGCGATCCGGCGGCGCTCGTCGGGCGTGAGCGGGGCGGGGCGGTAGCCGGACAGGAAGGCCGGGTCCCGGGTGATGTCGTCGAAGAGCGCGGTGGAGACGAGGTCCGCGAGCGGATCGCCCCAGAAGGAGCGTTCGCCGTCGAGGATTCCGGTGATCTCCAGGCGTCCGCCCCGTTCCGCGAGCAGGATGTTGCCCTCCCACAGGTCGAAGTGGACGAGCGAGGGGACCGCCACCTGGTCGAGGAGCCGGCCGCGGGCGCGGACGAGGCCCAGGACCTCGTCGGGGTCGACGGGCAGTGGGGGCCGGAAGCGGCGGGCGTCCGCGCAGACGTCGGCCAGCATGCCCTCGAAGGCCGTCCGCCAGCTCGCCGCGCCGCCGGCCGGCGGATTCCCGTACGGGTAGCCGAAGGAGGAACCCCGTACCTCGTGGAGCCCGCGCAGGAGGCGGCCCAGGTCGGTACGCAGCCTGGCTTGCTCCTCCGCGTCGATCCCCGGGCGCAACTCGCTCCAGGGCAGGCCCTCCAGACGGGTCATCAGGAGATAGTCGGCGTCGAGGGCGCTCCGGTCGAAGCCCGCGGCCATGACCACGGGCACGGGCAGGCCCGGCACGGCCGAGGCGCGACGGTAGAACTCGGCTTCCGTGCGCATCAGTTCGTGCTCGTAGGTCATGAGAGGGGTACCGGCGGGCGGTGCGACCTTGAGCACGACCGGCCCCCCTCCCGCCGGCGGGTCCCCTCCCCCACCGACCGGTGTCCGCCGCTCGCCGTGCGGCGGGGCCAGGGTCAGCAGATGGACGGAATTGAAGGTGCCGCCCGCCAGTTCACGGCTGCTCAGCACCTCGGCGCCGGGGCCCAGGGCGTGGGCGGCCGCGCGGGCGATCTGCTCGTCGGTCAGCGTCCGCTTCATCGCGCGAGTCCTCCGGCCGGCGGGCAGTCCACCGTCCATGGGAGCGGACCGACTGAGGGAGAGCGCTCTCCCATGGCGGGAACCTAACGCCCGCCCTTGGTCGAGGTCAAGGAACGGCCCTCAACTCGCGTACGAAAAGGGTGAGTTTTCCCGGCATGCGACCCCCATCGCACGCTCGGGCCGTGGCTGGATTGCGCGAGGTTGCGCCAAGGCGTTCCCTCACGGGGTGGCCTGAGCTAGCTTCTGTCCTCAACTCCCCCACCCCCCTCCCCCTCCCCATCCCAGCCCCGGGCGGATCGTTATGAGTCGTTCCATCGCGTTGCGCGATGTCAGCAAGAGATACGGGCGCGATTCCCTCGCCGTCGAGCGCGTCTCCCTCACCGTCGAACCGGGCGAGTTCCTGGTTCTGCTGGGGCCTTCGGGCTGCGGCAAGTCCACCGTCCTGCGGATGATCGCGGGGCTGGAGGAGATCACCGAGGGCGCGCTCTACCTCGACGGCGAGTACGCCAACCACATGCCGCCGAGCGCGCGGGACATCGCGATGGTGTTCCAGAGCTTCGCGCTGTACCCGAACATGACGGGTCGCGCGAACATCGGCTTCCCGCTGAAGCTGCGCGATCCCCGCGGGGACCACGAACCCCAGGTGGAGGCCACGGCGCGGATGCTGGGCATCGAAGACCTCCTCGACCGCTTCCCCGGGCAGCTCTCCGGCGGCGAGCGCCAGCGGGTGGCGATGGGCCGGGCCATCTCCCGGCAGCCGTCGGTGTTCCTGATGGACGAGCCGCTCTCCAGCCTGGACTCGAAACTGCGCGGCCACCTGCGGGCCGAAATCGCCCGGTTGACCGCCGAGTTGGGTGTCACCACGGTCTACGTCACGCACGACCAGTCGGAGGCCATGTCCCTCGGCCACCGGGTGGCGGTCATGCGCGGCGGCGTCCTGCAGCAGGTCAGCTCACCGCGGGACACCTACGCCCTGCCGGCGAACGTGTTCGTCGCGGCCTTCATCGGAACGCCCCGGATCAGCCTGCTCCAGGCCGTCGTCCACGCGCCGCTGGGCTCGGGCATGTGGATCGATCTGGGGCGCCACCGGCTCGCCTTCCCCCAACCCCTCAGCCCGGACCACCAGTTGCTCCGGATCCAGCAGGGGCGTCCGGTCATCGTCGGTCTGCGCTCGGAGGCGGTCAGGATCGCCCCGCCGAGCCAGGCACGGCCGGGCGAGGTGGCGATGACGGGCATCGTCGAGCACGTCGAGTACCAGGGGCACGAGGCCCTGGTCCACGTGGACACGGGCTCGCGCCCAGCGGGGGTGGCGGAGCTGGAGTCGGCGCGCCACCCGGCCGCTCCCCGGCGCCGCCTCAGGCGGCAGCAGAGCGGTTTCGGCCGGCTCAGGGACCGGACCGTGGGACGGCTGTCGGGGGCGGCGGCGGGGCCGGGGCCGGGGTCGGTGGCCGTCCTGGACGGGCAGCCGGAATCCACCCGGGGACCCGACGCGGGCCCCGCTCCCGAACGGCTGGGGGCGGTGCGCAGCGACCTCGTGGTGCGTACGGGACCGCATGTCCGGGTCCGGGTGGGTGCCCAGATCCCGCTGCTGGTGGATCTCGCGCAGCTGTACGTCTTCGACCATGCGGGGCGCCGGGTGTCGCCGGCCGGGGACGGGCTCGCGCCGTTGGAGAGGTAGCGCGCACCCGGCCCGCCGCGGGGCCGCGGGTTCCGTGCGCGCCGCTTCGGCGCGCGCCACTGAAGCGCGCGCTACTTCAACGCGCGCCACTTCAGCGCACCCCGCTTCAGTGCGCCGCCCGCTTCAGTGCGCGGCCCGCTCCTGCAGCGTGGTGCGCCAGGCGGGCAGCGGCTCCTCGCGTTCGGGTTCCGCGCGGTGGCCGCCGCGGGCGAAGAAGTCGGCGAGCGGCAGGATGCCCGCGCCGACGGTGACGGCGTCGGGGCCGAAGGTGCCCAGGTCGACGCGGACGTTGGCGGCCGGGTACGACAGGGCGTAGGAGGTGGCGTAGGACCGTACGGAGTCCAGGAAGCGGGTGCCGAGCTGCAGGCCGGCCCAGCCGCCGACCAGGATGCGTTCGGGCTGGAAGAGGTTGATCAGGTCGGAGAACCCCGCGCCGAGGTACTCGGCGGTCTCCTCCAGGACGGCCAGGGCCGTCGCGTCGGCCTGCGGGGTGACGCCGTCCGCGCCCGGTGAGGGGTAGGCCGCGGCGAGCATCGCGGTCAGGGCGGTCTCCTCGTCGGCGTCGGTCGGCGGGCAGCCGCCGGCCTCCGCCCAGCGCTCCAGGAGCGCTTCGGCCCCCGCGTATGCCTCCAGGCAGCCCTGGGCGCCGCAGCGGCAGCGGCGCCCGCGAACGCGCACGGTCAGGTGGCCCCACTCGATGGCGCGGCCGGTCCGGGTGTCGTCGCTGACCACACAGGCGCCGACGCCGGAGCCGAAGAGCACGACGACGGCGTTGTGCGCCCCGCGCCCGGCGCCGAACCACATCTCGGCCTGGCCGAGGGTCTTGGCCCCGTTGTCGATGTAGTACGGGACGGTTTCGGGCAGCAGGTGGGAGTCGCGCAGCATCCGTTCCAGGGGAACGGCGTCCCAGCCGATGGTCTGGCCGTGGACGACCGCGCCGTCCGCGGTCCTGGCGACGATGCCGGGAACGCCGATGCCGACGCCGAGGAGCCGCTCGGGTGCGATGCCGGCCGCGTCCAGCACCTCGGCGATGCCCTCGCGCAGGTGCCTCACGACGACGGCGACGTCGTAGCGGTCGATGCGGCGGGGTCCCGCCACCTCCAGGGGCCGTTCCACGCGGGCGAGCTCGGTCAGCGTCAGGTCGAAGAGCTCGATGCGGATGCGGGTCTCCCCCACGTCCACGCCGATCATGTAGCCGCTCTCCGGGCTGACGCGGAGCAGGGTCCGGGGGCGTCCACCGGCCGACTCGACGCTCCCGGCTTCCTCCACCAGGCCGTCACCGACCAGCTCCGCGACCACGTTGCTGATCGATCCGGAGCTCAGCCCCGTGGCGGGACCCAGCGAGAAGCGGCTCAGGGGGCCGTCGAAATACAACCGTTGCAATACGGCGGTCCGGTTCTCCCGCCGCAGGTCACGCACTGTCCGGCCGCTGCGTACTCGCACTCTGTCCCCTGTCATCGATGCCCGTACCTGCAAGATACCTGCGTGAACGCTCTTGACGAGTGCTTCGCTTGAGGTTTAACTCACATCCTAAATTAAGCCATGTGGTTTTGGGGGCTGACCGCGGAACGTCCGCCCCCACCCCGCAGTCGGCATCCCGTTCCTTCCTGAAAGGCCCATGGAGCCATGCGCAGAATCAGAGTCGCAGCGGTAGGCGCCGTCACCCTCTCCCTCGTCCTCGGGGCGGCCGCCTGTGGTGGCGGTGACTCCACCAACGGGAGCGGGTCCAACGAGCAGCCGAAGACGCTGACCTACTGGGCCTCCAACCAGGGATCGAGCCTGGAGGTCGACAAGCAGGTCCTCCAGCCCGAGCTCGACAAGTTCGAGAAGCAGACCGGCATCAAGGTCAAGCTCGAAGTCGTGCCGTGGGGCGACCTGCTCAACCGCATCCTGACCGCGACCACCTCCGGCCAGGGCCCCGACGTCCTGAACATCGGCAACACCTGGAGCGCCTCGCTGCAGGCCAGCGGCGCGCTGCTCCCGTGGGACGCAAAGAACTTCGAGAAGATCGGCGGCAAGGACCGCTTCGTGGAGTCGGCGCTCGGGTCCACCGGCGTCCAGGGCCAGGACCCGGCGGCCGTACCGCTGTACTCGATGGCCTACGCGCTCTACTACAACAAGAAGGCCTTCGCCGACGCGGGCGTCACCAAGCCGCCGACCACCTGGGACGAGGTGATCGCCACCGGCAAGCAGCTGACCAAGGACGGCAAGGCCGGACTCGGTGTCGAGGGCTCCAACCTGTCGAACAACATCCACCAGGTCTTCGTCCTGGGCAAGCAGCACGGCGCGGACTTCTTCACCGCGGACGGCAAGGCCGACTTCACCTCCGACGGCGCGGTCAAGGCCGTGAAGCAGTACGTCGACCTGATGGCCGACGCGCAGATCGTCGCCAAGGGCAACGCCGAGTACTCCCAGAACCAGTCCCTGAGCGACTTCGCCAAGGGCAAGACCGCCATGGTGCTGTGGCAGACCGCGTCGGCCACCTTCGCAGCACAGGGCATGAAGGAGGACGAGTGGGGCGTGGTACCCGCGCCCGTGCAGTCCGGTGCCCCGGGGACGGGCACGTCCACCAACTCCATGGTCGCCGGCATCAACATGGCCGTCTTCAAGAACACCAAGAACATCGACGGCGCCACGAAGTTCGTCAACTTCATGACCGGTGACGAGGAGCAGAAGGTCCTCAACAAGGCCTACGGCTCCATCCCGCCGGTCAAGTCCGCGCAGACGGACCCCGCGTTCAACACCCCCGGCCTGGCCGTCCTGCGCGACACCCTCGCCAAGAGCGCCTCCGCCCTCCCGCAGGTCCCCGAGGAGTCGCAGTTCGAGACGGTGGTGGGCACCGCGGTCAAGGAGCTCTTCGCCGACGCGGCGGCGGGCCGCCCGGTGACGGTGGAGTCGGTGAAGGCCAAGCTCGAGAAGGCCCAGCAGCAGATGCCCAAGAAGTAGGCACGGATACCGGATACCTCATGACCACCACCGCACCCCCTCGTACGGGCAAGCGGACGGCAGGTAAGAACCAGCCCGGAGCGGCGCCGCGCACGCGCCGCTCCGGGCGGCTCCGCCGCATCTCCCTGCCGTACCTGCTCCTGCTCCCCGCACTCGTCCTCGAACTCCTGGTCCACCTGATCCCGATGGTCATCGGCATCGTGGTCAGCTTCAAGGAGCTCACCCAGTTCTACCTGCGCGACTGGGGCAGCGCGCCCTGGTCCGGCCTGGACAACTACTCCCTGACCGTCGACTTCGACGCACCGGTCGGCGAGGCACTGCTGAGCTCCTTCTTCACCACGTGCCTGTTCACCTTCTTCTCGGTGGGCCTGTGCTGGCTGATCGGCACGGCGGCCGCGATCTTCATGCAGGAGACGTTCAAGGGCCGCGGCATCCTGCGCACCATCTTCCTGGTGCCGTACGCGCTGCCCGTCTACGCCGCCGTCATCACCTGGGCCTTCATGTTCCAGCGCGACAACGGCCTGGTGAACCACGTCATCCACGACCAGCTCGGGCTCACCGACAGCCCGCCGTTCTGGCTCATCGGCGACAACGCCTTCGTCACCCTGCTGGTCGTCTCCGTCTGGAAGGGCTGGCCCTTCGCCTTCCTCATCATGATGGCCGGCCTGCAGAACATCCCCCGCGAGATATACGAGGCCGCGGCCCTGGACGGGGCCGGCGTCTGGCAGCAGATCCGCCGGATCACGCTCCCCTCGCTGCGCCCGGTCAACCAGGTCCTGATCCTGGTGCTGTTCCTGTGGACGTTCAACGACTTCAACACGCCGTTCGTCCTGTTCGGCAAATCGGCGCCGGCCTCGGCCGACCTCATCTCCATCCACATCTACCAGTCCTCGTTCCAGACCTGGAACTTCGGCACCGGCTCCGCGATGTCCGTCCTGCTGCTGCTGTTCCTGCTCGTGGTGACCGGCCTCTACCTCCTGCTCACCTCCCGAGGAAGGAGCGCCAGCGATGCCTAGGCACACTCAGGCGGTGCGGTCCCGGTCGCAGTCCCAGTCGCAGTCCCGGTCGCCCATGGCGCCCCCCAAGTCGTTCCTCGTGAGCCGGCTGGTCTTCCTGACGCTGCTCACCGGGTTCGTCCTGCTGCCGGTGTACGTCATGATCTCCAGTTCGCTCAAGCCGCTGCAGGACGTGTCGGGGAAGTTCCAGTGGATCCCCTCGGGCCTCACGGTCCAGCCGTACTTCGACATCTGGAAGACCGTCCCGCTCGGCGACTACTTCATGAACTCGCTGATCGTGGCCGGTTCGGCGACCGTGCTCTCCGTCATCATCGCGATCTTCGCGGCCTACGCCGTCAGCCGCTACTCCTTCCGCGGCAAGCGGGTCTTCACGGTCACGGTGCTCTCGACGCAGATGTTCCCCGGCATCCTCTTCCTGCTGCCGCTGTTCCTCATCTACGTCAACATCGGCAACGCCACCGGGATCGCGCTGTTCGGCTCGCGCGCCGGACTGATCCTCACCTACCTGACGTTCTCGCTGCCGTTCTCGATCTGGATGCTGATCGGGTACTTCGACTCGGTCCCCCGGGACCTCGACGAAGCCGCCAAGGTCGACGGCTGCGGTCCGCTCGGCGCCCTCTTCCGCGTCATCGTGCCCGCCGCGATCCCCGGCATCGTCGCCGTCGCCGTCTACGCCTTCATGACGGCCTGGGGCGAGGTGCTGTTCGCCTCGGTGATGACCAACGACGCGACCCGCACCCTCGCCGTGGGCCTCCAGGGCTACTCGACCCAGAACGACGTGTACTGGAACCAGGTCATGGCCGCCTCGCTCGTCGTGAGCCTGCCCGTCGTCGGCGGCTTCCTCCTCCTCCAGCGCTACCTCGTCACCGGGCTGACCGCCGGCGCCGTCAAGTAGCCGCTCCTTCCATGACCTTCGAAAGGTTTGCTGTGTCGGATTCCATTGACCTCGGCGCCTTCCCTCAGGACTTCGCCTGGGGCACGGCCACTTCCGCGTACCAGATAGAAGGAGCAGTCAAGGAGGACGGCCGCGGGCCGTCCATCTGGGACACCTTCTCCCACACCCCCGGAAAGATCGACAACGGCGACACCGGCGACGAGGCCTGCGACCACTACCACCGGTGGCCCGAGGACATCTCCCTCATGAAGCGGCTGGGCACCAACGCCTACCGCATGTCGATCGCCTGGCCGCGCATCGTCCCCGACGGCTCCGGACCGGTCAACGCCCGGGGCCTCGACTTCTACGACAAGGTGATCGACGGGCTCCTGGAAGCCGGCATCACCCCCTCGGTGACCCTCTACCACTGGGACCTCCCCCAGGCCCTGCAGGACCGCGGCGGCTGGACCGTCCGCGAGACCGCCGAACACCTGGCCACCTACACCACCGCCGTCGCGGAACGCCTCGGCGACCGCGTCACCCAGTGGGCCACCCTCAACGAACCGCTCTGCTCGGGCTGGATCGGCCACCTCGAAGGCCGCATGGCCCCCGGCCTGACCGACCTGACCGCCGCCGTCCGGGCCTCCTACCACCTGCTGCTGGGCCACGGCCTGGCCACCCAGGCCCTGCGTGCCGCAGCACCCGGCGCGCAGATCGGCCTCGTCACCAACCACTCCACGGTGGTCCCCGCCACGGACGGCCCCGAGGACATCGCCGCCGCCGTCCGCATGGACGGGCACACCAACCGCTGGTGGCTCGACCCGGTCTACGGACGCGGGTTCCCCACCGACATGCGCGAGCTGTACGGGGTGGAGCTGCCGGAACGCCCGGGCGACCTGAAGACGATCGCCGCGCCCCTGGACTGGCACGGCCTCAACTACTACTTCCCCGCCACCGTCACCAACGACGCCGACGGCCCGGTCCCCTTCGCCCGCGAGGTGCGTCTCCCGGACGTCCCGCGCACCGGCCTGGACTGGCAGATCGACGCCGGCGGCATCGAATCCCTGCTGCTGCGCCTCACCCACGACTACGGCGTGCGGAAGCTGTACGTCACCGAGAACGGCTCCGCGTTCCCCGACACCGTCGGCCCCGACGGCACGGTCGACGACCCCGGTCGCACCTCCTACCTCGAGGAGCACCTGGCCGCCTGTGCCCGCGCCGCCCGTCAGGGAGCCCCGCTGGCCGGCTACTTCGCCTGGTCCCTGCTGGACAACTTCGAGTGGGCCTACGGCTACGACAAGCGCTTCGGCCTCGTCCACGTCGACTACGCGACCCAGCGGCGCACCATGAAGACCAGCGGCCACCGCTACGCGGACCTCGTCCGCGCCCACGGCCGACTCCACGCGTAGCCGGGCGGGCGGGGCGCAACCGTTCCCTGCGGACCCACACGCCTCGTGGGCCCCGCAGGCCTCGCAGGGCCGCAGGCCCGCACGCACCGCAGGGCCGCACGCCCCACTGGCCCGCACGCCAGGTAGGCCCCGCAGGCCTCGCAGGGCCACAGGGCCGCAGGTCTCGTAGGGCCGCAGGCCTCGTAGGCCTCGTAGGGCCACACGCCCCGCATGCCCGCACGCCTCGTGGACAGCGCAGGCCTCGCGGGGCCGCCGGCCCGCACGCATCACAGGGCCGTACGCCCCGCATGCCCGCATGCCAGGTAGGCCCCGCAGGGCCGTAGGGCCGCACGCTCCGCAGGCCGCCCACCTCGCAGGGCCCCAGGCCTTGTAGGCCCGCACGCCCGCAGGCCCCGCACGCCCCGCAGGGCCGCAAGCCTCGTAGGGCCACACGCCCCGCAGGCCGCACACCTCGTAGGCCTCGCAGGGCCGCAGGCCCGTAGGCCGTCCCCACCCACCCAGAACGCCCACCGAGAACGCCCGGCCGGTACGCCCAGCCGGGCGTCCGGGCGTCCCGGCGTCCCGGCGTACGCCCCTCCGCCCCCCCCTCCCCGGCGATCGCCTCCAGCGACGCGCACGACGGCGAGTGCGGCCGGTGGCCGGATTCCCGGCACTTCGGCCAGCGAAGGATGCCCCATCAGCCGCAGGCGTCCCAGGCGCCCCCTGCGCGGCGGATGAAGTATCCGGAGCGCCTCCTGTCATATGCCTACCGGCCCGCATGTTCCGGTGCTTATGGTGTGGCTCCGGACCATCCCGGGCCCAGCGCCCTCCCGGCTCCCCACGGGAGGGCTGCCGTGCGCCCGCGTGCGGGCGGGCGCCCCGACCCGGCCCGGCCACGACGCACGCACGCGGCTCCCCGCCCGGCGCCACGGCGAGCGCGACTCCCCGCCCCTGCCGCGCCCCAGAGCGGCCGCGCGGCCCCCCGTCACCCTTAGCCCTCCGGCGGGTCTCCCCAGACCTCCGGCCCTCCGCCACGCCATACGACCGGCGGCCAGTCCTCCTCGTCGAGCCATCCGGCCCGCCGCAGGAACTCGACCACGTCGGACATTCCGTGGGCCACGCCGAGCACCGAATCGGCGCCCCCGACGTGTGCGGTCACCCGCCGGCCACCGGCGGGGACGACGGGGTGAACGGTGACCTGCGTCTGGTCGGCCATGCCTCCCAGCATCCGCCGCTCGCGGCCCACGCGCCCGCCCTCCCCCACCTCTGCACTTAATGAAAGACGAAAGAAAAGGCGTCAAGCTCCTTGACCGGTCGATCGTGTTACGGGCAAGGTCTGGAGAGCGCTCTCCCGTTTCATGTTCGTTAAAGGAGCACCGATGCCTGCTACCGGCATACCTGTCGACGCGTCGCCCCGCAGACGACGCCCCGTCTCCCCCCGGAGGGGGATCGCCGGGGCGGTCACGACCGCCCTCTTCGGCAGCCTGCTCGCGCTGGCACCCTCGTCCCCCGCCGCCTCGGCCGAGCCGGCCCCCGTGTCCCAGGGCAAGACGGTCACCGCCTCCAGCCAGGAGCACTACGGCACCCCCGCGGCCGACGCCGTGGACGGGAACAACGGCTCGCGCTGGTCGAGCGCCGCCTCCGACGCCCAGTGGCTGCAGGTGGACCTCGGGGCGGCGACCGAGCTGAGCAAGGTCGTCTTGCAGTGGGAGGCCGCCTACGCCAAGGCCTACCGGATCGAGCTGTCCGTCAACGGCACCGACTGGTCCACCGCATACTCCACGACCACCGGCGCCGGCGGCACCGAAACCGTGAACATCACCG
The DNA here is from genome assembly GCF_042888445.1 of Streptomyces sp. NPDC002886. Classification (NCBI taxonomy): domain Bacteria; kingdom Bacillati; phylum Actinomycetota; class Actinomycetes; order Kitasatosporales; family Streptomycetaceae; genus Streptomyces; species Streptomyces sp. NPDC002886. The sequence continues at coordinate 1,140,627 of NZ_JBIAPV010000001.1, forward strand.
GGACCGCCCGCTACGTCCGCATGCAGGGCGTCACCCGGGCCACCGGCTACGGCTACTCGCTCTGGGAGTTCAAGGTGTTCGGCAGCTCCGGTGGCGACGGCGGCGGCCCGACCCTCCCGGGCGGCGGCGACCTGGGACCGAACGTACACATCGTCGACCCCTCCACGCCCGGCATCCAGGCCAAGCTGGACCAGGTCTTCCAGGAGCAGGAGTCGGCGCAGTTCGGCAGCGGCCGCCACGCCTTCCTCCTCAAGCCGGGCACGTACAACAACATCAACGCCCAGATCGGCTTCTACACCCAGATCGCCGGCCTCGGCCTGCGCCCGGGCGACACCACCATCAACGGTGACGTGACGGTCGACGCGGGCTGGTTCAACGGCAACGCGACCCAGAACTTCTGGCGCGGTGCGGAGGGCCTGACCGTCAACCCGGTCAGCGGCACCAACCGGTGGGCGGTGTCCCAGGCATCCAGCTTCCGCCGCATGCACGTCAAGGGCGCGCTCAACCTGGCCCCGAACGGCTACGGCTGGGCCAGCGGCGGCTACATCGCCGACTCCAAAGTCGACGGTCAGGTCGGCAACTACTCGCAGCAGCAGTGGTACACCCGCGACAGCACCATCGGCGGCTGGTCCAACAGCGTGTGGAACCAGACCTTCTCCGGCGTCGAGGGCGCTCCGGCCACCGGGTTCCCGGAGCCCCGCTACACCACGCTCGACACCACGCCCGTCTCCCGCGAGAAGCCCTACCTCTACGTCGACGGCACCGAGTACAAGGTGTTCGCGCCGGCCAAGCGCACCAACGCCCGTGGCACCACCTGGGCCAACGGCACCCCGCAGGGCGAGTCCGTCCCGCTCAGCCAGTTCTATGTGGTCAAGCCCGGCGCCACCGCCGCCACGATCAACCGGGCGCTGGCCCAGGGCCTGAACCTGCTGTTCACGCCCGGCGTCTACCACGTTGATCAGACCATCAACGTGAACCGCGCGAACACCATCGTGCTCGGCCTCGGCCTCGCCACGATCATCCCGGACAACGGGGTGACCGCGATGAAGGTCGCCGACGTGGACGGCGTCCGTCTCGCCGGCTTCCTGATCGATGCCGGACCGGTCAACTCTCCGACCCTGCTGGAACTCGGACCGCAGAACTCCTCCGCCGACCACGCCGCCAACCCCACCACCGTGCAGGACGTGTACGTCCGCGTCGGCGGGGCGGGCGCGGGCAAGGCCACCACCAGCGTCGTCGTCAACAGCGACGACGCCATCATCGACCACACCTGGGTGTGGCGCGCCGACCACGGCGAGGGCGTGGGCTGGGAGACCAACCGCGCCGACTACGGGGTCCGGGTGAACGGTGACGACGTCCTGGCCACGGGCCTGTTCGTCGAGCACTTCAACAAGTACGACGTGGAGTGGTACGGCGAGCGCGGAAAGACGGTCTTCTACCAGAACGAGAAGGCCTACGACGCCCCCAACCAGGCCGCCATCCAGAACGGCGCCACCAAGGGCTACGCCGCCTACCGGGTGGACGACTCGGTGACCACCCACGAAGCGTGGGGCCTGGGCAGCTACTGCAACTACAACGTGGACCCGAACATCCGCCAGGACCACGGCTTCAAGGCCCCCGTCAAGCCGGGCGTCAAGTTCCACAGCCTCCTGACGGTGTCGCTCGGCGGCAACGGCCACTACGAGCACGTCATCAACGACACCGGTGCGTCCACGGTCCCGGCCGGCACCTCGACCGTCCCCTCGACGGTGGTCTCGTACCCCTAGCCGTCCCGCTTCCCGCTCCCCGCTTCCCCTCCCCTCCGGTTCCGCCCACCCGACGGAACCGGCCGACAACACCCCGGGCCCGGTTTCCGCCCTGCCGCCGCGGCCCGGGGGCACCACCGCCCGACCGTCTCCGCCGACCCGCCGGAGGCGCGCTCGACTCCCCTGGGCCGGGTGAACCGATCTCCGCGCCCCGGCCCAGGGGCATTCCCCCTCATTGACACCAGGAGCCGCAATGTTCCCCCCTCCCACCATCAGGACCAGTCCACGCCGCACGCGCGGCGCGGCCGCCCTCGTCAGCCTGGGCGCGCTGCTCGCGTCCTCGCTCACCCTGGTCGGCGCCCCCACCGCGGTCGCGGCGGAAACCCTGCTCTCCCAGGGCAAGCCGGCCACCGCCTCCTCCCAGGAGGGCGAGGGCTATTCCGCGGCCGCGGCGTTCGACGGGAACCTCACCGGCACCCGCTGGGCCAGCCAGTGGCGCGACGCCGAATGGATCCAGGTCGACCTCGGCGCGAGCCGCAGCCTCAGCCGGGTCGTCCTCACGTGGGAGGGCGCGTTCGGCAAGAACTACGAGATCCAGGTCTCGGACGACGGGACGAACTGGCGCACCGCCAAGTCCGTCACCGGCAGCGACGGCGGCACCGACGAGATCGCCATCTCCGGCAGTGGACGCTACGTACGGATGAACGGCCTGGTCCGTTCCGGCGGTTACGGCTACTCCCTCTGGGAGTTCCAGGTCTACGGCACCACCTCGGTGGAGCCCCCGGCCCAGGGCGCCGTGCGCGTGGCCGGTTCCCAGGGCAACTGGCAGCTGACCGTCGGCGGGCAGCCGTACACGGTCAAGGGCCTCACCTGGGGCCCGTCCTTCGCGGACGCCCCGAAGTACATGCCCGACGTGAAGTCCATGGGCGTCAACACCATCCGCACCTGGGGCACGGACGCGTCGAGCAAGCCCCTGCTCGACACGGCAGCGGCGAACGGCGTCCGGGTCATCAACGGCTTCTGGCTGCAGCCCGGCGGCGGCCCCGGCTCGGGCGGCTGCGTCAACTACGTCACGGACGCCGCGTACAAGAGCAACATGCTGACCGAGTTCGCGAAGTGGGTGGACACCTACAAGTCGCACCCGGCCACGCTGATGTGGAACGTCGGCAACGAGTCCGTCCTCGGCCTGCAGAACTGCTACAGCGGCACCGAACTGGAAGCGCAGCGCAACGCGTACACGACCTTCGTGAACGACGTCGCCAAGAAGATCCACTCCATCGACCCGGATCACCCGGTCACCTCGACCGACGCCTGGACCGGCGCGTGGCCGTACTACAAGCGCAAATCCCCGGACCTCGACCTGTACTCGATGAACTCCTACGGAGACATCTGTGGGGTGAAGCAGGACTGGGTGAACGGCGGTTACAACAAGCCCTACATCATCACCGAGACGGGCCCGGCCGGCGAATGGGAGGTGCCGAACGACGCGAACGGCATCCCCGACCAGAAGACCGACGTCCAGACCGCCGAGGGATACACCACGGCCTGGAACTGCATCACCGGTCACCAGGGCGTGGCGCTGGGCGCCACGATGTTCCACTACGGCATCGAGCACGACTTCGGCGGCATCTGGTTCAACCTGCTGCCCGACGGGCTCAAGAGGCTCTCGTACTACGCGGTGAAGAAGGCGTACACCGGGTCGACGGCGGGCGACAACACGCCGCCGGTCATCAGCAACATGGTCGTCGACAAGGCTTCCAACGCCCCGGCCGGCGGTGAGTTCACCGTCCGCGCCAACATCACCGACCCGCAGAACGACCCCCTGACGTACAAGGTCTTCCTCAGCGGCAACTACGCGAACGGCGACAAGCGCCTGGTCGAGGCGCAGTGGCGCTCCACGGGCAACGGGACCTTCGCGGTCACCGCTCCCGAGAAGCTCGGCGTCTGGAAGGTGTACATCCAGGCCGAGGACGGCCGCGGCAACGCGGGCATCGAGACCAAGTCCGTCAAGGTGGTCGCCCCGCCCGTGAGCGGCACGAACCTCGCCCTCAACAAGCCCACCACCGCCTCCTCCTCGCAGGCCTCCTACGGCGACTGCCCCTGCCCCGCCGCCAACGCCACCGACGGCAACACCGTCACCCGCTGGGCCAGCGACTGGAGCGATCCCCAGTGGATCAGCGTCGACCTCGGAGCCTCCAAGGCGATCCGCACCCTGCAGCTCGTCTGGGACCCCGCCTACGCCAAGTCCTACGAGGTGCAGCTCTCGGACGACGGCACCAACTGGCGCACCGTCCACACCACCACGACCGGCAACGGTGACATCGACACGATCACCGTGTCGGCGAACGCCCGCCACGTGCGACTGAACCTGACCGCACGCGGCACCGGATGGGGTTACTCCCTCCACGAGTTCGGCGTCTACAGCTGACCCGCTGACGGCGCGGTACTGAACGCGGAGTACCGGCTGCCCTGACCCGGCCGGCCCTCCGTACGGGCCCGGCCCTCCCCGCCTGAACAACGGGGAGGGCCGGGTCTTCTTCCTTTTGCCGGGATGGGGACCCGGGGGTACTTGACGGTGCACGCCGTATGCACCAAAGCTTGGAGAGCGCTCTCCCACAGGTGGGGAGCGCATCACGCGAATGGGGTGGGGATGGGGATGGCCGAGGACGGGGCGGGGATGAGCGGGGACGGGGTGGGGATGAGCGGGGACGGGGTGGGGATGAGCGAGGACACGCTCGATCGACTACTGGAGAAGCTCGATCTGGTGCAGAAGGTGCGGCTGCTGTCGGGGGCCACGACCTGGCGCACGGCCGGCGAACAGGCCGTCGGTCTGCGCGAGATGGTGACGTCCGACGGCCCCGCCGGGGTGCGGGGAGAGGCCTGGGACGAGCGGCTCACCTCCGCGCTGCTGCCCTCGGCGTCCGCGATCGGCGCACTGTGGGACGAGGACCTGGTCGAGGAGCTGGGGGGCCTGCTCGCCTCGGAGGCGGTCCGCAAGGGCGTGGACGTGGTCCTGGCGCCCACGCTCAACCTGCACCGCACTCCGCTGGGCGGCCGGCACTTCGAGTGCTTCTCGGAGGATCCCGTCCTGACGGGCCGTACGGGCGCGGCGCTGATCCGGGGCATCCAGGCGGCGGGGGTGGCGGCCACGGCCAAGCACTACGTGGCCAACGACTCCGAGACCGGCCGCATGCACGTGGACGTACGGGTTTCCGAGCGGGTGCTGCGCGAGGTGTACCTGGCTCCCTTCGAGGCGGCCGTAGAGGCGGGCGTCTGGCTCGTGATGGCCGGCTACAACGGCGTGAACGGCGCGACCATGACCGCCAGTCCGCTGCTCGCGCAGCCCCTCAAGGGCGACTGGGGCTTCGACGGGGTGGTGGTCTCCGACTGGGGCGCCCTGCGGTCGACCCGGGAACCGGCCCTCGCCGCGCTCGACCTGGCGATGCCGGGACCGCAGGGGCCGTGGGAAGCCTCCCTCGTCCGGGCCGTGCGGGACGGCCAGGTCCCCGAGGAGGCCGTGGACGAGAAGGTGCGGCGCCTGCTGCGGCTGGCCGGACGCGTGGGGGCGCTCGAGCCGGACCGGCACCCTCGCACCGCGGCTTTCGGGCCGGATTACACGCGGACGCTGCTGCGCCGCACCGCGGCCGCCGGATGCGTACTGCTGACCAACCGCGAGGTGCTCCCGCTCGACCCGGCGTCGCTGAGGAAGGTCGTCGTCATCGGCGTGCACGCCGCCTCCCCGCGGGTGCAGGGCGGAGGCAGCGCGGGGGTCTTCCCCTCGCGGGTGGTCACTCCCCTGGACGGGATCCGCGCCCGGCTGGACGGCCTGGCCCAGGTCGTGCACGTGCCGGGCCCGGGACTGGGCGTTCCCCCGGCGCCCCTCGGCGCCGACTGGTGCGCCGACCCGCGGTCGGGCGAGCCGGGCGTACTGCTGCGCGTCCTGGACGAGGCGGGTCGCGAACTCCACGTGGAACACCGGCTGTCCGGCACCCAGTTGGAGCCGCCCGTGGGTCCTGAGGCACGGACCGTGGAGATCAGCGCGCTCCTGCGACCGCCGACGACCGGCGAATGGACCTTCGGCATCGCCGGGTTCGGCCGCATGAGCCTCACCCTCGGCGAACGGACCCTGCTGGACGACGCGTTCCCGTGCACCACCGACGACCCGGCCATCGTCCACGTGAACCCGCCCCTGCACACGGTGCGGGCGACCCTGGACACGACGCGGCCCGTCCTTCTGACGGCCCGGCGCGAACTGGTCCCCGGAGCCGGGCGCGCCACGATCGTCGCGGCGGCGCCGCCGGAGCCCGAGGCGGCGGCCGCGCTCGCCGAAGCGGTTCGGGCGGCAGGCGACGCGGACGCCGTCATCGTGGTCGTCGGCACCACGGAACACACCGAGACCGAGGGCCACGACCGCGGCGACCTCTCCCTGGGCGGCCACCAGGACGCGCTGGTCCGCGCCGTGGCGGCCGTCAACCGGCGCACGATCGCCGTGGTCAACAGCGGCGGCCCGGTCGAACTGCCCTGGCGCGATGAGGTGGGCGCCGCCCTCCTCACCTGGTTCCCCGGACAGGAGGCCGGAACCGGGCTCGCCGACCTCCTCTTCGGGGACGCCGAGCCGGCCGGCCGCCTCCCCACCACCTGGGCGGCCGCCCTGACCGACGCACCCGTCACCCGGACACAGCCGGACGAAGGCAGGCTCGCGTACGAGGAAGGGGTGCACATCGGCCACCGGGCCTGGCTGCTCGCCGGCCGGGAGCCCGCCTACTGGTTCGGCCACGGCCTGGGCTACACCACCTGGGAGTACGGGACGGTCCGGGCCCCGGACGTGGTCTCGGAAGGGTCCCCCTTCACGGTCCGTGTGCCGGTGCGCAACTCGGGCACCCGGCCCGGCCGCGAGGTCGTGCAGGTGTACCTGGCCCGCCCGGACTCCACCGTCGAGCGGCCCGTCCGCTGGTTCGCCGGCTACGCCGCGGTCCACGCGGAACCCGGCACCTCGGCGACCGCCGTCGTGGAAATCCCGCCGCGGGCCCTACGGCACTGGTCCCCGACCGAGGGCGCCTGGCGCACGGAACCCGGGACCTACGACATCTTGGTCGGCCGCTCGGCCGGCGACGCGGCATGGAGCGCGGCGGTGGAGATCCAGGAAGCCGGGTGACCCCCGGCGCTGCCGGTGGCGGCCCCCAGGGGCTGCCACCGCGGTCGGCGGCATGACGCTCGGCCTTCTCGGCCTTCCAGTACCGCGGGAGGGACCTCAGTTCTGGAGAAGCGTTCTCAGCACCTCTGCGACGGCCGCCGCGGTGTCCCGGTTCGCGGGCTCGACAGGACCACCGATGCCATGGCCGAAGGAGCCGATGTGGACGTTGCTCACGGTTCCGATCAGGCCACCGATGACCTTCTGGCCGAAGTTCAGATCGTCACCACTGCTCTTGCCCACGGTGCGACGGGCCGCTCCCGCCCGAGTCCTGTTCGGAGTCGGCGTGGGCCTCGCGGGCTGTCAGCTGGCCTTGGAAGAACGCGTCCGTATCGGGCGAGTACGGGCCGCGGTGGTCGAAGAGCAGCTCCGTGATGCGCCGCCATTCCGCGACGGTGGCGCGGGTCGCGGCGTCGGCGTCCTCCAGATCGCCCCCGGCCGCCTCGGTGGCGGTCGCCTCCGCGGCTTCGAGCGCCAGCTCGGCGTCGTGGTGGGTCAGGCCGGTGGCCCGCGCCCGTACCTCGGCGCGAGCCGCACGCTCCGCGTCGGAGGGGGTGTGCGGCTCGTTCGCGGCGTCCTCGGTCATCCTGGTTCTGCCTCTCTTCCTGCTTCGCGGGCGGGGCTCGTCCGTAGGCACCCGGTCACAGTCCGCGATGGCGGCCCGTGGACCCTGGCGTTGCGCCCATGATCTCCGGCTACCCCCGGACCCGGCTCACATCCGCCGCCCAGGATCCCGTTTCCCCCGCCAGGCCCCTCCTGCCGCCGTCCGGCTGACCCTCTCCGCCGCGTGTGCGTCGCGCCGATGTGGGCAGGCGCGGGGCGGGTCCGGCGGATCCGCCGGCGGGCCGGCACCCGACGAGCCGAGGAGCGGTCATGCCTCGTGGTTCAAGCCCCAAGCGGGAACGGCAGTACGAGCACATCAAGGAGAGCGCCGAGCGGCGCGGCGAGAGCACGAAGCGGGCCAAGGAGATCGCGGCCCGCACGGTCAACAAGGAACGAGCCCGTTCCGGCGAGTCCAAGACCGCCAGCCGCTCCTCGATCGAGGACATGTCCTCATCGAAGCGAGGCGGTCAGCACTCCCACAGCGGCGCTCGGGGCCCCACGAAGGCGCAGCTGTACAACGAGGCGAAGCAGCGCAACATCGAGGGCCGATCCACGATGGACAAGGCCCAGCTCAAGCGCGCCCTCGGGCACTGACCACCAGCAGGAATCCGCGGCTCCCTGGGGATCACCCGCGCAGGGACAGTTCTCGTAGCTCTCATGGGGGATGCGCAGGCGCCCGGTTTCCGGCAGAACAGTAGGCCGGAAGGTTCGTTTTGGTGACAACTGATCACCATGTGACGGGATTTGGCGCGGCCACGGTGCGGACTCGTTCATGCAGAACCCTGTGAAGGCGGCGTGAAAGTGGTGTAGACCTACGCCCTGCAAAGGCGCGAAGAAGGGTGTGTCATGAGGGTGAAGCGTCGTGGACTGTGGGCTTCCGGAGCCGGCTGTCTCGCAGTGGTGGTACTGGCCGGCTGCGGGATGGCGGACGATCCGGGATCCGCGAAGGTGGTGCTGCGCGTCGTGGCCGCCGATTACGGTGACAGCCCCGCCAACTCCTCCGAGCCGTACTGGAAGGAGCTGGCGTACAGCTTCCAACAGGCGCATCCCGGCGTACGGGTGGAGGTGAGCGTCCTGTCCTGGAACGACGTGGACGCGAAGGTCGCCGAAATGGTCCAGGCGGGCCACGCGCCCGACATCGCGCAGATAGGCGCCTACGCCGACTACGCCGCGGCCGGAAAGCTGTACGCGGCCGACGAACTCCTCTCGGTGCGCACGGAGGCCGACCTGCTGACGCCGCTCGCGCAAGCGGGCAAGATCCGCAGCGACCAGTACGGTCTGCCGTTCGTCGCCTCGACCCGGCTGATGTTCTACAACACGAAACTCCTGGAGGACGCGGGTGTCATCACCAAGGGCACGTCGTGGCAGCCCCGGAGCTGGGACGACCTGACCGCGGCGGCGAAGAAGCTCAAGAAGGACGGGGTGCGTACGCCGATCGCGCTGCCCCTGGGTCCGGAGGAGGCACAGGCCGAGGCGATGCAGTGGATGCTCGCCGGCGGTGGCGGCATGACGAACGACTCCGAGAGCTACGTCATCGACTCGTCCGCGAACGTGAAGACGTTCGAGTTCCTGCGGGACGACCTGGTCGGTGCCGGGCTGACCGGACCGGACGAACCGGGAAGGCTTGACCGCCAGAAGGCCTTCGACGCCTTCACCCGCGGGGAGGTCGGGATCCTCAACGGCCACCCCACCCTGGTGAAGCAGGCGACCGCGAAGGGCATCAAGCTCGGGATGATCGCCCTGCCCACCGCGGATTCCTCCGAGCCGCAGGCCATGGGCGTCGCCGACTGGGTCATGGCCTTCAAGAACGGGCACCCGAAGGAAGCCGGCCAGTTCCTCGACTTCCTGTACGAGGAGAAGAACGTCACGGCCTTCATCACGAAGTACGGGCTGCTGCCGGTGACGACTTCCGGCTACCGGCGGATGCTCGACTCCGACGATCCCGGGACCGCACCGCTCAAGGTGTTCCTGCGCGCGCTGCCGTCCTCACGCCTGTACCCGGTGGGCAAGAAGTCCTGGGCCGTGGTGAACGCCGACTTCAAGAAGAACATCGGTGCGGCGGTTCGACAGGATGGACGGCCGGCCAAGGTGCTCGCCGACATCGCCCAGGGAGCCCGGAAGGCGGGCGGCTAGAGGCCCGCACGCCCACGGCTGTGCGGGCGGGCGGGCGCTGGTCTGCGCGTAGGGGCCCCACACGGCCGCAGCCCGGGCCGTTTCCGGCCCGGGCTGCGGGTCCTGCGGCGTAGTGGGCCGACGTACGAGCGGGCGTACGGGGCCGCCGCGGGTTACCTGACGACCAGGGCGTCCAGGTAGGACCGCAGGTTACGGCGGGTCTCCGGCACGCTGTCGCCGCCGAACTTCTCCGCGACGGCGTCGGCCAGCACGAGCGCGACCATGGCCTCGGCCACGATGCCGGCGGCCGGGACCGCGCAGACGTCCGAGCGCTGGTGGTGCGCGGCCGCGGCCCCGCCCGTGGCCACGTCGACGGTGGCCAGCGCACGCGGCACGGTCGCGATGGGCTTCATCGCGGCCCGTACGCGCAGCACCTCGCCCGTGGTCAGGCCGCCTTCGGTGCCGCCCGCGCGGCCGGAGGTGCGGCGGATGCCGTCCGGCGTCCGCACGATCTCGTCGTGGGCCCGTGACCCCGGGACCCGCGCGAGGTCGAATCCGTCGCCGACCTCGACGCCCTTGATGGCCTGGATGCCCATGAGCGCGGCGGCCAGGCGGGCGTCCAGACGGCGGTCCCAGTGGACGTGCGAGCCCAGGCCGACCGGTACTCCGTACGCCAGGACCTCCACCACACCGCCCAGGGTGTCCCCGTCCCGGTGGGCCCGGTCGATCTCGGCGACCATCGCCTTCGAGGCGTCCGCGTCGAGGCAGCGCACCGGGTCCTCGTCCAGCCGGTCCACGTCCGCGGGGATCGGGTACGAGCCGTACGGGGCCTTGGCGGCGGCGAGCTCGACCACGTGCGAGACGATCTCGATGCCGGCCGTCTCCTTGAGGTACGACCTCGCCACCGCTCCCAGTGCCACCCGGGCCGCCGTCTCCCGGGCGCTGGCGCGCTCCAGGACCGGGCGGGCCTCGGCGAAGCCGTACTTCTGCATGCCGGCCAGATCGGCGTGCCCGGGGCGGGGCCGGGTCAGCGGGGCGTTGCGGGCCAGGTCCGCGAGGATCCGCGGCTCCACCGGGTCGGCGGACATGACCTGCTCCCACTTGGGCCACTCGGTGTTGCCCACCATGACCGCGACGGGCGAACCCATCGTCAGGCCGTGCCGGACACCGCCGAGGAAGGTGACCTCGTCGCGTTCGAACTTCATCCGCGCACCGCGCCCGTGGCCGAGCCGCCGCCGGGCCAGGTGGCCGGCCACGGCCTCGGTGGTGATCGGGACGCCGGCGGGCAGGCCCTCCAGGGTCGCCACGAGTGCCGGTCCGTGGGACTCCCCCGCGGTGAGCCAGCGCAGCCTGCTCAACTGACGGCCTCCTCGCGCACGGCCCGCGGCTGCGCGTCCCGTTCGGGACGGCGGCGCAGCTCGGCGGCCGCGCTGACCAGGGTGAGCAGCACGGTGATCCCCACGCCTCCGAGGATGGCGACCACGGGGGTCGAGCCCGACAGGACGGTCGCGGCCACGGACGCGGTGATGGTGTAGCCGACGCCCTGGACGGCGTACTGGATGGAGTAGCCGGCGGTGTGGGCGTGCTCCGGAAGGCGCTGGCGCAGGCTCATGCTGCGGGTCACCATGACGCCCGCCTGGAAGACGCCGGCCGCGAGGAAGGCGACGGCGATGCCGACGAGGCTGGTGAACACCGCGGACAGCGCCACGCAGACCGAGGTGATCAGCAGGAAGACCAGGCTCTGGCCGCGCACCGTGCCCGGCCAGGTCCGCAGGCCGTAGAGGAACGCGCCGGCCGCGCTGGTCAGGGAGAACAGGGCGAGCAGGGCGCCGGCCCAGTTGACGGTGAGGTGCCGGTACTCCAGGAGCGGGGTGAGGGCCAGTTCCGCGGTGGCGAGCATGGACATCGCGCCGGCGCTCGTGAGGTAGATCGGCCAGGCGGAGGCGAGCACCCGTCCCCGGCCGGCGGCCTTGGCCTGCTTGCCGTCCGCGCCCTGACCGGAGTCCTGACCGGCGTCCTGCCGCGCGGCCTCGTCCTGGGGCCGGTACGTCGGGAGCAGGAAGAGGATGACCGCGGCCGCGAGGAACCCGACCGCTCCCAGTGCCATGGGAGCGCTCGGCGAGAGGTTCACCGCGAGGACGACGACGAGCGCGGGTGCCCCGCCCCAGGTGATCTGGGTCAGTACCGTCTCGGCGCTCAGCGCACGGGACTCGTCCGCCTTGTCCACCAGTGCGATCAGCATCGAGCGCATTCCGCCGGGCCCCGCGGCCGGCGCCGCGCCCGCGACGAAGGCCAGCGCGGCCGTCACCACCACCGAGGTCTCCGGGAACAGGGCGAGCCCGGCGAAGGCGGCGGCGCCGACCACCATCCCGGCGGCCAGGTGGACGTGGAGCCGCTTGGGGCGCATCCAGGCCCCGAGCACCACCGATCCCAGCACCTCGCCGAGGACGTAGGCGGCGGCCAGTGTCGCCCCCAGCGCGTAGCCGCCGTCCGTGTCGCGGACGAGGAACACCAGGCCCAGGGGGGCGACGGCGATGGGCAGCCTGCCCACGAAGGCGGCGGCCATCCACAGCAGGACGTTCCCCGTGAGGATCTTCCGGTAACTCATGGTCCTTCTTCTCTTCCGCTTCTTTGCTGCAGGAGATCGCCGTTGCAGGGGATCCTCGTTGCAGGGGATCGTCGTTGCTGGGATCGTCGTCCGGATGCCCGCCCGCTCGTCAGACGAACAGACGGGACAGCGCTTCCTCGATCTCTTCCGCGGCCGTCATGTCCTCGGCGACCAGGCAGTACTCGACCGTGCCGCCGTCCCTGCTGTCGTCGGAGGTGATGACGACTCCGGTGCGGGACTCGGGGTCGAAGGCCAGGCCCAGCTCCCGGATCCGGTCGACGGCCTCGCGGAAGGACGGCACCTGCCAGTGATGGCGCTGGATGAGGATGCGCTCCCGGAGGAAGTCCGGTCCCACGAGCTGTTCGGCCAGGTAGTTGATGTGGGTGGAGCCGCCGACGCGCCCGTTGAACTCGTTGATCAGGATCTCGCCGCCGGGCGTGACGATGGCGTCCACGCTGATCGGACCGCGGTAGCCCATGGCGCGCACCGTCTCGCACAGGCGGTGCGCCTCGGTCAGGAAGGCGGGGAAGCGCGGGTGGTCGGCCGACTTCGCCGGGATGACCAGGCCGTTGAAGATCGGGCCCATCAGCATCTCGCCGTGTCCGAAGAGCTCGGTCCCCTCCTCGCCGATGCGGAACTCCGCGTAGACGGGCACGCTGTCGGGGGTGTAGTCCTCGACGACCACCGGACGGCTGTCGTCGTCCGAGTACCAGGCCCACCGCTGGTCCAGGTGGCGGGCGAGGTCCTCCCGGCCGTTCAGTACGGTGACTTCGGGGGCGCCGATCGGGGTGACGTCGGCGTCGCCGCTGAGGATGGCGTTGCCGTAGCCGGCGACGTGGAAGTCCTTCTTCACGATGGCGTGGCGGCCCCGCTCGAGGAGCTCCCACAGGAACTCCTCCGCCTCGGCCCGGGTGAAGGCCACCACGCCGTTCGGAATGGGGTTGCCGATGCCGGCGGCCAGGGCCCGGAACGTCGCCTTGCTGTTGAGGAGTTGTCCGCCGCCCTGGTGGATGTAGCGGAATCCGGGGGTCGTCGCGCCGAGCTCGAGGGAGTGGGCGAGTCCCACGACCGGGCTGTCGTAGTAGATCGGGAAGACCCGGGCGACACCGGACTCGCCGGTCGCGCGCCGCAGCTCCTCGACGAACTCCCGGTCTTCCCAGCGGTCCGGGGTGAGGACGTCGACCCCGAGTCCGCCCGCCGGCGGCGCGAGGACGGTGATCCGGTCGCGGTCCGCCCCGGTGAGCGCGGCGACGTATGCCAGGAACTCCTCGCTGGGCACGTGCGGTACGACGAGGACATCGCCCTCGGCGGCGTACCAGATCATGCGCTGGGCGGTCACGCCGGCCGTCCTGCGGTGCTCGGCGGTGAGCTCCGCCAGGTCGCCGACCATCTGGGCGGTGCGGTTGTTGGCTATGAACAGGGTGCTCATCGGATCTCCGGGGTCGTTGCGAGCCGGGCGGACCGGTCGGGCTGCCGGCTCTGCTGGATCTGGTCGGTGACGGTCCGCGTGGGCAGGACCACGGCGCAGCGGCCGGCGGCGTAGTCCAGGGCCATGCGGTGGTCCTCCGCGGTGAAGTCGGCCACGGCGTCGGCGACCAGGAAGGTCTGGATGTCATTGGTGTACGACTCGACGGCGGTCGCCAGGCATCCGATGTGGGCGTAGATCCCGCAGATGACCAGCTGGTCGCGGCCCTGCTCGCGGAGGAACTCGAGGAGACCGGTGCGGTGGAAGGCGCTGTAGCGCCACTTGGTGTACACCTGGTCGCCCGGCCGCGGCGCGAGGCCGTCGACGACCTCGCGCTGCTCGGGGCCGACCGTCATGCCCGGTCCCCAGAAGTCCCGCAGCAGGCCGCGGTCCTGCTCGCTCATGCCTCCGGGCTGGGCGGTGTAGGTCACGGGAACGCCCTGGGCGGCGCACTGCTCGCGCAGCGTGCGGACGTTGGCGGTGAGGGAGGTGACGGGGTCGGTGCCGGCCGGGAAGGCGTCGACGAAGTACCGCTGCATGTCGTGGATGAGCAGGACCGCACGGTCGGGGTCGACCTTCCAGTCGGCCTTGTTGGCCGGGAGTTCCGCGTCGAGGGGCATGGGATAGGGCGCAATGCCCGGAAGTGTCACGGGAGTTGGTGACCTTTCACTGGTGGGGCCAGGACTCGGCGACGGTGATGGACTGACCGAGGTTGAGACGGGGGTCGCACAGGGTGGTGTACGCGGCCCCCAGGGAGCCGAGCTCCGCTTCGTCCGCCCAGCATTCGACGACCGGGGCGGCGGTGGCTTCCAGGTGCAGTCCGCCCGGTACGCCGCCCCCCTGGAGCACGGCCGAGTGGAAGCCCTGGACCTCGCGGACGACGGCGGCGACGGACCGGGTCTTGTGGCCGCTCGGGGCGGTGGTGGTGTTGCCGTGCATGGGGTCGCTCAGCCAGATCACCGGATGGCCGGCGTCCCGTACCGCCGCGACCAGGACGGGAAGGCGTTCGGCGACGAGGTCGGCGCCGAGCCGGGGGATCAGGGTGAGCCGTCCGGGCTGGCGGTTGGGGTCGAGGCGTTCACACAGGGCGAGCAGTTCGGCCGCCTGCATGGCGGGGCCCACCTTGCAGGCCACCGGGTTGGCCACCTGGGCCAGCAAGGCGACGTGCGCTCCGTCGAGTTGGCGGGTGCGTTCGCCGATCCACGGCCAGTGGGCGGAGGTGAGGAAGGTCCGGTTGTAGGCGTCTCGGCGCAGCTGGGGCAGCTCGTAGTCGAGTACGAGGGCCTCGTGGCTGGTCCAGAGCGGAGCGCCGCCCTGGCCGTCCCGACCTTCGCGCAGCAGGCCGAGCACGTCACCGGCCGCCTGGTGGCAGTCGAGCATGCGCAGCGGGTCGGGTGTGCGCGACAGGGGGTCGAACTCCGGACCGTTGACCATCGGCCCTCGGTGGACGGGGAGTTCGAGGTCGCCCTGGCGCTCGATCGGCTGGGAGCGCGGCTTGGCGTACTGTCCGGCGATGCGCCCGACGCGCAGCACCGGCAGTCCGGAGCGGGCCTGGAGCACACCGGCCAGGCACTCGGCGAGGCCTGCCTTGCGGGCCACCGCCTCCGGGGTCCGGTCGGCGGGGTCCTCCGCGCAGTCGCCGGTCTGGACGACCAGGGCCTTGCCGGTGGCGACGTCGGCGAGCAGGGTGCGCAGGCGCAGGATCTCCCGCGAGGTGACGAGCGGCTGGCTGTCGCACAGCTCGCGGCCGGCCTTGGCCAGGAGGTCGGGGTCGGGCCAGTGCGGCTGCTGGGCCGCGGGCAGGGCGCGCAGCAGCTCGTGTTCGTCGGCGGCGAGCGGCAGCAGGGCCGCGTCCGTGTGGCGGGGGCGCGGACGCGGGCGGGTCAGGGTGTTCAGGGTGTTCACCGGTTGCTCCCGGGTGAGGTGGTCGAGGTGGCGAGGGCCGCGGTGACGAGTTGGTGGAGCAGCGCGGGTCCGTCCTCGGTCAGCAGGGACTCGGGGTGGAACTGGGCGGTGGCGAGGCCCGGTCCGCGCAGGCCGTGGACCTCACCCGTGTGCGGGTCGCGGCTGACCTCGACGACGTCGGCCGCGAAGGGGCCGGCCGGGGAGGTCAGGCGGTCGGTGGCCGAGCGGCCGGCGAAGGTGTTGTAGAAGCCGGTACGGGCCCGGCGCCCGAAGAAGTCGATCTCTTGCTGGAGGCCCTGGTTGGGGGTTTCCTTGCGGACGAGTTCGATGCCGAGCAGCGAGGACACGACCTGGTGGCCCAGGCACACGGCGACGCAGGGGGTCCCGTCGGCCAGCAGTCGGCCGGCCAGCCGGTTCGCGGTCGCGATCTTGGGATCCTCGGTGCGCCGGGGGTCGCCCGGCCCGGGGCCCAGGACCACCAGGTCCGCCTGCGCCAGGGCCGCTTCGGAGGCCTCGCGCCAGGGGTGGACGGTCACCGACAGTCCCAGGGAACGCAGTTGGTGGGCGAGCATCGCGGTGAAGGTGTCCTCGTGGTCCACGACGGCCGCGCGCAGCCCGGCCAGCTCGGGGGCCTCGTACGCGCCGGGGGGCATCGGGTCCAGCCAGAAACGGGCGAGCCGTTCGTTGTACGAGGCGAGCCCCTTCAGGACCTCCGGGTGCTCGCCGAGCCGACGGGGCGCCTCGGAGGAGGCGGGCGCCTCGGAGGCGCCGGCCGGAGCGGGGGCCGGGGCCGGGGCCGGACGCTCCCGTAGGACGGACAGGAGTCCGGCGGCCTTCGCGTGGGTCTCGGCGACCTCGCTCTGCGGGTCGGAGTGTCGCACCAGCGTGGCGCCGACCCCGATCTCCAGCCGGCCGTCCGCATCGATCTCGGCGGTCCGGATGAGGATCGCGGAGTCCATGGCCCGGCGCCCGGCGCCGTCCCGGCCGACGAGCGCGAGCGCCCCGCTGTAGTAGGAGCGGCCGCGGGGTTCGTAGCGGTGCAGCACCTCGCAGGCGCTCTCCACCGGGCTGCCCGTGACGGTCGGGGCGAACATCGTCTCGCGCAGGATGTCGCGGACGTCGAGGCGGCTCTCGCCCTTGATGAAGTACTCGGTGTGGGCGAGGCGGGCCATCTCCTTGAGGAAGGGGCCCTCCACCCGCAGGCCCGGATCGCAGATCCGGGCCATCATCTTGAGCTCCTCGTCGACCACCATCTGGAGCTCTTCGCGTTCCTTGCGGTCGGCGAGCAGCCCGAGGGCGCCGTCCACGGTGGATCCCGTCTCGGGATAGCGGTAGGTGCCGCTGATCGGGTTCATGGTGACCGTCCCCGACTCCAGGCTGACGTGCCGTTCGGGCGAGGCCCCGACGAAGGTCCGCTGCCCGGTGTGGACCAGGAAGGTCCAGTACGCGCCGGCCTCCCGGGCGAGCAGCCGGCTGAAGAAGGTGAGGGCGGCCGCCGGGGTGTAGCCGTCGATGGTGGCGGTGAAGGCGCGCTTGATGACGAAGTTCGCGCCCGCGCCCTGGCCGATCTCCTCGGCGATCACCTTGCGCACGATCTGCGCGTACTCGCCGTCCGGGATGTCGAATTCCTCGTCGCGCAGGGCGAGGGGCCCGCCGGACAGCTCGGACAGGAACCGGCCGGTGGGCAGCGCGTGCTGCTCGCGCACCTTGAGGACGGTCAGCGGGGCGCCGTCGTCGGTGCAGGTGTAGCCGCGCTCGGCTATCTGCCGGTACGGGAGCAACGCCAGCAGTTCGTGGCCGGCGGCGGAGTGGTCCGGGTCCGGGGCGTCGCCGTGCGGGGCGTCTTCGTCCAGGGGAAGGGCGTCCAGGCGCTCGACCGTGGTGACGTCCCCGAGGAGGAGTTCGAGCCGGTCGGGGCCGGTCGCGTGCGGGCGGTGCAGTAGGGCGAAGGGGGTGCCGTCGAGAGGGACGGTGACGTCTCCGTCGAGTGGGCCGGTGTTCTTGGTGACCATGTCGTTATTCCTTGTCGAACCGTGTCAGCCCTCGGAGTCCTGCGCGAGATCCGTCAGGAAGCCGTCGATGTGGTGGTGGAGCAGGGGTGCGCGGGTGGCGTCCAGCGCTTCGAAGTGGGTGCACTCCAACTCGCGGACGCGCAGTCGCGGTGCGCGCCGCGCCCACTGGCCGAGTTGGTCGGAGTGCCGGTCGGCGGTGCAGGAGATCAGCAGCGCGGGTCCGGTGAGAGCTGCGGAGGCCCGGTGGGCGTGGGCGGCTTCCAGGTGCGCGGCGGCGACTTCGCGCAGCCGCCGGCCCTCCTCGCCCGCGGTGCCGTCCTCCTCGCCCTGCCGGTGCCCCATGGACCGCCCGATGCGGTCCAGCAGCGCGTCCTGGTCGGTGGCGGGCCGGGCGGGGAGCTCGGCGTAGCTGTCCACCATGATCACGGCCGGGGCGGCGGCGCCGTCCTCGGCGAGGCGGCCGGCCAGTTCCCAGGCCAGTACGCCCCCGAGGGACCAGCCGACCAGATGGCGGGGCGGCCGGGGCAGGGCGCGCAGTTCGGCGAGGTAGCGCTCGACCATGGTGGGTACGTCGCGGTCGGGCCGCTCGCCGGGGAGCAGACCGAGGGCGCGGACGGCGTGGACCGGGCCCCGGTGGAGGAGTTCGCCGGCCAGTGGGAAGTACGGGCCGATGCCGCCGCCGGCGGCGGGCAGCAGGACGGTCGGCTCGCCGCCCTCGCTCTCGCCGAGCGGGATGAGCAGGGGTGGGTGCGTGGTCATGCCCGGTTCCTCCGCGCCGCGACCGCCTGGGCCAGGGCGACGATCGTGGGTGTCTTGAAGAAGTCGAGGACCGGGATCCGTACGCCGTACTGGTTCTCGACGCGGGTCAGGGCGGTCAGTACGTTCAGGGAGTGCGCCCCCTGGTCGAAGAGCGAGCGGTGCGCGCTCACGTGCCGGTCGAGCACCGTGCTCCAGATCGCGCACAGGCCCTCGACGAGCGAGGAGTCGAGGCCCGCCGCCGCGCCGGATTCCGTGTCGTACGCGCCATCCGCACCGTCCGCGTGCTGCGGCTGTGCGGCGAGGAGCAGTTCGGGCAGTGCGCGCAGCAGCGCCGCCCGGTCCAGCTTGCCGTTGTGGCTGGTGGGGATGGAGGCCACGGGCAGGACGTGGGCCGGGACCATGTACGAGGGCAGCGTCGCGGCGAGCGCGGCGCGCACCGTGGCGGGGGCGGCGGTCCGCTCCTTGTCGGGCACGAGGAAGAGCGCCAACTCCCGCTGCGCACCCTCCTTGTGGGCCGCGGCGACCGCCGCGCGGACGCCGGGGACGGTCAGGGCCGCGTTCTCCAGCTCGCCGAGCTCGACCCGGTGGCCCCGGATCTTGACCTGGTGGTCGTCCCGTCCGGCGTACACCAGCACCCCTCGCTCGTCGCGGAACACCAGGTCGCCGGTGCGGTAGCGGCGGGCGTCCGGGCCGGTGCCGTACGGGTCGGGGACGAAGCGTTCCGCGGTCCGTTCGGGGTCGTTGACGTAGCCCTGGGCGGGGCATTCGCCGCCGAGCAGCAGCTCACCCGGCACGCCGGCCGGGGCGAGGTGCCCGGTGACGTCCACGACCTGGGCGCCGACGCCCGGGATCGGGCGGCCGATCGGCACGTGGGCGGGCCAGGGCTGGGTGTCGGCGGTCAGCTCCTGCGCCGTGACGACGTGGGTCTCGGTGGGCCCGTACATGTTGAACAGTCCGACGCGCGGCCGCCGGGCGAAGAAGCCCTGGACGGCTCCGTCCATCTGCAACTGCTCGCCCGCCACGCAAACGTGACGGAGAGTCGGAAGCTCTTCGTTCAGTTCGTCGGCGGCCAGGGCGAACGGGCGCAGCGCGGCCACCGGAAGGTAGAGGTGGGTCACCCCGGTCTCGGCCACCCTCCGCACCAGGGAGGGCAGGTCGCGCCGGTCCACCGGCTCGCGGGAGACCAGCGTGCCGCCGGCGGCCAGGGTCGGGAAGATCTCCTGGAAGGACACGTCGAAACCGATCGGCGCGTACTGCATGAAGCGCGTGGTCTCGTCCATGGCGAGTACGTCGAGCTGCCAGCGGGTCAGGTTGACCAGGGCGCCGTTGCCCATGAGCACACCCTTGGGCCGCCCGGTGGAGCCCGAGGTGAACATGGTGTAGACCGGGTCGCCGGGGCCCCGAGCGCCGGTGGACGCCTCGGCGCTCCCCCGCGGCCCGCCGCTCCGCCGGCCCGACTCCGCCAGTTGCTCGGGGGTGAGCACGGCGGCCGTCCCGAAGGTCCCTTCGCCCACCACGAGCCGGCAGTGTGCCTGGGCCGTCATCGTGTCGAGGCGTTCCGAAGGAAGTTGGGGGTCGAGGGGTAGGTACGCGGCCCTGCGCTCGAGGATCGCCAGCACGCTCGCCACGGTCTCGGTCAGCCCCCGGGTGGCGACGCCGACGACGCTCTCGTGGCCGACACCCTGTTCGGCGAGCCCGCGCGCGAGGGCCCGTACGGTCCGGGCTAGTTCGCCGTACGTGGTGGTGGCGCCGTCCGCGGTGATCGCCGTCAGCTCGGGGTGTGCGGCCGCGGTGGCCATGACCCACTCGTACACGGTGGCGTGGCCGGTGGCGTGGTCGGTGGCGTAGTCACCGGCTCGGGCCGGCTCCGCGGCCGGGACCGGTCCGGCGTCGCTGAACAGTTCGGCGAGGGTGCGGCCCGGGTTGCGGGCCGCGCTCGCCACCGCTTCGCGCAGGGAGTCGGCGATGCCCTGCGCCACCGCGGGCGGCAGCAGCGCCAGGTCGTGCTCCAGCTCCAGGAGCCAGCCGCCGGGGGTGGGGGTGGCGAACAGCAGCAGGTCGAACTTGGCCGTTCCGTTGCCGTGCTGACGCACCGACAGGACGGGGCCTCCCGGCTCGACCACGGTGCTGTCCTGCATGGCGAGCAGCGCCGAGAAGACCGGGTTGCGGTTGCTGGAGCGGTCCGGGGCACAGTGCGCGGCGATCCGGTTGAAGGGGATGTGGGACCGGAACTTGGTGTCCTCGACCTCTTCGTCCACCACCTTGGCGACGAACTCCTCGAAGGAGGAGGTCCACTCGACCGGAACGGCCATCGGCAGGGTGTTGACGAAGAAGCCGCACAGGCCGAAGGAGCCGAGGGTCCGCCGGGACATCAAGGTGGCGCCGAGCGTCGCGCAGTCGCCGCCGGAGTGCCGGGCCAGTACCGCCGCGTACACGGCCGCGAAGAAGGTGAAGGGGGTGACGCCTAGCGTCCGGCAGGCCGCGTCAACGGACTTGGACTCCTCGGCGGTCAAAGGGAGTTCGATGCGTGCGCCCGCGAAGTCGGTTTCGGTCGGGCGGCCCGGCCGGGGGTAGAGCTCGGTCGCGCGGATGGTCGCCAGCCGGGCGGCCAGTGCGGCGGCTTCCTCCTCGGTCTCCTCCTCGGCCGCGGCGGCGAGCTGCGCCTGGAGCTCGGCGCGCAGTGCGCCCTCACGGCCGGCGCGCAGCGCCTCCACGTCGAGGGTGCCGGCGAGCGCGGCGGTCAGGTCACCGGTGAACGGTCCGGCGGAGAAACCGTCGAAGACCGTGTGGTGGACGGCGAACAGCAGCGTCGCCGCGGACGCGTCCTCGCTGCGCAGATGGGCCGCGCGGAAGAGCGGTGGAGAGTCCAGGGAGAAGACGTGGGCGGAGAGCTGCTCCAGCAGTGCGCTGCGACGGCCCGGGAATCGCGCCGCGGGCACCTGCTCGGTTTCCAGCGGAAGCCGTTCGGGCGGCAGCGGTCCGATGAGCGCGGCATGTGGCGAGGGCGCTTCGTGCAGGCCCAGTCGGAGCGTGGGCTGTACGGCGGTCACCTTGGCGAGCGCGGCGCTCAGCTCCTCGGCCCCGATGCGGGGGTCGAGCCGGAATTCGAGGACGATGTTGTAGAGGTTGCGGGCGGCAACCGTCCGGTCGATGACGAGCAGCCCGAGCTGGGCCTCGGTCACCGGGAACATCTGGGAGTTCTGCACAGGAAGACCTCACGGGTATGCGGGGCGGCACCGGCGGGAGACCTCACAGAATCATTCCTTCGCAAAGGTTTCAAATGTAATCGGGGACGCCGATCGAAAGCGGGCCGCACACGGACGCGCCCTGCGCCCTGCCACCCCGGATCGATCGGGGCGGGCCGGGCGCAGGGCGCGAGGCGTGTGCGTGACGGGGCGGCCGGGCCGGCCGGCCGGTCAGCGGGCCGCGGCCGCCATCACCTGCCGGGCATAGGCCGCGGCGGCCGGGGCCAGCTGCACCGAGCCGTGGCCGGCGATGGCGTGGACGTCGCGCCAGAAGCGCTGGAGGTCGCCGTCCTCGTCCTGACCCCGGACCCCCGCGCTGCGGTAGAGCCGCTCCACGGCGGTGACCAGCAGATCGATCGCCACGGCGCAGTCGCGCAGGTTCAGCGGCACCTGCGCCGCGGGGTCCGCCCCGGGGTCGGCCGCCCGGTCGGCGCGCCCGGCCGCCGCCTCGAGCAGCAGCCCGGCGGCGTCGATCTCGGCCGAGGAGCGGGCGAGCACCTGCTGGTGGGTGCCGTCCTCGAGCGCCGGGCGGCCGTCCGGGGTCCGCCGCTCGCGGGTGATCGCGGTCCAGGCGCGCAGCGCTCCCCGGGCAGCCCCCCACGCGGGTGCGGCGAAGAGCAGCGAGGCCACCAGCGGGAACGGGACGCGGTGACAGCCGGCCGCCCCCGGCTCCGGCGAGCCGGCCAGCAGGTCCTCGCGCGTCATGGCGCGGTGTACGGGTACGAAGGCGCCGTCCACGCTGACGGTGTGGCTTCCGGTGCCGCGCAGTCCGGCATTGCGCCAGGTGTCGTGGATCGTCACGTCGGCGCGCGGTACGGCGAGGATGCGCTGGCGGGGGCCTTCGGGGGTCTCCTCCACGCTGGCGAGCAGCACCCACCGCGCATGGCGTACCGCACTGGCCATGGCCCAGCGGCCCGACAACCGCCAGCCACCGGGGACTTTGGCGAGTTCGCCGGACGGCGGCACCACGGCAGCCGCTATGGACACATCGGGCGACTCCTGCCACAGTTCCTCTTGCGCCTCCTGCGGCAGGTGGGCAGCGAGTCGACCGTGGGCCGCCAGCAGCGCTGCGCACCAGGCCGCGGAGGGGCATTCCTCCCCGACGACAGCCACCGCCTCGATGATGTTGGCGAACGTTCCGGCCGAGCCCGACCAGCGCCGTGGTACGAACTGCCTGAGGAATCCCGCCTCGGACAGTGCCGAGACCACGGCGGGGTGCAGATCCCTGTCCCGTTCGGACTCCTTCGCCCGTCGGGCCGCCTCCGCTGCGGCACGTCGGCTTGCCGGCGGGGGCGTTGTCGCGGACGACAGTTGACTGGACATGAGTGGCGCCTCCTTGGCGGCTGTCAAAGAAAGAATTCACAGACGAATGTTTTTGGGTGTAGGTTCATGCCCCAACGCTTCCGGGGCACTTGAGGTGGGCAAGGAGGCCTCCCTCCGATGAAACAGGACAGGTCGCGACGTACACACGCGCTCGTCTTGGACGCGGCCGCCACGGAGTTCGCGGCTCACGGTTTCGCCCGTACCAATCTGCAGATCGTGGCGAAGCACACCGGGCTGACCAAGGGGGCGGTGTACGGCCACTTCTCCTCCAAGGAGGCCTTGGCCGACGAGCTGGTCCGGCTCTTCGAGGAGAGCTGGGGGGACTTGCTGCGCACCGCCGAACAGTGCGGGCAGGAACCCCAGGAGGGACTGCGCGCCCTGCTGCTGGGACTGACCCGGCACGTCCAGGAGGACGTACGGTTCACGGCGGGCCTGCGCCTGGCCACCGAGGACGCGCGGGCCCTCGGCGAAACCCCCGCCTTCCTGTGCGGGTTGGGCGCCACCATCTCCCGTCTCGTCCGGGACGCGCAGCTGCACGGGGTCATCGACCCCGCACTCGACGCGGAGCCCTTGAGCCGACTGCTGCTCGCCCTCGTACTCGGCATGCACCAGATCACGTCCGCCGGCGTGGCCGACGCCAGGCACCAGCCAGTCCTCGCCGTGTGGGATCTGATCCTGCTCCTCATCCGGCCCGCGGCAGCCTGACCGGCCCGGCCGCACCGCCCGCGTTGCCCGCACCGGCCGCGCTGCACGCGTCGTCTGCACCGGCCGCACCGCCCCCGCTGCCCGCGCCGCGGACGCCGGGCAGCACGGGCCAGCCCTCGCGGCCGGCGCGGGCGATCAGCACCGGATCGTCGCCGACGACCACCGGGTGCCCCACCGCGCAGAGCAGCGGAAGGTCGCTCGAGTGGTCGCCGTACGCGAAGCAGTCGCCCGCATCGACCCCGAACGCCCGCATGGCCCGGCTCGCCCGTACGGCCTTCTCCGCGCCGATCACCGGGGCGTCGATCTCCCCCGTGACCACCCCGCCCGCACTGCGCTGACCCGCGCACAGCACGAGAGCTCCGCCGAGCGCCTCGGCCAGCGGCTCGAGGCAAGGGCGGGGCGCCCCCGAGACCAGTGCGATGCGGTGGCCGGCGCGTCGGTGGCGGCGCAGCGCCGCGAGCGTCGGCCGGTGCAGGAGGCCGCCCTTGGCGGCCTCCTGCCGGAACCACGCCCGGCCGGCCGCGGCCAGCGACTCCTGCGAGCAGCCCGCGAAGAGGCGGTAGTACGCGCGGTTGAGTTCCTCGCGCGCGACTCCGCGCTCCCGCCGGGCCAGCAGGTCGGCGCGCGCCCGGTCGAAATCCGAGGATCCGGCGCCCTCGCGCTCCGGGTGGAAGTCCAGGAAGCCGATCATGCTCGTGACGGTGATGAGCGTTTCGTCCACGTCGAAGAAGGCGATGGGCGACGGCTCGTGGCGGGGCACCCGCTAGACCCTCGTCAGCGGGCGGAGCCGGCTGCCGGCCGACCGCCCCTGCGACGGCGCCCGGCTCGAGCGGACTTCACGGACGGTGGTCTCGACGGCGCACAGGATCTGCTCCGCACGGGGCTGCAACAGTGCACCCGCCTCGGTGAGTTCGACCGGCAGCCGGCCCCGCCGGTGGAAGAGTTCCACCCCGAGGTCCTGTTCCAGGATCTTGATCTGGCCGGTGACCGTGGACTGTGCGCAGTGCAGGTTCTTCGCCGCCTGGGTGAAGCTGAGCTCCCGCGCTACTTCGCGGAAGGCGCGGAGGTGCTGGAGTTCCACGAGTTCCCCTCCCCCGACGGCTCGACGGCAACCCGCGGACGGTAGAGGGCCGTGCTGCGCGCGATGGTGCGGTCCCCCTGGACGGCCTCCAGTTGGACGCGGCGCAGCCCGTGGCGGCCCGTGGACGGCAGGGCCGCCACACCGCCGACGACCTTGATCACGGTGGGCTCGCGCAGTTCACCGAACGCGTCGAAACGGACCTCGGAGAACGCGAGGGACCACGGAGCGGCCCGGTGACCGGGCCCGTCGTGCGCCGACTCCCGCCCGGCCCCGACCAGATGGCATCCCGCCTGCCGGAACGCCTCGACCAGGGCCATGCCGGGCACGTGGTCGCAAGAGTGCTCGAAGTAGCCGGGGTGGTCGCGGTCCACGCGCATGAGGTACCGCCCCGGGGCGGCCGTCCGGTCGACGGACAGCAGGACGTTCTCCTGCCCTTGCCGTCCGGCCTCGGCGGCGTCGAGCATACGGGGCTGCGCGCCGACCGTGTCGGCCGCCGCATCGCGACCGCGGGCGGCCGCAGGGGCACGCCGGTTGCGCAGCATCCCGTACAACTCGGCGCCGACCGCGAGCAGTCGTACCGACACCCGCGCGCAGCGGCGGCCGCCGGTCTCCACCCACGCCTCGAAGCGCGCTCCGATGCGGTTCCCGGACGGGTGGGCCTCGGGCACGAAGCTGCCGTCGAGCACGAGAGGGAGCGGCTCGCCTCCCACCACCAGGGCACCGGGGTCCACGAGGTGGAAGTCGAGGTCCCGGAAGATGAAGCTGTGCGTCAGCGGGACGTCGTAGAAGCGGTGCGCGGTGTAGATGGCCGCCTGCCGGACGGTCTCCACCAGCAGCAGCGGGTCACTGCTGCCCTCGGCGTCCGGCTGGTAGAGCGCGTGGTGGCGGGGCCACTGTGCGGCGATCCGCACCCGGTTGCCGTCGCCGCGGCGGCCGTCGGTGAGGAAGACCTCGGCCACCGAGGCGCGGTGGACCAGGGAACGCGGGACCGTCCGGTCGAAGGTCAGGGCACCGCTCCGGGGCGAGGATCCAGGCGGCGCCTGCCGGGGCAGGCGCGGCAGATTGGCGCGGGAGACCGGGCCGGGCGCGAGTGAAGGACTGGACAGCAAGACGGAACCCCCAGGTAGATCGATCCTCGGCAAAGTGCGTCCGATTATCGGACCGAAAATAAACCTGCCGGAAGGTATATTGCAACCCTCGAAAGTTTCCGAAGCGCCTTATCGGGGGGTCGACAGAAGCCCCAGAGAGCAACAGGGACACGTCATGAACAGCAGCGACACCACGACCAGCATCGGCTCGACGCGCCAGCAGCCGGCCCGCGAGCTGAAGCAGGAGCGCGCCCACCGGACCAGGGAGCAGATCCTGTGGGCCGCGGCCGAGGAGTTCAAGGAGAAGGGCTACCCGGTGGTGACGCTGCAACACGTCGCCACCCGGGCCGGGCTGACCAAGGGCGCGGTCTACTTCCACTTCACCAACAAGGAGGCCCTGGCGGTCGCCGTGGTCGAGGAGCACTACGCCCACTGGGCGCCCCTGGTGACCGAGGTGCGGGAGTCCGAGCGCTCGCCGCTGGACATCATGATCACCGTCCTGGACCGCACCGCGGAACTCTTCCGCGATGACACGATGGTCCAGGCCGGCGCCCGGCTGCAGATCGAGCGCTCGCTGATCAAGGCGGACCTCCCCCAGCCGTACGTGGGCTGGCAGGAACTGCTGACCACGCTGGCCGCCGCCGCGGTCGAGACCGGCCAGCTGCGCCCGGACACCTCCCCCGAGGCGCTGGCCCGCGTGCTCGTCGCCGCGTTCTTCGGCACCCAGCACATCTCCGACGTGCTCACCGGCCGGGCCGACCTGATGGATCGCTACGCCGAGCTCCGCGACATCATCTTCGCCGGCGTCACCGCCTGAGGGCCGGTCCGAACACCAGACGGCCGGTCCGAACACCAGGGGTCGTCCGGCCGCCAGAGGGCCGTCCGGCCGACGGCCCGACGTCACCGTTCGGGCCGTCGGCAGCTTCCATCGAGATTCCCGATCTTATTTGAAACCTTCGCGAAGGTTGGATTTAGTGGTGGTCGGCCCGAGGGACTCGGTTGCCATCGCGATTTCTGGAGTGCTTGCCTTATGAAGCTTGAAGCGGTCATCTCGGATGTGCTCGCCATACCCCTGGGGGAAGTCGACGACAGCCTGGGCCCTGTGCGCGACGACCGCTGGGACAGCCTGAAGCAGATGCAGCTGATCGTCACCCTGGAAGAGCAGTACAAGGTCGCCTTCTCGCGGCAGGACCTGCGCGCCATGAAGTCGGTCGGCGCGGTGCGCGAGGTGCTGCTGAGCAAGGGGGTGGCGGCGTGACGCTCACCGAGCAGGCCCCGTCGGGTACGGCGCCGGCCCCCCTCAGGGACGGCGACCTCGCCTCCCTCAGGGACAGCGACCTCGCCTCCCTGCTGATGATCCGGCACTTCGAGTGGAAGTTGCTCGACCTGTTCGCGGAAGGGAAGCTCAACGGTACGACGCACACCTGTCTCGGCCAGGAGTACATCCCGGTCTCCCTGAATCCGCTGCTCTCCACCGGCGACTTCCTCTTCAGCAACCACCGGGGCCACGGCCACTACCTCGCCCGGTTCGCCGACCCCGCCGGGCTGCTCGCCGAGATCACCGGCCGCGAAGGAGCCGTCTGCGGGGGCGTGGGCGGCAGCCAGCACATCTTCCGGGACAACTACCTGTCCACCGGCATCCAGGGCGAGAGCCTGCCGGTCGCCGCGGGTGCGGCACTGCACTTCAAGCGGGCCGGCCTGCCGCACGTCGCCGTCGTCTACATCGGCGACGGGACCTGGGGCGAGGGCTCGGTGTACGAGGCCCTGAACATCGCCCGGCTGTGGGAGCTGCCGCTGCTGGTGGTGGTCGAGAACAACGGGATCTCCCAGACCACGCCGGGCAGCGTCAACATGGCCGGCACGGTCGCGGGCCGGGCCCGCGCCTTCGACGTCGACCACCACCGGGTGACGAGCAACGACGTACGCCACATCCGCGCCGAGCTGGCCCCGCTCATCGACCGGGTGCGCCACCAGCACATGCCGCTCGTCGTGGAGTTCGACACCGTACGGCTCGGCCCGCACAGCAAGGGCGACGACACCCGCCCGGCGCGGGAGATCGAGGCGGCCCGCGCGCGCGACTGGTACGACGCGCTGCGCGCGGAGGACCCCGAGCGCTTCGACCGGCACGACGAAGAGCAACGAGAACTGATCGCCGGAGTGGCCGCCGATGTCCTGGCACGCCCGCTGGTGGCTGGAGAGACCGCATGAAGCGCAACGAGCGCGTGGGCGAGAACCTGAACCAGGCCATGCACCGGGTGATGGAGTCCCACGAGGACGTCTATCTGATCGGCGAGGACGTCCTCGACCCGTACGGCGGTGCCTTCAACATCACCAAGGGGCTCTCGGACCGCTTCACCGACCGGGTGCTGACCACGCCCATCAGCGAGAACGCCATCCTGGGCGTCGCCAACGGCCTCGCCCTCACCGGCAACAAGCCGATCGCCGAGATGATGTTCGGGGACTTCATCACGCTGGCCTTCGACCAGATCGTGAACTTCTCCGCCAAGTCCGTCTCCATGTACGGCGCCACCCACCCGATGCACCTCGTGGTGCGCTGCCCGGTCGGCGGCCGGCGCGGCTACGGCCCGACGCACAGCCAGAGCCCGCAGAAGCACTTCCTCGGCGTACCGGATCTGCACCTGTTCGAGCTGTCGCCCTTCCACGACAACGCGAAGGTCGTGGAAGGGATGGTCGAGCTGGGCAAGCCCTGCATCTTCTTCGAGGACAAGGTGCTCTACACCGAGCGCCGCCACCAAGGCGGCCCGGTCGGGGACCTGTTCTCGCTGGAGTTCACCGGCGAGGACCCCTTCCCGGTGGCCCGGCTGTTCATCGAGGACACCGCCCCCGAACTCGTCATCGTCGCGCCCGGCGGCCTGGCCCAGCGCGCCGTCGACGCGGCACGCGAGCTGTTCCTGAAGCACGAGATCGCCTGCGAGATCTACGTACCGTCCGCCCTCTACCCGTTCGACGCAAGGCTGTTGGCGGAGCCCGTCGCACGAGCGGGCCGCGTCTGCGTCGTGGAGGACGCCCCGCCCGGCGGCAGTTGGGGCGCCGAAGTCGCCCACCAGCTGTACTCCACCTGCTGGGACAGCCTCCGCGCCCCCGTCCGTCTCGTCCACTCCGCGGATTCGGTGATCCCGACGGCCCTCCACCTGGAGCGCGACGTCCTGGTGAGCAGCGAGTCCCTGGAACTGGCCCTGAAAGAGCTGGCTCAATGATCGAGATCACCGTTCCCAAGCTGAACAACAACGACGCCCAGTACGACCTGGTCGAGTGGCTCGCCGAGGACGGCGCCACCGTCACGAAGGACGACGACCTTCTGACGCTGGAGACGTCCAAGGCCGCCGAGGACCTGGTCAGCGAGCACGACGGAGTGCTGCACCAGGCGGTCAAGGCCGGCGAGCAGGTGCCGCCCGGCGCCGTGATCGGCCGGATCTTCGCCGATGCGGCCGCCCGCGACGCCTTCCTGGCCGCCGCCGAGGCAGCCGCCGCGACCCGTACGGACACCTCCGGGGAGGGCGCGGACTTCGTCCTCACGGCGCAGGCACGCACCCAGGCCGCCGAGTCCGGCGTCACCGAGGAGGAGCTGCGCTCCCTCGGCAAGCGGATCATCAAGGGCTCCGACGTCGAGGCGCTCGTGGCGCGCCGCGGAGCCTCCGATGAACTTCCTTCCAACCGAATCGAGTTGAGTCAGCACCAGCGGGCAATCGGCGCGGTGGTCACCGAGTCGCACCGTACGGTCCCGGCGTCCTTCACCGTCGTACGGATGAGGGTCGACGCAGCCGAGGCGGCCGCCAAGGAGCTCTCGGCCCGCTCGGGGACGGCGATCGGTCTGCCCGCCGTGCTGATCACCCAGCTCGCCGCGCTGCGCGCGGCCTTCCCAGCCTTCTTCGCCACCTACGACGAGGACGGGTACGCACTGCTCGCGGAGCAGTCCCACGTGGGCGTCACGGTCGACCTGGGCAACGGCCTGTACATCCCGGTCGTACGGGACGCGGACCGGCTCTCCGCGGTCGAAGTCGCCGAGCAGCTGGAGGACTTCCGCTTCTCGGCGCTGCGCGGGAACTTCCGCGGCAGCGAACTCATGGGCGCGGCCATCACCCTGTCGCTCAACAACGACGAGGACGTGCTGCTGACCCAGCCCATCATCTTCCCCGGCCAGACCTGCATGGTCTCGCTGGGCGCCGTACAGACCGTGCTCGAACTGACCGCCGACAACGCGGTGGTCGCCGCCCGGTACGTGCACGTGGGCCTGGCCTTCGACCACCGGGTCGTCAACGGCAGGGAGGCGGTTCAGTTCCTCCAGGCCCTCAAGAGCGCCCTCCAAGCGCCGGAGTTGGAACGTGCGGCGGAGCCGGCGGCGACGGTCGGCTGAGGGCAGGAAGCAGGCACGCGGCGACGGGCCGGGAGCCGCGGGCCACCACGGAAGCGGTGGTCAGCGGTGCCGGCCCGGATCCCGGTTCACGGCCGTGCGGCGCAGGTCGTCGTCGGCGAGGGGTTGCAGGGCGCCGCTGGTGTCCAGGCGGTAGAGCAGGACCAGCGGCGGTCCGACGAGCACGATCGCGATGACCGTGACCAGGAGCAGCCAGCGCAGTGTCGTCGGTGCTCCGGCCGCCTGGTCCACGGTCAGCGAGGTGGGGATGAGATAGGGGCGCTGGGCCAGCCCCCAGGCGATGACGACGAGGGCGACGCTCCCGACCGCGGTGATCCTCGCCCAGCCCGTGGCCGTGCGGTGGAGCAGCCCGGCCGTGGCCGCGGCGAAGACGGCGGCCGCCAGGACGAAGGCCAGGCCGACGCCGCCGGTGAGACCGTCGTAGACGTAGCGCGCGTCGTGGTGCGTGACGACGAGGCCGACGGCGGTCAGGACGGCGATGAACCCGAGGGCGTACCAGGCCCGCATCCGGAAGTAGTGAACGAGGTCGGGGGCGTCGAAGCGGCGGGCGTCGGCGGTGAGGAACACCGCCCCCAGGAAGGCGGTCGCGGCGACGGTGAGCAGGCCGCAGAGCACGGAGGTCCCGTTGGTCCACGCGTCAGCGGACGCCTTCGTCCCCGGAGCGACCCGGCCCGTGGCCAGCCCGCCAACGACCGCCCCGAGGAAGAAGGGCACCAGGAGGGAGGAGACGGCGAACGTCCTGCCGTAGATCTTGCGGTGCGCGAGGCGTGTCATGGGTTTGCGGAGGGCGAAGCCGGCACCGCGCAGGACGAGCCCCAGGGCCGCGAGCGCCAGGGGTAGCCACATGGCGGTGAAGAGCGTCTGGAACAGGACCGGAAAACCCGTCCACATGAACACCAGGACGAAGATGAGCCAGACGTTGTTCGTCTCCCAGACGGGCTCCATGGCGTGGTCGATCAGCCACCGGGGCCGCTTGCCCCGTACTGTGCCCCCCGCGAAGAGGTCCCAGAACCCGGCTCCGTAGTCCGTCCCGCCCGCACAGGCGTAGGCGGCGACCGCGGCCAGCAGCACCCAGGCCACGACGTCCTGGATCATCGTCCTCCTCCGTCACCACGAGCGGAACCGTGATCGTGATCCGGTGCGGCCGCGACGGTCGCCCGGCGGGGCCCGTAGGGAGCGTCGCTTTCCGGAGTGCCGGCGGCCTGGGCAGCGCCCTCTTGTTCGTCCGCGATCCGCCAGCGGGTGCGCATCTTGAGCAGGACGCCCAGGAAGGTCCCGAAGATCAGTGCGTAGACCACGATGACGATGGCGAGCATCGTCCACAGCGACGCGGCCCGGGTGTCCGTGACGGCTTCGGACACCCGCATGTTCTCGTACACGATCCAGGGCTGGCGCCCCACCTCGGTGGTGATCCAGCCGCATTCCACCGTCAGCAGGCAGGCCGCCCCCGCCACGGCGGCGCACCGGAAGAACCATGGGGAAGTCGGCAGGTCGCGTCGCCGCAGCCAGCACCAGCCGTACCAGAACGCGAGCAGGAGGAGCGCGCTCCCGATCGACACCATGATGTCGAACGCCCAGTGGGCGATCGTGGCCTGGGCCGCCGTGGGGCGGTCGCTCGCGGGGACTGACGACAGACCCGTCACCCGGGTGTCCGGACTGAAACCGGCGAGGATCGAGTCCAGTTGGGGGAACTTGAGCCCGCCGGAGACCGTTCCGTCCTCATGCAGGCGTCCGAACAGGTACTCCGGTTGGTGGGTGCCGGTCTTCCAGACCAACTCGGTGGCGGCGAACTTCACCGGCTGCTCCTGGAACACCGAGCGGGCGATGGAGTCCCCGAGCACGAACTGCACGGGGGTGAGGATCGCGGCGACGGTGAACGGAACGGTGAAGCCGAGCCGGTGGTAGTGGTCACGCCGGCCGCGCAGCCAGCCCACGGCGTACACCCCGGCCACGACGTAGCCCGCCGTGAGGACGACACCCGCCACGAAGTGCCAGTACTCGGGGCCGAAGATCGGCGTGAAGATCGCCTTGCGGACGTCGATGTCCACGGGGTTGCCGCCCGCGTCGAGCGAGAAGCCGCGCGGCGTGTTCATCCAGGAGTTCGCGGCGATGATGCCGAACGCGCCCAGCAGTGCCGTCAGCGGCAGGGGCAGGGCCAGCCAGAAGTGCGTCCACGGCTTCAGTCTCCGCCAGCCGTAGAGGTAGATGGCGATGAGGATCGCCTCCAGGAAGAACGCCCACGCCTCGACCCCGAACCCGAGGCCGAAGACATCGCCCCACCGGCCCATGAGGCCCGGCCAGAGCAGGCCGAACTCGAAGGAGAGCACGGTCCCGGTGACGATGCCGATGGCGAACTGCACCGCCATGACCGCCGACCAGCGCCGTGCGAGCAGCAGGGCGACCGGATCTCCCTTGCGCAGCCCGCGGTAGTGCATCAGCAGGGTGATGGCGGGAAGAGCCACGCCGAAGGGAACGAGCAGGATGTGGGAGGCCAGGGTGAAGGCCATGAGCTGGCGGGCGGGGAGCAGTTGCGCAGGGGTGTCCGCCAGGATCGCGATCGCGCTGTTCATGTGAGCCTCGGCAGTTCGTGCCGGACGGCCGGAGGAGGAACAACGGGCGTTCGGCCACGGTCACTGCTGCTGGCTTCCACTGAACCGCTCCCTGGGTACTGGCGGGGACACGCAATCCGCGCCACCACGACAGCACCACCGGATTGCCATGGCCCGGTGGCACGACTGCCACTGACCCAATGGGGTGTTCTCCCGAACCGAACGGCTCAACTGGGGTGCGGGAGGCACGGTCGGCGACCGGCTGACCGTACGGCTCTCAGGCTCCCGGTCCGCTCGCCCTCTCGGTGGCGGCGGAGGCGGAGTCCTCGGCGTAGTAGCGCCCCAGGAGTTCCCGCTCGGCGTCCCGGTGCGGGTACATGAAGAAGATCAGCATGGCGCCCAGGCCGATCGCGGCCAGGCCGACGGCGTACGCCCAGTCGTCGCCGTGGAGGAACGACCGGCGTGCTGCCTCGACGATCTGGTCGGCGTAGTGGGGATGCTGCTGGGCGACCTGCCCGGCGGAGGCGAACGACTTCGTCAGCTCGCTCTGGACCTGGTCCGACACCTCCTTGCTCTCGCGGGAGGCGGTGATCGCCGCGTTGAAGGCCGAGGCCTAGCCGGCGGTGAGGAGCAGGCCCATGACGGACTGCATGACGGCCCCGCCGAGGTCCCGTTGCAGATCGGCGGTGCCGGAGGCCATGCCGGCCCGCCGCACGGGCACCGATCCGGTCAGCGAGTGGGAGGCGGGCGTCCCGGCGAGGCCGGCGCCGATACCGGTGAGCACGTAGGCGAGGCCGATGTGCCAGTAGTGGCTGTGCTCGCCCCAGAACAGCAGCATCCAGCCGAAGGCGAGGAAGAGGAACGCGTAGCCGATCAGGAGGGTCGTGCGGGCGCCGCGCGTCTCGACCAGCTTCGCGGACCGTGGCGCCACGAGCACCATCATCACGACGAGGGGAAGGATGGAGGCCCCGGCTTCGACGGGGTCGTACCCGAGCACGTTCTGCAGGTACTGCTGGCTGATGAAGGCCGATCCCATCATGGCGCCGTAAACGATGATTCCCGCGCACGCGGCGACCCAGAACGTGCGCCGTCCGGCGATGTGGAGGTCGTACAACGGGTTGGGGGCCCGGCGCTGACGCAGGAAGAACGCCGTTCCGGCGGCCAGGGCGATCACGACGAGCCCGATGACCAGGGCGCCCTGGTGGGGGACGGCGGCGAAATTGATCGCCAGCACCAGTCCCGCGATCAGGAGGACGGACAGGATGCCGCCGAGGTTGTCCACCGGTTCGGCCGACTCGTTGGCGTGCGCGGGGACGAACAGCAGGGCCATGACCAGCGCGACCACGGCGAGGGGCAGGGTGATCAGGAACACCGATCCCCAGTAGAAGCGTTCGAGCAGCGCGCCCGCGATCACCGGCCCGAGCATGGAGATCCCGCCGCCCAGGGCCGACCACAGCGCGATCGGCTTCGTCCGCCCGGGCCCCGCCCACAGGGCGGTGATCAGCGCCAGTGTGGTCGGGTAGGCCATGCCGGCCGAGAGCCCGCCGAGGATCCGGGCCAGCACCAGGACCGTGTCGTTCGGCGCGGACGCGGCGAGCAGGCAGGCGGGGACGGACAGGGCGGTGCCGAGGAGCAGCAGCAGCTTGCGCCCGTGGCGGTCGCCGACCGCACCCAGGTAGAGGACCGATGCGGCCAGGCCGAGTGAGTACCCCACGGCGACCAGGTTCAGCGAGCTCTGGGAGGAGTCGAAGGCCTTCCCGATCGCGGGCAGCGCCACGTTGGCCACCGACAGGTTCAGGTTGGCCACTGCGGCAACGATGATCAGGGACGCCAGCACGAGCGACGCCCGCGCCGGGGCCTCACTCGGGACGTCGATGCGGGGCGCGCCGCTTTTCGGCATGGAACCTCCGGGGCGGTGTCTGGCTCGGTGAGGGTCCTGCCTGATCTACCGTGCCGAACGTCGCCCCGTCGGGATGACACGCCCACCGTCACCGACCGGGTCCGCCCGCCTCTGCGATTCGGGGTCTTGTCAGCCGAACGCCGGGATGATGTCGGAGCCGTACGCGTCGATGGTGGCTTCGCGGGCGTCGTGCATGTCGTAGACGGCAAACTGATGGACGCCGAGGGCCTGCAGGGCGCGGAGTTTCTCGATGTGGGCCTCGACGGGGCCCAGCAGGCAGAAGCGGTCCACGATCTCGTCGGGGACGAAGTCGGTGGACGGGTTTCCGGCGCGGCCGTGGTGGCTGTAGTCGTAGCCCTGGCGGGACTTGACGTACTCCGTCAGCTCCTCCGGAACCATCGAGGAGTGCTCCCCGTAGCGGGAGACCAGGTCGGCGACGTGGTTGCCGACCATGCCGCCGAACCAGCGGCACTGGTCACGGGCGTGCGCCAGGGCCTGCGCCGAGTCGTCGGCCGTGACGTACGCCGGGGCGGCCACGCAGATGGTGATCGCGGACGGGTCCCGGCCGGCCTCTACGGCGGCCTGCCGTACTGCCTTGATCATCCACTCGGTGAGGTAGAGGTCCGCGAGCTGCAGGATGAACCCGTCCGCCTTCTGCCCGGCCAGGGCCAGCGCCTTCGGCCCGTACGCCGCCATCCAGACGGGCAGCTTTCCGTCCCGGATCCACGGGATCCGCAGCGGCTTCCCGTCGACCTCGGCCTCACGCCCCTCCGCCAGGTCACGGATGACGTCGATGGCCTCGCCGAGCCGGGCCAGGGTGTTCGGCGCGCGGCCGGCGACCCGCATCGCCGAGTCCCCGCGGCCGATCCCGCACACGGTGCGGTTGCCGTACATGTCGTTCAGCGTCGCGAAGGTGGAGGCGGTCACCTCCCAGGTGCGGGTGCCCGGGTTGGTGACCATCGGACCGACGTGCATGCGCTGGGTGTTGGCGAGGATCTGGCTGTAGATGACGAACGGCTCCTGCCAGAGCACCGCGGAGTCGAAGGTCCAGCCGTAGCGGAATCCGTTGCGCTCGCCGCGCTTCATGAGGCTGATCACCTGGGAGGCGGGCGGATCGGTTTGCAGGACGAGGCCGAAGTCCATGGCTGGCTGCTCCTTGCTGCGTGCGGGCTTGCGGCTTACAGGTACTGACAGGTGGAGCGGGGAATGAAGGCCCCGTGGCCGGCCCGGCCCGTGAACTCCCTGCGGTCGATGACGAGTTCGCCGCGCGAGAGGACCGTGTCGACGCGTCCGGTGATCCGCTTGCCCTCGTACGCCGAGTAGTCCACGTTCATGTGGTGCGTCTCGGCGGAGATGACCTGCTCGGCATGCGGATCGTAGAGGACGATGTCGGCGTCGGAACCCGGCGCGATGGTGCCCTTCTGCGGATAGAGGCCGAACATCCGGGCCGGGGTCGCGCACGCGATCTCGATCCAGCGGCGGCGGCTGATGCGCCCGTCCAGGACGGCCTGGTGGAGGAGGTCCATGCGGTTCTCCACCCCCGGCAGCCCGTTCGGGATCTTGGAGAAGTCGCCGCGGCCGAGCTCCTTCTGGCCCCGGAAACAGAAGGGACAGTGGTCTGTCGAGACCACCTGGAGGTCATTGGTCCGCAGACCCCGCCACAGCGCCGCCTGGTGCTCGCGCGGCCTCAGTGGCGTGGAGCAGACGTACTTGGCGCCCTGGAAGTCCGGCTCCTCCAGGTTGTCCGTGGAGAGGAAGAGGTACTGCGGGCACGTCTCCCCGAAGACCGGCAGGCCCTTGTCACGGGCCGCCGCGAGCTCAGCGACCGCCTCCTCCGCCGAGACGTGCACGACGTACAGGGGGGAGCCCGCCACCCGGGCGAGCTGGATGGCGCGGTGCGTGGCCTCCGCCTCCAGGAGGACCTTGCGGACCTCGCCGTGGTGGCGGGGGTCCGTCTCCCCGCGCGCCAGGGCCTGTTCGACCAGGACGTCGATCGCGATGCCGTTCTCGGCGTGCATCATGATCAGCCCGCCGTTGCCCGAGGCCCGCTGCATCGCGCGCAGGATCTGGCCGTCGTCGCTGTAGAAGACCCCCGGGTAGGCCATGAACAGCTTGAAGGAGGTGACGCCCTCCCCCACCAGGTGGTCCATCTCCTTCAGGGTCCGCTCGTTGACGTCCGAGAGGATCATGTGGAAGGCGTAGTCGACGGCGCACTTGCCGTCGGCCTTGTCGTACCAGGTGTCGAGGCCCTCGCGCAGGGCGTGGCCCGGTGTCTGGACGGCGAAGTCCACGATGGTGGTGGTGCCGCCCCAGGCGGCGGCGCGGGTGCCGGTCTCGAAGGTGTCGGAGGCCGCGGTGCCGCCGAAGGGCAGCTCCATGTGGGTGTGGGCGTCGACCCCGCCGGGGATGACGTACTTCCCGCTCGCGTCGATCGTCCGGTCGGCCGTCCACGTCTCGGCGGCCGCCGTGCCGTGTGCAGCGAGGGCGGCGACGCGGCCGTCCTCGATCAGCACGTCGGCGTGCAGCTCGTCGGACGCGGTGATGACGAGGCCGCCGCGGATCAGGGTGCGGATGCTGCTCATGTACGTCTCCCCCGGTGCTAGTTGAGGATGCGGAGGGCCTCGGCGAGGATTTCGGCGCCCTCTTCCGCCTCGGCGACGGTGAGGGAGAGCGGCGGCGCGATGCGCAGCACGCTGGTGTTGTGGCCGCCGCCCTTGCCGAGCAGCAGGCCGCCCTTCCGGGCGGCCTCCAGTACGGCGGCGGCCGCGTCCGGGTCCGCCTGGTCGGTGCCGGGCTTCGTCAGTTCCAGTCCGGCCATCAGGCCCCGGCCGCGTACCTCGCGTACGGCGGGCACGGTCGCGGCGACGGCCCGCAGCCGCTCCAGCAGCAGACCGCCGACACGGCGGGCGTTGCCCTGGAAGTCGTGCTCGAGGAGGTAGCCGAGATTGGCCACGCCCGCCGCCATGGTGACCGGTGAACCGCCGAAGGTGGAGATGGAGTTGGAGTCGAGGCAGTTCATCACCTCGGCCCGGGCCACGACTCCGCCGATGGACATGCCGTTGCCGATGCCCTTGGCGAAGGTGATGATGTCCGGCGGCCCGTTCTGGGCGTGGGCCTGCCAGCCCCAGAAGTGCTCGCCGGTCCGGCCCCACCCGGTCTGCACCTCGTCGCTGATCCAGAGGATGCCGTGCCGGTCGAGGACCTCGCGGAAGGACCCGTAGAGCCCGTCGGGAGGGGAGGTGAAGCCGCCCACGCCCTGGATCGGCTCGGCGATGAGGGCCGCGACCCCGCCCCGGGCCTGGCCCAGTACGTCTTCCAGGTCGGCGACGGCCGCGGCGGTGAAGGCGGTGTCGTCGAGGTGGGCGAAGGGGCCCCGGGTGCGGACCGCGCCGTGCACGTAGTACGTCTGGAGCGGCGAGAGGCTGGTCGGGGACCAGCCGCGGTTGCCGGTGATCGAGACGGTGGAGAAGGACCGGCCGTGGTAGCTGTTGCGCATCGCCAGGATCTGGTTGGACCGGCGGTACGTCGTCGCGAGCATCAGGGCGGTGTCGTTGGCCTCGGTGCCGGAGGTGGTGAAGAAGACCCGGGCGTCGGGGATGCCGGACAACGCCGAGACGCGTTCGGCCAGTTCGATCATCGGGCGGTTGAGGTAGAGGGTGGAGGAGTGGATGATCCGCCCGGCCTGTTCGGCGACGGCCTTGGTGACCTCGGGCAGGGCGTGGGCGGTCATCGTGGTGAGGATGCCGCCGAAGAAGTCGAGGTAGCGGTTGCCGTCCGCGTCCCAGACGTGGCGGCCCTCCCCGTGGGTGAGTTCGATGGGGCGGTCGTAGTAGAGCGCGAGCCAGTCGGGCAGGACGGAGCGGTGCCGGCTGTGCAGGGGGATCGGGTTGGTCACGGCTGTACGAGCCCTCCGTAGGCGTCGGGGCGGCGGTCGCGGTAGAAGGCCCACTGGTCGCGGACCTCCTTGATGAGGTCGAAGTCGAGGTCTCGGACGAGGAGTTCCTCTTCCTTGTCGCTGGCGACCTCCCCGACGAACTGGCCGCGCGGGTCGACGAAGTAGCTGGTGCCGTAGAAGTCGTTGTCGCCGTACTCCTCTTGGCCGACGCGGTTGATGGCGGCGACGAAGTACTCGTTGGCGACGGCGGAGGCGGGCTGCTCCAGCTGCCACAGGTACCCGGACAGGCCACGGGAGGTGGCGGACGGGTTATAGACCAACTGGGCGCCATTGAGGCCCAGTTCGCGCCAGCCCTCCGGGAAGTGGCGGTCGTAGCAGATGTAGACGCCGACGCGGCCGACCGCGGTGTCGAAGACGGGGAAGCCGAGGTTGCCCGGGCGGAAGTAGTACTTCTCCCAGAATCCCCTGACCTGGGGGATGTGGTGCTTGCGGTACTTGCCGAGGTAGCTGCCGTCGGCGTCGATGACCGCGGCGGTGTTGTAGTAGAAGCCCTCGGACTCCAGCTCGAAGACCGGTACGACGATCACCATGCCGGTCTCGCGGGCGAGTGCCTGCATCCGCTGGACGGTGGGGCCGTCGGGGACGGCCTCGGCCCAGCGGTAGTGCTCGGGCTCCTGGACCTGGCAGAAGTAGGGGGCGTTGAAGACTTCCTGGAAGCCGATGATCTTGGCGCCCTGGGCAGCGGCCCGGCGGGCGTGCTCCTCGTGTTTGGCGATCATCGACTCGGTGTCTCCGGTCCAGGTGGCCTGGACGAGTGCGGCGCGGACGACTTGGGCCATGAGCTGCTCCTCGCGACGGGGTACGCCGGCTTCTACGCACGTAGAGGGTGTACGACGGCTGCGCGTAGGGAGTTGAAGGTAGGCCTCGGCCAGGCCCGGGGCAAGACCGCGTTGCGCGGTTGGAGTAGTGGATCACCAAACGCAGGAGTTACGTCGGCACGTGGTCGTTTCCGGTCAGGCGACGGGCAGATTCGCGACTCGAAGGGCGTGCAACAGGTCGCGGTGATGAGCCCCCGAGAGGGCTTCGGCGGCGCGGATCAGCCGGGGCGCGAACCATCGGGGGTCACGGCGGGCGAGCCGGGCCGACTCCTCGGCGGTGCGGACCCGGACGAAGGCGGCGAGCAGGGCGTCGGCCTCCGGGGTGTGGCCGCCCTCGGCGAGCACGAGGGCCGCCTCGGCGATCTCGGCCGCCGGGCGGGCGGCGCCCTGGCGCAGCAGGGCCTCGCGGTCGGCCGGCCCGAGCGCGGCGGCGGCCGCGGCGAAGCGGGCGGGCGGCAGCGAGGCCGCCTCCCAGAGCAGGCTGGCCCAGTCCGCGGCCAGCCCGGCCCGCCCCAGTTCCTCCCCGAGCCGCACCAGCTGCTCGGCGGGCCCTGCGGCGGCCTCGCAGAGCAGGGCGTGCGCCTCCCCGCTCCGCCCCTGCGCCCGCAGGGCCACGAGCCCCTCCACGAAGCCACGGGGCACCCCGCCCCACTGGGCGGGCCCGCCGTGCGGGCTGCCGCCCGGGGCGGAGCCACCGGACACGCCCTGCGGACCGGCGGCGGAGGCCTGCCACGGGGCGGGCGCGCCGTGCGGGTCGGCGGCAGAGGTCGAGGCGTCCCACACCCCGGCGCCACCGTGCGGGCCGGCGGCAGTGGGCGGCGCGGGCCAGTGGGTGGAGCCGTCGGGGGCGCGGTCCGGCCACGGATCGGGCTCGCCCTGCGGATGCGGCCGGGGGCCCGAGCCGGAGGCCGAAGCCCAGCCGGGTGCGGGAGCCCTGCCGGGCGCAGGGTCGCTGCCGGGGGCGGGGCCGCTGCCTGGCGCGGGGTCGTGCCCCGTGCTCCAAGCCGGGGTGGTGGGCCGGCGGTCGCCTTGGCCCGTGGAATCGGAGTCGGAGTCGCCGTCCGGCCAGGCGGCAGCCGGGCTCCAGGCCGCCTCCGGCTGCGCGGCTGCGGGTTGTCCACCCGTCGGCCCGGATCCGGCGTGGCCGCCCTCGCCCGCGGCGGCGGACGGATGTCCGGAGAGCGGGCCTTCGGAGCCCGCGTGCGGGGCGGCGTGCCCCGACCCCGGTTCCCCCGCCGAGGCCGGCTCGCCCGAGGCGCGGGTGGGCCGCCCGAAGCGGGCGCCGCGCAGGGGCGGGGTGGACGAAGGGTGCCCCGGGGGCACTGTGACGACCTCGGCTTCGGGCATCGCCGCCCCCGCGTACCGGGCCCCGCCGCTACGCCGCGCACCGCGCAGCCACCGCCCCTCGGCCCGCCCGACCGGCTCCCCCACCGTTGTCGGCACCGGACCCGATGCCGCGCCGGATGCCGGGGTGGACGTCGGGGCGGATTCCGCGCCCGCCGCCCGGATCCCTGTCGCATCCGAAGCCGCGTCCCGCGCCCGGCCCGGTACAGCGCCCGCAGCCCCGCCCGACA
This sequence comes from Streptomyces sp. NPDC002886, assembly GCF_042888445.1. Lineage (NCBI taxonomy): Bacteria > Bacillati > Actinomycetota > Actinomycetes > Kitasatosporales > Streptomycetaceae > Streptomyces > Streptomyces sp. NPDC002886. The sequence goes on from NZ_JBIAPV010000001.1 coordinate 1,181,658, forward strand.
CCCGGCCCGAGGCAGGGCCCGGCCCAGCGCCCGGTACAGCACCCGCGGCCCCGCCCTGCGCATGCGCCGGCCCCCCGGACCCTTCCGCATCCCGCGAACCCGGCCGCGCGTCGGCGCCCCGCGGGCCCGGCCACGCACCGGCGGGCACCACTCCCGGGGACGGCGCGGCGCGCTGTGCGGGCACCGAGTTCAGGGGCTCCGGCCGCGCCTGCGCCGGGTGTCCGGGCCAGTCGCCCTCCGGGCGCACGGCGGTCCCCGGGGCCACCGCCTCCAGGCGGGCCGTCAGGTCATCGTGGCGGGCCGCCGCGCGGGCGGCGTCGTCGCGGATCCAGGAGAGTTCCCGGGACAGGGCCTGCGCCTGCGCCGGGTCCGCCGTTTCCGCGAGCAGCGCCGACAGCACGCGCAGGCCCTCCCGGGCCTGGGCCCGCTGTTCCGCGGCCGAGGCGAGCAGCGTGCGCAGTTCCTCCACGCCGCCCGGCAGCCGGTCCCAGATCCCGACGGCGGCGGCCCGCAGACCGGCCGCGTACTGCGTCTCCCGGGCGAGCGCGGTCGCGCCCGTCGATGCGGCCAAGTCGCCGAGCAGTGACTCCAGTACGTCCCAGGGCGGCATCGCGGCCCCGTCCAGACAGGCCCGCATCCCCTGCGGGTCCCGCCGCAGGAACTCTCCGTACCAGCCCGCCCCGGGATCCAGTCGCTGCGTCAACCCCCGCATGTATCCGGAGAGTTGTCCGATCACCTGCGAAGTCGCGGTCTCCATCCCCGCATTGGATCCCACCCGTGTTACGGGCGGGCTACAGGAGTCTCAAAGGTTGACGGCGGGCGGGGCAAGCCTGACCGCGATCGCGATGTGCGGCCGCCCGCGCCGGACGATCGCGGCCGGCACGTCCAGCATCCAGAACTGCCACGTGTACTTGCGTCCCATCAGCTTTCGCACCCGCGTGAGCCCGGCCGCGTCCAGCAGCCGCGCCTCACCCTCGGCGACCGTGGCGCCTTCGGCCACCCGCCCGCGCACGTCGCAGGCCACGACCGTGACCCGCCCGTCGTTGCGGATCCGCTTCACCTTCCACGCGTCGTCGCGCGTCCACACGTACAGCTCTTCGCCGTCCGCCACCGCCCACACCGGCGTGGCCACCGCCGTGCCGTTCTTGCGGAAGGTGGTGAGACTGACGTACCTCGCTCTGCCCAGCTCCTCGATCGTCATGCGCCCGACCCTACGCGGCCCGGTCAGCGGGAGGTGACGGCTCGTTCCAGCAGGCTCTTGAGCAGGCCCTGCTCCTCCGGGGCGAGCCCGGACACCGGCGAGTCCACGGAGAGGAGGTCGAGGAGCCGGGTGCGCAGGGCGGCGCCCTCGGGTGTGAGGACGAGCTGCTTGGCACGGCGGTCGGTGGGGTGCGGATGCCGCTCGATCAGGAGCAGCTTCTCCAGTTTGTCCACGACGAAGGTGGCATTGGAGGGCTCGCAGCTCATGCGCTCGGCGAGCTCGCGCATGGCCATCGGCCCGCTCATCTCCCGCAGCGCGGTGGCCTGGGACGCGGTGAGACCCAGAGTGGCGGCGCGCTCCCGCACGTGCTCGGCGATCCGGTGGGCCAGCCCGTCCACCAGCCCGCACAGCTGCCGCTCGGCGATGGCCTGGTGCTCGGGAGGTGTCGTCATGGCCCCAGTTTAACAAGTCCCTCAAGCCAGAATATTTACAACTTGAATGATTCAAACTTGATGTTTATGGTTGGCCTCACCGCTCCGGCAGACCGGCCGACGGAAACCTGGCGATCCCTCACGAAGGAGCTCCGATGCCCGACTTGACGACCACGACCACGACCACGACCACGACCACGACAGCGACCCGCGAAGAACGCCTGCACCGCCCCTCGGGAATCCGCTCGCTGCGGCTGGGCGACACGAAGGTCTCCTACGTACCCGACGGCGACGTACGGCTGCGGCCGCTGCCCCTGCTCCCGGACACCACCGACGAGGTGTGGAGCGCCCACCCGGAGTACCTGGACCCCGCGGGCCACCTCGTGGCGAGCGTCGGCGCCCTCCTGGTGCAGCACGGCGGGCGGGCGCTGCTGATCGACGCGGGCTTCGGACCGCAGACGCACCGCGCCCCGGACGGCCCCGTCGCCGCGATCCACGGGGGCACGCTCCCGGACTCCCTGGCCGAACTCGGCCTCGCCCCCGGGGACATCGAGGCGGTGGCCTTCACGCACCTCCACTCCGACCACATCGGCTGGGCCGTCCACCCCGCCCCCGGCGAGGTCGAGCCCCTCTTCTCCCGCGCCGAGTACCTGATCGCCGCGCCCGAGTGGGACCGGCTCGACCTCCTCGCGGCGGAGGGTACGGCCGAGCGGGTCGCGGCCCTCGCACCGCGCGTGAGCACGCTTGCCGACGGACAGGAAATCTTCCCCGGGGTCCACGTGCGGATCACCCCCGGCCACACCGTCGGGCACGCCGAATACGTCATCACCGGGGGCGGCCGGCGCCTGATCGCCTTCGGCGACGCCGTGCATTCGCCGATCCAGATCGACCACCCCGACTGGTCCTCGGCCTTCGACCACGACCTCGCCCGGACCGCCGCCCACCGCCGCCGGCTCGTGGCCGAACTGGCGGAGCCGGGCACCATCGGCTTCGGCGGCCACTTCGCCGACGTGGTCTTCGGGCAGGTGCGGCAGGACGGGGAGGCGGACGGTCCGGCCTGGCGCCCCGTCGACGCGTAGCCCGGCCGGCTACCCCCGCACCGCCTCCCCGTGGGTGAGGGTCTCCCACGCCACGAACAGGTCGTCCGTCCCGGCCGGCCGGGTCTTCTCGACCAGCTCGCGGGTGTACGGGAGTTTCGCTCCGGTCCGCACCGCGTAGTGCTGAAGGGCGACTTCCAGGTCGGGTCCCATCGTGCGCTCGAGCTTGCCGCCGCACAGCCATCCGGGAGCCTCGGCCCCCAGCTGGTACTTCGCGTGGAACTCCAGTGCCGCCCGGAGCCGCTCGCCCTGCTCCCCGTACAGGTCGACGCCCTGGTGCCAGGCCGTCTCCGCGATGTGCGCGGACGCCGCGAGCGCGTAGCCGACGTGCATCAGGTTGCGACAGGTCTCCTGGGCGACACCGTCCACGTACGTCCCCTGGCCGAACCAGTACGCCGTCACCTTGTCCGGCGAGTCGATGGCGGTGCGCGGCGGGGGCAGCGGGTGCGCGCCGTCCCGCTTGAGGTAGAAGTACGCCGGGACCCGCTCCCGGAACCGCTCCAGGGACTCCTGGAAGACGGCCCGGTCCTCCAGGAACACCGAAATGCCCAGGGCGGCGTCCGTCATCGCCAGCTCCCAGTTGCCGTTGTACGCCGGCACCTGCGCGCGGACGGCCGGGAGGTAGGCCGTGCGCAGCATCTCCTTGAAGCGGGCGACCCGCCCCTCCCCCCAGCTCGGATAGTCGGCGTGGACGATCTCGGCGGCGCGCGCCCAGGTGGAGCCGGACCAGGCGGCCTGGAGGCCGGCGTTGTCCTCGGCGTGACGTTTCATCACGGCGGACCAGCCGTCCATGATCTGCACGGCCTTGCGGGCGTGGGAGGCTTTGCCGTTCACGGACCACAACAGGGCGTGGGTGTACGCGGCGATCGCGTCCTGCCGTTCGTCGAGGCAGGACTGCGGCCCCGAGTTGAAGGGGCAGGGCACCACGTCGGCCGGGTGGGGCTGGTAGTCGAGGGAGGCGTAGCGGCTCTTCAGGAGCGCCCGGTACGCCGAATTCCAGGGCTCCTTGCCGGCCGCGACCATCTGCTTCGCGTGCTGGAGCCGGGTGTGGCTGACGACGACGCCCGGGTGGCGGAAGACCACGTCGCCCGGGTCCCCGGCGTGGGCCCGGCCCTCGGGAACGGCGCATGCCGCGAGCAGCAGGCCGCCCGCGAGGAGGGCGCCCACGAGTCCGAGGCCGAGTCGCTTGGATGTGGATGCGTTCATGTCTGACACGCCTTCACGCTTGCCCCGCGCCCCGGTCCTCCCACCGCCGATTGAGCCGTTCGGCCCGCCGGGCCCGCTCTAACGGCACGCCGGAGGGAGGGTCCGGCGGCCGAACGGCCGCCACCCGCCCGCCCGCTGCACCCGACCGGTCTCCCGGACCCCTACACGGGCACGAGGGCGCAGCGCCGCATCACTTCGTCCAGCGAGAGCCCCAGGGCCCCCGCCAGGGCGGCGACGGTGAAGAAGGCCGGGGTCGGGGCCCGGCCGGTCTCGATCTTGCGGAGGGTTTCGGCGGAGAGCCCGGCACTGGCCGCGATCTCGACCATGCTGCGGCCGCCGCGGGCCGTGCGCAACAGGGCGCCGAGCCGCTCGCCGCGCTCGCGCTCTTCGGGGGTGAGGGGGGTACGGACCATGCCCTCATCCTACCCCGGAACCCAATAAGTATCCCGTTACAGTTATACCGGTATAGTTATTGGCATGGTGGAACTGAAGACAGACCGATCGATCGACCAGATGCGCGCCGCGGGCCGCGTCGTCGCCCACGCCCTCGCCGCCGTCCGGGACCGGGCCGCCGTGGGGGTCTCCCTGCTGGAGCTCGACCTGGCGGCGCGCGAGGTGCTCCGCGAGGCCGGCGCGAGCTCGCCCTTCCTGGGCTACCGGCCGCGGTTCGCCCCGGTGCCCTTCCCCGCCGTGATCTGCGCCTCCGTCAACGACGCGATCGTGCACGGCATCCCCGACGACTACCGGCTCCGCGACGGCGACCTGGTCAGCATCGACTGCGGCGCGAAACTGGACGGCTGGGTCGGCGACGCCGCCGTCAGCTTCACGGTGGGCCGGGCCCGCCCCGCCGACCTGCGGCTCATCTCGACCGCCGAGGCCGCCCTCGCGGCGGGCATCGCCGCCGCCCGGCCCGGCAACCGCGTCGGCGACATCGCCCACGCCATCGGCACCGTCTGCCGCAAGGCCGGGTACGGCATCCCCGACGGCTTCGGCGGCCACGGCGTCGGACGCTCCATGCACGAGGAGCCGGGCGTGCCCAACGAGGGCCCGGCAGGACAGGGTACGAAGCTGCGCGCCGGCATGGTCATCGCGATCGAGCCCATGCTTGTCGCGGGCGGTACGGACGACTACGCCTGCGACCCGGACGGCTGGACCCTGCGGACCGTGGACGGCAGCCGCGCCGCGCACGCCGAGCACACGGTCGCGATCACCGCCGCCGGTCCGAGGATCCTCACCGCCCCGTAAGGCCTACCGCCGCCCGGGGCCTACCGCTTCTCAGGGCCTACGGCCTCCCGTACGGATACACCACCATCGCCGAGCCTCCGCCCCGCCGGCTCGTCTCGGCCGCGGCCAGCCACCGCCCGTCGGGCAGCCGCTGGACCCCGGTGGCCGCACCGATCTCCGGGTTCTGCCGGAAGCCCTGGCCGAGGGCCGCCAGCTCCGCCCGGACCGGACTGTTCCACAGCTCCGGCTCCAGCTCGGTGGTGGTCTGGTTGCGCTGGCTGGCCCGCGGCGCCGCGATGGCCTCGACCAGCGGCAGCCCGCGGTCCAGGTGCTCGGTCAGGGTCTGGAGCACCGTGGTGATGATGGTCGCCCCGCCCGGGGAACCCAGCGCCAGCACCGGGCGCCCGTTCTCCAGCACGATGGTCGGGGACATCGACGAGCGCGGCCGCTTGCCCGGGCCCGGCAGGTTGGGGTCGGGGACGCCGGGCGCCGCCGGGGCGAAGGAGAAGTCGGTCAGCTCGTTGTTGAGCAGGAAGCCGCGCCCCGGGACGGTGATGGCGCTGCCGCCGGTCGACTCGATGGTCAGCGTGTAGGAGACCACGTTGCCCCAGCGGTCGGCGACCGTCAGGTGCGTGGTGTTCTCCCCCTCGTACGTGGTCGGGGCGGCCTGCCCGGAGCCGCCGCAGGCGACCGGGTTTCGGGGGTCGCCCGGAGCCAGCGGACTGGTCAGCGCCTTGGCCGGGTCGATGAGGCAGCCGCGCGTGTCCGCGTAGGCCTGCGAGAGCAGCTCCTTCGTGGGCACCTCCTCGGCGGCCGGGTCGCCGACCCAGCGGCCCCGGTCGGCGAAGGAGATCCGGGAGGCCTCGATGAAGCGGTGCAGGTACTGGGCTTCGGTGAGCTCACCGAGGTCGGTGCGTTCCAGGATGTTCAGCGCCTCGCCGACGGTGGTCCCGCCGGAGGAGGACGGGGCCATGCTGTACACGTCCAGGCCCCGGTACCCGACGCGGGTCGGGTCCTGCCGCTTGGTCGCGTACGCCCGCAGGTCCCCGGTGGTCAGATCGCCGGAGCGGACCACCCGGGTGGCGTCCGGGTCCACCGGGGGCGTGCGCACGGCCCGGACGATGTCCTCGGCCAGCCGGCCCCGGTAGAGCGCGCCCGCGCCCTTGCGGCCGAGCTCGGCGTACGTGTCGGCCAGGTCGGGGTTCTTGAAGGTGGAGCCGACCACCGGCAGGGCGCCGCCGGGCAGGAAGAGCTGGCGCGTGTCGGGGAAGTCCCTGAACCGGGCCTCGTTCAGCTCGGTCTGGGACCGGAAGGTGCTGTCCACGGTGAAGCCCCGGCGGGCCAGTCTCTCGGCGGGCTTGAGCAGTTGGCCCAGGGGAAGGGTGCCCCAGGTCTCCAGCGCGCTCTGCCAGGTCGCCGGGGTACCGGGGACTCCGACGCCGCGGCCGCTGGTCTGGCCCTCGGCGAAGGGGATCGGCTTGCCGTTCTCCTGGAACAGCCCGGCGGTGGCCGTCGCCGGGGCGGTCTCGCGGCCGTCGATGGTGCTGACCCGGCGGGACCGGGCGTCGTAGTACACGAAGTACCCGCCCCCGCCGATGCCGGCGGAGTACGGCTCGGTGACCCCGAGCGCGGCGGCCGTCGCGACGGCGGCGTCCACGGCGTTGCCGCCGTTGCGCAGGACGGCGATGCCGACCGCGCTGGCATCGGCGTCGACGCTGGCGACGGCCCCGCCGTAGCCGGCGGCCACCGGGACCTTCTGCGGGGTGGCGCTCCGCGACGGAGGGGCACCCGCCCCGGTCGAGACGAGCGCCCCGGCGAGCGCGAGAAGCGCTAAGTGACGTGCGGCGGGACCACGCATTCGGTTCCTCCAGTCGACTGCCTGCCAGACCTTGGAGCGGCAGCGTAACTTCCCCGCACCCAAAGCGTCATGACGGCGGCGTGACGGCTACGATCCGCCGCATGAATGAGGACGTCCGCAACATCGTGCTCGGGGTGATCGCGACCGCCTTCAGCGGAGGGTTCGGATGGTTCACCCGAACCTATCTGTGGCGCCGCGCGCTGCGCCGCAAGCAGGCCTTCTTCGGGCTGCCGACCGGCTCGGACTGCCTGTTCGTGGTCAACCGGCAGATGGGCGGCACCGATTCCTCCCTGCACCGTAACGACGCCTTCGCCCTGCTGGAGATATCCGCCCTAATCAAGGACTGCGGGGCGAACGTGCAGATCGTCAGCCACGACGGAGCACGTCAGGGCTTCGGCGAGCGGGCCGAGTTCTGCGTGGGCGGGCCCTCGTCCAACGCCCGGACCACGGCCCATCTGGCCTCCATGCTCCCCGGGGTGCGGATCATCGTCTCCAGCGAGCCGGTTCCGGACCGCGGGGCCATCACCGTCGGCGGGGAGACCTACCGCTGGGTCAAGGGCCTCACCGAGTACGTGCTGCTGGCGCGGCTGACGACCGGGCGGGGGTCCCGGCCGGTGTTCCTGCTGTGCGGGCAGACCGCCATCAGCAACCAGGCCGCGGCCCGCTACCTGGCGCGGAACCAGCGGAAGTTGACCGAATCCTACGGCGACGACTCCTTCTGCCTCCTCCTCAAGGTGATCAACTCCGATGCCTACGGCCCCGATGTGACGGAACTGGTCGCCGACGTCACCGGCCCGGCCCGGACACCCGCAGCGGCAGCCGTGTGATCCCGTTGATGAAGTTCGACACCAACCGGCGTGGCGCCCCCGCCAGTTCCGGTACCGGCATGCCGGCGGCCCACTCCTCGTAGAGCACGCGCAGCTGGAGCCGCGCGAAATGGGCGCCCAGGCACACGTGCGGGCCGTCCCCGAAGGAGACGTGCGGGTTCGGTGCGCGACCGAGGTCGAGGCGGCCGGGGTCGGTGAAGACGCGCTCGTCGTGGTTGGCGGAGGCGTGGAAGACCACCACCTTGTCCCCGGCCCGGATCCGCCGTCCGGCGAGCTCGGTGTCGGCGGCCGCGGTGCGGCGGAAGCTCAGCACCGGCGGGTGCACGCGCAGGAGTTCCTCGACGGCCCGGTCCGGCGGGACCCGTCCGTCGGCGAGTGCGGCGTAGGCGTCCGGGTCGCGGGCCAGGGCGAGCAGGCCGCCGGGCGCGGCGCTGCGCACGGTGTCGTTGCCCGCGACGGTGAGCAGGAAGAAGAACATCTCCAGCTCCGCGTCCTGAAGCCCGGCGAGCGCGAGGGCGGTCATCACGTCGTCGCCGGGGTGGGCCCTTTTGTACGCGGCCAGTTCGCGGGCGTACCCGAACATCTCCCCCAGCAGCGCCGGCGAGCGCGGGTTCAGCGGCTTCCCGTCCGGGCCGAGCACCGGCGCCGGCGCGTCCTCGGGGTCCTGGTACCCGATGATCCGTACGGTCCACTCCAGCAGCAGCCCCCGGTCGGCGGCCGGGACGCCCAGCAGGTCGGTGAGGTTCAGCAGGGCGTACTCGTCGGTGACGGTGCGCACCAGGTCGGCGACCCCGTCCTCGGCGCCGTCGCGGGCGGCGCGCAGCAGCGTACGGGCGCGGCCCCGGACCCGGGCGGCGAAGGCGTCGACGCGGGCCGGGGTGAAGGCGCGGGCCACGGTCCGGCGCAGGGTCCCGTGCTCGGGGGGATCCTGGTTGAGCATGGTGCGCCGCAGGAACGGCAGGTCGGCCGGGTCGGGGTCGCGGATCTGGGTGGCGCCCAGGTGCGAGGAGTACGTGCGGTGGTCGCGCAGCACCCGGACCACGTCGGCGTGCCGGGTGACGGCCCAGAAGCCGGGGCCGGCGGGCCAGCCGAGCACCTCCGGCTCCTCCTGCCGGGCCACCGGGTGGTGGTCCCGCAGCAGGCGGTAGCGCTCGTACGGGACGCCTTCGGCGTAGAGGCGCGGGTCGAAGACGTCGGGGGCCGGTCCTTGGTCCATGCGCCACACGGTGACGGGGAGCGGCCCGGCCCGCAAGGGGGCTCCGCCACCCGTGTCCGCCGTGCGCGACGGGCGGGCGGAAGGGTTCGCGGACCGCGACGGCGCGCGGCCGGGCCGGACCTCAGCCGCTCTGGTCCGCGGCGATCCCCGGCCGGGTTTCGCACACGGCGCGCCGTTCCTTCGACTCGGTGCCGATGAAGAGGATCTCGGGGGCCGGGGTGGTGTGCGCCGCCGCGAGGGCCGTGCACGCCAGCTGGCGCATCGCCGCGCCGGACAGCGGCTCGACCGCGATGGGCACCACGACGCGCAGGGTCTTCCCGTCGCCGTCGGACTTGACGGCCGCCCTGACGTAGCCCATGCCGTCCGCGGACTTGCCCGGCGGCACCGGGATCTCGGTGGTCAGACCGGCCTCCCGCGCGGCCTCGGGCGGCCCCTCCAGGAGGAGCCCGATCGTGAAGCCGAGGTCCGGCCACCGCATCCGGTCGGAGACCGGGACCGGGACGAGCGCGCCGTCGGGCGCGATGAAGTACAGCAGGCCCGGGTCCGTCGCGGTGGCCAGTTTCACGGTCCCGGCGCGGCCGCTCTCGACGACGCCGGTGGTGGCGATGCCGCAGCCGCCGGCGAGCAGCAGCGGGACGGTCAGCGCGGCCGCGACCGCGGCCCTGCGCACCCGGCTCATACGCGGGCCTCCAACGGCATGTCGAGGGTGAAGAGCGCACCGCCGTCGGGGCCGTTGGCCGCGCGCAGGGTGCCGCCGTGCAGGCGGACGTTCTCCAGGGTGATGGCCAGGCCCAGGCCGCTGCCCGTGGAGCGGGTGCGGGCGGCGTCGGCCTTGAAGAACCGGTCGAAGATGTGCGGCAGCACCTCGGGGGCGATGCCGGGCCCGCTGTCGGCGACCTCGACGACCAGCCGTTCTCCCTCCGGCCCGGTCGCGGTGCGGACCACGACGCGGACCGGGGTCCCGCCGTGCTTGAGGGCGTTGCCCACGAGGTTGGCGAGGACCACGTCGAAGCGGCGCGGGTCGAGCCGGGCGCGGACGTCCGGGGGCAGGTCGGTGGTGACCCGCCCGTCGGTCCAGTGGCGGCGTTCCAGGGTCTTGGTGACGGCCTCGGCGACGTCGACGTCGTCGAGGTTGAGCTCGGCGGCGCGGGCGTCGAAGCGGGAGATCTCCATGAGGTCCTCGACGAGCACGGCCAGTTTCCCGGTCTCGGCGCTGATCAGGCGCAGCGCCTTGGCGGTGTCGGCGTCGAGGTCCTCGGCGCCTTCGTCGAGCACCTCGGTGACGGCGAGCATCCCGGCGAGCGGGGTGCGCAGTTCGTGGGAGACGTCGGCGGCGAAGCGGCGGGCGCGGGCCTCGGCCTCCCGGAGTTCACTGACCGAGTGTTCGAGGGCGCGGGCCGTCTCGTTGAAGGTGCGGGCGAGTCCGGCGAGTTCGTCGGCTCCGCGCACCTCGATCCGGGTGTCGAGCCGGCCGCGTCCCAGCCGCTGCGCGGCCTTGCGCATGTCCCGTACGGGCCTCAGGACGCTGCGGGCGGCGAGCAGCGCGGGGATCAGGGCGATCGCCAGACCCGGTACCGCGCCCATGCGGGCGGCGGCGACCAGGGCTTCGACGGTGGTCTGCTCGCTGTCCAGGGGCACGACGGCGTAGAAGACGGCGCCGGTGCTCTCGTAGTCCTCGCCGTACTTGAAGACGGCGGGCATGCCGATGACGAGGGAGAGGTTGCCGTTGCGGTCCTGCGTGCGCTGGAAGGCCCCGTGCGGATGGGCGGTCACCTGGCCGCGGAGCTGATCCGTCACGGTGGGCGAGGTGGTCGCGCCGCCCTGGTTGGAGGTCGCGCGGAGCTTTCCGTACTCCCCGTAGACGATCCAGGGGTGCGGCTGGCCGCGTTTGCCCAGTTCCCCGACGAGGCGCTGGAGTTCCGCCTGCCCCACGGGCAGTTGGGTGGTCTGGGAGTCGACCAGGTCGCGCAGGGTGCTGACGGCGGTGTCCTGGCTCTGCTTGAGGATCGCGTTGCGGGCCTGCTGGTAGGTGAGCGCGGCCGTGCTCACCGCGCAGATGGCGGCGACCAGCAGGAAGGCGGCGATCAGCCGGGTGCGCAGGCCCAGCGGTGCGAAACGTCTCATGCGCGCCGCTTACAGCGGGCCGAAGCGGTAGCCGAAGCCGCGCACGGTCTGTATGTAGCGGGGGGCGCCGTCGGGGTTCTCGATCTTGTGGCGCAGGCGGCGTACGCAGGCGTCCACCAGCCGGGCGTCGGCGTGGTAGCTGTGCTCCCACACGTATTCGAGGAGCTGCTGGCGGGAGAAGACCTGCTCGGGCGAGGCCGACAGGTGCAGCAGGAGTTTGATCTCGCTGGGGGCCAGGGGGAGGCGTTCGCCGTTCCTGGCGACGGTGAGCCCGGCGCGGTCGACGGCCAGCTCCCCGTGGAACTCCACGTCGGGGCGGCCGCCCGCGGGCTCGCTGAGGCGGCGCAGCACGGCCTTGATGCGGGCCTCGATGACCTCGGTGCGGGCGGGTTTGACGATGTAGTCGTCGGCGCCGGCCTCCAGGCCGACGACTATGTCGAAGTCGTCCCCGCGCGCGGTGAGCATGATGATCGGGACCTGACTGGTCTCGCGGATCCGGCGGCAGACCTGGACGCCGTTGATGCCGGGCAGCATGAGGTCGAGCAGGACGAGCTCGGGGTGGAAGCTCGCCATGAGGTCGAGTCCGGCCTCGCCGGTCTCCGCGGCGCTCACGTCGTGGCCCCTGCGGCGCAGGCCGAGACCCACGCCCTCCCTGATGGAAGGGTCGTCCTCGATCAGCAGTACGCGTGGCATCGGGTCAGTATTCCAGGGTCGTAGATCGGTCCCCTCCCGCTTTCGGCCGATATGGGCGACCGAAAACCGGGCCGGTCAGCGACCGGTTCTGCGCCGCACGGAGGCCAGCAGGTCGGTGATCTCCGTGATCCGCAGGGGGCGGGCAAGGAGTACGACGACGAGGACGATCACCACGGTTCCCGCCGCGGCCCCGGTGATGTTCCCGAGCATTCCGGGGAGGTCCGCGAACCGGTCGGCCGAGCGCGCGGCCGCGTACCCGGCGACGGCCGCCGGGGCGCAGGCGGCGCCGAGCCGCAGGTGGGTCCGTGCGGCGGTGCTCCGGCGTTCCGTACGGGTCCCCGCGCGCGGGCCGAGCCGCCGGGACAGGACGTACGCGGTGACGGCCGCGCCCGCCACGTAGGCGATCGAGCAGGCCGCGGCCATGCCGGTGACCGCCCAGCGCGGCGGCAGCAGCAGGTACGCGGCGGCCGAGAGCCCGGCGTTGAGTGCGGCGATGGTCAGGTTGAGGAAGAAGGGGGTCCGGGTGTCGGAGAGGGCGTAGAAGCCGCGGGAGAGCACGTACTGCGCGGAGTAGGCGACGAGGCCCGGTGCGAAGGCGGCGAGCATGCCGGCCATGACGGCCACGTCGGAGGCGCCGGTGCGGCCGTGCTCGAAGACGGCGCCCATCACCCAGGGGGCGAGGGCGGCGTAGAGCGCGGCGGCGGGGACGATCAGGGCCCCGGTGGAGCGCAGCGCGTAGGAGACGTCCTTGCGCACGGCCGCGAGGTCGCCGTCGGTGGCGGCGGCGCTCATCCGGGGCATGAGGGCGGTGACCAGGGAGACGGTGACGATGCCCTGCGGGACCATCCACAGCAGGTAGGCGTTGCTGTAGGCGAGGTAGCCGGCGCCGCCCGCGACGCCCTCGGCGACGGCGTGCCGGCCGGTGGTGGTGGAGAGCCGGGTCACGACCCAGTACGCGATCTGGTTGGTCAGCACGAGCATGACGAGCCAGCCCGCGTTGCGCAGCGGGCGGGCCAGTCCGCTGCCGCGCCAGTCGAAGCGGGGGCGCCAGCGGAAGCGGGCGGCGCGCAACGAGGGGAACAGGCCGAGGGCCTGGACGACGATACCCGCGGTGGTGCCGATGCCCAGGAGCCGGGTGTCGGAGGCGCTCAGCGTCCCTCCCGAGCCGTGCGAGACGGTGAGGAAGAGCGCGAAGACGGCGATGACGACGAGGTTGTTGAGGACCGGGGTCCACATCATGGCGCCGAACCGGCCGCGGGCGTTGAGCACCTGCCCGAGCAGCGTGAACAGCCCGTAGAACAGGATCTGCGGCAGGCAGTACCGGGCCAGGGCCACGGTGGTGGACTCCTGGCCGCCGCTGTAGCCGGTGTACGCCGAGACGATCAGCGGGGCGGCCAGGACGGCGGCGGCGGTGAGGACCACCAGCGCGGCCGTGCAGGCGGTGAGCAGCCGGTCGGTGTAGGCGGCGCCGCCGTCGGCGTGCTCCTTGGCGGCGCGGACCAGCTCGGGCACGAAGACGGCGTTGAGGGCGCCGCCGATGAGCAGGATGTACAGGATGTTCGGGACGGTGTTGGCGACCGCGTAGCCGTCGCCGAGCAGCGTGGTGCCCAGCGCGGCGCCGATCACGGCGGAGCGGACGAAGCCGGTGGCCCGCGAGACGATCGAGCCGGCGGCCATGAGCGCGCCGCTGCGCAGCACCGAGGTCTTCTTCGGCGCCGCGCTGTCGGTCGCGGTCCCGGTCCCGGTTTCTGCAGGTGCGGCGGCCGCTCTGGGGTCTGCGAGGGTCACCGGCGGGCCATGTACGCCTGGAACGCCTTGTAGAGGGCCGTGTTGGCGCATCCGTCCATGGAGGTCTCCCACTCGCCGAGGGTTTCGACGACCTGCCCGCCGGTGCCGAGCTTCCAGCGCAGCAGCCCGAAGGAACGTTCGTCGGGGTCGAGGGTGGAGGGTACCCCGCGCATGTCGTATTCGTCCGCTCCGAGGGCATGTGCGTCACACATCATGCGCCACTGCAGGGCGTTGCTGGGGCGGACCTCGCGGCGGTGGTCCGCGGAGGCGCCGGTCTGGTACCAGACCCGGCTGCCGGCCACGATCATGGTGTGCGCTGCGAGGATCTCCCCCTGGTGAACGCCCAGGTAGAGGCGCATGCGGCCGGGCTCCTCGGCGTTGAGGACCTCGTACTGCTGCTGGTAGTACGCGAGCGAGCGGCCGAGGCGGAAGCCGTCGCGCTCCTCGGTGACGCGCAACAGCCGGTAGAACTCGGGCAGCTCGGCGGCGCTGCCGATGACCGTCTCGACGCCCGCCTTCGTGGCCTTGCGCACATTGCGCCGCCACTCCTGGTTCAGGCCCGACCACAGGTCGTCGAGGGTGCGCCCGGCGAGCGGGACGCGGAAGACGTGGCGGGGCTGGGCGTCGCCGTCGTCCTCGCCGCCGCAGCGCTTCCAGCCGCGGGTGCGCAGCCGGTCGGCGAGCGCGGCGCCGACCGGGTCGACCTCGGTGGCGAGCACGTCGGAGATCTGCCGGCCCGGGCCGGTGCCCGCCTTGGCGGCGGCCGCGTCCCAGCGGCGGTAGGCGGGGGTCGGGCCGATGCGGACGGCGAAGGCGCCGGAGGCCTTGAGGTGGCTCTTGAGAGGGGTCAGCCAGCGGTCGATGTCGGGGTCGGCCCAGTCCGCGACGGGCCCTTCGGGGAGGTAGGCGAAGTATTTGCGGGTGCCGGGGAATTGACGGTAGAGAACGAGTCCGGCCCCCTCTATTTCACCGCCGGGGTAGTGCCATCCGACCCTTTCCGATCGCCAAAGGTCCTTTACGCTGCCCCAGGACGGGTATTGGAGAAAGCTGGCCCGGCCGTGCCGGGAAAGGAATGACTGATATTCCGGAACGGACAGCGAGCGCACGGTGAGCTCCCTGTCCCGGCTTCGGGTCTGGTGCTGCGGGGTGGGGGTCACGAGCAGTGCACACACGGCTGACCGGCCTTCCTGTACGTCCTGTACGTCCTGTGCATCCACGTCGGTGGATGTACAGGACTCTCACAGGCGCCCGTGACCGCGGTGTTCGGCGATTGTGACCGGACGATGACCGTATCGCTGCGGTCCATGTCACATAGGAAATCCTGAAGTTTTCCTGATCTCCCGCAACCTAGAGTTGCCCCGTTCGCATCTTCTTTTGCGGACGATCATTACTTCGGAGGGGTTTTCGTTGAGCCGCACACGCCGGGTCTTCTCTGTACGCAGCCGCACCGCTCTGGCGGCCGGCACCGCCCTGCTGGCCGCCTCGCTGGCGGCCTGCGGTGGCGGTGGAGCCACGGCGGGTGGCGGAGCCAAGGCGGAGATGAAGGAGAAGCCGGCCATGGCGGTCTCGGTGAACCTCACCGGGGACCAGGTAAAGGCGGGGGCGCCGGTGACGGTGACCATCGCGGACGGGAAGCTCGCCTCGGTGAAGGTGACGGACGCCAAGGGCGGGGAGCTGCCCGGGCAGATATCCGACGACGGCAAGACCTGGACCTCTCAGGGCAACGCCCTGCCCTCGGCGGAGTACAAGGTCGAGGCCCAGAACACGGACAGCCAGAGCGCGACCACCACGTTCAAGACCTCGGCTCCCGACAAGGTGAACAAGGTCTCGATCAACATCTCCAAGGGCAGCACCGTGGGCGTGGCCATGCCGGTCTCGATCGTCTTCGACAACCCGGTGAAGAACAAGGCCGAGGTCGAGAAGCGGCTCAAGGTCACCACCTCGGACAACACCGTGGGTTCCTGGGGCTGGATCAAGGACTACTCGGGCCGGGACCGGGTGGACTGGCGCCCCCAGGAGTACTGGAAGTCCGGCACCGACGTGAAGGTCCAGATGAACCTGAACGGTGTCGACTCCGGCCCGGGCGGCGGGATGTTCGTGAAGGACTACAACACCGAGTTCAAGATCGGCAAGGACCGCCGGATGAAGGTGGACCTCAACTCCAAGCAGATGTCGGTCACCGAAGGCGGCCAGACCGTCGACACCATCCCGATCTCGGCCGGCACTCCGGGCGGCAAGAAGGCCTCCTGGGACGGGAAGATGGTCCTGATGGCGAAGGAGGGCACGATCCGGATGAACTCCGAGACCGTGGGTCTCGGCGACGCCTACGACAAGGACGTCGACTACTCGATCCGGCTGACCTGGTCGGGCATGTACGTGCACGCCGCGCCGTGGAACACCGCCAACTTCGGCCGCGCCAACACCAGTTCCGGCTGCGTGGGGATGAGCGACGCCAACGCCAAGGCCTTCTTCGCGGCGGCGCAGGTCGGCGACCCCTTCGAGGTCGTGGGTCAGGGCTCCAAGGGCAACCCGGACCCCGGCAACGGCTACGGCGAGTGGAACATGAGCTGGGAGCAGTGGCAGGCCAAGAGCGCCGCGACCGGCACCCCGCAGACCGGCTGACCCCTGCCGACTGACCATAGTTCAATCGTTACCGGCACGTAACTTACTCACGGGTTACTACCGGTAAGCCCCTCCCGTTACCGTCGGGTCACTTTGACACCCGGCACACGCGAGGAGCGATCGATGGTCCGCACCGTCCGCACCACCAGCACCGCGGCCGCCATGGCAGCCGTACTCGCGGCAGCCGCCCTGGGCCTGGCCCCCCATCAGGCCCAGGCGGCTCCCGCACGCACGATCGCCGCCGCATCGCAAGCCGCACCGGCAGTCACCTTCCACGACATCCCGGGCTCCGGCGGCATCACCGTCAAGGGCAACGTCTTCACCCCGGCCGGAGCGGCAGCCGGCGCCGCCGGCTCGAAGTATCCGCTGATCGTGCTGCCGACCAGCTGGGGCCTGCCGCAGATCGAATACATCGCCCAGGCCAAACAGCTCGCCGACTCCGGCTACGTGGTGGTCAGTTACACCTCCCGCGGCTTCTGGCTCTCCGGCGGCGAGATCGAGACCGCCGGCCCGAAGGACGTCGCCGACGTCTCGGCCGTCATCGACTGGGCGCTCGCGAACACCCCGGCCGACGCCGCCCACATCGGCACGGGCGGAGTCTCGTACGGCGCCGGCATCAGCCTGCTGGCCTCCGCGAGCGATCCGCGCATCAAGGCCGTGGTCGCGCTCAGCGGCTGGGCCGATCTCATCGAGTCCATCTACTCCGGCCGCACCCAGCACCTCCAGGCCGCAGCCCTGCTCGGCGGCGCCGGCTTCCTCACCGGGCGCCCCGGCCCCGAACTCCAGCAGATCCTCGACGACTTCCTCGGCTCGAAGCTGGACAGGGAACCGCAGATGATCGAGTGGGGCAAGAAGCGCTCCGCCGCCGAGAAGGTGGACGCCATCAACGCCAACGGCGCCGCGATCATGCTCGGCAACGCCTGGGGCGACACCATCTTCCCGCCCAACCAGTACGCGAAGTTCTTCGAGAAGCTGACCGGACCCAAGCGTCTGGAGTTCCGTCCCGGCGACCACGCCACCGCCGAGCTGACCGGGCTCCTCGGACTGCCCAACGACACCTGGACCAACGCGCACCGCTGGTTCGACCGCTACCTCAAGGGCGCGGCCAACGGCGTCGACGCCGAGGCCCCGGTGCAGATCAAGCCCCGCGGCGACGGCGGGTACGAGGGATACGCCGACTGGAAGTCGGTCGGCTCCGGCGGCGCCGAGAAGCTCATGCTCTCCGACGGCGAGCACCTCTTCACCGGCATCGACTCCGGCGCCAACGGCGGGATCGTCATGCTCTCCAGCCTGCTCGACCAGATCGCCCAGGCGCCCCCCACCACCTCCATCCCGCTGCTCCCCCGCGCCTTCGCCGCCGTCTGGCAGTCCCCGCGCTACGAGGAGGAGCGCCGCGTCCGGGGCACGGTCAAACTGCACACCACCGTCACGCCCTCGAAGTCGGACGGCACCTTCGTCGCGTACCTCTACGACGTGGGCCCGCTCGGCATCGGGAAGCTGATCAGCAACGCCCCGTACACCTTCCACGGCAAGCCGGCCGGCCAGTCCTTCGGGGTGGACCTGGAGCTCTTCTCCACGGCCTACGACGTCCCGGCCGGGCACCGCCTCGCGGTGGTCGTCGACACCGTCGACCCGCTGTACATCGAGCACAACCCGACCGGCGCGCAACTGACCTTCTCCTCGCCGCGCACCGATCCCTCGTACGTCTCGGTGCCGCTGCGCGAGCAGTGATCCACGGCTGCAGCCGGGCCGGGTGTGGCTCTGGGGGTTCGCCCTCCGGGTCAGATCCGGCCCGGCAGCGCCGCCGAGGGGTCGGCCGTGTCGATGTCGACGTCGACCGCCTTCGTCTTGGGGTTGCGGCGCTCGCGCCGGGCCACCCAGGTGGCGAACCAGGACAGGAGCATGCACATCCCGATGTAGATCGGCGAGATGATCATGACGACGGGGATGAAGGGCAGGTCGTAGTCGAGGTTGGAGGCGATCAGCTTGCCCGCGTGCAGGAACTCCTCGTAGGTGATCAGGTAGCCGAGCGAGGTGTCCTTCAGGGCGACCACGAGCTGGCTGATGATGGTGGGCAGCATCGCCCGGACCCCCTGCGGGGCCAGGACGTAGGTCATCACCTGGGTCTTGCGCATGCCCAGGGCGTACGCGGCCTCGCGCTGGCCCTTCTCCACCGAGTTGACGCCCGTACGGAAGACCTCGGCCAGCACCGAGCCGTTGTACAGGGTCAGTCCGGCGACCAGCGCGGGCAGTGGCTGGACCTTGAGCGCGACGAAGATGAAGAAGATCATCACCAGCACCGGCATGGCCCGGAAGAACTCCACGCACAGCGTGGACACCCAGCGCACCGGCCGGTGGACCGAGAGCCGGCCCGTGGCGAGCACCGCGCCGAGCACGAGCGAGAGCACCGAGGCGTAGGCGAAGGCCTTGAGGGTGTTCCAGAGCCCCTTGAGCAGCAGTTCCTGAATGCCCTTGTAGGTGAAGGGGCTCCACTTGGCGGCGGTGAACTGGTTCGTGTCGAAGAGCAGGTACAGCAGCCAGCCGAGCAGCCCGAGGATGACGAGCGTCGAGGCGATCCCGTAGAAGAAGTGGCGGCGCTGGGCACGCGGGCCCGGCAGGTCGTAGAGGGCGGTGGACTCCAGGTCACCGTGGAGCGCGTGCGCGGTCATCGGGCGACTCCGTAGCGCTTTTCGAGCACGTTGAACAGCGCGCTGATGGACAGGGTGATGATCAGGTAGCCCACCGCGATCCAGACGAAGGTCCAGATGATGCTGTAGCCCAGCTCGTTGAGGGTCTTGTACGTGCCCAGCAGCTCGGTGACGCTGAACGCCCCCGCGATCGCGGAGTTCTTGGCGAGCGCGATCAGTGTGGAGCCGATGGGCGGGATGACGGACCGGAAGGCCTGGGGCAGGACGACGGTGCCCAGGGTCTGGCCGAAGGACATCCCGAGGCTGCGGGCCGCCTCGCCCTGGCCCTTGGGCACGGTGTTGATGCCCGAGCGCAGGGCCTCGCAGATGAAGGCCGAGGTGTAGCAGCCCAGGGCCAGCACGGCGAAGAGCTGGAAGGGCAGGACCAGGCCGAAGCGGGGCAGGCCCAGCAGGACGGCGAAGAAGAGCAGGGTGAGCGGGGTGTTGCGCAGGATGGTCACCCAGACGGTGCCGAAGACCCGGAAGGAGCCGACGGGGGCGACGCGGAAGGAGGCCATCAGGAAACCGAGGACCAGGGCCACGAGGGAGGCGTAGACCGTGAGTTCCACGGTGCCGAGGAATCCCTTGCCGTAGAGCGAGAAGTTTTCGGTGAGTACGTCCATGGCGGTGCGCTCTCCCCTCAGCTCGCCGGGTAGCGGTCGATGGCGGGCGGTGTCGGCGCGGGCTGGCCGGAGAGGCCGAGCGTGGCCTCGTAGGCC
The DNA here is from genome assembly GCF_042888445.1 of Streptomyces sp. NPDC002886. NCBI lineage: Bacteria > Bacillati > Actinomycetota > Actinomycetes > Kitasatosporales > Streptomycetaceae > Streptomyces > Streptomyces sp. NPDC002886. Next base: position 1,201,351 of record NZ_JBIAPV010000001.1, read on the forward strand.
TTCTTCCAGTTGCCGTTCTTCTCGTTCGCGGCGAGGGCGTCGTCGAGGGCGAACCGCAGCGCGTTGTCGGAGCGCGGGACGCCGATGCCGTAGGGCTCCTCGGAGAAGGGCTTGCCGACCACCTTGAGCTCCTCGGGGACCTTGGCCGCGTAGCCCAGGAGGATGGAGTCGTCGGTGGAGACGGCGTCGACCTGGTAGGTCAGCAGGTTGTCCACGCAGACCGAGTACGTGTCGTAGGCGACGAGGACGGCCCGCGGGAACTCCTTCTGGAGCCGCTGGTAGGGGGTGGAGCCGGCGGCCGAGCAGACCTTCTTGCCGTCGAGGTCCTCGGGCCCCTTGATCTCCGTCTCCCCCTTCCGTACGAGCAGGGACTGCCCGGCGAGGAAGTAGGGGCCGGCGAAACCGACCTGCTTCTTGCGGTTCGCGTTGATCGTGTACGTGCCCACGTAGTAGTCGATCTGGCCGTTCTGCAGGGCCGTCTCGCGGTTCGCGGAGGCGATGGTCTTGAACTCGATCGTCTTGGGGTCGAAGCCGAGCGAGGCCGACATCATCTTGGCGATCTCGATGTCGAAGCCGGAGTAGCGGCCGCTCGCGGGGTCCTTCTCCCCCATGTACGGCTGGTCCTCCTTTGCGCCGACCACGAGGTGGCCGCGCTTCTTGGCCTTGGTCCAGGTCGGGGAGTCCGGCAGCTGGAAGCCGGTCGCCACTTGGTAGACGGGCAGGTCCTCGGGCTGCGGGCCCTTGACCGGCGGACTGCCGGACTTCCCGCAGCCGGCGAGGGCGCCCACGAGGACGAGGGCCAGGGCCAGGGCGGCGGCGCGGGCGCGGACGCGTCGCGTCGGGTGTCTCATCGGATGGTGTCTCATCGGGCCGCCCCTCAGTGCTTGAGGATCTTGGAGAGGAAGTCCTTGGCCCGCTCGCTCTCGGGGGCGGTGAAGAAGGCCTCCGGGGTCCGGTCCTCGACGATCCTTCCGTCGGCCATGAACACGACGCGGTTGGCGGCGGAGCGGGCGAAGCCCATCTCGTGGGTGACGACCACCATGGTCATGCCCTCCGCGGCGAGCTGCTGCATGACCTCCAGCACCTCGTTGATCATCTCCGGGTCGAGCGCGGAGGTGGGCTCGTCGAAGAGGAGGGCCTGGGGGTTCATGGCGAGCGCGCGGGCGATGGCCACGCGCTGCTGCTGGCCTCCGGAGAGCTGGGCCGGGAACTTCTCGGCCTGGTTCGCGAGACCGACCCGCTCCAGGAGCTCGCGGGAGCGCTTGTCCGCCTCCTCCTTCTTGCGCTTCCTGACCTTGATCTGGGCGAGGGAGACGTTGGCGAGCACCGTCTTGTGCGCGAAGAGGTTGAAGGACTGGAAGACCATCCCCACATCCGCCCGGAGGGACGCGAGCTCCTTGCCCTCGGCCGGCAGCGGCTTCCCGTCGAGCGTGATCGTGCCCGACTCGATGGTCTCCAGTCGGTTGATCGCCCGGCACAGGGTCGATTTCCCGGAGCCGGAGGGGCCGATGACCACCACCACCTCCCCGCGGCCGACGGTGAGGTTGATGTCCTGGAGGACGTGCAGTTGTCCGAAGTGCTTGTTGACGTCCCGCAGCTCGATCAACGGATCGACGGCCATACGCTGCCCTGCCCACTTTGTCGGTGTGTCGAGGTCAGCGCAAACTATCCAGCCGCGGAAGGGCACTTCACCGCGACACGCCTAAAAGCCGCATAAAGGCCCGCGAGGTCAGCCTTCCGTGGAGATCGGCCTTCCGGAGGAGGCGGCGCGGGCTTCCGCAGGCGGCTCGCTCCGGAAGCGGCCCGGCCCCGAAGCGGCCCGGCCCCGGAAGCGGCTCAGCCCTCCGAGGCCTCGGCGTACGCCTGGCTGAGCTCGGGGGATCCGGTCATCGCCCAGGACACCCCCGACTCGACCACGTTCAGCTCGCGGCCCGATGCCAGCCGGATCATCGGCTGCCCGTTGGGCCACACCTGCCAGGCGGCGCCCGCGACGGAGCGGATGATGACGGTCCCGAGGTAGAAGCCCGCGTCGTTGCCGAGCCACGGGGTGATCTCCGGGTCCCGGCGCCAACGCGGCATCAGCTGGTCGATCTCCTCCAACGAGCCCGGGGTCTCGTCGAGTTCGAGCCCGGCCTGACGTGCGTGGGCGCGCAGCATCTCGCATTCCGCGAACAACTCGTTGATGCCCTCGGGATCGTCCGCGAGGGCCGCGGCGAGTCCCGCGCCCCGGTCCGTTTCATGTCGGTTGATCCAGTTGGCCAGAAAAGGGATGTTCATGGGCTCAGCCTGACACCAGGATCCGCCACCGGCCATAGGGCGCGCCTGAGGATCACGGGCCGGGCCGTCGGCCGGTGATCGCACCGCCCCGCCCGGTCCGGGTCTCCCGCCGGGCGGAGCGGGGCGGCTTAGAGCTCCAGGTCGACGACGACCGGGGCGTGGTCCGAGGCGCCCTTGCCCTTGCGCTCCTCGCGGTCCACGTAGGAGTCGGTGACGGCCTTGGTGAAGGCCGCGTTGCCGTAGACCAGGTCGATGCGCATGCCCCTGTTCTTGGGGAAGGCCAGCATCCGGTAGTCCCAGAAGGTGTACGGCCGGTCGTACTTGAGCGCGCGCGGGAACACGTCGGAGAGTCCGGCGGCGCGCAGCGCCTCCAGCGCGGCCCGCTCGGCGGGGGTGACGTGGGTCAGGCCCTCGAAGACCGCCGGATCGTAGACGTCCTCGTCGGTCGGTGCCACGTTGAAGTCGCCGAGCACCGCGAAGGGACGCTCCCCCGCCGCGTCCTCGGCGACGGCGGCGGACAGGGCACGGAACCAGTCCAGCTTGTAGCCGTAGTGGTCGTGCTCGACCTCGCGCCCGTTGGGCACGTACACCGACCAGACGCGCACGCCGCCGCAGGTCGCGGAGATGGCGCGGGGCTCCTGGACGCCCTCGTAGTCGGGGCCGTCGGGCAGCCCCACGACCACGTCCTCCAGGCCGACCTTGGAGAGCAGGGCCACGCCGTTCCACCGGCCGGTGGCGTTGACGGCCGACTCGTAGCCCAGCGCGCGCAGCTCCTCGTACGGGAACTGCTCGGCGGAGCACTTGGTCTCCTGGATGCACACGACATCCGTACCGGAGCTCTCCAGCCAGGCCAGCAGGCGCGGCAGCCGGGCGGTGATCGAGTTGACGTTGAACGTGGCGATACGCATGACGTCCAACCTACCGCCCGGCACCGACAGTCACAGTTCGGCCGCGTGCCCCGGGGTGAGCCGGCCGTACTCGGCGCCGCCGAGGTTGCCGATCTGGGTGGCGTAGATCGGCAGCACGAGGTCCGTCAGACCGGCGTCGTGGATGGCGAGGGTCTGGCGCGGCTTGACCTCGCGGACGTAGTCGATCACCTCGGCGATCTTGTTCCAGGGCGCGTGCACCGGGAGCATGAGGGTCTCGACGGGGGTCGCGGGCACGGTCAGCGCGTCCCCGGGATGGAAGACGGAAGCGTCCACCAGGTAGCCGACGTTGGTGATCCGCGGGATGTCCGGGTGGATCACGGCGTGCAGCTCGCCGTGCACCTGGACCTCGAACCCGGCCGCGGTGAAGGTGTCCCCGTGGCCCACCGTGTGGACGCGGCCCGGATAGGCGGGGGCGAGCTTCTCCGCGACGCTGCGCAGGGTCCACAGCCGCGCCGCCGGGTTCGCGTCGAGGGCGGCGCGCAGCCGGCCCTCCTCGAAGTGGTCGGGGTGCTCGTGGGTGACGAGCAGGGCGTCGGCGCCGAGGCCGGCGTCCGGTTCGCTGAAGGCGCCCGGGTCGATGACGAGCACGAGCCCGTCCTTCTCCAGCTGGACGCAGGAGTGCAGCCGTTTGGTGATCTTCATGATCCAAGGCTAGCCGCGCGGGGTCCGGTACACCCCGGGAAGGCGGAGCCGACCGGATTCGAACCGGCGTCCTCGCGATTTTGGAGACCGCGCGCGACGACCTCTGCGCTACGGCCCCGCCCCCGGGACGCACTGTACTCGCGGGGCGGCGCGGGCCGGGCAAGATCCGAAAGAGGCGGCCTAGGGCACCGCCTTGGAGACCACGTAGACCTTGGGGTACCCGGGGTGGCTCAGGTCGACGGTGATGTCGCGGGTGGGCCGGCGGTCCGGGCCCTCCAGGGTGATCCCGGACCAGCTGCCCTCCGTGTCCCAGTTCCAGCCCGCAATCCTGGTGTCGCTCGGGGAGACCGACACCCCGCTGGTCAGCGCCTCCCGGCTCGTGCCGACGTCGGCCAAGAAGGTGTCGAGCTCCTCCGGAGTGACCCCGAACTGGACGTACAGCCGGCTGGTGTGCCAGTTGTTGGTCTCCAGGTAGCCGACCCGCGAGGCCGTCGCCGGGATCGGGACCTCGTAGATGCTGCGCTGGACCTTGGAGGGCCAGCCGGGGCGGACCTGCGCGGCGCCGACCTTGGAGGCCTTGTCGCGGCCGCTCTGGCGGCTCTGCTGGGCGGAGACGGCGAGGTAGCCGGCCGGGACGCCGACCAGCAGCAGGATGATGATCGCCGTGATCCAGCGGCGCCGCACCACGTGCTTGCGGTCCTCGGCGGGGATCGGCCCGCCGGACCGCTCGTCGGGGGACGGGGCCTGGCGGGGCAGGGAGGGCGGTGTCACTGCTTTTCCTGGTCCTCGGGGCCGGTGGAGGTGTCGCGCCGGCCGAACTGCGCGTAGCGCTCGTACCGCTCGACGCGCCGGCGCGTGGCCCGGCGGAAGCGGCGGGCGACGAGCCGGGAGAGGTCGGCGGCGCCGACCATGCCGGCCTCGGGGCCGAGCTGGGCCTTGGCGATGCGTGCCTCGGGGCGGTATCCGCGGCCGGTGAGGTGGCGGCGGAAGGCGTCGCGGGCGGGGCCGATCAGCAGGTCGTCGGCGGCGCTGACGCCGCCGCCGATGACGAAGCAGGAGGGGTCGAGGGCGGCCGCGAGGTTGGCGATGCCGACGCCGAGCCACTGGCCGATGTCCTGGAGCAGCTCGACGCACATGGCGTCGCCCTCGCGGGCCAGCTCGGTGATGAGCGGCCCGGTGATCTCCTGGACGTTGCCGCCGACCCGGGCGATGAGGTTGTGGGCGACCGGGGAGTCGGCGGCGGCCAGCTCGCGGGCCTCGCGGACCAGGGCGTTCCCGGAGCTGTACTGCTCCCAGCAGCCGCGGTTGCCGCAGGGGCACCGGTGCCCCCCGGGGACCACCTGCATGTGGCCGAACTCGCCCGCGACCCCGTAGCGGCCGCGCTTGACCTGGCCGCCTTCGAGGATGGCCCCGCCGATCCCGGTGCCCAGGGTGATCATGACCAGGTGGTCCTCGCCCCGGCCGGCGCCGAAGCGCCATTCGGCCCAGGCGGCGGTGTTGGCATCGTTGTCCACCATGACCGGGACCGCGAGCCGGGACTGGAGCGCGTCGCGCAGCGGTTCGTCGCGCCAGGCCAGGTGCGGGGCGAACAGGACGCGGGAGCGGTCGGCGTCGACCCAGCCGGCGGCGCCGATGCCCACGGCGTGGACGTCGTGCCGGTCGGAGAGGTCGAGGACCAGCTCGACGATGGTGTCCTCGACGACCTTGGGGCTCTTGGACTTGTCCGGGGTCTCGGTCCGGATCTTCTCCAGGATGACCCCGTCGGCGTCGACGACCCCGGCCATCACCTTGGTGCCGCCGATGTCGATGCCGACGGTCGGAACGCGCGGTGCGGTCAGGTGCGACCTGCGCTCACGGGTCCCGATGGTCCGCAGGACGGTGCCCCGCGCCGCCCCCCGGTGGGCGAGCGTGAAGTCCCGGTACGTGCTCATCGAGTCGTGTCGTCCCTCAGGGTGCGGTGGTGCCCGGGGTGGGGCCGGAGGTGTTTTCGGGTCGGGGCGTGTCGTCAGGACCTGATTCTGCCACCCGCTCCAGTTCGTGGCTCAGTTCGTCGAGCTCGGAGCCGCCCGCCATCTGCCGGGTGAGCTCGTCCAGGGTGATCGACTCGCGGGTGTGGCTGCCCGCCATGGTGCCGCGCTTGAGCAGCACGAAGCGGTTCCCGACCAGGTAGGCGTGGTGCGGATTGTGGGTGATCAGGACCACGCCGAGACCCGCGTCACGGGCCGCGGCCACGTACTTGAGGACCACCCCGGACTGCTTGACGCCGAGGGCCGCGGTGGGCTCGTCGAGTACGAGGACCTTGGCGCCGAAGTGGACCGCGCGGGCGATGGCCACGCACTGCCGCTCGCCGCCCGACAGGGTGCCGATGGGCTGGTCCACGTCCCGCAGGTCGATGCCCATGCGCAGCAGCTCGGCGCGGGTGGTCTCGCGCATGAGCTCCACGTCGAGCCGCCGGAAGGGGCCGCGGCCCTTGGTGGGCTCGGAGCCGAGGAAGAAGTTGCGCCAGACGGGCATGAGCGGGACCACGGCGAGGTCCTGGTAGACGGTGGCGATGCCGTGGTCGAGGGCGGCGCGCGGGTTGGCGAGCACGGTCTCCTCGCCCTCGATCTCGAAGGTGCCGGCGTCGTGCCGGTGCAGCCCCGCGATGATCTTGATGAGGGTGGACTTGCCGGCGCCGTTGTCGCCGAGCACGCAGGTGATCTCGCCGGCGGAGACCTCCAGGGAGACGCCCTGGAGGGCGCGGATGTTGCCGTAGTACTTGCTGACGTCGGTCAGCTTCACCAGGGCGGGGGCGGACGGGTCCGGGGCCGTCCGGGTTCCGGTGTCGGTCATCGTCACTTCGCCTCCGCCCGCTTGCGGACCCATGCGTTGAGCAGTGTGGCCAGCAGCAGCATCGCGCCCAGGAAGAACTTGAACCAGTCCGGGTTCCACTGCGCGTACACGATGCCGTTGCTGGTCATGCCGAAGATGAAGGCGCCCACGGCGGAGCCGATGGCCGAGCCGTAGCCGCCGGTCATCAGACAGCCGCCGATGACGGCCGCGATGATGTAGAGGAACTCGTTGCCTACTCCCTCGCCCGACTGGACCACGTCGAACGAGAAGAGGATGTGCTGCCCGGAGATCCAGGCGCACAGGGCGACGCCCATGTACAGCCCGATACGGGTCTTCACGACGGGTACCCCGGTCGCGCGGGCCGCGTCCGCGCCGCCGCCGACGGCGAAGATCCAGTTCCCGGCGCGGGTGCGCAGCAGGATCCAGGTGGCCACCGCGACCAGCACCAGCCACCACAGGATGGTGACCTTGAGGGTGACCGAGCCGAAGGTCCACTGCGAGGCGAAGAGCGCGCGGGCGGAGGAGAAGCCCTCCATGTCGGCGATGGTCTTGGTGGAGACGGAGCCGCTGATCAGCTTGGTGAAGCCGAGGTTCAGGCCGGTCAGCATCAGGAAGGTGCCCAGCGTGATGATGAAGCTGGGCAGTTTCGTGCGGGTCAGCATGAACCCGTTGAAGAACCCGATCCCCAGGGTGACCAGCAGCGACACGAGGACGCCCACCCAGACGTTGGCGGTCATCTGGTAGCTGAACATCGAGCTGAGCAGCGCCGAGGAGGTGACCATGACCCCGGCGGACAGGTCGAACTCTCCGCCGATCATGAGCAGGGCCACCGGGACGGCCATGATGCCGATGGTGGAGGCCGAGTACAGGATCGTGCTCAGGCTGGAGGCCCGCAGGAAGCTGTCGGCCGCGAAGGAGAAGAACACGAAGACGGCCACCGCGCCGACCACCGCGCCGAGCTCGGGCCGGCCCAGCAGGCGGCGCAGCAGCGAGGTGGGCGCGAGCCGCTCGTCGCGCGGGGCAGGGGCCGGGGCCTTGGTGGCGGTGCTCATCGGCTGCCCCGGTTGATGAACTTCTCCAGCGTGGCGGCCTCGGCCCCCGTGACGATCTGCGGCCCGGTGAGCACCGGCAGGCCGCCGCCGAGCACGTCGGCGTTGTAGCGGTAGAGCCAGAGCAGGTCGACGGCCTCGTAGCCCTGGAGGTAGGGCTGCTGGTCGACGGCGAATCCGAGGGCGCCGGACTTCAGGTCGCGGGCCACCGAGGCGTTCAGGTCGAAGGTGTCCACCTCCGCCTTGCTGCCCGCCGCCTCCTTGGCCTTCACGGCCGTGGGGGCGAAGGGCGCGCCGAGGGTGACGATCGCGTCGACGGAGGGGTCGGCCTGGAGCTTGGCCTGCAGGGCCGCCTGGACGGACGGCATGTTGGTGCCCTCGACGTACAGGTTCTCCAGGGTCCCGCCGGACTCGGCGAAGGTCTTCTTCGCTCCGGCGCAGCGCTGCTCGTGGCCCACGTTGCCCTGCTCGTGCAGGACGCAGACGGCCTTCTTGCGGCCGCGCTTGCCCAGCTCGGTGCCGACCGCCTCGCCGGCGATCACCTCGTCCTGGCCGATGTGGGTGAGCGCCCCGTACTCGGCGGACTGGGCGGATCCGGAGTTGACCGTGATCACCGGGATGCCGGCCTTGACGGCCTTGGCGAGGACGTCCTTGAGGGCCTCCGGCTTGGCCAGGGAGACGATCAGCCCGTCGACCTTCTGGTCGATGGCGTTCTGGACGAACTGGGCCTGCTGCTGTGCCTGGTCGTCGTGGGCGTAGACGAAGTTGATGTTGTCCTTCGCCGCGGCCTCCTTGGCCCCCTTCTGCACGATGTCCCAGAAGGTGTCGCCGTCGCCCGCGTGGGTGACCATCGCGAAGGTCCAGCGCGGGGTGGAGACGGCGGGCCGGCCCGCCGCCTCGGCCTTCGCGCGGTCCTCGGCGCGCTTGCCGCCCGTACTGCTGCAGCCCACGAGGGAGGCACCCAGTACCGCCGCGAGCACCGCGCCCACGAGGCGTACCCCTGTCCGAACCCTAGCCACGTCTGCCCGTGCCTTTCGCTTGTCGGGTCGTTTGCCGGGCCGCTCCGCGAGCGCTGTCCCGCCGCGGTACCCGGTCGTCAAAACGGTCATATGTTTCAAGCCGCAGCCGCCCAGTATCCGTCACAGTGCACCATGCAAGGTCATCGGGGCCATTGCGGACCGTGCCGGACACAGCGGGACAGATTGACAGCTCCCCCGGACGGGGTCAGGTTGAGTGCATGCGCATCGGGCTCATCGGAACGGGCCGGATCGGTTCCTTCCACGCGGCGGCACTGGCCCGGCAGGCGGACGCGAGCTCGCTGCTGCTCGCCGACGCCGACCCCGCGCGGGCGGTCCGCCTCGCCGACCGGCTGGGAGCCACCGCCGCGCCCACCGTCGAGCAGATCTTCACCTGGGGCGTGGACGCGGTGGTGATCGCCTGCGCCACGGAGGGGCACGCGGACCTGGTCGTACGGGCCGTCCGCGGCGGGCTGCCGGTGTTCTGCGAGAAGCCGCTCGCCCCGGACCTGAACCGCACCCTGGCGGTGCTGCGCGAGGTGGCGGCGGTCGGCGGGGTGCTCCAGCTCGGCTTCATGCGCCGCTTCGACGCGGGCTACACGACGGCGCGCGACTTGGTCCGCTCCGGGGCCCTGGGCCGGCTGCACACCGTACGGACCACGACGGCGGATCCCTCGCCGCCGGACGCCGCGTACCTGCGGACCTCGGGCGGGCTGTACCGGGACTGCCTGGTGCACGACTTCGACATGGTCCGCTGGGTGACCGGGCACGAGGTGCGCGAGGTGTACGCGACCGGGTCGGACGCGGGGCCGGCGCGGTTCCGGGAGGCCGGGGACGTCGACACCGTCGCCGCCGTCCTCACCCTGGACGACGGGACGCTGGTCTCCAGCACCGGTACGCGGTGCAACGGCGCCGGGTACGACGTACGGATGGAGCTGGCCGGGGAGCTGGACCAGGTCTCCACGGGGCTGGACGACCGTACGCCGATCGCTTCGACCGAACCCCAGGGCCCGCCCCCGGCCACCAAGCCGTGGCCGGGGTTCCTGGAACGCTTCGCTCCCGCCTACGAGGCCGAGCTGGCGGCCTTCGTCCGGCTGGTGCGGGGCGATGGGCCCAATCCCTGCGACGGGGTCGAGGCGCTCGCCGCCTTCCGGGTGGCGGAGGCGTGCGAGCTCTCGCGGCGGGAGCGGCGCGCGGTGGCGCTGGAGGAGCTCGCTGATCTCTGAGGCCGGCCCCCGCACGGCCGCTACCAGCGCACCGGGTGGCGTGTGGTCCCCCGGACCAGGGTCCCGGGCGCCCATTCGAGGACGGCCGGCTCCTCCCGGAGGTCCGGGAAGCGCTCCACCAGGGACCGGATCGCGATCCGGCCCTCCAGCCGGCCGAGCGGGGCGGCGACGCAGTGGTGGATGCCGTGGCCGAAGGCGATGTGCCCGCCACGGCCGGGCCGGCGGATGTCGAAGGTGTCGGGACGGTCGAAGCGGGCGGGGTCCCGGTCCGCCGCGGCGAGGCAGACCAGGATGGCGGAGCCCGCCTCGATGAAGGTGTCGCCAATCTCCAGGTCCGTGCCGGCGAAGCGGAACGTGGCCGTCTCGACCGGGCCGTCGTAGCGCAGGATCTCCTCGACGGCGCCGTCGATCAGGCCGGCGGGGTCGGCGCGCAGGGCGGCGAGCTCGTCGGGGTGGGTCAGCAGCGCCCGCATCCCGTTGGAGACCAGGTGCACGGTGGTCTCGTGCCCGCCGACCATCATCAGGACGGCCATGGCGACCAGCTCCCGCCGCGAGAGCCGGTCGCCCCCGTCGCCCCGGCTGGTCACCCAGTCGCTGAGCAGGTCCTCGCCCGGATCGGCGATCCTGGCGTCGACGAGCTCGGCCGTGTAGGCGGTCATGGCGCGCACGGCCGCGTTCTCCGACTCCACCCCGGTGGGCGAGACCATCTCGGTGATCCAGCCGTGGAAGGCGCCGCGGTCCGCCTCGGGAACCCCGAGGAGCTCGCAGATCACGGTCATGGGGAGCGGCTGCGCGAAGGCCTCGATCAGGTCGGCCCGGCGCTCGGGGAGGGCCTCCATCGCGTCGAGCAGTCCGTCGACGATCTCCTGGATGCGCGGGCGCAGCCCCTCGATCCGGCCCGGGGCGAAGGAGCGGGAGACCAGTCGGCGCAGCCGGGTGTGGTCGGGCGGGTCGGCGCGCATCATGTTGGCGCTGGCCTCGGTCCGCTCCCGGTCGGTGTAGATCCCGGAGGTCAGCCAGTTCTTGGACACCGCCGGGTGCGTGAGGGCCTGGCGGGCCTCCTGGTGCCCGACGATCAGCCAGACCTCCTGACCGTCCGCCGCCTTCACTCGGTGGAGCGGCCCTTCCGCGCGCAGGCGCGCGTAGTGGGGGTAGGGGTTCTCGTTGAAGTCTTCGGCAATCGAACTGAGGTCCAGAACCGGCATGTCGCCACCCTAGAACGGGAGTTGACATATCCGGAGCGGCTTTCGGCCATTCGTTCAGCCAGCCGCGCGCCGCCCCCAGGCGGTACCCGCGAGTACGAGCGCGACCCCGGCGAACCCGGCCGCGCCGAGCCGTTCGCCGCCCAGCGCGATGCCCGCCGCGGCGGCCCACAGGGGTTCCGTGCCGAGGAGCAGGCTGACGCGGGAGGGGGAGGTGCGGCGGACGGCCCACATCTGCACGAAGAAGGCGAACAGGGTGCAGAAGACGGAGAGGAAGGCGAGTCCGGCCCACTCGGCCGGGCCGAAGTCGGCGGCGGCCGCCCAGGGGCTCGCGCCGGTTCCGGGCAGCAGGGCCAGTACGGCGAACACGGCGACCGCCGTCCCGAGCTGGACGGTGGTCAGGGAGAGCGAGTCGGCTTCCTGCACGGCCTTGATCCGGGCCATGAGCAGGACGTGCGCCGTGCGCGCGAGCGCGGCGCCGAGGATGAGGAGGTCGCCCGTGCTCGGGGTGGTGAAGCCCGCCCCCTGGGTGAGGAGCACGACTCCGCAGACGGAGACGGCCGCGGCGCCGAGGAAGGCGGGCGAGGGGGCTTCGCGCCGGACGGCCGACTCGGCGAGCGGGGTGAAGATCATGGTCAGGCTGATGATGAGCCCGGCGTTGGTGGCCGAGGTGTGGACGACCCCGTAGGTCTCCAGCAGGAAGATCCCGCCGAGTACGAGTCCCAGTACGCCGGCGCCGCGCAGCTGGGCGGGGGTCAGCGCGCGCAGCTTGCGCCGGCCGGCGAGGGCGAGGACGGGCAGGACCAGCGCGAAGCGCAGGACGAGCACCGCGATCACGGTGTGCGTGGTGGTGACGCCCTTGGCGGCGAGGTAGCTGCCGCCCCAGACGACGGCGACCAGCAGGACCGGCAGATCGGCGAGCCAGGCCCGGCGGGGGGCGGCGACGGGAGCGGGGGCGGCGAGAGTGGACACCGGTTCTCCAACGGCAGAAGGCAGGTGGAGACTACGGCGGCTCGCACGGGGGAAGCGCCCAAGCTACCCGAGCATGATCGGCCGGTCGAGCCCTTTGATCCCCGGTTTGGCCCCTGACTTCAACACCGGCCTGAACCTCGGCTTGAACCCCGGCCGGAACCCCGGCCTGAGCCCCGGCGTCACTCGAAGGTGCCGAACGCGGCGCGCCCCTTCGGCCGGTAGCTGTGGATGGCCGTGCCGGCCGAGGTGGTGCGGGAGCCCGTCAGCTCGAAGGCCGTCGGCAGCCCGCCCGTCGGGAACAGCCGGCGTCCGCCGCCCAGGAAGACGGGGAAGACCAGCAGGTTCAGCTCGTCCACCAGGTCCCGCGCCAGCAGCCACCGCGCGAGCGCGCCGCTGCCGTGCACCTGCACCTCCCCCTCGGTCGCGTCCTTGATCCGTACGACCTCGCTCTGCAGCTGCTCCCCGTCGATCGCGGTGGCGGGGCCCCAGGCGGGCTCCTTGAGCGTGGTCGAAGCCACGTACTTGGGCAGCCCGTTCAGCCTGCTCGCGACCGGGTCGGCGGGGTCGTCGTGCTGCGGCCAGTACGCGGCGAAGATCTCGTAGGTCCGGCGCCCGAGGAGGAAGGCCCCGGCCCGGTCGAAGACCTCGGTGATGAACTCCCCCATGCCCTCGTCGGCGAAGGGCACGAGCCACCCGCCGTACGCGAACCCGCCGCTGGGGTCCTCCTCCGGGCCCCCCGGGGCCTGCATCACGCCGTCGAGGGTCAGGAAGGTGGTGAGGGTCAGCTTTCCCATGGCACTGCGCTCCTTGGCTCCGGTACGTCCACTGTCACGGGTTCAGACTCCCGGGCCGCCCGGAACTCACCGCTCCGGCGCGCGCGAACGCGATGTCCGTTTCCCGCCAGCGCCTTTGATCCCCGGGCGATTTCATTGAACTCGCAACCAATCGACACGGGAGGAACCCCATGAACGGCAATGGCGGCGACAACGGCAACGCAGTGGCCCTGGTGACCGGTGGCAGCAGGGGAATCGGCGCGGCGACCGCGCTGCGGCTGGCGCGGGACGGGGCCGACGTCGCGATCACCTACGTCAACGACAGGGTCGCGGCGGCCGAGGTGGTCGGCAAGATCGAGGCGCTCGGGCGGCGCGGCCTGGCGCTGCGCGCCGACTCGGGGGACGCGGAGCGGGCCGCCGGAGTGGTCGAGGAGACGGTACGGGGCCTGGGCCGGCTCGACGTCCTGGTGAACAACGCCGGCGCGGGCGTGCTCGGACCGCTGGAGGGGCTCACCCTCGCGGACGTGGACCGGGTCCTCTCGGTCAACGTACGGGGTGCCTTCCTGGCCTCCCAGGCGGCGGCCGGGCGCCTGGACCGCGGCGGGCGGATCATCACCATCGGCAGCTGCATGACCCAGCGCGTGCCGGGGCCCGGCGGCACCCTGTACGCGATGAGCAAGGCGGCGCTGACCGGGCTCACCAAGGCCCTCTCGCGGGAGCTCGGCGAGCGCGGGATCACCGCCAACCTGGTCCACCCGGGCCCGGTGGACACCGACATGAACCCGGCGGACGGCCCCTACGCCGCCTCACAGTCGGCCATGACGGCCCTGGGCCGCTTCGCCACGCCGGAGGAGGTGGCCGCCATGGTGTCCTTCCTGGCGGGCCCGGACTCCGCGTACGTCACAGGCGCCGAGTTCTCGGTGGACGGCGGCCACGCGGCGTAGGCCGTCGCCGCCGGCCGGTCGTGGGCCGTCGCCGCCGGCCGGTTGCAAGCCGTCCCCGCCGGCCGGTCGTAAACCGGACAGGGCCGCCAAGGCAGCCAGGGCCGTCAGGGCAGCCAGCGGCCGTCCTTCATCAGGTCGCGTCCGGCGATCTCGTCCACCTCGCGCCAGGCCTGGATCCACACGGGCGTGACCCGGAAGTACGGGTAGGGCGTCTTCAGGCTGCTCGGGTCGAAGCCGGAGTGCGCCGCGAAGGCCTCGATCTCGCCGGGCGCCAGCTCCGCCGCCTCCAGCCGGGTCACGGCGCCCTCCACGAGGACCACGTCGCGGGTCGCGCCGAAGGCCAGCCGTACGCGGCCGCTCGCCGCGAGGTTGCGTCCGGTGGGCAGGGTGCGCCCGGTCGACATCAGGAAGCTCTCGCCGTCCCACCGGAAGGAGAGGGGCACGAGGCAGGCGACGCCCGCGGCGTCGGCGGTGGCGACCCAGACGTCGATGTCGCTCTCGAACCGGGCCAGCGCGTCCTTGCGCCGCTGCTCCGTCGTACGTGGCGTGCTCTGCGGCGTGCTCTGCGTCATCGTGGCCCCCCGGGTGTCCGCCGTCGGCTGTAGCGGCAGGCTAGCGGGCCCGGCGGTCCGTACGCCCCGCGGGGGCAACAGCGCGTGTGCACAAGGTTCTTGGGGGCGCGAACTCCGCGCGCACACGAACGCCGCAGGGGCGCGCCGTCGAAACGGCGCGCCCCTGCGGGGTGTTCGCGCATGCCCCGGGGGTGTCGGCCCCCGGGGCGGTCACGAGGGTGGCGTCAGCCGCCCAGCTCCTGGTGACGGGCGGTGTGCGCGGCGGTGCCGGCCTCCGTCAGCGCGCCGAAGAGGCGCAGGCGGGAGAAGCCGCCGTCCGGGAAGATGTCGATGCGCACGTGCGTGCCGACCGCCGGGGCGTCGAGCACGAAGCGGTGGTTGGTGTCGGGCTGCAGGCGGGTGCGCGGCAGGAACTCGGCCCACTCGCCCTCCTCGCCCGTCTTGATCGACAGCGAGGCCCAGCCGGCCGAGTTGCCCTTGAGGTACGCGGTGTCGATCTCGACGGCGCGGATCTCGGACTCGGCGACGAGCTGGTAGCGGATCCAGTCGTTGCCGTTGTCACGGCGACGGGCGGTCTCCCAGCCGTCGTCCATCTTGCGGGAGCGGCCCGGGTTGATGGTGTTGGTCGGCGGGGAGTAGAAGCGGTTGGAGGCGTCCTGGACGGAGCCGCCGTTCTCCAGGGCCACCACGTCGAAGGAGCCGAGCGCCGCGAGCCACTTGGGGTCGGGGACGACCTCGCCGTAGACGCGCAGGCGGGCGATGCCGCCGTCGGGGTGCTGGTTGACGCGCAGGTGCGTGAAGCGCTGCTCCACGTCGATCTCGAAGCCGTTGGCCGCGTGGCCGCCGACCGGGGTGCGGGCGACGATGGTCGTCCACTTGATGTCGTCGCCCTGGAGCTCCGCCGGGGTCGGCGCGAGGGCGCCCTCCCAGTTGGTGGCCTCTACGGAGACGGCCTGCGGCATGTTGCCGCGGAAGTGGGCGGTGTCCACGACGATGCCGCGGATGACGCCGGGGGCGCCCAGGCGGACGAGCGCCCAGTCGTGGTCCTCGGGGGTCGGCCAGGGCTGGGTGGCGGAGATGCCGCGGCGGCGGCGGGTCTCCCAGCCGTCCATGACCTTGCCCTTGTGGCCGAAGTCCTCGGGGTCGAAGTGCGCGGCCTCGGAGATCAGCAGGTTCTCGCGCTGGGCGAAGAACTCGTCGTTGGCCTCGATGACACCGGCGCCGAGCTCACGGGCGGCGAGGTTCGCGTACTGGGTGAACGGGAAGTCCGCGCTGCGGTAGTCCGCGTACGGGTCGCCGCCTCCGTACGGGTTCGCGTTGCCGGTGAAGGATTCAATCGCCACTGTCAGTTCTGCCTTTCAAGGAGTCGGCCGGTGGGCTCGGACGGGGTGCCGTGGTCGGCGATCTGCGCTCCGCGCAGCCAGGTGGACTTCACGACGCCGTGCAGGGTCTTGCCCGCGTACGCCGTGACCTGGTTGCGGTGGTGCAGGTGGGCCGGGTCCACGGTGAAGGTCTCTTCGGGGGCCAGGACGGCGAAGTCGGCGTCGCGGCCGGCCTCGATCGCGCCCTTGCTCGCCAGACCGGCGAGTGCGGCCGGGGCGGCGGACATCCAGCGGACGACGTCCTCGAGGGTGCGGCCGCGCTTCTTCGCCTCGGTCCAGATGGCCGGAAGGCCCAGCTGGAGGGAGGAGATGCCGCCCCACGCGGTGGCGAAGTCGGCGGTCTTGAGGTCCGCGGTGGAGGGCGAGTGGTCGGAGACGATGCAGTCGATCGTGCCGTCGGCGAGCGCGTCCCACAGGACGTCCTGGTTCGCGGACTCGCGGATGGGCGGGCAGCACTTGAACTCGGTGGCGCCGTCCGGGACTTCCTCGGCCGTCAGGGTGAGGAAGTGCGGGCAGGACTCGACGGTGATCCGCACGCCCTCGGCCTTGGCCGCGGCGATCAGCGGCAGCGCGGAGGCGGAGGACAGGTGCAGGACGTGGACGCGCGCGTTCAGTCGCTTCGCCTGGTCGATCAGGTTCTGGATCGCGGTGTTCTCGGCGTCCTGGGGGCGGGAGGCCAGGAAGTCGGCGTACTTGGGGCCCGCGTTCTGCGGCGCGGACTCCAGGTGGTGCGGGTCCTCGGCGTGCACGATCAGCAGACCGCCGAAGCCGGTGATCTCGGCGAGCGAGGCGGCCAGCTGCTCTTGGTCGAGGAGCGGGAACTCGTCGACGCCGGAGGGCGACAGGAAGCACTTGAAGCCGAAGACTCCGGCGTCGTGCAGCGGGCGCAGGTCCTTGACGTTGTCCGGCAGCGCACCGCCCCAGAAGCCGACGTCCACGTGCGCCTTGGCCCGGGCCACGTCCTGCTTGACCACCAGGTTGGCGGTCGTCGTGGTCGGCGGCAGCGAGTTGAGCGGCATGTCGAGGATGGTGGTGATGCCACCGGCCGCGGCGGCGCGGGTGGCCGTCCAGAAGCCTTCCCACTCGGTACGACCGGGGTCGTTCACGTGGACGTGGGTGTCGACCAGGCCGGGGAGGAGCACGTCGTCGCCGAGGTCCTCCAGCCGGGCACCGGCCGGTACGTCGGCCTCGTACGGCAGCACGGCCGCGATCTTCCCGCCGGCGACGGCCACCGAAGCGGCACGCGTCCCCTCGGGGGTGATGACGCGCGTCGAGCGCAGTACCAGTTCCACAGCCAGATCGGACACCGGAACCTCCCCATCTACTTCCACAGAGCGAAATTCAACGTTCTGTTGAAGGAGTCTTCACGTCGATGCGGAACCAGTCAAGAGCGCCCGGACGGACCACTGACGTCGGCGTACCGCAATTGGAGGTTTCCACAGGATGGAATTAAGATTTCGCTATGCAGAATGTAGCTACCACCACCAGGAACCGGACCGGTAACTTCCCGGGGACCTCCGCCACCAGGACAAACCACCTCTGACCGGCGAGGACGGCATTGCCCCGGCTCTAGGGCCGACGCAGACCGACCGGTAGGCTGCTTGCTTGCCTGCCAGCACCGAAAGGACCGCGCCCGTGCCGACGTCCAGCGCCAGCACCACCGACGCCTCCACCAAGCCCACCGCCGCCAGCGGTGGCGTCCAGTCCCTCGAGCGCGCCTTCGATCTTCTCGAACGCATGGCCGATGCCGGCGGCGAGGTCGGCCTCAGTGAGCTCTCCGCCGCCAGCGGTCTGCCGCTGCCCACCATCCATCGCCTCATGCGCACCCTCGTGGCGTGCGGCTACGTCCGGCAGCAGCCCAACCGACGGTACTCCCTCGGACCCCGGCTGATCCGCCTCGGCGAGTCCGCGTCGCGACTGCTGGGCACCTGGGCCCGCCCCTACCTGGCGCGCCTCGTGGAGGAGACCGGCGAGACCGCGAACATGGCCCTGCTCGACGGGGACGAGATCGTCTACGTCGCCCAGGTGCCGTCCAAGCACTCGATGCGCATGTTCACCGAGGTCGGCCGCCGGGTGCTGCCGCACTCCACCGGCGTGGGCAAGGCGCTGCTCGCCTACACCCCCGCGGACGAGGTACGGGCCCTGCTCTCGCGCACCGGGATGCCGGCCGCGACCGAGAAGACCATCACCACCCCCGAGGGCTTCCTGGACGCCCTGGAGGTCGTCCGGCGGGTGGGCTACGCGGTCGACGACAACGAGCAGGAGATAGGAGTTCGCTGCCTGGCGGTCTCCGTGCCGAACTCGCCGACCGCCGCCGCGATCTCCATCTCCGGCCCGGCCGGCCGGGTGACCGAGGCGGTGGCCGAGTCCTTCGTGCCGATCCTCCAGGGTGTCGCGGCCGAGCTGTCGGTGGCCCTGCAGAGCCAGAACCCGGCGTAGACGAGCCGCCCGTACGGGAAAGGCCCCGGCCCCCTTCGAGGGGGGTCCGGGGCCTTTCCCGTACGCCCTACGCGGCCGGGACCACCTCGGTGAGGCGGCCGTCGGTCATCGTCGTGGTGCGGTCCATGCGCTCCAGGTGGGCGTGGTCGTGGGTGACCAGCACGGTGGCGGTGGAGCGCTCCCGGGTGAGGGTGACCAGCAGGTCCAGGATCGCGGCGCCGCGCTCGTGGTCGAGAGCGCTGGTGGGCTCGTCGACCAGGAGCACGGCCGGCTCGTTCATCAGGGCGCGGGCGATGTTGATCCGCTGGCGCTGCCCCCCGGAGAGCTCGTGCGGCCGCTTGTCGGCCTTGTCGGCCAGCCCCACCGCGTCCAGCAGCTCCAGGGCCCTCCCCCGTACGGCCCGCGCGGGACGGCCCGAGAGGTGGGCCATGACCTGGAGCTGTTCGGCGGCGGTGAGCGAGGCCAGCAGGTTCGGCTGCTGGAAGACGATGCCGATCTTCTCCCGGCGCAGCGTCGCCTTCTCCCCCGGGCCGAGCTCCGAGATGTCCTGCCCCGCCACGACCACCCGGCCACTGTCGGGCGTGACCAGGGTGGCGGCGACCGCCAGCAGGCTGGACTTCCCGGAACCGGACGGGCCGACCACCGCCGTCAGGGTGCCGGCGGGCACCTCCAGACCGACCGCGTCCAGCGCCGTGAGGCGGCCGTCGCCGTCCGGGTAGGTGAGGGTCACGTCGTGCACGAGCAGGGTCATCGGGCGCTCCCGAGAGCGGTCAGGGGGTCTACGGCGGTGATCCGCCGGATGGACAGGGCGGCGCCCAGCGCGCCGAGCGCGATCATGACGGCGGCCGGGACCAGCACGGTGGCGGCGTCGAGCACGAAGGGCACGTCACCGCCGCTGATCAGGGCTCCGAAGCCGGCCGCGAGCGCGGTGCCCGCACCGGTGCCGAGCGCCAGCATCACCACGGCCTGCCCGAGGGCGTCCTTGAGCAGGTACGGGGTGGAGGCGCCCAGCGCCTTCAGTACGGCGATGTCCCCGCTGCGCTGGATGGTCCACACCGTGAAGAAGGCTCCTATGACGAGGGCCGAGATGGCGAAGAGGAACCCGCGCATCAGCTGGAGCGAGCCGTTCTCGGAGGTGTAGGAGCCGATCGCGCTCAGGGCCTCGTCGACGGTCTGCGCCTTGGTGGCGGTGGCCTTGCCGCCGGCCGCCCAGTCGACCCCTCCCTTGCCGTACTTGCCGTCCAGGGCCACCACGGTGGCCAGGGTGTCGATGGAGGTGCCGGGGTTCCCGACGCGCTGCCAGTCGTTGAGGTCCATCCAGACGACCGGGGTGTGGCTGTAGGCGGCGGTGCCGGAGACGGCGGCCACGGTCATCTCGACCTGGCCGATCCTGAGCTTGGATCCGGCGGTCAGGCCGCCGAGCTCCTTGGCGGCCTTCTCGGTGAGGACCACCTGCCCCTGGGTGAGCCCGCTCCCCCGCGGTGCGAGGGAGCCCGCCGGGTCCACGCCGAAGACGGACACGCCCGCCGTGCGCTCACCCGAGACCACGTTGGTGGTGCGGATGCCCAGCGGCTGCGCCGAGGTCACCCCGGGCTGCTCCCGCCAGGCCAGCCAGGCCTTCTCGGGCACCTGGGAGTTGGTGAAGGAGACCTTCTGGTCCCCGGTGGGCGCGGCGAACGCGAGGCGCGTGGTGGCGGGCAGGCCGGTGATGGCCGAGATGTTCTCCCGGGCCAGTCCCGCGGTGAGCCCGGACAACAGGCCGACCAGCAGCGTGATCAGCAGGACAACCGAGCCCATCAGGGCGAAGCGGCCCTTCGCGAACCGTAGATCTCTCCATGCGACGAACATGTTCCCCACCTTGGTCTTCCGCGTGGACACAAGGCATCGCGCCACAGTAGAGATCCTCGTATCGAAGGGCGCACCCAGACATCAATCCTTTGGTTGACCGGGGCGCCCGGACCCGGACTTACGCTGGTCAGGCCATGACTGCTCCCCTCCCGCCCGCCGCGCCCGCACCCGTGGGCGCCCGCACCCTCACCCCGGTCTCCCGCGTCCTGCGGCTGTGCCTGCACGCCCTGCTGTTCGGCCTGCTCGCCCTCGCCGCCGGGCGGGCCGTCGCCGACTCCGCGCCGCGCGCGGGCTGGGTGGTCGCGGCCTGCGCGCTCCTGGCCGCCGTGTACCTCGCGGGCGTACGGACCCCCGTGGTGCACAGCTCGGCGCGCGCCGGGGCGGTGTGGCTGGCCGGACTGTGCGCCGCCTGGGTCGCGCTGCTGGTGGTCTCCCCCGACGGGCTGTGGATCGCCTTCCCGCTGTACTTCCTGGAGCTGCACCTGCTCCGGCTGCGCTGGGGCGTGGCGGCCGTCGCGGCGACGGCGGCCGCGGCGATCGGGGGCTTCCTGGCGCACAGCAGCGCCGTGACCCCGGGGGCCTTCCTCGGGCCGCTGCTGGGCGGCGCCGTGGCGGTGGCGACCGTACTGGGCTACCAGGCGCTGTACCGGGAGAGCGAGCGGCGCCGCGAGCTGATCGAGGAGCTCATCACGACCCGGGCCGAGCTGGCCGCGGCCGAACGGGACGCCGGGATCCTGGCGGAGCGGGAGCGCCTGGCCCGGGAGATCCACGACACCCTCGCCCAGGGCCTGTCCTCCATCCAGCTGCTCCTGCGGGCCGCGGAGCGCAGTCTGCCCGAGGACTCGGCGGCCCTTCCGCACATCGGCCGGGCCCGGGAGGCCGCGCAGGAGAACCTCGCCGAGGCGCGTCGCTTCGTACGGGCCCTCACGCCTCCGGACCTGGAGCACGGGTCCCTGCCGGCCGCGCTGGAACGACTGTGCTCGGGGGCGCCGGGCCCCCGGGTCCGCTTCTCCCTGAGCGGCACCCCGCGCCCCCTCCCCACGCCCTACGAGGTCGCGCTGCTGCGGATCGCGCAGTCCGCGCTGGCCAATGTGGTGCGGCACGCGGGGGCCGGGCGCGCCGAGATCACCCTGACCTTCATGGACTCCTCGGTGACCCTGGACATCGTCGACGACGGCAAGGGCTTCGACCCCACGTCCGCGCCCTCCGGCGAGGGCGGCTTCGGACTGCCCGCGATGCGCTCGCGCGCCGAGACGCTCAGCGGCCTGTTCACGGTCGAATCCGCCCCCGGCCAGGGCACCGCCGTGGCCGTCACCCTTCCCCTGCCCGCGGAGGCCCTGTCATGACCATCCGGCTGCTCCTCGCCGACGACCACCCGGTGGTCCGGGCCGGGCTGCGCGCGGTGCTGGACACCGAGCCGGACTTCGAGGTGGTGGCGGAGGCGGCGACGGCGGAACGCGCGGTAGAGCTGGCCGCCTCCGCCGGGGTCGACGTGGTCCTGATGGACCTCCAGTTCGGCCCCGGCGGCGGCATGCACGGCTCGGCGGCCACGGCCCTGATCACGGCCGGGTCCCCGTCGCCCCGGGTCCTGGTCCTGACCACGTACGACACCGACGCGGACATCCTGGCGGCGGTGGAGGCGGGTGCTTCGGGCTACCTCCTCAAGGACGCCCCGCCGGAGGAACTGGCGGCGGCGGTCCGCACCGCGGCGGCCGGCCAGTCGGCGCTGGCCCCGGCGGTGGCACTGCGCCTGATGGACCGCATGCGGACCCCGGCCGAGGCCCTGACCAAGCGCGAGCTGGAGGTCCTCCAACTGGTCGCGGACGGCCTGTCGAACCAGCAGATCTCCAAACAGCTCTTCCTGAGCCAGGCCACGGTGAAATCCCACCTGGTCCACATCTACGCGAAACTGGGCGTCGACTCCCGCACCTCGGCAGTAGCCGCGGCCGCGACCCGCCGCCTGATCAGGACACCGTGAGGGCTGCCGCCGGAGTTTGGTCCTTTCAGCCGTCCGGCGCTTGAGGACCGGGGTCTGGGGCGGAGCCCCAGGGGGTCCGGGCGCAGCCCCGTCTCAGCCGTCCGGCGCTTGAGGACCGGGGTCTGGGGCGGAGCCCCAGGGGGGGGTCCGGGCAGGGCCCGGGGAACGGTGGAAGGGCGGGTAGGGGACTCCGCCCCGCAGGGCCCACCCACCCGCACGGGGGCCGGGCGGCCCGGGGCATCCCCCGCTACGCCACCCAGTACGGCCGCTCCACCGCCGAAGGCAGCGGTACGCCCCCGTGGAAGGCCTCCGCGAGCCTGCGTACGCCCTCGTCCAGCCGCTCCGCGCCCAGCGTGTACGGGATGCGCAGCCGGTGCTCGAAGGTTCCGGGGTCCACTCCGAAGCGCGCGCCCCGGCCGATGTTGACGCCGGCCGCCGCGGCCCGGTCCGCCAGTGCGGAGCTGACGGGCTCGCCCAGGTCGACCCAGAGCGAGAGTCCGCCCGGCGGTACCTGCCAGGACCATTCCGGGGTGTGCCGCTCCAGCGAGGCGATCAGCGCCGCCCGCTGCCCGCGCACCTGCTCCAGCCGCGCGGGCAGGGTCCGCTCCAGGCCCTCCAGCAGCGGGAGCGCCACCAGCTGGTCCAGGACCGAGCCGGTCATGTCGACGGCCACCCGTACCGCCGTCAGCTCCGTGATCATCTTGGCGGTGGCCCGGATCCACCCGACCCGCAGCCCGCCCCAGTGCGTCTTGCTCAGGGAGCCTATGGTCACCACGTGATCGGCCCCGCCGCGCGGCGCGAGCGAGGCCGTCGGCGCGGGCGGGGGCACGTCGAGCGCGATGTCGGCGATGGTCTCGTCGACCACCAGCCAGGTCCCGGTCCGCCGGGTCGCCTCCAGCAGCCGCAGCCGCTGCTCCTCCGGCATCAGCGCGCCCGTCGGGTTGTGGAAGTCGGGGATCACGTACGCCAGCCTCGGCACGGTCTGGCGCAGCGCGGACTCGGCGATCTCCAGGTCCCAGCCCGCGTCGGAGACCGCGATCGACCCGGTGCGCAGCCGCGCGTGGCGCAGGGCGTCCAGGGCGTTGGCGTAGGTCGGGTTCTCGGTCATCACCCGGTCGCCGGGCCGGCACAGCAGGCTCACCACCAGCGCGAACGCCTGCTGCGCGCCCGCGGTGACGAGGATCTGCTCCGGGCGGGTCGCCAGTCCCCGGCGGGTGAACCGCTCCGCGATGGCGGTCCGCAGGTCGGGCAGCCCGAAGGGGTGGTAGCCGGGGCTGCGGGCGAAGGCCGGGAGCCTGGGCGCGGCCCAGGCCACGGCGTCGGTGAGGGTGTCCTCGGCGGCGCCCATGGCGGCGATGGCGAGGTCGATGCCGGGGTCGCCGTCGGCGTGGTAGCCGCCGGCGCCGACGATGGCGTGCGCGCCGACCGGGCGGTGGCCTTCGGGGAGCTCGGTCCAGGTGCCGGAACCGCGGCGGCTGCGGACGTAGCCGCTCTCGCGCAGGAGGTCGTAGGCGCCGGTGACGGTGGCCCGGCTGGCGCCGACCGCCTCGGCGAATTCGCGTTCGGCGGGCAGCCGCACGTGCAGGGCGATCCGGCCGTCGAGGATCAGGGTGCGGACGGCGTCGGCCAGGGCCCGGTACCCGGGGCGGGCCCGTACCTCCGCCGGGAGCAGGGCCGCGAGCTGGCGGCTGCCGATCGTTCTGTCCGCCGTCTGGACCACTCGCCCGTTTGCCATGCCAACCTCCCCTGATTGGCTCTGCCTGCCAGGCCAATCCAGGTCCAGACTCGCTGTATTGGCCGCCGATTGGCAAGGAGTACGCAATGTTGACGAGGCTCACCGACCGTGACGAACGGGCCCTGCTCGCCGCCGCCGAGAACCGGATCGCCGAGCCCCTGCGCCTGGGGCCCGCGCTGGCCGCCGTACGGCGCCTCCTGCGGCGCGAGCGAGAATCGGTGACATGTCACCCCACAGCAGCAGCACACCGGATCAGCACCGACACGGGCACGGGCACCAGCACGGGCACGAGCACCAGCACCAAGCGGCGGCAGCCGGCGGCTCCGCTCCCCCGGTGATCGCCGGTCTCCTCCTCGCGGCCGGCGGCGGCCGGCGCCTCGGCGGCCGCCCGAAGGCCCTGCTGACCTACCGGGGCCGCCCGCTGGTGGAGAACGCCGTACGGGTCCTGCGCGAGGCCGGCTGCGGCCCGCTGCACGTGGTGCTCGGCGCCTCCGCGGCCGAGGTGCGCGAGCGGGCCGACCTGAGCGGCTGCGTGGTGACCGACAACCCGGACTGGGCCGAGGGCATGGGCTCCTCCCTGCGGGTCGGCCTCGCCTCGCTGGCCGGTACGGGCGCCCGCGCGGCCCTGGTGTCCCTGGTGGACCAGCCGGGCATCGGCCCGGAGGCGGTGGCCCGGGTCCGGGCCGCCTACCGCTCCCCGGCGAGCCTGGTCGCGGCGGCCTACGACGGCGAGCGCGGGCACCCGGTGCTGTTCGGGGCGGACCGCTGGCCGGACATCGCGGCGACGGCCACGGGCGACAAGGGCGCGCGGGTGCACCTGACGAAGTACGCGGCGGAGCTCACCCTGGTCGAGTGCGGGGACGTCGCGGAGGCCTTCGACATCGACACCCCTCCCGACCTGGCACGACTCGCCTGAGCGGGCTGTGACCACGATGGCACTGAGGGCCACGGTGAAGCGGAATCTGTCGACTCTGAGAATCTCGATATCAACAAACCATTGAACTTCCACCATGAGGAAATTACTATCCACTGGTCAGAAGCGCCCTGAACCCCCAGACGGCGCCCGCGACCGTATCCCGGAACTCTCCACACCCGACGGCACTGCGTGCCGTCCAGCGCGAGCATTCCCCGCGGCCGCCAGGCACCGCCGCTGAAGGAGTGACAGATATGTCCGCACCAGCGCCGTCATCGCTGGCCATCGTCGACGCCGAGCCCCTGCCCCGGCAGGACGAGGTCCTCACCGACGCGGCTCTCGCCTTCGTCGCGGAGCTCCACCGGCGGTTCGCCCCCCGCCGCGCCGAGCTCCTCGCCCGCCGCGCCGTGCGCCGCGCCGAGATCGCCCGCACTTCCACGCTCGACTTCCTCCCGGACACCGCACAGGTCCGCGAGGGCGACTGGAAGGTGGCGCCGGCCCCGGCCGCGCTGAACGACCGCCGTGTGGAGATCACCGGTCCGACGGACCGCAAGATGACCATCAACGCCCTGAACTCGGGCGCCAAGGTCTGGCTCGCAGACTTCGAGGACGCCTCGGCTCCCACCTGGGAGAACGTGGTCCTCGGCCAGCTCAACCTGATCGACGCCTACGAGCGCCGCATCGACTTCACCGACGCCCGCACCGGCAAGGCCTACGCCCTCAAGCCCGCCGAGGAGCTCGCCACCGTCGTGATGCGCCCCCGCGGCTGGCACCTCGAGGAGCGCCACCTGCAGTTCGAGGGCGGCCCGGCCTCCGGCTCCCTGGTCGACTTCGGCCTGTACTTCTTCCACAACGCCAAGCGCCTGATCGAGCTCGGCAAGGGCCCGTACTTCTACCTGCCGAAGACCGAGTCCCACCTGGAGGCGCGCCTCTGGAACGAGATCTTCGTCTTCGCCCAGGACTACGTCGGCATCCCCCAGGGCACCGTCCGCGCGACCGTCCTGATCGAGACGATCACGGCCGCGTACGAGATGGACGAGATCCTCTTCGAGCTGCGCGACCACGCGGCGGGCCTGAACGCCGGCCGCTGGGACTACCTCTTCTCCATCGTCAAGAACTTCCGTGACGGCGGCGAGAAGTTCGTCCTGCCGGACCGCAACGCGGTGACGATGACCGCCCCCTTCATGCGGGCGTACACCGAACTCCTCGTCAAGACCTGCCACAAGCGCGGCGCGCACGCCATCGGCGGCATGGCGGCCTTCATCCCGTCCCGCAAGGACGCCGAGATCAACAAGGTCGCCTTCGAGAAGGTCAAGGCCGACAAGGACCGCGAGGCCGGCGACGGCTTCGACGGCTCCTGGGTCGCCCACCCCGACCTGGTCCCGATCGCGATGGCCTCCTTCGACGCCGTCCTGGGCGAGAAGCCCAACCAGAAGGACCGCCTCCGCGAGGACGTCCACGTCGCCGCCGGCGAGCTCATCGCGATCGACTCCCTGGACGCGAAGCCCACGTACGACGGTCTGCGCAACGCCGTCCAGGTCGGCATCCGCTACATCGAGGCTTGGCTGCGCGGCCTCGGCGCCGTCGGCATCTTCGGCCTGATGGAGGACGCCGCCACCGCCGAGATCTCGCGCTCGCAGATCTGGCAGTGGATCAACGCCGGCGTGGTCTTCGAGAACGGCAAGCTCGCCACCGCCGACCTCGCCCGCGAGGTCGCGGCCGCCGAACTCGCCGCGATCCGCGCCGAGGTCGGCGAGGAGGCCTTCACCTCCGGCAAGTGGCAGCAGGCCCACGACCTCCTGCTCCAGGTCTCCCTCGACGCCGACTACGCGGACTTCCTCACCCTCCCCGCGTACGACCAGCTCATCGGCTGACACCCCGTCTTCGGCTGAATCGCACAGCAGCCGAAAACCCCAGCGGTACGACAGCGCCCCCGAAGCCCTTCCGGCTCCGGGGGCGCTGTCGTGCGTCCGGGCGGTCGGCGGTCGACATCCGGAGGTCGGCGGTCGGCGGTCGGCGGTCGGCGGTCGGCCCTCACCGAACGACCGATCGGTTGTTACTTGTTCGTAACTTACCTGTACCTAGCGGTAACAACGCACGGGGTGACACCTTTCCGATTGCCACCGGCCGGAGGTAACCCCCACTTACCCCGCCATGCGCCGGAGTTGTTCCGGAATTCCGCATGGCCGACCGCAGGAGTTCCGCAGTGATCGGATTCCGCAACGACAGCATGGACCGGGCCCGTCGGGTGCGACGACTGGCCGGGATCGGGATGGCGGCGGCGCTCGGCGCCGGGGCACTGGTCGCCGGAGGGGCCGGGACGGCCGTGGCCGGGCCGGGGAGCGGACCCACGGCCGTGGTGTCCCTCGGCGACAGCTACATCTCCGGTGAGGCGGGCCGCTGGAAGGGCAACAGCCTGACCAACAGCGGGAACCGGACCGGCACCGACCGGGCCTGGGTCAGCGGCAGCAGCTACGACCCCGCCAAGGTCTACGGGGCCACCGCGGGCGGCTGCCACCGGTCGGACTCCGCCGAGGTGAAGAGCGCCGGGGCGATCGCCGATGTCGCGATCAACCTGGCCTGCTCCGGGGCGGTCTCGCAGAACGTGTTCCGCGCCTCCAGCGGCGGCGTCGCCTTCAAGGGCGAGGCCCCGCAGGCCGATCAGCTCGCCGCCGTGGCCGCGAGCAACAACGTCAAGGTCATCGCGCTGTCCATCGGCGGCAACGACCTCGGCTTCGCCGACATCATCAAGGAGTGCGCGTACGACTTCGTGCTGTGGGGCTCCTACTGCTACGACGACCAGCAGGAAGGGGTGAACGCGAAGATCGACGGGGTGATGGCCGATGTCGCCAAGTCCCTGGACGAGGTGCGGGCGGTCATGCGCGGCGCCGGCTACGCCGACTCCTCGTACCGGATCGTGCTGCAGTCCTACCCGTCGCCGATCCCGCGCGGCGCGGAGAACCGGTACACCCAGAGCGACTGGAGCCGGCTCAACACCGGCGGGTGTCCCTTCTGGAACAGGGACTCCGACTGGGCGCGGGACTCGCTCGTGCCGCAGATCGCCGGTCGGCTGAAGGCGGTCGCCGCGGCGAAGGGCGTCCAGTTCCTGGACCTGAAGGACATGATGCAGGGGCGCGAGGTCTGCGCGAAGGCGAGCAAGCAGGTGACCACCGCGGCGCCGGCCTCGGCGAAGACGAGCGAGTGGGCGCGCTGGATCGACAGCAGCGAGACGCAGGGGCTGGTCCAGGAGTCGATGCACCCGAACTACTTCGGGCAGCTCGCGGCCGGGCGCTGCCTGGCGCTGGCCGTGGCGCAGCCGGCGACCAGCGGGTTCGGCTGCAAGAACACCGCGGGGGCCGACCAGAGCGGGATGTACCTGACCCCGGCGCCGTAGGTCCGTAGATCCGTAGATCCGTAGATCCGTAGGTCCGTAGCGCTGATCCGTCGCGGCCTGGCCCTTGCGCCTCGCCGCGGCGGGGTGCGGTACTACGTGGACTCGTTGAGGACGGACAGGATGTTGCCTGCCGGGTCCTTGAACCAGGCGATGGACGGCATGCCGCGTTCCGTGGGGCGGACGATGCCCCTGTCGTCGGCGTCGAAGCCTTCGTAGCGCTCGAGGGCGACGCCTCGCGCGGCGAGTTCGTCGACCGCCTTGTCGATGTCGTCGACGGTGAAATTGAGAATCGTGAAGGTCGCGGGCTCGTGGTCGTCCTTCGGATAGACCAGTACCTTCGTGCCGCCCGCGAGGTGCAGCCGCAGGATCGGCATCTCCTCCACCTCGGTGACCCGAAGCCCGAGCGTGCCGCCGTAGAACTCCTTCGCCTTCCCGAGGTCGTCGACCGAGAAGCCGCTGTAGGCCTCGCTCTCCGCAAACATGATCACTCCCTCGATCCGTCGCGCGCGCCCCCGCTCCCATGTTCCTCCTCGGTCCGGCGGTCGTCGACCGGGAAATCGGGTGATCGTCCCGGCCGTGAAGTGGCATGCTCGCGACCATGACAGTCCGCGGCGCACGTCCCAGTCTCTACATCTCCGTCGACATCGAGGCCGACGGACCCATCCCCGGGCCGTACTCGATGATCAGCTTCGGGGCCGCCGTGGCAGGGCGGCAGGACGGGGCTTCGTATACCGCCGTCGATCCGGAACGGGACACCTTCTACCGGGAGTTGCGTCCGATCAGTGAGGCGTTCGTACCGGAGGCGCTCGCGGTCAGCGGCCTGGACCGGGACCGGCTGCTGCGCGAGGGCGCCGAACCGGACGCCGCCATGGCGGAGTTCCGCGCGTGGGTGCGGGAGGTCTCGGCGGGGGCCCAGCCGGTGATGTGCGCGTACCCGGCCTCCTTCGACTGGACCTTCCTGTACTGGTACTTGATGAACTTCGGCGGCGACAGCCCCTTCGGTCACTCGGGCTGCCTGGACATGAAGACCCTCTACGCGGCCAAGGCCCGGGTCCCGCTCCGCGCCGCCGTCAAGGGACGCATGCCGAGCGAGCTGCTGTCCCGGCGGCCGCACACCCATCACGCGCTCGACGACGCGGTCGAGCAGGCCGAGCTGATGAGCAACCTGATGGCGTGGGTGCCGCCCGCTCAGCCCGCTCAGCCCGCCAGTTCCGGCAGGAGTTCGCGCAGCGGGGTGCGGGCGCCGGAGGTGTAGGCGGCGCGGAAGGCCTGCGGGGTGAGGCGGGTGCGGACCGTGTGCTGGACGCGGGGGGCCGGGGCCGCGCGCGGGCGGGTGCGGGAGACCGCGCCGAGGAGGCGGGCGGCTTCGGCGTAGCGGCCCTGGTCCGCCTCCAGTTCGGCGAGGAGTTCCACCGAGAAGGCCTGTCCGAGCGTGTCGTCCAGGGCGAACTGGGTCCGCAGCGCGCTCAACAGCTCGTCCCGGGCCCGCGCCGGGCGGCCGGCGTGGCGCTGCACCAAGGCGTGGGCGTAGCTCAGCCAGGAGCGGGCCCACAGGTCGGCCGGGGCCGGGGAGTCCTGCGAGCCGCGCTGTGAGTCTTCCGGTGAGCCGCCCTGCGGGTCTTCCGGTGAGCCGCCCTGCGAGCCGTCCGGCCGGCCGTCCCGCGGGTCCTCCTCGACCGGGACCGCGGCCGGGTCCGTACGGGCGACCGCCAGGGTGTGCGCGGCCCGCAGGGCGTGCCGGCCCGGGCCGAACCCTGGATCGGCCGGGAGGAGTTCCAGGCCCTCGCGGTATTCCTCCGCGGCGGCCTCGTACCGGCCCTCCCACAGCGCGATCGTCCCGCGCAGGTGCGCGAGGTACGCCAGGCAGGTGTCCTCCCCCTCGTACACGGCCGCGGTCCACGCCTCCACCAGCAGCGGATCCGCCCCGTCCGACTCCCCGAACGCGGCGACCAGCCACGCCGCGAGCCACAGCGCGCGGGCCGGCCGGGGCGCGGGGTGCACGGCCAGGGCCCGTTCCACGTGCCGGCGCCCCTCCGCGGCCATCCCGCAGGCGGTCCACAGGAACCACAGGGACACCGCGATCTCCAGGGCTGCCCCCGGCCCTCCCGCGGAGAGCGGGTTCATCGCCGCGCGCAGCTCGGGAAGTTCCCGCAGGGCGAGGGCGCGCGCCTCCCGCTGTGCTCCGGCGCGCCACAGCCGCGCGGCCCGCTCCGCCACCACCCGGGAGCGTTCGCGGTGGCGCCGGGCCGTCGTCGCGCCGTCCCCGGCGGGTCCGTGCGCGAGCCGCCGGGCCGCGTACGCCCGTACGGACAGCGGCAGCCGGTAGCGGCCCTGACCGGCGTCCGCGAGCAGGCCCGGGGCCAGCCGGAGCAGTGCCTCGACGGCGGTGTCCGGGGTCAGTGCCCCGAAGCCGCAGACCTCGGCGACGGCCGCCCTGTCGAAGGATCCGGCGAAGACGGAGAGCCGCTCCCAGAGCAGGCGTTCGGCGGGCGAGGCCAGCCGCAGCGAGCGCTCCGCGTCGACCCGGGTGCTGCGGCCGGCGCCGCCCGCGAGGAAGCCCAGCGGGTCGGAGCCGAGTCTGCGGAGCGCCTGCGCGGGCGCGTACTGGTGTGAGCGCCCCGCCGCGAGCTCCAGTGCGCCGGGGATCCCGTCGAGCGCCCGGCACAGCGCGGCCACGGCGGCCGCGTTGCGGTCGGTCAGCTCGAAGAAGGGGTCCGCGCCGCGCGCCCGCTCCTCGAAGAGCCGTACGGCCGCGTAGCCGGCGACGTCCGCGACCGGGAACCGCCGCGCGGGCTCGGGCTGACCGTGTCCCGGCGGAACCGACGGCGCCGGGGCCAGCGGCTGCACGGAGGGCGCGGTCGGCACCGACAAGGGAGGTACGGCGAGCACCGCCTCCCCGGCGATCCGCAGCCGCCGCTGCGAGGTGGCCAGAATCCGTAGCCCCGGCAGCCGCAGCAGCTCGGCCACGAGCCCCGCTCCGGCCTCCCCCAGCTGTTCGCAGCCGTCGAGCACGAGCAGCGCCGCACGCCCGGCGAGCCGTTCGGCGAGCTCCGCCGCGAGAGCGTCCCAGCACCGTTCGGGCAGGGCCGCGAGGTCCGCCCAGACGACGTCCAGGCCCTCGCCGTCGCCCAGGGTGCGGACCGTGCGCACCGCGAGCCGGGTCTTGCCGATGCCGGCCGGTCCGGTGAGCATGACCAGGCGTTCCGTGGCGAGCAGGGAGGCGAGGGTCGTGAGCTCCCGCTCCCGCCCGATGAAGCTCGACAATTCGGCGGGCACCGCCTGCCGCACGCCCGAGCCGGCCTCCCCCACACGTCCTCCTGCGATGTCCGACACGTGCGCACCGTCATGTGGTCAACAGTTGAACGCACAAAGAGAGATGATCGGCTCATCATCCCGTTGTGCCGCCACCGACCGGGAGAACCACCAAGGGGAGGGTATGAACTCGGCCATTTCCGCCATCGACGACACGGACCGGGCACTCGTCCACGCGCTCCAGCTCGCACCCCGCGCGAGCTGGGAGCTGCTGGGTCCGGTGCTCGGCGCGCGCCCGGACACTCTGGCGCGCCGCTGGGAGCGGCTCACCGGGTCCGGCGAGGCGTGGCTGAGCGGACTCGGCCTGCGCACCGGCGTCACGAAGCCCTGCATGGCGTGGGTGGAGGTCACGTGCACCGCGGGCACCTCGCGCTCGGTGGGGGACGCGCTCGTCGCGGATCCGTACGCCCTGGGGGTCGAACACACCACCGGGGGCCGGGACCTGCTCGTCTTCGTGGCCGTACCCGACCTGCCGACGCTGTACTCCTACCTGTCCTCCCGGGTGCAGCGGATCCCGGGCGTGGTCGGCACCCGCACCTCGATGGTGACGGCGGTGCACTATGCCCCGGACCGCTGGCGCCTGGACCAGCTGACCCCGGGCCAGATAGGCCTGCTGACCCGGCGGACCCGGCGGCCGGCCTCCGCCGCCCAGGACCGGCCGGCGGTGGCGCCGCTCCAGGTGGAGGACCGGCCGCTGGTCCTGGCCCTGGCCTCGGACGCGCGGCGCACCGTGGCCTCGCTGGCCCGGGAGTTCACGATGAGCGAGTCGACCGTACGGCGCCGCCTCGCGCGGCTGGAGGGCGGGCAGAGCCTGCGCTACAGCTGCGCGCTGGCCTCCGGGCTGTCGGGATGGCCGGTCTCGGCGACGCTGTGGGCGGAGGCCTCCGAATTCGAGCTCGCCGACTGCGCGGCGGTGGCCGCGGGGCTGCGCGAGACCCGTATCTGCATGTCCGTCAGCGGCCCCTGGAACTTCATGATCAGCGCCCGGCTGCGCACGGTGGAGGACCTGTCCCGCTACACGGCGGAGCTCACCCGACGGCTGCCGGGCCTGCGCATCACCGACTCGGCGGTGGCCCTCCAGGTCCGCAAGACGGAGGCCCAGGAACTGGACCGCCGCGGCCACCGCGTGCGCACGGTCACCCCGGACATCTGGTCGACCCCGCTTTCCACCGACACCGCCTAAGCCGCTCGACGGGGCTCAGGGGGCCGACGGGAATCGGCCGGAGGTCCAACGGGAATCGGCGGGGGCCCGACCGCAATCGGGGTCAAGTCCCCGCCCCCACAACGCGCGTACGGCGGTGCGGACGCCAACCCCGCAGTGGGTGACGTACACACCGCCGTATCCCGCGCACGGGCCGGGCAGAGCCCGCTCACCGCACGCCGACCGGGGCCGGGACCAGCCCGGTCAGTGCACCAGTACCGGATCCGGGGCGGCCGAGGCCGCGCCCTTCTTGGCACCGAGGTGGTTGAAGGCAAGGTTCAGCACGATGGCCACGACGCAGCCGGTGCTGATGCCGGAGTCCAGGACGACCAACAGGTCCTCCGGGAAGGCGTGGTAGAAGCCGGGGGCCGCGATCGGGATCAGGCCGATGCCGAGCGAGGCGGCGACGATCAGGGCGTTCTCGCCCGTCTCCATGGCCGCGCCGGCCAGGGTCTGGATGCCGCTGGCGGCCACCGAGCCGAAGAGGACGATGCCCGCGCCGCCGAGGACCGGCAGCGGTACGACTCCGATGACGGAGGCGGCGATGGGACACAGGCCCAGCAGGATCAGGATGCCGCCGCCGGCCGCGACGACGAACCGGCTGCGGACCTTGGTCATGGCGACCAGGCCGATGTTCTGCGCGAAGGCGCTGCACATGAACCCGTTGAACAGCGGGCTGAGCGCACTGCCCAGGGTGTCGGCGCGCAGGCCGCCCTCGATGGTCTTCGCGTCCGCCGGGCGGCCGACGATCTTGCCCAGCGCGAGGATGTCGGCGGTGGACTCGGTCATGCACACCAGCATCACGATGCACATGGAGATGATCGCGGCGACCTGGAACTGCGGCGCCCCGAAGTGGAACGGCGTCGGGAAGCCCACGAAATCGGCGTTCCTGACGGCGTCGAAGTTCGTCATGCCCATCGGCAGCGCTATGAGCGTGCCGACGACCAGGCCGAGCAGGATGGAGATCTGCTGGAGGAAGCCGCGCAGGAACTTGCGCATCAGCAGGACGATCGCGAGGGTGACGGCGGCCATGGCGATGTTCTTCATCGAGCCGTAGTCGGTGGCGTGACTGTTCCCGCCCTGCGACCAGTTGAAGGCCACGGGGAGCAGCGAGACGCCGATGAGGGTGATGACCGTACCGGTGACGACCGGCGGGAAGAACCGCACCAGTTTTCCGAAGTACGGGGCGGCGAAGAAGCCGAGGACTCCGGCGACGATGATCGCGCCGAAGATGATCGGGATGGCGTTGTCGCCCTCGCCCTTGCCGATGGCGATCATCGGGGTCACACCGGCGAAGGAAACGCCGTTGACGAAGGGGAGTTTGGCGCCGATCTTCCAGAACCCGAGGGTCTGGAGGAGGGTGGCGAGGCCCGCGGTGAAGAGGGAGGCCCCCATCAGGAAGGCGGTCTCGGTGGCGGAGAGGCCTACGGCCGGGCCGACGATCATGGGCGGGGCCACTACACCCGCGTACATGGCGGCCACGTGCTGGAGACCGCTGGTGAACATTTTCAGCGGTGGCAAGGTCTCGTCGACCGGGTGCTTTTCCCCCGGGTCCTGCGAGACCTGCGGTACTGCGACTGCGTCTTTGCGAAACCTGGGCGCCTGGGCCACGGCTTCCTCCGAACTGTTAAACACGCCGGCAGGGACGTGATGTGTCTGGGAGGTGGTGCGAAAGCTGTGCGAGTCGAGCCTGTATGGAGTTGTGGTGCTGCGAATGCTTGTCCCAAGGGGTGCGGAAACGATTCGCCCGAGTCGTTCCACGCACGGGCGGCAGAGGGCCGCCGGTAAGGAAGTCAAAGAGGTCTGGAGGTGCCGTAGCAGTGGCGCGGTACACGAGCTGCGGGGCCAGTGGCACGAGTCACCGCTCCCGGGGCGCCCTCGGAAAAACCTCGGGCGCTACCCGGGAACAGCTGCCACGGACCCCGCTCGGGTCCGCGGCCGCCGGCCGGGGGCCGTCCCCCCCGGCCGGACTCCGTGGGATCAGGCCTGCGCGGAGATCCGCGCCAGGCGCTGGGCCTCTTCGCGCGTGGACACCGCGATGGCGTCCTCGTCGGCGAAGAGCAGACGGTTGTTCTCGACGATCTGCTTGCCGTTGACGAACGACGCGGTGACCGGGGCCGCCGCACCGAAGACCAGCGCCGTGACCGGGTCGGCGATCGAGGAGTGCAGGAGGGTGTTCAGGTTCCAGAGCACCAGGTCGGCGCACTTGCCGACCTCCAGCGAACCGATGTTCGAGGCGCGGCCGAGGACCTGGGCGCCACCGAAGGTACCGAGGCGCAGAGCCTGGCGGGCGTTGAGCGCACGCTCGCGGTGGACCGGGTTCAGGCGGTTGATCAGCAGCGCGTTGCGCAGCTCGGTGTGCAGCTCACCGGACTCGTTGGAGGCGGTGCCGTCCACGCCGAGGCCGACCGGGACACCGGCGGCGAGCATGTCCGGGACGCGGGCGATGCCGGCGGCCAGACGGGCGTTGGAGGACGGGCAGTGCGCGACACCGGTCTTGGTACGGGCGAACGCGGCGATGTCGGAGTCGTTCATGTGGACGCTGTGCGCCATCCACACGTCCTCGCCGAGCCAGCCGGTCGACTCGAAGTAGTCGGTCGGGCCCATGCCGAACAGTTCCTTGCAGAACTGCTCTTCCTCGACGGTCTCCGAGCCGTGCGTGTGCATGCGCACACCCAGGCGGCGGGCCATCTCGGCGCCCTGCTTCAGCAGCTCGGTGGAGACCGAGAAGGGGGAGCAGGGGGCGACGGCGACCTGGGTCATCGCGTCGAAGGAGGCGTCGTGGTACTTCTTCACGGTCGCCTCGGTGTCCGCGAGGGCACCTTCGAGGGTCTCGACCGCGTGGTCCGGCGGCAGGCCGCCGTCCTTCTCGCTGCGGTCCATGGAGCCACGGGCGAGGGTGAAGCGGACGCCCATCTCGGACGCGGCGCGGATGATCGACCCGGAGAGGTCGCCCGAGCCCTTGGGGAAGACGTAGTGGTGGTCCATCGCGGTGGTGACGCCACCCTTGGCCATCGCGGCGAGGGAGCCCTGCGCGGCCGTGTACGTCATCTGCTCGTCGATGCGCGCCCACGTCGGGTACAGCGCGACCAGCCAGTTGAAGAGGTTGTGGTCGGTGGCCAGACCACGCGTGATCCACTGGTAGAAGTGGTGGTGCGTGTTGACCAGACCGGGGGTCACGAGGTGCCCGGTGCCGTCGATGCGGCGGACGACGTTCTCGAGGTTCTCGGGGGCCTTGCCCGCACCGACGAACTCGATCTTGTTACCGGCGAGCACCACGTGACCCGAGGCGTACTCGGTGTCGTTGGCGTCGACGGTCGCAATCGCACAGTTTTCGATGACGATGCGCTCTACGGCGCTGTCATTGGCTGCCGATGCTGCCATGGGACTTCCTCGTGCTTTCAGTGGCGGTGCGGGCACGGCAAAACCCAGGGGATTTGAGTGCCGGAGCCGGGGGCCTTGACAGCTGACAGTACTGCCGCCCCGTGTGGTGCGTCCGGGTGCCGATTCAGGAAGTTCAAAAGTGTTGAGAGTGGTGAAAGTGCTGACAGGTGTCGCGCCGCCCCGGGGCCACTGCGGAGCCCCGGGACGCGCGTGCCGCATCAGAGGTTGGTCATGTCCACGGGGATCTGGGCGTCGACGCCGTCGCGGAGGACCGTCGCCTCGATCAGACCGTAGGGACGGTCCGCGGCGAAGTACACCTCGTTGTCGTTCTTGAGACCGAAGGGCTCGAGGTCGACGAGGAAGTGGTGCTTGTTCGGGAGCGAGAAGCGAACCTCGTCGATCTCCGAACGGTGGTTGATGATGCGCGAACCCATCTGGTACAGGGTCTGCTGCAGCGACAGGGAGTAGGTCTCCGCGAAGGCCTGGAGCATGTGCTTCCGGGTCTCGGCGTAGGACTTCTCCCAGTTGGGCATCCGCTGCTCGTCATCCGACCAGTTGAAGCGCCAGCGAGCCGAAACCTGGGTAGCCAGGATGCGGTCGTAGGCCTCCTTCAGCGTCGTGTACTTGTCCTTCACGTAACCCCAGAACTCGGAGTTCGTGGAGTTCATGACGACCAGGTCCTTGAGGCCGGAGATGACCTCCCAGTTCTTGCCGTCGTACGTGATCTGGGTGACGCGGGTCTCCATGCCCTCGCGGACGAAGGAGTGGTTCACCTCGTCGGAGCCGATGAACTTGGAGTTCGCGTCCGAGGTCGCGATCCGGGACCAGGAGTACTCCTCGATCCGGATGCGGGCCTTCTGGATCGGCTCCTGGCTGTTGACGAACCAACGCGCCAGGTGGATGCCGAACTGCTCGGCGGACTCGATGCCGTACTCCTTGGCGAACGCGTACACCGTGTTCTTGGTGGTGTCCGTCGGCAGGACGTTGGCGTTCGAGCCGGAGTAGTGGACGTCGTCCATGTCGCCGGAAAGGGCGACCGAGACGTTCAGGTCCTTGATGTGGTGGGTGTCGCCGTCCCGCGTGATCTTGACTACGCGGTTCTCTGCTTTGCCGTACTGGTTCTGGCCCAGAATGGTGGCCATGCTAGCTCCCTCGGTAAACGGAGTAGCCGAACGGGTTGAGCAGCAGCGGTACGTGATAGTGCTCGCCCGGGTTCACCGCGAAGGTGATGGTGACCTCGGGGAAGAACGCACCGCTGTCCCTTACGCGGGGGGCGTCCTGCTGTGCCTCGGCGGCTTGCTTCTTGGAGAAGTACGTCTCGGTCTCGAAGTCGAGGCGCACGTGGGTGGTGCCCTCCGGCAGCGCCGGCAGGTCCTTGCAGCGCCCGTCGGCATCGGTGGCGGATCCGCCCAGGGCCGCCCACTCGCCGTCGAGACCCGTACGGGCCGACAGGGAGATCGCGACGCCTTCGGCGGGCTTTCCGATGCTGGTGTCCAGGATGTGCGTGGACACCGACGCGGTGGTCTCAGTGCTCATGCTCGGTCTTACGCTCCTTCTACGGTTTCCACGAGACGGGTCAGGCGAATCCGGTTGATCTTGACGAGCTCGCCACGAGCGATTTCCCGCTCCTGTTCCGGCGAGTTCTCGATCCGGACCTTGACCGCGTCCCGCATGAACTCACCGGTCGCACCGGTGGCGCAGATGAGGAAGACGTGGCCGAACTTCTCCTGGTACGCCAGGTTCAGTTCGAGGAGCTCGGTCTTGAGCTCCTCCGAGGCACCGGCCATGCCGCGCTGCTCGCGGGCGGAGGTCGGGTCTCCCGGCTTCGGCCGGCCGATCGGCGCGTGGCCGCCCATCGCCTCGCCCAGGTCCTCCGCGGTGAGCTCGGCCATGGCGGCCTCGTTCGCGGAGAACAGGGTGTCGACGGTGGTGAAGGGGCGCTGGGCGAGCAGCTTGCTGCCCCATGCCGAGCTGGCGCACACCTCGTGCAGCTCGGCCGTGGCCTCGCTGTCGTCCAAGGCGTTGAACCGGGTAAGACCCGGGGTCGGACTCGAAGTCACGGTAGGCCTCCGTGGCCTGTTGTTGCTTTGACGGGCTGCGCATAGCTAACGCCCTCGACAACACGGCGTCAACACTTTGTTGAAACTTCCCGTACACAAAAGCCGCCGCCCGGGTGAATTGGGCGGCGGCTCGTCACGGTGGGTCAATCAGGATTCACTCTTGGTTGGTTCCGGCGGCCCCTTTGGGGGCCTCACCGGAGCCCTTCGGAGTGCTTGAGTCCCTGTTCAGGTAGTTGTAGACCGTGAAGCGGCTTACGCCCAGGGCCCCAGCGACCGTTTCCACGCCGTGCCGGACCGAGAAGGCGCCGCGCGCCTCCAGTATCCGTACGACGTCCTGCTTGGACTTCCGGTCGAGCTGGGACAACGGTACGCCGTGCCGGCGCTCCAGCGCCGCCAGGATGTGGTCCAGCGAGTCGGAGAGCTGCGGAAGCCGTACGGCCAGCAGGTCCTCACCCTCCCAGGCGAGCACGACGTCGTCGGGCTGGGCCAGTGACGGATCCATCAGCTCGCCGCCCATCGCGTCCACCAGCGGCTTGATCGCCGCGACGAACGGATGGTCCCTGGGCTCGGTCATGGCGTGTCCTCCCCGGTCCCGATCACATTGACCTGGAGCGAGACACGCGTGGCTCCGGCCTCCAGGGAGTGCCGCAGGAGAGCGGCGACCGCGGTCAGCACCGCTTCCGACTCCCCCTCGGCCGTGTTGCCGAACGGGCCGACATCCACCGCGTCCAGCTGGGCCGTCTGGATGACCTCGCGAGCGGCTACGGCATGGGCAGGGGCCTCTTCTAGATCGAAGGGCTCGGTCGTGAACTCCACTCTCAATCGCACGCCGCTCAAGCTACCTGGCAGTCCGGACTTTTCGGGAGGCGGCACTTGACAACCGGGCCGCCCTGCTTGCAGTCTTCCATCAGGCAGAAACTAACTTCCGCAATACGGAAGGAGCGCACACCCCTCATGGGATACACGGACCAGCGCTTCGATGTAAATCTTTCGATCCTCTTCACGGAACTCCCGCTCCTGGAGCGTCCCGCGGCTGCCGCCGCAGCGGGCTTCACGGCGGTCGAGCTGTGGTGGCCCTGGATCGAGACCCCCACCCCCGCTCAGGAGGAGCTCGACGCCCTCAAGACCGCTCTTGAGGACGCCGGCACCCAGCTGGTGGGCCTGAACTTCTACGCCGGCCAGCTGCCGGGTCCCGACCGCGGTGCGGTTTCGGTCCCCGGTGAGGAGTCGGAGCGCTTCAACGCCAACATCAACGTGGCTGCGGACTTCGCCGCCTCGGTCGGCTGCAAGGCGCTGAACGCCCTCTACGGCAACCGCGTCGAAGGCGTGGACCCGGCCGTTCAGGACGAGCTCGCGCTGAAGAACCTGGTCGTGGCGGCTCAGGCCGCGGACCGCGTCGGCGCGATCCTCCTGATCGAGACCCTGAACAAGCCCGAGTCGCCGCTCTACCCCCTGGTGAGCGCCCCGGCCGGCATCGAGGTAGTGGACAAGGTGAACGAGGCCACCGGCCTCGGGAACGCCAAGTTCCTGCTCGACCTGTACCACCTGGCGATGAACGATGAGGACCTCTCCGAGGTCATCGAAAAGTACGCCGCCAAGACCGGGCACGTCCAGATTGCGGACAAGCCGGGACGAGGTGCCCCCGGCACCGGCGACCTGCCCCTCGAAGAGCTGCTCGACCAGCTCCAGAAGGCCGGTTACCAGGGCTTTGTCGGTCTCGAGTACAAGGCCGCCGACGCCGCCGCCTCCTTCGCGTGGCTGCCGGCCGAGGCCCGCGCCGCGAAGTAAGCGGAAAAGTCCGGGCGAACAGCCAGGCACCTGACGAACTTTTCGTACGAAGCATTAAGAGAAGGACCCTCATCATGAGCAACCTCCCCAAGATCGCGTGGATCGGTCTCGGCATCATGGGCTCCCCCATGGCCGAGAACCTCCTGAAGGCCGGCTACTCGGTCACCGGCTTCACGCTGGAGCAGGACAAGCTGGACCGCCTGGCCGCGGCCGGTGGCGGCGCCGCCGGTTCGATCGCCGAGGCCGTCAAGGACGCCGACGTCATCATCACGATGGTGCCCGCCTCCCCGCAGGTCGAGGCCATCTCCTACGGTGAGAACGGCATCCTCGAGAACGCCAAGTCCGGCGCGCTGATCATCGACATGTCGTCGATCACCCCGCAGACCTCGATCGACCTGGCGAAGAACGCCGCCGCCAAGGGCATCCGCGTCATCGACGCCCCGGTGTCCGGTGGCGAGGCCGGCGCCATCGAGGCCGTCCTGTCGATCATGGTGGGTGGCGAGCAGGCCGACTTCGACGAGGCCCTCCCGATCCTCGAGGCCCTCGGCAAGGTCATCGTCCTGTGTGGCCCGCACGGCTCCGGCCAGACGGTGAAGGCCGCCAACCAGCTCATCGTCGCGGTGAACATCCAGGCGTGCGCCGAGGCCGTCGTCTTCCTCGAGAAGTCGGGCGTGAACCTCGAAGCCGCTCTGGACGTGCTCAACGGCGGTCTGGCCGGCTCCACGGTCCTGACCCGCAAGAAGGCCAACTTCCTGAACCGCGACTTCAAGCCCGGTTTCCGGATCGACCTGCACCACAAGGACATGGGCATCGTCACCGACGCCGCCCGCAACGTCGGTGCGGCCCTCCCGGTCGGCGCGGTCGTCGCCCAGCTGGTCGCCTCGCTGCGCGCCCAGGGTGACGGTGGCCTGGACCACTCCGCGCTGCTCCGCGCGGTCGAGCGCCTCTCCGGCGCCCAGATCTGAGCTCCGCTCGGATAGGCGGCCCCCTCAGCGGGCCGCCACCCGCCCCCCTCGCGGGGCCCTGAGTTTCCGGATGGTGCCGGTGCTGACACCTGTCCTGTCGCGCCCAAGTGCCGGCACCGTCCGGATTACCTCTCCCTCCACTCTTTCTTTCAACAAACTGTTGACGTCGAGTTCATGCCGAAATTAGGCTGTTCCGCATGACGGAAGACGGATTCCGTCAGCAGTTCCCCGTACGGAAGGTCACCATGTCGAAGCGCACGCTGACGACCGAGTCTGGCGCCCCGGTCGCCGACAACCAGAACTCCGCTACCGCCGGCGTCGGTGGCCCCCTGCTGATCCAGGACCAGCAGCTCCTGGAGAAGCTCGCCCGCTTCAACCGCGAGCGCATCCCGGAGCGTGTGGTGCACGCCCGCGGTTCCGCCGCGTACGGCCACTTCGAGGTGACCGACGACGTCACCGCGTACACCAGCGCCGCGTTCCTGAACACGGTCGGCAAGAAGACCGAGACCTTCCTGCGGTTCTCCACCGTCGCCGACTCGCTGGGTGGCGCGGACGCCGTCCGCGACCCGCGCGGCTTCGCGCTGAAGTTCTACACCGAAGAGGGCAACTACGACCTCGTCGGCAACAACACCCCGGTGTTCTTCATCAAGGACCCGATCAAGTTCCCCGACTTCATCCACTCCCAGAAGCGCGACCCCTTCACGGGCAAGCAGGAAGCGGACAACGTCTGGGACTTCTGGGCGCACGCCCCCGAGGCGACGCACCAGATCACCTGGCTGATGGGTGACCGCGGTATCCCGGCGTCGTACCGTCACATGAACGGCTACGGCTCCCACACGTACCAGTGGACCAACGCCCAGGGCGAGGCCTTCTTCGTCAAGTACCACTTCAAGACGAACCAGGGCATCCGCTGCCTGTCGGGCGAGCAGGCCGCCGAGCTCGTCGGCTCCGACGCCAACTCGCACCAGACCGACCTGCTGCAGGCCATCGAGCGCGGTGTGAACCCGAGCTGGACCCTGTACGTCCAGGTCATGCCGGCCTCCGAGGCCGCGGACTACCGCTTCAACCCGTTCGACCTCACCAAGGTGTGGCCGCACAGCGACTACCCGCTGCAGCGCGTGGGCCGTCTGGTCCTCGACCGCAACCCGGACAACGTCTTCGCCGAGGTCGAGCAGGCCGCGTTCTCCCCGAACAACTTCGTCCCGGGCATCACCGCCTCGCCGGACAAGATGCTCCAGGGCCGCCTCTTCGCGTACGCCGACGCCCAGCGCTACCGCCTCGGTGTGAACCACACCCTGATCCCGGTCAACGCTCCGAAGGCGACCAAGGCCGACAACTACGGCCGCGACGGCGTCATGGCGCTGCGCAACGGCTCGCGCCACGACAAGAACTACGAGCCCAACTCGCACCAGGGTCCGGCCGAGACCGGTCTGGCGCTGGGCGCCCCGAAGGCCGTCTCCGGCTACACGGGCACCCACGAGGCTCCTGCCCACACCAAGGACGACGACTTCTTCCAGGCCGGTGAGCTCTACCGCCTGATGTCGGAGGCCGAGAAGCAGCGTCTGGTGGCGACCATCGCCGGCGGCCTGTCTCAGGTCACCCTCGAGGACGTCATCGAGAAGAACCTGGCTCACTTCCACGCCGCGGACGCCGACTACGGCAAGCGCGTCGAGGAGGCCGTCCGCGCCCTGCGCGACGCCTGAGCCCACAAGCTGCGCCGGGATTCTGACGGGAGGTCAGGATCCGGGTGCTGAGCCCACACTGCGGACCCGGATGAGGGGTGGTACGCGGTGAGGGCAGGACGAGGACCGTGGCGAGCGTGCGAGCCAGTGCGGTGGTAATGGGTTCCGAGGCCCGTCT
The DNA here is from genome assembly GCF_042888445.1 of Streptomyces sp. NPDC002886. Classification (NCBI taxonomy): domain Bacteria; kingdom Bacillati; phylum Actinomycetota; class Actinomycetes; order Kitasatosporales; family Streptomycetaceae; genus Streptomyces; species Streptomyces sp. NPDC002886. Next base: position 1,244,044 of record NZ_JBIAPV010000001.1, read on the forward strand.
CTTGACCTGAGGGAGACGAAGCCGGAGTTCTCGTCGCCGTTCGCCACGGTCCCAGCCAAATTCACTCCTCTATATACAGGGGCCACGCACAGAGCCCCCTGTACGCAGAAGAGAACCTCCCCCACCCTCTCCGCCCGGCGGTGCGAACGTCCTGTCGCGCCAGCCTCGTTCCGTCGGGCGGTATCAAGCAACACACACCCAAAGAGCCGAGTCACGGACGGTCCCGTGACTCGGCTCTTTGTCGTGCGCTCAGAGGTTGTCCCACCACGCTCCGGCGGGGCTCGCTGTGGCGTGACGCCGTGAATGAACCTCGGATCAAGACGACACGTTGTAGACATCGCTCGGCGAGCCTTGGTTTCGGCACTGTGCCCTGACGGCCTCCAGACCTGCTTGCTCGGCTGCAACCAGGCGTCCTCCAGGGCGGACTCACGCTGCTCACCTGGTCCACCGAGACCGCTCACACGCTCTACCTCATGAGCCGGAAGCCAAGCTGCCCGGTACAGGCCCCAGCCCCGCCGCTCCGACATATTCGTCAGCCTGACGCAAATCCTGGCCGAACCTAGCCTTAGTCAGCCCTAGTTAGCCGCTGCTCTGCGATGCTGGAACCCGATCGAGAGGGGCCGCAGAAATGCAGTGGAAGATCCACGGGGAACGTCCGATCTACGAGAACAAGTGGGTGAACCTGTGGCTCACCGACATCGAGACGCCGGACGGGCACCGCTGGGAACACCACGTCGTCAAACTCCGCCACCTGGCAGTGGCCGCTGTCATCAACGACCGCCAAGAAGTCCTGATGATGTGGCGCCACCGCTTCATCACGGACGCGTGGGCCTGGGAGCTGCCCATGGGCTTGGTCGAGGCGGACGAGACCCCCGGCGAGGCTGCCGCCCGTGAAGTCTTCGAAGAGACCGGCTGGCGCCCCGGCCCGATGAAGCCGCTGATCTACGCCGAACCGGCGAACGGCATCACGGACTCCCAACACCACCTGTTCCGCGCGGACGGCGCCACGTACGACGGACCGCCGACCGAGAAGAACGAGTCGGACCGGATCGAGTGGATCCCGCTGGCGAATATCCGGGGCATGATCGACCGCCGCGAGATCGTCAGCAGCGGCTCTCTGGTCGGCCTCCTCTACGTCCTGATGGACGAAGGGGTTCGCTGACGCTGCGGAGGGAGCATCGCGCGTAGGCGTGCCTCGAACGCGACTGCGGCCGGCACCTCGCGATATGGCGCAAGCTGCTCGTAGAACTCGCGAAGGTGCCCGGTCACCCGCTCGGACGACACAGCTGCGGCGGGCACCAGCGCCTCGATCGCCGTGTGGCACGCCTGGTCAAGCTTGCCCCTCTGAAGCTGCGTACGGGCCAACCAGAAGGCGTGGAACGCCCTACCGCGCTGGTTCGCGGGGTCCTCCCGCTCCAGCGCATCCGCGATCAACGGTTCTGCGATCGCCGCCTCGCCAAGACGGCCGTGCGCGATGCCCGTGTCCACGATGAGCTTCGGCTCGTCGAAGTACGTCACCCATGCCGGGTCCGGGTCGTCCGCCTTGATCCGGTCGTACTGACTGTGTGCCTCGGAGATCGCGGTGTGGGTCGCTGTCCGGTCACCCAAGGTCGCGTGGGCGAACGCCTCACGCATGGCCAGCATGGCGCGAACTCTCGGCGTCATACCCGTGGCCGCTCGGGCCTGGTCCTGGGCAGCAGACACCAGGGCAAGCGCGTCCGCCGGCTTGTCTTGGTAGGTCGCTTGCAGGCTCATACAGGCCAGGACGTTGGCCATGAAGGGATGGTCGTCAATCTCCCTGGCCAGTTGCAGGGCCTCCGAGAAGTACGCGCGGGCCTGGTGGTACTGCCGAGCATCGAAGTACGTCCACCCGGTCAACCGCGCCAGCTCCGCCGCGATGCCGTACAGGCCGTGCTGTATCGGCGTCGGTCGCTGGTCCTTCAGCAGCCTTTCGACGTAGCGCAGCTGGCCGACGACAGCAGGCCGGAGCGTCTCGCCCCCGTGCTCGTCGTCGCGACGCCAGTAGTCCTCGATCGAGGAACGCAGAGCGTGCAATGTGGATGGGCTCGGGTTGGTCCCGGCGGCCAGGGCCAGGATGCTGTCCACCTCCACGCCCGGTAAGGCGCTGAGGAGCTTCGGCTCAACGGCCGCATGACCGAACTCCGGCCGTTCCCGATCGGCCACGGCCAAGACGGCCGGCGTCTCCCACGTACGGCGGGCAAGCCCGAGCATGTGCCCCGGGATACGCAATCCATCGGCGATCCGCTCGATCACTTCCATGTGGAGGAGCTGTCGCTGACCCGCGATCACCTCACCCACTCGGCTCGGCGTCAGCTCGCACTGCCGCGCGATCATCGACGGGTAGATGCCTGCCCGAGTCTTGACCAGACGAAAGACCCTCGCAAAGTCGCGCACGCGGCACGCGTCGATCATCTCGGGCTCGGTGAGCAGACTGGCTGGTAGTTCCTTCGTACGACGTGTCTCGGGCATCGGGCACGCTCCGGAGGAAGACTACGGATCGCTTCAAAGTCTCAACCGACCGTGATGTTACCCAAGTTGGGTAATCCGCTGGGCCTTTCTGGCTCGTCGTCCTGATCGCGATCCTTCTCGACATGGCGAAGCGACCGAGGACGACCGCCTTGAACGATTCGGCGGGCACTCCTGACACAGAGCGAACGGCCCTCGGGGCAACCCCTGACCTGGGCACAGAGCCCCGCGTCCTGATGAGCATCCGGGTATCGCGGGACTCGGGCCGGACATGGTCGCCGCGCTCGCGGGTCCTGGAAGGCGACCCGTTCGACATCCTCTCCAACCCCGGCCGCTACCCCCCGTGCGAATGCCCCCGCTGTGGCGGTACCTCGTCGTCGGTCCGTGCCCTTCAGCCGGCATCCACCGCGCCGGGGTCGGCGTAGTGGCCGCCTTCCGACGTTGAAAGCTCCCTTAGAACGGGATTCCCGGGTACGTGGTCGAGCTGCGCGGGGCTGGCGCCAACAGCTCGCCGTGCTCCTCTACGCCGGCGTCGTCACCGTCCTGGTGGTCACCCTGGCCATCGCTGGTGATCCCGGCCCCTGACCGGCAACCGGCTTCCGGCACGAATCCCGCCTTCGCTCGATCCGTGGCCTAGCGCCACCCCCGTCTCCTCACCGGCCCGGGAACAAAGGGCTGGTGAGGCACGCCCCATCGGGGCTGGGCCGGCATCCGTCGGCCCTGGACTTCCAGGAAATGGAGACACACATGGCAACGCAGAAGAAAGACCTGCTGATCGGCGTCGAGAGCCTGATCAAGGTCCAGGACCGCTTCACCGCTGCGGCCGCGGAGTCCGACTCCACCGGCACCTCCGCGGGCGACGACGGCGAGAACCGCGACGGCCTGAACCTCCCGCAGGAGTAGCCCCACCAGTACGCCGCAGCACCACCCGGGGGCCCGTCATCCACGGCGGGCCCCCGGCCTTCACCCGCCACGAAGCCGACCGGAGGAACACGTGGACCACCGCTTCGTCACCGCACTCGAGAAAGCCCTCGGCTGGGACGGACCCGGCGCACTCGGAGCCTCTTTCGCCCGGGGAACGATCGGGGACCTTGATCTGCTCGATCGCCTGCTCAATCCCAGGAAGCTGCTGGACCTGGTGATGCGCCGCAGCGTCACCACGCCCCAGTTCCGCATCTTCCAGGACGGGGCCGAACTGCACCCCGGCCGCTACATCCAGCCCTCCGTCACCCGGCGGGGACAGGCCATCCCCATGGCCGACATGCGCCGCGTCGGCGGGCTGATGCGCGAGGGCTGCACCATGGTCCTGGACGAGGTCGACTTCTTCGACCCGGCCATGGAGGCCACCTGCCGTGCGCTCCAGTGGTGGGCCCGCGAGCTGGTGCAGGTGAACGCCTACCTGACCACCCAGGACGCGAGCGGCTTCAAGCTCCACTGGGACGACCACGACACCGTGATCGTCCAGCTCGCCGGCCGCAAGAGCTGGGAAGTCCGCGGCACCTCGCGCAAGGTTCCGATGTACCGCGACTCCGCCCCCAATGCCGAGCCCAGCGAGGAAATCGTGTGGCAGGGCGTCATGGAGCCCGGCGACGTGATGCACATCCCGCGCGGCTTCTGGCACCAGGCCACCCGCGACGACCAAGGCGACGGCTACAGCCTGCACGCCACCTTCGGCATCGTGAAGCGCGTCGGCGTGAACTGGCTGGCCTGGCTCGCCGACCAGGCCCGCACGCAAGACCTGTTCCGGTACGACCTGGACCGCTGGAACTCCCCCGGCCAGTGGGAGGGACAGCAGCAGCTCCTGACCGACGCCGTCGCCGAGATGGCTACGAAGCTGACTCCGCAGGACTTCTTCGATGCCCGCGAGCGGGAACGCCTGGCCGCCCGGCATGTCCCGGCCACCGGCCTGTTCGGCAAGCCCGCGGCCGTCGTGTGCGTCACCGACTTCGAGCCCGTGATCGAGGAGCACCACGACACCGTGGACGTTCTCGCCGCAGGCAAGAAGCTCACGTTCGCCGGCAAGGCGTACCCCGCCCTCGCCCTGCTGCTGAGCGGCCACCCCGTCGACATCGCCGACGCCACCGAGAAGACCGGCCTGCACGTGGAACAGCTCGCCGAGATCCTGGTGAAGGAGGAACTGTGCACGGAGCTGACCCCCGCCTTGTCCTCGGCCTACACCGGTCTCGTCACCACCGCGACATCCTGACGGCCGCACTCGACCTCGGCGTCACCGCCCTGGACACTGCGGCCCCCTACCTCGGCTTCCGCTCGCACACGGTGCTGGCCGAGACGGCCGCCGATCTGCTGCCGAGGTTCACCCTCTCCACGAAGGTGGGCTTCTTCCCGAGCGCTGGAGGTGCGGAGCACTCCCTTGATCCGGTCCGGCTGCGGCTGGCCGTCGAGCGAGCGGCCCGGGAACTCGGCAGGGAACCTGACACCGTGCTCCTCCACAACCCCGAACGGACCCTCGCGGGCCTGTCCACTGCCGATGGCCACACCCTCCTCGGCAATGCCTGCACTGCCCTGGCCGACGCCGCCCGCGACGGTCTGTGCCGCGCCTGGGGTGTGGCCTCCTGGGATATCCGGTCGCTCGGGACGGTCCAGGTGGACGACCTGCCGTCCCCGGACGTCCTGATGGTCCGGGCCGGGTTCCTCGTGGGCATCGACTTACTCGACGCCACAACCGTCTTGCGCACGGCCTGGCAGCCGGGCAAAACCTGGGGCATGAGCCCCTTCGGCGGCGGCCACCGGAAAGTGTGGGAGGAATTCGACCCCCGGCCGTTCCTGCGGCCGGGTCACGGGGATCTGTCCCGCATACAGGCGGCGTTCCGGACCGCGTTCCACCTGCCCACCGCCTGCGCGATGGCGGTCGGCACCGACGACCCCAGGCACCTGGCCCAGTTGCTCCAGGCCCTGGGCACGGAGGTGGACACCGCCGCCGTCAGTCAGTACCTGCGGGCCCTCCACGGACACCGTCAGAGCTGAAGCTCGGCTACCAGGCGGTCGGCCTCCTTCCGGGCCGGAGCCAGCAGCGGATCCTCCTCGTACGCGTAGGGTCCGACGATCTTCGACAGGAAGAACAGCGACATCAGCTTGCCGTCCCGGCTCTCCAAGTCCGCACGCCGCTCCTGGTGGACGCGGTCCGCGAGACCCGGGACGGCAAGCGCATTGCCCCACAGCGTTGCGGCGTCGAGGCCCCGGGGCGCCATGCCCCAGTCTTCCCAGTCGATGAGGGAGAACTCCGGTCCCATCACGTTGGCCCAGGTCAGATCTGCATGAGCCGGCGCCCACCGCTCGATCCGCGTATCGGCCACCCCGGGGAAGACCGCCCCGAGGGTCTGGGTCACCTGCTCCTGCGTGATCGTCACCGTGTCCGGCGTCGCGATCCGCGGCGTCTGCTGTGAGGCAAGCGCGTCCAGCGAAGCGTTCAACGCCTCCCACCACTTGTCCGGCAGGCCCGGGTCTTCGAGCACCAGGGCGCCCTTGCCAACAGACGGCGACGGAATCAGCTCGAGCTCATCCGCGCGCCACATCACCGGCTCGCCCGACTCGCGCCACGCCACACCCTGGTACCACTCGGGCATCGCGACCCCTTGCAGTACGGCAGCGGCCTCGGTCCCGTTCCAGCCCTGCGGGCCGATCCGCTCGAATCCCCGCCGCTCGATACGCACCCATGTACCCCGGTCCGTACGGCCGCCCAAGGAACGCCGTTTGCGTACCATCCCTTGCCGGTCCAATCGCACATGCAGGGCCTCCTCCACGCGCCGTACTACGTCGTCCACCGACTGACGGCGTAGATCCACTTGGGCGGCGACAGGCAGGGAACCAGTCATTACGACCTCCTCGGCGAACGGACGACCGTAACAGGAGCGGTCCTGCCGATACGGCCCGCTCACCAACGGCTGAAGTCAGCAACTCCATTATCGGAGCCGTCGATCAAGATCTGACATGACGTACCTACCGACCCAGGGTGTCGTGGAGAAAGGCAACAACCACGGCGCTTGAGCATCGCTCCGCGTCGGTCCAGTTCGGCCACAGGGGAGTGCCAGTCACCGGATCGGACTACGGGAGCAGGGCCAGAGCCTCCTTGAGATTGTGCTCGGCGATGCCCCGCATGAACTCCCGGTCGGGGAAGTCTCCGTCGAGGAGCCGTAGCGGGCCCGCCACCAGGGACAGCCGCATGGCCAGGGCGTAGAGGTCGAGGCGCCGCGGGTCGAGGCCGGGGCGGGCCAGGGCCTCGTAGCGCTCCTGGAAGCGGAGCCGGAGGAAGACGTGCTCCCACTCGACGTCGAAGTACATGAGGCCCTCGATGTCGATGAGGACCGCTTCCCCGCATTCGGTCACCAGGACGTGGTCGGGGCCCAGCTCTCCGTGGATCAGTCCGTGTTCCGTGCGCGGCGCCACCAGTGCCCGGAGGGTCCGGAGCCGGTCGTCGAGCCGGCCGCGGGCCGCCGCGATCCTGCTGTCGCGGCCCGCCGCTTCCCCGAGGTCGCGCAGGGCGCGGTCGAGGACCAGCTGCTCGCAGGAGCTGCCGAGAGCGGTGCCTCCCCGCTCCAGCACGTCCACCCTGCCGTAGCGAGGGGCCCGGCTGCTCTGCATCAGGTCCAGGGTCCGGGCCAGGTCGGCCAAGGCCTTCCGCGCGGCCGCCGGGTCGGTGTCGAGGAGTGCTTCCAGCGTGCCGCCGGGGACGTCCTCGACCACCGCCACGTCCGCCGCGTACCGCTGCCTGCCGCCGTCCGCCAGCAGCAGCCGGGGTACGCGGGCCCCGAGCTCGTGCAGCAGCCGCTGCGCGGCCAGGAAGGGCTGCAGTCCGGATGCGGGCGCGAAGGGGTCCGTTCCGTCGGTCCCCTCCCCCGCGGTGGCGCCGGGCCAGAAGTTCTCCTCGTCCGCCCAGCTGTAGACGATCACGCTCGGCGTCCCGGCCCCGGCGAGCCGGACCCGGTAGACGCCCTTCTTGCTCCCCCCTCGCAGGCGCCGCACGCCGGCGATCCGGCACGCCCCTCCCAGTGCGTCCCGCACCACTCCCGACAGGTCCTCGGCCTCCGCGAATCTGCGCATCGGGCGAATCTATACGGGGCTGCGCCGCGCGGGCGTGCCGCCTGGTGGAACGGGGGCGGGACCTGGGACCCGTAGGGGACGCGGAACGGCCCCCGTTCCTCCTGGAGGAGGGACGGGGGCCGTTCGGTGGTGCTAGACCAGCCTGGTGGGACTAGGCAGGCAGGGTGTTGCGGAGCGCGGTCGGGGCGTGGCCCAGCTCGGTCGCGACCTCTTCGAACTCGGTGACGTCGCTCATGTCGACGGTCTTGCTCATCGAGATGTTGGTGATGCGCTCGAGGATGGCCTCGACGACGACCGGGACCTGGTGCTCCTGGGCCCACTTCTTGGCCGTCTCGAAGGCCTCGCCCAGCTTGTCCGGGTCGGTGACGCGGATCGCCTTGACGCCCAGGCCCTCGGCGACCTTGACGTGGTCGACACCGTAGACACCCAGCTCGGGGGTGTTGATGTTCTCGAACTCGAGGTTGACCTCGAAGTTGATGCCCAGGCCGCCCTGCGCCTGACGGATCAGACCCAGGTAGGCGTTGTTCACGAGGACGTGAACGTAGGGGACCTTGTGCTGGGCGGCGACCGCCAGCTCCTCGATCATGAACTGGAAGTCGTAGTCGCCGGACAGCGCGACGATCGGGGTCTCCGGGTCCGCGGTGGCGGCACCGATCGCGGCCGGGATGGTCCAGCCGAGGGGGCCGGCCTGGCCACAGTTGATCCAGTTGCGCGGCTTGTAGACGTGCAGCATCTGCGCACCGGCGATCTGGGACAGACCGATGGTGGTGACGTAGCGGGTCTCGGGGCCGAACGCCTTGTTCATCTCCTCGTAGACGCGCTGCGGCTTCATGGGGATGTTGTCGAAGTGCGTGCGGCGCAGCAGCGTCGCCTTGCGCTCCTGGGCGGAAGCGGCCCAGGCGCTGAAGTCGGGCAGCTTGCCCTCGGCCTTGAGCTCCTTGGCGATCTCGACGAAGAGCTCCAGGGCCGCCTTGGCGTCCGAGGCGATGCCGAAGTCCGGGGCGAAGATCTTGCCGATCTGGGTCGGCTCGATGTCGACGTGGACGAACTTGCGGCCCTTGGTGTAGGCGTCCAGGTTGTAACCGGTGTGACGGTTGGCCCAGCGGTTGCCGATGCCGAAGACGAAGTCCGACTCGAGGAACGTCGCGTTGCCGTAGCGGTGCGAGGTCTGGACACCGACCATACCGGCGGCCAGCTCGTGGTCGTCCGGGATGACGCCCCAGCCCATGAGGGTGGAGATGACCGGGACGTTCGTCAGCTCGGCGAACTCGACCAGCAGGTCGGAGGCGTCGGCGTTGATGATGCCGCCACCGGCGACGATCAGCGGGCGCTCGGAGTCGAGCAGGAACTGCAGGGCCTTGCGGGCCTGGGCGCGGGTGGCGCTCGGCTTGTAGACCGGCAGCGGCGAGTAGGTCTCGGGGTCGAACTCGATCTCGGTCAGCTGGACGTCGATCGGGAGGTCGATCAGGACCGGGCCCGGACGGCCGGAGCGCATCAGGTGGAAGGCCTCCTGGAACACGCCCGGAACCTGGGCGGCCTCCAGGACGGTCGTCGCCTTCTTGGTGACCGGCTTGGCGATCGAGGCGATGTCGACGGCCTGGAAGTCCTCCTTGTGGAGCTTCGAGACCGGAGCCTGACCGGTGATGCACAGGATCGGGATGGAGTCCGCGATCGCGGAGTACAGGCCGGTGATCATGTCGGTGCCGGCCGGGCCCGAGGTACCGATGCAGACGCCGATGTTGCCGGCCTTGGCGCGGGTGTACCCCTCGGCCATGTGCGAGGCGCCCTCGACGTGGCGGGCCAGCGTGTGCGCGATTCCGCCCACGTTCTTGAGCTCGCGGTAGAACGGGTTGATCGCAGCACCGGGAACGCCGAACGCTTGTTCGACACCCTCAAGCTTGAGGATCTCCACTGCAGCGGCGGCGGCTGTCATACGAGGCATCGAGTTCTCCTGCGGGTCTGGCGGGTCAGGCTTTTCCGTAATCCGGAAGTTTTGTTCTGCTATACGGAACAAGCTAAGCGGCGACTCCCCGCAACGTCAAGGCGGTACGGCACCCCGGAACCCACCAAAAGCCACGTCTTGGGCAGTGAGTTGTACGAAAAACCAGGGCTCGGCCGAAAATCGGGGGTCTGCCCGCCCCCGCGGTGGCAGGTGGTGGACCATGGGCCTACGCACAGCGACGAGGGGGTCCGGTTCTGATGGCGGATGCGGTACCGGTGCGCTGCCCGGCGTGCCTGCGCGAGAACGGATACGCCGCCCCGGTGTTCCCCTGCGCCTGCGGGAACCCGGTCGTCCCTCCCCTGGACCTGGCGTCACCGCCCCGGGAGCTGACCCACCGCACGTGGACGGACAGCTGGGTCGCGGTGCGGTGCGAGGCCTGCGGCCGTGAGGGCGAGTGGCCGCATCCGGAGATGGGGTGCTCCTCCTGCGGGACGGTGGTGCTGGTTCCGGTGCATCCGCTGGAGCCGGTGGGCGGGATTCCCTTCGGCGGGGACGTACGGACTCCCCCTCGCGCGGCCGAGACGCCCGGGCCTGCGGCGGGGCCGCAGGCGGCTTCCCCCGCCCCCTTGGCGCCTCGGGTTTCCCCATCCGCCCCGGCTTCCCCGGCCGCCCCGGACCCCGCCGTGCCCCGTCCCGCCTTCCGGCCCCTGACCATCCGGACCGCCCGGGACGCGGTGGTCACCGCGGCCCTGTACCTGCGCTGGCTCGGGTTCCAGGACGTGCGCCAGCCCGACGGCCGGCCGCTCCCCTCGACGGCGGTGGACCTGCGGGCCCCCGGCCTGGTCGCCCAGGTGGACCCGAGCACGGCCCCGGCCGGACTGCGGGCGGTGGAGTGCGTCTGGCTGAACGGGCTCACGGCCTGCGCGACCAGCGTCTACTTCTCGCTCGCCGGATATACGGAGGACGCGCGCGCCCGCGCGGACGACCTCGGGATACCCCTCTTCGTCATGGACCTCACGGGCATGCCCCAGCCGGTCAACGACCCGGCGGAGGACCTCCTCGGCATGGGGGCCTAGGCTCTGGGGGTATTACGCGTGTTTGCCCGCCGAGTGCCGAGGAGAGCTTGATGAGCCTGTACGACATCCCGCTGACCACCCTGTCCGACGAGCCCACCAGCCTCGCCGCGCACAAGGGCAAGGCGATCCTGCTCGTGAACACCGCCTCGCAGTGCGGTCTCACCCCTCAGTACTCGGGTCTGGCCCGCCTGCAGTTCAAGTACGAGGAGAAGGGCTTCACCGTCATCGGCGTGCCCTGCAACCAGTTCGGCGGCCAGGAGCCCGGCAACGCCGACGACATCCAGACGTTCTGCGCGGCCGGCTTCGGGGTCACCTTCCCGATCCTGGAGAAGTCCGACGTCAACGGCGAGAACCGCCACCCGCTCTACGCGGAGCTGGTGAAGTTCCCGGACGCCGACGGCGAGGCCGGTGACATCACCTGGAACTTCGAGAAGTTCCTGATCTCCCCCGCCGGCGAGGTCGTGGGCCGTTTCCGTCCGCGCACCGAGCCCGAGGCCGCCGAGGTCATCGCCGCGATCGAGGCGCACCTGCCGGCCTAGCACCGCCTGATCGCCGAGGGCCGAGGGCCGGTACGGGGCTGCGCGCGCAGCCCCGTACCGGCCCTCGGCCGTTCGCGGAGGCCGGGGGTCAGTTCACCTGCCGGTCCTGGCCCGACCAGTACGGCTCGCGGAGCTTGAACTTCTGGATCTTGCCGGTGGCCGTGCGCGGGATGGCGTCGCGGAACTCGACCGACGTCGGGGCCTTGTAGCCGGCCAGTCGCTGCTTGCAGTGGGCGATGATGTCCGCCTCATGGACGGCCCCTCCGTCGGCTCCCTCACCTCCCGCACCTTCCCCGGCTCCCCCGGCTCCCTCGACGAGGACCACGAGGGCCTTGATCGTCTCGCCCCACTTCTCGTGCGGCACGCCGATGACGGCGACCTCCGCGACCGCCGGATGGCTGAAGATCGCGTCCTCCACCTCGATCGACGACACGTTCTCGCCGCCGGTGATGATCACGTCCTTCTTCCGGTCGGAGATCGTCAGATGGCCGTCGGCCTCGTCGATGGTGCCGCCGTCACCCGTGTGGAACCAGCCGTCCCGCAGCGCGGCCGCGGTCTCCTCCGGCTTGTCCCAGTACCCCTCCAGTACGACGTTCGACCTGGCCAGTACCTCGCCGTCCTCGGACACCCTCAGCTTGACCCCGAGCGCGGGCAGCCCGGCGCGCGCGAGCTTGTGCGCCCGCTCCCCGGCCGGCAGCTCCGCGTCGTCCGGTCGGATCCGGTTGAAGGTGAGCAGCGGCGAGGTCTCGGTCAGGCCGTAGATCTGCGTGAACTCCCAGCCCAGCTCCTCGCCCATCCGCTGGATCGTCCGGCTCGGCGGCGGGGCGCCCGCGCAGACGACCCGTACCCGGTCGCGGCCCGGGATCTCCCCCTCCCAGCTCGCCGCCGCGTCCAGCACGGTGTTCCACACGGCGGGCGCTCCGCACATCAGCGTGACCCCGTGCTCCTCGACCCGGCGCAGGATCTCGGCGCCGTCGACCTTGCGCAGCACGACCTGCTTGACGCCGAGCCCGGCCATCACGAAGGGCATGCCCCAGCCGTTGCAGTGGAACATCGGGAGCGTGTGCATGTAGACGTCGCGCTCCCAGACCCGGGTGTGCAGGCCGAAGGTGAGGCCGTTCACCCAGATGTTGCGGTGGGTCAGCTGCACCCCCTTGGGGCGGGCGGTGGTTCCGGAGGTGTAGTTGATCGTCGCCGTCGCGTCCTCGTCCGGGCGCGACCAGGGGCGCGGCTCCACCCCGAAGCGCATCAGCGCCGCGTCCGTCTCCGGCCCGAGGACGAAGCGGTGGCGGGCCTTGACGCCCGCCAGCGCCTCGTCCAGTTCGGGGTCGACGAGCAGCACGGAGGCCCCGCTCTGCCGGACCACGTAGTCGACCTCCTCCGGCTTCAGCCGGAAGTTGACCGGTACGCAGACGCGCCCGCTCATCGGCACCGCGAACAGCAGCTCCAGGAGCCGGGCGGAGTTGTGGCTGACCACCGCCACGCGCTCGCCCTCGCCGACCCCCAGCGCGTCGAATCCCGCCTGCCAGGCCCGTACGCGTTCGCCGAGCCTTCCGTAGGTCGAATCGGGGACCGGTGGAGCGGGCTGATCCGGCTCGTCCACCACGCCCGGACTGGACGAGAACCCCAGCTCGGCCCGGTCGAGGAAGTCCGTGACGGTCATGGGAATCCGCATTGCTCTCTCCTAGGTCCCTGATCCCGAACAGCTGTCTGGCTGACGCGCCGCCGCCGTCGTCCGTCGGTGGTCGAGCGGCCCGCCACGAACGAGAACGATCGCGGGTGATCTCGGTCGTGCCAGGCATCGTGCCGTGTCCGGCGTACGGGCCACCAGAGCGCGGCGGAGCCGGGTGGCCCGGGGCCGCCGCGCCGCGGCTCAGCCTCGGATGGGCCCGAAGCGGACGGAGCCGCCGGAACGACCCTCGCCATCCCCCTCGCCCATCTCCGCGAGAAGCGTCTCCCCCTCGGCCACGATCTCGGCTTCGTCGGCCTTGGACACGGCGGAGAACAACTCGACGGTGAGCGTCCCGCCGGCCTTCCCTGCATCCAGCTTCCAGAGCCCGGCGAGGAAGCCGTCGAGGAGCAGGGTGCAGTGGGCCTGGTTCCCGGTCCAGCTGCTCCCCTTCAGCTCGGGCGGGATCACCCGGGAGCGGTCGGCGTGGGAGAGGAGCAGGTTGTCGAACTCGGGGAGGAACCGGGGCGGCGCGGGCTGCCCGGCATCGGGGCGGGGCCCGTCGGGCAGATCGAAGAGTTCGACGCCGTTCTCGTCTTGGAACACCTCCAGGACCGGCCTGAGCCGCTCGAAGGCCTCGCGCAGCCGGGTGAGCCCCGCCCACGTCTGCATGTCCTTGACGGACGCGGGCCCGAAAGCCCCGAGGTACCGCAGAACGACATCATCGATCGCGGAATCCTCTCCGCCAGACCCCCCGCCCTCGCCCACCCACTCGTTCAAGGTGGTGAGACGGACCTGGCCGCTCTTCCCCCAGACCCCGCGCGGGGTGACCTGGACGAGCGGCAGCCGGCAGCGCGCGGCGACGGACAGCGACTGGGGGTCGGCTCCGGGCCACTCCTTGAGCAGTTCCTCCCGTATCTCCGCCATGGTCCGCGGCTCGGCCTCCACGAACACCCGGGCGCGCTCGGCCAGCCGGTCCAGGTCCACTCCGACCAGGCCCTTGCGGAAGTAGTTGATCTCCCGGTCGCGGGCCGGCTGGACGAGGGGACGCAGGGTGAGCGCGTCGTGCACGGTGTGGGTGTGGATGGTGGACCTCATCGTGACCATCCGGACCACCTCCCGGGACTCCATCAACCCGGCGAGCTCGGCCGGCCCGAAACCGGCGAGGCGGGCGTGGAGCTGGAAGTAGGGCGGCTTCACGTTCTGGGCCTGTAGCCCCAGCAGGTGCCGCGTGGCGTCCTGTGCGGACATCTCTGTCCGGGTGAGGAGCAGCTGACGGGCGAGCGTGGCACGGTTCAGTGCACGGGTGCCGAGTACGGGACGCTTCGTCTTGGAGGCCATGACAGCAACGTATCGGCCCATGCGGACACCTTCTGTCCGCAACTCCGAACCGGCCGCGCCCTCGCACACGGACCCGCATGAGCCCCTGGGTCCATTCACCCGGATATCCTGCACCTTGCCCGTAAACACCCGTTCGACCGACCGGGAGCTGACCTGCGATGTCGGAGCGACCAGACCACCGCCCCTCGCCCACGTCCGCCTCCACACCGACGCCGGCGAAGCGCGCGGGCTGGCGACGCCCGGCGACCTCTCCCCCCACCCCTCCCGCCACACCTCCACGGGCCCCGAAGCCGCCACCGCCGGCCCCCACTCCCGCGGACCACCGCAGCGTGATCGACTCCGCGGTCTACCGCGACGGAGTCCGGATCGCCTCCCCCACCACCCTCGCCGACACCTTCCGCCAACTGCGCGACCAGCCCGACGGCATGGCCTGGATCGGCCTGCACCGCCCCACGGAGCCCGAACTCCATTCCCTGGCAGACGAGTTCAACCTCCACCCGCTCTCCATCGAAGACGCCCTGGAAGCCCACCAGCGCCCCAAGTTGGAGCGCTACGGCGACACCCTCTTCGTCGTCCTGCGGGCCGCCCGCTACCTGGACGCGCTGGAGGAGGTCGACTTCGGCGAGCTCCACATCTTCGTCGGCCCCGACTTCCTGATCACGGTCCGCCACGGCGCGGCCCCGGACCTCTCGGCGGTCCGCCGCCGCATGGAGGAGTCCCCCGAACTCCTCTCCCTCGGCCCGGAAGCCGCCCTGTACGCCATCCTCGACGCGGTGGTCGACGGCTACGCCCCCGTCGTCGAGGGCGTCCAGATCGACATGGACGAGATCGAGACCGAGGTCTTCAGCGGCGATCCGGAAGTCTCCCGCCGCATCTACGAACTCTCCCGCGAAATGGTCGAGTTCCAACGGGCCACCCGCCCCCTGGTCGGCATGCTCCACAGCCTGATGGCCGGCTTCGCGAAGTACGGCACGGACGAGGAACTCCAGCGCTACCTACGCGACGTGGCCGACCACGTCACCCACACCAGCGAACGCGTGGACGGCTTCCGCCAGGCCCTGACCGAAATCCTGACGGTCAACGCCACCCTGGTCTCCCAACAACAAAACGCCGAAATGCGAGCCCTGGCCGAGGCCGGCTTCGAACAGAACGAGGAGATCAAGAAGATCTCCTCCTGGGCCGCAATCTTGTTTGCACCCACACTCGTAGGAACCATCTACGGCATGAACTTCGAGACCATGCCGGAACTCCAGTGGGCAGCGGGCTACCCCTTCGCGATCCTCCTGATGGCAGTGGTCTGCGTCAGCCTGTACGTCATCTTCAAGAAGCGCGACTGGCTGTAGACCGCACAGCAGCACCATTGATCAACTTAGCTCTCGCGAACACTAGGAAGTGGCCCGCCGGGCGCCCCCGGGGAGAATCCGCAGCCCGCCCGCACCTGAGGACTGCCCCGCCCGGCCCCAAAGCCCTCCGGGACCGTTCAGTTCGTGTAGTCGGGCCTGGCCGCCCGGAGATGGTCCGCCACCGTCCGGAGCCAGGCTTCGACCGGGAACGGGGCCGGCGGCTCGACCTCCATGCCGAGTTCAGCGACGCCGACGGCGTAGTCGTGCTCCTCCAGCCCCAGAGCCAGCAGTTCGTGGATCTCGCCGACCAGCCGGGCGGTCAGCTGGGGGTCAACCGTTGCCCCGTAATCGCGGACCGCCGCATCGTGGTCGCCGAACTCGTCGGGCATGTCCTGCGAGAACCAACCGCCGAGGAACTGTCCCAGCTCCCCGAAGCGGGCGTGCCACTCCCAGTGGGTCTGGGGCGCGACCGGCGGCGGCACATCGCCGGACTCGATGCTGCGCTTGATGTGGTCGGCCATCTCGGACAGCCAGCTTTGAGTCCGGGACTCGGACAGCCCTATGTCGGGTACCGAATAGAACTCGCCGAGGCGCAGCCGCAAGCGGCCCGGCGGATTCCGTGCGTACTCCCGGAGTTGTTGTTCGGCGACAGAGAGCGCCCAGGGCCGGGTGTGCCAGGTGTGCCGGAGGTATGCCTGAAGAGCCGGAGGCGCTGTGCCTGCTTCCGGACTGTCGGGTTCCTGTCCGACGAAGGCTGCGACGACGACGTCGAGTTCGCCGTACCGGCGGTCGAACTCAAGCGGCTTCATGGGCACTGCGGCACCTTCAGAGGTAGATCGGGTAAGTGGCGTGCACGACGAAGCCGTGCGGACTCAGCGCTTCACGCCTCAGCGTCACCCGCGCGGCCCGCACATCGACGGGCTCGCGGCCGGCGAGCATCATCGCCTGCAGCAACACGCGCCCGACGGGCTCCTCACGGGACGGCCAAGCCGCCTCGATGGTGAGCCTCGGCCGCGTGCTCTGGGCCAGCCAGCGATGTACGGCCTGCTCGTTGCGCGTGACGACCTGCTGGGTACACCACTGTGCGGTCGCGCGGTCGGGATAGGTGGCAGAACGGGTACGCACGGGAAATCCTCAGTCGATGGTGAAGCCCCAGAAGATGCCGACTTCTGTAGCGGAGATTGCGATTACACCACAATCCATTGCGTGGCCGGTGAAGCCCTCATAGGCACCCTCGCGACGGAACATATCGGCATGGGGATTCTCTCGCGCCGTCACCGCATTGGTCATGAACAGCGCGTCTTCTCCGAATCTTTCCAGGATCATTCTCGCGTGCGAGGTCAGCTCGGCTTCTCGCGCATCGAAATCCGGAATATCCTGTGTTTGGAACCACTCGCCCTGGAGAGTGACCAGGATTTGCTCGGCGCCCCTCCTGGACACGGGGAAGGCCGTGCTGAAGTCCCTTGGCGTGACAGCACTGAACGGGCTGTCCGGGCCGGTGCCGTAGTCGCCCCCTCCCGGTGCCGCGGCAACCTTGGACCAGCCACGCGGATCGTCTGTCCGCAGCTGCATGACGTCGAGGGCGTCCAGGCGCCAGTCATCGCGCCGCCGCGCCCCCACCGCCGCGAACATGCCCTCTCCGAAAAGGGCCCGCAGGGAACGGCTCCACGGGGTGGCGTCCATCTGGGTCACGGGCCTTACCTCAGTTCTCCAAGTGCGCACTACGGGTGCTGGGTCTTGTCGGTGGGCATGGAAGTGAGAACGACGAACGGCGGGTGGCTTCCCGGGTTGGGTCTCAGAACGACCCACACATTGGTCACGTCACGCGCGGCGGCGTCGCCCCGGTCCCACGACCTTCCGACGACGTCGTTCGTCGTCAGGAGGAGCGAGCGTGACGAGTTGGGTCCGGGGTTGCCCGCGAGCCAATTGTCGATCTTCCTCTGATTGCCCGGTTCATCCAGAGCCGCCTGAGTATACCGCTGCGCGTCTGCAAGGTTCCCGAACGCAGAAACGGCCTCGGGCCTGATGCCGGAAGGCCTCACGATCTGCTGGTCCCTCAGCCTTTGTTCCAGTTCCTCATCCGTCTTTCCCACATGCTTGTCCACCACATGGGACCCGAGAATGCCCTCCTGATTCGCGAGGTCGATCGGGTATTTGTGATTGCTTTCGTCGTCCCCGGCCACCGTGTAGAGCGGATCGTTCTTGAAATCGGTCAGAGCTCGGGCACCGAAGGACTCCGCCCGCGCCGACTCCGCCCGGAACGCGGGAGCACTGAGATATGCCTCATCCAGGGCTTCGTGCAGTTTGTTGAGCTCCGCGACCTGTCGGTGCACGCGGTTGTTGTACGCCTCGACCGTCGCGTTCATCGCCTCCTCGTCCACCTCAAGGGAGAAGCCGACCGCGAAACCCCTCCCCATCTTGAGGAGTCCCTTGCCGAAGCTCTTGACGTCCTTCAAGTCCAGGCCGTCGCTTCTGTCGATGTGCGGCAGGGCCTTCAGCACGGCTTCGTAGTAGAGCCTGCGAAGGTCGTCCCGCACATCCTCCGCGGCGGCCGCCCAGGCACGCAGAGCGTCACTCATGACGTCACAGGTCTTGACCATCACGTCCATGACGGGGTGGCTGCCGGCCTGACCTGGCTGCGCGGAGTCGTGTTTCCACTGGTAGCCCTCACGACTCTGGCCCCACGCGCTCGTACCCCAGACAGCGCTGCAGAATTGCCTCATAGCAGCGTTCCACTCGCCGTTGGAGCGATCGGTGTAGTTATGGAGAGCGCTGCTGAGGTTTCCGTCCGTGGCGGTGACGGACGTGCTCGCGTAGACCCAGGCGATGGACATGTTGTCCAAACCCAGGTAATCGGGCAACGGCATGATCTCGGCCGCCTTGCCCATGCGGTAGGCGTCCTCCAGGAGGGGCCTGATGAGCGCCAGGAGTCCGGCCTCCACCGCTTCCAGTGCCAGCTGGAAGATGTCCTGGCTTTGGTCGACGTCCGCCCACTTGAGGTCCGTCACGGACCCGTAGTTCGGCGGTGTGTCGATCACGGTCGGCGGTGGCTGGGTCTGGGCCGGGGCCCCCGAGGGGTCCGTCGCGGCGTCCGCGATCGCGTAGTTGTTCGCGGTCACGGCGAAGCCGACGGCAGCGCCTCCGACGCTCGCCACCGACTTGGCCCACACCTCGATGAAACGGTTGCCGACCTTCTTGTACGCGGCGGCGAACTCCCACGCGGCGGTTCCGTATCCCCCGCAGTCCGGATATCGGCCGAGCTCGTTGAGAAGCTGATTGGCCCCCTTGTGCAGTCCGTCCTGGAGATGGCCGACGTAGCCCGCGAGCGCGTGCAGCGCACTGGGGGTGACGTCGATTTCTCCGTTCTTCAAGGGAGGAGGAGGGGGCACGCTCATCAGGCCGCTCCCCAACCGCGCAGCACAGCGGCATGCGCCGCCGCGTAGTTGCTCTGGCCGGTCGCCACAATGCCGTGAAGCCACGCCTGTGTGGCCTGAAGGTCCCGTGCGGACCGATCCCACTCGTCCAGCCTGTCGATGAACGCCTCACGGGCCTCGCCTTCCCAGGCGAGAACAACCTTCTCAACGCGGTCGTGCATGGTCTGAACGTTGTCGTTGAGCTCCTTGAGGATCTCTTCCAGTTGGCCGGAGAGAAGCCGCAGAGTAGCGAAGTCGACCGTTATGCTGCCGTCGCTGTCAGTCATGCGTCACCCTCGTCACAGATCCTGCAAGCGGCTCGTGCGCGGCGCGGGGGGCGGGGTCCCGGTGTTGGGGGTCGAAAGCCCGTCCGCCTCCCTGTCCACCTCCACGGACATCTGGATGCGCCTGAAGGCGGCCAGAGTGTCGAGCTCCTGCTCAGTAAAACCGTCTCGGCTCATGCGAACGGCCGCTTCGATCAG
The DNA here is from genome assembly GCF_042888445.1 of Streptomyces sp. NPDC002886. Taxonomy (NCBI): domain Bacteria; kingdom Bacillati; phylum Actinomycetota; class Actinomycetes; order Kitasatosporales; family Streptomycetaceae; genus Streptomyces; species Streptomyces sp. NPDC002886. The sequence continues at coordinate 1,263,394 of NZ_JBIAPV010000001.1, forward strand.
TTTCATGAGCTCACGGATGCGTACCGCTTCCTTGGCGGCATCGCGATGCCGCCGTCGGTAGGCCTTGGCCGCGGGCCCCTGCCAGCGGGCTTCGATCGTGTCGACGACCGCGTCCATACGCTTGACCTGCCGGTCCAGAAAGCGCTGCATTTCGTCGAGGTCGTCGGCCAGCTTGGTCAAGCGCTGGCTGTTCACCAGCAAGTTGGGATCTGCCGCCACGTATCCGCCCCCGTACCCCAATGCCCGCTCAACTGCCCAGTTGTTCATTTGCTCAACAGAGCGTTCAACACTTGCACTCTAGCAAGAGTGAACACAGGTTCGCCTTTGGGCACTTCGTACGCAGAAGTCGATGTCCCACCAGCCTTGTGGCCACTGAGGGAAGCCAGGCCGGACGGGCCATGAGCCCGAGGGCAGCCATTGCCTGCGGCGGCGGCTCCGGCTGCCCGCCGGATCCGGACTCCCTGGTCCGGCGAAGGGCGCCGGCCGCCATGTCACCGCCCGTACCCCGCTTCCTCCGCGAGATCCGCGGTCGGCACCTCCCGACCATGTGCGACATGCCACGATCCTCGCGTATCGACGCCGGGGTGGTGACGGACTCCTCGGAGTGGAAAGGGGAGGCCCCATGGGATTCGGTTTCCGCGTTGGTGTGCCCGGACTGAGTGTGCGTGTCTCGACAAGGGGCGTACGGACATCCGTCGGGCCGCGGATGGCACGCGTGAGCGTGGGCGGCGGGCGGACGACGCTCTCTTCGGGGATGGGGCCCCTTTATGCCTCTACTGCACTGGGCGGCGGGCGCCGCCGGACCAATACGAGTCGGACGACCCGCTCCGGCTCGCGTCCGCGGGCGGCCGGGCCTTCGAGCGCACAGCTCGAACGGGTGCGGCGGCAGGCCGAGCGGGCCCAGCAGGAGGCGGAACGGGATGCGGCCATCGCACACTTGCGGGAGTTGCGGCAGCAGATGACCAGCGTGCACCTGCAATCCTTCTCCCCCGTGCACCCGCCGGTGACAGCCGGGCCCCCGCAGCTCGGGCTGCCCTGGGCGCTGGCCGAGGCCAAGGCGTTCCACCTCGCGGGGCTCGGCGTGTTCGCCCGTGCCGAGCGCGCGGAGGCGAAGCTGCGGGCCGAGCGCGACGCTCCGGGGTACCTGGCTGCCGAGCAGGCGCGGTTGCACGGCGTCCACGGGGAGCTGAACGCCGAGGCGCAGCAGTGGTGGCAGGCCCTCGTCGCGAACGACGAGGCGACCGTGTGCGAGACGGTCAACTACGCCTTCTCCGACAACCCCGCCGCCGGCTGTGCTGTCGGGGTCGACGGCTCCGTGATGTCCGTGGTGATGCGGCAGCACGACATCGACTCACTGCCCGACCAGACTCCTGGAGTCACCTCCAGCGGGCGCCCCACTCTGAAGACGCTGACCAAGCGGGACCGGGTCCTGTGGTGGCTCACGGCCATGGGGTCGAACGTCATCGCCACTCTCAAGGAGGGCTTCGCCGTCGCGCCTGGGATCACCGCGATCGACCTCGCGGTGATCACCCGCATGCCGGACACCCAGCGGCTGGGGTTCGTGGCGTACGGCCGGTGGACCCGCCAGGCCATCGAGTCGGTCCCCTGGCGGCAGCCGGAGGACGCGCTGCGGTTCCTCGACATTGGGCAGGATGTCGCCTGCGCCGTCGGCACGACGGTCTCCGGAAATCTTGCGAGCACCATCAAGCCGCTGGACACCAGTCGACTGCCCGGCCTGCAAAGCCTGCTCGACCATGCCCAGGATGACGCCGCCTCCGTTGACGCCACGCTCGCCGGCCTGGATGGCGACCTCCTCGCCAACACCCCGGCCACCCACAATGCGCCGGCCCCGGACCACTACCGGATCCACACGTTCGCCGAGTGGAGGACCCAGACCCCGTCGGCGGCCCAGCCGCCTGCCATGGGCCAGCCCGTACTCGCTGCTCCGACGACGCTCAGGCCGGGGCAGAACCTCACACTGCCCGACGAAGCAGGAGAAGGGTTGACCGTCGCGTTCAGCTTCGCCGGCGCAGATGCCGACCTCACGCTCTTCCTCACCGACGCACAGAGCCGGGTCTCCTCCGACGAGGACTTCGTCTTCTACAACCAGCCGTCCGCCGCCCAGGGGGCCGCTCGTCTCCTGGGCAAGCAGAACGATGGCACCCGCTCCGTCGAGCGCGCCGCCATCCACCTCGCAGCCCTGCCAGAGCACGTCCAGCGCATGACGATCGCGATCAACATGGACGTCGACACCGGACTGACATGCGGCTCCCTCACCCATGCAGAACTGTCCATGGGATCCGCCACTACCTCCTGGACCTTCCAGCCACCCGCCGACCCGGCCATCCGCGCGATGGTCGTCGCGGAGCTGTACCGGCACAGGTCCGCCGAGGGTCGGCCGGTGTGGAAGCTTCGAGCGGTCGGGCAGGGTTGGGCCGACGGACTCGATGGCTTGGCCAGAGCTCACGGAGTAGATGTGGGGTAGCCCACGTGTCGTGTCGATGCTCGCCAAAGGTGGAAGCCTTCCGCGACTTCCCCCGAGCCACAGCAGACGACCTACGTGAACGCACCGTAGCGCTCCCTGCGGCCCAGGTCACCCCGCTGGCCAGCGGTGGACCGCCTTCGGAGGCACCCTCTGCTGGGGAGAATTTGGGGAGAATGAAGCCGCGTTGGGTACCGACAACGGGTGGCACAGCATCTGCTGTGCCACCCGTTGCCGCGACCAGGCCTGTCCTGTCTCCCCCGACGACTACAAGCCGGCAGTCGCCCAGCGACCTTGCCCGTGGGGCGTCGATGTCCGACCCCCTGTCTAGCCTGTCTCCGTGAAGCCCACCGATGACCGCCAGTTCCCCGCCGCGCTCGCCACCGCGATGGCCGTTCGCTTCGACTACGCCGACGGGAAGACCGGGGTCGACTTCGAACCCTTCCCGGCCTTCCTGTCCGCTGCCGAGACCACCGACTGGTTCCAGGCATGGAACGGGAACAGCGAACTGGACGGCAACGACTTCCGCGTGTTCGGACAGGACGGCACGGGCGGGTACGCGGCGTTCTGGCTCATCCGCTCGGGCCGGCCACTGGCCGAGCAACCCGTCGTCTTCCTCGGCTCCGAAGGCGAGACCGGTGTCGTCGCCCGCCACCTGGGCGACTTCCTGTGGCTACTGGCCGACGGCTTCGGCCCCTGGGAAGCCGCCACCTCGTACGAACCCGACTGGCAGGCGCGCCCCAACCCGGAGCTGGCAGCCATCGCCGAAGGATTCGCACCGCACCAGCGCCGGTCAGCCGCTGCCGTGATCGAACTGGCGGTACAGGAGTTCCCCGGCTTCGACGACACCATCATGGAGCTCTGCCGCTGAACCCAGCGTCGCCAGCCGCACGACCAGCCGGTCGTGCGGAACGGATCCCCAACCTCTTGTGGACTGCCACCCGCACCCGCGGGGGCTTCCCCGGCGACGCGTACTCGGGCGCCGTGCCGAGCGGTGCGTCGACGGCCGCGCGGCCCTTGCCGCCGGCCTTCGGCATGAAGTGGGCGTGGTGGGTCAGGGCTTCGGGGTGGGGGTCGCGGTGTGGGGGGTTCTGCGGGCTGCCGCGGTGGGGAGTCTGTCGAGTAGGTCGGCGATTACGCGTTCCGGGTGGTCGGAGAGGTAGAAGTGGCCTCCGGGGAACTCCACCACCTCGCTCGGTCCGGAGGTCCACTCGCCCCATCGGGTCGCCCCTTCGCGGGACAGTTCGGCGTCCTCGACGCCGACGAACGCGCTGACCGGGCAGGTCAGCAGGTCGCCCTGGCGCGGCTGGTACGCGGCCAGGAGTTCGTAGTCGCCGCGGATGACGGGCAGCACCATCTCGCGCAGCTCGGGGAGTTCGAGCAGATCCGGATCGATGCCGCCGAGCCCGGCCAGTTCGGCGCACAGGTCGTCGTCCGTCATCACGTGCTGGCCTCGATCGCGGCGCAGGCTCGGAGCCGCGCAGGCCGAGGCGATGAGCCTCGCCGGCGCGGGGAGCCCCATCCGCTGGACGCGCAGGACGAGTTCGTGGCCGACCAGTGCTCCCATGCTGTGGCCGAAGGCCACCCAGGGGCGGTCCAGCCAGGGGGCCAGTTCGGCCGCGAAATCGGCTGCCAGGTCCGCTATCGAGGCCGGCCAGGGGTCGTCGATCCGGTCGAGCCGCCCCGGCGGGCAGGCGACGATCAGTTCGACCTCGGGCGGAAGCAGCTGCGCCCAGGCCTGGTACAGGCTCTGCGAACCGCCCGCGTGCGGCAGGCACACGATGCGCACGGCCGCCCCCGGCCGGGGGAACGGTCGGCGCAGAGCCCTGCTCTCGGCCATGATCGGGTCAACTCCTCGTATCACTGGTGCGACGACGTCATATCTGTTGCCTCAAGCCGCGGTCGCCGCGACCGGGTCCGGCTCCGTGTCGGAGCGCAGCGCGGGTCGCTTCTCGGCGGCCTTGGCGAGCGGACCGACGATCGCGCCGGCGAGCAGGAAGAAGGCGCCGAGCACCACCCAGCCCGCGGTGCCGTTGCCGATCACGCCGATGGTGACGATGGTGGGACCGAGCACGAACTGGGCGCTCGTCCCCAGGTTGAAGGTGGCCAGGTACTCGGCCCGAGAGCGGTCCGGGGCCAGTGCGTACGAAAGGCCCCAGCCGCCCGCGGACTGGTAGAGCTCGCCCGCGGTCAGCAGGACCAGTCCGACGACCAGCACGGCGACGACGGCGACCACGGGCAGGTCGAAGCCGGCCAGGGCGAACAGGGCGCAGGAACCCACCAGGGCCGCCGCAGCCTTGTGCATCGCCCGGACGCTGCCGGCGACGTTCTCGGTACCGGCCGAGGCGCGGACCTGGAAGACGACGGCGAGCACCGTGTTGACCACCAGCAGCAGTCCGACCAGGGCCTTCGGCGCGCTGGTGTGCTCGCTCACCCACAGCGGCACGCCGATGCCGAGCAGTGCCATGTGGAGGACCAGCACGCCGTTGACCCCGGAGACCGCCACGTAGCGCAGGTCGCGCAGGGCGACCAGGCGCAGGGGCGACTTCTTGGCCTTCTGCTCCGCCGGGGCGGGCGGGTTGCGCAACTGGAGCCTGCTCAGCAGCAGGGCGGCGACGACGAACGACGCGGCGTTGCCCAGGACGATCACGCTGAACGCCGCGCGGGTGCCCACCGCGATGGCGATGCTGGCGAGCAGGCCGCCGAGGGTGAAGCCCACGTTGAAGACGACGCGCATGCGCGCCATCATCGCGACGCGCCCGTCGGCACCCGCCATCTGCTCGGCGAGGGCCTGGTAGATCGGGAACACCGCCTGCTCGCCGACGCCGAGGAAGGCCGCGATGAGCAGGAAGCTGAGGAAGTCGTCGGCGAAGACGTACGCGATGAAGCCGCAGGCCCGGTAGACGTTGAGGATCACCAGGAGCTTGCGCGGGGTCCAGCGGTCCGCCAGCCATCCGATGACCGGCTGGGCGGCGAGGCCCAGGACGCCGGCGACCGACAGGCCGATGCCCACCTGGGCCACGGTCAGTCCCACGACGGTGGTGAAGAACAGGGCCGAGCCCGCCAGGTACATGCCCGTGCCGACGGCGTCGATCAGCCCGATCGCGAGGAAGGCGAGGCCCCCCTTCGCGGCGGCCGGACCGAGCAGCTTCTCGCGCAGGGCGCCCGTACGGCTGCCCCGTGTCTGCCCGGCGGTCACAGCGCGGCCTCGGCGTCCACGGTGATGCGGACGGCCCCGGCCGCTTCCTCGGCCGCGGTCCGGGCCTCGGCCGGCCCGGCGGCGAGCACCATGATCTCGCCGACCCTGTCCCAGGAGGAGCGGAGTTCGGGCACGCGGTCGCCCGGCCCCACGGTGACGGCGGCGCGCAGCACGCCGGTCCGCTGCTGTACCTCCTCGATGCCCGTCACCTCGCGGACCGTGCCCGCGGGCGCGGTCAGGAAGCGGATCGCCGCGCCCATCGGGGCGCCGCCGGGCAGCTTCGGGCTGCCGCCCGCGAGGAGTTCCACCAGCGCGCGGATCACGTTGCCGCCGTACGCCGCGTCGAGCAGGAAGGTGATCGAGTCACCGGGCACCCGGCCCGCGCATTCGATGAGGACCGGGCCCTCCTCGCCGAGCATCCATTCGGCGTGCAGGATGCCGGTGTCGTACCCGATGGCCTCGACGAAGCGCGTCATCGCTTCCTCGAAGCCGCGCCGTACGTCGTCCGGAAGGCCGGCGGGCACGACGTGACCCAGTTCCACGGGGTAGCGGCCGCCGGCGGTGAGCTTCTCGGTGACGTTCAGGAACACGATCCGGCCGCCGCGCACCAGGGCCTCGACGCTGTACTCGTGACCGTACAGACGGCGTTCGGCCATGTAGCGCCAGGCGAGCTCCCGGTCGGGCAGCATGATGTCGTCGCGGGCGGCGACGGTGAGTTCCCAGGCGGCGGCGATGTCGTCGCCCGGCTCCAGCAACTGGACGCCCAGCGAGGCGTGCCGGTTCGCGGGCTTGAGGACGACGGGGCCGCCGGCGGCGAACTCCTCGGCGTCCGCGGGCCCGTGCACCTCGGTCCAGTCGGGGTTGCGCAGCCCCCCGGCCCGCGCGGCGGCGCGGAGCTCCAGCTTGTCCGTGAGCGCGGCGGCGGCCTTGGCGCCGGCGCCGGGCCTCCCCCAGCGCTCGGCGAGGACGGCCGCGCCGTGGACGCCGTACTCGAGACCGGCGATGACGAGTGCGACGGGCTCTCCCGCCAGGTGCTCCTCGACGGCTTCGACGAGCGCGAGGTCCTGGTGGTACGGGGCGGCGACGACGGAGTGGACGCAACCCAGCGTGGCCGCGGCCTCGTGGACATCGCGCTTGCGGATGATGTCGGGGTCCTCGACCACCACCACGCTGTTCTCCGGCAGGAACTGCTCCATCTGGTTCAGCAGCAGCTTGCCGAAGCCGACCATGATCACCCGGCCGGCGGGGAGTTCCATCTGCATTGGCTCTTCTCTCTGTTAGTGGGCGCGGGGGGTCCCGACGCCCCGGAGCGACCGCTCCGGAGCGTCGGGGGCGGGGGCGTCGGCGTGGGCTCAGGCCGGGCGCAGGCGGATGTCGAACCGGTCGATTCCGGAGATGAAGTTCGACGGCCGGCGGATCAGACCGGACAGGGCCTCCACCGACTCCGCGCGCGTGAGCAGTTCGGTGAAGAGCGAGCGCATCTCCAGCCGGGCCAGTACGGCGCCCAGGCAGAAGTGCGGTCCGATGGTGAAGGCCAGGTGGTTGTTGGGCGTCCGGTCGAGGCGGAACTCCTCGGGCGCCTCGAACACCTCCGGGTCGCGGTTGGCCGCCGAGAGCCAGACGCAGACCGTGTCCCCCTCCTTCAGCTCCGTTCCGCCGAGCACGGCCGGCCGGGTCACCGTGCGGATGAGGTGCATGGCGGGGGTGTCGAAGCGGAGCATCTCCTCGATCATCGCGGGGATCCGCCCGTGGTCCTCGCGCAGCCACTGCCAGGCGCCCGGTGTGGTGGCGAGCCGGAGCAGGCCCGCCGCCACGGCGTTCTTGGTGGTCTCGTAGCCGCCGATGGCCAGGTTGAGGCAGTTGAGCAGCACCTCGTCCGAGCTCAGGCGCTCGCCGTCCATCTCGATGTCCATCAGGCGCCGGACCATGCCGTTCGGGTCCAGCCGGTGCGGCTCCCCCTCGATGATCTCCACGAAGTACATGAGGAGGTCGTTGTTGCCGGTTTCGCTGAAGCGGCGGCGCTCGGCCAGGGTGGGCGCCGCGGCGCCCGCCGCCTCGGTACCGGTGATGGCCCGGCTGGCCATCGAGGCGACCGCCTCGCGGTCCTCCTCCGGGATGCCGAGGATGGAACCGATGGCGAGCCTCGGCATCGGGGCGGTCAGCGCGCCGACCGCGTCGACCTCGCCCTGCCGTACGGCCGCTTCGGCCAGCCGCCGGGCGTGCTCCTCGATGACCGGGGTGAGCGAATGGACGAACTGCGGGGTGATCGCCCCGGTGACCAGCTTGCGCAGCCGTGCGTGGCGCGGCTTGTCGGTCAGCTCGATCATCAGCCCCGCCGCGGGGTCGCGGACGCCGAGCGTGCTGTCCAGCGTCATGCCCCACTCGGAGCTGTACGTGGCCACGTCGCGCAGGACGGTCCGGGTGTGGTCGTGCCGGGTCACCGAGTAGAACCCGGGCGCGTCCGGCCGGTCCTGCCAGGGGAGTTGCGGCCGGTCCCGCATCGCGGCCCAGACCCGGTAGGGCGGTTCCGGGTCGAAGTTCGCCGGGGAGGAGAGGTCCAGCGAAAGGTCCACCGGCGCGTCGGTCGTCGTCATCGCCCCTCACCCTTCGGCTCGGCGGACGCCGCGGACCCGGCGAGCGTGTCGAGGACGATCTCGACGACCTTGGCCGGCCGGGTACGCGTGAAGTAGTGGCCGCCGCCGGGCATCTCGAGCACGCGCGGGACGCCGGTGAAGGGCTCCCAGTCCCGGTAGCGCTCCGCGAAACCGGTGGTGACCGGGTCGTCGGCCGCGTACACGGCCGTCGTCGGTACGGTCACCGGCTGCGCGGCGACGGCGCCGCCGTCCCCGTACGTGTTCAGGTAGTACGCGTTGGCGCTGGTCGAGTCGTGCCGGAAGGTGCGCACGAGCAGATCGGCGTACGAGGCTCCGAGCTCGTCGAAGCCCGTGAAGCCGCTCTCCACGATGAGCCAGCGCTTGATGTCCTCGTACGTCATCGAGGAGACGTAGTCGATGGACTCGTGCAGGGCGGCTGCGTCGTACAGCAGCTTGGCACCGATGAACAGGTGCTCCACCCCGACGTTGCGCGCCGTCAGCAGCCGCGCCACCTCGATGGCCAGCGCGGATCCGACGCAGTGGCCCCACAGGACGATCCTGCCGCGCTCCTGGCGCAGCAGTTCCTCGACCACCAGGCCCGCGATGTCGGTGACCTGCATCAGCTCGTCGGCACCGGACTTGGGGTCGTGGCCGGGCAGTTCGACGCCCAGCACGGCGAAGGAGGAGTCCTTGCGCCGCATCGCGTCGGCGACCGGGCGGAAGTGCACCGCGTGGCCGGCGCCGTAGGGGAAGCAGACGAGGGTCGCCGAGGGCCGGTCGTCGGCGGGCGTGAGCCGCACCAGGACACCGGATCCCTCGTCCTGGCTGAGCTTCTCGGCCAGGTCGGCCTGCTCGCCCAGACGGGAGTTGCGCATCACGTCCTTGATCGTCACCAGGCCGTTGAGCATCATCACCGCACGCATGGCCGCCAGCGAGTTGCCGCCGAGCTCGAAGAAGTCGTCGGTGAGCTTGATCGACGTGGGGTCGATGCCGAGGACCTCGCCCCAGACCGCCGCCACGCGCATCGCGGCCGAGGACAGTTCGCCCTCGGCCTCCGGGGCGGCCTCCACGGCGGGCGCGGGCGCCTGCGGCTCGTCGGCGCCGTCACCGGCCCGCTCCAGTACGCCGGTGGGCAGCCAGCGGCCCCGGCCGACGACCGAGCGGCTGCCGTCCGCGCCCAGCAGGGCGATGTCGCCCGGGGCGCCGATCGCCGCGGGCAGGCCCGACGGGTCGAGTACGACGACGGAGGCGCCGGACGCGAGGTCCCCGCCGTCGGCGACGGCCGGCTGCGGGCGGGTGCCGAACTCCGCCAGCGAGGCCAGTTCCTCGTCACCGAGCAGCGGCCGGGTCGCGTGGGAGTCCGACGGGTCGGCGGTCATCCGGTCGAGCGCGGCGATGAAGTAGCCGCCGATGCGCACGATGTGATCGTTGTCGAACGCGTCGGTGTGGTAGTGCAGGCTGAGCTGCACCTCGTCGGTGTAGAAGTGCCGGGAGAACTCCGAGCGGAACGGGAACTCCGTGATGGCCACGGCGCGGACGTCCAGCAGCGAGAACTCGGGCAGCTCGCGCAGCTTCTTCAGCGAGTAGAAGTGCGTGAAGTTGAAGACGGTCTCGAACAGCGGCACCTGGGTCTGCAGGTCCTGCTTCATCTTGGCCATCGGGTAGCGACGGTGCGGCAGGAACGAGGTCTCGGCGTCGTAGATCTGCCGGATCAGCCCCTCCCAGCTGCCGTCGGCGATGTCCACCCGCAGCGGCACCGAGTTGAGGAAGAGACCGCACGCCTTCTCCGCGTCCGCGACTTCCGGGCGGCCGCTGTGCTCGTAGCCGGTCATGACGTCCCGCTCGCCGGTCACCACGGCGTGCACCTTCATGTGCGCGGCGAGCAGCACGGTCTTCACGGGGACGCCGAGGCGTCCGGCGAGCGCCACGATCCGGTCGGAGAGCCCGCGCGGGAGCGGCACGTCCTGCAGGATGACGTGGAAGGCCGCTTCCTCGTCCCGCGCACGAAGCCGCGGGATGATCGTCCGCGGCCGGTCCTCCAGGCGGTCGAGCCAGTACTGGCGGTCCTCCCGCGAGTTGATCGACTGCTGCTCCAGGCCGATGAAGTTGCGCAGGTGGTTGGGGACCGGCTTGCCGGTGAACACGCCGTCGGTGCACAGGGCGTGGTAGATCTCGAACAGCTTGGTGTGCACCAGGTTGATGCTCCAGCCGTCCAGCGCCGAATTGTGCTGGCTGATGCTGTAGCGGTACAGGTCGTCGCGCAGGACGTGGACGTGCAGCCGGATGAGGCCGGGGTACTCCCAGTCGAAGGCGTGCGCCTTCTCCTCGCGCTCCCACTCCTCGTACCAGACCTCCTGGGCCGCCTCGTCGAGGTGGCGGACGTCGGCGATGAACACCGGCGGCGGGTCCACGGACTTGTGGACGAGCTGCAGGTAGTCGCGGAAGCCGCTCAGCCGGTAGCTCGTACGGAAGATCGGGTTGTGGTCGACCAGGATCCGCACGGCCTCGGTGAAGGCCTCGGCGTTGAAGCCGCTGTTGATCAGGTAGCCGATGATGTCGTGGTACTGGGAGCTGCCGCGGGTCATCTCGCTCTGGAAGATGGTGCCCGCCGAGAGCATCGACATCGGGTAGGCGTCCTCGACGTCCTCCGGCAGGCGGCCCCGCTCCTCCTCGCTGATGAGCTCGAACGGGGCGAACTCGTGGCGCAGTTCCTCCCGGGTGCCGCCTTCGTCCAGTACGGCCGCCAGGGCGGCGACGGTGGGGTTGGCGAAGAGCTGCTGGAAGGTGAAGGCCAGGCCGAGCCCCCGGGCCTTGGCCAGCACGGTGACGAAGTGGATGGAGGTGCCGCCGAGTGCGAAGAAGCTGTCGTGCACGCCGATCCGGTCGCGGCCGAGCACTTCGGCGATCAGGCCCGCCAGCGCCCTCTCGCTGTCGGTACGGGGCTCCACGTGGCCGACGGCCTCGGTGGCGGGCTCCGGCAGGGCGCCCCGGTCGAGCTTGCCGTTCGGGGACAGCGGGAAGGCGTCCAGCACGACGACGCGGGCCGGGACCATGTACTCGGGCAGCGTTCCGGCGAGGTGGACGCGCAGCTGCTGCTCCGTCGGCCGGTCCTCGGCGCTCTCGGCGCTCTCGGCGGCCACGGCGTACCCGACGAGGCGCTGGTGCCCGTCCGTCCCGGTGCGCACCACGACCACCGCGTCGCCGACGCCCTGGTGGTCGAGGAGGCGGCGCTCGATCTCGCCCGGCTCGATGCGGTAGCCGCGGAGCTTGACCTGGGAGTCGTTGCGGCCCAGGTACTCCAGGGAGCCGTCCGGGAGGCGCCGGACGAGGTCACCGGTGCGGTAGGCGCGGGACTCGCCCTCGAAGGGGTTCTCCACGAACCGCTCCGCGGTGAGTTCCGCGCGGTGGAGGTAGCCGCGGGCCAGGCCGTCGCCGGCGATGTACAGCTCGCCGGGCAGGCCCACCGGGCGCTCGCGGCGCCGCTCGTCGAGCACGTGGAGGCGGATGTTGTCGATGGGCAGTCCGATCGGCACCACGGTGTCGTCGGCCGAGGTGCGGTGGTGGCTGACGTCCACGGTCGCCTCGGTGGGCCCGTAGAGGTTCACCAGCTCGGCGTGGCCGAGCAGTTCGGCGAAGCGGCGCACGTGGTGCACGCCCAGGGCCTCGCCACTGGCGAAGACGCGGCGCAGCGAGGAGAGGCGCCCCTGGGCTCCGGTGGCCGCCACGTAGTCGAGGAACGCGCCGAGCATGGTCGGCACGAAGTGCAGGGTGGTCACCCGGTGTTGCTCGACGGCGGCCACGATGGCCTCCGGCTCGCGCTCGCCGCCCGGTGCCAGCAGGGCGACGCGGGCGCCCTCGATGTGCCACCAGAACAGTTCCCACACCGAGACGTCGAAGGAGACGGGGGTCTTCTGCAGGATCGTGTCCGCGGCGCCGATCGCGTACGCGCGCTGCATCCAGTGGAGCCGGTTGACGACGCTGCGGTGTTCCACCACCACGCCCTTGGGGGCGCCCGTGGAGCCGGAGGTGTAGATGACGTACGCGGCGTCGGTCGCGGCCCCCGTCTCCAGGGGCTCGCCGGCGTCCTCGGAGGTGTCCGCGGACAGCTCCAGCACGGTGACGGAGGACGGCACCAGGTCGGCGCGGCCGGGCTGCGCCAGGACGATCGCCGCCTTGCTGTCCTCGAGCATGTACGTCATGCGCGCGGCCGGCAGGGAGACGTCGAGGGGCAGGTAGGCGGCTCCGGCCTTCAGGACGGCGAGGATCGCGACGAGCATCTCGACCGACCGCTCGGCGAGGACACCGACGATGGCCTCGCGGCCCACGCCCTGCTCCCGGAGCGTGCGGGCCAGCCGCGTGGTGGCGCGGTCGAGCTCGGCGAAGGTGAGGGAGTCCTCGCCGGACACGACGGCGACGGCGTCGGGGGTCGCCTCCACCGTGCGGGCGAAGAGCTCCGGGAGGGTCACGTCGCCGGGGAACGGCGCGGTGGTGTCGTTGGCCGCGGCGACCACGGCCGCGTCCGCCCCGGTGCTCAGGTCCAGCTCCGCGAGCGCGGTGTCGGGCGCCGCCAGTGCGGCGGTGAGCAGCCGGGCGTAGTGGGCGGCGAGGCGGGTGGCGTTCTGCGGGGAGAATCGTTCCGCCTCGGTCCGTACCTCGACGGCGAAGCCGGCCTCGGTGCGCCGTACGTGGAACAGCACGTCGGCGGCGACCGCGTCGACCGCCTCCGCGGCGTGCAGGCCCTCCAGCGCCACGGCCACCTCGACCTCGGCGCCGGCCAGCTCCACCGGGTAGTCCTGGTGGGCGAGCACGTCCAGGGTGGCCCCGCGCAGTCGGCCCAGGAGGGTCTTGAGGGTGTCGTCGGCGAGCAGTTCGAGGCGGGTCGGAAGGACCCGGGCCAGCGGCTGGGGCACGGTCGGAGGCTGGCCGACCACCAGGTCGCGCTCACCGGTGTACGCGTTCAGCAGCGCGATCGCGGCCGCGGTGAACAGCGTGTGGAGCGTGGTGTCGTCGCCACGGCTGACGACGGTCAGCCGCTCGGCCAGCGCGAGATCCAGGTCGAGCACCGCGGCCGGCCGGGTGCGTCCGGTACGGGCGGCGGCGGGGCGGTCGGCCGGGAACCCGGTGGCGCGGGACCCGTCGAGGAAGCCGGCCCAGAACGCCGCCGAGGCGGGCCGCTGCGAGGCGGCGATCTTTCGCTGCCCGACGGTCAGGTGAGAACTCATGAAAGGTGGTGCTCCTCGGCGTGTGGATCAGAAGTCGAATGCGATGCCGGGAAGTTCCGGCGCGGCCGTGATGTCGGTGGCGGTGGCGCCGGGTCCGGCCGGCCGTCCCAGCGCGGCGACCGTCGTGTCCGGGTGCGCGAGCGCCCGGTCGAGGATGCCGAGGAGGGTGTCGCGGAACGCGGCGACCGTGGCACGGTCGAAGAGCTCCGTCGAGTACTCCCACTCGATGTGCAGGTCGTCCTGCTCCTCGAAGACCTGCATGTTCAGGTCGGCCATGCCCTGTCCCGTGTGACGGGGCCTCAGCAGGACGCGCTCCCCGAGGAATTCGACGGCCTGCAGGGCGCTCGCCTGGAGCGCGAGCAGGGTGTCGAAGAGGGGGTTGCGCCCGGGCACGGGCTCCCCGGCCTCGCGGACGAGTTCTCCGTACGGGAAGTCCTGGTGGGCGAACGCCTCGCGGGCGGTGGTGGCCGCCTCCTCGACGAGCGCGCCGAAGGGCTTGTCCCCCGAGGGCCGCAGCCGCAGGGACACCGTGTTGACGAACATGCCGACCGCGGTGTCGAGGCCGGGGGCGGTACGGCCGGCTGCCGGCACCCCCACGGTGACGTCCTCCTGTCCGGTGGCCACGGACAGGAAGACCGCGTACGCGGCCGCCAGCGGCGCGAAGAGCGTGACGGACCGCTGCGCGGCGAAGGCGCGCAGCGCGGCGGTGCGCTCGGTCCCGAGTCCGAACGGCAGCAGGTCGCCCGCGTGGGTCCGCAGGGCGGGCCGGGGGCGGTCGGTGGGCAGCTCGGCCGGGGCGGGCCGGTCCCGGAACGCGGCGGTCCAGTACGCGCGCTGCTCCTCGGCGATCCCCTTGCCCTCCCCGGCGGCCGCCCAGTGGGCGTAGTCCCGGTAGGGGTGCGCGACCGGCGGCAGCTCCCGGCCGCGGTACAGGGCGTCGAGGTCGCCGAAGAGGTGTCCCAGGGACAGTCCGTCGACCACCAGGTGGTGCAGGTCCACGAACAGCACGGCCCGGTCGCCGGACCGGTGCAGGCCCGCCCGGGCCAGCGGCGCGGCCGCCAGGTCGAAGGGGCGCACCAGCTCGCCGAGCCGCGGCTCCCCCTCGGTGACAAGGAGCTCCGACACGACCTCGGCGCGCACCACCTGCACCGGTTCGTCCTTCAGCAGGAACGCGGTGCGCAGGACCTCGTGACGGCGGACCAGTCCGCGCCAGGCCTCCGCGAGCCGCGCCTCGTCCACGTCGGCCGGCAGGTCCAGCAGCAGCGGCACGTTGTACTGGACCGAGGCCTCGTCCCGGTGCTGCGCCACGAACAGCGGGTACTGCTGCGGCGCGAGCGGGTAGTGGTCGGCCGGCGGGGCGGCGGGCAGTCCGGCGGGCCCCTGGGGCTCGGGCGCCCGGGTGCCGAGCAGGACGGCGAGGTCCTCGACGGTCGGGTTGCGGAAGACGTCCGCGACGGTCACGGGCACGCGGAACTCCGCGCCGATGGCGGTCGCGAGACCGGCGGCCATCAGCGAGTCGACACCGTGGTCGAAGGCCGAGTCGAGCACCCCTACGGTGGCGCCGGGCAGCACGCTCTCCCAGATCGCCACCAGCCGCTCCTCGACGGCGTCCCGCGGCGGCACGTGCTCCGCCGGCAGGTCGTGGAGATCGGCCGGATCGGGCAGCGCCGAGCGGTCGACCTTGCCGTGGGCGGTCAAGGGGATGGAGTCGAGCAGGACGAGGTGCCCGGGGATCAGGTGGCGCGGCAGCCGCTCCGCCAGGTGCTCGCGCACCTCGCGCACGTCGAGCGGTTCGGCCTCCGTGAAGTAGGCGGCGAGGTAGCGGTCGCTCGCCTCCCCGCCCTCGCGCACCAGCGGTACGACGACGGCCTCGCCGACGGACGGGTGTCCGCGCAGCACGGACTCGATCTCCCCCGGCTCGATCCGGTAGCCCCGGATCTTCACCTGGCCGTCGGCGCGGCCGAGGAACTCGATGACCCCGTCCGGGCGCTGTCGTGCGAGGTCGCCCGTGCGGTACATGCGTCCGCCGGGCAGGAAGGGGTCGGGCAGGAAGACCTGCCCGGTGAGCTCGGGGCGGCCCAGGTAGCCGAGCGCCACGCCGTCTCCGCCGACGTACAGCTCGCCCTCGGTGCCCGGCTCCACCGCGGCGCCCGAGGGGTCCAGCACGTAGGCGGTCGAGTGGGCGATGGGCCGCCCGACCGGCAGCGGCCCTCCGGTCTCCTCCGGGCCGATGCGGTGGGTGGTGGAGAAGGTCGTGTTCTCCGTGGGGCCGTAGCCGTTGACGACGCGCACCCCGGGGCAGGCGCCCAGGACCGCGGCGACGTGCTCGCCGGCGACCACGTCGCCGCCGACCACGAGGTCGTCCAGCGGGGCGAAGACGGAGGGGTCCTGGCGGGCGATCCGGCTGAAGAGGGGCGAGGTGAGCCACAGCGTGGTGACCCCGTGGTCCCTCAGGGCGGCCCCGAGGCGACCGGCGTCCAGAACCGCGTCCTCCTCGGGCAGCACCAGCGCGCCGCCGTTCAGGAGCGGGCCCCAGAGCTCGAAGGTGCTCGCGTCGAAGGAGACCGCACCCGTCTGCAGGACCCGCATCCTCGCGGAGAACGCGACGAAGTCCGTGCCGCGGACCAGGCGGACCACGTTGCGGTGGCACACCATGACGCCCTTGGGCCGTCCGGTGCTGCCCGAGGTGTACATCACGTACGCGAGGCTCTCGGCCCCGACTCCGTCGGGCCCGCCGGCCTGCGGGTCCCCTCCGTCCGGGTCCCCTCCGTCCGGGTCCCCTCCGTCCGGGGCCAGGTCTTCCCGGATCGCCATCTCGGTCCCGCGGCCGCCGGGCGCCTCGCCCTCGCGGTCCCCGAGCACCAGCCGCACCCCGCCGTCGTCGAGCAGGTACTCCACCCGCCGGTCGGGTTCGGAGGGGCTGATCGGCAGGTACGCGGCTCCGGCGCGCAGCACGGCCAGGTTGGCGATCACCCACTCGGGGCTCCGCTCGGCGCGTACCGCCACGAGTTCCCCGGGGCGGATCCCGTACGCGAGGACGCGAGCGGCGAGCCGGGCCGAGCGTTCCGCCAGGTCGCGGTAGGTCAGCGTGCCGTGCTCACCGATCACCGCGGGCGCGTCGGGGGTCGCCGCGGCCTGCCGGAGGAACAGCGCGTGGATCGTCGCGTCGCGCGAGTAGCCCTGTGTAGCTCTCATCGTTCGTTCCATCTCTTCGTGCTCTCGCCTCACGCGCCCGCGCCGGCCGGCGGCGCGAAGACGGGGCGGAAAGTGGCGGTGATCGACTCCGCGACCGTCCGCAGGGTGTCGTGGTCCGGGGCGGAGCCGAAGACCACGCCCAAGTGGCTCTGGGTGCCCTCGCGCCAGTCCACGAGCCGCCCAGGCTCCGCGTTCGCCTCGACGTTGCGCACGCCGGGCAGCTCGGTGAGCTCGGACAGCCCGCCGACCGAGGCGAGCGTGCCCGCCACGGCCGGCGGGGTGAGGAAGTACTGGTAGGTGACGCCCCGGTGGCGGGCCGCGGGGATACGGGGCTCCCCGCCGAGGGCGACGTCCAGCGCCATCCGTACGAGGTTGATCCCGGTGGCCCGGCGCAGGATCTCCGGGACGTATCCGCCCAGTCGGCCGTTGACCTCGATGATGCGGGGGCCGTCCGCGGTCAGCTTGATCTCGGTGTGGGTGATGCCGTGGCGGATGCCCAGGGCCCGCACGGCGGCGGCCTCCAGGGCCAGGACCTCGTCGGCGGCCTCCTGCGACAGCGTGGCCGGCAGCAGCATCCCGGTCTCGCGGAAGGGTTCGGCGAGGGCGAACTTCCCGGTGACGCAGACCTGCCGGGAGGCCGACCCGGTGTGGACGGACTCCACGGAGACGTAGTCCCCCCAGAACCCGCCGGCCACCCGGGGGTCGCCCTCGAGCATCTGCTCGGCGACGAACTCGATGCCGGCCGGGCGGGCGGCCGCCGTGGCGAGGAACTGCTCGGCGGAGTCCACCCGGGTGGTGTGCAGGCTTCCGGCACCGATCCGCGGCTTGATCACGGCCGGCACGCCGACCAGGTCGAGCGCCTGCGCGGGATCGTCACCGATCACCGCGCAGCGGGTGGCCTGGACCCCGGCCTCGGCCAGGATCCGGCGTTGCACCAGCTTGTCCACCAGCGCCGGGATCAGCTCGACCGCGTGGTAGGGCAGCCCGAGACCGTGCGCCATGCGGGCCGTCTCGGCGAGCTGGTACTCGCTGTAGGTCACGATGCCGTCGACCGCGGCCTCCCGGAGCAGTCGGAGCCGCTCCTGGGGATCCCGTCCGGTGACGTCGACGACCTCGCCGAGGGCGAGCATGGACTGCCGGGCGGTGGCGGCCCCGGGCCGGTCGAAGTCCGCGACGAAGACCACTTCGCAGAGCCGGTGGGCGGCGGCCAGGATGTCGTTCGCCGTGGCGGAGCCCAAGTCGTAGACGACCGCGACCCGGGGCGTCTTCCGTATGCCGAGGGTCATGACTGCCCCGCTCCGGCCTCGGCCGACTGACGCGCCGTGAGGTGTTCCACGAGGAGCGCCGCCGTCGGCTGCAGGTAGAGGTCGCGCAGGGGTACGGGCGGCAGGCCCTCGCGGCGCAGAGCCGCGGAAAGCCGCACCGCGAGCAGCGAGTTGCCGCCGAGCTCGAAGAAGTCGTCGTCCGGCCCCACCTCGGGACCGAGGACGGCCCGCCAGGCGCGCAGGACCACGTCGGCCAGGCTCTCCCGCTCCGCGGGGGCTTCCGCCTCGGGCGAGGCCGAGGCCGAGGCCGAGGCGGCGGCCTCCACCGCGGGAAGCTGGTCGGGCTTGGGCAGCTTGGCCGCGTCGACCTTGCCGTTCACGGTGAGCGGGATCTCGGACACCGCGGTGAGGGTGGCCGGCACCATGTGCTCCGGAAGGACCTCGCGCAGCCGGCGCCGGACCTCGGTCACCGAGCCGGAAGGCCGCAGCACCACGTAGGCGTCGAGGCGCACGCCGGCCGCGTCGCCGTCGCCTTGGTTCAGTACGACGGCGCCCGCCGAGACGGTGGGGTCGTCGAGCAGGACGGACCTGACCTCGCCGAGCTCGATGCGGAAGCCCCGTACCTTGACCTGGTCGTCGATCCGGCCCAGGTGGTCGAGCAGTCCGCCGGGACGCAGCCGTCCCAGGTCGCCGCTGCGGTAGACGCGTTCGCCGGTCAGCGGATCGTCGACGAAGCGTTCGGCGGTGAGTTCCGGTCGGTTCAGGTAGCGGTCGGCCACGCCCGCGCCGCCGACGTAGATCTCGCCGGGGACGCCGAGGGGCTGGACGCGGCCCCGGTCGTCGCGCACGGACAGGGTCCATCCGGGCAGTGCCGTTCCCACCGAGCGGGACCCGGCGGCCACCTCTACGGGGGTGACCGTCTGGGTGGTGACGTGCACGGTGGTCTCGGTGATGCCGAACATGTTCACCAGCCGGCACCGGTCGTGCGGCTCGCGCCGGAACCACAGCTCGAGGGAGCGCACGTCCAGCGGCTCGCCGCCGAAGACCACGAGCCGCAGGGCCAGCGACTGCTCCTGGTTCAGGTGCACGTCGCGCAGCGACGCGAAAGCGGAAGGGGTCTGGCTCAGCACGGTGACGCGGCGCCGGCCGAGCAGCGCGTGGAACTCCTCCGGGGAGCGCGAGACCCAGTACGGGACCACGACGAGGTGGCCGCCGGTGAGCAGGCAGCCCCAGATCTCCCACACGGAGAAGTCGAAGGAGCTGGAGTGGAACAGCGTCCACACGTCGTCCGGGCCCAGCCGCATGTCCCGGGTGGTCGCCGCCATGAGCGCACCGACGTTGCGGTGGGGGACGACCACGCCCTTGGGCCTGCCGGTGGATCCGGAGGTGTAGATGACGTAGGCCGGCGCGTCGGGGTCGTCCGCGGGCTCGGGCGCCGCGGCCGTGGATCCGGCCAGCGCGCCCGGGTGGACCACGGTGACGCCGTCGATGTCGGGGAAGCCGTCGAGGGTCGTGACCACGAGGCGCAGCCCCGCGTCCTCGGTGGTGTAGCGCAGCCGCTCGACGGGGTAGCGCGGGTCCATCGGGACATAGGCGGCCCCGGTCTTGAGCACCGCGAGGAGGGTGACCACCAGGTCGGTGTCACGGTCCAGGCAGACACCCACGAAGTCGCCCGGGCCGACGCCCCGTTCGCCCAGTGCGGCGGACATCCGCGTCGCCGCCTCGTCGAGCTGCGCGTACGTCAGCTCGCGCTCGGCGTCGGACAGCGCCGTCGCGCCGGGCCGTTCGGCGGCGAGCCGGGTGAAGGCGGCGTGCAGGGTGGCGGGGGCGTGCGGGGTGGCGGCGTACGGGGTGGCGGCCGGCCGCGCGGGGGCGGGCCGCCCGCGTCCGAGTTCCAGCAGGGCCGCACGCTCTTCCTCGGCGATCAGCTCGACGTCCGCGCCCGGCAGGGTCCGGGCGTCGTCCGGCTTGGCACCGACGAGCGCCGCCACGCGGCCGACGTGGCGGGCCAGTTGCTCGGCCACCTCGGGGTCCAGCACCGACTCGTCGTAGTCGAGGCGGCCGGCGAAGGAACCGTCGCGCCGCGGCTCCCAGGTGAAGGTCACCGGGAACGGCAGCTCCAGGAAGGGCCGGTACGCCTCGTCCTGACCCGACAGCTCCACGATTCCCACGGCGGGGACGGGCTGGTCGGCGCCGACGGGCACGGCGGAGGCGATGGCGCGCTCGGCCTGCTGGACCAGGTCCGTGACCGGGGTGGTGTCGTCGACGGGCAGGCTCACCGCGGCGAAACGGTCACGGCCCGCGCGGTCCGCGGTGAGCAGGCCGACGGTCCGGCCGCGGTCCGCGTAGCGGGACAGCACCAGGGCGGTGGCGGCGATCAGGACGGGGGTGACGGGCTCCGGGGCGACCTCCACGGGGCCGATCCGCACGACGCCCGTGGCGCCGGCGCGGCGCGCGTCGCCCAGACCCCAGGCCGGCGGCGCGGCGTCCACGGCGCTGTGGCGCGTCGGTTCGCCGGGGGCGGCGAGCCGGGCCGCGTCGTCCGCGGCGCCGGACAGGATCCGGCCGACGAGGTCGAGTCCGGCGCTGTCCACGGCGCGGCGGTGGGCCACCAGGACCAGGTCGGCCGGGCCGTCGGCGTAGGAGAGCAGGACCATGCGCAGCCGCGCGCCGTGGCCGACGGTCCGGGAGCCCTCACGGGCGCGCAGCGCCTCGGAGGCGGGGTCGGCCGCGGCGGTGACCACGTCCTCGACCCACAGCCGGAGGTCCGCGGGCAGCGCGCCGGCCTCCTGGGCGGCGGTCAGCAGCCCGGTGACGCGGTCTGCGGTGAGCCCTTCGGGCATCCGGCGCACGAGGCTGTGGCACGCGCGCGCGGGCCGCGCGTCGAAGGCCGTCCCCGCGAAGAACTCGGCAGCGCTGCCCATGGGTCCGGCCGTCGGGGGCGGGCTGATCCGGGTTGACATGCTGATCTCCTGGCTGGTGCGGGCGGTGGGCGCGGTCGGGTGGTCGGGTGCGCTCATCGCGTGCTGAATCCGCCGTCGACGGTGACGACGCTTCCGGTCACCTGGCGGGCGTCGTCACTGGCCAGCCACAGGGCGGCGGACGAGACGTCCTCGGGGTTGACCAGGGCGTTCATCGGCTGGGACTCCAGGAACGCGGACTCCTGGTCCTCCGGGGCGACACCGAGCGAGCGGGCGACCTCCGAGAGCATCCGGCCCTCGAGGGCCGGCTCCTCGCGGACCTGGCCGGGGCACAGGGCGTTGACGCGGATCTGCAGGGCCGCGTAGTCGAGCGCCGCCGCCTTGGTCAGTCCGATCAGGCCGTGCTTCGCGGCGACGTAGCCGGCGAAGTAGCGGTAGCCCACGAGGCCCGCCGTGGAGGAGATGTTCACGATGCTGCCGGACCGGCGCTTCGCCATGGAGGGCGCCACGGCCTTGATCATCCGCCAGGCGCCGGACAGGTCGACGTCCAGCATGACGCGCCACTCGTCCTCGGTGATCTCGTGGCTGGCCTTGCCGGAAGGGGACGCGATGCCGGCGTTGTTGACGAGGACGTCGATCCGGCCGAACCGGTCGAGGGCGTCGGCGACCGCTGCGTCGATCTCCTTCTGCTGCCGCACGTCCGCCCGGGCGGTCAGCACGGAGGCCCCGCGCTCGCGGCACATCCGTGCGGTGGCTTCCAACTGGTCGGCCGTGCCGAGCGGGTACGGCACGTCGGCGATGTCCGCGGCCACGTCGAGCAGCGCGAGGTCGGCGCCCTCCTCGGCGAACCTGAGGGCGCAGGCACGGCCGAGGCCGCGGGCCGCGCCGGTGATGAGGACGGTCTTCTGGGAAAGTCGCACGTCAGTTCTCCGTACGCCCGGACCGCAGCCGCGAGGCGATCAGCTCGAGCAGCGACTTGGCGCCCGCGTCGAGGTACATGTGGTCACCGGGTACGTCCACGGCGGTGAACGTCGCGCTGGTCGCGTCGCGCCAGTGGCCGGCCGCGTCGGCCGAGACCAGGTGGTCGTCGACACCGCGGATCGAGGTGATGGGCGCCGCGAGCTTGCGCTCGGAGGTGGGCGCGTAGGCCTCGTGCATCTCCACGTCGGCGCGGAGCGTGGGGAGCAGCAGCTCGCGCATCTCCGGGATCTCGAAGGCCGGGTGCGTGTAGCCGGCGAACTCCTGGACCCGGGCGAGGAACGCGTCGTCGTCCAGTCCGGTCGCCCGCTCCGTACGGCCGTTCCACGGCCCCTGCGATCCGCTCACGAACAGGTGGACCAGCTCGTTGGCACCGTGGTCGGCGATCCGGTGGGCCAGCTCGTACGCGAGGATCGCGCCGAGGCTGTGACCGAAGACGGCCACCGGCCCCTCTCCGGCCGCCGCGAGGGCGGCGTCCAGCAGCCCGTCGGCCGCGGCCTGCACGTTGGTGTACGGGTCCTGGTCGACCAGGCGCTCGCGGCCGGGCAGTTGGATCGGCTTGACCTCGACGCCCTCGACGCCGAGGGAACGCCAGGGCATGTAGAAGCTGGCGCCGGCTCCGGCGAAGGGCAGGCACAGCAGAGGCGTGGCATGAAACATGGGGCTCATGGCTCCGTGAAGGAAGTGCGAACAAAGACGGGATCGATCCGTCACGAGGGATATGCGCGGGCCGTTGAGAGAGGCCGCCGACATTGGTGAATGTCTTAGGACGGCAGACAGCCCGAACCACAAGGGCAGGAAATTCGACAGAGCGTCAAGTTCGCCTCACACAAAGAAGACAGCGGCGCCATCCCAGCCCCCGTGCCGCTCGACGACCGGATCATGCAACAGGCCACAACGGTTGTCGAGCCGCGATTCCGATGGCCCGGAGACGCGACGGCCTCCTGACGCAAATCCGCGGCAACGGAGATCCCTTCGGCAGCCGAATCGGGCGGACCGGGCCAAATCAGCCGCAGAACACCGCCGACACCGAGGATCCTGACGGATTCCCGAAGTTTCCAGCCATCGAGTCCATCGGGAATCGGCAAACGAACACCCCTGGAACTGGGGCCGGTTCTACGCTGGGCGGGTCCGCGTGTCCCGCCGGCGGGACACGCGGACCCGCCCGCCGCCTGCGTGAGGTGAAGCCTTCCGGCCAAAACTGCGAAGGTTTCGTGGAGGGCCCCGATCTCACTTGACAGGGGGCATCACCGCCCACAGCATCACTCGAACCGGGCCCGAAAGACGGCGAATTGCCAGGTGAACCGACCAGGTGGACCGACCAAGGGAACTGGCCAGGGGAATTGGCCAGGGGAACCCAGGGGAAGTCAGAGGAAGCCAGAGGAAAAAGGAAAACTAGAGCCAGCCTTTCGCGGACGCCTTGACGCCCGCCTGAAAGCGGTTCTCCGCGCCGAGTTTCCCCATGAGCGTCGCGAGGTTCCGGCGGAACGTGCGAATCGAGACGCCCATATCGCGCGCGATCGCCTCGTCCCGCACTCCGGCCAGCATCAGCCGCAGGATCGCCCGCTCTCGAGGAGTCGGCCCGTCGCTCAGGTCCCGGACGAGGTCCTCCAGCGGAGTGGCGCCGATCCACCAGTACTCCAGGGCCTGCCGCGCTGCCCTGGCCAGGAATTCGGGACGCAGGACGGCCAACGAGGAGGCGCCTTCCTGCCGCGGCCCCGACATGATGGTCACCGTGTCGCTCACGATCAGCCGGAACGGCACGGATCCCAGGAGCCGGATCTCCACGCCGAGCTCGGCCAGTTCACGCAAGTGCTTGGTCCCGTTGGGTGATCTGAAGAACGACTCCGCGTAGATGCTGCGCACCGCGACGCCCCGCGAACGCACGTAGCCCGTACGTGCCACTTCCTCGGCGAGCTCCGTGCTGTTGGCCACGGGCCCGGGAAACATGCTCAGGATCTGGTTCGACGCGACGGCCCCGGCATCGAGCAGCGCCTCCACGATCTCCGCCGGATCGGTCAGGAACTCGGCGGTGTACACCGCCCGTCGGGGCCCACTGCCGTCCGCCGGCCGGGCCGGGTAGCGGCCTACGGAATCGCCGAGACTCTCGAACCCCCCGGCCATCTCGCGCAGCACCTTGGCGGTCTGCTCGATCATGCGGCGCATGGCGGCTTCCTGACCCAGCGCCATGGGCGCGCCCGAGCCCGATGGCGAGCATGCGGCCACCGCTCCGCACTCCGCCGCGGCCTGCGCCTCCCACGGCAACCCCGAAGGACCGCGCCCTGCCTGCTGCATACCGCTCGCCCCGTCTTGCAAGGTCTCCCCCCCTGGTCCGGTCTTCGGATCACCTGGATCATCGCCCTGTTTGCAGCAGGTTCCATCGCGGAATGGTCGATTGCCCGATAGCGCCCCGGCTGCACCCTTTGGTGCGGGTACCACCCACCCCCGACCTTGGCATCCTGATGCCAGGCTGATTAATGCCAGTCGATTGATCTGGACCACGGCCCGAATCCGATGCCAGACTCCCTGGTGACCACGCAGTTGCTCACCGCCCGGGAAGCGGTAGACCCACGTGAAACTCCACATATCGGCCCTCCGTGCCGCAGGACTCGGTGGGGCCGACCGCCGTCACTCGTCGAGCCGGCGACACTTTCGCGCCAAAGCGCCGCGCGCGGCACGGTTCATCAACTACTCCCGGGACGGTGGTCAGGAACTGCGGCCGGACCGTAGCACCTGACCAGCAAGAGGACACTCATGAACGCCCCGTGGCTCGTTCACGACCCGCCACGCCCCCCTCGTGGCGAGGAACGCACGAACCTCTCGACGGAAACCTCCCCGCCCCGTCACCGTCGGCTCAGGTGCCCGCGCCACGACGGCTGTCGGCCCCCCAGGTCGCGGCACTGAACCGCGTTCGCCCATGCGTTACGGGGCGGAGCGGTCGGCACACCGGCAGCCCTCCTCCGGCTTTCATCGGCTTTCCCTCCACCGACCGACCTTGACCAGAGAAGCGATCAGCATGGAGACGTCCGCCAGCACGACCACCCTGCGCACCGCGCCCCGATCTTCTCCCGGTGCGGCGGCCCTCACACGCCGCACAGGCCTGTCCCTGCCACCGGACTTCTCCCTGGCCGAGTGGAAGCGGTTCGGCAAGCACCTCTACCTGATAGCGGACTCTTCGAGCTGGTGGCTCGGCGACTGGATCATTTTCGGCCAGGACAT